>NZ_SORL01000011.1:0-273618 GCF_004368925.1 Algibacter lectus
ACAGGCGGAACCGCAGGCGATGTTACCACAAACGATACCTTAAACGGAGCAGCAGTAGATGATACCTTAATCAACATCACTTTAGATAATGATGGCGGATTAACCGGAGTAACCATCGATGCTAACGGAAACGTAATTGTACCAGTAGGTTCAGATTCAGGAAACTACACCTTAACCTATACTATTTGTGAAATTGCAGTACCAAGTAACTGTGATACCACAACCGTAGATATCGTAGTCGATGGCACCATCGATGCTGTAATCAACGATTTCACAGCCACACCAGTAGATGGCGTTGTTGGAGGAACCGCAGGCGATGTTACAGCCAACGATACCTTAAACGGAGCAGTAGTAGATGATACCTTAATCAACATCACTTTAGATAATGACGGTGGATTAACCGGAGTCACTATCGATGCTAATGGAAACGTAATTGTACCAGCAGGCGCCGATTCAGGAAACTACACCTTAACCTATACTATTTGTGAAAAAGCAGTACCAAGTAACTGTGATACCACAACCGTAGATATCGTAGTAGACGGAACAATCGATGCTGTTATCAACGACTTCACAGCGGCACCAGTAGATGGCGTTGTTGGAGGAACGGCAGGCGATGTTACAGCCAACGATACCTTAAACGGAGCGGCAGTAGATGATACCTTAATCAACATCACTTTAGATAATGATGGTGGATTAAGCGGGGTAACCATCGATGCTAACGGTAATGTTATTGTACCAGCAGGCGCCGATTCAGGAAACTACACCTTAACCTACACGATTTGTGAAATTGCAGTACCAAGTAACTGTGATACCACAACCGTAGATATCGTAGTCGATGGCACAATCGATGCTGCAATCAACGATTTCACAGCCGCACCAGTAGATGGTGTTGTTGGAGGAACGGCAGGCGATGTTACAGCCAACGATACCTTAAACGGAGCAGCAGTAGATGATACCTTAATCAACATCACTTTAGATAATGATGGCGGATTAACCGGAGTCACCATCGATGCTAATGGAAACGTAATTGTACCAGCAGGCGCCGATTCAGGAAACTACAGCTTAACCTATACTATTTGTGAAAAAGCAGTACCAAGTAACTGTGATACCACAACTGTAGATATTGAAGTTGGTGGAACTATCAATGCTGTTATAAATGACTTCACAGCAACTCCTATAAATGGAAAAACAGGAGGAACTGCTGGTGATGTTACTGCTAACGATACTTTAAATGGAGTTGCGGTAAATGATTCAGAAATTAATATAACCTTAGATAGTAATGGGGGACTTATAGGCGTAAGTATTGATGCCAATGGAAATGTAATCGTACCAGCAGGAACGACTTCAGGAACATATACAATAACTTATACTATTTGTGAAATAGCGGTTGCGACGAACTGTGATACTACAAAAGCAATAATTGTTGTTGAAGAAGCAGTTATTGATGCTATAATTGATGATTTTAGCGTAACGCCGATAAATGGATATGATGGAGGAATAGTAGGCGATGTTACTCTCAATGATACTTTAGACGGTGTTGTGGTTACAGATTCTCAAATAACAATTACATTAGATGATAATGGTGGTTTAGTAGGCACTAGTATTAGTGCTACAGGCGAGGTAAATGTGCCTGCTGGTACACCTGCTGGATCTTATGTGTTGACTTATACTATTTGCGAGAATTTAAATTCAAGTAATTGCGATACTACTACGGTTACAGTTGTAGTTGAGCCCGCAACAATTGGAGCTACTGATGATGATTTCACTTCAAACCTTATAAATGGACTAGAAGGTGGTATTGCTGGAGATGTTACATTAAACGATACATTAAACGGAGATCCTATCGATGATGGAAAAATATTTATTACTGATAATGGTGGTATACCAAGTGCGAGTATTGACGCCGATGGAAATTTAATTATTCCGCCAAATACACCTGAAGGGACTTATACAATAGAATACACTATTTGCGAGAACCTTAATCCAACAAACTGTGATTCTGCAAATGTTACCGTATTAGTTAGTGCAGCTATTATTGATGCTGTTAATAATGATTTTACAGCAACATCTTTTAACGGTTTAGATGGAGGAACAACTACTTCAGTATATACAAATGATACTTTAAATGGTGATCCTTTTGTTAATACAGCAGTAACTTCGAGTATATTTGATGATGGCGGATTAACGGGAGTAACCATTAATAATGATGGAACCATTAATGTTCCTGAGGATTCAGTAGGAGGCACTTATAATGTTGAATATCAAATTTGCGAAGTTTTAAACACTTCAAACTGTGATACAGCAACTGCTATAATTGTAATTGATTTACCAATAATTGATGCTGTTGTTGATGATTTTACTGCAAGTCCGGTAAACGGGACAAATGGTGGAGCTGTTGGAAATGTGCTTGGTAATGATACACTAAATGGAGATCCAATAACATCAAGTGAAGTTAATGTCACATTAACTTCAGATGGTGGATTAACAGGTGTTGCTATAGGAGCAAATGGAGTTGTCGAGGTTCCGGCAGGAACTTCTGCAGGAACGTACACTATAACCTATCAAATTTGTGATGTTATAAATCCAACAAACTGTGATACGGCAACTGCAGTTTTAGAAGTTGGAGCAGGAACAATAGATGCTATAAATGACGACTTTACTGCATTACCAATTAATGGTTCTGAAGGTGGAGCGCCAGGAAATATTTTATTGAATGATACACTAGAAAGTAATGCTGTATTAGCTTCAGAAGTAACTATAGCAATAATTAATGATGGTGGATTAACAGGGATTATAATTGATGCCAATGGAGATATCACTGTGCCTGTTGGAACTGCAGCAGGAACTTACAGTGTGATTTATCAAATCTGCGAAAACATAAATTCAGGAAACTGTGATAATGCTGTGATTTCTATTGTTGTTGAAGCTCCAGTTATTGAAGCTGTTAATGACGATTTTACGGCAGTGCCAGTTAACGGATTAACTGGAGGTATTACCGCTTCTGTATTCGGAGGAGATACTATTAACGCAAATCCTTTTGCAAATAATGATGTTGTAGTGTCGTTAACAGATATCGCAGGGTTAAATGGAGCAACAATAAATACAGACGGAACTATAAATGTTCCAGCCAACACTACGGCAGGAACTTACGTTTTAGAATATCAAATCTGCGAAGTGCTAAATCCTTCAAATTGTGATATAGCAACAGTAACTATTGTTGTTGGAGCTGCAAATATTGATGCTATTAGTGATGATTTTAGTGCAACCACAATTGATGGGCAAACAGGAGGAACAGCTGGAGATGTCACATTAAATGATACATTAAATGGAGTTCTTGTAGATGATAATTCAATTGATATTACTTTAGATGATAATGGCGGATTAATTGGAGTTGCTATTAATAATGATGGAAGTATAATTGTGCCTCCAAGTTCAACTTCAGGAACGTATACCATAACATATACTATTTGTGAAAATTTAAACCCGACTAATTGTGATACAACTACAGCTATTGTGGTTGTAGGAGAAGCGGTTATAGATGCAATAGTTGATGATTTCACAGCAACACCAATTAACGGTATTGATGGAGGTGTTGTAGGGGATGTTACTTTGAATGATACACTTAATGGAAACCCTGTAACAGATGCTAATATTTCTATTACACTTAATGATAATGATGGTTTAGTAGGAGCTAGTATCGATATTAATGGACTTGTAAACGTTCCAGCAGGAACACTTGCAGGTAGTTATGATATTACATATACTATTTGTGAAAATTTAAACCCAACTAATTGTGATACTACAACAGTAACCGTAGTAGTTGAACCGGCAGTAATCGATGCGATGGTTGATGATTTTAGTACAACTCCAATAAACGGAACTACAGGAGGAAATGTTGGTGATGTTACTAGCAATGATACTTTAAACGGGGATCCTGTTTTGGATACAGATATCACAATTACTTTAGATAGTAATGATGGGTTAAATGGTGTTTCAATAGATGCTAATGGTAATGTAATTGTGCCTTCAGGTTCTATTGCAGGTACTTATGTTGTCTCATATACAATTTGTGAGAATCTAAATCCTTCAAATTGTGACACTTCAACAGTAACTATTATAGTTGAAGCAACACCTATCGATGCCATAGAAGATAATTACACGGCTACAGTAACAGAAGGTAGTGCAGGAATTACATATACAGATCTTTTAAATAATGATACTTTAAACGGAGTAGCTGTAGATGTTAATGATATTTCGGTAACACCAAACACCAACGGACCATTAACAGTAAATGCGGACGGAAGTGTAGATGTTGCTCCTAATACAACACCTGGAACATACACTGTAACTTATACAATTTGTGAAGTTGCTGTTCCTGGTAATTGTGATACGGCAACTGTAACCATTACGGTAAATACATCAACGGTTACACCTGTAGATGTAGAACCAGATACAGTAGAAACAGAAGAAGATGCACCTTTAGTGGTCGATGTTTATGAAAATGATACTTACGTTCCAACAATAGGGACATTAGTAACTACAGATCCTGCAAATGGAACAGTAGTAATCACCGATCCAAACGGAACACCAAATGATCCGAGTGATGATGTTGTAACATATACGCCAGATTCAGGATTTAATGGTACAGATTCATTTAACTATACGGTTTGTGATAACGAAACAGCACAAAGTTGTGATACAGCAACTGTATCGGTAACAGTGAATGAAGCAACATGTACAAGTTCTGTTGATACAGATGGTGATGGTTTTACCGATTGTGAAGAAACAACAGGAATCGATGACCCAAGTACGGAAGCAATTCCAACGGGGATTTCAGATGAAACAAATCCATGTAGTCCAATATCAACTGGGTGCGTTGCAGAAATAACTGTCACTAAAATAGCAGATGCAGCAGGAACAAATTTAGGAGAACAAATTAGGTATTCTATTTACGTTGAAAATACTGGAGATTACGATTTAACAGAGATTGCTTTAATAGATACGTTCTTAGATGCAAATGATGAAACACTAACATTAACTAGTGAGCCAACTTTTGATAGTGCCGATTTAGGCAGTCCAGAAGGTACCTTGTTAATTGGAGAAATAGCAACTTACACTGCTACATTTACAATTAACGAGCAAGCTTTAAACGCAGGAGGCGTTAGCAATAGTGTTTCTGTATCAGGGAAAACTGCTAACAATCAAATTGTTGCCGATATAAGTGATGATGGTGATGATTTTGATGGCGATTTAGAAGAAGATGCCACAGTTACAGAGCTTGGTTGTGTATCTGTTATAAACGAGTTTTCACCTAATGGAGATGGCTATGGAGATACTCTAGTTATTAATTGTATAGATAATTACCCAAATAACAGTTTAGAAGTTTATAACCGTTGGGGGAATGTAGTTTACAAGAAAAAAGGCTATAGTAGCAGTAACGAATGGGATGGAACTTCCGATGGTAGAAGTACAGTACTGCAATCAGAAAAACTTCCAGTAGGAACATATTATTATGTTTTAGACTTAGGAAACGGTTTGAAACCTAAAGTAGGATGGTTATATATTAACAGATAATATTATCTTTAAGAAATAGAATTTATAAAAATGAAAGAATTCAAATTAAATACACAGTCTTTTCTATTATTAATGTGCTTAGTCATATTTAGTAGTTTAGATGCCGTTGCACAGCAAGATCCGCAGTATACTCAATATATGTATAATACTATGAGTATCAATCCGGCATACGCAGGGCAAAGAGAGGTTTTAAGTATAACCGGTTTATATAGAACACAATGGGTTGGGATCGATGGTGCTCCAAAAACGCAAACTTTAGGTATTCATGCACCTTTAAGAAACGAGCGTATTGGTTTAGGATTATCTGTAGTAAATGATGCTTTAGGGCCAGCCGAAGAAACATATATCGATGCCAATTTAAGTTATAGCATACCTTTAGATTACGATTATACTACCTTATCATTTGGGGTTAAAGCAGGGCTTCATCAATTAAGTACAGATTGGAGTAAAGGTAAGTATCAAACCACCGATCCTCTTTTTAATGAGCCTATTAGTAGATTATCACCTACTGTTGGTGTTGGTGTATACGTTAGTAATAGAGAATGGTATTTAGGAGTTTCTGCACCTAATTTATTAACCACAGATCATTACGATGATTTTATAGAATCGATAGCTACAGAGCGTATAAATTTTTATGCCATTACAGGTTATGTATTCGATATTAATAATGATTTAAAACTGAAACCTTCAGCATTTATAAAAGCCGTTTCTGGAGCACCGGTAATTGGCGATATATCATTAAATGGATTATATAGAGAAAAATTAACGCTTGGTTTAGCATGGCGTTGGGACGATTCTGTAAGTTTACTTACTGGTTTTCAAATATCAGATGGTTTATATGTAGGTTATGCATACGATTTAACAACCACTGGTTTAAATAACTACAATAGTGGTTCTCACGAAATTATGTTACGTTTTGAATTACGCAAAGCAGGACGTTTATTATCCCCAAGATTCTTTTAAAGCCTAACCTTATGAAAATGAAAATACACATATTAACTATATTTTTAAGTCTAAGTGCAGTACTAAGTTATTCGCAAAAGGCCGATTATCAAAAAGCAAATAAAGCTTACGATAATTTTTCGTACGCAAAAACAAGTGATATTTTACTTGAAGTAGCCAATAATGGTTACACTTCGGTTAGCTTATTACAAAAATTATCCAATTCATTATATTTTAATAACGAAATGAAAGAAGCCGCCAAATGGTACGGCAAACTTTTTGAAGAAGTTGGAGAGACCGCTTTAGATAGTGAATACTACTTTAGGTACGCTCAAGCATTAAAAGCAACAGAATCTTATGAAGAGTCTGATGCTTGGATGCAAAAATTTTATGAGGCTAATAAAGATGATTTAAGAGGGAAAGCTTTTGCTAGTAAAAAAGATTATTTAGAGTCTATTTTATCGCTAAGTAGAGACTTGCAAGTTGTAAATCTGGATTTGAATACTGAAAAATCAGATTTTGGAACCAATCAATATAAAGATGAATTAATATTTGCTTCTTCAAGATTAGGAGACAAAATATACCAATGGAACAAGCAACCTTACCTAGATTTATACAAAGCAACAAAACAAGCCGATGGCACTTATAAAAACGTGGTAGCCTTTAATGAATATATTAATACAAAGTACCACGAGTCTACAGCTGCTTTTACTCCAGATGATGAGGTTATGTATTTTACAAGAAATAATTATTATAAAAAGCGCTATAAAAAAGATGATGAAGGTGTAAATAGGTTAAAAATATTTAAAGCTACAAAAAACATAAATGGAGATTGGAGTAATGTAGAATCTGTTCATTTTAATAGTAGTGATTATAGTGTAGCACACCCGGCCATTAATGTAAGAGGAACTAAAATGTACTTTGCTTCCGATATGCCAGGAACTATTGGTCAATCCGATTTATATGAAGTAGATATTCTAGAGGATGGTACTTTAGGTGATCCTGAAAATTTAGGTGCTTCTATAAATACAGAGGCTCAAGAAACGTTTCCTTTTATAAATGAAATAGGTGATTTGTATTTTTCATCAAACGGACTTTCAGGTTTAGGAGGTTTAGATGTTTATGTAGTTAGAGATTTTGAAAATAAGCGTGAAAGTAATCAACCTTTAATTGTTGAAAATGTAGGAAAGCCAATAAATAGTTCTAAAGACGATTTTGGTTATTATGAAAATTTAGGAACTAAAGAAGGTTTCTTCACATCAAACAGAGAAGGCGGAAAAGGTGATGATGATATTTACAGCTTTAAAGCGATAGAGTGTGAGCAAATTGTAACGGGAACGGTATTAGATAAAAATACGCAAGAATTACTAGCGGAGGCAACGGTAACATTGTATTCTAAAGCTGGAGATAAAATAGAAACCGTTATTGCCGATCAAGCAGGAGCTTATAGTTTTTCTAAGTTAACTTGTAATGAACCCTTTTTAATTCGTGCAGAAAAGACAGATTATATAGGAGACGAAAAGAACTTTGTAACCTTAATGGGGACAGAGGATATGGTAATTAATCTGAATTTGGAAATTAATATCCAAGCCATTACACCATGTGCAGATTTAGCTAAAATTTTAGATATTCCTGTGGTTTATTTCGATTTTGATAAGTATAATATTAGATACGATGCTGAAGTCGATTTACAAAAGGTATTGGTTTTAATGAATCAATATCCAACTTTAAAAATTGATATACGTAGTCATACAGATTGTAGAGGTACCAATGCTTACAACGAGACACTATCTAGCAATAGAGCTAAATCTACTAAAAACTACTTAATAAGTAAAGGTATAGAGGCTAGTAGATTAACAGCTAAAGGTTATGGTGAATCTCAGTTAATAAACCATTGTGATTGCGATTCTAATAATCGATCTACTTGTACAGAAGAAGAACATAATAAAAATAGACGTAGTGAATTTATAGTAACTAGTATAAACGGAAAGTCTTGCTTAGATAAATAAGAGCAAAATATAAAACATAAAAAAAGCCACTTTTAAAAAGTGGCTTTTTTATATTTTAAGAGAATTCAGAAACAAAATGAAACTTAATACTTGGATATTTCTGTTGTGTCATCTGTAAAGAGAAAGCCGAATCTGCTAAAAACACCAATTGGTTTTGTTTATCCTTTGCAAGAAAACGTTGTTTCACTCTCACAAACTCTTTGTATTCATCGTTTTTAGGATCTTCTGGTTCAACCCAGCAAGCTTTAAAAACATTTAAATTCTCATAGGTACATTTAGCACCATACTCGTGTTCTAGTCGGTATTGAATAACTTCATATTGAAGTGCTCCAACTGTTCCAATTACTTTTCTTCCGTTTAGTTCTAGAGTAAATAATTGTGCTACACCTTCGTCCATTAATTGGTCGATACCTTTAAAAAGTTGTTTTGATTTTAATGGGTCGGCATTATTAATATATCTAAAATGTTCTGGAGAAAAACTAGGTACACCTTTATAGTTTAAAATTTCACCTTCTGTTAAAGTATCACCAATTTTAAAAGTTCCGGTATCTTGCAAACCTACAATATCACCAGGGTAGGAGATGTCTACAATCTCTTTCTTTTCTGCAAAAAAGGCATTCGGACTAGAAAATTTTACTTTTTTATTATGGCGAACGTGTAAATAAGGCGCGTTACGTTTAAACTCTCCCGAAACAATTTTAACAAAGGCTAAACGGTTTCTGTGGTTTGGATCCATATTGGCATGTATTTTAAATACAAAACCAGTAAATTTATCTTCATCAGGTTTTACTAAACGTTCTTCACTTTGTTTTGGTCGCGGTTTTGGTGCAATTTCAACAAAACAATCTAGCAATTCGCGAACTCCAAAATTATTTAAGGCAGAACCAAAAAACACAGGTTGCTGCTCACCATTAAGGTATGTTTCTTTATCAAACTCAGGATAAATACCTTCAACAAGTTCAATCTCTTCACGAAGTGTGTTGGCTGCTTTTTCTCCTACTAGTTTATCTAATTCTGGTGATGCTAAGTCGGAAATTTCAATAGTTTCTTCTATATCTTTTCTACTATCACCACTAAATAAATTAACGTTTTTCTCCCAAATATTATAAATACCTTTAAAATCGTAACCCATTCCAATTGGGAAACTTAAAGGAGCTACTTTTAAACCTAGTTTTTGTTCAACTTCATCTAATAAATCGAAGGCATCTTTACCTTCACGATCCATTTTATTAATAAAAACAATCATCGGGATGTTTCGCATACGGCAAACTTCAACTAGTTTTTCCGTTTGTTCCTCAACACCTTTTGCAACATCAATAACAACAATAACACTATCTACAGCAGTAAGCGTTCTAAATGTATCCTCAGCAAAATCCTTGTGACCAGGTGTATCTAAAATATTAATTTTAATACCATTGTACTCAAAAGCAAGTACAGAGGTTGCTACCGAAATTCCACGCTGACGTTCAATTTCCATAAAATCACTCGTGGCTCCTTTCTTTATTTTATTACTTTTTACGGCACCAGCTTCTTGGATGGCTCCACCAAATAAAAGTAATTTTTCTGTTAAGGTCGTTTTACCGGCATCGGGATGCGAGATAATACCAAAAGTTCGTCTGCGTTGTATTTCTTTTAAAAAACTCATAAATTTATGTTGAAAAGCGATTGCAAATATAGCCGTAAAAATACATTTATTATAAGGTTTTAAATTTTAAAAAAGATAAACCCCTTCTAATTATCATTATAACCTCATTTTAAGTATACATTGGCAGGTAGGCTTCTTCCGTTTAAATTGGTATTATTCTTTATTTTAAAAATTAGTTGGTATTTTTGTGTTCTATGATTGAAGAAAAAGTTGTTTTAGTAAACGAAAAAGATGAGCAAATTGGTTTAATGCCAAAAATGGAAGCTCATGAAAAAGCAGTTTTGCATCGTGCATTTTCTGTATTTATTTTTAACGATAAAAATGAGTTGATGTTACAGCAACGTGCATTAACTAAATATCATTCTCCTGGACTTTGGACTAACACATGTTGTAGCCATCAACGCGATGGTGAAAGTAATTTACAAGCAGGTAAAAGACGGTTGCAAGAAGAAATGGGCTTTGTAGCGGAGTTAAAAGAAACCACATCCTTTATATATAAAGCTCCTTTTGATAATGGATTAACAGAACATGAATTCGATCATATCATGGTAGGGCATTATAATGATGCACCTGTTATAAACCCAGATGAGGTTGAAAGTTGGAAATGGATGCTTGTGGAAGATGTGAAAGTTGATATGGCTAAACATCCAGAAGAATATACAGAATGGTTTAAAATTATTTTTGAAAAATTTTACGAGCATATAAATATAGCTTGATATGGAAGTTACAGTTAACAGAAAAGCACATTTTAATGCGGCACACAGATTGTATCGCAAAGATTGGAGTTTTGAAAAAAACGATGCCGTTTTTGGTAAATGCAACAACCCTAATTTTCATGGGCACAACTACGAACTTATAGTTAGTGTTACCGGTGAAATAGATAAGGAAACTGGTTTTGTAATGGATATGAAGGTTTTAAAAGATCTTATAGAAGCAGAAGTTGAAGATCAACTCGACCATAAAAATCTAAACCTTGAAGTTCCAGAGTTTAAAGATTTAAATCCAACAGCCGAGAATATTGCTGTGGTAATCTACAATAAACTAAAGCCGAAGCTAGATGATAAATTAGCTTTAGAGATTACACTCTATGAAACACCGCGCAATTTTGTAACCTACTCTGGGAAATAAAACAGAGTTTCTTCTTTTAAAACGGAAGTAAAACTAACTTTTAGTGCAGTAATAGCAGTGCAATATTAAAATAGTACTAAAAATGTAAACGGTTTAGAAGTTTATGTTTAATTTTGTAAAAAATTTAAAAGCAATTAAAATGGCAAATGTTAGAAACCTAAAAAAGGACATTAATTATGTTTTAGGTGATATTATAGAAGCAGTATATGTTTGGGAATATGCAAACACAGATAAAGATACTAAACAAAGTGAAGCAATTATTGATGAAGCAATAGCTACTTTCGATGAATTGATAGTTAAAGTAAACGCTAAAAACGATAACGCAAAAGCGCATTTTAAAGCAATTAACCAAGAGTTAGAAACTAAAGGATTGGCTTTAATCGAAAAAATTAACAATTTAGGATAAATTTTTTGACATTTATGTTGCATATCTAAATATAGATACTATATTTGCACTCGTTAAAAAAGCCGATGTAGCTCAGCTGGCTAGAGCAGCTGATTTGTAATCAGCAGGTCGTGGGTTCGAGTCCCTCCATCGGCTCTTAAAAATAAAAAAGACCTTTCAAATTTGAAAGGTCTTTTTTTATGTTTAAAAAGTAAGTTTCGTTACTCTTTTTCAACAGCCTTAATCTCATCAAGAAATCTTTGTAATTCCTTTCCGTATTTAGATGCTTTTACTTTATCGGTTAGCGATACGTTAATAGTATCTAATAAACTTGTTTTAGCATTGTATATTTCGGTTAAAGCTAAATAAGGCGCAACCTCACTATCTTTATTATTTAGTGCAAAATTAACCGTAAACAAATATCTACGCTTTAAAATGGTGCTATATTGCTTTTCTAAGCTCTTTAGCTTAGTGGTGTCGCCAGCTATTTGAGCATCAAACTTCTCTTTTATTAAATCTAAGTTTCTATCGTTAAATCGGCTAATCATGGTTTTGTAATCTTCCATTACTTTTTGTTGTTCCGACCCTGTAATTTTAGCATCGTACATAAAGTTTTTAAGAGATGTGTTTATTTCTGTAATACCTTTATCTGCAAAAAACGAAATACCATCTTCTCTCTTACTGTTTTTATCTAAAAATAAAAAGAAAACCTCTGGAGATTCTAATGTACTATGTAATTCAAAATTAGGATTTCCACTTATAACCAAAGAGTCTACATTAATAAGTGTAGAATCTTTTACTTTTTTAAGATAAACAGTTCCTTTTTTTAAACCATCAATATGGCCTTTAACAGTTAAATCGTGTTGTTCTTCTCCGCAAGAAACCAATAAACAAACTAGTAATAATACAAGTACTCTATTCATATATAATTATGCTTTTTTTTAGTTAAGCAAATATCTCACTTTTATATTTTAAATACTAATGCCCATAATTGAATTATTTTAGTTAAAACTATCTAAAAAAAAGATACAAGTATAAAGTTTGGCACGCCGTTTGCTTTTAGATTAAACGTTACACTTTATGTAAAAGTTTATTGAGTGGTTACTTTAAACTGTAGAGTTGTAACTCATATTTTGATTGGTTAGTTAGAAAAAAAGCATCCGTTTTCGGGTGCTTTTTTTGTGTTATAATGTTTTGTTTTTCGATTTCTCGGAATTAAAAAACATGTATTTCATCGGTTATTTTAAATATTTCGTCTATAAATGTTAAAATTTAATGTATTTCATCGATTTCATATGTATTTAGTCGTTTTGTTGCGTTTCAAAATTATATATTTGAACAGTTCTAAATAACACATTTTTTAGATCAATGGATTAATTAATTAGTATTTGCATTATGTTGTTGAAATGGAATCCCAAATCTAACCTCATAATACTAAAGCAAATGATAGAAAACCGAGTTTGAGGGAACTCGGTTTTTTTTATGCCTAATTTTTAGTGAAACATTATTTTAGCTAACTTCGCTATTATGAATTTTAAATATCTTTATCTCGTTTTACTCTCTTCTGTGGTTTCATTTGCACAATTACCAGAGGGTTTTGTTTATGTAAAAGAAGTTATACCAGACTTGCATGTAGAATTACGCTATAACACCAATTATAACTTTGTTGGGCAACCCGTAGATGGTTATAACTCTAATCGTTTAATTCTAACTAAGCAGGCTGCAGAGGCCTTGCGTTTAGTACAAGAAGAATTGGAAGATGAAAATTTGTGCCTAAAAGTGTACGATGGTTATAGACCGCAACAAGGTGTAAACCATTTTATGCGATGGGCCCGTGACTTAAATGATACGGTGAATAAAACAATTTTTTATCCTAAAATTAAAAAAAGAACATTATTTAAAGCCGGATATATAGCAACCAAATCGGGGCATAGTAGAGGTAGTACTATAGATTTAACTTTGGTAGATGGGAGTACAGGAGAAATTCTAGATATGGGAAGTCCTTACGATTTTTTTGGTGAAGCCTCATGGGTAAATTATCCACACATATCAGAAAAACAAAAAGAAAATCGACAAAAACTTCAAAAGGTTATGCTTAAGCATGGTTTTAGAAATTACTCAAAAGAATGGTGGCATTTTACATTACGATGGGAACCATTTCCTAAAACCTATTTCGATTTTCCTGTAGAATAGATTTGTTTGCCTTGATAAAAGTTATTCTCTTGGCTCTTTAAAAAGGATATATTTTGAAGGAAAGCTTGATTACAATTTAATGGAAAGGAAGAACCATAAGGAATTTAAAAAATTCACCACAACAAAAATTATTAGGGTGGTTAATATTTTAGCAGTAATTCTATTTATGGCATTTAAAGTGATTGATAAATCAGGGATGTTTGCACTCTATTATGTGTTTTACTATTATTTGTGGCTTTATATTCTGTTTTTATGTTTAGAAATAAGGTATTATAAATTAACCCAAAGCAGCCTAGTAAATTATACTATTAAGCAGCCTTTATCAATTATAGGTATCGTACTTCCTGTATTATTTGTGTTTTGTTTTTGAACTAAAATTAAGAGCGAAATAGCAAGTGGCTATTCAATAATTTCACAATCACGAATATATATATTCTGTAAAGGCCAATCGCCTTTACCGGTTTCTACAGCTGCAATTTTATCAATAACATCCATCCCACGAGTTACATGTCCGAAAACAGTATAATCGCCATCTAGAAAATGCGATCCGCCATGTTGCTGAATAATAAAAAACTCGTACGGCGACGCTAGTTTATGTGGGTTTTCAATGGCACTACTTGGCATCGAAATAACGCCTCTATCATGTTTAAAACCACGTTTAGTATCTGGCGGAAGCAAGTATTTACCTATTTTTCCTCGCTTTTTAGAAATTTTCACATCATCGCTATTTCCGGCTTGCACCATGTAATTGTCAATAACACGATAAAACTGTGTATCTACAAAATATTTTTGCTTTGTTAAAAAAATAAAATTTGATCTGTGAAATTTAGTTTCATTATAGAGTAAAATATCAAAACTTCCAAAATCGGTTGTTATACGTACTTTGTTCTCTTTATGGTGTTTATCATATTCTAGAAAAAACTCCATAGCACTTTTGGAATCTAACTTTTCAAAAGTATCCTCTTTTTTAGGTTTAGCATCCTTTTTAGTCGTTTTTGTAACTACCGTTTCTGTTGTTATTTTCTTCTTAGATTGTTTATCTTCACAATTCAGAAATAAAAAAAAGAAACACAAAAGCAAACCTATACGCATATCAATGAATTTTGATGAATTTTTAGAATCGATTTCAAAAATAAAAAATATACCGCTACCAGCCGAGGCTTCTCAGTTTAAAATGGTGCCTTCTTTTAGGCAAGAACTTTTAAGGCAGCAGAAGGACGCTATTAAAAATGCTAAAAAAGCAGGTGTTTTAGCTTTATTTTATCCTAATAACGAAAACGAAACAACCTTTGTTTTAATACTTCGGAAAGTCTACAAAGGTGCGCATTCTGGGCAAGTCGCTTTTCCCGGTGGGAAGTTAGAATCTATCGATAAATCGTTGCAAGATGCAGCAGTTCGCGAAACTTTTGAAGAGGTTGGTGTACCTATCAAAAATATTAAGGTTATTAGAGAATTAACCGAGGTTTATATTCCGCCAAGTAACTTTTATGTCCATCCATTTATAGGTGTTTTGGAGAATCAACCCGATTTTATTAAACAAGATGATGAAGTTGAGGCCATTATAGAAATAAAATTGCAACATTTTTTAGATGAAAAAATAGTCATTAAAAAAACAGTAAAAACCTCGTATAGTCTTGAAGTCGAGGTGCCTGCATTTAATTTAAACGGGCATGTAGTTTGGGGAGCAACAGCAATGATGCTTAGCGAAATTAAAGACTTATTAAAACAGCTTTTGTAATCTGTTAGAATTGTTACATTTGTATTTTAGTATATTAACTAATCAATTTGACGTGTGATTTATGGGATTGTTTAAAAGAAATCCGTTCGGACATATATTGTTTTTAAAGAAATGGCTAATTAGAATCTTTGGTGTGATAACACATAGAAGGTTTCGTGGCTTTAATGAACTTCAAATTGAAGGCTCTGAAATTATAAAAGATTTACCTGGTACCAATGTGCTATTTGTATCAAACCATCAAACCTATTTTGCAGATGTTGTAGCGATGTTTCATGTGTTTAATGCGAGTTTAAGCGGAAGAACAGATTCTATAAAAAACATAGGTTATATCTGGGATCCAAAACTTAACATTTATTATATAGCCGCCAAAGAAACGATGAAAGCTGGTTTATTACCAAAAATATTAGCTTACATGGGGTCTATTAGTATAGAGCGTACTTGGAGATCGGAAGGTAAAGATGTTAATCGTCAGGTTAAAATGAGCGATATTTCTAGTATAGGGAAAGCTTTAGACGATGGTTGGGTTATTACCTTTCCACAAGGTACAACTACACCTTTTAAACCTATCAGGAAAGGAACAGCGCATATTATTAAACGTTACAAACCAATTGTTGTACCAATCGTTATCGATGGTTTTCGTAGATCGTTTGATAAAAAAGGATTATTTATTAAGAAGAAAAATATATTTCAATCTTTTGAAATTAAAGAACCTTTAGAAATAGATTACGAAAACGATACGCATGCAGATATCGTAGAAAAGATAGAATATGCTATAGAGCAACATTCATCTTTCTTAAAAGTAGTTTCACAAAAAGATTTAGCAGCTCTGGAGGAATTAAATAAAAAGCGCGAATGGTAAAACATTATGCTTTTAATGTTTACCGTTTACATTTAAATTAATGCCAAGAACAGCCACCAACGATCAGGTGTTTTCAAACTTAAAAAACTATTTTGGTTACGATTCTTTTAGAGTAAATCAACAAGATATTGTAGAGTCTGTACTCAATAAAAAAGACTGCTTGGTTATTATGCCAACAGGAGGTGGTAAATCTATTTGTTTTCAGCTTCCGGCGTTGTCCTTTAAAGGCGTTACCATTGTTATTTCTCCGCTTATAGCGCTAATGAAAGATCAGGTCGATGGTTTAAACGCCAATGGTATTCCTGCATCTTATTTTAATAGTAGCCAAAGTAGCGAAGAGCAATTTGCTATTATAGAAAGTGTTATTACAGCAGAAATAAAACTACTTTATGTTGCTCCAGAAAGTTTAGCGGCGTTACAAAATATTTTAACTGAAAAATATATTAGCTGTGTTGCTATAGACGAGGCGCATTGTATTTCTTCTTGGGGACACGATTTTAGACCATCGTATCAACAACTTGGTTTTTTAAAATCTACATTACCTAATATTCCGTTTATTGCCTTAACTGCTACTGCGGATAAAGCAACTAGAGAAGATATTGTAAAACAATTACGCATAGAGCATGCCGAGCGTTTTATTTCATCTTTCGATAGAAAAAATATAGGATTGGAAGTTAGAACGGCCAATAACCGAATTTCTCAAATAGTTAAATTTATAAATGCCAGACCAAACCAGTCGGGAATTATTTATTGCCTAAGCCGAAAAACTACAGAACAGCTATCTAAAAAATTAAAAACCAATGGCATTCATGCGGAAGCGTATCATGCCGGGTTAAATTTTGAAAAACGAAGTAAAGTTCAAGAATCTTTTATTCGTGATAAAACCCAAATTGTTTGTGCAACCGTTGCTTTCGGTATGGGAATAGATAAATCTAATGTGCGTTGGGTGGTGCATTATAATATGCCTAAAAACATTGAAGGTTATTATCAAGAAATTGGGCGTGCAGGACGAGATGGCTTAACCTCGCATGCGTTATTATTTCATAGTTATGCCGATGTTATACAATTACAAAATTTTGCAAGCGGTGCTACCAATGAGGCTGTACAGATAGCGAAATTAGATAGAATGAAACAGTTTGCAGAGTCAACCACATGCCGACGTAAAATTCTATTAAGTTACTTCGGAGAGTTGCTTGGTGGCAACTGCGGGAATTGCGATGTTTGTAAAAATCCTCCACAGTTTTTCGATGGTACTGTAATTGCTCAAAAAATTCTTTCGGCAGTCTATCGTTTACAAGAAAAAGAAGCGATGGGAATGATTATCGATGTGCTTCGTGGTTCGCAAAACGCGGCTGTTTTGGCAAAAGGTTATCAAAATGTACGCACGTTTGGTATTGGTAATGATATTGCTTGGAAGCATTGGCAACATTTTGTAATTCAACTTATAAATCAAGGGTTTTGCGAAATTGCATTTCATAAAAATAATGCTTTGCAACTTACCGAGTTTTCAAATAATGTGCTGTTTAAAGGAGCCAAAGTCGCGCTAACAAAACCATTAGTGATTACAGAAATAAAACCTGTTATTAAAGAGAAACATACACGAACAAAAAGGAGCAAAACCACAAAAACAAGAACAAAAACAAAAACTAAGGTTGTAGCTAATAGTTTATTTGAACGCCTTAGGAGATTACGATATAAAATAGCACAAGAGGAAGATATTCCTGCTTATTTAGTTTTTAGTGATGCTACATTAAAAGAAATTGAAAAAGAGCGCCCATTAAGTGATGACGATTTTTTAAGAATTAGTGGAGTAGGGCAGCGTAAACTTGAAGTTTATGGTGATGAGTTTATGGCTGAAATCATGAATTTTATGGGGTCTAAACCTAAAAAAGTTAAAAAAGGTGATACTTATATAAAGACATACAATTTGTACAAATCGGGTTTATCAATAGATGAAATTGCTATGCAGCGTAAGTTAGGTACAACCACTGTTTACTCGCATATTGCTAAGTTATACAGCATGGGCAAAGAAATTAATCTATACGATTTTGTTTCTAAAAGCGATGTTGAAGCTGTACGAAAAGCTAAAAAAGCTCTTGGTTCTCCAAAAGCGCTCCGTGCGTATTTTGATTATTTTAATGAGAGTATCGACTATTTTAAAATTCGTTTAGCATTAAGTATTATTGAGAAAGACTAATTGTTTTTAATTAGAGTTTCGTTTAAAATAAGTTAACTTCGGTTTTTAAGTCCATAAATTTTTATAAATGATGTCCGCACCTTTATTTGAAGATGAAATTTTCGATAAACAAGATTATTCCGTAAATCGAATTCCAAAAGGCGATTACGAATATTGTACGTTTAAGAATTGTAATTTTTCTGAAGGGTTTTTATCGGAAGTTAGATTTTTAGAGTGCGAGTTTATAGATTGCAATTTTAGTTCGGCAAACCTAACAAGTTCATCGTTTCAGGATGTTAAACTTTTAGGATGTAAACTTTTGGGTGTGCATTTTGAAAGTTGTAATTCTTTTGGATTTGCATTGTATATTGAAAACTGCCAGCTTAATCACTCTTCCTTTTATCAAGTAGATTTAAGTTATACTAAAATGATTAATTCTAAACTTCAGAGTGTGGAATTTACTGAGGCTAATTTAAGTCGTTGCGCTTTTGGTGATTGTGATTTTCAAGGTGCTACTTTCGAAAATACTAATTTAGAAAAAGCCGATTTCCGAAAAGCTATTAATTATAATATTCACCCTGAAAGAAATAAAATTAAAGGCGCTAAGTTTTCTTTGGAAGGCATTGAAGGCCTTTTAATGAGTTATGGTATTGTGGTTGAGAAGTGAGTTTTGTAAGGTTTATATGTTTTGATTGTATCTGTTATGTCGACGCAAGGAGATATCGCGTTATAGATTTAGAGAATGTGAAAAATCTACTCAAGGACGAGCTTAAACAAAAACAAATTTTTAGATAAAGTTAAACCTCAGTAGTTTTTTCCGCGTAAGGGATTGCAGAGAAAAGCCCACAGCCCGACAAAGGAGGTGCGAGGACTTGTAACGTAAAGCCCGACCCTTTTCGGGTAACGCCCAATTATTTTATAGCCAATTCTTCTAAAAAACTTTCTATTAAACCTTTAGAATGACTTGTTGGAGGTATTGGGAAATCGAACCAATTTTGTAAGCTATCTTGGAGTCCGGCATTGTTTAAATAGTTGTGTAATGCCAAGTTTAGACCTTTTGTGTATTTAGGATGATCGGCGCCTTGTACGTCTTTATGGTACAGATCGTTTTGTGCAAAACCTTCGAAAATTGGGCCTGTTATTTGGATACTAAAGGCTTCTGGGTTTTGACCAATTGGGCTGTGTATTGTGGTTGTAAATTGGTGCCAAAATGCCGATTGTATACAGTTTCTCTCGAATAATTGCCTTACGACCTCTAGAGAATCGATGGTTTCTTGCTCGGTTTGGGTTGGAAATCCATACATGAGATAGGCGTGAACCATGATATTGTTTTGTGAAAAATGGTGCGTTACTCGGGTAACTTGTGCAATATCCACACCTTTTTTCATTTTAGATAATAAACGGTCTGAGGCTACTTCTAGTCCGCCGGTTACGGCTATACAACCTGATTGTGCCATGATTTGGCATAAGTCGAAATCGAATGTTTTTTCGAACCTAATGTTTGTCCACCACGTAATCTCTAGATTTCTTTTTATAAGCTCTTTCGATAGCGCGCGTAACATTTTTGGTGGTGCAGCTTCGTCTACAAAATGGAAGCCTGTAATGCCGGTGTCTTTTATTATTTTCTCGATTTTATTGACTAAATCTACAGCGGTTGTATTTTGGTAATTGCCAATATAGTCTAGGCTAACATCGCAAAAGGAGCATTGTTTCCAGTAGCATCCATGAGAAATGGTTAGTTTATTCCATCGGGCATCGGTCCACATACGATGCATGGGATTTACAACATCTAAAAAAGAGACGTATTTATTATACGGTAATCCTGAATAATTTGGTGCAGGAAGATTTTTGTGATGATAAATGGTATTTGGAATCTTGTTTTTATAAACCACCTTATTGTTTTCTAGAACAAATGTGCGCTCTAGTTGGTCGATACCGATGTTGCCATCGAGATAGTTTACCATTTTTAATAACGGGCCTTCGCCATCATCGAGAGATATAAAATCGACAAATTCAAAAATTCTAGGATCTTCTAGTGAGCGTAATTCGGTGTTGCAATATCCGCCTCCAAAAGCCACATGAATATCTGGAAAAAGTTGCTTAATAAATTGGGCACAGCGTAAGGCTGCGAATAAATTCCCTGGAAAGGGAATAGTAAAACAAACTAAATTTGGATTGTGATTTTCAATTTGAGCCACTAAAATATCGAGCATTTGCTCTTCGATAAGTGTAGGCTGGTAACTTAAAAACTCGTCTAATTGATTGAAACTACTTGCTGATGTAGCTATTTGCTCGGCGTATTTGGTGAACGCAAAAAACTCGTCGACGTTGGCTTGTATAAAATCGCCTATTTCTTCAATAAAAAGTGTAGCGTAATGTTTGGCTTTGTCTATAATACCTAGATCGCCTGCTGCCCATTCAATTTTGGTGTTAACATGTTTTAAACGATGACCTTGTGGTAAAAAATCGGCTTTTAAAATTTTATAAGCTGTTTCAATATCATGCTTTTGTAAAAAAGCAATAACGGTATCTACTCTAGAGATGTAGAGTGATTTCATTTTACTAACTTCAGGGTAATTATAATTACCCAAAGCTTTTGCTTCCGTAAACATGGCGCGCAAAAAATCACTTTTAAAAACAGCCGTAAAAAGCTCAATGCTTAAATCGCAATGTGGCACAGATATATCGTGTATTTCCAGAAAGCCTTTTAAATAAGCTGTTGCTGGATATGCTGTGTTTAATTGCGTAAACGGTGGTGTTATAAAAAGGACTTTGGTTTGCATGCTGCAAAGATAGCCTTCTTAAAAAATAAATAACTAAGTGTAAATGTAATATTTAGATTTAACGAATAAATAATTGAACATGATTTACTGCAGTGCTGTTTGATGGAATGCCTCCGCCCCATTGGTTAACACTACCTATAGAGTAAAACCAGCTTCCGCTATTTACTGAGCCGTCTAAATAAGTACTACCTCCTGATAACTCTAAACCTCCCCAACTATTATTAGTCATATCAATATTAATTGCGTTGTAACCAGTTACAGGTCTAATTGTTGAAGCACTTGTTCTTGGGTCGAAGGTTTGGCTCCAATGGTTTCTTAAGCCTAAGGTTGGGTAATATATTCTAAACTCGTAGGCTGCGGCGCTTTTAATTTCGTCTAGTTTACTTAAAATAGAATATTTATTAGTAGTTAAGCCTGGGGATGCGACGTTAAATTCGCTGGCTTCTGCGTCGTTTGTCCAATAACCACCTGCGGTATTGTGGTTAAATACTAAGGTCCATCCGCCTCCGTCGTTTGTCATATCGCAATAGCAATCGTAGGCAGGGTTTGGACCGCTTCCATCTGGGTCTACAGAATATATGCCATCGGTTGTGGAGCCTGCATTAAGGTATGCCAGGCAACTCGATAAAACAGATGTAACGCCTATATTTATATTACAGGTGTCTCCTTTTTCTGTATAAGTGATAGTAAAGCTATCGGTTTGTTCGGCTATTGGGGTTCCAGATCCCGAAAGCGTAATGGTATTTAGGCCAATAGCACTAAAGACTCCTGAGGCAGAAAAGCTATAACCATTAACGGTATTTGTACTTATGTTGTAAGCTTCTATTGAATTAACAAGAACATCTACCGTAATGGTGTTCGCGCTTGTTAGGGGTGTGCCTATAGCATACCCGCCATTAGATGCTGGAGAACTACATTCTAAAGCATTGGTTGGAGATTCCCCTAAACAACCCGACCAAGCTGTACCTTTGTAATATTGAAAGCATTTGCTGTCTAGATTGTAAATAAACAAACCTTCGGCAGGAGCTGCAATAGCATTTCTTTCTGTTAAGGTCATTCTAGGTAGTAAAAGACCTTGTGTTTGAGAATTAATTTCTAAGATCGATGATGGATCTGGAGTTGTGGTACCGATACCAACTTGAGAAAAAATTTGGCAATAGTTTACTAGGCATAATAGTAATGCCAGAGGGATCTTTTTCATTATTTAGTGTTCTTAGGGATTACTAAAATAGATAAAAAAAGCTTAGTGATGCTGTGTAATTTGTAAGTCGCTGTTTTATTGATGAGTTATGAAAATACTTGAAATATTTATGATTACAATAGCTTACAAAGTGTGTTTTAAATTCGGTTTATAGATGTAATTTTTAACTTTCTTTTGGTGGGTTTTAAAATAAAAAAGCATCTCTTTTAAAAGAGATGCTTAATTAAGTTAAGAAAAAGGATGTCTGTAATTTTGTATTATAGTCCTTTTTTTAATTCTGCAATAGTTTTGGCCATAACAACACCTGGTAATTTTACTGGAGCTGCAACTTCTGCTAAAAATGTTCCTTTAACTTCACCTGTTTTGTAAGTTGTAAAACCAATTCTGTATAAACCAGCAGTTAAAGCTTTTGTTGGGCTTCCAACTTCACTTTTGTATCTTAATAAAGAGTTGTAGCTGCTTCCGCTTGGTTGCTTAGGCATTTCGCTACTGTCATCGTTACTCGCAAGTCTTGTCCAAGTTGCGTTTTTAGCAGCTTCTTCAGTAATATTTTCTTTTGTGAAAATAGTAGAACGTTCTAAAGTGATGTAAGTATCAAAATAATCGCTAGAAGAAGCATTTTCTGTGTAAGCCGCAGACTCTATTGCATCTTTAATTTTTGTTTTAGCTACAGGAGAAAGCATTCTAACTCCTAATTCTGGAGCAACAGCAGGAACCCATAAATAAATGTAGTAGAACTTTTTACCATCTACAACTTCATCTTCATTTCCTGCAGAAGCATATCCTAAATAAGATATTACATCTGTGTAAGGTACTTTAATAGTTTTTGGTCCGATTTTCTTTTCAATAGAACTTCCAAACTTTTTTAATTTTTGTGCTTCTGCGTTAAATATTGCACAGAAAGCAAATATTGATAATGCGGCTAATTTAATTTTCATGTTTTTTTAAAATTGAAATTTGTTAATAATAGACATCCTTTTTATTTTAGTTCGAAAGCTACAGTGACACTATGAGGTTGTAAACTTGTAGTGCCGTAACTTTGAATATACTGCGTGTTTGTGTTTTGATCTGAAATACTTACAATTTCACCTATAGTTTTATTTAATTTTTTAGCTATAAGTTCTGCTTTTTCTCTGGCATTTTCAATGGCTTTTGTTGAAAGTGCAGCCAATTCTTTATCGGTTAATTTTTTAGGTTCCACTTCACTACTAGCAACCGATACGCCAGACGCTTTTAAGTTTATTATTTTTCTAGCTTCATCCTTATTGGTTGTTTTTAAATAATAATATGCCGTTTCTCTGTTTTGTCCGTAAGACATGGCTAGCTCATAATAGGTGTTTCTTCTAAACCTACTAAAGTCTATACCTGCTTCATCTAATTTTTTGATGTAATTGCGTGTTACATCTTCTAAAGATGTGGCTTCCACTTCCACTTGTCCATCATAAACCATTATTTGTTGCAAGGCAATTATAACGGTGTAATTTTGGTCGATTATGGTCTTTTCTGTTTCACCAATAACAGAAATAGTGTTGCTTTGCTCTTGCGAAATTAGGGGAATTGTACAGAATAAAGCTACTAAATAGATGAGTTTTTTCATGATAATCTAAATTAATTTTTAACTTTTTAGAAGAATAATATAGAAGCTACTATCATCCAGGCACCTACGAATAAACCTACAATACCAAGTTTGCCTTGTTTTGGTGCTAATTTCTCTCTAAGTGCTACTGCTTTTTCTTTTGCAGCTTCATTTTTAGATAAAACAAATTTGTTAATTAGGCTAAATCCTAACATAAAACCTAAAACAGCTTGCACAAGACTACCTGCTAATAATGTTACCCACCAGATTGGGAAAGTTGTAATCCAACCTAAGTTTAAAATTGAAAAGATAATACCCCAAACACCGTAGAAACAAAAAATAATTCCAATCCAACCTTGGTAAGGTTCTATTTTGTCTAAAAGTTCTTTTGCGTTAGGTTTTTTTGAAAGTAATAAAGAAGGTACTGCAATGATACTTAATAAGATTAATGTAATTCCGAAAGTCATAATTTTGATTTTTAAAAGTTAATTTTTATTTGTTTTTCTTATAATAAGCATGTTAAGGTTTTGTTTGTTTTTAACTTACCATGTGTCTTATTTTCTTGTACAAAAGTATAGCAATAGAAGCCCTAGAATAACCCCGTATTAGGTGAAAATCAATCCCCTGAAAACAGGGTGTTTTGTTTTAGTTGGTTGATTTTTAGTTGTTTGTTGTTGCTGTTTTTTTTTTGTGTTTATGAAGTTTTTTAGATGAAAAGTCAAAAATGAGCTTATTAAATAGAGTTAGAGTGTGTTTAATAGTGCTAAGGAGATTTTACGCATAAAAAAAGACGCTTTAAAAAAGCGCCTTAGTATTATATTATAATTAGTGTTTTATTATTAAGATGAAACGTAACCTTTTTTTATAGCGTATTTGGTAAGGCCAGCAAGGTTTCTAACATTAAGTTTAGTAATTAAGTTTTTTCTGTAACTCTCAATAGTGTGTTTGCTTAAAAAGAGTTTATCTGCTATTTCTTGAGTGGTGAATTCTTCTGCAATTAAAGAGATTACTTCAACTTCGCGCTTTGTTAGTTTAATCTCTTTTTCTTTATTTTTTTCAAACTTATTTTGAAGATAAATATCTTTTATTTCTTTTGAAAAATACTTTTCCCCTCCCAAAATAGTTTCAATGGCTTTTAGAAATTCTTCCTTTTGTGCGTTTTTTTGAAGGTAGCCATCTACATTGCTTTCTATTAAATCATCAATAATTTCTGGTGTGTTATGCATGCTTACTACCAGTGTTTTTATGGTTCTATGGTTTTCTTTAATCCATTTATTTAAAGTAATGCCATCTACTTCGGGCATGGTAACATCGGTAATAACTAAATCGATTTGTTCTTCGGTATTTATCGATATATATTTTTGAACATGGCCACCATGCTTAGCTGTAAATATAATATTGTAATTGCTTTCTGTTTTAAGAATACTTAATAAGCCATCTAAAAACATTTTATGGTCGTCGGCAATAATAAGGTTATGCTTCATTTATTTTTGTTCTAAGGGGATTTCTATATTAATACTTGTGCCTCTGTTTATTTTAGAGTCAATATGTAATGTGCCATCGTAATCGTTTACTCGGTTCTTAATATTGGTTAAGCCAATACCTAGAGTAGTTACAGATACATCAAAGCCTTTGCCGTTATCTTCATACATAAAAAAGATACAAGAGTTTAGTAAATCTAATTGAATATCTATAGTGTCGGCGTCGGCATATTTGAGCGTGTTGGTTGTTAATTCCTGAAAAATAGAAAACAACTCGTTTTGCAATATTTTGTTTAGTGTGTTTATTTTTTCTTCATCATAAAAATGAATATTAATTTTTATGTTGCTCGCCTCTTGTACGGTTTTTATATATTCTGTAATTAAAGATACAAAGTCATTTTCTCTAATTTTTTTTGGTAATAAATTATGCGATAAGTTTCTAACTTGCTCGTAAGTATCATCGAGTTGGCTGTAGATTAATTGCGCTTTATCTGGGTGGTTAGAAAGTTGACTGAACTGTAATTTTATCGCTGCTAAATTTCCACCAATGCTATCGTGCATTTCTTGAGCAATCTTTTTTCGTTCTAAATCTTGCCCTCTAATAGACGCTTTTATAATTTTTATTTCCTGATCTTTTTTCAACGAATTAACGCGCTGTGCGTTAACCTCTTTTTCCTTTAGGTTAAGTAAACTCTGAGCTTGTAATTTTTGATAGTAAATAACCAATAAACCAATAGTGGGTACTAGTAAAATGAAAAAGGCACCAAGCACAATATATTTTATGGTTTTTTCTCTATCTAATTCTAAGGCCTTTAATTGCTCTTTTTCTTTAAGTATGGCTATTTCGCTCTTTCGTTTTTCTGCGCGATTTTGTAATTGTAAAACTTCATTTTCATTTTGTTTAGCAATAATAGCTTTTTGAAGTTCGTACTTTTCTATGGCAGCATCTTTGTTTTTTATGTTTAAACTTTTATTTAAGTTTTCTATTTTTAATAGCTTTATTGTCTTTTCTTTTTCAAGCGTTTCAAACTTAACTTCTAAGCGGTTAATCTCTTCTTTTGTTTGCAGATTATCTATTGAGTCTTTTATTCTGGAGTAGCGCTTACTGTATGTGTAGGCCGTGCTATAATCTTCTTTTCGGGCTGCTAGTTTTTCTAACATCAAATAACTATTCATTTGAATGTTTAAAGCGTCAGAGTTAATAGCTTTTGTTAAGGTATTTGCATAGATTAAAATGGCTTCATTATTTCTTTTTTGATTGTAAAATACTGTGCCTAATTTATCAGATATGATAAGCTCTAAATTATAAAAATTATTTTTAATACTTATTTTTTTAGCTTCACCATAGGTGTAAATAGCTTGATCAATCTCGCCATTGTTTACGTAATTATCGCCTATATTAATAATAACATTTACTAAAGCCTGTTGTTTGCTATTGTCTTTTTCACAAATAGCTTTGGCTTTCTGTAAGTAAATATTAGATAATTGATATTGAGAAAATGATGAGTAAATAGAGCCTAGATTTATATAGCTTCCTAAAATAATTTCGGCGTCCTTAGAGTGTTTAATGCATTTCTCAAAAAGCTGTTTAGCTTCTTGTGTTTTGTTTAGAGCAATGTAAGTACTTGCTAACCCGTGTATATGTGAATAGTAAAGATTTGTTTCGTTATGTTTTTCGCTGAGTTCGGCGCCTTTAATGTGCCATTTTTTACTTTCGTGATATAAACCTTTGTTTTTGTTGTTTAGAGCCAATAACTGGTATGCTAATATGGTTAGCCGGTTGGCTAAAGAGTCGTTAACAATAGATTTATGAGCAAGAGCTTGGTTAGTGTAATAAATAGAAGAGTCTATTTCTGCGTAGTTATTATGGTAATAGGCCAGTAGTAAATTGGTATTTGCAATGGCTTTATTGGTTTTAAATTTTTTTAAAAATTGATGAGCTTCTTTGTACGCTTTTTTTGCCGAACCAGAATTAAAATGGTGGTATAGTTCATCCACTTTTTTGTCTTCTAATTCTATAGAAGTCTGTGTTTGCGTCAAACCAATAGTGCAGTAGCATAAAAATAAATATGCAATTATGTTTTGTAACTTAAAAGGCATTCGCAAATTTAGGCTTTGTAGCAAGTATTAATATCCCTGAATTCAGTGATTTGTTGGTTTAAAATAATGAGGGTGTTTTAATATAAATATTTAGCCTTAAAACAATTAAGGTCAAAATCATGGTTTGATACAACAAATTTAAAGATAATATCTTTTACGAGCATTTAAATTCGTTAATAACTCGTTATAAAAGGCGCTTTGAATACCATGCAAAATCCTTATTTTGCACCTTCTATTTTAAAGCCAAATAAGTGAAAGTCTGTATAGCCGAAAAACCAAGTGTTGCCCGCGAAATTGCTACCGTTCTAGGAGCAAATACTAAACGCGATGGGTATTATGAAGGCAATGGTTATGCGGTAACTTATACTTTTGGACACCTTTGTACGCTCAAAGAACCTAACGATTATAAGCCTTATTGGAAAAGTTGGGATTTGAATAATTTACCCATGTTGCCAGAAAAATTTGAAACCAAAGTGGTTGCGAATGATGGTATTCAAAAGCAATTTAGAATTGTAAAAAGTTTATTTGATAAAGCCGATGTTGTAATAAACTGCGGTGATGCCGGGCAAGAAGGAGAGCTTATACAACGCTGGGTGATGAACGAAGCTGAGTATAAAGGTAAAGTAGAACGTTTGTGGATATCATCATTAACAACGGAAGCCATAAAAGAAGGATTTCAGAATTTAAAACCTTCTGAAGATTACGATAATCTATACTATGCAGGGTTTTCTAGAGCCATAGGCGATTGGCTTTTAGGGATGAATGCTACACGCTTATATACCGTAAAACATGGCGGTTATAAACAAGTGCTATCCGTTGGGCGTGTGCAAACACCAACTTTAGCCATGGTAGTAGGGCGTTTTAAAGATATTGAAAATTTTAAACCACAACCGTATTGGGAATTACAAACACTGTATCGTGAAACATTATTTAGTTACGAGGAAGGTCGTTTTCTTAAAAAAGAAGATGGTGAATCTATGGCTAATAAGGTAAAGGAGAGTGAATTCGAAATACAATCTACCACTAAAAAGAAAGGTAAGGAATACGCGCCAAAACTGTTCGATTTAACTGGCTTACAAGTATATTGTAATACGAAATTTGGATTTTCTGCAGACGAAACTTTAAAAATTGTTCAGAAATTATATGAGCAAAAAGTAGTAACTTATCCAAGAGTAGATACCACTTTTTTACCAAACGATGTGTATCCAAAAGTATCTGGTATACTTCAGAAGTTAACAAATTATTCCACTTTAACGCAACCGCTTTTAGGGAAGAAAATAAAGAAGTCTACTAAGGTTTTTAACGATAAAAAAGTAACCGATCACCACGCTATTATTCCAACAGGAATTCAAATTAATCTGCAGTACAATCAGCAACAGGTTTACGATATTATTGTAAAACGTTTTATTGCTGTTTTTTATGATGAGTGTATCGTGTCTAACACTACTGTTTTAGGAAGTGCGGCCGACGTTGTTTTTAAAACCACAGGAAAAGAAATTTTAGAGAAAGGTTGGCGCGTTGTTTTTGAAAACCCGAACGCTAAAGAAAAAGAATCTGGAATTTTACCAACCTTTGTAAAAGGTGAAAAAGGACCGCATGAGCCATCGTTTTTAGAAAAGGAAACCAAACCACCAAATCAGTTTACGGAGGCAACTTTATTACGTGCCATGGAAACAGCGGGTAAACAAGTGGACGATGAAGAGTTAAGAGATTTAATGAAAGAAAATGGTATTGGTAGACCATCTACACGAGCCAATATTATTGAAACACTTTTTAAAAGAAAATACATAAAACGTAATAAAAAGCAAGTATTACCAACAGTTACGGGTATTTTGTTGATAGACACTATTCAGAATGAATTGTTGAAATCTGCCGAGCTCACAGGATCTTGGGAGAAACAATTAAAAGATATTGAAAAAGGGACGTATAGTGCCGGAGCGTTTATAAAAAACATGAAACGCATGGTAGATGCCTTGGTTTACGAGGTAAGAAGCGAAACTAAACGTGCCAATATTTCGCAAGCTAATGTGGTTAAAAACCGTGCAGCAAAGGCAACTGTTAAAAAGCAAGCCGGTATTATGGCTGAGGTTTGTCCAAAATGTAAAAAAGGTCAGCTTTTAAAAGGAAAAACTGCTTATGGCTGTAGTGCTTATAAAGACGGCTGTAAATTTGTTTTGCCTTTTAGTTTTGGGGATAAAAAAATATCTGAAAAGCAATTTATCCGATTGCTTCAAAAAGGATCTACAGTAAATTTGAAAGGTTTTAAAACCGAAGCAGGAACTGTGGAGGGTTTGCTTCGTTTTGATGATGATTTTAAGTTGAAATTAGAACCGAAAGTAAAAGTTGAAAAAACAGAAAAAGCAGCAGCGACAGCAGAAGCAGATTCCGATGCTTTAACTTGCCCAAAATGTAATGTAGGTAAGGTTTTAAAAGGAAAAACAGCTTATGGTTGTACTGCTTATAAATCAGGTTGTGATTTTAAAATGACTTTCGATACCGTTAAATCTAAAATTAACGGCCAAAAACCAACTAAAGCCTTGGTTTATAAAATTCTGAAAGGGGAAGTGTAATCTTTTTTTATTGTTACGAGTATTGTTGTTATGTCGACGCATGGAGACATCACACAAGTTTTTTAGCTCACTGTTATGATATATCTCCTCACGTCGATATGACTTGAGAGTGTTATTCAGAAACAAACCCCAACATAGCATCAATAGTGTTCACAGTAACTGAATGATAATTGTTACGAGCTTTTTTGTAAATCACTAAAGCGTCATCGGTTTTATTATTTCTTTTAAAAGCTTTATAAATAGTTGAAACATACCAACGGCGACCAACTTCGGTTAAAAAAGTTTCAATCTTTTCATCTACATTATTACCATGATAATCATGATTGATAGCTTGCTCGTACCAAACCATAGCAATGTAAGAGTTGTTAGAGTTGGTTAAATTGAACGTGCTATCCAGTAATTGCATCTGTTCAGTATTCATGTCTTCAGGGAAATTACGAACAAAATGTACCCATTCTTGAGGCGTCCAATTATTTGTTTTTTCCTGATCGATGTTGTTTGTTTTAACAAAATCTTGGACTATACTTTCAACTTGTTCAAATTTATCAGAAACAATAATAGCTTGGTTTTCAGGAATACCTGGTTGGTAAATCCATTCTTCCGTGTTAAACGTTATACCATTTTTTTCTAATAGATTTTCATTTAAATATTTGATGAATTTTTCAGTGTTGGTTGTTGAAAATGCATGAGATTCAAAATAATTTTTCAGGAAAACATCAAATTTTTCACGACCAACCGTTTCTTCTAAAGTTCTTAAAAACAGGTACCCTTTATCATAAGCAATACTGTTCATGCCGTCGTCAGGATTTCTTCCGTTAAGGTCAAGTTTTAGTTTGGTATCATTCGGTGAATCTTTTAAACCTTCTAGTTCTTCTTCTAAATCTTGTCGACCTATTCTTGCCAACATATTTGCGCGATCTTTTCCGTAAAGCGCTTCCATAATACGCATTTCAAAGTAAACGGTAAAACCTTCGTTAAGCCAAAAATCGTCCCAAGTGGCATTGGTTACTAAGTTTCCAGACCAAGAATGCGCCAACTCGTGTGCAATAAGTGAGGTTAAACTTTTATCGCCAGCAATTACAGTTGGTGTAGCAAAAGTTAAACGTGGATTTTCCATACCTCCAAATGGGAAACTTGGTGGCAACACAATAACATCAAATTGTTCCCAAGCATATTTACCATATAGTTTTTCTGCAGAAGCAACCATGTTTTCCATATCCGAAAATTCAAAATGTGCTTTGTCTAGCATCGATTTTTCAGCATAAACACCAGTTCTGTTACTTATTGGTTTATAAGCTATATCTCCAACGGCAATGGCTATTAAATATGGTGAAATGGGTTGAGTCATTTTAAAGTTGTAAACACCATCTGCAGTTTTTGTTTTAGGGTTTTCAGCACTCATAACCGCCATAAGTTGTGCTGGCACGGCTACTTTTGCGTTGTATGTTACTCTAATTTGAGGGCTATCTTGTATCGGGATCCAAGTTCTAGTTAAAATCGCTTGACCTTGAGTAAATAGAAATGGCTGTGCTTTATCGGCTGTTTGTTGAGGTTTTAACCATTGTAATGCTTCTGTTTTGTCTGTGGTTTTGTAGAAAACAGTAATACGTTTAGTCTCTGGTTTTATTGCTATTTTTAAAGGGTTTCCTAATTGAGAATCAAAAGCTCCTAATTTGAAATTAGTGTCTGTGCCATCGGCTTGTACCTTTTCAATTTCTAAGAATTTTGAGTCTAGAATAATTTCGGAGGCATCGTTATTGTTAATTAAATAAGAGGCTGTTCCCGAAATAATTTCAGTATCGAAATCGACTTTTATATCTAAATCTAAATGCGTGATAACCGCTTCATTTGGTTTAGCGAACGAGTGTGGTTCTTCAATATAAGTCATTAAAGGGGTTTGTTTTTTTGCTTTTTGGCAGCTTGAAAATAAAAGTATTACGCATCCTAATAGTAGTAGGGCCTTTTTCATATAAAATTTAATGTTTTGATAATTTATTACGAAGTTACTCGTTTTGGTTTAAAAAAAAGAAATAAACTAACAACGAAAAAAATAAGTGTACCTTTGCGGCTTAATAAAAAGGAGATGGTGTTTACTACATAAATTGTCATCTCAACGGCTCGCAAAAAGAGCTTTCTAAACAATTTATATGTCATTTCAATCTTTAGGCTTATCCGAAGCCTTGCTAAAAGCAATTAGCAAAAAAGGATACACTACCCCAAGTCCAATTCAAGAAAAAGCGATTCCTCCAGTTTTGGAAGGTCACGATGTTTTAGCTTCGGCACAAACAGGAACAGGGAAAACAGCAGGTTTTACATTACCACTTTTACATATTTTATCGGAAAATCCGAAAGAAAAGTATAGACCAATACGTGCCCTAATTTTAACGCCAACGCGTGAGTTAGCAGCGCAGGTTTATGCTAATGTTAGAGAATATAGTGAGTTTTTAAATTTACGTAGTGCCGTTATTTTTGGTGGTGTAAACCAGAAGCCACAAGTAGCAACACTTCGTCAGGGTATTGATGTTTTAGTAGCGACTCCGGGACGTTTATTAGATTTGCAAAATCAAGGATTACTATCACTTAAACGTGTGGAGATTTTTGTTTTAGATGAAGCAGACCGTATGCTAGATATGGGGTTTTTACGTGATATTGAGCGCGTTATTAAATCGATGCCAGAAAAACGCCAGAATTTAATGTTCTCGGCTACGTTTTCTAAAGATATTAAAAAGTTAGCTCATGGTATTTTAAATCATCCGGTTCAGGTTGAAGCCACTCCGGAGAATACAGCTGTAGAAGCGATTACTCAAAAAGTATATCGTGTGGCTAAAGGTTTAAAAACGCCTTTAATTATAAAATTAATTTCTGATGGAAATTGGAAGCAAGTTTTAGTTTTTGCGCGTACAAAACACGGTTCAAACAAACTTTGTGAGAAATTGGATAAAGCAGGAATTTCTGCGGCGGCCATTCATGGAAATAAAAGTCAAGGTGCACGTACAAAAGCATTGGCAGGTTTTAAAAGCGGACGCATTCGTGTGTTAGTGGCTACCGATATTGCTGCACGTGGATTGGACATTCCGTTATTACCACATGTTATCAATTTTGAAATTCCTAACATTCCAGAAGATTACGTACATAGAATTGGTAGAACGGGTAGAGCAGGAGCCAATGGTGTTGCTTTATCGCTTGTTAGTGCAGATGAAACTACGTTTTTAAGAGACATCGAAAAACTTATTGGTAATAAGCTTCCTGTGGAAGTATTGGAAGGTTTTGAGCCTGACCCAAATGCATCTACACAACCTATTAAACAAGGGCAAGGTCGTCAAAATAGAAATTCTAGACCATCATCTAATAAATCTGGAAACTCTAGTAAAAGTTCCAATAAAAGCAGTAATTCTAGGCGTCCAAAACGTAATACAGATAGACGTAAATAAAAGATGAAGCAGGTTTTAAAAGATAAAATTATTGAAGTTTGCGATAAAAAAATAGCAGCAAAAGGAGGCTCCGTTGGAGTTTCCTTTTATGCATTTTTTAAAAATAAGAATGATAACCCGGAGTTGTTAATGGAAGCCGCTACTTGGTGGATTGAAACCCATAAACTGGATCATTTTGAAAAAGCAGTTAAAATAAAAGCATTAGTAGATGGAATCGCAACCAAATAACCCGTTACATGGTATAAAGTTAGAGCAAATTATAAACGATTTGGTAGAGCATTATGGTTGGGAGTATATGGGCTATAATATTAAAATAAAATGCTTTACCGATAATCCATCTGTGAAATCTAGTTTAAAATTTTTGCGCAGAATGCCATGGGCACGTACAAAAGTAGAAAACATGTATTTAAAGATGTTAAAGAATAAAGAACGCTAGTCGTTCTTTTTTTATGCTTTATTTATAGTAGTGTTTTAATTTTATCAGAAACATTTCCACGTTCGCCAATTCTCGCGGCCAAAAGTATCATTTTTACTGTGAATTTATGATTTGTAATGGTTTTTGAAAACTCAGTAATGTCTAAGTCGCGTTGCAGTATAGCCTGATCTTTGGAAAACACATTAGGTTGGTTTACTAAAGCATTGGCAAATGTCCAAGCGCCATCTCTAGCTACAGTCATGCTAAAGTTTATTAAAAAATCGTCCACCTTATTCGTGAATTTTAATATTTTTATTAGTGTGGGCCAAATTTGAGACAAATCGTCTAGAACCTCAGTAACTAGTGCACTTAAAATGGTGTTAATTTTATTGAAATCGGCCTGTAAATCACTGATTGTATTTGGATTTGTTATTTCTGCTGCAGCGATACCAAGGTCTAAATTAATATGTGCATTCATTCCTAAAAGTAAATGCTGCAATACTATTGGGCGCCATTGTGTTGCCGTTGTAAAGGCCGATAACCAAGATTTAGAAATAGGTTTGCCTTCTTTGTAATTGGCATAAGCGGTTAGATAGCGATTTGCGAAAATGACATCTAATTTCTCCATGCGTATATCATCATCGAAATAATTTGTACCTAATTTGTTTTTTACGGTAATCGTTACTTTTTGGTATAGAGCCGCAAAATAACCAAGTGTGCTTTCTTCTACAATAGAATCTTGAATGATGTATTCTAATTGTTCAATAACCTCATCAATAGTATTTGCAATCATGTTATTGAAGTTTTTAGGTTAAATTTTAATCAATTAAAATCTCCAAAATTCTTATTGCTGTTTCGCTAATTTTTGTTCCTGGGCCAAAAACAGCAATTGCACCAGCATCAAATAAAAATTGATAATCTTGTTTCGGTATTACACCCCCAACAATAACCATAATGTCGTCACGATTATAGTTTTTTAAAGCTTCAATAACTTGTGGTACTAAGGTTTTATGTCCGGCAGCTAAAGAAGATACACCTAAAATGTGTACATCGTTTTCAACGGCTTGTTTAGCAACTTCTGCGGGTGTTTGAAATAACGGACCAATATCAACATCAAAACCAATATCGGCATAACTAGTTGCTATAACTTTAGCACCACGATCATGACCATCTTGCCCCATTTTGGCAATCATAATTCTTGGGCGTCTTCCATCTTGCTCAGCAAAAATATCGGCTAATTCTTGAGCTTTCTTAAAGGATTTATCGTCTTTTATTGCTTTACTATACACACCAGAAAAAGATTTGGTTTGTGCTCTATAGCGTCCGAATTGAACTTCTAGGGCATCACTAATTTCACCTAAAGTTGCACGTTCTCTTGCAGCTTCAATAGCTAAAGCTAATAAATTATTTTCTCCTGTACGTGCCGCTTCAGATAAATTTTCTAAAGCTATTTTTACTTTTTCAGAATTTCTGCTCGACTTTATAGTATTTAAGCGTTCAATTTGAGAATTTCTAACCGATTCATTATCGACTTCTAGCGTAGAAATTGGAGCTTCTTCCTCTAAAACATATTGGTTTACACCAACAATAATATCTTGGTTAGAATCTATTTTAGCTTGTTTTCTAGCAGCAGCTTCTTCTATTCTAAGTTTAGGTATTCCCGCTTCAATGGCTTTTGTCATGCCGCCAAGCGCTTCAACTTCTTCAATTAAAGTCCATGCTTTTTCTGTGATATCGGCGGTTAACTTTTCAATAAAATAACTGCCAGCCCAAGGGTCTACCGTTTTTGTAATTTGTGTTTCTGCTTGTAAATAGATTTGCGTGTTTCTTGCAATACGTGCCGAGAAATCGGTTGGTAGCGCAATAGCTTCATCTAAAGCATTGGTGTGCAAACTTTGCGTACCTCCAAATACTGCAGCGGTAGCTTCAATAGTTGTTCTAGCGACATTGTTAAACGGGTCTTGTTCGGTTAAACTCCAACCTGATGTTTGACAATGTGTACGTAATGATAATGATTTTGGATTTTTAGGATTGAATTGCTTTACTAATTTGGCCCACAACATACGAGCGGCACGCATTTTAGCAATTTCCATAAAATGATTCATACCAATTCCCCAAAAAAAGGATAATCTCGGTGCAAACGTATCAATATCTAAGCCTGCATCTAGACCTTTTCTAATGTATTCTAAACCATCGGCTAAAGTGTAAGCCAGTTCAATATCGCAGGTAGCACCAGCTTCTTGCATGTGGTAGCCGGAAATGCTAATACTATTAAATTTAGGCATGTGCTTGCTCGAATATTCAAAAATATCCGAAATAATCTGCATCGATGGTTTTGGAGGATAGATATAGGTGTTACGCACCATAAACTCCTTTAAAATATCGTTTTGGATAGTGCCTGCAAGCAAGTTTGGTGTTACGCCTTGTTCTTCTGCAGCCACAATATAAAAGGCCATAATGGGTAAAACAGCGCCATTCATGGTCATAGAAACCGAAATTTTATCGAGCGGAATTTGGTCGAAAAGTATTTTCATATCTTCCACCGAATCTATGGCAACACCTGCTTTTCCAACATCACCGACGACGCGTTCGTGATCAGAATCGTAACCACGATGTGTAGCTAAATCAAAAGCTACTGAAAGTCCTTTTTGTCCAGCTTTTAAATTACGTTTGTAAAATGCATTACTGTCTTCGGCTGTAGAAAAACCTGCATATTGCCTAATGGTCCAAGGTCTTTTAGCATACATGGTGCTGTATGGGCCACGTAAATACGGTGGAATTCCTGCAGCAAAATCGAGATGTTCTAAGTCTTCAAGATCTACTTTAGAATAAGTAGGTTTAAACGGAATACCTTCGGAAGTGATAAACGGTTCTTGTTTATCGACATCCAAATTAGCGCCTTCAGTTTTTGCCTTTAAAGTGATATGTTGAAGATTTTTTCTCAAGGTATATGCTTATTTTGTTGGTCTTTTATTAAAATCTACTTTTTGTTCAACAACAGTTTTTTCTTTTACATTCGATAAATCGATACCAAAAAGTTTAGCGTAATATAAGTCTAAAGCAATATAAGCTGCTAGATTTTTATCCGATGCTGCTGCTCTGTAATTTCTAGCTAATGGCGTTCCAAATAATTCTGGTTTCATGCTATTAGTGGCAACTAGAGCATCATAAGTTGTTTTTAGTTTTTTGTCTTTTAGGTTGCTCGAAATACATTCTAGTAAGTCGCCTTTATAGTTTAAATGACTATCTGGGTTGTTAGCATCCCAAAGATCGTTTACATGTTTTAAAGCTTCAAAAACTTTTACGGTATGTGGCGAAACTATGTCTTCGTATTTAATACGGTTAATACTTGCCGCTCTAAGAAACTGCCCATAGGCATTAGGTACATTCTCTTGTCCGTTTTGTGCATAAAATACTGCAATATCGGCTTCAAAGCTAAATAAGGCTTCGTTTATTAAGGCTGTGTTTTGGTTATTGCACGTAATAACGCTGCCTTTTTCTGAAAATTTGTAATCGTTAAACGTGTTTTCTTTTTTACAGCTTACTACAGTTAAAGCTCCTAAAAATAAAATAAAGTTAATTGTCGATTTCATTTTGTTTTTCATTTTTTAATCTGGTTTGTTCTATTTGTTCTGCTATTCGTTTTTCTATAATGGGAACAATTAAAGTTTTTCTTTTGTTAATTTTTACAAAAGGATAAATCTCCAATTGTTCTGCCATTTTATCGTTTGGGTTACTGTGTTTATTTGTGCCTAATAAAATACGTTCACCACTATTAAATTGCTCTTGTTCTTTGGTTGCGTTTTCTTTTATTTTACGTTGAATGGTGCCTGACTTTAACTGATTTAAAAATCCGCCATTACGTTCAATATCTTTAAATAATTCTAATGCTTTTTCTGCTAATTGCTCGGTTAGCGATTCTATGTAATACGCACCATCGGCAGCATTATTTACTTTGTCAAAAGCGCTTTCATACTTTAAAATAAGCAGTTGGTTTCTGGCAATACGTTCGCCAAACTCGTTGTCTTTATGGTAAATGGCGTCGTAAGGTAAATTACATACATTATTTGCGCCACCTAAAATCGCACTCATACACTCGGTGGTTGTGCGCAGCATATTGGTGTTGTAATCGTATAGTGTTTTATTGCGTTTTGTTGGAACTGCACTAATATAGCAATCGGTGTTAATTTGGTATTCTGAAGCTAACGTGCTCCAAAGTATCCTAAGCGCTCTCAGTTTTGCAATCTCGAAGAAGTAATTAGAACCTACCGAAACTGTGAAAATCGTTTGAATAGATGCTGAAGACTCTGGGTTTAGTTTTAAATGATTGAGATATTCATTGGCATGGGCTAGGGTGTAGGCCAATTGCTGAACCATATTTGCGCCTGCATTTTGATACAGACTAGTATTGATGCTAATGGATTGAGAAGACTGAAAACTGGTTTCAAACTTCGAGAAATCATCGGTTAGGTTATTAAACCAATTCCCTGTTTTTGAAAGGTTCCCGATAATATCAACGGCAATACTAATGTTCTTTTTCCCCGGAAGGGTGTGTATACTTTTTATGAAACCTACTGATAAAAATTGTAATTCTAAATGAATAGAAATACTATCGGTATCAATGTTTTTAATTAAATGTTCTATTGAAATATTTTCTTCGGAAGGAATAATGAAATGAATATGTTCTGCTCCGCGTTTAATGGCATCTACAGCTTTTAAATTCGATTTTTCAGTATGGGCAACAAATATAGTTTGCCCAATTCTCCAAGGGGAAATATTAGAGGTTGAAGGTGTGTGCTTTTTTAAGTCGTCTGCGTTATAAAATGGTTTTACGGCAATATCTTCGTTTGAGTTCCAGATAAGGGTATCGTTAAAATCAGCTCCATTTAAATCGAACTGAATTTTTTGTTTCCACTGTTTAGTTGAAACCGAATCGAAACCATCAAACAAACCTTTAATCATCTTGTTTTACTTTTAAGCTATCTTCATATTCAATAATGTAAATGTCTTCATTTTCTCGTTTCATGAAGTATTCTTCTCGAGCAAATTTCTCTAAGCCATCTTCCGAGCTTAACTTTTTAATGGCTTTATTATCGTTTTCAATTTCTCGTTGATAATACTCTTTTTCATTTTCTAGAGCTTCAATATCCGAGTTTAATTCGTGATGAATAACCCAAGAGTTCGCATCGAAAAAAATCATCCAAATCAGGAAACCAGTAAATATCAAGATAAACCAATTTTTGAAAGGTTTTAAATATTTACTTGTATTTTTATTGAATTTCGCCATTTAGAGTCTGTCGTTAATAATAGTACGCACAATATTTACTGCAACCGTATTGTATTTATTGTTTGGTATAATAATATCTGCATATTCTTTCATAGGCTCGATAAATTGATCGTGCATGGGTTTTAGCGTAGTTTGGTAACGCGTTAAAACCTCATTTATATCACGGCCACGCTCGCTAATGTCACGTTTTAAACGTCTAATTAAACGCTCGTCGGTATCGGCATGTACAAATATTTTAATATCAAACATATCACGAAGCTCCGGGTTTGTTAGTATTAATATACCTTCAACAATCATTACTTTTCTCGGGTGTGTTAAAATAGTATCGCCTGTTCTATTATGTTTTACAAAAGAATATACGGGTTGGTGTATGTTTTTTCCCTTTTTTAATGCTTTTAAATGTGTTGCTAATAAATCGAAATCGATAGATCTTGGATGATCGAAATTTATATTACCACGCTCGTTGTAAGATAAGTGTGAGTTGTCGTTATAATAAGAATCTTGCGAGATGATACCCACTTCACCCTCTGGCAATTCGTGTAGAATTTGATTAACAACCGTTGTTTTTCCGCAGCCTGTACCGCCTGCAATTCCTATAATTAGCATGTGTTTTTGTTTTTTTGCAAAGTTAATTAATTGTAAAGGTTTAAGTAATCTTTATTTTTTAATTTTTGCAACTTCGTCTTCCGTAATTATTTTGTCGTTTTTATTGCCCCAAGCATTGGTAATGTAATTCATAACATCGGCCACCTCATCATCACTTAAACCTAATGGCATCATGGTGCCGTTGTATATTTTATCGTTTACAACAATGCGTCCTGTGAGTCCAAATTTTATAGCTTTTATACTCGCAATACGTTCTGTTTGTAAATAATCAGATTTTGCCAATGGCGGATACACTTTTTCTACACCTTTTCCGCTAGGTAAATGGCAAGACATGCAAAAATCGTTATAGATTTCACGACCACGAACAATACTTTCTTTTAGTGGGTCGGTTTGTGTATAATTCGGTTTAGTCGGAATTATGCTGTATAGCGAACAGCAAATTAAAAAGCAACATGCAATTAATTTCATAATTTAAATTTTATTTATTCGGAATAATTTTAACAATGCCAGTGCCTTCTGCGGCTACATAAATATAACCATCTGGTCCTTGAATAACGTTACGTACACGGCCAATATCTTTAAACAATTCTTCGCGTTTTACAACTTTGTTATTCTCGAGCACTAAACGCTCTAAATATTGAAATTTTAGAGAGCCAACTAATATATTATTTTTCCAATCTGGATATTTATCTGAAGTAACAAAGGTCATACCACTTGGCGCGATAGAAGGCACCCAATAAAATAACGGCTGTTCCATGCCTTCTTTTTCGGTAATTTCTGTAAAGGCCGTACCACTATAATTTACACCATACGAGATTACGGGCCAACCGTAATTTTTGCCTTTTGTTATAATATTAATTTCATCGCCACCTTTTGGTCCATGTTCATTAACCCAAATGGCTCCAGTTTCCGGATGGATTGCCATGCCTTGTGGATTGCGATGTCCGTAGCTATAAATGGCTGTTTTAGCATTTGGTGTGTTTACAAACGGATTGTCTGTAGGTATACTACCGTCGTCGTTAAGTCGGTATATTTTACCACAGTCGCGTGTAATATCTTGTGGGTTTTCGTCACGATTACCACGTTCACCAATAGAGAAATAAAGGTAACCATCGTTATCAAATTCAATTCTAGAACCAAAATGTTGTCCTTTTTTCGTGTTTGGTCCGGCTTTATATAACAGTTGTTTTTCAACAAAGGCGTTATTTTTTAATTTGCCACGCATAAGGGCGGTATTACCACCATCGCCTTCACCTTCCGCGGAAGCGTATGTTATATAAATCCAACCATTGTGTGCATAATCGGGATGAATTTCAATATCTAATAAACCACCTTGACCACGAAGATACACTTCTGGTAAGCCTGAAATATTTGTTTTTGTTCCGTTTTTAAAATGAATAAGTTCGCCTGCTTTTTCTGTAATTAGCATGCTACCATCTGGTAGAAAAACCATGCCCCAAGGAATATTTAAATCGGGAACAACAACTTCTGTAGTGTAATTTAAAGCCACGGGCGGTTCGGCTTTTATTTTAGATTCGCTTTGTTGCGCACAAGCACTTAACGAAAGGGCGAGTATGGTGTATAGTATGTGAAATTGTTTCATTTTTTCGTTTTTTTTATAAATTTAGTTAAAACTTATAACTTAAGTTAACTCCAGCGTAATAATTTAATGGTTGCCCTGGATAATAATATCTTGGCGCGGCACCACCAAAACCTGTGGCATTAATGAGTATTTGTGAGGCGTAATGCGTATTAAAAACATTATCCAAACCAAAATGGATATTCAAATTTAGGTTGTTACTTAAGTTGTGCTTAAAACCCAGTTTTATGTTGGTTAAACTGTAGCGATCGGAAAATAGTGTGTTGGCATCTGTTATTGGTATGCGCCCTACATATTGGTAATTTACGGTGGCATAAAGACCGAACGCAGTATCTAAATCTAAACCTGTGTTTAATAGGTTAGATGGCACACCAGTTAGTTTGTTGCCCGAAAAATTATTTCCATCAGCTTCAAAATCTTTAAATTCAAAATGGTTTAAGGAGTACGTGATGTATTGGTTTAGCGATATTTTTTTAGATGTTAGCCATTGATATTTTATAACGGTTTCTAATCCATTGTGTAGCGTTCGGCCTGCATTAACGCCTATAAATTGGTCGTTACCCGTTCGTCTAGCGACTAAAAGGTTTCGCACATCTAATCTGTATAAAGCGAGGTTAAATTGTAAGCGATTATTATAAAAAGCACTTCGTGTTCCTAGTTCGAAATTCCAACCTGTTTCTGGTTTTATATCCGTATTTACTAAACCATCAGGAAGCAAGGTTTCTTGAGTTGAAGGTGGAGAAAAACCATGGCTAATATTAGAATATAAACTGATGTGTTTTGATAATTGATGCGATATTCCAAATTTAGGAGACAGTATGGCTTTAAAACTATAGTCGCCAGATTGGTCGGGATTTTCATCTGAAATAAAACGGTCTGATAAAGTGTATGCGGTCTTGTTTAGGTTTAACCCAAAAGACAGCATTGTTTTTTCTGAAGCTTGATAGTTGCTTTCAAAAAAGAGATTGTAATAGGTTCTGTTTTCTTTGAAATCGGAAAATTTATCACCTTCAATACTGCCGGATCCTTCGGGAGCTTCTTGATATAAATTTTCGTAGTTTTTGGATATGTAGCGGTCCTTAAAGAATTCGCCACCTAGTGTGTAATTAAATTTTTTCCATCGTCCTAAAAAACGACTTCTTAATCCGTAAGCCCATGTGTTTTCGGTTAGAATATCAAAAGGTCTCGGTTCATAAGCCTTTTTAAAAGATGTAAAAATACTGGTAGTTTGTTTTAGGTTGTCGTGATATTGGTGATTCCATGATGCTCCAAATATACCACGTTGTGCATCTTCATACCCTTGGGCCTGTGCCCATGTAAAGGCGGCAGATTTCGGATTGTTATTATACGCATCTTCATTTAAGGAACTCGGGATAAAAGCGTTCAAGTCCACATAACTGGCTATAATAGATAGGTCATCTTTTTGGCTTAAATAATGATTGGTGTTTATCGTGAATGTTTGCCTGTTGTATGCATTATTATCGCGGTAACCATCGCTTTCCGTGTTGCTGTAGATTAGTTTATAGCTGTTTTTATCTGTTCCGTGGTTGACGTTTAAAACACTTTTTACTAAACCAAAAGAACCTATTGTGATATCTGTTTCAGCTGAAGTTTGATTGAGGTAAGCATGCTCTGGCGTTAAATGTATGGTGCCACCTAGCCCAGCGCCATAAATGCTAGAACCGGCACCTTTTATAATTTCAAATCGGGATAAAGCACTGAGTTCAAAATCTTCAATGGTAGTTTCTCCATTACCAGACGTTAACGGGATATCTTGAAAATAAGCACGTATTTTAGATGTCCCGTATAAATTTCGAGAACCAATACCTCGTATTGAAATTTTGTTTGTGTTTAATGCGCCCGATTGCATAAAAACTCCTGGAACGCGATTCAGTACTTGAATAGGTGAGGTGGTATTACTGCGCTCTAAATTTTTAGATGAAATAATATCGATAGTGGTATTTGCTTTTTTTAGTTCTAAAGGCAATTGATAGGCGTTCACAATCACTTCGTTTAATCGATCAGGATTTAATTCCAGTTGAATTATAACGTTGTCGGATTTTAAATCTACCGTTTTGGTTTGATAGCCCGTTTTTGAAACGCGGTACACACCAGAATTCGATATTTTAAAATATCCTAAATGATTAGAAGTTGAAACTATTTTGTTTTCATGATTTGTAATAGTGACGAATTGAAGTGCTGTACCATTTTCTTTTTCAAGAATTCGCCCAGTGATAATTTGCTGCGCATTTCCAGAGGTATAGCTGAAAAATAAAATTACAATGATGGTTATTTTGTTGAAAATAAAAGATTTATAAGTTTTCATTGTAGGGTTTAGCTATATACAGTTGATTTGGTTTAAGCATGAAAAACAGGTGTTGTTTGACTGCTTTGTAAACTAAAGATAATTTTTTTTAAAATTACTAAAAAAAATAGTGTCTATATTATAGAAAAATGTATATTTGCACCCGGTTAGAGATAATCATATTCGGGGTGTAGCGTAGCCCGGTTATCGCGCCACGTTTGGGACGTGGAGGCCGCAGGTTCGAATCCTGCCACCCCGACTAAAAACCTTTTGAGAAATCAAGAGGTTTTTTTAGTTTATTCAAGTTTCTTTTGAATAATTGAAATTTCTGAAACCTTTATGATTTTACTAGTTTTCTACTTTTCAAAATTGTTGTAATTTTATGATTATAAAAACAACATAAAGGGCATAAAAATGTACTTTAAAACTCCCTGAAAACTAATAATTAATGGCATTTCAAACGCGTTCCTTTATAACTCAAATCGCTTCAAGTAAAACTTTAGTATTAAATCTCATTCTATTAATTTTTATTATTGGCTGTAAAAAAGTATCGTATGAGGAGCCTGAAATCTCACTAGATTCCTATCAAATAGAAGATGGGTTTCATTTAGAAGTCGCTGTTTCAGAGCCTTTTATTGAAGCGCCAGTGGCTATGGATTATGATAATCAAGGGCGTATGTGGGTTGTTGAGATGAAGGGGTATATGCGAAATTTAAAAGGCATTGGTGATGAAATGCCCAATGGTGTAATTTCTATAATGGAAGATTCAGACCATGATGGGGTTGCCGATCATTCCAAAATATTTTTAGACAGTTTGGTATTACCGCGCGCTATTTCTCATGTTTATGGCGGTTTATTGTATGCAGAACCACCAAATCTTTGGTTTGTGGATATTGAAGATGATAAGCCTCTTAATAAAGTTTTAGTCGATTCTGCTTACGCCTATGGTGGTAATGTAGAACATCAGCCAAATGGTTTAATGATGCATTTAGATAATTGGATTTATAATGCAAAATCTAAATACAGATACCAACGAAAAAACGGAAAATGGAAAAAAGAACAAACTGCTTTTAGGGGGCAGTGGGGTATCACAAAAGATAATTTTGGTAGGTTGTACTATAATACCAATTCAGTGCAATTAATGGGAGACTATGTGTTGCCAAATGTTACCGATAAAAATCCGTATTTTAAAGGTGGAGCAGCTTTAAACAAGCGGTTAACAGTCGATCAACGCGTGTATCCGTTGCATCCCACTTCAGTTAACCGAGGCTATGTAAATGGTGTTTTAGATAAGGATAGTTTATTGGTTAATGTCACATCCGCATGCGGTCCTTTAATTTACACAGGTAATAATTTTGGTGCTCAATATAGAGAAAATGCCTTTGTTTGTGCGCCCGAAGCCAATGTGGTAAAACGAAATATTTTAACTTTTGAAGATGAAATAGTAAGCGCTACACAAGCCATTGCTGAAACCGAATTTTTGGCCTCCACAGATGAAGGTTTTCGTCCGGTAAATTTGAATAATGGTCCTGATGGTAATATGTATATCGTGGATATGCATCGTGGTATTCTTCAGGATAAAGTGTTTTTAACCGCTTATTTAAAAAATCAATACGCCAAAAAAGCTTTAGATACCATTGTTGGTATGGGGCGTATATTACGTGTGGTAAAAAATGAAAACTCACCGAAGGATATTATTAATGTTGAAAAATTATCAACTTCAGAATTGGTAGGTTTACTAGGCAGTAAAAATGGTTGGTTACGCGATAGGGCGCAACAATTATTAGTTTTTAAAGGTGATAATAAGGCAGTTTCGCTTTTGGAACATGTAGCTTTAGATACACAAAATGCTATCGCTCAAATACATGCTTTGCATACTTTAAACGGTTTGGGGCAACTTGATTTTAATACATTGGAAGTGCTTTTATCTTCGGAAAGTGAGACGGAAGTTCTAAATCATACATTAGTGTTGTTGGAAAATTATGCCAGTGAAAGTAATTTGGTTTCCGTACTACCGCTCATAGCGGGGTTAGTTAAAAGGGATGATGCTGAATTAGATTTGTATATTTTAAGCACTTTAGGCGGTTGGGCACAAGTTTCAACGGGGCAGATATTTCCAATTCTTTTTGAACTTTCAAATCGATATGCCGAAAATATTATCTATCAGCAGAGTCTTATTAGTAGTTTAAGAGGTGTAGAGGAAGCGTACAAAATATTTTTAGATGAAGAAAAAAGTATGGTTTCTGAAAACGTGTTAAGTGTTGTTTTAGATAAAACCATTTTAAACAAGCAAAGTAATAAGGCGAAAAATACGGAGGTTAAGCCAGCGATGTCTAACACGTTTGGATATAAAATATTTAGAAACTTCTGTGCAACTTGCCATGGGTTTAATGGTGAAGGTGTTGATGGTTTAGCACCGCCATTAGAAAATTCAGAATATGTAAGAGGCTCAACTAAAAGGTTGGCATTGGTATTGTTGCATGGTTTGGCAGGACCTGTACATGTTAATGGAACATTGTATGAATTAAACGGAACAATGCCCGGACTTGCTAATAACCCTGCGTTTACCGATCGTGATATTAAAAATATTATTAGCTATTTACATAGTACCTTTTCCGAAGGATCAAAAGGAATAGACGTTGAGCAAATAAAAGCATTGCGAGATGTAAAACCAAAATCAGGTGGTGTTTATAGCGAAAAAGAATTGCTGGATTTAGGGTATTAAGTTTACTTAAATAACCTATGCGGAATAAAAGATGGCTTTTGCTATTTTGTTAATAGTGCCTGAGTTTTTAGTGAATTGATGCTAAGTGAACTCAGGCTATATCTCGTTTTTTTAATAAGGCTTTTTTAGTTGCGACATTTTGAGTTTTTAGGCTGTGTTTTTATCAATTTGTTATTAATTAAAATACAACAGCTTCTAATATTAAATTAACGATAATAATCACCGATTTTGTAAGAAAATAAGAGTGGTTCTATTGTAAAACTTGTATATTTCGCTTAGTTATTAAATCTTCTAGAATGGCTTTTTTAAGCAGCTCCATAAAAAAAGTATTCCTGTTTGTCCTTGTTATGTGTTGTGGTCATCTTGCTATGGCGCAGTTAAAGGCAACTACTATTGGCGATGCTTCTAGTTTAGGTGAAAATTGCTTTCAAATTACGCCAGATTTAAGGGGGCAGGCTGGTGGTGTTTGGTTTGATTATTCTATCGATTTTTCTAATGATTTTATTATTGCTTATCAAGCTTATTTTGGTAAGGATGATTCTGGAGCTGATGGTATGGGGCTTGTGTTTAAAGGGACTCCTGAAGCGGAAATTGGAAGTGCTGCTGGAGGAATGGGGTATAGAGGTATTTCGCCTTCATTGACATTAGAATTTGATACGTATTATAATCCGACTAGTGGAGATATAAAGGAAGACCATATAGCACTCATTGAAAATGGAGTTACTGATCATAGGTTGCCATCCAATTTGGCTGGGCCAGTGAGTGCTGTTCTAAGTACAGATGGCAATATAGAAGATGATACCTGGCATGACGTAAAGGTAGAGTGGATTGCTTCAATACAAACTATTAATGTATATTTTGATTGTGTGTTGAGACTATCAAAAAGGCAAGATTTTAAAAGTTCTATTTTCAACAATGATGATAGTGTCTATTTTGGGTTTGTTGGGGGAACTGGTGGAGCTACTAATTTACAAGAGGTTTGCCTTAACCGTATCTCATTTATTGATGATTTAATTGCGAGCGATGAAATTATTTGCTCCGGTGAAGCTATAGAAAAGGATGTTAGTATTTCTAACGGTGTTACATATTCTTGGTTACCGATATCAGGAGTTAGTAACGCTAGTAGTTCGAAGCCAATATTGTCTCCAAATATTACTACAGAGTATACCGTTACTATTACTGACCAATGTGGCGAGATTTTTAATGAATTAATAACCATAACTGTTTTTCCAATTGTTACTCCTACTTTTGATTTTATAAACGATGTGTGTGGTGCTAATACCGTTTCTGTTTTACCAACAGAATCTAATGAAGGAATAAAAGGTGTATGGTCTCCAGAAATAGATACTAGTAAAACGGCAACCTATACCTTTATTCCAAATATTGATGAATGTGCAGAGCAAATTACTGTAACCATAACGATTCCTACTTTCGATATTGTAAATGGTGTTTGCGAAGGTGTTTTAATCGATTCATTACCCACAACATCTATAGAAGGCATTAAAGGTTTATGGTCTCCAATTATAAATAATAATATTTCGACAACTTATACGTTTACTCCTAATAGTGATGAATGTGCACAATCTATTACCAAACGTATTGAGGTATATTCCATAGAACCATTGGAATTGTCGACTATTATTTCACCAGATAGTTTTAGCGAAAATCGAACTATCGAACTATATGTAACAGGAGGTAGTGGGTTTTATGAATACCAATTAGATGGAGGCATTTGGCAAAGTAAGGCTGTTTTCGAAAAGGTATCCCGATGTAGTCAACATGATGTAGCGGTTCGTGATATTTACGCTTGTACTACTGAAATTAAAGGTACCGTTGATCTTATTTTTTATCCTAAATTCTTTACGCCTAATGGCGATGGTTATCATGAATCATGGAATATTAAATGTTTAGAATCGCATCCAGAAGCGGTGGTGTTTATTTATAATCGCCATGGCGCCCTGTTAAAACAAATAAAACCGAATCAAAACGGATGGGATGGTACATACCGAGGTACGCCACTTCCAGATGGGAGCTATTGGTTTGTAGCACATTATAAAGATGAAAATAATGAAAATAAAGAATTACGAGGTTATTTTGCTCTTAAACGTTAGTAATTCATAAAGTGTTTAGTGAAGTTAAATGAGTTAGTAGAATCAATTAGACCATATTTAATAGTTTATAAAAAGGAAAAACCGATGAAGTCTAGCTTCATCGGTTTTTTTATTAGAATGATATTAGTGTTGGTTCTAAATAGAGCCGTGTACTTTTTTAGCTTCGGTTGGTTAACCTTTTAAGCCAAGACTTTTTCTCTTCTTCATGTCCGTAGCCATACCCATAGCCGTTGCCATAGCCGTAACCTTTCTTCACATCAGTTCCGTTTATTACAACCGTCATATTTGGTATTCGTTTCTCGTTATATAGCTTTTTGGGGATTTCTAAAAGACGTTTGTCTAAATAATTCGCGCGTACCAAATAGATAAATAAATCGGCTTTCGAGGCAATTTGTAAGGTGTCAGTCACCATGTTTACCGGAGCGGTATCTACAATAACATAGTCGTAATGTTCTTTACCATAATTAAGCACCTCATCAAAGCGTCCGTTTATTAATAATTCCGATGGGTTTGGTGGTACCATTCCAGATTGTATCACATCAAAATCACCATTTTTAGCCGTTTCAATAATTTGGTTAATTTGTATACTTTTATCCGCTAAAAACACGGTTAAACCATTGGTTGCTTCCGTCATATCTAGATATTCGGCTACTTTAGGTTTACGGACATCCGCGCCAATAAGCAGTACTTTTTTGTTAGACATAGCGAGTACTGTTGCTAAATTAATTGATACAAAGGTTTTTCCTTCTCCAGGAATAGTCGAGGTTACATAAATCGCTTTAGATTGCTCTTTTAAATTACCTAGCATAAAGTTCATGTTGGTTCTTAACATTCTAAAGGCCTCTGCGACATTACCACGATCCGATTTGGTTAATATTTTATTACCATCTAAGGTCTTAGGTATATTTCCAATAATAGGCGTCTTTAATACATCTTCTAAATCTTCTTGATTATGTATTTTGGTATCTAAAATGAATATTAAAGATAATATAACGAAAGGTATTAATAGCCCCAAAAACAATGCAACGGCGTAAATCATTTTGCGTTTAGGGCTTACCGCATCGTCATTACCATCTGCGGCATCAATAAGTTTAGCGTTTGGGACGGTTACTGCAAGAGAAATAGAGTTTTCTTCTCGTTTTTTTAATAAAAATAAATACAGTGTTTCTATAATTTGCTGCTGACGTTGTATGTCTCTAAACTCGCGTTCCTTTCTCGGTGCTGAGGTTATTCTGCTGTCAATAGAGCGTTCCTGTGATTTAGCTTGCTCCAAAGAAATAGATAAACTACGCTTTAAGTTGGTCAAGCCTTGAGAGACACTGCTGCGCAACTGAGATAGTTGTGCTTCTAAGTTTAAAAGTACGGGGTTGCTTTTTCCTGAACTTTGCGCTATTCTGTTGCGTTCTAATAATATTTCGTTGTATTGATTACTACTCGAATTCACATCGCTAGCGTTAATCCCTAAGTTTTCTGGTATTAAGCTATGATCACCAGAACTCATATGTTCTGTCACATAATTAACTAATTTTAATTGGGTGTTTAAATCAATAATTTCTTTTTCAACTACCGAATTTGTTTCTAAAACAATACCAGTTTCTAAAGGGATATCTGTTAGTTGGTTTGTTGTTTTAAAGGTCTCTGCTGTTTTATCAACTTTCTTAAGATCTTCTTCTATAAGCTCTAACCTTTCGTTAATAAATTTATCTGTGTTGTTACCAATTAAGCTTTTATACTCTATGGCATCTTTGTTATATTGACGAATTAATTCATCTAAAACACGCTGAGCTTTTAATTTTACCGGGCTTTTTAGTTTTAATTCTAGAATGCTCGCTTTTTCATATAAGAGGCTAACATTAATCGCTCTTATATAGCTGTTGACAACCGCTTTTAAAGGAGCTGTATTAACAATATAAACCGTGTTAATATCATCTTTGGAAATATCAATAGGTGTAATGATAAGGTCTCCGTATTGTTGAATAATGCTTTCACCATAGGTATAAGTGACTCCGGATTTTTCATCGGTGCTAGATAATTCAAAAGTGGTGTCCGAAAGTACTTTAATGGTAAATGATGTGCCTTGATCAAAGAATGTAGAATCTTTTATGAAAAAAGAAGCTTTAAAAGGCAGTTCCTCTTTATAAATTTCGGTGTCTCTAACATTACCTTCTTTAAAGTAAGAAATGTTGAGGTCTAGTTTTTTAACAACACGGGTCATTAAACTTCTAGATTTTAAAATCCCCATTTCATTTTCTATGTTTTTCTTATTGCCTCCACCGATGCCTAATTCTTCAAAGGCCGCTAATTCAGAAGAGAGACCGCCATTACCCTCATCATCTATTAAAATAGTTGTAGATACCTCATAAGAGTTTGGTGTGTAGCGCAAATAGACAATAGCAGACATTATAGCCATAATAAGGCCTAATGCAAACCACTTCCAATAAAATAAATATTTTTCAATTTGTTGACGGATATTTATACTCTCCTCTTCAACAAGCATAAAGTCTTGAAATTTTTCTTGATTTGACATATGTTGTTATTTTATAATTAGAGCCAATACAGTAATAAGCAAAGAAGCCGAAGATATTATGATTCCTGTATTAGGACCAACAGCAGAGGCATTCACTCTCGTTTTATTAGGTGAGATGTAAATAATATCGTTTTGTTTAAGATTATAATAAGGTGAGTCAAATATTTCACTATTTGTTAAATCGAGGGTTACAAAAACTTTCTCTCCGTTTTCTATACGCACCAATAACACATTATCTCTTTGTCCATAAATAGTGAGGTCTCCCGCTAAACCAATGGCTTCTATAACAGAAATTCTTTCGTTGAGTACTTGGTAAGATCCTGGTCTTGCTACTTCACCTAATACAGATACCCTAAAGTTGGCAAAACGGATGTTTATAGTCGGTTTGGTTATATATTCCACTAGGTCGAGTTCTAGCTTTTTAATTAAGTTATTTGTTGTTAATCCCGCAACTTTCAAACGGCCTAATACAGGGAAGTTTATATTACCATCATCATCAACTAAGTATGCTATGGGTTTTGCTCCGGCTACCGAATTTTGAAGCATAGGTGTGTCATAAAGATTAAAAGGAACAGCAGCTTCTGCATTAATAGTCGATACATTTATAAGTAAAAGATCACCACTCTGTATTTTAGCTCCAAAGGATAATTTAGAATCTTTTAAAACACCATCCTCAACATTCTGGAAATATTGGATGTCTTTTGAAGAGGCACAACTATTAATAAGGAGTAAAGTGATAACAGTTGTAATTAAGCCTAGGTATGTTTTTTTCATGTTCGAGAGATTCTTTAGTTGTTTATTTTTTTTAATGACAGCAATTTAAGTTTATGGAATATAGCCAAAAGTAAAACGAAAATAATTGGCAATATAAACATCATTTGAAAGGAGTTAAAAATTGAAGCGAAAAAAATTAGAATAATCGCTAAGGTGTAATTTAATAAGCCTAATAGTATGGCTATTTTGTAATGTTCTAAGCCTAAGTCTGATAATATGTGATGAATATGGTTTCTGTCAGCTGTAAACGGGCTTTGTTTTTTTAAGAGGCGCACCCCAATAACACGCATCATGTCAAACAACGGAACAGCTAAAATAGCGGCTACAATTAACAATTTGTTTTGCGGCGCAAAAGTGAATTTGTGAAATAGCGTAGTGTCTAAGGTTAAAAATTTCAAGGTTAATATGGCTATGCAGAAACCAATCACTAAAGACCCCGTGTCGCCCATAAAAATTTTCTTCTCATGCGAAAAGTTATAACGCATAAAGGCTAATAAAACACAAATAAGACTCACGCATATTAAAAAGTAATAGTTTAAACCCATGGTTAAAAAGATAAGCCCAAACATAGAGAAAATGGAAATACCTAAAGTAGAAGCTAAACCATCCACACCATCAATAAGGTTGTAAGCATTAATTATGGTGAGTGCAATAATAACATGAAACACATCTAAAAGTATTGTCGGTACCTCGTGAATACCCATAAAACCGGCTAGTGAAGCCGTATGGAAGTCTGAATGTAAAAACACAATGCAAATGGCGAAAATTTCTACAATAACACGGGCTCTGGGAGTTGATACCGCTAAATCATCTTTTAAGCCCACAATGAATATAATGGTGATGGCTGCTGCTAAATTTAATCCAATATATTCGGTGTCTACCGGTTTAAACAAAAATAAGTTGAGTATCAAAGTCACAAAAAAGGCGAGTCCACCCATAGTAGGGGTTGCTCTGGTGTGCGAACTGCGCTCGCCTGGCACTTCGTTTAAATTATGGAAGTTCACCATAAATATAATTTTTGGAATAATATAGCTTACTAGGCCAAATGAAAAGATGGCGCTTACTATGGCGAGGAATATTAAGCTTGAGAGGGGATCTTGCATATTGAATATTTTTATAAAGATTAAATGCCACATTTAGTTTTAAGGAGATCCCATAAAAACAAGGGGGTAGAGACAAAATTACGTTTCCATAACCGTTTAGGCTCTCTTACTAATCTGGGTAACCATTCTAAACCTAATTTTATCCAAAAAGGGCTAGAGCGTTTTACAGTACCTGCATAAAAATCGAACACAGCACCTATAGAGGTTACAATATTAGCGTTTATAGATGTTTGGTTTGCATACACCCATTTTTCTTGTTTTGGGGCTGTCATACCTACAAAGAGAATTTTAGGGTTAAAGCTATTTACTGCGGCAAGCATTTTACTCGTATCTGTTGAGGTAAATTCAGGTTTATAGGGCGGTGAGTAACTCGATACCGAAATGTTCGGGTAGTCTTTAGCTATTCTTTTTTCTATAAGTTGCAAAGTGTTTTCAGAGGCTCCTAAATAAAAAACTTTATCCCCTTTTAAGTTAGCTTGTTCTAATAAATATTGGTGAATATCTGCTCCAGCAATTTTATTTATGGTTTTTCCTGATAAAATTTTAGAGGCTAATACAATTCCAGATCCATCGGGTAATAGTACATCGCTACTTAGTAGAGCTTTAGTAAATTCGCTGTCTTTTTTAGCTTCACAATAGGAATGTGGATTTATAGTGTTAATAATGGATTTGTTATCTATACTAATTTCCGAAATGGGATTAGTATAAACTTTATTATCTACTAAATCTTTTAATTGCATGTGCTAATTATGTTTTTATAATTGTTTGTCAATATGTTATAGTAGGCATGAGAACTGTATTTTATCTTCACCTTTTCAAAACCATTTTCAGCTAATTTTGTAGCCAATTCGTTATTATTCCAAAGTGTATCTATTACAGTTGATAATGCATCTGCGTTACCGGGTTCAAATAGTAATCCGTTAAAATTATCTTCCGCTATTTCTGGGTATCCTGCCATTTTAGGAGCCACAATGGGTAGCTTATGCGCCATAGCTTCTGGAAATACCATAGGGAAGCCTTCATACCAAATACTGGATAGTATTAAAAAACGAGCGTTTGTGTAAAAATGAGATAATTCAGAAGAAGGTATCATGCCTTTAAATTCTACATTTTCAGGAATGTCTAATTCTTGCTCATAGCCATCGCGCATACCTCCTGCTAATTTGAAAGGAATATGAGGTAATCTTTTTGCGGCTGCTAATAATAATGGTATGCCTTTTTCAGGACTAATACGGCCAGCAAAAGCTACATAGTTCCTGTTTTTTATATTGTAATCAATATCTTTAATAGTTTTATTGTGAAAATTTGGTAACACCTCACATTTTTCACTCGAAAAACCATTAGCAACCAATTTATGTTTTTGAAATTCAGTTAAACATAGAAATACATCAATATTACTCGTGTAATAGTTTTTTAATCTAGACCACATATTTCGTAAGGCATAACCGGTACTCTTGAAAAGGGAACCCTCGCAATTATTTGTAATACAATTTAACTCTTTAGATGAACCCGTGCATTTTTCACAAATTTTCCCATTTGAAAAAAACAAACCACTAGGGCATAACAAGCGATAATTATGAACAGTCATGGCTATTGGAAACCCCATTTTTTTTATCATCGGTAAAATAGCAGGAGAAATCAATGGGTATAAGTTATGAATATGAACTACATCGGGCTTTTCTTTGAAGAGAATATCTTTTATAGCCTTGTTTGACGTTGGATTGCTAAATGCAGATACAAAAGCTTTTAACTTTGCATTGGTCATGTCTTCCAATTCTTCACTGCTTCTAAAATAAGTGATTACTTCATGACCATTTTCCTGTAATAATGCTATTTGAGCCTCTACAACAGCTTCTTCACCACTAAATTTGCCGTATTTATTATGTATTATTAATATTTTCACTAAACAGGTGTATATGTAATTAATTAAAAATAAAAGTTAAAATTAGAATTGAATAATTTGATTGATTTTATCAAGTAGTCTTGTTTTTATAGAAAACTTATTCTGAAATTCTTTAACCAAAGTGTTATTCATCTCATCAAATATTTCAAATTTGAATACTGTTTTATAACCTTCGTCTAGTTCGGTAATAAAACGTTTTGTTCCAGAGGTATGAGTTGCCTCTTTAGAAAATCCAATACTTTGAACTTTTGACTTATTTGGAAATACAGTTTTTAAATCTTGATTAAATTGGTGGTAACAAAAGCGTATCGCCCAAGAGTCTATTTTGCTTTCCATTTGATTCCGTAGCATCCCTGACATATCCGATCCGCCTCTATTAAAACGTTTTTTTAATGTTTTGTTAGTACTGAATTCGTGATAGTCAGAAGCTTGCCAATCGATAATTTCCCATCTATTTTTCCATATGGCCCAACCCCAAGAGGATGCTCTATATCCAAAGTAAAAATCTTTGTCAATCGGTAAGCTTTTTAAGTCAAATGTGTAACCTGAGATCGAAAAAATGTTTGCATCATTCTTGTAAAAATTCAAGCTTTGATTCATGAAATCTAAAAAGTTTGGACTTGTTATTAAATCATCTTCTAGAACAATAATCTTTTCATGCTTATCAAGAATTTTTGTAACACCTGTTATTATAGAATTTGCAAGACCTTTATTTGTTTCAGATTCAAAAATAGTAATAGATTTAAACCCAGTTATTGTTTTTAAATATTTGCGAACAATTTCAATTTTTTTAGAAGCGCTCTCGTTTTTTCCTCCATCAGAAAAAATGTATAAGTCACTTGCTTCTGCTAAATAATTAGATTTTAAGGCGTTAATTGTAAGTATGGTTTCGTCTAATCGATTGTATGTGAATAAGCAAATTGGTACAAGCATCTTATTAGGGTGTTAATTTGAAATTTTACTATAAGTCTTAGGTGAAATCATTTTCGCATAAGCTTTTAATGCAAATAAAATCCATTTTTGTCCCCAGAATTTTTTTCTAAATGTATTATACTCCTTAATATTTAAACCTAATGGAGAGTGTAATTGTTTCCATCTTTTTGTTAAAGATAGTTCTGGGTTACACCAGCCAGGAATTCCTTCATTTGGTGGGCAATTTGCAACATATTCTTTTGTTGTATAGCAGTTGAAGCCTTTATTTATAGCTCTTAGGCCGTAATCATAATCCCCCATGCCATGCGTGTAATCCGACGATAAGTTTCCTAATTGGTCGTGTATTAATTTTGGGATTAATACAATGTTCCCATTTATGTATTTACATTTTTGCAGTTTTCCATTTGGTATAACTGGGCCTGCTTCTGTTCTGCCTCCATATGAGAATTTTTTTTCATTAGAAAAAAAATAACACGCTCCTGTCATAATGGATGGCTTTTCATCAATGGCAATGATTTCTTCATAGCAATCAAAAAGATGATTTAGACTATTAGGTTCTATTATAGTATCATCATTTAACCATAAATAAAAATCGTATGCATTGGAGTTAGCAGCAGTTTTCCATGCTAATCGCATACCCTGATTCCAAAATAAATTACCATTACCTGTAATGATATTTACTTTGGGAAATTCTTCTTTAACAGCTTCTGCTGTACCATCGGTAGAGCCATCGTCTACTAAAAAAACGTCGAAGGTATAGCCAGACGGTACTTTGTTTAAATAAAGGCTTTTTAAAGATTCTAACGTTTTAGCCTTGCGGTTATGACATGTTAAGAGTACTGCTATTTTTTTAATAACCATTCCATTCTTTTTTTGTAAATAAGGTATTCTATTTTTCGATATCGTTTTTCAAAAATACTACTAGCCCAAATTTTTATTTCAGTATTATTCATTCCTCTAAACTTTGTTGAGTAGCATATTCCAATAGTAATCCATAAAAATATATATTGTAGTCCAAATATGGTAAATTCTTCTGCAAAAGAGTAGGCCCATCTAAAGGCAACAAAGACTCCTAATAGTTTTACTATATAGTTTTTAGATCTATATAATGCCAAAAACGACGCCTTAGCAAATACAAGAAAATAGAGTATTACTCCAATTAGCCCGTTCCAAGTAAAAATGTTTAGTATAGCTACTTCAGACCCAAAACGTTCTTGTTTACCTGTTTTTAGAACAAATTTAGCTTCATTACCAAAAGAAACAGAATCGTAACCGCGTGAGGGTGTACGCCCAAACAGTATATAGTTATTCTTTAACGCCGAGCCTAGAGCTTCAACATATAAAAATGTACGTGTATCATTCGTTAAAGATGCTTTTTTTGTTTTTCCATTTTCAGTTATTTCTGTTGTGTAATCACCCTGAATATATTCATCCATTTTAAATATGTTAAACTTACCTGAGAGACCTAAGATTAAAAGTATAATGGGGATAACATATAAAGAGAAACTGAATACTTGTAATAGTTTGGGACTTATTAAACGTTTGAAATAAAAAGCTAAACCTAAAAGAAATGCTGCCGAAAATCGAATGATGTTACTTCTTGCATCTAGACTAACTAGTATTATCAGTATGGAACTACATAAAATAATAAGTCTATACTTCATTGGTAATAAGAAGACAAAGGGGAGTAAAAATAAGATTGGTACAAAATATTCGCCATAAATATCTGCGTGTTTTATGCTAGTAAAAACAATGGGTAAAAATAATAAGAATAACCAAGGCATGTATTTGAGCCATTTAGATATTAGTTTTCTTAAAAACAGAAAATCATCACATACATAAACAATTAACGGAATAAAGAACATTAACCCGGTATTTATAAGACTTTTAAATTCCCAATAGTTTTCTGCAATAAAAACACCACGAATAATACATATTGTATTCCATATTAAAAGATATTTTACAGGAGTGGCTGTTTTAACAGTTCTATTGTTTTTTGAAACTGAGCTTTTAACTGCAAGTAAAATAATAATACTGAACTCTATTAGCCACCATAAAGCTGTAGGGCCTGATCCTATTGTAGTATAAGCACTCACTCTAATTAAAGTAGTGGTGAGTATAAGCCAGATTAGCCAATTTTGTCTTGTTTGCATTGCTGTTAGTACTAAAAGTAAAGCTTGATTGTTTTTTGATTTAAGTTAAAATCTCATAATATAAAACATCAAATCTATGATGTAACGATGTTAAAGGTTTTTTTGATATGTAGTTTAATTTTGGCGCAAATTGATTTAAATTAGAGGTGTCATTAAATAATGAAAAACCATAATCTAATGATTGAAAAAAATTAGTAGTATAAGCATTTATAATATCTGCGACTTTCGTTTGCCCTTTTTTATTGAGGTGTATACCATCATTAGTATATTTCTTGTTTAATACCCCGTTTATATCTGTTAAGTGTTCATGAACATCTATAAAATTAAAATCATTTTTTAAACATTGATGTTTTATGTAATTGTTGATTTCTACAATATCACTTTTTTTTATTTTATCTGTTGCTATTGGGTAAATTGATAAGAATGTAATAGAATGATTTTTTTGATTTTTTATTATTTTAGAAATTAGATTTTCGAAATTATCTAGTATTGTTTTATTAGATTTTCCTGCTAGAAAATCATTAATTCCTGTTAAGCAAATTATATTCCTAGGCTCCATATGCATAATGTTGTCAATTCTGCTTATTAACCCACCCGTCTTTTCTCCTGAGATTCCAAAATTATATGCGTTTTTATTTTTTAATAAGTTTAAATCAAAAAACTCAATATGGCTATCACCGCATAAAATGATGTCATTTTTTTTGGGGTTATGCTTTAGAAAGGAAATTTGTCTTTTAGCGCGATGCTTTATTTTCCAGTCTGTAAAATAAAAAGCAGAACACAGAATTATAAGTATAGAGCCAATTACTAAACTAAATTTCATCGGTTTTTTTTATAAATTTTACAGGGTTCCCAGCCCATATTTCATTAGCAGGTATATTCTTGCTAACCAATGAGCATGCCCCTATAACAGCATTTTCTCCAATGGTAACACCTTTTAAAATTGTTGAATGACTTCCGATAAAAGCATTATCTCTAATTATCACCGTTCCTTTTTTTGCATTGCTCTTGTCTAAATTTGGGTCTTTTCTGATTTCAGGGTTCAAAGAATGAAAGTCAGTATCATAAATAACAGTGTTTCCACCAATTTTAACATAGTTACCTATTTCAATATGGTTATTGCAAATAATGGCAGTTGAACTCATGCCTGTATTATGTCCAATGGAAAGATTTCCTTCAACCCAAAAAGTTGTTTTTTGATTTCGTCCTATTATATTATGATTTTGTCCACTATTTATTGAAACATTGTCTCCTATTGTTAAAGAACCTCTTCTTGTTACTATAACTTTGATGAACCCGCGAATTTTTAGGTTTTTTCCAAAAGTAGCACCGTTTAAAAAAAGATTCAATTTATTTATGGGTGAATAAAAAAGTAGAGGTATAGTTTTACTAACTCTTCTAAAAGCTTTAAATATTAAAATTAAGTATTTACTCATGTTTTGAAATTATTTTATTTAAATCTAAATCCCACCAATTTTCAGGAAGGTTATTCTCCTTTTTTTTGATAATTCGTTTTTTTAAAAACTTAGCAGGAACACCTCCAACGATGTCATAGGCGTTTACATCTTTAGTAACTACAGCTCCTGCTGCAATAACGGCACCGTCTGCAATAGTAATGCCATCCATTATGATAACCCCTGCGCCTATCCAAACATCATTACCTATAGATATTTTATCGTATTCTTCGAATTTTAGGTCATCTTTAATTAGGTCTAGATTAAATGTGTTATCCTTTCTGTAAAATAACGGAGAGGTTGAGAGTTCGTCTATTGGGTGTTTACCCAAACCAATCATAACATTGTTTGCAATGGAACAAAACTTGCCAATGGTTACATTTTGTAATAAGGAATTAGTACCTACATAGGAATAACTCCCTAAGGTTACATTATTAAAGACGCAATTAGATAAAACTCTTGAGTGAGAATGTAAAATTGTATTTTCGTTAAAGGAAGAGGCGTTATCTAAAATAGCATCTTTAAAACGCTGTTTATTGCTAATATCTCGAGCGCCATCTTTTGCAAGTTCCAATAGTTTTATAAATAAACCAGGTACTAATAGTAAAACTCTAAATAATTTTTTTTTCATAATATTTTGATTACCAGTAGCAAGCGCCTTCTACTTGTTGGGCGTTTTTAGGTTTTAAATGATCTCCGGGTCTAACCCAATGTTCATTCATTAAGTTAGAATAGCTTCCGGTTGGTATGCCCCATTCTTTAACACCATAATTAGGGTCTTCCCAACGTTTCCCTTTAATACCAAAAAGTAACTGTAAACTACCTCCCAGGTGTATGGCTTTTTTGCCACTACGTTTTACATGTGCAGCTAAGGGAAACCCGTATGCTCCGGCACCAATTAAGCAGATATCGTAATCTGTTTTGTCAATTTCATTTTTCATGAAGGCTAAAGCTTCAAACCAGTCCTTAAAAGGACTATCATTTGTAGCTATACTTTGTACTGCTTTTAGTGACTTAATTTCAAAATCTGGTAATATATTTTTATCAAATAAAAGGTTTCGTTTTTTATATTGTTCCTCGATGGTTTCAACAAAAGGATGAACTATTAATATTTTTTTACCTTTTAAAGCAGAAGTCCATGGGAATTTAGACCAAAATGGTTCTAGTAATCTTAAATGTATTTTATGAGCATTTAATCTATCTTCAATATAGTTTTCAGTGTTTAACCAGGAGCCTAAAATATCGACTTGCGGTATGTCTTGCAGCATCAATTCACAAAACTGTTCGATTTTTTCAACTTTTGGAGGAAAAAAACCAGCATTGGTGTGCATAGATTTTATTAATGAGTTGTTCCACCACCAATCCGGTTCGTTACCTTTAATATAGTTTAAAGCTCTTTTATTATCGTTTTTCACTCCTAAGTAATTAACTACTGTGCTTAGCTCAAATCCACCGAAACGAGAAATCATGCATGGTTTGTTTGATATTAATGCACTATATATAAGTTGAGATGCTTTATCTGGGACTTGTTCAGATATAGGTTTTTTTTCCGTTCTAGTCGAAAGTTTTTGATATGTTTTTCGGAGCGCTTTTAAGACGTATATTGATACTTTTGCCATATTATATCTTTTAGATTGAATTATTCTCCTATTCTCCCGAGGTATTTACTAAAGAGTCTTCAAGGGATTTTAACGATTGAGTTGTATGGAAATTGATTTTTTCTTCAATTGTAGTATAATCAATAAACAATTGGTCTTCAGTAAGCTCGAGTATGTTTTCTGCCTTGGAAATCTGTCTATCAAATAAATTAAATTTATTCATAATAGTTTCCATTCTTGAATTTCTGTGCGGGTGCTTAACAGTGAAAAAACTTTTTCTAAAATGTATTGCAAATGCTAAGCCATGATAAGAGCTAGTACAAATAAAACTAGCATGTTTTATTAGACTTATAAATTCTCTGGGACCTGCTTCTTGAAAAAAACGATCTACTTTATGTGGAAAAGAAATCCCTATTGATAATGCTATTACAGGGAGGTTAAGCCTCTTTTTTGTGTTATTAATTAACTGGCTTGAAATCTCAGAGTCATCAAAGCCATAACAAAAAATGTAGTCTTCTTTTATTAGTCTTTCGGGAGCTAGATCACTCCATTCGTCAGCGTTTAATAAATAGGTAGGGTCGAGAACTTGGGTTGCATCTAGCCCTGTGGCTTCTTTAATAATATTAACACCATCATCCTCTCTAACAGCAATAGATTTAAAACTAGTTAACAGAGTCTTTAATTTGTCATGGTACTTTTTGTCAACTTGTGAAGTTCCAAAACTGGCAGCATAAGATATTTTAATTTCATTATTGTTTAGAAAATCTAAAAAATAATAAGCTCTCTCCGAAAACCCTTGTTGTAGATTCCATACTTGATCGCTACCGACTAAATGTGCATCATATTTTGGAGGGGTCTTGTAAATTTCATCTAAACTATAATACCGCTTTGATAGAATCATTTTTGAATGAAACTCTCTAAATCTTTTATATTTTAAACGAACTTTAGGGTTAAGTCTAGAATAAAGAGATATAAGTAATGGTTTTAGTTGATAAGAGTTTAGTCTGTTTTCGTTTTTGGCTTCAGCTTCTTTAGTGTAAAGGTTTACAAACTCGGAATCGTAACCAAGTTTTTCTAAAGCCTTTTGAGTGGCGTAAGCTTGAAACATAGCTCCGTAATTATATGCTGAATGTATTGTGTAAATGCCGATTTTCATTTTGTAAATTTTAATATTTTTTTTAAGTAAACATTAGTTTGTTTTAGGAGTAATCTTACAAAAACAGCTATGTTTTTAGTATATTCACACCTATTAGGTTTATTTAAATCTCCAATCTTGATTTTGGAATGGTTAATGTTTTTTCAATCATATGAAAAACTAGAGATAGTTTTCCTTTAAATTTATTTAAACTATTTTTTAAGATCGTTTAATTTTTTTTGTAAAAACAGTTTTCCCCATATTGATAATTAGTGTTTTTTCTGAAATATTTAAACCAACGGTTAAAATTAAAATAAGAAATACAATAGAGCTTACTAGGCATACTATAATTAATCGAGCAAAGCCTTCAGACATTAATAATATCGGAGATATAGCAAACGCTGCAGTAACTAAGGCAACAATAAGCGCTCTTAACAACACATCTTCGAAGTATTTTTTTATTGATAATCCGCAAATGCGGTGCGTAAAGTAAATTCTTGAAATGGAGAAGCCAATTACCATGAAAATGAGGTTAATATAAATGGTTTCTGGTGCTGTACCCGATTTAAACATAATATAACTAATAGGAAGGAGTAATATCCAAATTATGGATTCTACAAGTTGACTTTTTTTTATGTTTCCTGTGGCTCCAATAGCTGTAGGAAAGGTTATGGTTAGTTGAGAAACCATAGATCTGAAAATGTTAAGTTGACAAAAAATTACGGCATATTTGGGAACGTCTTTTAACCATAAATCTAAAACATAAGGCATTTCAATAATTAATGGTATGGCAAAAAAAGCTAATAGAAAGAAGGATATTTTGTTCCCTGTAATAGACGCTTTTAACATGCGGTCTCTATTGTCCTCGCCTTCACTTTTAACAATTAAAGGGTTTAAAGCTTTTAGCATGGTATTGGAAAATGCCATGATTTGGCCTGTTATTTGAAGGGCTATACCTTGAGCGGCATTTACAATAACACCGAAAAATGAATTAATAAGCACCGTCATTCCTTGCATAGTTATCATGCTAGCAGCACTACCTAAAAATGACCAGCCAGCAAAACTTGTCATTTCTTTAAATAAAGCTTTATCGTAATAGGACTTAAAATTAATTGTAACTTCTTTATATTTTTTATGACAATATATTTGTCTAATAATTAATAAAAAGACGGTTAAAGAAGCCATTAAAAGACCAAAAACATATAATTTATCAAAGCTAGTATAAGTTATAAAGATTGCAATACCTAGTTTTAATGTAATTTCAACAATGCGTAAAATAGCAACTAATAGCATGTTTTCATGTGAATTAATTATGGCATCATACGGTACAGAAATAATAGTAAAGAAAGTACTTATTATTAAAAACTGATAAATCATAGTTGCAACATTTAATCTATCAGGTGAGATCTTTAATATGCCATCAAATAGAAAATATCCCATAATTTCTAATAAAATTACGATGGTAATGGCTATGAAAAAATGTAATATTAAGCTAATATTAAAAATTTGCTTTTGCTTGTTAAAGTTACCTTCTCCTTGAGCAAAAGACATAAACCGTTGTGAAGCGGCAGACATTGCTGTGTTTAAGAATGTTAGCATAGCTATTGCGCCACCTACAACATTAAATATTCCAAAATCTTCGGCGCCTAAAGCGGCTAAAATTAAACGTGTAGCGTATAACGATAGGAAAATAGTAAGTCCCATTTGGACGTATAGAATCCCTGTGTTTTTAGCAACACGATTTGCTGCTTGTTTTGTCTCTTGCATTTAGTTAATAAAAAGAAGTTTATTTATATCAAATACTCCGTTGTCATCCACTAAGATCCAATCATTACTTTTAGGGTAATCATGCCAGAAGTTTTTAGGACAAACTTTTATACCATTCGATAAAAGTGCGGGCTTATAAGAAAAAGAGCTTTTACTTGTAATTAATAGATCGGCATATGCCATATGCTCAAAAGAATCTTGAGCATTCATGTCTAAACAAAAAGTAAGGTTTTTAAACTCGTTAAATTCTTGAAAGTCTTTTTTATTTCCTTGGGAAAAAAAATATATGGCGATGGGTTTTTGTGTTTTAATGGTGTTCGTTACTGATAACAAAACATTTTTGAAATAATCATTATCTTGCCAGCGCATTAATAGGTTCGTGTTTTTTGATTCCTGACCAATAGTGATATCGCCTCTGCGAACATGTATGGCAATATTAAAATTATCTTGGTTATAAACTAATTGCCTTGTTTTTCGGGCTTCGGCATTGTGAAATTTTGGCTTAAGGTCTTTTATAACTCCAATTTGACCTTTGTAAAATTGATCTTGCTCCGCAATAAAAACTACTTTTTTGTCATTGTAAGCCTCGATTATTTTTTTAGTTAATTCTATGGCTTGAGGATTATTTTCGTCAAATAGGGGTAATTTTATTTTTTTATAGCCTTGGTTGTTTACCAATTCACTAACCTTAATTTCATTTGCTCCAAAGCCTAAAAAACTCTCCCATTTTTTTGAAGAGAAAGGAATATGGGCAAAGTCTAATTCAAATTTTTTGGCAAACCAATAACCTGCAATCCAATTAGCCATTTGGTGGCCAATACCAGCACCCGGGTTTGGTATTGCAGCATAATAATTTTTAGTTAATTTATCCTTTTTGGTTTTATTGAAGTGCAGATACCAATATGATTTATATATTTTTGGGTAAAATTGTTTTTTACTTAATCTTGATACTATTATAGACCACGATTTTTTCTTTATTTTTTTATATAAAATCATATTTACCTTAATTTTTATTACTTGCCAATAGCTTTTACTCTAAACCCAATAGCTTCTAAAGCCGTTTTATCAAGCACATTTCGACCATCGAAAACAAAAGCAGGTTTGCTCATGCTCTCGTAAATACGTTGCCAGTTGTAAGTTTTAAATTCATCCCATTCTGTAAGTACCGCAATAGCGTGAGCGCCTTCTAAAGCTTTGTAGGCATCGGTTTCTGTTTTTACAAAGTTTTCGTTTTCAGCTTCCGATCGGGTATTTAAATAATTTAAATCGGCTTGCATTTGTACGGCCGTTACTTTAGGATCGTAAACGCTAATTTGCGCTTGCTCGTCTATCAATTTATCAGCTACGTAAATGGCAGCAGATTCGCGGGTATCGTTGGTGTCTTTTTTAAAGGCCCAACCTAAAAAGGCTATTTTTTTACCAGAAACCGTATTGTAAAGTGTAGATACAATATTGTTTGCAAAACGATCGCGTTGGTGGTTATTCATGATAATAACTTGCTCCCAGTAATCGGCTACTTCAGTTAAACCTAAAGATTTTGAAATATACACGAGGTTTAAAATATCTTTTTGAAAACAAGAGCCTCCAAACCCAACGGAGGCTTTTAAGAATTTAGGACCAATACGCGAGTCCATACCAATTGCTTTAGCCACTTCTTCCACATTGGCTCCACTAGCTTCGCAAAGTTCGGAAATGGCGTTAATAGACGACACACGTTGTGCTAAAAAAGCGTTGGCTACTAGTTTAGAAAGCTCTGACGACCATATATTAGTGGTTAAAATTTGTGCTTTTGGTATCCAAGTGGCATAGACATCTACCAAAGATTGAATGGCTTTTAAACCTTCTTCGGTTTGTTCGCCACCTATTAATACACGATCAGGATTTGCTAAATCCGTCATAGCTGTACCTTCAGCTAAAAATTCAGGATTTGATAATATTTGAAATTTAACACCGTTGCCTGTATGATCTAAAATAGATTTTATGGCCTGCGCTGTTTTTACCGGTAAGGTTGATTTTTCGACTACAATTTTATCGGTAGTTGCAATTTGTGCAATTTGTCTGGCACATAACTCGATATATTTTAAATCGGCTGCCATGCCTTTTCCAGAACCATAGGTTTTGGTAGGTGTGTTTACCGAAATAAAAATCATGTCGGCTTCGCGAATGGCATCATCAACATTGGTAGAGAAAAACAAGTTGCGTCCTCTAGCTTCTGCAACCACTTGATCTAAACCGGGTTCAAAAATGGGTAATTTAGATAAATCGCTATCGTTCCAGTCTGCAATACGTTGTTTGTTTAAATCGACTACGGTGACTTTGATGTCCGGATTTTTTTGAGCCATGACGGCCATAGTTGGTCCGCCTACATAACCCGCACCAATACAACAAATTGATGTGATTTTTTTAGGTTTTAAAACTGTAGTAGAGGTGTTTTCTAGCGTCGCAAGCATGATGGTGTGTTGTTAATTTATAATTTTACTTGTTTATAAGAAGCTTCATTAGACAGAAACCAATTATAGGTGTTTTCTATACCTTGATCTAAAGGCGTTGTAGCTTGCCAACCTAAGGTTTTCATTTTAGAAACATCCATAAGTTTTCTTGGTGTACCATCTGGTTTGGTATCGTCCCAAACAATGGTGCCTTGGTGGCCTACAATACGTTGTACGGTTTCGGCTAAATTTTTAATAGTAACATCGGTACCGGTACCTACATTATAAAGATGCTCTGGCAATTTGTTTTCTAAAGCAAAAACAACGGCCTGTGCCATATCTTCCACATGTAAAAATTCACGCATTGGCGATCCGCTGCCCCAAAGGGTTACGGTAGCATTATTGTTAAGTTTGGCTTCGTGAAATTTACGAATCATGGCTGGTAATACATGCGATGATTTTAAATCGAAATTATCGTGAGGACCATATAAATTGGTAGGCATTAAGCTTACAAAATCTTTTTGGTATTGATCGCGAATGGCTTTGCACAAACGCACACCAGAAATTTTAGCAATGGCGTAACCATCGTTAGTAGGTTCTAATGGGCCTGTAAGTAAGTATTCTTCTTTTAAAGGTTGCGTAGCCAGTTTAGGATAAATACAGGAGCTGCCTAAAAAGATAAACTTTGAAATGTTTTGTTTGTGAGCCGCATCGATCAGGTTATTCTGAATTTGCATGTTCTCTAACAAAAACTCAAATTGGTATTGGCTATTCGCTAAAATACCACCCACTTTTGCAGCCGCATCTATAATAACGTCTGGTTTGGTGGTTTCTATAAAGGCTTGTACCGCACTTTGATTACGTAAATCGAGTTCTGCACTGGTTTGACCCACAAGGTTGTTGTAGCCCGAAGCTTCTAAAGCGCGCCAAATAGCAGAGCCGACCATACCTCTATGGCCAGCAATGTATATTTTAGATTGTTTATCCATACTATTCAAAATAATTTAAGGTTTGGTAATTTCCTTCTTTTAAATAGCAATCTTTTTGCATTAAGTGTAAATCACTTTGCATCATATCTTTTACTAAGTCGGCAAGTTCGTATTGACATTCCCAACCTAGTTTTGTGTTTGCTTTAGTAGCATCTCCTATTAATAACTCCACTTCTGTTGGTCTGAAATATTTAGGATCTACAGCTAAAACTTCTTTACCAATTTCCATTTGGTATTTTTCGTTAGAACAAGATTTTACATATCCTTTTTCGTTAACACCTTCGCCTTTAAATTCTAAAGTAATACCTACTTCTGCAAAACTTAAGGTTACAAAGTCTCTCACGGTGGTTGTTTTTCCGGTAGCGATTACCCAATCTTCAGCTTCTTCTGCTTGAAGAATCATCCACATCATGCGTACATAATCTTTGGCATGACCCCAGTCACGTTTAGCATCTAAATTTCCTAAATAGAATTTATCTTGTAAGCCTAAAGCAATTCTTGCTGTTGCTCTCGTAATTTTACGTGTTACAAAAGTTTCTCCTCTAATAGGCGACTCGTGATTAAATAAAATACCATTACAAGCATACATACCGTAAGCTTCTCTATAATTTACAGTAATCCAGTAAGCGTACATTTTTGCAACAGCATAAGGCGAACGTGGGTAGAATGGAGTGGTTTCCGATTGAGGCACTTCTTGAACTTTACCATATAACTCTGATGTAGACGCTTGGTAAATTCTAGTTTTCTTCTCTAAACCTAATAGTCTAACGGCATCTAAAATTCTAAGTGTTCCAATACCATCGGCATTTGCTGTGTATTCTGGTATCTCGAAAGATACGTGTACGTGGCTCATGGCTGCAAGGTTGTAGATCTCGTCGGGTTGAATTTCTTTAATTAAACGGATTAAGTTAGTACTATCCGTCATATCACCATAATGTAATATGAAATTACGTTGCTCTACGTGTGGATCTTGGTAAAGGTGGTCAATTCTATCAGTATTGAATAATGAAGATCGACGTTTTAAGCCATGTACGGTATAACCTTTTTTTAATAAAAATTCGCTTAAATAAGCACCATCTTGACCTGTTACTCCTGTAATAAACGCTACTTTGTTTGCCATAATTTATGGGTTTTTCTACTTTTTGTAATTTATAAAGTTGATTAGTATTCTATTTTAATGGCCGTTTTACACGGCTTCGCCTCCTGAGTCCCATTACGGACCCAGTATTATTCAAAAAAAAATACTTTAAACAAGGTTATGCCCTGTTTAAAGTAATTTTCATTTCTAAATCCAAAAGTAATAATTGGATTCTATTTTTACTTATTTCTTTAACAAGCCCTTTCTCTCCTTTAAAAGGTCCGGTTTTTATTGCAATGCGGTCTCCGGGTTGGATGCTCTCTACGGTAAATGTCGTGTTTTGAGCAACTAGCCAGTTCTGCATTATTGTTATTTCGTTATCTCTTACAATAGCGGGTTTACCCAACCAGAAGAGGTAACGTACCACATTGGCCACTTGAAAAACTAAATCGCGTTCGTTATTGTTTAATTGAACAAAAACGTAGGATTTAAGTAAAGGTACTTCTACCTTTTTTTTTCTATCGGACCATTGGTGGATTTCTGTAACTACAGGACAGTAAGCTTTAATCCCCATTTTTAACAATGCGGCTTCCACTTTTTTCTCGGTTCTTGGCTTTACATAGATAACATTCCAGATCATTTCTTCAAATTTAATTAATAGTCGCGTTAACGACTAAAACGAGTGGATGCCAACTGTAAAGACTCCAATGTGCGGTTGTTTTTAGTTTACTAAGATGTAACTTAATAAGGTTAAAAACATGTACGACACAGTTAACGATAAACACACTAATGAAATTAATTTACTTTTTTTCATAATAAATTGGATTTAATTAATAAATATCCCTTGAGGGCGGTTTTAAATATTTTAAATAGCGGATAAGGATACCTGGATTAAGGGTACACTTAATACTATCATTAAATTCATTTTCGTGCTAAAATGGGATGAGATACCCGCATTTGAAAGTAGATGTCAAAAACACAGATTAGCATTTAAAATTTCAATTGTTTAACGGTTATCGATCTGCTTTTTAAATAGGGGTTTAAAAAACTAAATTCACCTTTAACTGTTAAACAAATACGTAGCTATTAATCAGTAATGTTTTAACACTGCTAAATTAGAAATGTTTTGTTGAATAAAAAGGTGGGATGTTTACATTTCGCCCAACACCTCATTAAAATCGGTTAAAGACAAAGCGCTGTGTTTTTAAAAGAAAAAAGCATGCATTTCGTCGATTTTTTGGATGGTTTTGGAGGTTTTTCTGACTGGTTTTGATTTCGTGAAAAACGCTGTAAACCCTTGTGAAATAAGTAGTTTTCGAGGGTATGTCTGCGAAATTGATAAGAATTATTGCTTGAAATTATCAACTTCGTAATTGTGAGTGTATTTGTTGCTTTTATGTAAGAATTAACCTTTAGTTTACATTAAAATTGTAGCAAGTGATATTATAAAGATTTTGCTTAGTTTTAACTCGAAAATGTTTAAAAACAAATAAATTATGAATTATAAAGCGTGTGTTTTTGTTGTTTTTTTAGTCTTTGGTTTTTTTAAAATGAATGCTCAAAATGATGTTGATTTAGCGTCTGATTCTAAAGGAACCTATTTAAAGGGAAATGTAGTGACACTTTTGGTAGCTATGCCACATATTGGTCTTGAAACGGGCTTGAGTAAAAAGTGGACGTTTCAAATAGATGCCATTGCTTCTTTTTGGAATTCTGTAGATGGTGCACCGTTACAGTTTTTGATTGTGACTCCAGAATTTCGTTATTACTTTAAGGAGCGTTTTAAAGGTTTTTATGTGGGTGGGCATATTGCAGGTACAACCTTTAAATTGTCTAAATTTTTTAGAGGAAATAATGGTTATGAACAAGGTTTTGGATATACCGCAGGTGCAACCATAGGGATACAAAAACGCCTAAGTGATCGGTTTAATATTGATATTTTTCTTGGTGGTGGTACGCATCAGGCTTTTTATAAAGGATACAACAAAGCTTCTGGTGAGCGTGTAGATGGTGTAGTGCGCTATAATAAGAGTGGAGAATGGTTGCCGTATAGAGGTGGTGTGATGCTTGCTTATAAATTGAACTAAGCATGTCTTTTATTTTTTACTGAACTTAGCAAGTACACTTTATGTTACGATAATTAATGATGTTGGCGGGTTATTGCGGGAGCGATAGCAGTGGCATCCTTTTTGCGACTTATTAAATTGGCTTAATATAGCTGTTGTTTTGTTTATGCTCTAGCTGATTTGATAAGCCTAATTTTTCCTCGTAAAAAGATATAACGGATAGCGCGGTTTTTATTTTTCTTAAAAACCCGCCCAAAATTGTATTCTGAATTTTAATATGTTACTCCTTTTATTTTAAATGATTTAATTGGGTGTCTGGCGCAACCTCGTAAGGTGCTTTGTTGTACTCGAAAATACGTGCGGGTAGTTCGCCCTTTAACTTTATGGATTTTCCTGAAACGGCCAGCCAACTGCCTTCTCGTAGGCCTACTACGGGGTTGGTGTTGAAATTGTGGAATTCTTTTATGCGGGTTTCTCTGGTTTCGCCCATGTGTTTGCTATCTGGCAATGGGTCTAAATAATGCGGATTGATATTGAAGGGTACCAAGGCCAATGCATTGAAACTTGGCGGATATACTATGGGCATATCGTTGGTGTTTTTTATGGTGAGTCCGCAAATGTTACTGCCTGCACTGGTGCCTAAATATGGTGTTCCGGTTTTAACGGCTTGTTGTACAGCATCGATGAGGTTGTTTTTGTACAATTGGTTGGTAAGTACAAAGGTGTTGCCGCCACCTACAAAAATGGCTTCGGCTTGTGCTACGGCTTCAACAGGGTTACTGTGTTTATGGATTCCGGTAACGCTTTTATCGATTTTAGCGAATGCTTTTTGTACGGTTTCTGTATAAGCATCATGACTTATGCCGCCTGGCCTAGCGTAGGGTATAAATAGAATGGTATCGGCATTTTTAAAAAATACGCTGAGGTAATCGAGTAGGTATTCTAAATATCCCGAACCGTGTAGGGTAGAGGTGCTGGCAATGGTAATTTGTTGCATGATGTTTTTCTTTAGAGGGTAAAACTAAATAAATTTATTTTTTTAATGTATTTTTTTTCTGTTTTACTTGATGAAGACTTGATTAAAACGTATTTTTAATAAAAAAGAACATATGAAATTTAAAATACTTTTACTGGTTTGTTTAATAAGTGGTTTTGCTTTTTCGCAAGATTTTCAGCGGTTTAATGTTGAAGGAAAAATTATTGTTGAAAGTAGCGAGCTTGGCGGTATTACCGTTTTTAATGCATCGTCTAATGTAGGGACGGTTACCGACGATCGTGGTGAGTTTACACTTGCGGTGCGCCTTAATGATATTATTGAGGTGAGTGCCTTGCAATTCCAAAATATTAAATTTACTGTGAATGAGGATATTGTGGGGTCTAAGAGTATGAAGGTGTTTTTAATTATGGAAATTAATAAGCTGGACGAAATTATACTTTTGCCACAAAAACTGACAGGTGTTTTAGCTGAAGATATGGAAGTGGCTAAGCCGTTTTCGCCTAAGTTGGATGCGCTTTACTATGGTATTAAGCATAAGGATGAATTTGAGTTTGCTCAAGATTATAGTACACAAACGGTTAATGACGCTATTGGTAGAGAGCATATGCCGATGGTAAACGGACTGAATGTGATAAATGTTGTAGATCAATTGTTGTTACCTTTATTTAGATCGAAGGTTAAAAATAAAGAGGCAAAAGGAATTCCGGAAGTGCCTATTGAGGCGGTTAAATATTATTTTGGATCGGAATTTTTAGTGGATAATTTTGATATTCCAGAGCACCGCGTGGAAGAGTTTATACATTATGTGCAACGTAATAATTTTGATTTTAGTTTACTGAACGAAGGTAAAGAAATGGAGTTCTTGGAGTTGCTAAATGCGAGAAGTGTTGCTTTTTTGAAGGCTAAATAGAAGGCTAGGAGTTGTTAGCTTTAACAAAATATTAGATGCGTTTTGTAATTTCTTTAAGAAATTATCGTCGTTATTCGTAGTTCTAAAATTAAAGTGTGAAACAAAAACTACTATTTTTATTCTTTTTAGCGTCTTTAAATTTCTACGGGCAAACGGTTGAGATTCTTGGTAAAGTTACCGGCGTAAGTGATGTGGAAAACATACACGTTATTAATAAAACAGGACAGGCTTATACCGTTACCGATGCCCATGGTGAGTTTAAATTGCGAGTGCGATTGCATGATACTATTGTATTTACTTCTATTCGGTATAAGTTGCAAGAAATTGTAGTTTCTAACGAAACGGTGCTTAATAAAGCCGTTTTGGTAAAGTTAAACGAGCAGGTTAATCAGCTTGATACTGTTATTGTTGGTAAAATACTAACAGGCGATTTACTTTCGGATATTAAAAACACAAAAGGCGATAGGCCTCTTAATTTCTTCGATGTTGGTATTCCGGGATACACCGGTAGAATTGCTACTATAAATGAAAGGCAGCTAAGTGAGGCTTCTGGTTTTAATCCTGGATTAGGTAGTTCTGGCTACGGCCTTGGTGCTTCTGTTGGTTTTACGCCTATAATAAATGCCATTTCGGGCCGAACTAAAATGCTTAAACGTCGCGTGAAAATTGAGCAGAAAGATGGTTTAATGCATAGTATTAAAAGCCGTTTAGGAAAAGATTTTTTTGCATCGAACCCGCTAGATGAAGATAAGCAAATGGATTTTTTCTATTTCTGTTCTGATGATGCTAATTTTATTAAATACTGTAAAAACCAAAACGATTTTAAAGTGCTTGTGTTTTTAAGAATGAAATATAAGCAGTATTTAGAAAATATAAAGCCTTAGATTTCTTTGTGAATTAAGGGTGTATATTTCGGTTTTAAAAAAGAACTTATATTTTGAAATGCTTTTTGAACTTCTAAAATAATTACTTTAGCAAAAAAAAAATAATTAATGAATCGTTTTAAAATAGTTTTACTCCTTTTAGCATTTAGCTTTTTTTCATTTACAAGCATTCATAAATATTACATTAGTGTTACGCAGGTTGAATATGTGAAGGATAAAAAGGCGGTTCAGATAATTTCTAGAGTTTTTATTGACGATTTAGAAAAAGCATTGCGTTATAATTATGATGAAAACATCACTTTAGATGAAAAAAATGATACTGAAGCTATAAATGCTTACCTAGAAAAATATATTAATACCAATTTAAAGGTTTCTATAAATAAACAACCTGCTACACTGCAATTTGTAGGTAAAGAATATGATGGTGATATTGTAAGGTTTTATGTTGAAGTTGTTGATATACAAAATGTTAAATCGTTGGAGGTCTCTAATGAAATGCTTTTTGCAGTATGTCCAGATCAGCAAAATATTGTTAAAACTAAAATTAACTCCAAACAGAAAAGCTTTATACTGACCACTAAAAATACCTCAGCGCTGTTAAATTTTAATTAATTTAATGTTAATTAACTTCTAGATTTATTATTTTCGAGCGTTTTTAGTTCTAATAAGTAAACGTATTAGCTCTAAAAACCGAAAATTTGTTAAATCTATTTATAGCTAAAATGAGAATCCTGAAGTATTGTTTCCTATCTGTAATTTTTATTTCCACGAGCCTTTTCGCTCAAGAACCCACAAGCACTAAACCGCAAGGTCATACCGATCAAAACAAGTTTAGGCAAATGAAAGATTTGTTGGCAACGCCCAACGAAACTAGAACAGCCTCTGGTGCGCCAGGCTACAAGTACACCCAACAACAAGTTGACTATGTAATGGATATTCGTTTAGACGAAAATACGAGTCAGATTTTTGGTGACGAAAAAATAACGTACCACAACAATTCAAAAGACCATTTACAATATTTATGGATTCAGCTCGACCAAAACATGCGAGCTAAAGATTCAAAGACTCCAGATGTAAAGGAAGAAAGTTTTAAAACGCCTTTTAATAGTGCGCAGTCTTTTACAAAAAACAATCTTCAAGAGCGTTTTGATGGTGGATTTAATATAGAACATGTAAAAAACGATAACGGATCGGATTTATCATATACTATCAATCAAACCATGATGCGTATTAACTTGGCAAAACCATTAGCGCCAGGCGATACCTTTAAATTTCAAATTAAATGGTGGTATAATGTAAACAACCACGTTACTCAGGGCGGACGTTCTGGTTACGAGGCTTTTCCTGATGGAAACAATACGTATGTTATTGCTCAGTTTTTTCCAAGATTATGTGTTTATAATAATGTAGAAGGTTGGCAAAATATGCAATTCTGGGGCAGAAGTGAATTTGCTTTAGAATTTGGAAATTACGATGTTAAGTTAACCGTACCTGCAGACCATAAAATGGAAGCGACAGGTGAGTTACAAAACCCAAAAGATGTTTTAACTAAAGAACAAATAAAACGTTTTGAGTTAGCTAAAAAATCTTTTAAAGATCCTGTTTTTATTGTAACACAAGAAGAAGCTGAAGCTGCTGAAAAGCAACGTAGCACAAAACTAAAAACATGGCACTTTAAAGCCGATAAGGTTAGAGATTTTGCTTTTGCAACGTCTAGAAAATTCCTTTGGGATGCTATGGCTGTAGATATTAATGGCCGTTCGGTAATGGCTATTTCTTTGTATTCTAAAGAAGGTAACCCTTTATGGGAAGAGCACTCTACACGTGTAGTTGCAAATACTTTAGAAGAATACTCTAAGTTAACTTTTGATTATCCTTACAGTAAAGCGGTTTCTGTACATGCAGAAATGGGAATGGAATACCCAATGATTTGTTTTAACTACGGACGTCCAAATGAAGATGGAACTTATTCTGAAAGATTAAAACGCGGAATGATTGGTGTAATTACTCATGAAGTTGGGCATAACTTTTTCCCGATGATTGTAAATAGTGATGAGCGCCAATGGACTTGGATGGATGAAGGTTTAAACTCTTTTGTTGAAACATTAGCTGAGTTAGATTACGATCCAAACTACATTACCGGAAACTTACCAAAAGATATTGTGCCTTACATGGGTGGCGATCAAAGTAATATTTCTCCAATTATGTCTCAAGGTGATTATGTGCATCAATTTGGTCCAAACGCATATACAAAGCCTGCAGCAGGATTATATATGCTTAGACAAACTATTATGGGACCAGAATTGTTTGATTACGCGTTTAGAACATACTCGCAACGTTGGATGTTTAAGCACCCAACTCCAGCAGATTTCTTTAGATCGATGGAAGATGCTTCTGCAATGGATTTAGATTGGTTCTGGAGAGGTTGGTTTTATACTACCGATTATACAGATATTGGTGTTAAAGATGTTAAGCAATACTATTTAACAGATAAACCAACTGAAAGTGCTAAGGAAAGAGCTAAACGTTTTAAAATGGATTTAGCAGATTACCCAGGACGTTTTATTTATTATGCTGAAGCTGTAGATGGTGTGATTCCTCAAGATGCTAAAAGTGCAAGCGATTTTGCTGAGCTTAATACATATTTAGAGTCTTTATCTCCAGAAGAAAAAGCAAAATTAAAAGAAGCTCCAAAGCATTTTTATGAAGTGACTTTTGAAAAGCCAGGAGGATTAGTAATGCCTATTATTTTAGAAATTACTTATGAAGATGGTACTGTAGAAAGAAAAAAATATCCTGCTGAAATATGGAGATACAATGAGTTTGAAGTTAAAAAGGTATTTAAAACTAATAAAGCAATAACGAGTTTTGTTATTGATCCAGATTTAGAAACTGCCGATGTGGATACTTCTAACAATGCGTGGCCAAAAGATGATGCTACTGCATTTAGTAAATTTAAAGAAAAAGTAAAGGGCTGATTGATAGCAATTGAATTCTTTACTATAGCCGACTTGAAAAAGTCGGCTTTTTTTTTGTTTTAAATTGAAAATTGAGTTAAACAAATTAAAAAATGTTTAAACTAATAAAACAAGTTACTATATTTGCCACGTGATACAACTAGCAACATTTTTATTTATTAGCGGAGCAGAAATCGCCTTTATACTATTTATAGTGGTGATGGTTTTTGGAGCCGATAAAATACCCGAAATCGCACGTGGTTTGGGTAAAGGTATGCGTACTCTAAAAGATGCTACCAACGATATTAAACACGAAATTACCAAAACTGCTGAGAAAAGCGGAATTGATACTAGTGTAACCGGAGACATTAAAAAAGAACTCGATAAAGTAAAAGACGATATTGAAGACTTTGCTGGTTCGGTTAAAAGAAAATTATAAAATTACTTCACTTTTTTTCTTAAATCTGTTTTGAAAAAGTAACCTACTTGTAGTCGGTTTAAATTCGATTTATTTATTTCATGATTTAAATAGCCTAGCTGGAAATTGCTGGTTTTTGAAACATTGAAGCCTATAGCCGCATAAAATCTATTTTCGGTAAAAACCTGATCCTGCAGGTTCATGAAAATTTCATTATTGATATTGAAGAACATTTTATCGCTCAATTTCACTTTTGTGCCTAATCTGTAACGAAATCTATGTAATGTAGTTTGCGTATGTTGATAGTTTAAAAAACGATGCTCTAACCTTACTCTATGGTAAATAGGAAGGCTTTTGGTAGATTGTATGTAGCTTATTTGCTCGTAAGGTCTATTTTCATATAAATGGCTTTCTCCGGCCAGTAAATAGCTTCTATCGATGTCTAAATAGCAATACACTAAGGTTAATGTTGTTTTTTTATTTAAATGGTAGTTGGCACCAGCATAATAAAATAATAAATTTAAGTTGTCTAGTACTTCAAAAGAACGTAATTGAACCCCTGTTTTAACGCTCCATTTATCGGCCACTTTATGTGTGCCATCAAGCATATACCAAGATCCTAATTTATCTTCTGGAGATTGACTATAACTGTTAGAGATAGCAATAATAAGCACTATTGTAGTTAATAAGTACTTCATGATGTTGTGATTTAAGTTAGTAATAAGGTTTTAAAATTTAGCATAAAATTACTACGATTTAAAACCGAAAACTGTTTCAAAAAAAAGAGTTATAATATAAAAGGAGCTCTTTTCGAGCTCCTTTTTTTGCTATTAATATCCACTTAATTAAAAACTCTCGTTTAAGTGGTGGTGTTCGTCAATTAGTGGCCCACCTTCAATAATTTGTTCTGAAGCTTGAGCTGCGAATTTCTCGAAGTTTAAGTGGAAAGAGTGTGCTAATTGAATTGCTTTCCCTACATATTCTCCTTTTTTCAACCAAGTATTCATTGGGTCTAAAATTTCAGTTGGTACACCTGGGCAGTATTTTGGCATGTGTAAACCGAAAATAAAGTTTTGATCGTAATCTACGCTGTCTAACTCACCGTTTAGAATTGCTGTAATCATCGCTCTTGTATATTTTAATTTTATACGAGATCCTACACCGTAAGGTCCAGCACTCCATCCTGTGTTTATTAACCAAACATTTACACCAGCTTCAGTCATTTTTTTACTTAGCATTTCACCGTAAACTGTTGGGTGTAATGGCATAAATGGTTCTCCGAAACAAGCAGAGAATGATGGTACTGGTTCTGTAATTCCAGCTTCTGTTCCAGCAACTTTAGCAGTATAACCAGAGATAAAGTGGTAAGCCGCTTGGCCTGGTGTTAATTTAGATACTGGAGGTAATACACCAAAAGCATCACAAGTTAAAAAGAAGATGTTTTTTGGGTTGTTTGCGTAAAGTGTTTCTTGGATGTTATCGATATGATAAATAGGGTAACTTACACGTGTGTTTTGCGTAATGCTGCTATCTAAATAATCTGGTTCTCCATCTTCTTTAATTAAAATATTTTCAAGTAAAGCCCCTGGTTTAACCGCTCTAAAGATGTCTGGTTCTTTTTCTTCAGATAAATCGATCACTTTTGCATAACATCCACCTTCAAAGTTAAAAATAGTGTTGTCTGCTGTCCAACCATGCTCATCATCTCCAATTAATTTTCTTTCTGGATCTGCAGAAAGTGTTGTTTTCCCTGTTCCTGATAATCCGAAGAAAATAGCAGTATCACCTTTTTTGCCTACGTTAGCAGAGCAGTGCATTGGTAATACATTTCTTTCTACAGGTAAAACCATGTTCATAGCAGAGAAGATACCTTTTTTAATTTCTCCTGTGTAAGCAGACCCACCAACTAAAGCTATTTTTTTAGTAAAGTTGATAATAGAGAAGTTCCCTTGACGGATACCGTATGCTTTAGGATCTGGACATTCATATCCTGGAGCACAAAGTACTAACCAGTCTTCACTAAAGTTTTCTAACTCACTTGGGCTTGGGCGTAAAAACATATTAAAAACAAACATGCTAGACCAAGAATACTCGGTTACTGTTCTAATATTTGTTCTGTATTCTGGCTCTGCACACACATACCCATCTCTTGCGTATATTTCTTTTCCAGAAAGATACTTTTTAATTTCAGCTTCAAGTTTATCAAAGTTTTCTGGAGAAACTGCTTTGTTTGTTTTTCCCCACCAAACTCTTTCAGCAGTATAATCATCTTTTACTATAAATCTATCTTGAGGAGAACGACCAGTAAACTTACCTGTTTTAATTACTAGAGTTCCGTTAGCTGTTTCTTCACCAGAACCTTCAGCTACTGCAATTTTTTGAAGTTCTTCTGGAGATAAATTCCAGTTCACTTTCGCAGCGTCAATTCCGTATTGTTTTAAGTCGGCTTGTTTTGTCATGGTTTCTGTCGTTTTCATAATTATTGATTTTAAAGTTTCTAATAATTTTATGGTTTAAAATGGCCAAATAATTGGCACAAGTATTAATGATATAATGAAAAATAATAGTAGTAATGGTGCTCCAACTTTTAGGTAGTTCATGAACTTGTAACCACCGGCCGTCATAACCATTGCGTTTGTTGTTGTGCCTATTGGCGTTAAAAATGCTGTTGATGCACTTATGGCTACAATAATCATAAACGGTTCTGGCGAGAGGTTTAATGATGTTGCTGCTAAAATGGCTATCGGTGCCATTAAAACTGCTGTGGCCGAGTTGTTAATGACCTGGCTAAAGGTTGTTGTTAGTAAAAACACACCACCAAGTAATAGAATAGGGTGAATGGCTCCTAAATAGTCTACTAAAGCACTTGCTATAAGTTGTGCTGTGCCTGTTTTTTGTAATGCAATACCCATTGGTATCATTGCGGCAATCATAACAACACTGGTCCAGCTAATGCCTTTGTAAGCTTTCGATATTGGTACGCAACCTGTTAATAAAACGACACCTGCAGATATTAATGCAGCAATAGAGCCTGGCACAATTTTAAAGACCATGAATATAATCATGAGGATTAAAGCACCTAAAGCAATGTATGATTTTGGACTTAAGCTTTCCACATTTTTAGCCATACCTTCTGGGCTACCAATAATAACAAGGTTTTCGTTTTGTTCTTTTAAATCTTCAATGTGTGCCCATGTTCCTCTAATTAAAAAGGCATCACCAACTTTTACAGTTATTTCTTTTTCTAGTAAAGGCTTGTTATTTCTAGAGGCAGCTAAAAGTTGAATACCATATCTTTTAAAATAATCGCCTACTTTATATTTTCTTCCTACTAAAATAGAATTTGGATTTACAATTACTTCTGCCATTCCAACCTCTTGGTTGATTAAGTTGTGTTTTAATTCGTCGGTTGTTATAGGCTCTAGAGGTAAAAGCCCTAGTCTAAACGTGATCATTAATTTGTTAATGTCTTTAGCATCACCTTTTACAGTAATAATATCGTGATATAGTAAATCTGTTGATGGTACAGGGAATTCTTCAAACTGTGCTATACCTTTTAAAACATTTGGGTGTCTTCTTTTAATTCTTATAATAGATACATTATAGTCTTTCTCAAAATGCCATTCTTCTAGTTTTGTATTAATTAATGGTGATATTGAGCGTACGCGTAGTCTATAATATCCATCGTGTACTTTGTAGGCTTCAATCCAATTGTAAAGTGTAGATTCAATGTTTACAGGTTTGTTATTTGTTTTGTTACTTGGTAATAATTTGTAACCTATATATCTAAAGTAAAGTAAGGCAACAAGTAGTAATGGTATACCTATTAAGGCGAATTCGAAAAATGAAAACCCATCGAATCCTGCTTCAACTAAAGCGTTACTGGCAATAATGTTTGGCGGTGTTCCTGTTAGGGTTAATAAACCACCTGTGTTAGATCCAAAAGCAACAGGCATAAGCATTTTTGATGGTAATGTACCAATGCTCCAAGCTGATGATATGGTAAGTGGCATTAAGGTTGCAACGGTACCTGTATTACTAACAAAACCAGAAAGTACACCTGCACCAAGCGTGATAATTACTAATAGCTTCGGAACACTTTTACCTGCCCATTCTACAAACTTTTTACCTGCTAAGGCCGTCCATCCGGTTTGAGCAATACCTTCTCCTATTATAAAGAGTGCGGCAATCATAATTACTGTTGGGTTACTAAAACCGCTTAAGGTTTCTGTTGGAGTTAAAATGCCCGTTAAGTACAAACTCAACATAGATATTAATGCAACAATATCTGGTGTAAACTTTCCCCAAACAAAGAGACCAATAGTTATAATTAAAATGAGAAGCATTAAGTAGATCATAATTTATAATTGTTTATTAGCTTAGCGCTATAAGTGTCGTTCTATAATTATACTGTAAAATTACTATAGATGTAGAAGAGTAATTATGACGAAAGTCATACTTTGAATTTGGGGTCTATTTTTCCATTATTGTTATATTTGAGCCTCATTAAATGCAAAAAATACTTACGAATACGTTTGCGAAGTCACTAGTTTTGCGATAATTAAGATTTTTGATAGTGTATTCTGATTTTGTAGGTTGAAAAACGAAATAAAAATTTAAAAGAAGTTAAAAATGAAATTAGATATTCTAGCCCTTGGAGCACATCCGGATGATGTGGAGTTAGGTTGTGGTGGTACCATTGCTAAAGAAATTGCTAATGGCAAAAAAGTGGGGATTATAGATTTAACCCAAGGAGAATTAGGAACGCGTGGTACAGCAGAAACTAGATTTACAGAAGCTAGTAACGCAGCTAAGATATTAGGTGTTGCTGTGCGTGATAATTTAGGCTTTGCCGATGGCTTTTTTGTAAATGATAAAACCCATCAATTAGAGGTTATTAAAATGATACGTAAGTATCAACCAGAAATAATACTTTGTAATGCTTTTGATGATCGCCACATCGATCACGGAAAAGGAAGTAAGTTAGTTAGTGATGCTTGTTTTTTAAGCGGACTGATAAAAATAGAAACAAAAGATGATCAAGGCACACTGCAAGCACCTTGGAGACCAAAGCAAGTATACCATTATATACAATGGAAAAACTTAGAGCCAGACTTTGTTGTTGATATCTCTAGTGTTATTGATATAAAAATGGAGTCGGTGCTGGCATATAAAACTCAATTTTATGATCCAGATAGTAAAGCACCTGTAACTCCAATATCTAGCAAGAACTTTACAGATAGTGTAACTTATCGCGCACAAGATTTAGGACGATTGGTTGGTGTGGCTTACGCCGAAGGTTTTAATGTAGAACGTTTGCCTGCAGTTGGTAGTTTGTTCGATTTAAAGTAGTTAGAATGTTGCTGATGTTTTTTTAAAAATTTTATGTAAAAATTTTTAAAAAGTCTTTGTAGATAACGTTTAAATCGTTTACATTTGCACACGCATTACAAAATGCAAGTTACATGGTGGTTGTAGCTCAGTTGGTTAGAGCATTGGTTTGTGGTACCAAGGGTCGCCGGTTCGAATCCGGTCTTCCACCCAAAAAGTAAAAGCCTTTCAAGAAATTGAAAGGCTTTTTTTGTGGATGTCACTTTGGTGTTTGCAAAAACTAAGTGTTATTTTTATGCGCCTTAGTATATAGTGCTTTATTAATTTTTGAATTTTAGATATTCAGTTGCTTGCTCATTATCAGACCATTTTATTTTCAGAGTATCATTTTCTGTTGAAGTAATTCTTCCTTTTTGAACAAAGTCCTTGTAAAATACAGTGATTTCGTTTTTGTCTAAAATATATGGCATTTCCGCATCTCCGTCATAGTCTACAACATAAAATGATTTTTCAGTTAGCCAAAAATCGGCATGAGGTCCATTTGGATCTTGAGTCCAAATTCCGAATGCTTTAGATGTGTCAATTGCTAAATTTCGAATAATTGTTTTTTCTGGTCGCTCAATATTTTCAATTTCGGAATAGTCAGTATTATATTCAGAGCTAGTGAGCGATTTTTTGTTGTTGAGATTAGCTTCCATAGAATCTATTTTCAATTCAGTTTCAGCTTCTAAATTTAGAGCGTCCTTTTTATTTCCGTGTTTACACGAAATACTTATTAAAATTAGGCAATAAAACATATACGGCTTAAGTTTAAAGTGTTCTTTCATTTTTCCTTAATAGTTTGAGGTGTGTATTATACCAGTAACGGTTGTATGTTGTTGTTTTAGTGTTTTTGTTTTTCGGCGTTGTACTGCCTTTATTTCATTTTTGATGTAAATATAGTCTTAATTGTATCTAATTCTTTTTTGTATTTCAAATCTGTTCTTGAAGCAAAATATAAGGTGTTTTCCGTTTTCACGTTTCCTTCCCAAACTAGATTTATCTCGTTTCTTAAAATTTGTTCTTGACATAAAAAATCTGGAACTAATGCAAGTCCATTACCATTGTTTAAACACCTTATTATGGAAGTAATGTTTGGTAAAATGTAGTTTGGTTTAAAAGCAGGTTTCTTATTGAAATTCTCAAACCAAAAACGTCTAAAATGTTCCATTTCGTTTGATGAACTATACCAAACATTTTGAAGCAGTTCGTCTTCTAACTTGTTTATATTATTAGAATTAATGTGTTTTTGTATTTTAGTTGTATCCGTTTTATTTCCTGCTATTAAAACGATTCTTTCTTTTGAAAACGGAATATATTCAACTAATGATTTTTTTTTATTCTGTTTTTTAGGTGTTATAACTAAATCTAAAATGCCGTTGTTTAGGTCTTTTATTAAATCTGTATGCGCTCCAAATCTAGCAACTAAGTCGAAGTCTAATTTGGGAATTTCTGGTTCAATAATTAGTTGAAACATTTCAGAACACATTCCAATGTTTAGAGATGGATTTTTTTCTTGAGTTGTTTTTTTAAAATGCTGTTCTGCTATTTCTAGTTTTTTTAAAGATTCAATAATGTATTCATATAAAAATTTCCCATCCTCTGTTGGAATCATTTTTCTGGATGTTCGCTCAAATAGTTTTTTACCAACATAAGCTTCTAAAGCATTCAAGTGTACACTAACTCCGGGTTGAGAAGCGTATAAAGCAATAGAAGCTTTAGTTAAAGTTCCGTTTTCATATATTTCTTTAAATGTTCTATACCATTCTAAATTTACCATATCTATTAAAATATTTATACAAAGGTATGATTTGTATTATTTTTACGATAATAAGTATTGCTTTAATTTTGCCTCAAATAAAATAAGAGACAAATGAAAAATATATTTATAATTAATGGAAGTCATCCATTTGCACATTCTGGTGGACGATTTAACGAAACACTTTTCAACAATACTATTTCATATTTTGACACACGTGAAGAATTTGAAGTTAAATTTACTCAAGTAGGCGACAATTATGATGTAAAGGAAGAGGTTGAAAAATTTAAGTGGGCAGATATAGTGATTTATCATACTCCAATTTGGTGGTTTCAAATTCCTTTTGGATTTAAAAAATATATAGATGAAGTTTTTACGGAAGGTCATCAAAATGGAATTTATGCCAGTGATGGAAGAAGTAGAAAAAATCCAAACATCAATTACGGAACAGGAGGTTTAATGCACGGAAAAAAATATATACTTACTACAAGTTGGAATGCACCTAAAACCGCATTTACTTTAGAAAATGAATTTTTTAATCAGAAAAGTGTAGATGAAGGTGTTATGTTTGGCTTTCACAGAATGAATGCTTTTACAGGAATGGAATTATTAGCCACACATCATTTTCACGATATGGAAAAAAATGCAGATGTTCCTTTAGAGTTGAATAATTACAGTGCTTTTTTAAATGATTTAATGGTTAATTTGTAATTATTAAGTTGTTTTATTGAGGAAATGTAGTGCTGTGCCAACGTTGTTGTATAAGGTTAGTTGCGTGATTTAAGCACTAAATTTAGCAAATAAATCACAGATAGAAAGTCCGCAAGGACTTTCGTAAGTAGGCTATAACCAGCAATTAATTTTATACGGTGTTAGCAAACGTTTTTGCCTTTCAGATACTCTATTTTTACTTCCGAAATATTTGTCGGCTTGTTTAATTCAATTCCGTTTTCAACTTTTATTGCATTTCCAAAATTATCATAAGTCCATTTTACATATTCAGTAGATTGTCCAGAATCATCTTTTCTTATATACAATATGTCGTTTCCATTGTCATCTTTTGTTCTTTCTTCCGTTTTTGTAAATTTTCCATCAACGAACAAAGTCCATTTTTCAGTTTTTCCAATATAATCGTAAACATCTTCCTGTGTCACTTTTCCTTTTAGGTCAATTGTTTTACGGTTTAGAATTCGATTATCTTCATCAAATTTGGTTACTACTTTTGCATATAAATCTCCATTTGAATCAAATCTTTCTTCTATTCCCGAAAATTTATTTGAAATAGTTTTATGTTCGATAATTCCGTCTTTGTTTTTTGACAAATAAACTATGATATTTTCTTCAGGAAACTGTTTTTCATACCATTCCCAAATTTCGCCATCATCTGATTTTTCAATTTGTTCAATTTCACGGTTTTTATCGTCAAATTTCCATTCGATTGAGCCAACAAAATTATTTTCAGAATCGAATTGGTGTTCAGAAATACAATTCCCGTTCGAGTCGTATTCAAATCTTACGGAATATCTTAAATCTCCATTTTCCTCAAAAAAATCAGTTTTTTCTTTTAGTCCATCACTATTAAATTCGTTGATAATATGCTCTCGCATTTTACCATTTTCTCCAATTATTTTTCTTGACGTGATGTTCATTTTAAATGTTTGCTAACTACGGGATAAGAATAATTCCATTCAACCTTTATTCAATTGAATTACCACATGTTTTTCAATTTCTTTTTGCTTAAAGTTAAACCAAGACGTTCTAAATTCTGAAGCTTCAATTAAATACTTGAAGTTCTGAAAAGGTTTTTTGTTGCGTAAGGTATGTTCTAGTTCTTGCTGCAAAGGGGTTTCAGGGAGTTGTTGTACAAATGATTCCATTATTTTAAAGGAGTCGGAGTCTTCTAAGGGATTGATTTTTATAAAATCATCTCCAGTAGGTGGTTTAAATTCATCATCATCGAAATCATCAAAACCATCCATAAAACTGGGGATGGCTATAACTTCTTTAGTTTTGATATTATAAAAACAGGTGCAGCCGCAGTCTAAATCTTCAGCTATATTCTTTATAATAGATTGATCTACGGCTCCCATTTTTTTAAATTTTATAAGTTTGTTTAATCTAGTTTTAAGCGCTCATCGCGATTAGCAAGTTCCCAAGCAGTGTAAAATACAAGTCTCGCGCGAGTTTCTAATAAATCGTATCTAATTTTATCTGGAGTATCACTTGGTTTATGGTAATCGGCATGCGTACCATTAAAATAGAATATTACAGGAATATTGTTTTTAGCAAAGTTGTAGTGATCCGATCTGTAATAGAAACGGTTCGGGTCGTTTTCATCATTATAAGTGTAATCGAAATCTATTTTTGTGTATTGTTTATTTATTGATTCTGAGATTTCGTGTAATTCTTTACTCAATTTATCTGCACCAATTAAATAAAGGTAGTTCTCGTTGTTTTCGTGTTTAGGGTCTACACGGCCAATCATATCAATATTTAAATTAGCTACAGTGTTTGCTAAAGGAAAAACAGGATCTTCGTCTGCATAATAACGTGAGCCATATAGTCCAATTTCTTCACCTGTAACATGTAAAAACAGAATAGAACGCTTTGGTCCAAAACCTTTATCGGCAGCTTGTTTAAAAGCTTCAGCAATTTCCATTACGGCAACCGTTCCAGAACCATCATCATCGGCTCCGTTGTTAATATCTCCATTTTTTGAGATTCCAATATGATCTAAATGTGCCGAAACAATAATAATTTCATCTGGCTTTTCCGATCCTTTTATATAAGCTAATACATTTTCTGAAGCTTTGGTATCGCCTTTAAAAAATGAAGCAGGAATTTCTTGAAAGTAATCGCCTTCTGCAATAGGCGAAGGAATACCGTTTGCTACGTAACCTTGCTTAATAAACTCAATGGCTTTCTTTTGGCCTGGTTCGCCTGTTTTTCTACCTTCAAAATCATCAGAGGCATAGGTGTAAAGCATGTCTTTTAATTCTGCAGCTGTAATTGTTTTAGCGTAAGTTTCGGCGTTAGCAGTGGTTTTAGATTTGTTTTGAGAACTACTGCAAGCCATTAATGTAAAGGCCACTAAGCATAGTGGAAGGTAATTTTTCATAGGAGATAGAATTTATCTGCTAAGATATTACAAAATTAAAAATGAACACAGCCCAAGCTAAATAATTTAACTTGGGCTGTAGTTGTGCTTTCTATTTTAAGGAAAAGCTTAATATAAAACGAGTTACTTTTTAGAATTCGATATCTTCTAAATCCGATTCGTCTATTTCTATGTTCTCATCAAAGCTTTCTAAATCGGCTTCGTTAATTTCTAAAGCTTCCGGTTCAACCTCTAATGCTGGAGCTTCTAGTTCCAATTCTTGTGCGTCAATTTCTAATTCCGAGGTATCAAATTCTAAATCAGCATCATCAATTTCTAGATCTTCTATTTCTAAGTCTTCCAAATCGTCTAAAGCAGCTTCTTCAGATTCCATTTCTTTGGCATCAATAAACTCTGTGTTTGCAATTTCGGTTGCTGTAAAAACAGATTTATAAGTTACAATAGCTAAAGCAGCAATGGTTAAGAAAAACGAAAACTGAATGGTTTTTTTAATTTCGCCTGTTTTTTTAGATAAGTAAAACGCAACTAAACCAAAGATAAGCGCTGCTACGGCAGGAATAATGGCTAAGTTAGAAATTGGTAATACCGAAAAAATAATTGCAAAAACAGATGCTATTACGGCGAGTATGGTGAAAATATTTTTCATGAGTTTGTGTTTTTATTCAATAAAGGGAGTTATAAAGTTAGTTATTAAAAAAACGGGTTTAGTTTTTTAAACCAGAAGCCGATTTTATTTTTAACTCACCATTTCCAACAGGAATTTTAAACTTTCCGTAAACCGGAATTTTATTTTCATCGGCTGTTAACCATAAAAAGTTACTAGAACCTTGTAGGCCGCTAGAGCTATCTGCACCAATAGATAGTTTGTAACATTCTTTAGTGCCAATGGCTGTAGAAATGGTTTCTTTACCCAAATAGGTTATTTTACCGTTAAATTCTTTTCTGTCGAAAATAATATTTAAGCTCTTACTGCTGCCTTTGCTCATGCTAGCATAATCAAACAAACGGATATAGTATAAAGCCGAAACAATATCTTTTGTGCCTTTGTTTATAGAAACTGTTTTGTTTTCTACGTAGTTATTCTTTTTGGTTTGCACCGTTTTAACCGTATTGGTTTTATGGCTAAAGGTGTATTTCATGGCTTTGTAATAACCGCCTTCATTAATATCACGCTTGTATAAATAAGGTGTTAATGTTTTTGGACTTACATAGCTCTCGTATAAATCTCTAATTTTAAAAAAGTTATCCCATTTGCTATAGGTTAAAGCTGTAACTTTTAAACGCATTAGTGTGGCTTTAGAAGTGTTCACTTTTGCTGTAGACATGGTAACTTGGGCGATGTCGTTTAGAATACCAGACATGTTGTAAGAGGCCGTGTAAACTAATTTTTCATCTGGGGCAATGGCATTATTTTGTGCCTGTAAGGCAACCGAAAAAAATAAAGCTATAAGTAGGGTAAAACGCATCATATATGTGTTTGGTTTTATGTTATAACGTGGCATTAATCATTTATTGTGCCAAAAATACAACATGAAAAATATTCTAGAGCATTTAATTTATAAATAATTAATGGTAGTGTATGTAACAAATTAAAGACCTAGGCGTCATATTAATACATCAATCAAAATATATCAAAACCATGAGAAACGATAAACAATTATTAGTTATTACACATTTAAGTCAGTTAATATCTTTAGTAACTGGCTTTGGTAGTTTGCTGCTACCATTAATTTTATGGCTAGCCAATAAAGGGCGAGTAAACCAAATGGATATCCATGGAAAAAGCATTATCAACTTCCAATTAAGTCTTATTATTTGGTTTATCATCTGCGTACCATTAATACTGTTCTTTGGCTTAGGTTTACTAGGTTTTGCAGCATTAGGACTTCTTTCAATTATTTTACCAATAGTAAATGCATTAAGAGCAAGTCGTGGTGAAAATCCAACGTATCCTCTAACATTCAATATTATCTCTTAATTTTATTAGTTATTTAATTCGAGATCTTTTAAAACGTTCACTGTTTAAGTGAACGTTTTTTTTGTTTTAAGTTTTAATTATAGCTTGGTTTTACTGCTAAAAATCTATGTATGGCACAGTTTAGATGTTGCGGGTGTTAAAGTTTTATAATCTTTGAAAATTCATTTAAAATATGTTGTAAATTTCGACCGAAAATAGATGTAATGATGTCTTAATGTAACCCAATTTTTAAATTTTAACAGAATTTAACTAAGGGTAATGACGTGTTTTTTGGTCATTATAGCACATGTAGTTTTTGTAGTTTGAAAATAGTACGGTATAAAACGAAGTAAATGTTTAATATTGATGCTTTTTTGAAAGAAATACAAAAACTAGAGACTATTACATAATTAATAATAAATTTGAGGAATGAAGAAAGTAATTTTATTTTTAGCACTAATATCCTTTTTATTTGGGCAAGCTCAGGTTTTAGAGCCTGTTAAATGGGAAACTTCTGTTGAAAAATTGTCTGATACCGAATATCAATTAATTTCCAAAGCAACTATAGACAATGGATGGCATTTGTATTCTCAAGCGGTACCTCAAGATGGTCCCATACCAACAACGTTTACTTATGATGATAGCGAAGGACAATTTAAAATAATAGGAAATACTTTTGAAGAAGAAGGCCATACTATCGACGACCCTGTTTTTCAAATGGAAATTAAATTCTTTGAAAAAACAGCAACATTTAAGCAAAAAGTAAAAGTTACCGAAGGTGTTTCTACAATAAATGCTTTTGTTGAATTTATGGTTTGCGACGATTCTCGTTGTTTGCCTCCAACAGAAGTTGATTTAAATTTTATAATTTCAGAAAATGCAGCTGCTAAAACCGCAGAGAACGTTCAGGATAATGCTATTAAATCTACCGAGTCTAGTTCTAAGCAAGGACTTTGGGGTATCTTTTTTATAGCTTTTCTATCAGGGTTTGCAGCCTTGTTAACCCCATGTGTTTTCCCAATGATTCCTATGACGGTGAGTTTCTTCACTAAACAAAGTAAAAATAAAGCCGTTGGAATTAAAAACGCCATTATTTATGGTGTCTGTATTATTGTAATTTACGTTTTACTTGGTACTGCCGTAACCGGTATTTTTGGAGCCGATGCTTTAAATGCATTAGCTACCAACGTATGGTTTAATATTATTTTCTTTATATTATTAGTGGTGTTTGCAACGTCGTTTTTAGGAGCGTTCGAAATTATGCTACCTAATTCTTGGGCTAATAAAGTAGATTCTCAAGCCAATCGTGGCGGGTTAATAGGTATATTCTTTATGGCTTTAGCTTTAGCTATTGTGTCGTTCTCTTGTACGGGACCCATTGTTGGAACCTTGTTGGTAGAGGCAGCATCTAAAGGAGGCTTAGCTCCAATAGTTGGTATGTTCGGGTTCTCGTTAGCCATTGCATTACCTTTTGCTTTATTTGCAGCATTCCCGGGTTGGTTAAATTCATTACCAAAATCTGGTGGTTGGTTAAACACCGTAAAAGTGGTTTTAGGATTTTTGGAGTTGGCTTTAGCCTTTAAATTTTTATCGCAAGCCGATTTAGTAATGCAAGGTCATTTATTAGAGCGCGAAGTGTTTATCGCAATTTGGATTGCCATTTTTGGAACATTAGCCTTATACCTTTTCGGAAAAATTCAATTACCACACGATTCGCCATTACCGCACATTTCAGTTGGTAGGTTGAGTTTAGGTTTAGTGGTTTTAACTTTTACTATTTATATGATTCCTGGATTATGGGGCGCACCATTAAATTTAATAAGTGCTTTTCCGCCACCACAAGATTATAGCGAATCGCCGTATGGTGTTGGTTATACAAGATTGGGTACCGGATCTTCCGCGCTCAACGATCATGGAGATTTACCAGAAGGAGCACATTTATTAGCGCCACACGATATTTTAGCTTTTAATGATTATGATACCGGTTTGGCTTATGCTAAAAAAGTAGGGAAACCAGTAATGATTGATTTTACGGGTTGGGCTTGTGTAAATTGCCGAAAAATGGAACAAAACGTTTGGCCAAAACCAGAGATTTTAAATATTTTAAAAAACGATGTGGTATTAATATCGCTATATGTTGATGATAAACGTCCGTTGGAAGCTGGCGATGTGGTTGATTCAAAATTAAAACCGGGTAAAAAATTGAAGTATATTGGTCAGAAATGGAGCGAACTTCAAACCATTAAATATAAAGCCAATACACAACCATTCTACGTGCTTATGGATCATAATGAAGACAATTTATTGGATCCAGTAAGTTATACACCAAATGTAGAAGATTATCATAATTGGCTAGAAACAGGAATTTCAAAATTTAAAAAATAACAGATGAAGAATTTTATTTACGTATTATTAATAGGTTTAGTATTTACAGCATGTAAAGAAGAAGCGCCAAAAGATTATGTTACATTTTCTGGAACAATTGCAAATCAAAATTCCGATTCTTTATTAGTAAGAAGCCGTACCGTTTCAAAAGTAATTCAAGTGAAAGCCGACGGAACATTCTCTGATACTTTAAAAGTAGAGCCTGGTGTATTCTTAGTTTATGATGGAGCAGAACAAGCACGTGTATATTTAAAAAATGGTTACGATTTAAAGATGAAGTTAGATACTAAAGCTTTTGATGAAACCATTAAATTTGAAGGAACAGGAGCAGAGGCCAGTAATTATTTAGCTGAAAAAGCATTGCTTATGGAAGAGGTTTTTGATATTGAAACTTGGTTTGAGTTAGATGAAACTGCTTTTAATGAAAAAGTGAAAGAAAGTAATAAAACGTTTAAAGATTTACTTGATAAAGCAGGAGATTTAGATTCGTTATTTGTGGTAAGTGAGCAAAACGATGCGATAAGTTTAGAAAAACAGTTGCATAGTATGTATAAGCAAAAACAAGGCTTAATGGGGTTAAATGGTAAAGCTTCTCCAAAATTTGTAGATTACGAAAACTACAATGGTGGTAGCACATCTTTAGATGATTTAAAAGGAAAATATGTTTATATAGATTTATGGGCAACATGGTGCGGACCTTGTTTAGCAGAGATTCCATCGTTAAAAGCTGTTGAAAAAGAATATCATGGTAAAAATATTGAGTTTGTAAGCATTTCTGTAGACGATCAAAGAGCACACAGTAAATGGCGTACTATGGTTGAAGAAAAACAGTTAGGTGGTGTACAGTTATTTGCTAAAGACGATCGTTCTTTTGTAACAGCTTACAATGTAACGGGTATTCCAAGGTTTATATTAATCGATCCACAAGGTAACGTTGTTAAGGCCGATGCGCCAAGACCATCGAATCCACAATTAAAAACATTGTTTAATTCTTTAGATATATAAATTTCTAGAGTTTAAAGTATTTCAATCTAAATCATTTTAATTTTCAACAATGGATGTCTTAAAAAGTGTTTCCAAAATCAAAAATCAACACAGTAATTTAGAAGCATATTTTGAGCAATTTAGAAATAATGTTGTTGGTGTCGATTTGTATTTTGATTCTCCTTACGGTAAGAAAAAAATAATTTATGCCGATTGGACAGCAAGCGGACGATTATACCGACCTATTGAAGAAAAATTACTAAATGATATTGGGCCTTTTGTGGCCAACACACATACCGAAACCTCTATAACAGGTAGCGTAATGACGCATGCTTATCACGATGCTAGAGCTATCATAAAAAAGCATGTTAATGCCTCTAAAGACGATGTTTTGATTACGGTTGGAACAGGAATGACAGGTGCTATTAATAAGTTTCAGCGTATTTTAGGTATTAAATTAAACGAGAATTTAAAGGATAGTACGGAAGTTCCGGAAGAAAAACGACCAATAATTTTTGTGTCGCATATGGAGCATCATTCCAATCAAACCTCATGGTTAGAGACTATAGCTCGTGTAAAAGTAATTCCTTCTAATGCCAACGGTTTACCATGTTTAGAGGGCTTAAAGAAGTTGTTGGTAGAATATAGCCATGTTCCCGTAAAAATTGCAGCTATTACCGGTTGTTCTAACGTTACAGGTATAAGAACCCCATATTATGATGTTGCTAAAATTATGCATCAAAACAATGGGCTATGCTTTGTAGATTTTGCATGTTCGGCACCTTATGTTGATATTGATATGCATCCTGAAGATGAGGAACAATATCTAGATGCCATTACCTTTTCTCCTCATAAATTTTTGGGTGGTCCGGGAACTTCCGGAGTATTAGTTTTTAATAAAAAACTTTATAAAAATTTAGTGCCAGATAACCCAGGTGGAGGAACGGTGAGTTACACTAATCCTTGGGGCGATCATGATTATATTGACGATATAGAAACGCGAGAAGATGGAGGAACTCCTGGGTTTTTACAAACCATAAAAATTGCGTTTTCTATTCAGTTGAAAGAAAAAATGGGAGTTCAAAATATTTTGGATCGCGAACATGAACTCAATGCTATAATTTTCGATAAGCTTTCTTCTATAGAAAACCTTAAAATTTTAGCACCAGAACATACCGATAGGTTAGGGGTGTTTTCTTTTTATATTGAAAAGGCACACTATAATTTAATTGTAAAACTTTTAAACGATCGCTTTGGTGTGCAAACTAGAGGTGGTTGCTCTTGTGCTGGAACTTATGGGCATTACTTATTAAATGTAGATGAAAGCACATCAAAATCTATAGAAGTAAAAATTTTGGAAGGCTGTTTAATGGAGCGTCCAGGCTGGATTAGAATGTCTATCCATCCAACCTTAACAAACGCTGAGGTTACTTTTATTTGCGATGCTATTGATCAGGTTTCGAAAAACCATGAGGCTTGGAGTAAAGATTATGAGTATAACGCCTTTAAAAATGAGTTTATTCATAAAGGAAATCCAAATACTGAAAAAGCAATTATCGAAAATTGGTTCTAGAATTATAATTATTTTACATCAACATCTGTTCTAAAAGGATATGCAGGTAAATTAGCTCCATTAACTAAGTTAACATCTGGTTTTCCTGCGAAAGCATACCTGATAAATTCAGGATTCTTAACGTCTTTATTCTCAAGAATAACTGTTTCACCTTCTATTTTAGCGTCTGCTATTTTCCAGTTTAAAGATTCGTCTGCAATCCAAAAACCTTCAGGTGCTTTTCTATTGTTGGTTTTTAAACCTTTACTGTTTTTAAAATGAACTATTAAGCTATTGTTTTCTATTTCAACTTGATCCAAAACAGGGCCTTCTGCAACTATATTTTGATTTAATGTATGTTTAGCTGCGGAAAGTGCTAAACGTTGCCCAATAGGAAATTTATCAGTAGGATGAATATTGGTTTCACTACCTAAATCTATGGTGTTTGTTACACTCGTATTTGGTAAGTCTAAAACTTTTAATTGAGATTCGCGCATCCATGCCCAAGATTCTGCAGTAGGACTTTTAGAATCAATATTTGGGCTAGCATGTGTGCCTTTTCCATATCCTGGCAGCATTACTACAGCGAAGTGCATGTTATCGTTTTGCCATGTTTTTCTGTAATTCTGAATCCAAAGTTTTAAAATATCACCATACTCTTTCATACCGGCAACCTTATGAAACCAATTGGCTTCGGTAACTTCTGGCACACCCGAAATATAACGTGTGTTACGCTCACCTTGATACCAAACGAGTCCACGACATGCGTAAGGCGCTAGAGGCTTCATCATGGCATTATATACCACATTAGGTTGACGTCTCATAAAGATATCTTCTTTAATGTTCCAGCCTTTTGGTGAGTTTATAGCTTCTAAAAGTCGGTTTTGAGTTGCTGTATCTTTATCAAAATCGTCCATTATGGTCTTAAAATACGGTAATTCTTCGGTCATGCTTCTTGGCATCCATGCTTCTAGAGAAGAACTTCCCCAAGAGGATAAAATAATTCCAACAGGCACATCGCCAATACTTTCTAAAAAGTAAGCAAAACCGAAAGCAACAGCGCTGCTCGGGTTGGTTACTTTCCATGTTCCGGTAACGTCATCTTGTTCTTCTAGTGATACTATATTTTTAACCTGAAAGGTTCTAATATTTTTTGTAAACGGAATAAGTGATTTTATTTCAGGAACATTATTCACATTAAACTGCATGTTAGATTGGCCTGAGCAAATCCAAACTTCTCCAACTAAAATGTTAGATATAATTACTTTAGAATCACCAGAAATTACTAAGTCTCTGGCGATTTTAGATGCTTTTAATGGATCTAATTTTAACATCCATTTTCCGTTATTATCAGCTTTTGTTTTCTGTTTTTGGTTAGCAAAAGTCACCGTGATTTTTGAGTTAGGTTTTGCTGTACCCCAAACAGGAACTGGTATGTCGCGTTGTAAAACCATACCATCTGAAAATAAGCTAGCAGGTTTTAATTCTTGCGAAAAGCTTATTGTAAATTGAAAAAAGGCTAATAATAAAAAAGGAATAAATAGATGTTTTTTTAATTTCATAAGATGCTTAGTAAGCTATGTTTATATGATGCGTTCCGCTTTCAAGCGTTAAAAATAAAGATTTTCCTTTTAGTTTTTTGTTATCTAAAGAAACCTTTTTGAAGTTTTTAGGAAGTGTGAATTCTGCCGTCATATTTTCCGGAATCGTCACAGTATAAACATCATTTTGGTTCGATTCTTGTTTGTATTCAGCTAAAATAAAACCTTGTTTGGTAGGCACTTTAATAGACGTAAAAGTTAAGCCAGCTAATTGTGGATTAATGTCAGCAACTTTAAAACCAGCCATTTTTGGTTTAATACCCCACATGTATCTTGTAATAGCATTAAGCGGCGCAGTTCCCCAAGCGTGATTCCAATCGGCATTGGGTTTGTATTTTACATCCCAAGCTTCCAAAGTCATTGTAGAGCCTACCTGTATCATGTTCCACCAGTTTCTATCACCTTCAGTGTTTGATATTAAACTTGATGCGTATTCCGCCTCGTTATTTTTGTATAAACCTTCCAATAAATATTGAGCACCATAAACGCTACAAGCCATACCACGAGATTTTACAAACTCAGCAACTGTTGCTACGTGTTCTTCTGGTACTAAATCGAAAGCCAACGGTAACATGTTGGCGTGTAAAGCCGAGTGTGTAGAGCCTTCACCGTCGATATAATAACCTTTTTTAGCATCGAATAGTTTGCTGTTTATAGTTGCTTTTACAAGTTTGGCTTTCTTCTTATAGAATTCAGCATCTTCAGTTTTATTAAGTACGGTTGCAATTTCAGTCATTAACTTTAAATTATAATAGTAAAACGCATTTACAGCAGTATTTACATCTACAATTTCGTAACCATCGCGTTCACCTTCTGGTGTTGCAAGTTTCCAACCGGTATCTTTTTGTGCAGGTGGCCAATCTATAATATCTTTAAGCTTATCATTTGCTTTTTTGAAACCTAATTTCGACATTAAATCTTTGGTTAGGTTGGGCGATTTAGAACTTATTAAACCATCGGCACGTTCTAAATCCATTAAAGTTTTAAGCTTTAAATTCTCGTAGTTTTGTTTAAGTGGCTCAATATCTCCTGTGTACATGTAATCGGCATGAAACATAAGTACAGTGTGTAACAACCATTCGGTTGGCCAAGTAGGATTGTCTATAAAATAAGCATTTGTGCGGCGCGCCATAGAATACTCGTTATCCACACTATAATGACTTAGTTGATTGATATAAGCATCAGCCTCGTAAGGAATACGCTCCCGATCTCCATCAACGTAATACCCGGTAAAGCTCGTAGCTTTTATGGTATGTTTACAAAGTTCCCAAATAGAATCCATAATAGGGTCTGATGAAGAGAAAGCGCTGGCATCATCATTAAATTTAAAATGAAGTGCTTTTTGCTTGATTTCAATAGACTCAATAGGAACTTTTAGATTTTCAATTTCGCAATAACGAAACGGAATAATGGCTCCAATATCTTCTGGTAACATAATTGCAGCGCCTGTTGTATTCCTTTTATAAGCTTGTATTTCTGGAGTTACAGTTTGGTTTGCTACTAATGTGTTTAACTTCGAGGTTCTGTAACGAATGTTTTTTCCGGGATCTCTATCAATATGAAATTCGCCATCTAATTTTTCACCTAAATGAATAATTAAAGAATCGTTTTGACTCACGTTTGATGTAATTTCTACATTTCCAAAAAAGGCCTTTCCGAAGTCAATAAAATAGTGCGAATCACTAATTTTAATAATCCGTTGTGGTTTGATTAAAGTCGTCTCTAAATCGAGATCTTTAGTAGAAGTTTGAGCACCTAAGCTTGAAAAAGCCACTAGGGTAAATAGACATAAAATATATTTATTCATAAAATTTAAAGCCTTTAAATTCATCTTGTTTAATAATGCTGTTGGTGTACATTGCTTCTAAGCCCATTTGAACACAGATAGCTGTATTAGCACCCGTTTTAATATCGGAAATAGGTTTGCTGTTGTTTGTAATACTATCTTTAAAATCGATTAAAGCTTGTAGACTAGGCTCTTTATGATCTACAGTAATAGGAATTCCTAATCCTTTTTCCCATTTTACAGTGGCGCCAGATACGCCATCTACAATACCTAATTCTTTTTTCTTCCCACCTTCTGGGAAAAACCATGCTTTGGTGTAGCTTAAAATAATGGTGCCTTTATCGCCCATTACTTTTATTTGGTAACCGTCTTTAGCATTGCTAGTGAGGCAAGTAAATTTAGCTTTTACACCGCTTGGGTAATTATATATTAAATGAATATTATCGTAAGTTTCTCTACCATCTTTATAGTAATCTACACCACCGGTACCCATAACTTGGTTAGGAGTTTCGCCTAAGACCCAGTTCGCGAAATCTATTTGATGCGAGCAAAGTTCGGCTACTAAACCACCAGAAAACTCGCGATACATACGCCAGTTAATTTGTTTTTCTAATTCAGGACTTGGTACAGGACGTCTCCAGTTTCCGTGTCGGTTCCATTGGCATTCAAAAGCAGAAATCTTTCCTATTTTACCTGCTTTTATTAAATCTACAACATGGGTGTAAAGTCTAGAACTGTGGTATTGATGTCCAGTTTGAAATACGTGATTGGATTGATCGACTTTATTAACCAAATCTTGAATGCCTCCAAAACCTTTAGCCATAGTTTTCTCGCAATACACATGTTTGCCAGCATCTAGAGCATCCATAGCAATTTTGGAATGTGTGCTAAATGGAGTAGAAACCAAAATAGCATCAATATCTTTAATATCTAAAAGTTTACGGTAATCGGTGTAGCCCTTAGCTGTTCCTTTTGCTGCTTTTAAACCATTTTCTAATCTAAAAGGCAAGGTGTCACAGCAGCCAAGGATATTAAAATTCTTGATAGAATTAATGTTAGCCGAAAGACCAGTGCCTCGATCTCCGGTGCCAATAATTCCTATGTTTAAAGTGTCGTTTGCGTGTTTAAAATCAAATACATTGGTCATGGCTGCGGCCGAAGTAGTAACTGCAGCAGAAGCTATTGCTCCTTTGATTATAAAATCTCTTCTTTTCATTTCAATATTTTTTAAATTCCTGTTTCCACAGAAACGGTAATTTAAGCAGAAACCTCGAGACAAGAGTCCCGAGGTTTTATTTTTGTATTTATACTGGTTTAATATCCCAACCTGGTTCGTAAGTTCTAGACCAAAGTTTCATAGCTTCTCTATTGTAAATACGTCCGGTAGTTTCATCAACTTCAAAAGCATCATCAATTCTGTGTGCAATATTTGCGTAGTGCGTTAACATCTGACTAATAGCGCCTTGTTCTATAGGCGATGTTAATGGGGCTTTACCTCTAATAGCATCAAAAAAGTTAACCGTATGTGCTTTAGAAAGTTGGCCGCCACCACCTAGTGCGTTTCCATCTTCTATACCTGTTACAATATTGTTTTTTTGCTCTTTTCCTTTAATATCAAATAGTTTATAACCATCACGATCTATAAAAGCAGAACCGTTAGAACCGTAAACTAGTGTACCACGACCAGCACCGTATTTGTCGTAACCATTTCTACTGCGACCATCCCATTGAATAGAACGATTGCCTGCAAAACGAAATGTAGCTTCCATAGTATCGTACATTTCCCAACCATCATCTTTATAATGGAATTTACCAGATTTAACATCTACATGCTCTGGGTACTTAACATCTAGTGCCCAACGTGCAATATCTAGTTCGTGTGTGGCATTATTTCCCATTTCTGCAGTGCCATAATCCCAACCGTACCAATGCCAGTTGTAGTTCCAAGTATCATCTGTATACTCTCTTCTTGGTGCTGGCCCTTGAAATAAATCCCAATCTAAACCTTCTGGCGGAGCTGTTTTTTTCTGATGAGGTACTGGCCCACGTTTACTTGTGTAAAAAGCAATGGCATTATACACATCACCAATAACACCTTCGTGAATGGCTTTTATGACTTCTTGTGATTGTGAAGACGAACGTTGTTGGTTCCCCATTTGCACAATTTTATTATATTTTTGTTGATAAGCAACAAGTAACTCACCCTCTTTTGGGTTGTGACTACAAGGCTTTTCTAAGTAAACATCTTTACCTGCTTGCATAGCCATACAAGCACCAGGTGCGTGCCAGTGATCTGGAGTGGCCATAAAAACAGCATCTACATCTTTATCGTTTAGAATTTTACGGATGTCGTTTTCTAATTTAGGTGTTTTACCTAGTTTTTTAGATACTTCAATTGCTGCTTTATCACGTTGGCTTTTCATGACGTCGCATAAATAGCTCAATTCAATATTATTGTTTTTATCAGCAATGGCAGACATGTATGCACCATAGCGACGGCCTAAACCTTGTATTGCTACATTGATGCGGTCGTTAGAACCAATGATTTTTGAATAACTTTTTGCCGACATGGCATTTATACTGTTAGAGGCCAATGTTACTCCAACGGCACCTAAAGCTGTTTTTTTTAAGAAATCTCTTCTATTAGAACTCATAATGTTTTGTTGTGGTGGTTAAAATTTAGTTGATAGGACGAATTTTTACATTTTTAAAGGATACTAAATCTCCGTGATCTTGAAGTAATATCTCTCCTTTATCTAACTCGCCAAAATTAGGCCATTTGGCATATTTACTTTCTGACACTAACTTTTTGTAGTCATCGCTTTTTCTTTCGTATTCTAAAACCTTTGTTCCGTTCAACCAATGTTCTACGTGGTTGTTTTTAGAAATAATATATGCTGTATTCCATTCGCCAATTGGGTGAATAGGTTTGTTTACGTCTGCTTGAATTAAATCGTATAAAGAACTTACCGTTCTACTACCATCATGATTACCTAGTTTAGCATCAGGATGTAAAGCATCGTCTAAAATTTGGTATTCTAAACCAATTGAAGAACCTGCTCCTTTATTGATATTAGTATCTACATAATATTTAATACCACTATTTGCACCAGGTGTTAATTTAAAATCTACTGTTAATTCAAAATCCCCAAATTGTTCTGTGGTTACAATATCGCCACCTGCAGTAGATTCAGCTCCTCCAGATGCTAATACACTTAAAACGCCATCTTCAATTTGCCAACCACTTTCAGGAAATTCTTCAAGTTTGGCACCGCGCCATCCGTTAGTCGTTTTTCCATCCCAAAGTAATTTCCATCCTTTTTTCTTTTCATCTATAGTTAGCTGGTTTTTAGTAATAATAGGTTCTAGAGAAGATTTTTTAGAATACTCACTAAGGTTATCAGTTAATATTTTAATGTTTTTCCAAACAATTTCTGTGCCTTCTTTTTTATCAGCATGAATTCCATGTACTTGTAAGCAAATAAATCCGCTTGCTGTTTTATCATCTATTAAATAAGATGCAGGAACATCGTTTATCCATGTTTTTAAAGTATCACCAATAGCTTCAATACGGTAGTGATTCCAATCGTTTTGATTGAAAGCTTTTTGAGCTTCAGGGTTGTTTTCCATAGTGTTTAACCAGCCACGACGAGACTCGTCGTAAATACCAGCACTCCAAGCTCTTTTAGATGGATCGATTTCAACTTGATAACCATGAACACGTCCGTCTCTATAAGTAGGTATGCTATTACTTCTAATTTGAATTCCAGAATTCATTGTAGAATCTACTTTGTAATCCAATTCGAGAATAAAATCTCCATACATTTTATCTGAAGTTAAAAAAGAATTTGGTGTGTTATGTACCGTAGTTCCAACGATAGATTGGTCGCGAACGGTGTATACTGCTGTACCTCCTAATTGATGCCAGCCGTTAAGGGTTTCTCCATCAAATAAAGGTTGCCAAGGTGTGGTGTCTGTTGGCGTTTCTTTACAACTAAATAATACAGATACTATAGCAACAAGAAATACTTTGCTATAAAAAAGGGTCTTTTTCATTTTAATTAAGCTTAGTTATTATTCTACTAAGATACTTTTTTTTCATTAATGTTAAATGGACACTTTATTCAGACTAATGGACGAATTGACCATATAAAAACATGTTTTGTCTCCCGTATATATTGGGATTGTTAAGTTTTAATTTCTTTTTTATTTGATGATTGTATCCATAATTTGGATTAATAAGTCCATCTATTAACAAATGTTTAACTATAAATTAGCGGTATAACTAATACTAAATAATAATATGGAAAAACTAAAACTCTTATTAGTAACCTTATTGATAGGTTATGCGAGTGCCTCTTGGTCGCAATCTAAAGTGTCAGGCGTAGTAACCGATAGTCAAAATGTGCCTATCCCGGGAGTGAACGTCATTATAAAAGGAACATCGAATGGAGCCGCCACAGATTTCGATGGGAATTTTCAACTTAATGCGAAAAGTGGAGATGTAATTACTTTCTCTTTTATTGGGTTTGTAACAAAAGAACTTACATATAAAGGACAAGGATCATTAAATGTGAAGTTAGAAGAAGATGCCGCTCAACTTGATGAAGTGGTTGTTATTGGATATGGATCCGTAAAACGTACCGATTTAACGGGAGCTGTTGAGTCTTTAGATACTAAAGCGCTTACAGAGCAAAAGAAAACAGATATTGGTCAGGCTATGCAAGGTAGAATTGCGGGTGTGGATGTTAGAACATTAAGTAATAAGCCTGGAGCTCCATTATCTATAGACATTAGAGGTAATACAGTAATTAAAAATACCGACGGTGGTCGTGATGGTATTAGTGATAGTGCCGCAGACGATTTATCTAAACCTTTATATGTAGTAGATGGTATCTTTTTCGATGATATTAATATTTTAAATCCTGCCGATATTCAACAAATGGATGTTTTAAAGGATGCATCTGCAACAGCAATATATGGTGCAAGAGGTGCTAATGGTGTTGTAATTATTACAACTAAAAACGGTATTGAAGGAAAAACAGTATTTACGTATGAGGCTACTTTAGGTGTACGTTCTGCAACTAATGTGCCTGATATGTATAATGGTGATGAGTATGTAGATTTTGTTGATAAAGCATTAAGAAGTACTGCTTGGAAAGGTCTTTTTCAAAACGGAAATGTTCCAACAGTAGAAGATTATAATAATGTTGTTGTAGATTTAAGTAGAGAATTAAGAACTACTAATGAAGAAGCAAGTAACGCTGCAAATGGTAGATATACAGATTGGGCTGGAGATTACCGTCATGCGGGAATACAAACAAGCCATAATTTAGGTATGTCTGGTGGTGAAAATGGTTTAACTTATAGTGGTTCTATAGGGTATTTAAGTGATGAAGGTGTTGTAGGTATAGAAGGTTACGATCGTTACAACTTAAGTGCGTCTATAACTAAAAAAGTATCCGATCAATTTACAGCAGGTGTAAAAGCATATTTAGCTTTATCTGAAAGAGAAGAAGGAAGTAGAGAATTATTTAGAAGTACATTGCGTTTAGCGCCAACAGTTAATTCTTTCGATCCTGATGGAAATGTAATTTTGTTTCCAGACGATCAAGATGGACGTTTTACCAACCCTTACTACGATGCGCAAGGTGCTTGGAAAACGAATACAAAGTCTTTGGATGTAATTGCTAATGTATTTTTAAATTACGCACCAACAGAATGGTTAAGTTTTAAAACACAATTTGCTCCAAATATTAAGAATACTAGATTTGGTGAGTATAGAGGTTTGTATACTAAAGCAGCAAGAAATGAACCAGCTAGAATACAATCTCATTACGATTCTTCATTTAAAACATCTTATACATGGGATAACATTATAAATTTTGATTTCGATATAACAGAAACTCAAAACTTAAAAGCAACATTAATTTCTTCTGTATACTACAATCAATTAGAGTGGAGTAATATTGAAACACGAGATTTTGATACAGATTCTTATTCATTTTACAACACTGCTGCAGGGTTAGATGTTAGAGATTATGATACTAATTATAGAAAAGAAACTTTATCATCATTTGCAGGTCGTTTAAATTATAGTATTGCCGATAAGTATTTATTTACTTTCACAGGTCGTTATGATGGGTCTTCAAAATTAGCAGTTAATAATAAATGGGCATTTTTTCCGTCGGCAGCATTTGCATGGAAAGCGAGTGATGAAGATTTTTTACAAGACGTAGATTGGTTAAGCAATTTAAAAATGCGTTTAAGTTATGGTGAATCTGGTAATGATAGTCCAGTTAGTTCTTATAGCTCATTAGCCTTTTTATCTGGTTCAGATTACGTATTTGGAGATACACATACCAACGGTGTTGGTGTAGCAGGTTTGCCTAATTATGAATTAACTTGGGAACGCTCTAAAGAGGTTAATATAGGTTTAAACTTAGGTGTTTTACAAAACAGAATAACTTTAGGCTTAGAATTATATAGAAAGAAAACTGTAGATGCTATTTTAGATAAAACATTATCAAATATTACAGGCTATTCTACTGCAACGGGTAACTATGGTTCTGTAGAAAATAAAGGTATTGAGATTACTTTAAATACTGTTAATGTTAAAACAGACGATTTTAAATGGTCTACAAGTATCAATTTTGCGAAAAATAAAAATCAAATTCTTGAGCTAGATGGCGATTTAGATAAGGAAACTTACGGAACACATGGTGTGTTAGAAGTAGGGCAGCCTGTAGATGCTATTTATAGCTACCAAGTAGATGGTATTTGGCAATTAGACGAAGCAGCTGAAGCGGCTGTTTATGGTGCTTTCCCTGGTCAATATAAATATAGAGATGTTGATAATAGTGGAACTATTGGAGCTGAAGATAAAATGGTTTTAGGTCAAGTATCTCCAGACTGGATTGGAGGTATGACGAACACCTTTACTTATAAAAACTTAGACTTCTCTGTACAAGTTTATACAAGACAAGGATCTTTCGGTCACTCTGAGTTTTATTCTCACTTTGCACCATATAATGGTGATGATGCTACATTTAACAAAATAAAATTAGATTATTGGACACCTAATAATACAGATGCTAAGTATCCTGCGCCAGAATACGGTCACCCAGGAGAGTGGTATTACGAAGATTTAAGTTTTGTTAAAATCGGTAATATCGGTTTAGGATATCAGTTTAATGATGATGTTTTAGAAAAATTAAGAATGTCTAGTTTAAGATTAACTTTAGATATACAAAACCCATTTGTATTCACAGATTATAAAGGTCCAGATCCTGAAACAGGATTACAGAATTCTTATAATTCAGGTTATTTAACAAAAACGATATTATTCGGACTTAAGTTATCTTACTAATTTAAAATTTTATTAAAGATGAAAACAATAAACAATATAAAATACTTTGCACTTATATTAGGTGGATCGCTTTTGCTTAGTGGTTGTAACGACTATATAGAAGAAGATATATACACACAAATAACAAGTGAGAACTTTATTGATGAGAGTACTGCAGATCAATTTATAGTAGGGCTTTATACGTCTACAAGATCAGTGTATCAAAATTACGGTTATAAATTTGAGGGAACGGATATTTTTACAACTCAAGGAGAAATTTTTTCAACCTCAAGTACTAATGATTATGTTGGGTTAAATGCACCGCAAACAAATGGAGTATGGAGTGCAAACTACGATGTAATTTCTAAAGCTAATACAGCTATTAATAGATATGAAACTCAAGTAAATTGGAGTGATGCTAAATTAGGCGAAAAAGCTTATGGTATAGCGCAAGCAAGAGCCTTAAGAGCATTAGCCTTTTTTAACTTGGCACAGCAGTATGGTGGAGTGGTTCTAGATTTAGATGAGCCACAAAGTATCCGTAACAATTATACAAGATCTACAGAGCAAGAAACTTATACCTTAATTATAGAGGAGCTAGAGGCTGCAATTCCGGATTTGTTAGATAACCCAGAGACCGGACGTTTTTCTAAAAGAGCCGCACAACATGTTTTATCAGAAGTATATTTAACGCGTGCATACTTAGATTTTGGTGAAAGTACAGATTTTCAAACAGCTGCTGATTTAGCTGTTGCAGCTATTGGTTCTTACGATATTAGAAGCCAGTCTTTTGAAGAAGTTTTTGCTTATGATAATCAAGTAAATGATGAAATTCTTTTCGCAGGACAATGGAGTGATACAGGGATTTCAGAAGATAGTAATAATAATAAGCATTCCCTTTTTATGTATCAAGTGTTTGATTTACCAGGAGTAAGTCGTGCAAATCCATACGGTACAAAAGGAAACAGTTTAATGCCAACGCCATATTTTTATTCTTTATTTGATGATAATGATAGTAGAGAAAATGTAACAATCCATAGAACTATTATGGCCGATGAAGCAAGTGGACTTGCAGATGACATTATTAATCCTGGTGATACTTTAGTTTATTTTCCAAAAAACACGCTAGATATAGACGAGCTTAAAGATCGTTTAGACCGTTACTGGGTATATCAACCAGATCAATATTTATTTGGAGTTCCTGCCGATATTGATGGTGTAAACTATAAGTATTCTTTAAATCCTTCATTTATCAATTTTCCAATCATGAAAAAGTTTGATGATGAAATTTTTGCAGCAGAAACTAGTGGAGCAAGGGATACATTCATTTTTAGAATAGCAGAAACGCATCTTATAGCAGCCGAAGCCTTTTTAGGTGCCGGAAACACAACCCAAGCTTTATTTCATTTAAATAGAGTAAGAGAGCGTGCTACAGGTGTTGCAGATCATTACACAACAGTAGATTTAGATAATATTTTAGTAGAGCGCGCTTTAGAATTAATTGGTGAGTCTAACCGATGGGCAGTACTAAAACGTATGGGTAAATTAGAAGAGAAACTTGCTAATAATCCTCATTATGCTGATCATGGCGCATTCGACGCTTCAAAACATTTATTACGTCCAATTCCTATTAAAGAAATTGAGATTTCTCCAGAAACAATGACTCAGAACCCGAATTATTAATAGCAAATTAAAAGATTTAGTTGTTTTAAGTTAGTTTATATAGGCAGGCGAGAATATGTCTGCCTATATTTTTAATAATTGTAAGTTATTCCTTAATTAGTAAACAGAAACAAATAGGTTTGTTTACTCTACATTATAGATGCAATCACTTTTTAATCCCATTTTAAACATGAAAAAAAAATACATTTTAAGTATTCTATTAATAGTTGTTTTATGCTTTTCATGTACAAAAACAGTAGATGAATCTTTCTATTTAGTGGTTGGCGATAACTTATCAAAAGTAGAATTAAACACTATAGATGATTTAAAAACAGATTTGCAAAAAGTAATTACTTCCGAAGTTAAAGTCGTTTCAGAAAAAGAAGCTTTTCCAGAACATGGTATAGTTTTTATTCTAGGAACACCAACTTCAAATGCGTTAATCCAAGAGTTAGCCATTCAAAAAAACATTAATTTGTCCACTGAAATACCCGGAAGTCGAGGTGGGATTTGGGCAAAAGTAAATCACAAAAATCATAAAAACGCGATTGTTATCGGAGGTTCAGACTTGCAAGGCTTGCAGTATGCCATTTACGATTATTCAAAAGACGTTTTAGGTATAGATCCCTTAGAATATTGGACAGGTAAAACAGCGAGTAAAATAGATAACGAAGCCGTTTTTAACTTCACAGCAAAAACTATAGCACCACCAAAAGTCCCCGTTTTAGCTTATTTTGAAAACGATGTGGACGAGCTGGCAAATTACCGAGGTAAATTACTAGAATACGATTGGGAAACTTACACCGAAATGATTGATGCTTTGGTGCGTATGCGCTACAACGCCATCCAGTTATTTGATATGTTAGGGCGACCAGAATTCTTTATTCGTCCAGAATATAAAAAGCTAAAACCAGACTACCAAATAGACATTGATTACATCGAAAAAATGATTGATTACGCGCAATTAAAAGGTATGAAGGTCGCGGTCGATTTTGCATTGGGATATCAAATTCACCCTATGTCTGCCGATAAAGCCGATTGTTGGAAAACATATAAAGAAGATTGGCTAGATGCTTGGCGTTATTATTTTGAAAAAACACCATTGGCAAAAACCGATATTTTTATTCTGCGCCCGCGTCATCAAGTTTGGGACTGGAAATACGAAAGTACTTGTGGCGAAAGTAAAATTGACGTTTTTAATGAAGTCTATGCGGCCTTTGGGAAATTAGTAGATGAGTATAAACCTAATGCATCAAAAGTATTGGTGTGCTATTCTGATGGGATGGAAATGTGGAACGAAGGGTTTAGACCGCCAACAGACTGGACGGTGCTTTGGTCCGACCATGGGTTTGGCGATTTTGAACATCTACCAAATACCACCGATAATTATGAGTTCGGAACCTATATGCATGCTGGGTATTGGTTAAATCATACCGTTCATAATCCGTATCCAAACAAGGTAGAAACCATAATGAAAGAGATGTTTGAAACCTATAATGCCGATAAATTTTGTTTAGTAAACGGACAAAACTTCAGACCCTTTTTATTAAATCTAGAGGCCTATAGTGCCGTTTGTAATAATCCGGATACTTTTAACGCCGATGCTTTTTACAAGGACTGGACTTCCCGATATTTTTCAGAAGCAGCAGCCCATCACGCTATAGCTTCCATGAAATATTTACATGAAGCGCAAGAAGGACGTAAAGGTTACGTAGAGCATTTGTGGGAAATTCGTGAGGCGGTTTCATATTTATCAAACGCACCAATTAGAAGGCCAGGGAAAACGCCAATTCCTTTTGATTATAACCGGGTTATAGGCGATTATGAAACTACAGAGCATGTTGCTAAAAACGTACAGAAAGCTTTAACGGAAGCAGAGCAAGGTTATCAAATAGAAGCTACCGATTTTTATCACGCTTACGTGTTGTTACCTGCGCAATTATATAATGATTTAATTGCTTTTGAAACTACGCTTCATAGTATGACAAAACTTAAAAACCAATTCGAAAAATCTAAAAATGTAACGTTTTTAAATGAAGCTAAAGCATTGCTTCCTTCGGCTAAAGCGCAATTAGATGTTATTTACAAGCACAGAGCATCTGGTGATTTAGATGATAAATGGAAAGATTGGTACGCTATAAAAAACAGAAGACAAAACAATGGTTTTCCTACTAACGATATGTTATCGGCTATTAAAGAAAACTTAAATAAAATTACGCCTTAAAAACCTAGAATAATGAAGTTATATCCCCTCCTTAAGAACAGATTTTACATTTTAAGTGTTGTATGTGTTGCCATGTTTTCTTGTAAACAAAATGCAAATCAGGATTTAAAAATAAATACGGAATCTGTTATAGATTATACAGCAAAAGTATATCCGTTATTAGATACCGAAAATTCACGTTGGTTTTTCTTCTCGTCGGCTAATCGCCCATTTGGGATGGTTAATTTAAGTCCCGATACACAAATTGGAGGCGCTTGGGGTAGTGGTTATCGTTTTAAAACAGATACTATTAAAGGGTTTAGCCATATACATGCTTGGCAAATGTCTGGTGTTTCTGTTATGCCAGTTACTGTTTCCGAAGAAAATAAAAGTAATATTTTTAAAGATTTTTATTCAAAATTCAGTCATAATAAAGAAAAAATAACACCTGGTTTCCATAGTTTAGAGTTGGAGCGTTACCAAATAGAAACTAAGCTTACAAGCACAAAACGTGTAGGTTTACATCAATATAATTTCCCTGAAAATAAAAAAGCGGCTATTCTTTTTAATTTGAATACCATTTTGGGACCTTGTGAAAATTCGAATGGGGTTTTAGAACAAAATAATAAAAACGAACTTTCGGGGCATTTGGTTATGGAACCAACACATCGCCGACCAAAACCGTTAACGGTTTATTTTAAAGTGAAGTTGAATACTGAAATTGATGCTTTAGAAAAAGATGAAGAAACGGGTAATTACCTCGTCAGTTTAAAAGAAGATAAAAAGAGCGTTTTAATGAAGGTTGGTATATCGTACACTTCCGTGGAAAATGCAAATCTTAATATAAATGAAGAATTACCAAATTGGGGCTTCAACCAAATTGTAAATGATTCTAAAGAGGAATGGAATGCGTTACTTGGGCGAATTGCTGTAAAAGGAAATAGCGAACAAGCACAAAGACGTTTTTATACCGATTTATGGCATGCACTGCAGGGGCGTAGAATTATAAACGATGCCAATGGTGCATATCCTGATAATACCGGGGCTGAATTTAGAATAGGTCAATTACCGTTGGATGAAAATGGAAAGCCTAAATTTAATCACTTTAATTCCGATTCATTTTGGGGTGCGCAATGGACAATAAATACACTTTGGGGAATTGCTTATCCTGAAATCATGGCCGATTTTGCACATTCATTAATGCAATATTATAAAGATGGTGGTTTAGTACCACGTGGGCCTTCTGGAGGGAATTATACTTACGTGATGACGGGAGCATCGTCTACACCATTTATGGTTTCTGCTATTCAAAAAGGTATTATTACCGAAGATTTAGAAGGTATATACAAAGCCTTAAAAAAGAACCACATGCTTAATGGAATTATGGGAAAAGCTGGTTACGAGCATGACACCAACCTAGGAGGCGGTTTAAAATATTATATAGAAAACGGTTATGTGCCTTACCCAATTCCAGATGGTGATTTTGGAGGTCATCAAGATGGAGCAAGCATGACCATGGAGTATGCGTATCAAGATTGGACTTTAGCGCAGTTGGCTAAAAAGCTAAACCATAATGACGATTATAATTATTTTATAAAACGATCTAACAATTATAAAAATGTGTTTGATGCTGAATCAACTTGGATGCGTCCTAAAAACTTAGCAGGTGTATGGAAAGAAGATTTCGATCCTTACCAAGCAGAAAATGGTTTTATAGAATCTAATGGCGCGCAATCGACATGGTTTGTGCCTCACGATTTAGAAGGTTTAGCAACATTGATGGGCGGTAATGATAGAGCAGTTGAGAAACTTAACCAACAATTTAAAACAGCCCAAGAAATTGGATTTACAGCAGGAAATTCGCATTCACAAGAATTACACCCAGAGTATAGTAGAATTCCTGTAAACTATGGTAATCAACCATCGATGCAAACGGCTTTTGTATTTAATAAATTGGGTCGAAATGACTTAACCCAATATTGGTCTCGTGCCGTTGTTGATAAAGCGTTTAGCGGATTGGATCCTACCACGGGTTATAATGGAGATGAAGATCAAGGGTTAATGGGAAGTCTTGCTGTGCTTATGAAAATTGGATTGTTTCAAATGAATGGTGGAACAGAAACCAATCCGGAATATCAAATAGGAAGCCCTATATTCGATGAGGTTACTATCCAATTAAATCCAGATTATTATTCAAATAAAACATTCAGCATAAAAGCGCATAATAATAGTGATGCCAATGTTTATGTTAGTAAAGTGAGTTTGAATAATAAGCCTATTGAAAATTATAGTATTTCTCATCAAGACCTATTAAATGGTGGTGAATTAATCTTAGAAATGTCTAACGTCTTTAAATAATAATATTTATAATTATGAAGTTCAAATTTTCGATACTACTCATATTACTAATAACGTTTTCAGCCTTTTCGCAACTTAAAAATAAGCCCGAACTTAATGAAGATTTCATGGATATGGGCTTCGGTATATTTGTGCATTGGAGTATGGATTCGCAATTGGGGAGTGTTATTAGTCATTCGTTGGTTGGAGCTTCAGATGATTATGTAAATAAATATTTTAACGAACTTCCTAAAACATTTTATCCCAATAAATTTGATGCTGAAGAGTGGGCACGTCTGTTTAAAGTAGTAGGAGCCGAGTATGTTGTTTTTACAGCAAAACACCACAATGGTTTTTGCATGTGGGATACTAAAACTACCGATTTCAACATTATGAATACGCCTTACGGAAAAGATATTGTTGGGGAATTGGTAAAAGCGTTGCGTAAATTCGATTTAAAAGTGGGGATCTATTTTTCTCCAGAAGATTTCAGTTTTATCCATAAACAAGGGCATTTAATTTCTAGAAAAGGCCCAATGACACAAGTAACAGCTAATAAAGAACTTTTTGAATACGATAAAACTCAAGTTAAAGAGATTATTGATAATTATGGTCCTATAGATGTTATGTTTTTTGATGCCTTTCAGGCGAAGCCTATGGCACAATATGTTCATGAAATTGCACCAGATATTGTAGTCACTCGTGGTGAGATGAATACACCAGAACAAAAAATCCCAGGAGGCGCCATGCCAGGACCATGGGAAACTTGTATGACGATGGGTACGCAATGGCAATACAAACCTACAAATGAAGATTATAAAGAGGGCTCTGAATTAATAGAAAAACTGATTGAAATCCGTGCAAAAGGCGGTAACTTTCTAATGAATATTGGTCCGAAACCTAATGGAGAAATTCCGATAGAACAAGAGGAGCGATTGAGAGAAATTGCGTTATGGATGTATGTTAACGAAGAAGGCGTTAAAAATGTGAGAACCGTGCCAACCATTGTTAAAGATGGCGATATGTGGTTTACAAAAGGTAAAGAGGATAACACGGCTTATGTTTTTATTACCGGACAAGAAAATTGGTTTAAAGGTTTTAGACGAAACTTTTTATTGAAAAATATGCGATCCACTGAAAACACCACAATTTCGGTACTTGGGCAAAACGATTTAGTGGTGGAGTATTGGCCAGAAAACACACCAACATCTCGATTTATTCAGCATGAAGATTTGTTAGAAATATCGATAAGTAGAGCACAAAGATTATACAACGATAAAATTTGGCCAAATCCAGTGGTGGTGAAGTTAACCAACATAGAATTTATAACCAAGTAAGCGTTTATTGTTAGAAAATATCCAAATTATTATAAAATGAAGCAGAACACATTCCGAAGAAATTTTTATTACAGTTTAGGTTTTTTATTCATTTTTATCACGAATGCCTTCGCGCAGTCGTCTGACAAAATGGATTGGTGGAAAGATGCCAAATTTGGTATGTTTATGCATTGGGGGTTATATTCTCAAACCGCTGGATACTGGAAAGGGCATGTGGCAAAAGGAAATGAGCATTTCATGATTCATGAAAAAATATCTTTAAAAGAATATGCGACTATAGCCGATGATTTTAATCCGGTTAATTACGATGCCGAAAAATGGGTGCTTACCGCTAAAAATGCAGGTATGAAATATATTATCATCACCTCAAAACACCACGATGGTTTTGCGATGTTCGATTCACCATCTAATGATTATAATATCAAGGAGAGAACGCCTTACGCAAAAGATCCTATGGCGGAACTCGTTGCGGCTTGCCATAAACACGATATGAAATTTGGGTTTTATTATTCATTAGGGCGCGATTGGGAAGATCCCGATGTGGCTACCGATTGGCCTTTTAAAGGTGGTAGAAGTAATTTGGTAGATTATCCAGATGAAGATATAAAAGTATACAGTCGCTATTTTGAAAGAAAGGTGAAACCGCAAATAAAAGAGTTGCTTACCCAATATGGTAAAATTGATGTCATTTGGTTTGATACACCAGAATTAATTAGCCCAGAAGAAAGTAAAGAATTACGAGAATTGATTCTAGAACTTCAGCCGGAATGTATTATAAATAGCCGTATTAAACATGGTTTTGGTGATTATAAAGTGACAGAGCAAGAAATTGTTGATGGCCTGGAAGTAGAACCTTGGGAAGCTTGTATTACCATGGGGAAAAACTGGGGGTATATTGAATATGATACCATTTATAAATCGTCAGAATTAATGACGCGTCAGTTATTAGAAATAGTAAGTAAAGGCGGAAATTTATTACTGAATAACGGACCAACGGCTAAGGGTGAAATTACAGATTTAGCTCAAGAACGCTTGGCTGATATGGGAGGGTGGATCAAGCAAAATTCAGAAGGAATCTACGGTTCTAAACCCTGGGAAGTGCAAGGAGAACGTCTTGCGGATACTCCAAAAGAGAACGGAAAGGTTAAGTTTTCCGAAGAAAAAAACACGATGAAAGATAACGAACACGATGGCACATCGAAAGTTATTTTTCCAGAGGTTAGGTTTACCTCAAAAGACGGAGCTGTTTATGCTTACGTGTGCAGTGTTACCGATAAGGACGTTGTTATAAAAGCATTGGCTTTGGAGAACGGCGATAAGATAAAATCGATAACACGATTAAATACTACCGATAAAGTAAAATGGAAGCAAACGAAGACGGGTTTAACCATTAAAATGCCGGTTTATACTGCTACAGAAATTCCTATTACAGGATTTAAAATTGAGTTAAAATAATAATCATCCATATAATTTCATTTTTCAAATGGCATTAAAAAGAGTTATCATATTTGCTTTGTCAGTCATGCCTGTTTTAGGTTTTTCGCAAACTAAATATACGTTTCAAAATCAAGATTTACCTATTGAAACGCGTGTTCAAGATTTATTGGAACGATTAACTGTTGAAGAAAAAGTATCGATGCTTGTGTCAACTGCAGAAGCGATTCCACGTTTAGATGTTGAAAAATATTATCATGGTAACGAAGCTTTACATGGTGTTGTAAAGGGTGGTCGATTTACCGTGTTTCCGCAAGCTGTAGCTTTAGCAGCGACTTGGAATTCCGATTTAATTTACAACGTGTCTTCGGCTATTTCAGATGAAGCCCGAGCAAAATGGAACTTTTACAATCAAGGTAAAGATCAAAAAAATGTGTACAGCGATTTACTTACCTTTTGGTCGCCTACTATTAATATGGCACGAGATCCACGTTGGGGAAGAACGCCAGAAACTTATGGTGAAGATCCTTATTTAACTAGTAAAATAGGGGTTGCTTTCGTGAAAGGATTACAAGGAAACGACGAAAACTATTTAAAAGTAGTGTCTACTCCCAAACATTTTGTAGCCAATAATCAAGAAGATAATCGGTTTGCTTACAATGCTAATATTTCTGAAAGAGCACTGCGGGAGTATTATTTCCCAGCTTACAAAGCAACCGTTCAAGAAGGAAATGCACAGTCTATAATGAGTGCTTACAACGCTATTAATGGCGTGCCAAGTACGGCGAATAACTGGTTATTAAATACGGTTTTAAGAGACGAATGGGGTTTTAAAGGCTACGTAGTAAGCGATTGTGGGGCGCCAACCTATATAGTAAAATCGCACAAATACGTAGATACTAAAGAACTCGCAGCAAAAGCAGCATTAGAAGCGGGTTTAGACCTCGAGTGTGGGAATGATATTTATGCAAAACATTTACTTTCGGCTTATAAAAAAGGTTTAGTTTCCGAAGAAAATATAGATAAAGCAACAGCTAGAGTGTTAACTGCACGTTTTAAATTAGGGATTTTCGATAGCACAGAAAACAATCCGTATACCAAAATTTCACCAGATGTTATTGGGTCAAAAAAACATCAAGATTTAGCTTTAGAGGCTTCAAGAGAATCTATGGTACTTCTTAAAAATGAGAATAACATTTTGCCTTTAGATGTAAATACTATTAAAAAAATAGCAGTGGTTGGTTTTAATGCCAATCAGGTTGTTTTTGGCGATTATAGTGGATTGCCGGTTATTAAACCCGTTTCTCCGTTGGAAGGGATAATGGAAAAGGTTGGTAATAAAGCTGAAGTTACGTATGTGAAATGGAAAACCGCTGCTAGAAATTTAAACCTTATTGAAGCCGAAAATTTACGTAACGATCATAATAATGAAAAGGGCTTGTTTGGTGAATATTATGATGATAAGTTTCTAGACGGTACACCGCAAACTCGCGTAGATAAGGTGGTTAATTTCGATCCTGTAAACAATCCGCCAGATCCGTATACCAATTATAGACATAAATCAATAAGATGGACGGGCTACATAACGCCTAACTTTTCGGGAACTTATAAAATAGGTGTTAATTCGGATGATGGTGTTCGATTGTGGTTAAACAATAAACTTGTTGTAGATGAATGGCATAATCGTGGAATGACTACCGATCAAGTTGAAATCCCTATGGAAGCTGGTGAAAAATACGCTATTAAATTAGAGTATTTTGACAATGGTGGCGATGCTATTTGTCAGTTATTATGGGAAGTTCCAACCTTAACCGATGATTTATATGCGGAAGATAAAGCCGTTGCCCGAGCAAGTGATTATGTGATTGCCGTTATGGGAATTAATAAGTCAATAGAAAAGGAAGGTCGAGATAGAACAGATTTAAAATTACCCGAAGATCAGGTTAATTACTTAAAAGAGATTTATGCAGAAAACAAGAATGTTATAGTTGTTTTAGTTGCAGGAAGTTCTTTGGCTATTAATTGGATGGATAATAATATTCCTGCTATTGTAGATGCATGGTATCCGGGGGAATCAGGCGGAAAAGCGATTGCCGATGTGCTTTTTGGCGATTATAATCCTGCCGGAAGATTGCCGTTTACTTTTTATAAATCAATCACAGATTTGCCTCCAATGGACGATTACGAGGTTTCTAACGGTAGAACTTATATGTATTTTAAAGGTGAAGCGCTTTATCCGTTTGGTTATGGTTTAAGTTATTCTGAATTTGAATACAAAGGCATGAAGATAAAGCAGAAAGACGACACATTAACAATCACGACAACCATTAAAAATATTGGGGGTTATGATGGTGATGAGGTGGCTCAATTATATTTTAAAGCACCTGACGCTTCAATTAAAAGACCTTTGAAGAAATTAGTCGGTTTTAAAAGAGAATTTTTACCTAAAGGAAAATCAACTCAGATAGAATTTGAAGTTTCGAAAAAAGAATTGCAATTTTGGGATGTAAAAACGAAACAGTGGGCTTTTGCAAGTGGCGAATATCAGTTTATGATTGGTGGATCGTCTCAAGACTTTAAGCAGCAAAAAAGTTTTCGTTTAAAACCATAAAAACCCTTTTGCATTATGAAGTTTGCTTTATTAGCTATTAGTCTTTTTTTTACTTGTTTGCTTTCAGCTCAAACGGAAGACATTATTACGTTGTGGCCTGATAAAGTACCCAATGAATCGAGGCCAAAACAATTACCAAGACAAACGGACAATACGAGTAATAATGTTATAAGGTTAACGGATGTTACCAACCCAACACTTACTGTATTTAAACCAAAACATTCCAATGGTTCCAAGGCAGGTATTATTGTTTGCCCAGGTGGTGGTTACGGTATTTTGGCTATCGATAAAGAAGGTTACGAGATAGCCGAATGGTTAAACAACTTGGGTTACACCGCGTTTGTGTTACAATATCGAGTTCCTAAAAACCAAAAAGGAGCTTCTCAAGATATTCAGCGGGCTATAAAAGTGGTGAGAAGTAAAGCTTCGGAGTTTGATTTAGATACCAAGAAAATTGGTTTAATAGGTTTTTCAGCAGGAGGTCACTTGTCTGCTTTAGCTTCAACCAATGCTACCACTAGTTTTTATGAACCTCAAGATGCTATAGATACGTTGTCTAGCAAGTCGAATTTTACCATGCTCATTTATCCAGCTTATTTAGATAAAGGTGAAAATAAAACCATAAATCCCGATTTTTCTTTAGATAAAAATACACCACCATTTTTTATCTTCGGAACAGCAGACGATCAATACGGTAATAGTAGTTTTGTTATGGGGCAGGCGTTACGCGATAACAAAACGCCGGTAGAGTTACATGTTTATCCAGAAGGAGGACATGGTTATGGACTACGTAAAGGAAATGTGGCTGCCGAAATCTGGCCAAAATTAGCCGAAAAATGGTTAAAGAAAATGGCTAAGCCTGCGGAAAAAGCAAAGCAAGACAGAACCTATAATTTTCCGAAAGCTGAGGTTAAACCAAAAGCGCTTCCTAAAAAGAAAGATGTTTGGGTTTTTATAATGGCGGGACAATCTAATATGGCTGGTCGTGGTTATGTAGAACCGCAAGATACTATAGCATCGAGCCGTGTGCTGACTATAAATAAAAATAATGACATTGTTTTGGCTAAAGAGCCACTTCATTTTTACGAACCTAAAATGGGAGGTTTAGATAGCGGTTTGTCTTTTGCTAAAAACCTTTTAGAAGAAATTCCAGAAAACACATCTGTATTATTAATACCAACTGCTGTTGGCGGAAGCTCGATAAGTCAATGGCTTGGAGATGTTAGTCATCGTGATGTAAAATTATTATCAAATTTTAAAGAAAAAGTTGCTTTAGCAAAAAAGTACGGTAAGGTAAAAGGGATCTTGTGGCATCAAGGGGAGAGTGATGCCAATCCAAAAAAAATCCCTCAACATGACGAAAACCTAACAGTACTTTTTAAAACATTTAGAAAATCTGTTGGGAATAAAAAGTTACCCATTTTGGTTGGTGAACTTGGTCGCTACTCCAAAAAAGTGGCATTATGGTCGCAAATGAATTCTATTATAAACGAGCACGCTAAAGGAGATCAATACATGTGGGTTATTAAAACCGATGATTTGGTCGATAAAGGCGATGCGGTACATTTCAATTCAGAAAGTCAGAGATTATTAGGCAAACGCTACGCGGAAGCTTTTCTAAAAACAATCAAAAAATAAGAAGTTTTAAAGCGTGTAAGCTTTTATAGAACTGATTATTTTGACAAGTTTTTATGGCGTCAACTTTATTTGAATTGAAATCTAAATATATGTTGAAAAAGAACTTATGAAAAAATTAAAATATAAAAGCATGTTTAAATATTTAGGATTGTTTTTGACTTGTTTTCAAGTGTTAGTGTTAACAGCACAAGAAGGTAAGACTTCGGAGTTTTCAATTGTTGAAGGTAATAATACCATATCGATTTTAATTGATAAAAAAGATGCCAAAGTGGTGTCCATAGCTTCGGATATTTTTGCAAATGATGTTTTGAATATTACCGGTTTAAAGCCATCAATAATTTCGAAAGCGAGTACTGCTTCTTCTGTAATAATCGCAGGAACTATTGGAGGAAACGCGATAATAGACAAATTAATAGCTTCGGGTAAATTAAGCGTTACTGCGTTTAAAAATGATTGGGAGCGTTATGCTATTCAAGTTATAGAAAACCCAGTAAAAGGTATTGATAAAGCTTTAGTTATCGCGGGAAGTGACCGTAGAGGAACGGCTTACGGTATTTTAGAATTGTCTAGAAAAATTGGTGTATCTCCATGGGAATGGTGGGCCGATGTTACTCCAGAAAAAAGAAAAGAGTTAAAGGTTACAGTTGAAAATACGGTATCCAAAAGTCCTTCAGTAAAATACAGAGGTATCTTTTTAAATGATGAAGATTGGGGCTTACAACGTTGGGCCGCATTAAATTTTGAGCCAGAAATTGGTGATATTGGTCCTAAAACTTACGCTAAGGTGTTTGAGTTATTATTGCGTTTAAGAGCCAATACGATTTGGCCGGCGATGCATTCGAGTACCAAACCGTTTTACTCGTATCCTGAAAATAAATTTGTTGCAGATAATTATGCTATTGTCATAGGAACGTCGCATGCGGAACCTATGCTGAGTAACATCAATACAGAGTGGAAACACGATACCATGGGTGAATATCGTTATGACACCAATTCAGAAACCATAAAAAATCTATTTACTAAACGAGCCAAAGAAACCGCGAAATACGATGGTATTTATACGGTTGGAATGCGTGGAGAACACGATTCGCCAATGATTGTTGGTGAAGATGATACCGATGCACAGGTTAATTTATTAGAACGTGTTATTACAGACCAACGTTCCATATTGAAAAAGGAAACAAAAAAGAATCCAACAGAGATTCCACAAGCTTTTGTACCCTACAAAGAAGTCTTGAATTATTACCAAAGTGGATTAAAATTACCGGAAGATATTACACTTGTTTGGACGGATGATAATTACGGCTATATGCGTCAATTAAGTAATCCTGATGAACAAACTAGACCAGGCGGCGCAGGGGTGTATTACCATACCTCATATTGGGGAAGACCGCATGATTATTTATGGTTAAACTCTACTAATCCTGTTTTAATGTGGGAAGAAATGTCTAAGGCTTACGAGTTTCAATCGCGTGATATTTGGATTTTGAATTGTGGAGATATTAAACCACATGAATATAACATCGAGCTATTTTTAGATATGGCTTGGGATATGGATGATTTTGAAAAAAGTTCGGCTGTAAAAACACATATGAGTACTTGGGCAGCACGTGAATTTGGAAAAGAATCCGCTTCTGAAATTACGGATGTTTTATTTGAAAATAACCGCTTAGCCTATATTAGACGCCCTGAGTTTATGGCTTGGAGCCAAGTGGAACCGGTTACCAAAGAAGGTGAAACGGAATTAACCCAATATCATTATGGTGATGAGGTTTCAGAACGTATCAATAGCTATCAAAGCATCATTGAAACTACAGAACATTTATATGATGGTATACCGGAACACAGAAAAGATGCATTCTATCAACTGGTGTATTATCCTGTTATTGGCGCTTCAAAATTAAATCAGAAATGGTTGTATAGCTTTAAAAATAAATTTACCGCCAAGCAAGGTAGACAGAGTGCAAATGCCTTTGGTGCTTTATCAAAAGATGCTTTTAATCGTATTGAAAAGGAAACATCATATTACAATACAAAACTTCAAAACGGGAAATGGAATCATATCATGACCATGGCGCCTCGTTTTTTACCAGTCTTTGCTCAACCGGCGACGTCTAATGTTCAAACCGAAGAAAAAGCTGAGTTAGGTTTGGCTTTAGAAGGTTACCAAATGGAAGTGAACGATGACATTATAAATAGTTATGCAGATGTGTTGCCTGTGTTTAATAGATACACAAATAGCAGTTATTTTATTGATGTTTTTGTTGAAGGCAACGGAACTCTAAACTGGGAAGCTAAACCAAAGGCCGATTGGATAAAATTATCGGAAGACAAAGGTGTTTTAAATACCAGTTCGGGTGAAGTAGAAAAAAGAATATGGGTGCGTATCGATTGGGATAAAGTGCCAAAAGGCGAGAACAAAAAAGAAGCACCATTGGGACACGATTTTCAATTAATTCCACCAAGTTTTAAGGTGAATAGTGCCATCGATTTTATTTCCGAAGGAAAAACAACAACCATTGGAGTTTCAGTTTATAACCCTAAATTAGAAGTTTTAAAAAACTACAACGGCTTTGTTGAAGATAAAGGCTATGTGTCTATAAATGCTGAAAATTTCACAAGGAAAAACGCAGGAAAAGAAGCTAAATGGGAATTGTTTGAAGGTATGGGCTATACCAATAAAGTGATTACAGCTTTACCACGAACGGCGACGCCAAATGTTAATATTGAAGAAATAAAAGCGAATAGTCCCGTTTTAGAATATGATTTTTATACTTTTAATTTCGGAGAAGCTCAAGTGAATTTACAAGCTGTACCCACACATGCCCCACATGCAGGTATTGGTGTACGTTGTGCTGTTGCTATTGATGATGCTGACCCTGTAATTGTAGATTTTCAAACGCAAGGCCGTAGTGAGGCGTGGAAAGAAAATGTGCTTAAAAACGCCACAGTAAAAGCGGCGAAGCAAATAGTTAATAAGGCCGGAGCGCATACTTTAAAAATTTGGATGGTAGATCCGGGAGTTATGATAGATCAGGTGTTGATAGATTTAGGAGGATGGAAAGCCAGTTATGCTTTTCCGAAGGAAACCGTTAAAAAATAATTAGAATTTTGAATAAATTGTATAGTCAGTGTATTTGTATTCTGCTTGTAGCATTGTTGTTTTCTTGTGAAAAGAAAATAAAAAATGAGTCGGCTCCAGTTCAAATAGCATTTATTGCCGATGCCCATTTTCAAGATATTTATGCCCATTTTGAAGATGCCAATTATAAAGGTATCGAGAATCCGAAAACAGGAAATTTTGTTAATATCAGGACCATGCAAGCGCAATTGCAATCCACTAGAATATTCAACGAAAATTACTTTGCATTTATTGAAGCTCTGGATGATATTGTTGCGAGAGGTATTAAATATGTGGCTTTACCTGGTGATTTTAGTGACGACGGACAACCAGTTCACGTAAAAGGATTACGAAAAATATTAGACCGTTATTCTAAAAAGCATGGCATTTTATTCTTTGCAACTACCGGAAATCACGACCCCGTAAAACCATTTACTCAAGAGGCTGGAAAAACTGATTTTTTAGGTGTAGGAGGTCAGGAACAAATTATTACAAGTTCGGTTAAAAATTTAAAAGATACTGCGGAAGGGCAGTTGAAACCTATAATAACTTCAGAAATAAAAAAATGGGGTTATAAAGATATTTTGAATGAAATGTCTTCATTTGGGTTTTATCCTCAGAAAGAATATGTGTATTGGGAAACGCCGTTTTCTAAATATGGTTATGGCGAATATAGTTTTGAAAAAGCCGAAGAAGCTTCACACTTAAACAAAAGAACCTATCAAATAGATGCCTATAATGCACATCCGGATGCAAGTTATTTAGTAGAGCCCACTGAAGGTGTTTGGCTTTTAGCAATCGATGCCAATGTATATGTGCCTAATAAAGAATTAACAGAAAAAACAACCAATTCAAAAGATTTTTCTGGAGCAAGTATTGGTTATAATAATGTGCTTTTACAGAAAACACATTTAATAACTTGGGTGAAAAAAGTAGCCGCGCAAGCCAAAGAAAAAGGCAAGGTTTTAATCGCTTTTAGCCATTACCCTATGGTTGAGTTTAACGATGATGCTTCCGAAGAGATGAAAGCCTTTTTTGGAGAAAATAAAATGCAATTGCACCGCGTTCCTAAAGAAGATGTTGCCGAGGTTTTTGCCGATGCAGGTATTCAAATACACTTTGGCGGCCATATGCATATTAACGATACAGGTGTGCAAACCAGTAAAAATGGCAATACGATTTTCAATATACAAACGCCATCTTTGGCTGCATACGCTCCGGGATATAAAGTGTTAACGATACTATCGGAAACGGATTTTGATGTGGAAACTGTGATTATTAATAAGGCTAAAAACTTTAATAGTTTGTTCCCGTTATACGAGCAGGAATACGCTTACTTAAGCGAAACGGATTCTTCTACAATTTGGAATAAAGATATATTAACTACCGAAAATTATAAAGATTTCACTAAATTTCACTTGAAAGAATTAGTGCGTCTTCGGTTTTTACCTAGCGATTGGCCTAAGAAGTTTGCTGATAGTTTTTTAACCGCTTCGGGGAAAGATTTGTTATTAAAAAATAGTACATCACCCGAGTTACTAAACGCGCATTTATTAGCTAACAACTTAACCCTAGAAGCTTTTGAAATGTGGACAGGTTTTGATATGGTAAACGATTTTTATAAATTGAGAAGCGCGGATCAATTGGCTTTTACTGATATTGGTGAAAATCGATTAAAGGCATATCAATTTATTTGTGAGGAGTTAAAAGACATTACAGATGAAAAACTAAAGTTATGGCTGCGTATTTTTGAAAAAAGTAGAAAAGGCGCGCCTTCAAATCATTTTAGAATAGATTTAGAAGCCGATAGCATAAAAAATATTACACCGTAAACATTCAAAATAATACCCATTTAATGATTAAACGTTTTATTATATTTTCGCTTTCTTTTTTGTTTGTTTTAAGCAGTTTTGCTCAAAACATCAAATTTGAACATTATAATGATAACGACGGTTTATCTCATAATTCGGTGCGCCATGTGGTTCAGGATAAAAGCGGGTTTTTATGGATTGGTACATTCTCAGGGTTAAATAGATTTGATGGCTACGAGTTTCAGTCTTATTTAAGTTCTTCTGAAGGCAATAATAAACTTAATGATAATGATATTACGGCTTTAGAATTAGATGAAAAAGAACGAAATATCTGGGTTGGGACACGAAAAGGATTAACCTTATTCGATTGTGATACCCAAAAAATTACTACTTTTTTAAAGGATGATAATAATCCCAATAGCTTGCAAGACGAAGAAATTAGATCTATTTATGTTGATAATTTTAATCGTGTTTGGGTAGGAACAAAAGATAACGGCGTATTCTTATTTTATGCAGACGAGGAACGATTTGAAAAAGTAAACCTTCCGAATTTTAATTACGTAAAAGATATTTTTGAAGATTCTGAAGGGCATATCTGGATAGGGAGTTACGGCACAGCATCTATAGCTAAAATTAATTTAGATTCTGTTGGTAATATTCAACAAATAAGCACTTTTTCATTGTCCATCCCCAATTCTATTGAAACCAATCCGTATGTGTATTTTATATATGAAGATGCTAAAAACGATATTTTTGTTGGGACTAGAAAAGGTCTTTATAAATTAGACAAAACGTTAAATACATTTGAAAATTTATATATTGAAAACAAAGAAACACGAGAAGCTTTAGGGCCTTATTTTTTATCGATTGTTCAGGGTCCGGAGGGGAAATATTGGGTGGCTACACTTGGAGGCTTAATTGTTTGCGATAGTTTAGAAGCGATTGCACAAGGCGACTTTAAACGGTATTATTCTGTTTTAACAGATCAAACTTCGTTGGTAGATAATTTGGTTTCAGCCTTGTTTTTTGATGCCTCTGGGATTTTGTGGATTGGTACGGAAGATGGTTTGGATAAATATGATCCTTATGAAAATCAATTTAATTTAAATAAAGATATTTCAAAATATATAGGAAATCAAGCCCCTAGAATCCGTGGTTTTTCTAAAACATATACCGATGAAATTATTGTGGCAACGCGGCATAACGGACTCTTTATTTCAAAAGAAGACCGTTTTGTGCCTTTGGAAATTGATCAAATAGATATTGCAAGTATTTATTCCCCGGATGGGAAAGTGTTCTATTGTGGGTTATGGAATGGTAAAATTCTAATTTACGATTACGTAAAAAAGACCTCAAAAGAGGTATATATTGGTTTTGAAGAATCTCCAATAGTTACTTTCGAAAACTTAGGCAATAACAAGCTGGTGGTGGGCTCGTTTGGTGAAGGTGCACTAATATTGGATGTTAAAAATATAGCAGGAACTGCTCAACAGCCTAAACTATTAGTTGGTAGTGAGATTAATGAGATTATAAAAGGCGAACATGATATTATTTGGTTTGCAACAGAAACAGGTGTTGTAAAATACAATGCAAAAAATGGCGATCAAACCGTTTACAAGTCGTCTTTAGATACCGAAAAAGGCTTGGCCCACGATAATGTGAGTGATATTGTTTTCGATAATTTGGGTAAACTTTGGGCGGCGACGCGTAATGGAATCTGTTATTTTGATAACCAAAAAAACGATTTTTATCCTTTAAAACAACCCGAAGTATTAGCAGGGAAATGGGTAACAGATTTACTTGTTGATACCAATGGTGATTTATGGTTAAATGTTAATAATAATAGTGTTGCAAGGCTAAATGTTAATGATTTAGATTATAATGTTTATCACGTAAATAGTGGTAATCGATTAGATTATTTTAGTTCTAGAGGATTCTATAAGTTTGGAGGTTCTAATATTTATTTAGGAGGGAAAAACGGCGTTATTTATTTTTCACCTTACACGATTAAAGAGAATAAATTATCTCCAAAGCCTATAATAACTAAAATTAAAATTCAAAATGAAATATTGGTTCCAGGTATGGAAATTAATAAGGAAATACCTCTTCAAAAAGATTTTAATCAAACCAAAAGCATTGCTTTAAATTATAATAACAGGAATTTTTCACTTGAGTTTTCTTCCCCATCTTATGCTAACGAAAAACTGAATAAGTTTGAGTATCAATTAGAAGGTTTCGATAAAAAATGGATTGCTACAAATAGTAATTCTCGAACAGTTCAATACACCAATTTATTTCCTGGAGATTATGTTTTTAAAATGAAATCGTGCAATAGTGACGGGCATTGGAGTGATGTTGTGTCCTATAAAATTAAAATAGAGCGCCCATTTTGGCTTACCTATCAGGCCTTATTTTTGGTAATTCTTTTAATAGGTTTAGTGCTTTATTTTATTAGACGTGATTTTAAAAACCGCATGCATTTAAAGCAGGAATTGGTAACCGAAAAAGTAAATAGAGAGCGCGATATTAAATTGAATAACGAAAAATTACGATTTTTTACCAATATATCTCATGAGTTAAGAACACCTTTAACACTTATTATTGGTCCGGTAAAACAACTTATTGAAGAGAGTAAGGAATATAGTAGCGACTATCAAAAAAGTCGTTATCACTTAATTCATCAAAATGCGAGTCGACTTTTAAATTTAGTGAATCAAGTACTGGATTTTAGAAAAGCCCAAACGGGAGAATTAAAGCTAAAAGTATCTCGAACCGATATTTTGCAATACACACAAAATACCTTCGATTCCTTTAAGGAGTTTGCTTATAATAAAGAAATTCAGCTTAGTTTTAATTCGGAAAACGAGGTGCTTTTTGGATGGATCGATCGTGATAAGTATGATAAAATATTGTACAACTTACTATCTAATGCTATTAAATTCACCAATAAATATGGGCATGTCGATTTGTTTGTACGTTTAAAAAACGACAGTGGGGATTACTTAGTGGTCGAGGTTAGTGATGATGGTATTGGGATTCCACAAAAAAGTCAGGAAAAAATATTTAAACGCTTTTACCAAGCTACAAATAGTAAGGAAAATAATACCGGTTCGGGTATTGGTTTATCGCTTGTTAAAGCTTTGGTAGATTTGCATAAGGGCACAATATCTGTGCAAAGTACGCCAAATAAAGGGAGTGTGTTTTCTTTTGAAATCCCAATAAGTAGAGAACTTTACAGTAAGAATGAAGTTTTTGAATTTGTAACTAATATTGAAGATCAAGAGCAAATTCCAAAAGTGCCATTGAAAAAAACATCAACAAATACCGAAATTAAAGAGAAAATATTGGTTGTTGAAGATAATACCGAACTCCGTAAATATTTAATAGATTATCTGTCTAATTATTACAAAGTTTACGAAGCAGAAAATGGAGAAGAAGGTTTACAAATTTGCCGACAAGTAAAACCTATTTTGTGTGTGGCCGATGTTATGATGCCTGTAAAAAATGGCATTGAATTTTGTGAAGAGCTTAAAAACGATGAGTTTATAAGTCATATTCCCGTAATTTTATTAACTGCACTTTCTGAGAATGAAGATAAAGTAAAAGGGTATAATGTTGGTGCCGATGGGTACTTGGTAAAACCTTTTGATCCGTCCTTATTAAAATCTATAATGGTTAACATTATAAAATCTAGATTGGAATTAAAAACCAAATTTTCTGATGATGCTGATAGTGAAATTGGTTTGCTAACGCACTCGCCGGTAGATGAAGTTTTAATGGAGAAAATCTCCAAATTGATAGAAGATAATATTAGTAAACCCGATTTAACCACTAGTTTTTTATGTGAAGAATTAGGGGTGAGTTCTTCTAAATTGTATCGAAAAATTAAAGAATTGACAGATTTAGCGCCGAATGAATTTATTAGAACCATTCGTTTAAAAAAATCGGTGCAATTACTTAAAACAAAAAAACATAATGTTTCTGAAGTGACTGATTTAGTTGGGTTTAACGATCCGTTGTACTTTAGTCGTTGCTTTAAAAAGCAATTTGGTTATCCGCCAAGTAAGCTGCTTAAATAAGTGTTTTGCTTTAATTTCTCCATGTTTTTGATTTATAAATCCATTTAAAAACTTTTATTATCTTTTAAATTGCGATTAGAAAATTAAACTAAACCACATTATAGCAATGAAAGAATCTTTAAACAAAAATCTCCAAAACCCTATGGAGAATATTGACGATTGGGAAGAGAACTTAATAGATAGATATCCCGATCCGGAAGAGCCTAAAAAAGAGAAAGAAGCATTTAGAAATTATGTAGATTCTGAACGATTAGATACTGTTCGCGAATTTTATAAAATTAATCACGAACTTCAAACGTACGATTTTGTTTGTAAGAAGGAAACAGAATTTTTAAAGTTCGATAGGAAAGAAATGTCTATTTGGGAAGCCGTAGATTTCTTAAATACTTTGGTTGATGATAGTGATCCTGATATCGATTTAGATCAATTACAGCACCTTTTACAGACCTCAGAAGCTATTCGAGCCGATGGACATCCCGATTGGTTTGTACTTACCGGTTTTATTCACGATTTAGGTAAAATTCTTTGTCTTTTTGGAGAACCTCAATGGGCGGTTGTTGGCGATACCTTTCCGGTAGGTTGTGCCTATTCCGATAAAATTGTTTATCCAGAATTTTTTAAAGCTAACCCAGATTATACAGATTCGAGGTACAATACTAAATACGGTGTGTATTCGCCTAATTGCGGATTGGATAACGTGAAAATGAGTTGGGGACACGATGAGTATTTGTATCAAATAATGAAAGATTATTTACCAGATCCAGCATTGTATATTATTCGTTATCATTCATTTTACTCGCAACATAGAGAGAATGATTATACCCATTTAATGAATGAAAAAGATGTAGAAATGTTTGAATGGGTAAAAGCATTTAATCCATACGATTTGTATTCTAAAGCTCCTGTACCACCAAATGCAGAAGAACTTTTACCATATTATAAAGATTTGGTATCAAAATATTTACCTGAGACCTTAAAGTTCTAGTAGCTTTTAAAACTAAAACCAACCAAACGCTAAGTGAGACTAGCGTTTATAATTAATTTGTCGAATTGTGATAATGCATCAATAATTTGGCAAATTAATTTTTGTTGAAATTAACGCTTGTTAAACTTCAACACCAACTAACCACTAAACTAACTTTATGTATACTGCGCTTACGTTTATAGGCTTTACACTCTTTGTTGCCTTTTATTCTTGGTATAAACTTCGGAAAGAAAAATTAAACTCAAAAGATGGCTATTTCCTAGGCGGAAGAAGTTTAACAGGAGTCGTTATTGCGGGTTCTATGTTGCTTACCAATATCTCAACAGAGCATTTGATAGGTATGAATGGTTCATCATATAAAAACGGATTTATTATAATTGCTTGGGAAGTAACTTCAGCTTTAGCCTTAGTGGTTGCAGCCATTTATTTTGTGCCCAAATATTTAAAAATGGGCTTAACAACTATACCCGAATATTTAGAAAAACGATTTGATAGTACCACGAGAACGTTAGTCGCATTGTTTTTAATGATTTCCTTTATTGTAACCTTGTTACCTATTGTTTTGTATACAGGCGCTATAAATTTAGAAAGTATTTTCAACGTATCGGAAGTATTAGAAGTTTCTAAAAAAGAAGGTCTTTGGATTACTGTAGTTGCCGTGGGGATTTTAGGTTCTATTTATGCTATTTTTGGTGGTCTAAAAGCTGTAGCGGTTTCTGATACTATTAATGGTTATGGACTACTTATAGGTGGTTTGGCCATTCCGTTAATTGCTTTAGTTAGTATTGGTGATGGGAATCCATTGGATGGTTTGACTAAGGTGTATAACCATAGTCCTGAAAAATTTAATGTAATTGGTGCTAAAGATTCGGTTTTACCGTTCGAAGTGTTGTTTACTGGATTAATTATCAATCAGCTGTATTTTTGGAGTATGAATCAAACTATAATTCAGCGTGCCTTAGGTGCGAAGAATTTAGTTGAAGCCCAAAAAGGACTTTTGTACACAGGTGTTTTGAAAATTTTAGTGCCAATTATCATTATTCTACCAGGCGTTATTGGGTTTTATTATTTTGGAGATTCTATGTATGAAAACCAAGATATGATTTACCCAGAATTAATTAAAAAAGTATTGCCAGTAGGCCTAGTAGGTATATTTGCTGCTATTGTTATGGGGGCTGTTTTAAGTACCTTTAATAGTGTTTTAAATAGTGCAGCTACTATTTTTAGTATCGATGTTTTTAAGCGTCATTTTGGTAAAAACTGTAGTGATAGAAAACTGGTAAAAGTAGGGAAGCTTACCTCTTTAATATTAGCAATTTTCGCTATTTTGGTAGCACCAATGGTTGCCAATGCGCCAGATGGTTTGTATCAATTATTGCAACAGCTTAATGGTATTTTCTTTATCCCAATTGCTTCAATAATGTTAGCTGGTTTTTTTCTGAAAAACATTTCGGCTATGGGAGCCAAGGTGGCACTGTTTGTAGGTTTAACATTTTATATTTTAACGACGTTTATATTTAAAGTCGATATTCATTTTGTGCATATTTGGGGAATAGAGTTTGTTTTAAACCTAATCGTGATGTTCGCGGTATCTTATTTTTATCCGCCAACTCAAGAAATGCAGCAAGACAATATTGTGTTTGTAGAAATGAAAACTTGGAAGTATACAAAACCAATGGCTATTATGCTTTGCGTAGTAACCGTTGCTATCTATGTTTTGTTAGGAAATGCATCATAAAAAAAGTGATTGTTTCATTCTTTTAATAAAAGAGTAGAAACAATCACTTTAATAAAATAACTTAGAAATAATGTTGAATTTATTTATTCAAAACAACTTCTAAAGGTGTGTTAATTTGTTTAGAAAACATATCTAAATAAGCTTCCCATTCTTGGCTGTTTTTAAATTGGTTGCTCTCGCTCCAAGTAAAGCCAGCGTAATAAACAACTTCGTTATTTGTAACTTTTAATTCGGCGTAAGCGTTACTTAAATCCTTTTGTTCGGTATCATAAGTTTCGTAACCTAAAAATGTTCCTTTAGGAGCTACAATAGCTGTTGCTAATTCGGTTTCAAAGTGTGGTTGCCAGTAGCTTACCCATCCATTATCATCACTTCCAGTAACTTTACCATCTTTTTCATGTAGCGTTAAGCCAGCATAAATAGTATCGGTACCTTCAATGCTTGTTGTGAATTTCGAGAAGTTGTTTCCTAAATCTAAACTAATAGTTTTAGATTCTTTTATCAACTTGCCGTTAGCACCCCAATTTGCATATTCTAAGTGAAAACTAGTTCTAAGTGGCCCCGTAGTAATGGTGCGCCATTGTGTGTAGTTTTTAGAGAAATAGTAAGTTGTATCTGCTTTTACGGCAATACCACCAACACCTCTACTAACACCTACATGGAAATTATCGCGACCTTCCGGAGAAGCTTCATGATAAGCGCCAGGTTTAATAGCGTTCTTTTTATACCAATTGTTGATAATTGGATATTCAACTTTTTTTAACCAAGCATCTACACCACTAGAAAGTGTGCCTCCAGGTGTACCGTCTTCAATCATTTTTTGAGCAACAGGCCCATAAACACGGAAGGCTACTTTATTGTTTTCCCAAGTATAATCGTCTGTACGTTCTGGCACAAAACGAGAATAACAAAGTTCTTCAGCTTTTGGCTGTTCGGCTTCTGTTATGGTAACAATTTCAAACGTTTTTTCTGAATTTGCAGCTATTTTAGGTTGAAATAAAATCTCGTCCATTGTGCCGTCTCCATCATTATCTACCGTTTGAGTTACTTGTAAAGTTCCGTCTTTGGCATCACGAATTCCAACCGTTGTAAGATCGGTAACGTTTAAAAATGCTTTTGATAATTCAACAGTTTCAAAAGTTTTTTCAAAATCTAAAGTGTTTTTAACAACAATAGATTTTATGTCTTCTTTTTGATTACATGAAGAAAGTATAGCGGCACAAAAAATACCAGCTAATATTTTATTTCTTTTCATAAATACTGAATTTAAATTAATCTTCGTTTGAAGGTTTTCCGATAGTCGCTAAAATACCACCATCAACATAAACCACTTGCCCGTTAACAAAATCACTAGCTTTTGAACTTAGAAATATTGCTGCACCTTGCAAATCTTTTGGGTCTCCCCAACGTGCAGCAGGTGTACGGTTAATAATGAAATCGTTAAATGGATGACCATCTACACGAATTGGAGCGGTTTGCGTAGTAGCAAAATAACCAGGTCCAATACCATTAGTTTGTATGTTATGTTTAGCCCATTCGGTAGCCATGTTTTGAGTTAGCATTTTCAAACCACCTTTTGCAGCTGCATAAGCACCAACAGTACTTCTGCCAAGTTCACTCATCATGGAGCAAATGTTGATTATTTTGCCTTCTTTACGTTTAATCATGCCTTTTACAACATGTTTAGACATAATAAACGGACTTACTAAATCTACTTTAATTACAGCTTCGAAATCTGCAACTTCCATTTCTTCAAGAGGCGTTCTTTTAATAATACCTGCATTGTTTACAAGAATATCAATATTGCCAACTTCTTTTTCTATAGCTGCAATGTTTTTAATAACTTGAGCTTCATCTGTAACATCAAAAAGGTATCCCGAAGCGTTAATGCCTAGAGATTTATAATGTTCTACAGCTGTATTTAGTTTGTCTTGCGACGATGCACCGTTGATTACCAAAGTGGCACCCGCATTACCTAAACCTTCAGCCATGGCTTGTCCTAAGCCGTGAGTACCACCTGTAATAAGGGCTACTTTTCCTGTTAAATCGAATAAGTTTATAGACATTTTTATTATTTTAGTTCAGTTATTTTACAGTGATCCATATCTCCGTAGTCTAAGTTTTCACCAGCCATTCCCCAAATAAAAGTGTAGTTACTAGTTCCAGATCCAGAGTGTACAGACCATGCTGGAGAAATAACGGCTTGGTTATTTTGCATCCAGATATGACGTGTTTCTTGTGGTTGTCCCATAAAGTGACATACCGATTGTTCTGCAGGTACATCAAAATAGAAATAAACTTCCATACGTCTGTCATGCACGTGTGCAGGCATCGTATTCCAAACAGATCCTGGTTTTAATTCGGTCATTCCCATTTGTAATTGGCAAACATCTACAACGCTATTTACAATATACTTTCTAAGTGTTCTTGCATTAGCAGTTTCAGGTGCACCTAATTGTACAACTTCTACATCGTTAATTCCAATTTTTTTGTTTGGATATGCTTTGTGAGCAGGTGTAGAGTTTAAGTAAAATAAAGCAGGTTCGTTAGCCGATTTGCTAGCAAAAACAACCTCTTTGTTACCTTTACCAACATATAATGCTTCGCGGTTATCTAATTCGTAAACAGTTCCGTCTACGGTAACAGTACCAGAACCACCAATGTTAATGATTCCTAATTCGCGGCGTTCTAAAAAGTAATCGGCCTTTAACGGATCGATAGCTTCTAACGTTAAAGCTTCTTTTACAGGAACAGCACTTCCAGAAATAAATCTATCATAGTGAGAGTACACCAAATTTACTTCATCTGGAGACATTAAGTTGTCAATTAAAAATTCGTCTCTTAATCTAGTAGTATCATACGATTTAACATCTTGTGGTGATGCTGCGTAGCGTACTTCATAATTGGTTTTCATGGTATTTAGTTTTTATATATGATTTTATAACTTTTTTAACGATGTAAATATAATAAATAAAATCTAAATACAATCGATTGGATTTTGTTATATTTGTGAACGCTAAACTTAATTTTCAATTTACTATTGAATAACAAACCCACCATACACGACATTGCCAAGGCTCTAGGAATTGATAGTTCTACCGTATCAAGAGCCTTAAATGATAGTCCACGAGTAACTCGTGCTACAAAAGATAAAATTTTGGCTAAAGCTGAAGAATTAGGATACCAACGTAATATGTTGGCGTCTAATTTGCGAAAAAACATTACTAACACTATTGGTGTTGTGGTGCCAAGAATATCTCGACATTTTTTTTCGTCGGCCATTCAGGGTATTGAAGAAACGGCCTATTTAGCTGGTTATAATGTTATTATTTGTCAATCTCTAGAGCAATTAGAACGCGAGAAAAAAATAGTTGGCGGTTTACTTGCAAATAGGGTAGATGGTTTATTAATTTCGGTGTCTATGGAAACCATGAATTACGACCATTTAGAAGCTTTAAAAAATAGTAATATTCCGCTTATATTTTTCGATAGGCATTGTGATATTCCTGGCTTTAGTAATGTGCTAATTGACGATTTTAAGGGCGGTTACGATGCTACACAGCATTTAATATCAAAGGGCTGTAAGCATATTGCACATTTCTCGGGACCGCAGGAATTAGAAATTTATAAAAATAGATTTGAAGGCTACAAAGCAGCTTTAAAGAGAAATAATTTAACCTTTAAAGAAGAATATGTTATTAGCTCTCGACTTATGGAGCAAGATGGTTATATTAGTATGCGAAAATTATTAGCAAAAAAACTGCCTATTGATGCCGTTTTTTGTGCTAATGATTTATCGGCTATTGGTGCCATGAAACACACCAAGGAGTTGCAAATTAAAATACCCGATGCTATTGCTTTTGTTGGTTTTAGTAACGAGCCTGTTTCTAGTGTTATTGAGCCATCGTTAACCACGATAGATCAATCTGGATTTGAAATAGGGAAAATAGCTTCGGAGTTAATGCTGAAGCAAATTTTAACTAAAGAAACCCCTCAAAAGGGACAAACCATATTAATAGATACTCATTTAATAGAAAGAAATTCATCTAAAAAATAACTTTTAAACACAACTATAATGAAACTATATCCATTAAAATTCGAACCGCTATACAAATACAGATTATGGGGTGGCGAAAAATTAAAAACACAACTTAATAAAGAGTATACAGAAAGTAGTATTGGTGAATCTTGGGAAATTTCGGATGTAAAAGGCGATGAAACTCAGGTGTTAAATGGCGAGCTTAAAGGGCAAACGCTTAAACAATTAATTAATACTTATAAAGGTGATTTTGTTGGTGAAGCTGTGTATAAAGCTTTTGGTGAAGATTTCCCGTTACTCATTAAATTTATTGATGCAAAAACACCATTATCTATACAAGTACACCCAAGTAATGAGTTAGCAAAAGAGCGTCACAACTCATTCGGGAAAAACGAAATGTGGTATGTTATGCAAGCCGATAAAGATGCAGAACTTATTGTTGGTTTCGAAAAAGAAATTAATAAAGAAGAATACCAAAAACATTTAGAAGATGATACAATCTTAAATGTTATGCATCACGAAACGGTTGCAAAAGGCGATACGTTTTACATTCCTACAGGAAGAATTCATGCTATTGGATCTGGTGTTTTATTAGCTGAAATTCAACAAACCTCGGATGTTACTTACCGTATTTACGATTATAATAGAGTAGATGCTACAACGGGGAAAGAGCGTGAGTTACACAACGATCAAGCTTTAGATGCTATAGATTTTACTTACCATAGCGAGTTTAAAACAAGTTATGAAACTAAGGCGAATACGGCTAACAAATTAGTACATTCTCCTTATTTTAAAACAAACTTTATAAAAGTTGAAAACGAGTTAGAGAAAGATTATTCTAACCTAGATTCTTTTGTAATTTATATGTGCGTTAGCGGAAGTTTAGAAATTAGCCATGCCGATGATACTTATGCATTAAACACAGGAGAAACGATATTGTTGCCAGCCACTGTTAATGCTGTTAAAATTACTGCTTCTCAAGCCGATTTATTAGAGATTTATCTTTAATCTTTCTAGACATTAGTTAAAAATAATATTAGTAAAGCAAAGTTTTTTATATTAGTGAAAAACTTTGCTTTTTGCTAATATCGTAAAAACGACGTGATCACTTTATTTTAAAATGATTTCCGTTTTATGTTCTCATTCTAAAGAGTATTTTAGATTGAGCAGGCCTGCACAGTTTCGGGTAAATAACCTCCATATTTTATTTTAGCTTGAATACAAATTAGTAAAAGTTTTGTATTCAATAAATTAATAACAGTTAGTTGTTGAAATTTCAAATAAAAATGAATTTTAAAAATTATTTTATTGCTTTATTCTGTTTACTAACAAATATTATTGTTGGGCAGAAGAATAATATAAAGTTTGAAAATTTAGATACATTTAGTGGACTTTCAAGCAGTACGTGTACCGAAATATTTCAGGATAAAGCTGGTTTTTTGTGGTTCGGAACTATTGATGGACTTAATAGATATAATGGTTATGAATTTGAGATTTTTAGATCTGTTTTAAATGACAATACATCTATTAGTAATAACAGAATTAATGCTATTGAAGAAGATAACGAAGGGAATTTGTGGGTTGGAACCAATAATGGGCTTAATTTATTTAATAAACAGACTAATAAGTTTATTAGAATAAAACTGTATAAGCAGCTTTCTTTATCAAATAGTTCGCAAAAAATTATTAATGATTTGCTGTACGACAGTATTAATAATACACTCTGGGTTGCTACCAATATTGGTGTTATAAAAATTCAGCTTTATGATTATAATACTAATGAAGATAATTTTAAGTTTTCATATTACATAAGCGATCAAAGTAATTTAAAATCTATTGATAATAATAAAGTTAATGTTCTTTTAAAAGATAAAGATAATACGATTTGGGCTGGAACTAATGGGCAGCATTTAAACCGATATAATAGAAAAAACGATAACTTCGATCGTGTTTTAATTGATAAAAAAGAATCTTACGAGTTAAACCACATTACTAAAAAAGTATTTATTGATGCCGATGGCGATTTTTGGATTGGTAACGATTTATCTAACCTCATACTTTGGAATACCAAAAATAATACGTTTAAGCACGTATCTTTAGTGGATAAAAGTGTGCCTATTTACGATATTTATCAGGATAAAACAGGTTTGTTTTGGGTGTCTACCGATGTTTTTGGTTTGTATTTATTCAAAAAAGAAAATGACGATGTAGAAATGCAACGCCATATTGTAAATAATTTTTCCGATCCGTTTTCATTACCTAATAATAAACCTACTAAAATATTTGAAGACAGAAAAGGTATTTTCTGGATAGGCAGTTACGATGTTGGTGTTAGCAAGTTAGATCCGTCTAGTTATTCCTTTCAGCATTATTACTATAAAGCCAATAAGGCCGATGGTTTAAGTCAAAAAACAATACAATCTGTTTTGCAAGATTCCAAAGAACGAATTTGGATAAGTGCATACAATGGCGGCCTAAATTTGTTTAATGAAGAAGAGAATTCGTTTGAGCATTTTAGTAGTTTTTCTAATGATACAAGTGCGCTTAGCTCCAACAAAATATTATATACTTTTGAAGATCATGCAGGTTTTATTTGGGTTTGTACCTTAGATGGTGGCGTTAATAAATTTAATCCGGAAACGGGTAAAAGTGAAGTGTTTTTACACGATGCTAATAATACTAAGTCTATTGGGCAAAGTTCTGTTTGGAGCGGAGTGGAAGATGCTGAACATAGAATTTGGTTCGCTTTAAGAAACGAGGGTTTAAGTCTTTATAACCCGAAAACTAAACAATTTAAAAATTATAAAAGCACCTACGATTCTGGTAATTCTTTACTTAGTAACTCTATCATTAGTACGTTTATAGATTCAAAAAAACGCTTGTTTATAGGTACAGAACTGGGGTTAAATGTAGTTGAATTGAAAGCCTTAGGTGAGTTTATTCCCAATGATATCGATTTTATACCTGTTAACGTTTCTGGATTAGTGGAGGTTAGGGTTAGTACTATTACAGAAGATCATGGTAATAATATTTGGGTAGGATCAGATAGTGGTGTTTATAAGCTTGATGCTAATTTAAATTTGGTACAGTCATATTCTTCGCAAAATGGACTACCAAACAATTTGGTTGTAGGTATTAAGGAGGATGATAATTTTAATATTTGGATTACTACAAAGAGTGGCTTGTCTTTACTGAATCCCAAAACACATCAAATTGTAAATTACAATACGCACGATGGTTTACAAGGCGCAGAATTTCAAACACAATCTATAGAGAAAACTACAGACGGCCGTATTATTGTTGGTGGTTTAAACGGTTTTAATATTTTTAATCCAGATGATATTGCCATTCCTGCAGCTGTAGATTTAAAACCACAAATAAGTAAGCTGAAGTTAAATAACAGAGTTGTTTTTGCAGGCGACTCAATACATGATAGAGTTTTATTAAACAAAGGTATTTCGGAAACTAAAGATTTAACGTTAAAGTACAAGGAGAATTATGTTTCGTTGGAGTTTGTGGCGCTTTATTTTGATAATCCAGAGCAGGTTAAGTATGCTTATCGTATGCAAGGTCTAGATAGCGACTTTATTAATTTGGGCTCTAACCGTGTAGTAAACCTATCGAACTTAGAATCTGGAACATATAAATTTGAAGTAAAAGCGACCATTAATGGGCAATGGGATGCTGCTAAAACAACCTTTCTAAATATAAAAATTTTACCACCTATGTGGCGTAGTTGGTGGGCTTACCTTATTTATATTATTATTGGAGCGTTAATTATTCGTTTCTTAATGTATTATTATGAGCTTAAAGTACAAGAAGAACAAGAACACGAACTAGATCAAATGAAACTACAGTTCTTTGTAAATGTATCTCACGAGTTTAGAACGCCATTAACATTAATCCTGAATCCGGTAGATAAAATATTAGCAAATTTTAGTGATAATCCTGAGGTTGTAAAAACATCGGCATTGTCTATTCAGCGAAGTGCTAGACGATTACTTCACTTGGTAAATCAGTTGTTAGATTATCGTAAAATGGATGTTGGTATGGCTCCGCTTCAATTAGAAAAAGGAGATGTTGTTAAGTTTAGTGAAGATATTTTTTCGCTTTTTAAAGATTTAGCTTTCAAAAAGGAGATTAATTATAACTTTATAAGTACTTCAGATAAAATTGTTTCACTTTTCGATTTTGATAAAGTTGAAAAAATAATTACAAACTTAATTTCGAACGCTATAAAATTCACCAATAGTGGAGGTGATATAACCATAACAATTAATAAAATTAACACAGGTAGTAGTAATTCTAACTTTTTGAAGTTGGGTAAAGCTAAATCTACCGAGTATGTTGAAATTATAGTTGAAGATACTGGTGTGGGCTTAGATAAGGAGCAAATGCGCCGAATTTTTTCGAGGTTCTATAATTTGGATGCTTCAAAAGCCGGTACAGGTATTGGGTTAAACTTTACCAAAGGTTTAGTGGAGTTACATGGTGGTGAAATAGATGTAGAGAGTAAGCATAAAAAAGGAACCAAGTTTATTGTTAAACTACCTTTAAATATCGATGCTAAGCCAGATGATGTTGAGAATGTTAAAAATGAATTTTTAATAAACTCAATGAAGGCTGTTGAATATGATATGTTAATCTCGAACGATCATTTACCAAATGTAAAACCAGATTCGGTAGACGATTACAATGGTGACGATTCTAATAAACCAATACTGCTTATTGTTGAAGATAATAAGGAACTCCGTGTGCATTTAAGTAGTGATTTAAGAGATCAATACATTATTAAAGAAGCTGTTAATGGTGTCGATGGGTTAAAGAAAGTGCATAAATATTTGCCAGATTTGGTTATAAGTGATGTTATGATGCCTAAAATGGATGGTTTCGAAATGTGTAATTCTATAAAATCCGATTTAGAAACCTGCCATATACCTGTAATTTTATTAACTGCTAAAACCTTGGTTGAGGATAGAATAGAGGGTTACGAGCACGGTGCAGACGGTTATATATCAAAACCTTTTGTTACCGATGTATTGAAAGCTAGAATTAATAACTTGCTTGAGGCGAAGAAAAGATTGCGACAACGTTTTTCTGAAATTGGAGGTATATTCCCGTCTAGTGAGGTAACCTCTAATAATCTAGACGAAGCATTTCTTGATAAAGCCACCAAAGTTATTATTGAAAATATAAGTGATATAGATTTTAAACAAGGCGATTTACTGGCCGAAATGGGGATTGGTCGATCTCAGTTCTATAAAAAAATAAATACGTTAACAGGAAGTAACCCAAGTAACTTTATTAGGACAATACGATTGCGTTATGCTGCTGAGTTGTTGGTAAAAAACAATTATTCTATAAAAGAGGTATCTCACATGTCCGGTTTTAATTCCACAGCATATTTTAGTAAAACCTTTAAGGAATTGTTTGATGTAACACCAAGTCAGTTTATTGAACAAAAGGAAAAAGAAGGAGAAATGTAAGCGTTTCGAATTTATAAATTAATAATGTGAAATCTCAGATTAAGTTTTAATCTGAGATTTTTTTTGTTAAAAACAATAGAATATTCTTACTTATATTAGGAGGTAAAAAGTGAGGTAATTGCTCATTGTTTTATATGGTCTGTAATGCTAAAATTTAAGTATTTTATTAGTTTGTTAAACGTTTAAGCAAAATTAAATACTGTATTCTGTTAATTTGATAATTATGCTTATGGTTTTTTAAGAATAGGTTAATGTGGTAAAAATAATACTGTAGGATTTTACATAAAGCCTAGTGTTTATAGGGGTAAAACGGTATAAATGAGCAATAATTTATCTCTAAATAGCTATAATTTATATACTTAAAGGGCATTGTTTTATAAGTTTGCATTAACAAATAGTTAACATTAATTAACAAATTTTAGTATTTGCTCTTTAATTGCTGTTTCTCTTTAATTTAAGCTAAAACCAAGTTTAAATGTATTAACCGAACCTAATTAAATAACTAAACAATAATTCTAAATTAACTACAATTAATATGGTACAAAAAATGAAGCATAGAAATGGTATAATTATATTATTTATAATTATGGCCACTTTTGGGTGTAAGCCCGACCCGCTTGAGTATGCACGTCCCGACAATTTGGCTGGTACAATTTACCAACAATTAGAGTCCATGGGGAATTTTACTTATTACTTACAGGCATTAGATCAAACGGCTTACAAAGAACCATTGGTAAAAGGTGGTTCTTGGACAGTTTTTGCTCCAACAGATGAGGCTTTCGAGGCTTATATGACTGCTGAAGGAATATCTAGTATAGAATCTATTTCACCAGAAAAAATATTAGATATCGTAGAGTATTCAATTATAATTGATGGTTGGAATACTACAACGTTAACTTATTTTCCAAATCGATTTTATTTAGGTCAAAGTTTTAGACGTAGAACGCAATACCAAAGACCTAATAGAACGTATAATACCGATACTTTACAGCATATATTAGATTGGGATAAGTTAGAACCTGGTCAATATGTGGTAGAAGAAAGTAATGGTAGATTAAAAACAACCAATTATTTTATTCAATCTTATTTAGATACTTGGGATGTTCAGCATTCGGATTACGAGTTTATGTTTCCAGATGAAACTTTCAATGATGGCGAAATGAAAGTATTTGGTGCTAATGTTACAGAACAAAATATTGTAGCAGAAAATGGGATAATTTATGCTTTAGATAAAGTATTTGAGCCTAAAAAGAGCATGTACGAAAACCTTTCTTCTCCGGAGTATGGCGATAAGTATTCTGGTTTTAAAAGAATATTGGAACGTTTTGCTTATTTGAGATACAACAGAGACGAGCTAAATGAGGAAACAGGGGAAACAGAGCAAATTTACAGATTTGTATTTTCAACAGGAATAGAAAATGATTATCTACCCTTTAATGTTGCAGACGAGAATTATGCAACTAATATCGATGGAACTCTAGCACAAGCTTGGGGGTTATTAGTGCCAACAAACGAAGCTTTAGAAAGTTATTTAACTAGTAATAGTATTTTGGGAGAGTTTTATAGTTCTTATGATGAAATGCCTTTAGATGTTTTAGGGAAATTTATATCACCTTTTTTCTTTAATGATTATTGGGATATATGTCCAAGTTATTTTGGTCAAAGTTATGATACAAGCTTAGGTTTAGTAGATTATAAAGCGGAAGATGTTGTCGACAAAAAGTTTTGTAGCAATGGTTTCTTTGTAGGGGTAAATACAGTGTATACAAATAATAGTTTTGGAACAATAATGGGGCCTTTATTATTAGACCCTAATTACTCTATAATGCTTCAAGCAGTTCAAGATCTTAGAATAGATACAGCTTTACAAAGTAATGCAGTGCGTTTTTCTATTTTAGGTGTAAGAAACGATCAGTTTGTCGATATTGCAGATCCAAACAGTGCAACACGTAGAATAACAGTACGTACAGATCTTGATTCTTATGATCCTACTGATGTGTCTGTAATTTATATGGATGTAGAAGGTGATCCTGTAGGAGCTAATAACCGTACGTATCCAGATCCAGATGCAACGTCTCCAAGTGCAGCAGATATAGCTTATGTTAGAAAAACAATAGCTGATATTGTTCTTAATCAAATTGTCGATGAGGATATAGATTTTAATGCTAACAATTACTACCAAGCAAGAAGTGGCGAGTTTATCTACGCATCTGCTGGTAATTTAGCACAAGGAGGTGGAGATATTCAGGATATGGAATCTGCTCAGGTTGAGAATATCCAAGTTACTGATAATGGAAACTTTTATGAAATGAGTGCTATTATAGATATGCCGTTAAATTTCACTTACGGTACTTTAGTAGAGAACTCTGCGAACTTTTCATCTTTTATAGAGGTATTAGAAAGTGCAGATGCATTAATTACCATTGTAGGTTCGGAAGATAAATTAATTAACTTCTTAAACTTACAAAGAACGTTTACATTATTTGCGCCTAACAACAGTGCTGTTGCACAAGCTATTAGTGATGGTGTTATTGTAGACCCTAGCATAGTAAATGGGTTGGATGATTTAGATAAGGCTATAGCAAAAAGAGATCTTTTAAACTTTGCTAAAAAGCACTTTATACAACAATCGTTACCTACCGATGGTAAAATCACAGGAACTTTTCCTTCTATGTATTATAGTAAAATTGTCGATTTTGCTCCAGTTTACGATCAGTTTTCTGTTGTAAATACAACAACATCTGTTTCTATTACAAATGAAGAAACAGGAGATACTGTAACAACTGGTAGTATGACAAATATATTATCAAAGAGAATTATAATACACGAAACGAATAATTATATAAAATAATAAAACTAAAAGTTTTTAATATGAAGGATAAATACAGGTCATATTCATATGTCTTAATGGTAGTTTGTGTATTGTTTTCGGCGTTCAGTCTGTCGGCACAAACGCAAATAAGCGTATCAGGAACCGTAATCTCAGAATCAGATGGTCAGCCATTAACAGGTGCAACCATTGCAGAGAAAGATAAAAATAATCGTATTATTAATGGTGTTGTAGCCGATTTTAATGGTAATTACGCTATTAAAATGCATGATGCTAATAACGTGCTAACCTTTTCTTATATTGGTTTTATTACTAAGGAAATTACAGTTGGAGGTAGAACAACAATTGATATAGGATTAAAAGAAGATGTAGCAGAGTTAGATGCTATTATTGTAAGAGGAACAAAAAAAGTATTTACTGGTGAGTTTGAAATGGATAAGCGAAGAATTGCTACAGCCATGGAAACTATCTCTACCAAAGAAATTAGTGAAACAGCATCATCGGGTATTGTAGATCAATTGCAAGGTCGATTAAGTGGTGTAGATATTGTAGCTAATTCTGGAGATCCAGGAGCCGGTTTATCTATCCGTATTCGTGGTACATCATCATTAAATGCTTCTTCAGAACCACTAATTGTTATTAACGGTGTGCCTTTTGAAACACAAATTGATACTGGGTTCGATTTTTCTACAGCCGATGAAGATCAATATGCATCAATGATTGGGGTATCTCCAGATGATATTTCTGAAATTTCAGTTTTAAAAGATGCAGCAGCAACGGCGCAATATGGGTCGCGTGCAGCAAACGGTGTTTTACTTATTAAAACAAAACGTGGGGCAAAAGGTAAAGCTAGATTTTCTTATAGTTATAAAGGAAGTACATCTAAGCAACCAGACGGAATACCAATGTTAAATGGAGATCAATACTCTACATTAATTAAAGATGAATTAATTGCAACTAATACTAATTTAGCAGATAGTAACCCAATAGCATACAATCCAGATTACGAGTTATACGAGTTGTATAATAAAAATGTTAATTGGCTAGATGAAATTACACAAAGAGGGCACACTAATGAGCATTTCTTAAGTGTATCTGGTGGTGGAGAAAAATCATCATACCGTGTATCTGGAAGTTATAAAAATCAATTAGGGACAACAGTTGGTAGTGCTTTCAAATTATTTACAACACGTGCTATTTTAGATTATAATATTTCAGATAAAATTACTATTGCTTCCGAGCTTTCTTATAGCCACGGATCATTAGATCGTTCTTATGCAAAAGATAATAGTTTAGGACAAGCTAACTTAAGATCTTTAGCATTGGTAAAAATGCCAAATCAATCTATTTATCAAGTTGACGAAAATGGTAATTTAACCGATCAGTATTTTACACCAGAAAATTCTTTTCAAGGTAATGGTGTTACTTATTACAACCCAGTTGCAATGGCGAGGTTGTCTAGAAACAATACAGAAAATAATAGAATTACACCGGTTTTTAGATTTAGTTATAAACCTAATAAGCATTTCGATTTTAGATCTATTATTTCATTTGATATTAATGTTGATAAAAAATCTCAATTTGTACCAGAAGAAGCTATTGGGGCAGCATGGACAAATTCAGGAGCAAACAGATCAACTTTTGATGATGGTGAGTTTTTTGTAATGCGTACAGATAATAAATTAATTTGGATGCCAGAATTAGGTGAGAAACATTCGTTTTTATCAAGTTTTTCTTTTCAAACATTCGAAAAAACAAGTCAAGGATATGTATCTGTTGCTAGTAATAGTCCAACAAGTGATATACAAACACCTATTGCAAATATTAGAATTGAAGGTTCTGGAAATTCTTTAGAATCTACATTCGAGCAAAACACAACGCTTGCAGCCAACTTTGCTTTTAACTATCAGTATTTAGATCGTTATATTTTAAGTGGAGGTATTAGATCGGAAGGAAACTCTAAATTTGGTAGTAATTACCGAAATGGTACTTTTCCAAGTGTTGCTGCAAAATGGATTTTATCTTCAGAGCCTTTTATGGAAAGTGCAGATTTTGTGGACGAAATAGGTATTCGTGCTAGTTATGGTGTAAACGGTAATTCGCCAGGTACAAACTACGGTTCGTACAATACTTACACAACGTATAACTATACATATTTAGATGAGCCTGCTGTAATACCAAGTAGTATGGAATTAACAGATTTACGTTGGGAAACTGTTATTCAGAAGAACTTAGGTGTAACCTATTCATTTTTTAATCGTAGAGTTAGTGGTGACTTAGAATTCTATCAAAAAGACACCAAAGATTTATTAACTAAAAACACAGCTATACCAACAACTTCTGGTTTTTCTAGAATACCTTATTTAAACTTAGGTGATATTAGTAACCAAGGTATTGAGTTTAGTGTAAGAACCAAAATTATAGATAATGAAGATTTTGGATTAGATTTTAATTTTAACGTAGCTCGTAATAGAAACGTAGTTAAACGTATTACAGAAGCTCAAGTAGCAGAAGCAGGAAACCCTTTAACAACTGGACCTGGAGGGTATTTAAAACGAATTCAAGAAGGTAACCCAATTGGTTCTTTTTATGGCTACCGTTATTTAGGTGTATTTAGTTCTCAAGAAGATTTAGTAGCACGTGATGGTAATGGAGATATTATTTACGATCTTAATGGAGAGCCTAAAAACTTAGTTTTTAATAATGGTAAAGAGTTTCAGCCAGGTGAAGCCATGTATGAAGATGTTAACAAAGATGGAAATATCAACGAACTAGATGTAGTATACTTAGGAAATGCAAATCCGTTATTATTTGGTGGGTTTGGACCTAATATTCGTTATAAGAACTTTCAACTTAATGCATTTTTCAACTTTAGATATGATCAGAAATTAATGAATATTGCACGTATGAATACGGAAAGTATGGACGATTTTGATAATCAAAGTACAGCGGTTTTAAGACGTTGGAGATTTGAAGGTGATGAAACAGATATACCAAGAGCTATTTTGAATAGCCCTGTTAATACTTTAGGGTCTGATAGGTTTATGGAAGATGCTTCATTCTTAAGAATGAAATACATTACACTTAGGTATAATTTACCAAAGCCTTTTATTAACAAGTTGAATTTTACAAATGCTTCAGTTTATGTTACAGGAACCAATTTATTAACTTTTACCAAGTATTCGGGAGTAGATCCTGAAGGAGGAATTAGTAACGATTGGCAAGAGTTAGGTTACGATGCGGAACAAACTCCAAGATCGAAACAAATAACCGTAGGTATAAATCTATCATTTTAAATAGCATTAAAGTTAAGATATTATGAAAAGACACATAATTAAAATATTTATAATGGTTCCGATGATTTTTGCAACACTATCATCGTGTAGCGATTATCTAGATCTAGAACCAAAAGACAACTTAATTCAACAAGAATTTTGGAATAATAAAGAGCAAGTAAGTTCTGCAGTAGCTGGGTGTTATGCCTCTATGAATCAATCTGGGTTTACCGATAGAGTATTAAAGTGGGGAGAACTTAGAGCAGAAATGATGGTTTCTGGTAGTGGAGGTTTAGAGAATATAATGAGAAATTATATGATTCCTTCAGATGGATTAACAAACTGGAGTAACTTCTATGCTACTATTAACTACTGTAATTTAGTTTTAGAGTTTGCCGATGGCGCTCAGGAGCAAGATAAAACGTTTTCTATAGAAGAATTAAACACATTTAAAGCAGAAGCTATTACTATTCGTTCTTTAGCATATTTAATTTTGGTTAAAAACTTTAAAGAGGTGCCGTTAGTATTAACAGCAACATCAACAAACCAAATCGATTTTTATCCAGCAAAAAATACAGAAGAAGAAATTCTTACTCAAATTATCAATGATTTAACTTTAGCAGTAGAAGATTTAAACTTAGGGTATGCACAATCTGCAGCTCATGATAAAGGGAGAATTACAAAAGGAGCAGCACTTGCTATTCTTGCAGATGCTTATTTATGGAATGAACAGTACACTGAGTGTATTGACGCCGCACAAGAATTAATAGATTTAGGTCGCTATAGTTTAGTTAATGGTGAAGAGTGGTTTAATAGTATCTTTTTTGAAGGCAACTCAGATGAAGGTATTTTCGAACTTCAGTTTAGCGATATTTCAGCAACGCTAAGAAACTCATTCCAAGTAAGTAATCTTAATTATGTAGCATATCAAGGAATTAACGAATTGTATAGAGAGTTTCCAGATGATATTCGTGCGCATTTAGGAACGTATGATAGAGAGAATTTTGCAGTTTTTAAATATGCAGGTGTAGATGAAACTGGCGAATACCGTGGTAGTGATGAGTATTATAACAATTTTATATTCTATCGTTATGCCGATGTTTTACTTATGCAAGCTGAAGCTTATATTTTATCTGCTGATAAAAAGAATTTAGATATGGCTTATCAACTTATTAACGATGTGCATATGCGTGCAGTTTCTGCACCTTTAGATGTTTCGAGAGACGAGTCTAGTTTATTAAATGCATTATTATTAGAACGCCAAAAAGAGTTTGCATTCGAAGGAAAGCGCTGGTACGATTTACTGCGTTTTGCACGTCGTGATAACTTTGCAAATCAAGAACTTATTTTAAGTTTAGTCGATTTTAAAGCTGGTGCAGATGATTATGAGCAGATTTTGAGTTATTACTCAGATCCAGATTCATACTTTTTACCAATTTATCAAAATGAAATTAATTTGAATGATAATTTAGTGCAGAATCCATTTTACGAAAACTAAAACTAAACTTATGAAAACTAAAAAAATAATTAATTGGCTTGGAGGGCTTTGCATGTTTATGCTAATATTAAATAGCTGTAATGATCCTCTTGATGGAACCACCTTTTTTACAACAGATGGTGAAACTACTGATATGACAATTTCAGAGGTATTAGAAGCTAACCCAGACAAATTTTCTATGTATGTTGAAATTCTTCAAAAAACAGAATTTTACACCGCATTAAGAAGTTATGGAAGTTATACGTGTTTAGCACCTACCAATACGGCTATAAAGGCATTCTTAGAAGAGCGCTTTAATGTAAGTACTGTTGCAGAATTAACTTCGGAAGAGCAAATAGAATTTTTAAAAATATTAGTTAAGTTTCATACGCTACCAACGAGTAGAACCACAAGTAGTTTTATAGAAGGGCGATTGGCCGATACAACTTATACTGGAGATTATCTTACAACGTCTTACTTATTAGGAGGTGGTATTGCTAATGTGCAGATTAATAAAGAAGTTGGTTTAGATCAATACGATATTCGTACAAATAATGGAACTATACATGCGCTTACAGGAGTTTTAAACCCTTTTATTGATCCCGTTACTGTTGTAATGGAAAAGGCTGGTAAGCATACTATTTTTATTGAAGCTTTAAAGCAAACCGGATATTATGATATGTTTTCTCAATACTTTAGTGAAACAGGATCAAAAAATAATTTTACAATTTTAGCAGAATCAGATGCTGTTTATGCTGAAGCTGGTATTAATTCTTTTCAAGATTTGGCAGATTATATCTCTCCAGGAGATGTAAATTATACAGACGAGCTAAATGAGTTAAATAGGTTTATGGCTTATCATGCAACAGAGAGTTTCTTGTATTCTGCAGATTTTCCAGAAAACTCTTTTATTAGTACAATACTTCCTAAAAATGCTATAAAATCTTTTAAAACAGATAAAGAGCTTAGAATTAACGAAACAGAAACGGGTGTAGATGATACATGGACGTCTTTAATTTCTGAAGACAGCAATTTTCCAGCGAAAAATGGAGTATATCATACCGTAGATAAATTATTAACCATATTTATTCCTAAAGCAAAACATGTAATCTTCGATTTTGGAACAGGTTTACCAGAAGTACAAGCCGGTAAAATTGGTTTTAATTCATGGTTTGATTCTACAGAATTCGAATCGCTTCGGGTTTTTCCAGCAACACGAATTAGAATTTTAAGACAAAGTAGAAATGCTGCTTATGATGCAGGAACTGTATTGAATTTAGGTTCTGTAACATGGATTGAGTTTGATACGCCAGTACTTCCTAAAGGGAAATATGAGCTTAGAGTATGTGGAAACCAAGGAAATAATGGTAGGCCAATATTCCAAACCTATTGGGATGGACAACCTATAGGGTCACAATGGGATATGAGATCTAACCCAAGTGAATTAGGTATAGGATGGCCAGATGAAGATTCTCTAGAGTTAAGAGAGCGTGGTTATGTAAGAGGACGTGCTGATATTTTTGATAATAGCGGTAACTCTGCTTACGATTTAGCGAACTGGGCAAGGTTTATTGTAATTGATGATTTACTTATGCCAGAACAACAAAGTCACGTATTGCGTTTTGAAACAATACGATCAGGAGGTATTCCTATTGATTATATTGAGTTTGTACCGGTTGATTAATAAAAATAAATAATAAAGAACTTATAATGAATAATAAAAATAATTTCATAATTAATCTAGGTCGCATATGTGCCGTTCTTGTTATCCTTGTAGCATTTAGCTGTAAGGAAGATGCCTTGGACGACCATTATGGACAAGAAGATCAAAGGTTAGAATCTAGTATTTTAGAGACGTTAGCTACCGATGCTAACTATTCAACCTTTTTAGAACTGGTAAAACAAACAGGTTTTGAAGAGTTACTTAGCTCATCTCAAGCTTTTACAGTATGGGCACCAAGTAACGAAGCTTTAGCATTGGTACCTGCCGATGTATTAAACGATCCAGATGCATTAACACAATTAATAGGAAATCATATTTCTAGATTCTCTTACGGCTCAACCATAAATGAAAACCCTGTATTTGTAAAAATGCTTAACGATAAATATATCGAGTTTTCTAATGTAGATGGGCAAGTTACTTTTGGTGATGTTGATTTGTTAGAAGCAGATTTGCTAACATCAAACGGTATCCTACATAAGGTGTCAAGCGTGTTAAGCGTAAAACCAAATATTTGGGGATTCCTTAATGACAATGTAGAAGAATTTCCGGTCTTAATGGAATATTTTTCTCAGTATAACGAAGTTCTTTTTGATGAAGCAAAAAGTGTTAAAACAGGAACTAATACATTAGGCCAAACGGTTTACGATTCTATTTTTAGCGCATCAAATACACAATTTAAAACAATAGGAGATTTAAGTTCTGAAGAAGATCGTTTTACTTTTATAGGTTTAACCGATGATGCTTATACAGGGATTTACGATCGTTTTAAAGAGTATTATAAATTTCCAATTGAAGATTCTGTAAAGAGTAATACAGACAGAACAATATTTAGCAACTTAACATTTCCAGCTTTTGAACAAGCAGATTTAGACGGATCGTTGCTTTTAAATACGGTTGGTAATTTTGTAACGCTAGACGCTAGTTCTATAACGGGTAATGAAGCATTAAGTAATGGCAATGTGCTTTTAGTTAGTGATTTAAATTATACTCCAGAAAATGTTATGTATAAAATTATTGGATATGAGGTAGAAGATAATAAAAGAAGAACTATAGGCGATTTGTCAGACTTTACAGTAGTTCAAAATTTTGATAGAACAGCATCAGGATCATTTACTAATACAGTAAGCTTATTAGCAAATCCAGATGCGAGTAATAGTAATAATTATTTTGAAGTAGCATTTAGTAATGTGTTATCTGCAAGTTATAATATTCAATTACGATTTACTCCCGTAGGAGCATCTCAAGATACTAAGTTGAGGTTTGAGTTTAGCTACACAGATGCTGATAAAAATGTAATTGTAAACGAAATTGGCCCATTAGTAGTAAGTAACCTTGAAGATGGTGTTGTTACCATTGGTGATACTTATGATATTCCTGTGTTTGTTAATGACGAGGTTGATAATGAGTACTTTGTGAAGCTTAAAGTTATTGTAGATGTGAGTGAACCAGAACTACTGTTGTACGATCGTAAGTTTGGTCTAGATTTTATAGCACTAACGCCAGTAGAGTAAGTATTTTAACTAAAAAATAAACATGAATTATCTGATTATGATGAAAATAAAAAATACATATTCCCTGCTTTTCATTCTATTTTTCGGAATTATTTTTGCATCGCAAGGACAAGAAAAATCGAATAAAATAGTTACGGGAACGGTCCTTAACGCTACTAATAAAGAGCCTTTGGCTGGCGTTAATGTACGAGCGGGTAATTTTTCCTCTGTGCTTACAGACGAAAAAGGTACATTCTCGATAAAAGTTCCAGATGGTAGAGCTACACTTATATTAAGTAGCCAAGAGTTTCAAGATAAAGAGGTTGCCTTAAGAGGAAGATCTAAAATTGAAATTAAAATTAATAAAAAGGATTTCAATACGTATTATACAGACGTAAATACACCACTTAGAGCTAAAAGTAACTCATCTGTAGTAGGAGCTATTTCTGTAAGAGAGGGCAATATTGCTACAGCACGTGAGTCTGCAGCAAATATGATTACGGGTAACGAAGTAAGCGGTATGCGGAGTATTATGCGTTCTGGAATTCCGGGTATTGGTTCTAATAACTTTATTAGAGGGTACAATACTTTAAACAGTTCTACACAACCTTTAATAGTTGTAGATGGTATGATGATTGAAACAAATACGTTTAATAATAATTCTATTATTAGAGGGTATAGTTACGATCCTTTATCAGATATAAACCCAAAGGATATTGCAAATATTACAGTAATTAAAGATGCGGCTTCAATCTACGGATCTAGAGCTGCAAATGGAGTAATACTTATTGAAACTAATAAAACGGATGATGTTACAACTAAAATAGATTTCTATGCGCAAGCAGGTTTAAATATTTCTCCGGATAATATTAGAATGATGAATGCAGATCAATACAAAACGTATTTATCTAACCAATTAAATAATTCGGGACTTTATACTAATAGCGAAATAAGTAATTTACCTTATTTTAATGAAAGTACATCTTTTCAAGATTATGAAAAATATCATAATTCTACCGATTGGCAAAAACAAGTATTCGATGATAACTATGTTAATGAGTACTATTTAAAAGTAACCGGTGGTGATGAGATTGCTAAATATGGTTTATCTGTTGGTTATTCTACTAACGGAGGTGTAATTTCTAATTCAGATTTCGAGCGTTTTACAACACGTTTTAATGCCGATACAAACATTACAGATAGATTATCTTTATCTACAAACTTAAGTGTAAGTTATACAGATAGAAGTTTGTATGACGATGGTTTGTTAAGCACATCTCCAATATTTTCAGCGCTTAATAAATCGCCATTTTTGGCACCTTATACAGAGAATGCAGATGGTGTAGTAACCGATGTTTATCAAGATGTTGATGATATTGGTGGCTTTAGTAACCCTGTAGTTATTACAGATGTTGCAACGTTTGTTGCAAAAGATTATAATCTTTACGGACAATTAAACTTCGGTTATAAAATTTCAGATAAATTAACGTTGAGTTCTTTATCTGGTGTTAATTATATTAAAAACAGACAAAATGTTTTCTTACCAGATTTAGGATTGTCTGAAGAAACTAACGATTTTGGTGATGCTTTTTATCGTACATCAAAAGTAAGTGTAGAGAGTTTATTTTCTGTTTATAACGATACACGATTAAATTATAAATTAAACGTTGATAATATTCACGATTTCTCAATAAACTTAGGGGTACGTTACAACCAAAATGATTATGAGAATTCATACTCTATTAGTGGTAACTCTGGAGACGATCAATTTACATCACTTAATAATGGTAATAGAGATACGTTTGTTACTTCTGGTAATATTGGTAACTGGAAATATGCATCACTTTATGCTAATGCAGATTATTCGTTTTTAAATAAGTATTTTGTGAGTTACAACTTAGCTTTCGATAGTTCATCTCGTTTTGGAGATGCTAAATCTACCGGTATTTTTCCTGGTCTAGGAGTGGGGTGGTTAATTTCTTCAGAAAACTTTATGGCTAACAATAATCTTATCGATAAATTAAAACTTAGAGCAAGTTATGGTTTAACAGGTAACGATGGTATTGGAAACTACAATGCAGAATCTTACTTTGTGTCTACTAGATTTTTAGAAGGAACAGGACTTATTAATGGTAACATTGCCAAAAGTTCTATCCGTTGGGAAGAAACAACTAAGGCTAACATAGGTTTAGATTTAGGATTGTTAAACGAACGCGTATCTGTAAACTTAGATTATTTTAACAATGTTACAGATGGTTTATTAAACCAAACTAGTATTAGCCCAGTTTTTGGTAGTGAAGGGTTCTTGTCTAACGATGGGAAACTTAAAAATAGAGGTTTCGAATTAGGGATTAATGCACGTGTTATTAATACAGATAACTTTACTTGGGATGTTGGAGGAAATATTTCTCAATATAAAAATAAGATTATCTCATTACCTGGAGATCAACAGATATATGAAATCGCTGGTGTAAACGCCACAATCATTAATAAAGAAGGTAGTGCGTTAGGTTTATTTTACGGTTACAAAACAGATGGTATTTATAACAATGCTACAGAAGCTTCAACCGAAGGTTTAAACTGGGTAGATTTTGCAGGGTTCGAACAACCATTTGCAGCAGGTGATGTTCGCTTTGTTAACAGTGATGCTTCTGATAACGTGATTAATGAAGACGATCGTGTAGTAATTGGTAATCCTAATCCGGATTTTACAGGTATGGTTTACAATACATTTACATATAAAAATGTATCCTTATCGGCTATATTTTCATTCAGTCAAGGAAACGATGTTTACAATGCACAACGTTGGCAAACAGAATCTATGTCTGGTTTAGCTAACCAAAGTGAAGCGGTAGCAAACCGTTGGACCGTAGCAAACCAAAACACAAATATACCTCGTGCGGTTTATGGTGATGCTGTTGGTAATTCAAGGTTTTCAGACCGTTGGATAGAAGATGGGTCTTACATTCGTTTAAAAACCTTGTCATTATCTTATAGTCCAGACTTTTTTAATGCAACAGTTTTCCTTACAGCAAATAACTTATTTACAATTACAGATTATTTAGGGTTCGATCCAGAAGTAAGCTCGTCTCAAACAAGTTATTTACAAGGTATCGATGCAGGTTTAACACCACAATACACTTCAGTTTTAGTTGGAGTTAGAGTAGGACTATAATTTTTGTATAATAGATTCAAAATAAAAAAAATAGATATAAATGAAACAATATAGAAATATTACGTTCAGCATACTTTTCGGATTAACGCTTTTAACCTCTTGCGAGAGTTTGTTAGAAGTAGAACCTGAAGAAGTATTGCTTGCCGAGGATTACCTTGGCGACGATCAAATAGATGCTAGATCGGCATTGTTTGGAGTGCTTTCTCAATTGCAAGGCGTTGTAGGGCAATATGTAGTGCTAGGCGAGTTACGTGCAGATTTAGTAAATGTAAACGCAAACTCTATTGATGAGCTTCAAGAAGTTAACAATCACAACATAAGTGAAGATAATAGTTATGCAGATTTAACGACTATGTTTTCTATTATCAATAACTGTAATTTTGCTTTAGAAGGTATTGATACGGATGCTTACGAAAATCAATTATTAGATGATTATGCTTCTATTTTAAGAATTAGAACATGGGCGCAAATGCAAATTCTAATTAATTACGGAAAGTTACCATATATTACAAAACCAATTAGAACGAGTGATGAACTGGATGATACTTACCCTTTATTATCAGTAGATCAAGCTTTGGATCAATTAATTTCTAATCTAGCTGAGGTTGAAGGTGTAGAGAATGTAACTAAATATGCAGGCTCTTTAGGGTTTTCAATTTTTGACATGATTCCTGATCAAGATATTCTTTTGGGTGACTTACATTTATGGAAAGGAAACAATACGCTAGCAGCAACGAGATATAAAGCATTTTTAGATAAAGAGGCTTTACAAGGTGTTTTATACTTATCTGGATCTAATTCGGTAACAGTTACAAAATCGGGGGAATCTTACAGTTGGGTAAGCCGTTGGTTAAACATATTCGGAGAAACCGTTAGAACTAGTGAGGTTATCAATTATGTTGGTTTTAGTGAACAATATAGACAGCCTAACAATAGCTTTACGGTAGTGACAGATCAATTATCGGCGTCATTATCAATTATATATAATTGGGCAGATCAATCTGTAGGGTTTGAAGGTGAGCCAAAGATCGAAGGAATAGATACAAGAGTTAGTAGCTCAGTTGATGCTTTTAGTGATTTACTTCCAATTAAAAAATATCAATACGATTATTTTACATGGAATAGAGCAGCTAAAGTATATTTAAGATATGCAGAGGCTATTAATTACGCAGGACATCCAGAACAGGCTTTAGCGATTTTAAATGGTATTTTTAATAATCCTGATGTAGACCCTGTTGATGCTCCTATTTTTGAAAACGGGGAAGCTTATTTAAATTTTGATATAAACACCTATTACGCAACTAATTCTAGTGATGAGCCAATTTCTGGATACTTAGGGGTTCGTGGTCGTGTAGGTATGGCTCCGGTAGGTTTAGATATCGATGTAACAAGTGCTAGTGCTATCGAGCAAGTAGGTGCGTTAATTCTTAATGAGGCCGCTTTAGAGTTGGCTTTTGAAGGAAACAGATGGGAAGATTTAGTTCGTTTTTCACGTAGAAGTAACGATCCAACAATATTAGCTAATGCTGTTGCAAATAAGTTTGTAACTGCAGGAGAAAGTGGAGCAGCAGCAACTGTAGGTCAAAAATTATTAAATCCAGAAAACTGGTATTTACCATTAAGTATTCCTGACAACTTTGTGTCGCAGTAATACATGGGAAGATTATATTATTAGCTTAATATTATTGTTATTTTTTTTTAAAGGAAAAAACTCCAAGTGCTATACTTGGAGTTTTTGTTTTTATATACAGCAGTAGTTTTACTTGTTTTAAAATTTAATAGTATCTATAAAGAACGCTTTGTTTTATAGAGATATAAATAGATTAAATAAAAAAAGGGGTTTTCTAAAATTTTAGAAAACCCCTTTTTAATACTATATAGTGATGTTATTACATCATGCCTGGCATACCGCCACCACCCATTGGAGGCATTGCAGCTGCATCTTCTTTAATGTCAATTAAAGCACATTCTGTAGTTAAAATCATTCCAGAAACAGATGCAGCATTTTCTAATGCTACACGTGTTACTTTTTTAGGATCGATAATACCTGCTTTAAGCATATCAACATATTGATCTGTTTTGGCATCGAAACCAAAATCTTTTTTACCTTCTAAAACTTTAGCGATAACAACACTACCTTCACCACCTGCATTTTCAACAATAGTACGTAAAGGCGCTTCAATAGCACGAGCTACAATTTGCACACCAGTTGTTTCATCTAAGTTTTCTGTTGTAAGCTTCTCTAAAACAGATTTAGCTCTTACTAATGCAACACCACCACCAGCAACAATACCTTCTTCTACGGCTGCTCTAGTTGCGTGTAATGCATCATCAACACGGTCTTTTTTCTCTTTCATTTCAACTTCACTTGCAGCACCAACATAAAGAACAGCAACACCACCAGCTAATTTAGCTAAACGTTCTTGCAGTTTTTCTTTATCGTAATCTGAAGTTGTAGTTTCAATTTGAGATTTAATTTGGTTTACTCTATTTTTAATAGATTCAGCATCACCAGAACCATTTACAATAGTTGTGTTGTCTTTATCAATTGTTACTGTTTCAGCAGTACCAAGCATTGTTAAATCTGCATTTTCTAAAGTGAAACCTCTTTCTTCAGAAATTACAGTTCCACCAGTTAAGATAGCGATATCTTCTAACATAGCTTTACGGCGGTCACCAAAACCAGGCGCTTTAACAGCAGCTATTTTTAATCCACCACGTAATTTGTTTACAACTAAAGTCGCCAACGCTTGTCCGTCAACATCTTCAGCAATAATTAATAATGGACGACCAGATTGAGCAACAGGCTCTAAAATTGGAAGAATTTCTTGTAAGTTAGAAATCTTTTTGTCAAATAATAAAATGTATGGATTTTCTAAATCAGCAATCATTTTATCAGCATCAGTTACAAAGTAAGGAGAAAGGTAACCTCTATCAAACTGCATACCTTCAACAACGTCAACATAAGTTTCCATGCCTTTAGCTTCTTCAACAGTAATAACACCTTCTTTACCAACTTTACCAAAAGCCGTAGCGATTAATTCGCCAATAGTATCATCGTTATTTGCAGAAATAGCAGCAACTTGTTTAATCATTTCTGATGAGTTACCTACTTTTTTAGCTTGTTTTTCAAGGTCTACAACAATAGCATCAACAGCTTTGTCAATACCACGTTTTAAATCCATTGGGTTAGCACCTGCAGCTACGTTTTTTAAGCCTTCTTTTACGATAGCTTGAGCCAATACAGTTGCAGTTGTAGTACCATCACCAGCTAAATCGTTAGTTTTAGAAGCAACTTCTTTAACCATTTGCGCACCCATATTTTCTAGTGCGTTTTCTAATTCAATTTCTTTAGCTACAGATACACCATCTTTAGTTACTTGTGGTGCTCCAAAACTTTTACTAATAATTACGTTACGTCCTTTTGGGCCTAACGTTACTTTTACTGCGTTTGCTAATGCATCAACACCACGTTTTAATCCGTCGCGTGCTTCAATATCAAATTTTATATCTTTTGCCATAATATGTTTAATTTTTTTATTCTCACTAAGGAGAAAATCTATTTAATGAAAATCTAGTTTAAATTGATGAGGTTTCCGCTTTCGCGGAAAATAAAAAAAAGTACTTGTTAAATAATTGCAAGAATATCGCTCTCACGCATAATTAAATAATCTGTACCTTCTAATTTTAATTCTGTGCCAGCATATTTACCATATAAAACAGTGTCACCAACTTTTACAGTAATAGGCTCATCTTTGGTACCTTTTCCTGCGGCAACAACAGTTCCTTTTTGTGGTTTTTCTTTGGCGTTATCTGGAATAATAATTCCTGATGCTGTTTTAGTTTCAGCGGCAGCAGGCTCAATAAGAACGCGGTCTGCTAATGGTTTAATGTTTAAGCTCATTTTTATATTATTTTTAATTAATTAAATTATGATTAACGCTTTAATAGTACGCTAAAAATATGCCAAGAGCAATAGACTGACAAACTTGCAGAAATAAAAAATGCCAACTGTATAAGTTGGCATTTTTAAATCTAATATGTTTTTGAGAATCTTAGTTCACACTATCTTTTATTGTAGCAGCGTCGGTTGCTGTATTAGCAGGAGTTTGTAAAGGCTGAGTGCTTGGTGCATCAGTATCTAAAGCTTTAGATTCTAAAGTAGAATCTCCTCTGTTAATAGCAATGTTTGAAGCTAAAATTAATATTAGCAAAAATGTAGCTAAGTACCATGTGCTCTTGTCTAAAAAATCGGTTGTCTTTTTTACACCGCCTAATTGCTGTGTGCCACCACCTCCAAATGAAGAAGATAATCCACCACCCTTAGGGTTTTGCACCATAATTACTACAATTAGTAAAAATGCTACCACAACTATTAATGCTAAAAATATTGTAAACGTACTCATTATTTCTTGTTATTTTGTTCTTGTAATTGTTTTACTGCCTCAATTTGGTTTGCAAAGAAACCACTTTTTTCTGGATATTTCAAACTTAAAATTTTATAAGATTGAATGGCCTTCGAATAATTTTTTTGTTCTACATAAATACGTGCTAAAGTCTCTGTCATCAAGGCTTCCGGTTGTATCATTTGTGCTTTTGCTAAATTTCCTTTTAGCGAAAGTGGCTTTGTAGGGTTTATTTTTGGGTTTTTAATGATGAATTTATCAATTAAATCGAATTTTTTCTCCTTTTTTAATGCTTTTTCCGATTTCTTTTTAGTCGGTTTTTTTAAAACTTCAGGTTCGCGCTCAATAGGCTTAAATTGTGTAAGTTTTAACCATTGGTTGAAGGAATGCGATTCTTTTTTATCAAAAGGAAGTGGTGTCCCTAAATTTAATATAGCCTCTGGAGTATTTTTTTCGGGTTGATCAACTTCTTCGGTTGAAGTTTCAATATGCTCAGAAGGAGTTTCGTTAAGAGTAATTTCTTTTTTCGGACGAAATTCTTTAGGTTCAAATAACGATGGGTCTAAAACGCCTGTAGTATCTTGTATTTGTTGTTTTAAAGTATCATCAATAGTTACTTTTTTGTAAACTGTGATATCTTCAACATCAATTTCTATATCATTTATAGGTGAAATGTTTTTTTTGATGTATTGTGAAATTTCATTCTGAATAAAATGTTCTGAAGTAATAAAATCGAATAAAATACTACGGTCTGTGGTGTAGGCAGCTGTAGTTTTTAAGGCTTGATTATAATCTAAACTACTTTGATCTTTTAATCCTTTTAAATGAATAGCGCGTGCCGATTGAAAATAAGGATATTGATCTAAAATAGATTTTATAGCCTCGGTTTGTTCATGCGTTATAGCATGCGGGTTTTGTAGTAGATATGTGAAATCGGTTCGATTCATTGGCTAAGCCAAATTTTAATATTAATCTAAAAATGATTATTAACGCTTGGTTTTATTACCACTTCGCTAACGTAGCATTGAAAATATCTTGAGTTAAACGCTCAAAAATTTCTTCGTGTGCTGTTGTTTTTGTGGTTCCAATAAGTTGTGCTGTTCCATCGTAATCATAGAAAAAAGAGAAACTTTGTTCTAAATCGTCCTCTTCTTTTTTTCTGTTGAAAAACCTAAGCTTAACACTTATTGTTAATCTGTTTTGAGCTGCAACATTTTCTGATGTAGCTGTTGTTGGTGAAACACGGTATCCTGTAATTTCGCCTTCGTAAACTAAATCACCATTAGATGGTACAAGACTTAAGTTGGTTTGATTCTGAATTAAATCTTCTAAAGCTAATTTAAAATCTCGCTCTAAACCTGGCTCTACTAAAAGAGCATTGTTTTCAAATCGATTTACTTGGTAAGTTTTTATATCAGAAGAAATAGATGTCCCTGTAAAAGAGTAAATACCACAACTTGTAAGGGTTGCGATGGTTAATATTGCAATAATGTATTTTGCGTGCTTCATTTTGTTTTCTTAAATACGTGTCTGTTTTATAGAGACTTGTGTATTAGGTTAACGTGTTTTTATAGATCGTATTGTTTAATTTTACGGTATAATGTACGTTCGCTAATGCCAAGTTCTGCGGCTGCTAATTTACGTTTTCCGCTGTGACGTTCTAATGATTTTTTAATTAATTCTAATTCTTTATCATGAATAGATAAGGTCTCTTCCTCTTCAATTTCTTCTGCAAAATGATACTTATCTTGTGTGCTTATAGGCTCTTCAATTTTTGAAGTATGTTCTGGAATAGAGAGTAACTCGGTATTGGTTACGCTTTCTTCAAAATCATGAATATCGTCATCATCGTCACCGTAAATTTTCTGAATTAAGCTTTCGTTTTTCTTCTCAACATCTTTGGTGTTCCCGTTTTTCATGAGTTCCATGGTGAGTTTCTTTAAATCGCTCAAGTCACTTTTCATATCAAAAAGAACTTTGTATAGAATTTCTCGTTCGCTACTAAAATCACTTTTAGATTTCGATGTTTTAATTACTGCTGGTAAATTGGTTGCTGATGCAGGTAAATAACCGTTTAAAGTTTCTGCGCTAATAGTACGGTTTTGTTCTAAAACAGACACTTGTTCTGCAATGTTACGTAACTGCCTAATATTACCATTCCATCGGTGTTTTGTAAGAACTTGCACTGCCGAATCTGTGAGCTTTACAGTCGGCATTTTGTATTTTAAAGCAAAATCGCTGGCAAATTTTCTGAATAATAAATGAATATCGTCTTGGCGTTCGCGAAGTGGAGGTAAATTAATATCCACAGTACTTAAACGATAGTATAAATCTTCTCTAAATTTTTCTTTTTCAATAGCTTCAAACATGTTAACGTTTGTTGCCGCGACAATACGCACATTGGTTTTTTGAACTTTACTGGAGCCTACTTTTAAAAATTCACCATTTTCTAAAACACGTAAAAGTCTAACTTGAGTTGTAAGTGGTAACTCGCCAACTTCATCTAAAAAAATGGTTCCGCCATCGGCAACTTCAAAGTAGCCTTCACGGGTTTGTGTTGCTCCTGTAAAAGCACCTTTTTCGTGTCCGAATAGCTCCGAGTCTATTGTGCCTTCTGGTATGGCACCACAGTTTACGGCAATATATTTATTGTGTTTTCTATGTGATAATTGATGTATTATTTTAGGAATACTTTCTTTTCCAACACCACTTTCTCCGGTTACTAAAACCGAAATATCGGTAGGAGCAACCTGAATGGCTTTTTCTATAGCACGGTTTAGTGTTGGTGTATTGCCAATAATACCAAATCGTTGTTTAATTGCTTGGATTGATTCCATAATGCTTAATTAAAAATTAAAAGTGAATAATGATAAATGCTTGGTTTTAATTTCAAATAAATATTAATTATTCATTGATAATGCTATGCCTACTCCAATTAACGTGGCGCTTGTGCAGTTGTTAACTTTAACTTTTACAAAATCACCAATTTTAAAATCTCCTTTAGGGAATACACACACAATGTTTTGTGAGGTACGACCCGACCATTGTTCGGTAGATTTTTTTGATTCTTTTTCGATTAAAACCTCTACTTCTGTATCTAAGAATTCTTTAGTTCTAAATTCGCTATGTTGGCGTTGTAAATCTACAATATCTTGTAAACGACGTTTTTTAACAGGTTCTGGCACATCGTCTTCCATATTTCTTCCGGCCATGGTGCCAGGGCGTTCAGAATATGTAAACATGTATCCAAAATTATATTTTACGTATTCCATTAAAGAAACTGTGTCTTGAAAATCTTCTTCAGTTTCTGTAGGAAAACCAACAATCATATCGTGGCTAATGGTGCATTTTGGAATAATACGACGGATGTTGTCAATTAATTCAAAATACTCTTCGCGTGTGTGTAAACGATTCATTTCCTTTAAAATACGGTTACTTCCGCTTTGCACAGGTAAATGGATATGATTACAAATATTATTGAACTTAGCCATGGTTTCAACCACATCTAAAGTTAAATCTTGCGGGTTGGATGTAGAAAAACGAATACGCATTTTTGGTTGTTCTTTAGCGCAAAGCTCTAGTAATTTAGCAAAATCTACAGCGGTAGCTTTTTCCATATCTGTAGCTTTTACAAAGTCTTTTTTAAGTCCACCACCATACCAAAGGTAACTGTCTACGTTTTGGCCAAGTAAAGTGATTTCTTTAAAACCACGACTCCATAAATCGTTTATTTCTTCTAAAATACTTTGTGGATCACGACTACGTTCACGGCCTCTTGTAAAAGGCACCACGCAAAACGTACACATGTTATCGCAACCACGAGTTATAGAAACAAAAGCGGTAACTCCATTAGAATTTAAACGCACTGGAGAAATATCTCCATAAGTTTCTTCTTTAGAAAGAATAACGTTTATAGCGTCTCTACCTTCATCAACTTCAGCTAAAAGGTTTGGTAAATCTTTGTATGCATCAGGACCAACAACCAAATCTACAATTTTTTCTTCTTCAAGAAATTTTGTTTTTAAGCGTTCGGCCATACAGCCTAAAACACCAACTTTCATTTTTGGATTTAGGTCGCGCTTTACGGCGTTATATTTTTCTAATCGTTTACGTACGGTTTGCTCGGCTTTATCACGAATAGAGCAGGTGTTTACTAAAACTAAATCGGCTTCTTCTAAGTTTTGTGTGGTATTAAAACCCTGATCCTTCATGATAGAAGCAACAATTTCACTATCGCTAAAATTCATTGAGCAGCCGTAGCTTTCAATAAAAAGTTTGCGTGTATTGCCTTCTTTTTGTTCAAGAGTTAAAGATTGGCCTTGTTTATTTTCGTCTATAATTTTTTCCATAGTTTGCTAGAAACTGGTATTGTTCAATAAGTATGCAAAGATACAATTAATTTGTGTTTTGTGACAAAGTGGCAGTTTTATTTTTTGAGTCTATTTATAGGTTTTATGGTGTTCTATTTAGTTAAAAGAATGTTTTATAAATCAGGTTTTTAGTGCTGTTAGAAGTGGTTTGCGCATCCTTGGATTTATAATTTAGGGGTTACGATTTGGGTTTATTTAACAAAATTTTTTGTTTTAAGAAATTAAATTACTTTTACGTCTTTAAATAACTTAACCCCTAACTTTAAAATATGAACACAATTACTAGTCTATTAGAAAAAATTAATAATGCAAAGCAACTCGATTTTGGCTCTATTTTTAGTGAAGCCATTGAGTTATATAAAAAGACTTGGGTGCAAGGTTTCTTGCTTCAAATTTTTACTATGGTTGTTATGTTACCTCTTATTATAGTGTTGTACGTGCCTTTAATTGGTTTAATGGTTGCGCAACAGGAAAGCGGATATAACGATCAAGAAGCATTAAGTACATTTTTGGGCGGTATGTCTGTGTTGTATATTCTGTTTGTAGTTATAGGGATATTTGTTCTTGGTACTATTTCATTAACGTTACAAGCTTCTTTTTTCAGAATAATTAAAAGAATGGATTATAATGAAGTAGTTAATACAACCGATTTTTTTCATTTTGTAAAAGGTAAATATTTAAGCAAAGCCTTTGTGTTAATGCTTGTTTCTATAGGTATTGTTATTCCATCGGCATTGTTATGTTACTTGCCATTAATATACACTATGGTTCCGGTTTCTTATTTTATGCTGGTTTTTGCCTTTAATCCAGAGTTTGGTACTGGCGATGTTGTAAAAGCTAGTTTTAAACTAGGAACAAAAAAATGGGGTATTACTATAGCTTTATTTCTTGTTAGTTACCTTTGTGTATTTGTAATATCTATGATTACGTGTGGATTAGGATCTTTGTTTTTGCAAGCCTTTTTATGGCACCCTGCGTATTTAATTTATAAAAAAGTAGTAGGGTTTAATGAAACCACAGATGCTATAGAAGAAATTGGTACGGCTGTAGAATAGAAAAATAAGAGACCTATATAAAGGTGTTTTGAAATAAGAGCTTTTCAAAATATATTGAAAGGTTATTTTAGTGATAAAAAAATAAAACCCTGCTTTTTACTATTAAAAGCAGGGTTTTTTATGTAAAAATTATACAGATAGTACGTAAAATTAGGCAGATAAACTTTTTTTGATATACATTTGTAGGATCAAAAAATGATTTATGGCGAAGAATTTAGTAATAGTAGAGTCACCTGCAAAAGCAAAAACCATTGAAAAATTTCTAGGAAAAGATTTTAAAGTAGAATCTAGTTTCGGACATATTTCCGATTTACCATCCAAGGAATTAGGGGTTGATGTTGAGGGTGATTTTAATCCCAAATACGAAGTATCCACAGATAAGAAAGCAGTTGTAAAAAAACTGAAAGACTTAGCTAAGAAAGCCGAAATGGTTTGGCTAGCAAGTGATGAGGATCGCGAGGGAGAGGCTATTGCATGGCACTTAGCCGAAACATTGAAATTAGATAAAGAGAAAACCAAACGTATTGTTTTTCACGAAATTACAAAATCTGCTATTTTAAAAGCGATTGAGAATCCACGTGGAATAGATTACGATTTAGTCGATGCGCAACAAGCACGACGTGTATTAGATAGAATTGTTGGTTACGAGCTGTCTCCAGTATTATGGAGAAAGGTAAAAGGTGGTTTGTCTGCCGGCCGTGTACAATCTGTTTCAGTTCGATTAATTGTTGAAAAGGAAAGAGATATACAAGGTTTTAGTCCTGTAGCATCATATAGAATAGATGCAGAGTTTTCTAATGAAGATGGGCAAAGCTTTAAAGCAAAACTTCCGAAGAACTTTTCAACTAAAGAAGAAGCGCAAAAGTTTTTAGAGAAAAATGCTCAGGCCGATTTTAAAGTAGCCGATTTACAACAGAAACCAGCTAAGAAATCTCCAGCAGCACCGTTTACAACATCGACGTTGCAACAGGAAGCTTCTAGAAAATTATATTTCTCGGTAAGTAAAACTATGACGATGGCGCAACGCCTCTACGAAGCCGGTTTAATTACTTATATGAGAACGGATAGTGTTAATCTTTCCGATGAAGCTAAAAAAGGAGCAGAGGCAGAAATTAGGAATGCTTACGGTGATAAATACAGTAAGTCTAGAAATTATAAAGGAAAAGCGAAAGGGGCTCAAGAAGCTCACGAAGCGATTCGTCCAACCAATTTCGCTGTACATTCAGTAGATATTGATTATGATCAAGCCCGTTTATACGATTTAATTTGGAAGCGTTCTATTGCATCACAAATGAGTGAAGCAGAATTAGAGCGTACCAATGTAAAAATTAGTGCATCAACACATAAAGAAACTTTTACAGCAAACGGAGAGGTTATTACTTTTGATGGTTTCTTAAAAGTATATTTAGAAGGTACTGATGATGAGGATTTAGATGAACAAGATGGTATGTTACCAGCTATGAAAACTAATGAAACATTACTTAATAGTTATATTACAGCAACCGAGCGTTATACGCGTCCGCCAGCTAGATATACTGAGGCATCTTTAGTTAAAAAGTTAGAAGAATTAGGTATTGGCCGTCCGTCTACATATGCGCCAACAATTTCAACAATTCAGAACAGGAATTATGTTGAAAAAGGTACTATAGATGGTGAGGAAAGAAATTATTCTCAATTAAAACTTCAAGATGGTACGGTAAACGATGTGACTTTATCAGAGAAAGTGGGGTCAGATAAAGGGAAGTTAGTTCCAACAGATATTGGAATGATTGTAACGGACTTTTTAGTGAATCACTTTGAGTCTATATTAGATTACAGTTTTACAGCAAAAGTAGAAGCCGATTTTGATGAAATTGCTGAAGGTAAAGAAGATTGGAAGAAAATGATGCGATCATTTTACGATAATTTTCACCCGATAGTAGAAGATGTAAAGGAAAATGCCGATAGGGAATCTGGTGAACGTATTTTAGGTGAAGATCCTAAAACAGGCAAACGTGTAAGTGTGCGTTTAGGGAAGTTCGGGCCAATGGTTCAAATAGGAACGGTTGATGATGAAGAGAAACCTCAGTTTGCAAGTTTAAGTCCAGATCAACAATTAAATTCTATTACCTTCGAAGAGGCGATGGATTTATTTCAACTTCCTAAAAATTTAGGGAATTTTGAAGATGAGGAGGTTGTTGTTAATAACGGACGTTTTGGACCTTATGTAAAGTTTGGTGATGCTTATGTATCGCTTCCAAAAGGAACAGACCCATTAAGTGTAGAGCTCGATGATGCTATTGTTTTAATTAAAGAAAAACAAAAAGCCGATGCGCCAATTTATATGTATAAAGATTTACCTGTACAAAAGGGTAAAGGACGTTTTGGACCATATATAAAATGGAACAATTTGTTTATTAATGTGAATAAAAAATACGATTGGGATAATTTAACCGATGATGAAATTGTAGAACTTATTGAAGTTAAGATTCAGAAAGAAATCGACAAGGTTATTCATAATTGGGAAGAAGAAGGTATTCGTGTAGAAAAAGCACGTTGGGGCCGTCACAATGTTATAAAAGGTAAAATTAAAGTAGAGTTAGCTAAAACGGTTGATGTTACAGAGATGACCTTGGAAGAAGCTGCAAAATTAATTGAAGCTAAAACCCCGAAGAAAAAAGCAAGAAAAAAAGCAGCGCCTAAAAAAGCCGCAGCGAAAAAAACGACAACTAAAAAAACAACAGCGAAAAAGAAATAATTTTATAAAAAAAAAGAAAATTTTAATACGTTTATTTGTGATATAAATTTTTACATTTATAGTGTTAGTTTTCTTTTTTTATTGATATTTGTGTAACGCAAAACAGCATAATTTAGTACACTTTAATGGATTTTAACTTTCTGTCTCCTGTTTCAGATTTTGTATTGGCTCATAATGAGTTGCTTTCAGCTCAGGCTTTAGGTCGAAAAATAAAAATTCACTCAGCGCAGCAGGGCATTCCAGATTTAGATGGTGTTCAAATTGCTATAGTTGGTGTTTTAGAAAATAGAAATGATATTAATTATATAGGTGAAGAGTTTTGCTTAGATGAGATTCGAAAAGGATTTTATAGCCTCTTCCCTGGTAGCTGGAGTATTAGTGTTGCCGATTTAGGTGATATTGAAAAAGGCGAAAGTGTAGATGATACGTATTTTGCTTTAAAAGAAGTTGTAAATACTCTAATTAAGCAAAATGTAATTCCCGTGATTTTGGGTGGATCGCAAGATCTTACTTATGCAAACTATCGTGCTTATGATAGTTTTGCGCCCATGGTGAATATAGTAAATGTTGATAGCAAATTCGATTTAGGCGATTCAACTAAACCTATTAAGAACAATAGTTTTGTAGGTAAAATTATTTTAGATCAACCCTATAACCTTTTTAATTACGCTACAGTAGGCTATCAAACATATTTTAATTCGCAAGAAGAAATAGATTTGATGGATAGTTTGTATTTTGAGTCTTATAGACTTGGGCAAGTATCTCATGATATTACAATAGTAGAACCTGTATTAAGAGATGCTAATATTGTAAGTATTGATTTGGGGGCGGTAAAAAGCTCTGAAGTAAGTTTAAATCAAAAAGTATCTCCCAACGGTCTAAACGGTAAAGAAATTTGCGCCATAGCTAGATATGCAGGTATAAGTAATAAGGTGTCGTCTTTTGGTATTTACGAATACAAACCTTCTAGTGATGATGAAATAACATCTATGTTAGTATCACAAATGCTGTGGTATTTTATAGAAGGTGTAAATTATAGAATTAAAGATGATGATTTTTCAGATGAATATACTTACCAAAAATTCATTACTTTGGTAGAATCGGAAGAATTAGTTTTTTATAAGAGTAATAAGACAGGAAGATGGTGGATTGAAATACCTTTTTTGTCAGAAGTTAATAATAAATTAAAAAGGCATACGTTATTACCTTGCATGCACCAAGATTACAAAGATGCATGCAATAATAAAGTGCCAGAGCGCTGGTACAAAGCCATTAGGAAAAATAGCGTTTAACAAGGTGAAAAGGTTAAAATGCGCATTTAATCGTTTAAATGTTAATTTTTTACGACGAAATGTAATTTTTTTAGGTAAAAAGTTGTTTTTTAAAAAATATATAAATATGTTTACGCTCTCAAGTTAGAGCTTAAATAATTAACCGCGAGTTTTCTATGATTATGAAGAAGTTTATATTATTAACCACAGTAGTAGCATTACTAGCAAGTTGCGGGTCAAATGACCGAGGAGAACTAGTTGGTGTGCAAGGAAAAAAATGGCATCCAGAGAAGCCTTATGGTATGGAGCTAATTCCTGGTGGCGCATTTATAATGGGTAAAGCTGATGATGATTTAGCTGGTGTGCAAGATGCGCCTGCAAAAACCGTTACAGTACGCTCATTTTACATGGATGCAACTGAAATAACAAATAGTGAGTATCGCCAATTTGTTAATTGGGTAAGAGATTCTATAGTTAGAATGAAACTTGCTGTATTAGCTGATGAAATTGGAAAAGTTCCAGAAGATGGAGGTATTGGTGAATACGCATTTAAAGATGCAGATACAGCCAACATGTCTGTTTACGAAAAATACATGTTCGAGAACTATACCGGATTAGGACCAACAGGTTACGAAGGTAGAAAGTTGAACAAAGATGTTGATCTAGTATTTGATACAGCTGAATACCCAGATGAGTGGTATGCAGAGGTTATGGATACTATGTATTTACCTTTAGAGGCATCATACAATGGTCAACGTACTTGGGATGTTAAGAAATTCAAATTCCAATATAGCTATATGGACATTCAAGAAGCTGCTAATAACAGAGGTATTGAACGTAAAGATGCTATTAAAAAGGAAGAATTAGAAATATATCCAGATACAACAGTTTGGATTAGAGATTTCGCATATTCTTACAATGAACCAATGCATAACGATTATTTCTGGCATGATGCTTATGGAGAATATCCTGTAGTAGGAGTGACTTGGAAACAAGCTAAAGCATTTTGTGAGTGGAGAACTTTGCAGAAAAACTCTTACCAAAAATCTAAAAAAGGTGCGGCAATGGTAAATACATTTAGATTGCCATCTGAAGCAGAGTGGGAGTATGCCGCTCGTGGAGGTTTGCAAGCAGCAACTTACCCTTGGGGTGGGCCTTACACAAAAAGTGATAGAGGTTGTTTTATGGCAAACTTTAAACCTGTACGTGGAGATTATGCTGCCGATCAAGCTTTATACACAGTAGAAGCAAAATCTTATGAGCCTAACGATTACAATTTGTATAACATGTCTGGAAATGTTTCAGAATGGGTAAATGCATCTTACGATCCTTCATCTTATGAGTATACATCAAGTATTAACCCAAGTGTAAACGATAGAGATAACAAACGTAAAATTGTTCGTGGTGGTTCTTGGAAAGATGTAGCATACTTTTTACAAGTAAGTTCAAGAGATTACGAATATGCAGATTCTGCAAGAAGTTATATTGGCTTTAGAACCGTTCAAGATTATATGGGGACACAGGTAACAAAAAACGGTAACTAAGCTAATTGTATTAAAACAAATCAAATCATTATAAATTTTTATTAATTAACCTACTTAAGTATTCGTACTTAAATTAAAATCAGAAATTATGGCAAAGTCAAAAGGAAGTAAAAAAATCATGAATATGATGTATGGATTAGGAGCAGCAGTTGTTATCCTTGGAGCATTATTCAAAATCACACACATGGAGTTTGGACCATTAAACGGTAACACACTCTTAACAATTGGTTTAGTAACAGAAGCGCTTATTTTCGCGGTATCTGCATTTGAACCTGTTGATGATGAATTAGATTGGTCATTAGTATACCCAGAATTAGCTGGTGGTATGGGAACCAAAAAAGAAGTAGCTCAAAATGATGATGCTCAAGGGATGTTATCTAAAAAATTAGATAATTTATTAAAAGAAGCTAAAATTGACGGTGAGTTAATTGCAAGCTTAGGAGATAGCATTAAAAACTTTGAAGGTGCAGCAAAAAACATGGGATCTACTGTAGATTCAATGGAAGCAACTAAAAAATATGGTGCAGAGTTATCTTTAGCAGCAGCTCAAATGGAATCATTAAACGGTTTATACAAAGTACAATTAGAAAGTGCTAGTAAACAAGCAAGTATTAATGAAGAATCTGTTGAAAATGCAGCGAAATTAAAAGAACAAATGCAATCTTTAGCTTCAAACTTATCATCATTAAATGGTGTTTACGGAGGTATGTTATCTGCAATGAATAAATAATTAATTAGGCTAATTAATAACCCCAAATTACTTATTATTAATTAACCATTAAAAACCTAATTAACCATGGCAGGAGGAAATTTATCACCTAGACAAAAAATGATTAATCTAATGTACCTCATATTTATTGCGATGTTAGCATTAAATATGTCGAAAGAAGTACTTTCAGCATTCGGATTAATGAACGAGAGACTTGTTGAATCTAACGAGTCTGCAGAATTGAGAAATAAATCATTCGTAGATAATTTAAAATTAAAAGCTGAAGAGCAACCTGAGAAATACGAGCCTTTAAAGGCTAAAGGTGAAGCTTTAGATCAGTTAGCGTCAGATTTTAACGCTTACCTAGAAGAATTAAAAGGTAAAATGACCGCAACGGTTGATAACCCTGAAGAATACGAAAGTATGGATAAAGGTGATTACCTAGATCAAAACTTCTTTAAAGGTGGGAAATTAAAACCAGAAGGCGAAGAATTTAAAGCTAAAATAGTAGGCTTTAGAGAAGGCGTTCTTAAACTTATTGAAGGTCAAAAAGGCATGGAAGATGTAGTTAAATCTGTAAAAGACAAATTTAATACTGACGATGTTAAACGTGGTGCAGGAACTGTAGAGTGGTTAGATCATAACTTCAAAGGATTTCCTTTGGTAGCTTCTTTAACTAAAATGACTCAATTACAATCTGATATTAAAACAACAGAATCTGAGATATTAGGTAATATGTTACAAGGAACACTTTCTAGCGAGGTGTCTATGACTAATTATACTACCTTAATGGAAACATCTAAATCTGCTTATTTTAACGGAGAGCAATTCGACGGACAAATTGTTTTAGGTCGTACAGATGCTTCAACAAAACCAAGTAGAGTTGAATTAACTTTAGATGGTAGAAAACTTAGCGATAAACAATACACTATTGAAGGCGGAAAAGTGAAACTTAAAGTTGGAACTGGTGGAGTTGGAGAACATAAAATTGCAGGAGCTTTATATTTTGCTCAAGATGGAGAAGAGGTTGAAGTACCTGTAAACTCATCTTTTGCAACAGTTGCAAAACCAAACTCAGCAACTATTTCTGCAGATAAAATGAATGTAGTTTATAGAGGTGTTAAAAACCCAATGACTATTTCTTTTGCAGGTGTACCTGATAATAAAGTTAATGCTAAGGCGCAAGGTTTATCTAGAGTTTCTGGAAGTAAATATGTTATGGATGCTACTAGAATTAAGGGTAGAGAAGTAACTATTAACGTAAGCGCATCATTACCTGATGGAGGTGGTAGCGTTGGAGATAAAGCAACATTTAGAATTAAAGATTTACCAAAACCAACAGGAACTGTAAGAGGTGAAGATGGTGCTGTAAAAATGCAACGTAATAGTCTTGAAATTTCTACTATTGGTGCTAAGTTTGACGATTTTGATTTTGAATTACCATTACGTGTTACTGGATTCAAATTTAAAGTACCAGGACAACCAACAATTAGTGTAAGTGGTAGTAAATTAGATAGTAGAGCAAAAGGTGCTTTACGTAAAGCTAAGCGAGGATCTGATGTTACAATTTTTGATATTCAGGCTAAAGCAACCGGTGTTAGTGTAATACTTAAAAAAGTATCACCAATTATTATCGAGCTTACAAACTAAAATCGAAAACATAACGTTTAGTTATTACTGAATAATAAGTATTATAGGATGAACATCTAAAATAAAAAGAGTATTTTTATTTTAGATGTTTCATTAAAAACAATAAATAGTAAGCACATGAATTTGAAAAGTTTTTTATTAACTGTAACAACTGTTTGTACCGTATCTGGTATGTTTGCTCAGGCAAATATTTTAAATGCGAAAAGCCCAGAAGAGATTGGTGTTAGAACAGATGCTCAAAAGGCTGTAGATAACGATAAACCTTTAGAATACGGTTATGTTGATGATCGTGATATTCTATTTTCAAAAATGACTTGGGAAAAAGTGGTTTTAGATGAACGTTCTAACTTTCCTTTGTACTATCCTATAGATACTAATAACATTAGTAGTAATAGACGTTCTTTATACGATGTTCTAATGAAGAACATAAAAAACGGTAAGATTGCAAATATCTATGACGATTCGTATTTCAATGCGAAAAGAACATTAAAAGATATTGAATCTGCCTTATCTAAAATTGATACAACAGGAGTTGGTATCGAGCAGTTAAATGCTGGAGAAGAACTTTCTGCTGAGTACATCAATAGAAGAGATATTACAGCTGCAGAAATTAGAGAATACCATATCAAAGGACTATGGTATTTTGATAAACGTCAAGCTGAAATGAAATACCGTTTATTAGGTATTGCTCCAGTGGCGCCAGATGTTAACTTTATTGATGACGATGAGCCAGACTTAGTTGAGTTATTTTGGATATTCTTCCCTGATGCTCGTGAGGTTTTACACGAAGCAAAATCGTTTAATAATAAAAACAGTTCTATGCCGTTTTCATTCGATCATATATTGAATGCACGTCGTTTTCACGGTTATACCTATAAAGAAGAAAACGTACAAGGTGATAGAGCCGTATCGGAATATATTTCGGACAATGCTTTAATGCAATTGTTAGAATCTGATAGAATAAAAGATAAAATTAGAGATTTTGAATTAGATATGTGGACATATTAAATTCTAGATTTTATGAAAAATAAAAAACGCTCACTTTTAAGTGAGCGTTTTTTTGTTAAATAAAGTGTGTAAATATTTATCTTCGCAAGACATGAAAGTAGATTATATTATTGTTGGAATTGGCTTAGCCGGTATTAGTTTTTGTGAGCAATTAAAGGCTTGTAACAAGAGTTTTGTTGTGTTTGATAATGCATCACAACAATCGTCTACCGTGGCAGGCGGATTGTATAATCCGGTTGTTTTAAAGCGGTTTACATCGGTTTGGAAAAGTGAAGAGCAGATTGATTTAGCTTTAAGTCTCTATGAAAACATAGAGGAACGACTTAGCGTTAAGTTAGATTATAAAATACCTGTTTACAGGAAGTTTGCCTCTTTAGAAGAACAGAACGATTGGTTTACAGCATCGGACAAACCGAGATTAGCTCAGTATCTGTCTACTAAATTGGTTAAGAACACAAATGAAGCTATTAATGCTCCGTTTAGTTTTGGTGAAGTTTTAACCACCGGTAGAGTAGATGTAAAAACTTTAATTGAAACCTATAAAATAGATTTGCTTAAAGGTGGTCTTTTAATTGAAAGTGATTTTGATTATGATGTTTTAGATTTAGAAAGTGATAATGCTATTGTAAGCTACAAACACATTGAGACGAAGCATATTGTGTTTGCTGAAGGTTTTGGAGTTACCAAAAATCCATTTTTTAAGCATTTACCTATGGTACCAACCAAAGGTGAGTTACTAACTATTTTGGCGCCTAATTTGAATATGGAGGTTGTATTGAAGGCTGGTGTGTTTTTAATTCCGTTAGGGGACGATTTATACACTGTTGGTGCTACTTACGATTGGCATGATACTACACATGATGTAACAGATAAGGCTAAAAAAGAACTTTTAGATAAGTTAGAAAAGGTGATTAATTGTGATTTCACTGTGGTGAATCAAGTTGCTGGAATTAGACCAACAGTCAAAGATAGACGCCCTTTAATAGGGAAACATAATGATTATGAAAATCTGTATGTGCTAAACGGTTTAGGAACACGTGGCGTAATGATTGGGCCTTATGTTGCGAAAGCGCTTTATGAGTTTATTGAATTTGGTACGCCTTTAGATTCTGAAATTGATATTATTCGTTTTAAGTAAATGATTCTTTTGATTGTAGTTTAGCTATATATTTAGCAGATTGGTTTACGTTAGGGATTGAACGGTTTGTTTAAGCTCCCCGACGGTAGGAGGGAGCGAGTAGTGAAAGCCCGACCTTTTGCAATTTAGAGAGGTTGTTTTAACCTTGCTAAATTGCAAAAGGTAACGCCCAAAATAAAATTAACTTTATTTTTTTGCCAATTTTTTGTCGTAACTCATAAAAAGATTGATCCAGATATTTCTAGAAATCCGCATAATTACGGGCATAAAGCCAATAAGTGTTGCAATAATGGCGATAAATATTCCATTTAATGTGGCATCGAAAACTAAACTACTAATTACAAAGGCGGCAACGGCAAAAGCTATACCAACTCCGTAACTCACGTACATAGCGCCATAAAAAAACGATGGTTCTATCTTGTATTTTGTACCACAATTGCTGCATTTTTCGTGCATACTTAAGGTTTCGGTAAGCACATATGGGTTTTTGTTGGTGTACATAGATTCTTCTTGACATTTAGGACAAGTTCCTGTGAAAATACTATATACTTTTGAGCCTTTTTTAAACATATTATTTGTGTATTTTTGCAAGCGCAATTACAAAGCAAAAATAAGATTTTTAAAACTAAAACTTTGTAATAAAAGTTACATTTCTATGATGAACATTCATAACTTATCGGTTTCCTTTCAAGGCGAATACTTGTTTGAAGATATTACATTTAAACTTGGAAACGGCGATAGAATAGGCCTTATTGGAAAAAATGGGGCAGGAAAATCGACCATGCTTAAAATTTTATCGAAAGAGATGGAGCCTGATACAGGGCAAATTGCTGCAGATAAAGAATTAAAGATTGGGTTTTTAAAACAGGATATCGATTTTATTTTAGGTCGTACCGTTTTAGAAGAAGCTTACGAGGCCTTTGTTGAGATTAAGGAATTGGAAACCAAAATGGAAGAGGTTAACACCCAAATGGCCGAACGAACTGATTATGAGAGTGAAGGTTACCACCAATTAATGGTCGATATTAATGATTTACAACATCAATACGATATTTTAGGAGGTTATAATTACCAAGGTGATACTGAAAAGATTTTACAAGGTTTAGGTTTTAAACGTGAAGATTTTGGCAAACTTACCGATACTTTTTCTGGTGGGTGGCGTATGCGTATAGAGTTGGCTAAATTATTATTACAAAATAATGACATCTTGCTACTCGATGAGCCTACCAATCACTTGGATATTGAATCTATTATTTGGTTAGAAAGCTTTTTAAGAAACTACACCGGTGCGGTAGCTATTGTATCTCACGATAAGATGTTTTTGGATAATGTTACTAATAGAACTATTGAAATTTCTTTAGGAAGAATATACGATTATCCTAAACCGTATTCTAAGTTTTTAGTATTGCGTGAGGAATTGAGAACACAACAATTGGCTTCTCAAAAAAATCAGCAAAAACAAATTGAGCAAACCGAGAAGCTTATTGAGAAGTTTAGAGCGAAAGCATCTAAGGCTACCATGGCGCAATCGCTTATTAAAAAGCTTGATAAAATTGATAGAATTGAAGTTGATGAGGATGATAACAGCGTAATGACCCTTAATTTTCCGGTATCTATTACGCCAGGGAAGGTAGTTGTTGAAACTAATAAAATCTCCAAAAAATATGGTGACAATCAAGTTTTAAGTGCTATTGATTTGCTTATTGAACGTGATACTAAAACTGCTTTTGTTGGCCAGAACGGACAAGGTAAATCCACACTTGCCAAAATAATGGTAGGTGATATTAAGCATGAAGGTGAATTAAAATTGGGACATAATGTGCAGATTGGATATTTTGCTCAAAACCAAGCCGAGTATTTAGATGGTAACAAAACCGTTTTAGATACCATGATTGATGCTGCAAATGAAACTAACCGAAGTAAGGTTCGTGATATTTTAGGGTCGTTTTTGTTTAGAGGAGACGAGGCTGAAAAATATGTGCGTGTACTTTCGGGTGGTGAGCGTAACCGTTTGGCGTTAGCAAAATTAATGTTGCAACCGTTTAACGTGCTAATAATGGATGAGCCTACCAATCACTTAGATATTAAATCTAAAAATGTATTGAAGGAGGCTTTAAAGCGCTTTGAAGGTACGTTAATATTAGTATCGCATGATCGTGATTTTCTGCAAGGTTTAACACATACGGTTTACGAATTTAAAGACCAACAAATAAAGAAATACCTAGGTGATATTGATTATTACTTAGAGAAACGAAATGTTGATAGTTTACGTGAGGTTGAAAAACGTACGGTGATTAAGGAAGTTCCGAAGGAAAAAAATCAACAATCTTACGAAGACCAGAAGAAAATAAAATCATTAAATAATAAATTAAGCAACATTGAGTCTAAAATTAGTGATATGGAGCGCAAGATTAAAAAGATAGACGCTGAGCTTGAGATTAATTATGAAGAGGTTTCATCTAAACCAAATTTCTTTGATGATTATCAAAAAATGAAATCTGATTTGCAAAACTTTATGCAAAAATGGGAAGATATTCAACTGGAAATTGAAAAGTTTTAATTGAAAAGCTTGAATTGCTTACTAAAATTTAAATTTATATAAGTAATTAACGTTAATATTTAGATATATTTAAAATTTTAACGGAAACTGCCAATGTGTAGTTTTCGTTTTTTTTATGTTTTTTTTAACTTTTCGGGATGAGTTATTGGGTAATTTTGGCAACTTACCACCAAAACCATTATCATGCGAAATTATATACTTTCCGGCATAGGAATTTTATTCATAGGGTTTTCCATCTTTTTTGCTAAAAAGCTCATTGACGAAAAGAACAAACCTAAACCTATTAAGGAGAAAGTAGTAAAAACTGTACTTACTGATACAGTTGTAAATAGCACAATTCAAATTGTAATTCCTGCAAACGGAAGTTTGATTGCTAAGCGTCGTGTAGAAATATATTCTGAAGTTGAAGGGATTTTTAAACCTTCTAATATTCTTTTTAAACCAGGACAAGAATACCGAAAGGGACAAACGCTTATACGTGTAGATGCTTCAGAATATTACTCAAGTGTTCAATCTGCAAAAAGTAATTTATATAACGACATTGCGGCAATAATGCCAGATTTACGTTTAGATTTTACAGATGTTTTCCCGAAATGGGAAAAGTATCTTTCTAGTTTCGACTTGAATAAAACAACACCGGAGTTACCAAAAATGACTTCTGATAAAGAAAACTATTTTATTACCGGTCGTGGTATTGTATCTAGTTATTACAATGTTAAAAATCTAGAGCAGCGATTATCTAAATATAATATTCATGCTCCTTTTTCAGGTATTTTAACTGAAGCCTTAGTAACGGAAGGTTCTTTGGTGAGAGGCGGACAGAAATTGGGTGAGTTTATAGATCCTTCTGTTTACGAAATGGAAGTAGCCTTAAGTAAGAGTTATGCTAGCATGCTTAAAGTTGGAGAAACGGTAAAACTGACTAATTTAGATAAAACTGAAACTTACACAGGCCATGTATCTAGGGTAAACGGTAGCGTAGATGCTACTACCCAAACCATTACGGCTTATATAGATGTTAAGGATAATACTTTAAAAGAAGGCTTATATCTCGAAGCGCAATTAGATGCTAGAGACGAGGAGAATGCTATTGAAATCGATAGAGGATTATTATCAGAAAGTAACGAGATTTTTATTGTTAGAGATAGTTTGCTCGATGTAATGACTGCTAAACCTGTTTATTTTTCTGAAACAAAAGTGGTTTTAAAGGAAGTGCCAAATGGTACCGTAATTCTTAAAAAGGCTGTGCCCGGTGCTTATGCCGGAATGCTTGTTAAGCCTTTTAAAACAACAGATAAAACGGACGATAAATAATGAGAAAGTTAATTACTTATTTTATTAAGTATCACGTTGCTGTAAATGTGTTCATTTTGGCATTTGTATTGTTTGGTACTATCGGGATCTTGTCGCTTAAGTCGTCGTTTTTCCCTTTAACCGATTCTAAAATAGTTACCATAAGTGTTGCTTACCCTGGAGCATCTCCGCAAGAAATAGAAGAAGGAGTTGTTTTAAAAATAGAAGATAATCTAAAAGGATTACGCGGCGTAGATAGAGTAACATCGGTTTCTAGAGAAAACAGTGGTACCATTACTGTTGAAATTGAAACGGGTGAAAATATAGATTTTATGCTTTTGGAAGTTAAGAACGCGGTAGATCGTGTTCCTTCTTTTCCAACAGGTATGGAACCTTTAATTGTTGCCAAGCAAGAAGAAGTTCGCCAAACTATTACATTCGCTTTAAGCGGAGATAAGATTCCGTTGGTTACTCTAAAACAATTAGGTCGCCAAGTTGAAAACGATTTAAGAGCTATTGAAGGTATTTCGCAAATTGAAGTATCTGGCTATCCGGAAGAAGAGATTGAAATAGCAATAAACGAAGCTAGTTTATTGGCTTATGATATTAGTTTTGAAGATGTTTCTAAAGCGGTTAGTACTTCTAATATATTAGTTACAGGTGGAAATATAAAAACAGACACCGAAGAATATTTAATTCGTGCAACCAATAGGTCTTATTACGGAAAAGAACTTTCTAATATTATTATAAAAGCCACTAATAATGGTAAAACTGTTCGTTTAAGTGATGTTGCTATAATTAGAGATCGTTTTTCTGAAACTCCAAATGCTACTTATTTTAATGGAGAATTGGCTGTAAATATAACGGTAACAAGTACAAATAGTGAAGATTTAATTAGTTCTGCGGAAAAAATTAAAACCTATATAGAAGGATACAATCAAAGTCATAATAACGTTAAAATTTCGATTGTTAGAGATTTATCTATCACACTTAACCAAAGAACACAGCTATTAACAGAGAACGCTATTGTTGGGATGATTTTGGTGTTGATCTTCCTATCCTTATTCTTAAATACGCGTTTAGCCTTTTGGGTGGCCTTTGGATTACCTATTTCATTTTTAGGGATGTTTATTTTTGCAGCACAATTTGATGTCACTATAAATGTATTATCCCTTTTCGGGATGATTATCGTTATCGGTATTTTGGTGGATGATGGTATTGTTATTGCTGAAAATATATATCAGCATTACGAAAAAGGTAAAACACCAATTCAAGCAGCAATCGATGGTACTATGGAAGTTATTCCGCCGGTAGTTTCTGCAATAATTACTACATTGTTGGCATTCTCGTTATTCCTCTTTTTAGATAGTAGAATTGGGGAGTTTTTCAGTGAAGTATCTGTAATTGTAATATTAACTCTAGTTGTTTCTTTAGTTGAAGCATTAATTATTTTACCAGCGCATTTAGCACATTCTAAAGCTCTTAGGAAACCGGTAGAAGAGGAAAACCCTTCTAAGATGAAACAGTTTTTCTCTAAAATGCGTATTATTAATAAGCTAGGAGATCGCTTTATGGTATTCTTGCGTGATAAGCTTTATAGTCCGTCTCTAGATTTTGTTTTAAAATATAAAATGCTATCGTTAAGTTTCTTTATTGGGTTTTTAATACTCACTATTGGTGCTATTGGTGGAGGTGTAATAGGTGTAACATTATTTCCGTCTGTTGCTAGTGATAGAGTTTCAGTAGAATTAGATATGCCTAACGGAACCAATGTAAGGGTTACAGACTCTATTATTTCAATGATTCAGGAAAAGGCTTATTTAGTTAATAAAGAGTTATCTGATAAATACTTAAAAGGCACAGGGAAAGAGTTGTTTGAAAATACAATTTTGTCTTTGTCAAGTTCTTCTAGTGCGCAATTACAAATAAACATGTTACCTGGAGAAGAGCGACCGAATGAAATAAATTCCAGCTTAGTAACTAATAAACTACGGGAAGCCGTTGGACCTGTAATTGGAACAGAGCGTTTAATTTTTGGTTCTGGTGGTAATTTTGGTGGTAGCCCAGTATCTGTTTCTTTATTAAGTAATAATATTGAAGAGCTAAAAGCAGCCAAACTCGAATTGAAAGAGGTTTTAAAAACCAATCCGTTATTAAAAGATGTCGAGGATAATGATCCGGCCGGAATAAAGGAAATTCAATTGGAATTAAAAGAAAGCGCGTATTTACTTGGTTTAGATTTACAAACAGTCATGTCTCAGGTACGTTCTGGTTTTTTTGGAACTCAAGCACAGCGTTTTCAACGTGGACAAGATGAAATAAAGGTTTGGGTGCGTTACGATTTATCTAACCGGAAGTCTATAAATAATCTAGACGATATGCGTATTATGACCCCTTCAGGAGAGCGTGTTACTTTAAAAGATATCGCAACATATACTATTGCCAGAGGAGATGTGGCAATAAATCATTTAGAAGGTCAGCGAGAAATAAAAGTATCGGCAGATTTAAAAGACCCTAGTTCTAGTGCTACAGATATTATAGATGATATTAAACTGAATGTTATTCCAGAAATTCAGTCTAGATATCCTACGATTTCAACATCTTATGAAGGTCAGAATAGAGAAGCTGTAAAGTTATCTCGATCGTTAAAAGCAGCGGGAATTCCAATTCTGTTACTTATTTATATCACAATAGCGTTTACCTTCAGAAGTTATAGTCAACCTATTTTACTTATATTATTAGTGCCTTTTAGTTTAACAGCAGTGGCTTGGGGGCATTGGATGTTAGATTTTCCTGTAAATATATTATCGCTTTTAGGTATTATCGCTTTAATAGGTATTATGGTGAATGATGGTTTGGTGCTTATAGGTAAATTCAATTCTAATTTAAAGGAAGGCATGGCTTTCGATATGGCACTTTCTGATGCCGGAAAATCTAGGTTTAGAGCAATTTTCTTAACTTCTGTAACCACTGTAGCTGGTTTGGCACCTTTATTACTAGAAAAAAGTAGACAAGCACAATTTTTAAAACCTATGGCAATTTCAATTTCTTTCGGTATTGCTTATGCAACTATTTTAACCTTATTAGTGTTACCATTATTTTTAGCGTTTAGTAATAATATTAAAAAGAGCTCTAAGTGGTTGGTAACAGGAGAAGAAGTAACAAAAGAAGAAGTAGAACGCGCCATTAAAGAACAAAAAGAAGAGCATGAACATTAAAATTGTCTTTTTTAGTATAGTATTCCTTTTGCAAGCTCCAATGTTTGCTCAAGAGTTAATAACGCCAGAAAAAGCGGTAAGCTTGGCTTTAGAGAATAATTATGGGATAAAAATCGCTAAAACCGATGTGGAAATAGCCGAAAATAATGCCGATATTTTAAACTCTGGATATTTACCAACCTTAACAGGTAATGCTGGAGCCAATTATAACCTAGATGATACTGAGGTAGGCTTTTCCGATGGAACAAATAGAGTTTTGAATGGAGCAGAAAGTTCTAGTTATAATGCATCTGTGGATTTAGATTATACGTTGTTTGATGGTTTGGGGAGATCTTACGATTATAAACAATTTAAGGAAACAAAGCAGTTAACAGAGTTGCAAGCACGCGAAACTATTGAAAACACGATAGTACAATTGTTTACAATATATTATAATGTAGCAGAACTTATTGAAAATAAAGATGCTGTTGCACAAACATTAGCTATCTCTAAAGATAGATTAATACGTGCGCAATATCAATTTGATTATGGTCAAGCTAATAAACTAGCTAGTCTTAATGCAGAAGTCGATATTAATAATGATAGTATTAGTTTTATGAACACCTTACAAGAACTTAATAATGCAAAGCGTGATTTAAATTTTGTTTTAGGTAATACCATACCCTATGATTTTACTATTGATACAGAAGTTGCTTTTGATAATTTATATGATAGAAGTGAGCTTTTAGCGAAGACAAGAAATAATAATATTAGTATTCTTCAGGTTAATAAAAATATAGATATTAATGCTTTAGAAATAAAATCGGAAACTTCTGCGTACCTACCAACAGTTGGTTTGTCCGGGAGTTATGGATGGAATAAAAACAATAACAATGCAGCTTCTTTTGCTGCTTACTCAATTAATACAGGACTTTCTGCTGGATTAAGTTTAAGTTGGAATTTATTTGATGGTGGAAGTACTATTACAAATGTGAGAAATGCTAAGGTAAATTTAGAAGCTCAAAAAATACTTAAAGAGCAACTATTAGTATCTATAGTAAGAGATTTTAATAATGCTTGGGATGACTATGAGAATAAGCTAAGCGTTTACAGGCTGCAGGAGCATAATATTAAAACGGCTCAGAATAATTTTGATAGAACTAAAGAACAATTTAAATTAGGTCAGATAAATTCTATAGAGTTTAGACAAGCACAAATCAACTTGTTAAATGCAGAATTAAGTCGTAATCAGGCTAAATATTTAGCAAAAATAGCCGAAATGCAAATGTTACAGATAAGTGGTGATTTGTTAAATATAGAGTTTTAGATTACGTTTTATGAAGTAAAATACACTTTATCGATAAATAGTGTATTTTATCGATGGTTAAATGTTAAAATTTATTGTATTTGAGCGAATAAAATAGTTGTTCGTCTTGTTTAAGTCTATTTTTGTAGGAGAATAAACAACCTAATACAATTCACATGAAAAATTTAAGCTACATTTTAATCTTCTGTTTAGTAACAAGTTATTCATTTGCTAGTATATCGAAAGTACAGAAAAATGCTTTAGTCGCTCTATACAATGCAACAAATGGAGATCAATGGAATACTTCATGGAATTTAGAAGCAGACGTAGAGTCTTGGTTTGGACTTACTATCGAAAACAATAAGATAGTAGAAATTAATCTTCAATTTAATAACTTAAAAGGTGAGTTACCTACTGAATTAGGAGACTTAACCGATTTAAGAAAACTTAATTTAGGATTTAACCAACTTTCTGGTGAAATACCTACTTCAATTTCAAACTTAACCGAGTTAACAGCTTTAGAATTGTTTATGAATAAACTAGTAGGACAAATTCCTTCAGGTATTGGGCAATTAAAGAATATTGAATACATTAAACTTTATAGTAATCAATTAACTGGAGATATTCCTGAATCTATAATGGGACTTTCTCAATTAAAAGAACTTTTATTAAGTAGTAATTATTTAACAGGAACAATATCTCCAAATATCCATGCTTTAGAAAACTTAGAAAAATTAGGTTTAATGGATAATAAAATGAGCGGAGAAATTCCAGTAGAATTAGCTGAACTTCATAATCTTGAAGAATTAATGTTATCTTCAAATAGTTTTTCTGGTAATCTACCAATAGAGTTTATTAGTCTTACTAAATTAAATACATTAATGGTGAGCGATAATAACTTAAACCAAGAATATATTACAGTATCAGGTAATACGCCACAAAACTTATCTAATATGGTGTTGCAAAGTGCTACTGCAATCATGGATATTGAAAAAGAATAGTATATTAAAGTGTTGTTATAACTAGTATTTAAATAGTAGCTTGAAAAGGCTGCTATTTTTTTTGCCAAATTTGAAGTGAAAAAGAGATTATTCAATGTGTTTTAAAAAAAATATTTAAATGGAATACTCAGGTAATGAGTTGTTTAAAAATTATTGTGAATTTTTAAGTAAAAAATGCTTGTAATATCTAAAAAGGATTGTATATTTGCAGTCGGAAATAATTTGATTGGTATTATGAGCCAAGAGTTAAAAGCTAAGTAAATTATTTCTAGATTATATCGCGGGATAGAGCAGTAGGTAGCTCGTCGGGCTCATAACCCGAAGGTCACTGGTTCGAGTCCAGTTCCCGCTACTAGTAAAATCAAGCCTTTCAGGAAACTGAGAGGCTTTTTTATTTCACATAGTACAGAATAAGTACAGAATTTAGCTATTTATCTTCCGCGTAATAGTATTTGATTTAGTTTGATTTCATTTAGTATTTTAGATAGATATTGAAGCTGTAATAATACTAATATCACAAAGCGCTAAATTCTTGTTAATTAAATCTTTCTATTCAAGAATTTCATATCTTTGCAATAATTATGAAACAAGTATTCCATAAAATAATGTCCTTAGTAATGACTTTTGTAGTGTTATTCTCTACATTGTCATATACACTAAGTATGCATTATTGTGGAGATACTTTGGTAGAAACCGCTATGTTCCATAAAGCTGAAGGATGCGGGATGGAAATGGATAATCCTTCAACTGATGAAGGTTGTTCTATTATGAAAAAGAACTGCTGTAATGATGAACAATTGGTGGTTGATGGTCAAGACGAACTGCAATTACAAGTTGACCAAATTTCTTTTGAGCAACAGGTATTCATCGCTTCATTTGTTTATACATATACTAACCTTTTTGAAGGTTTAGATAACAATGTATCTTCTTTTGAAGTATACAACGCGCCACCCGTCATAAAGGAAATCTTTAAGCTTGACGAGACTTATTTAATTTGATTTTTAAACAATAGACTGTTTTATCCTATGACATACATAATGTCATAAGGATAATTTGCTGTATTCGGTGTTTTCTTAACATCAATGTCTAACTGTTTAATTATTAAATATATGCTTAATAAAGCTATCAAATTTCTTATCGAGAATAAACTCGTTGCGGTGCTGTTATTAGTCCTTTTTGTTGGATTGGGAACCGTAAACGCACCTTTTAATTGGGATACAGGATTTTTACCAAGTAATCCTGTAGCAGTTGATGCTATCCCTGATATTGGTGAAAACCAACAAATTGTCTTCACAAAGTGGGATGGTCGTTCGCCTCAAGATATTGAAGACCAAATTACTTATCCATTAACCACATCCTTACTAGGGATTCCAGGTGTCAAAACTATTCGTAGTTCTTCGATGTTCGGGTTTTCAAGCATCTATATCATTTTTGAAGAAGATATAGAATTCTATTGGAGTCGTAGTCGCATTCTCGAAAAACTAAACTCTTTGCCAAGTGGATTATTGCCTGAAGGTGTAAATCCTGCATTAGGACCAGATGCTACAGGTTTAGGGCAAATATATTGGTACACGCTCGAAGGTCGTGATGAAAACGGAAATGTTACTGGTGGTTGGGATTTACACGAACTGCGTAGCATTCAAGATTACTATGTGAAATACGCTTTATCTACTGCAAGTGGTGTTTCTGAAGTAGCTTCTATTGGTGGTTACGTTCAAGAGTATCAAGTAGATGTCAATCCAGAGCTGATGCGACAATATAACATTGGCTTAAACCAAGTTGTAAAAGCAGTTAAAAGTAGCAATCAAGATATTGGTGCGCAGACTTTAGAAATCAATCAAGCTGAATATTTAGTGCGTGGTTTAGGTTATGTGAAATCTGTTGAAGATATTGAAAACGCTGTAGTTACTTCAGAAGATTTTACTTCAATTAAGATTAAAGACATAGGTAAAGTATCATTAGGTCCAGCAACACGAAGAGGTTTGTTGGATAAAGAAGGTGCGGAAGTTGTTGGTGGTGTTGTAGTTGCACGATATGGTGCTAACCCAATGGAAGTCATTAACAATGTAAAAGCTCAAATTGAGGAACTGAAAGGAGGGTTACCAACAAAAGTATTGGCTGATGGACGAACATCTCAATTAACAGTCGTTCCTTTTTACGATAGAACAGAACTTATTGAAGAAACTTTAGACACACTTAACGAAGCATTAACGCTAGAAATATTAATTACCATTTTGGTTATTATTGTTATGGTTTTCAATTTAAGAGCTTCTATTTTAATTTCTGGATTGTTGCCTGTTGCAGTATTAATGGTATTTGTTACCATGAAACTGTTTAACGTAGATGCCAATATTGTAGCGCTTTCTGGTATTGCTATTGCTATTGGGACTATGGTAGATGTAGGCGTCATTCTCGCAGAAAATATGATTCGTCATCTCGATGATGAAAATTTACGGTTACGAGAAGATGGTACAGAGTTAACAACAAATGAAGTAGTATATAATGCGACTGCCGAAGTTTCTGGAGCGATTTTAACTGCGGTATTAACTACAATTATCAGTTTTGTTCCAGTATTTACAATGATTGGTGCAGAAGGAAAACTGTTTAGACCTTTAGCATTTACCAAAACGATGGCGTTATCAGCATCTTTGGTTATTGCCTTATTTCTAATCCCACCATTCGCAGCTTATTTATTCAGAAAAACATCGCTTAAAAAGTCATTTAAGCATATCATAAATGGTGCTTTAATAATTGCTGGAATCGCAATTATGGTTACTGGATATTGGTTAGGGATTATTTTAATTGCTTTTGGTATTACAGGTTTACTTGGAGTTTTGGGTAAACTAAATAAGAAAAATAGCAATCTTGTAAATATTATTATTTCATGTACTGCCATTATATTTTTACTTGCCGAATATTGGAGACCATTAGGCTTTGACAGAAGTATTCTAGTAAACTTAATTTTTGTAGCGATTATTTGCTTCGGAATTTTAGGAATATTTTCAATTTTCAGAAGGTATTATGGACAAATTTTAAATTGGGCTTTATCAAACAAGTTATTGTTTTTAATTATTCCAGCAACTGTGCTTGTTTCTGGAGGATGGATTATGAACCATACAGGAAAAGAATTTATGCCATCTTTAAACGAAGGCTCTTTTCTATTAATGCCAACCTCATTACCACATTCAGGTGTTGAGGAAAATAAGCGTGTTCTTCAGCAATTGGATATGGCTGTAGCCACCATTCCAGAAATTGAAACCGTAGTAGGAAAGTCTGGTAGAACAGAATCTGCATTAGATCCTGCGCCTTTATCAATGTATGAAAACATGATTCAGTATAAGTCTGAATACATGAGAAATTCCGAAGGAAAAAGGCAACGGTATAAAGTAAATGACGATGGTGCTTTTGAAATGAAAGACGGAACATTTATCGCCAACCCTAATAATTCAGAAAATGCTGTTTTTACAAAATTGGAACATACTCAACTAATTGAAGATAATGATGGGGAATTCTATCGTAATTGGCGACCTGAAATTAATAGTCCTGATGATATTTGGAATGAAATAGTTAGAGTTACCAAATTGCCAGGCGTTACTTCTGCACCAAAATTACAACCGATAGAAACCAGATTAGTAATGCTTCAAACAGGAATGCGTGCACCAATGGGAATAAAAGTAAAAGGACAAGATTTAAAACAAATTGAAGCGTTTGGATTGCAATTAGAAACTATTCTTAAACAAGCCGAAGGTGTAAAAGAGCAAGCTGTTTTTGCAGATAGAATTGTAGGGAAACCTTATTTGCTTATTGATATTGATAGAGAAAAAATAGCACGTTATGGTGTGTCTATAGAAGATGTACAAAGTGTACTGAAAGTAGCCATTGGCGGTATGGCTATAACTCAAACTGTAGAAGGAAGAGAGCGCTATGCTGTTAGAGTCCGCTATCCAAGAGAACTGCGTGGTAATCCAGAAGATATAAAAGGTATTTATATTCCTGTTGAGAAAGGAAGTCCAGTTCCATTAAGTGAATTAGCGACGATTCGGTATGAGCAAGGTCCACAAGTCATAAAAAGTGAAGACACCTTTTTAGTAGGTTACGTGTTGTTTGATAAATTAGATGGATTTGCAGAAGTTGATGTTGTTGAAAATGCGCAAGCGTTGTTTCAACAGAAAATAGATTCAGGAGAATTAACTGTTCCAAAAGGCATCAGCTATAAATTTACAGGCACTTATGAAAATCAGTTACGAGCAGAAAAAACGCTTTCTGTAGTCGTTCCTTTAGCGCTTGCTATTATTTTCTTGATTCTGTATTTCCAGTTTAAATCGGTTTCTACGTCATTAATGGTTTTTACAGGAATAACGGTTGCATTTGCAGGTGGTTTTATAATGATATGGTTGTACGGTCAAGATTGGTTTTTCAATTTTAGTTTGTTTGGAGAGAATATGCGAGACCTTTTTAATATGAAAACCATCAATTTAAGTGTTGCAGTTTGGGTAGGTTTTATAGCATTATTTGGTATTGCTACAGATGATGGTGTGGTTATGGCAACATACCTCACACAAACTTTTGAGCGTGAAAAACCTTCTGATAAAAAGAGTATCAGAGCTTCCGCTTTACAAGCAGCCGAAAAACGTATTCGTCCATGTTTAATGACTACTGTAACTACCATTTTGGCGCTGTTACCAGTATTGACATCCACAGGAAAAGGAAGTGATATTATGATACCTATGGCAATTCCAATATTTGGCGGAATGGTTATAGACATTACCTCTTACTTTATTGTACCAGTATTATATAGCTGGAGAGAAGAGTTTAAATTGAAAAGAGCAAACAAATGAAAAGAATAATTTATACACTCATAGGTTTATTAACTTTTAGTATTTCTAATGCACAACAATTAGAAATACTTATTGATGAAGCATTAAATAACAATCCTGAAATTCAAAAGTTTGAATTACAGTATAACATTGCTTCCGAAAAAGTGAATGAAGTAAATACATTACCTAATACCGAATTTGGTGTGGGTTACTTCGTAAGCGAACCAGAAACTCGAACAGGAGCGCAACGCTTCAAAGTGTCAGCTAAACAAATGTTGCCTTGGTTTGGGAATATAACTGCAAGAGAAAAATATGTGAGTGCTTTGGCAGATGTTAAATATGAAGACATTGTTATTGCCAAAAGAAAACTGATGGCTTCGGTTTCGCAATCCTATTACAATCTTTACGCTAATAAAGCAAAACAAGACGTTTTAAGCGAGAATATTAAACTACTAAAAACCTACGAAACATTAGCCTTAACATCGGTTGAAGTAGGCAAAGCTTCAGCTGTAGATGTTTTACGATTACAAATGCGTCAAAATGAAATGCAACAATTATTAGATGTTTTAAGTCAACAATTTTTAGCGGAGCAAACTACTTTGAACAAGCTTTTAAATCGTGATAAAGATGTACAGGTTTCTGTTGTTAATGAGTTAATAATTCCTTCAGAAGATTTTGAAATAACTTCTGGAAATTTAGCTCTACATCCTGAATTACTGAAATTCGACAAACTATATCAGTCGGTAGGACAATCCGAATTATTAAACCAAAAAGAAAGTAGTCCAATGATTGGTTTCGGTTTAGATTATATCAATGTTTCAGAAAGACCAGATATGAATTTCTCGGATAACGGTAAAGATATTGTGATGCCAATGGTTTCGGTGTCAATCCCAATTTTTAATAAGAAATACAAATCCCAAACCAAACAAAATGAGTTGCAACAGCAAGAGATTTTGGCACAAAAACAAGAACGCACAAATACATTAGAAACACTATTAGATAAAGCAGCAAACGATAAGATTTCAGCAAGAATAAGTTATAAAACCCAAGCTAAAAATTTAAAACAAGCTAAAGATGCTGAAACCATTTTAGTAAAAAGCTATGAAACAGGAACAATTGATTTTAATGATGTTTTGGATATACAAGAATTGCAATTGAAGTTTCAAATGAATCAAATAGAGTCTGTTAAAACCTATTATGTGCAAACCACAATTATTAATTATTTAATTCAGTAAACAATGAAAACAGTTAACACAATTATTTTCTTATTCTTAACCTCAATAGCATTTGCCCAAGTAGGGACAAATGGAGATGATAGAAAAGAAGAAGGAAGAAACATAAAAGAGTATAACCTCATTATTGAAGAAAATGAATTAACGCTGGCTGGAGTAACCGCCAATGGTATGACAGTAAATGGGAGCGTGCCTGGTCCTACATTAGAATTTAATGAAGGAGACCTTGCCATAATTAATGTTACCAATAAAATGGATGTAGAAACCTCTGTGCATTGGCACGGGTTAATACTTCCTAATTTTTATGATGGTGTTCCATATTTAACCACGCCACCAATAAAACCAAATACAACATTTCAATATAGAATTCCTATCAACCAATCTGGTACGTATTGGTATCACTCACATACTATGTTACAAGAGCAGAAAGGAGTTTACGGTTCAATAGTTATTCAGCCTAAAGAGAAAACATTGGAATATGACACAGATTTAGTCGTAGTGCTTTCTGATTGGACAAATGAAAAACCAATGAACGTATTGCGTAACCTTAAAAGAGGAAACGAGTGGTATCAAGTTAAAAAAGGTACAGCAGTTCCATTAAGCAGAGTTATAAAAGAAGGTGCATTAGGTGCGCAATTTAAGTTTTGGCGAGATAGAATGGAAGGCGCAGATATTGCAGACGTTTATTACCCTGCATTTCTGTCTAATGGTAAAAATATTTCAGAATATCCAAAGTTTAAACCTGGAGAAAAAGTAAGACTTCGTTTTATCAACGCCTCTGCCTCGACTTATTATTGGATGGATTTTGGGGCAGGTAATCCTACAATCGTTTCAAGTGATGGTGTCGATGTAATGCCAGTCAATAAAAGCAGATTTCTCTTTGGTATAGCAGAAACCTATGATGTAATAGTTACTATTCCAAACGGTACTTTAGAAGTTACAGCAACAGCACAAGATGGCTCTGGTAATACATCAATTCGTTTAGGGAGTGGGAAACTTTTTTCTGCAACTGTAATAGATAGACCAGACAAAGTGACCATGATGAAGCAAATGGCTAAAATGGATATGAAAATGGGAGCACCTGCAATGGTAGGTAATCAAAAGAAAAATACGCCTGAAGTTTTAATGGAAAAGTATGGAATGAAGATGGATATGAAGGACGGCAAGATGAAAATGGAGGTGAATAATAATATGTCGATGAAAGATGGTAAGATGAATGACCAAATGCGTATGAAGATGAAAATGAATGATACTATGAAGATGGATGACCAAAACCATAAGCATATGAATGATAATCATATGCAAATGCAAATGGACAAAAAGATGGATATGAAAAAGGATTCTATGCCTATGAAACATAATATGTCTATGATGCCAAAAGACTCTACATCGTTTGATTATAATGCACGTAAAACATATTTCAACTATGATTTTTTGAAGGCAAAAGAAAATACGACTTATAAGGAAGATTTACCTGTAAATGACCTTTTACTCAATCTAACTGGTAATATGCAACGCTATGTGTGGAGTATAAATGGTGTGCCATTATCAGAAACCGGTAAGATTAATATTAAAGGAGGAGAGGTTACCAAAATAACCTTAAATAACCTAACAATGATGCATCATCCAATGCATCTTCACGGCCATTATTTTAGAGTAATTAACGAAAATGGAGAACGCTCGCCATTAAAGCATACGGTTAATGTGCCACCAATGCAAAAAGTAGTTATTGAATTTTATAACGAAGAAAATGGCGATTGGTTTTTTCATTGTCACGTATTATATCATATGATGGGTGGAATGGCAAGAGTATTTAATTATGATACACCAAGGGATGAAAGAATGGAAGCCTATCCAGTTCAAAAACTCATCAATGAAACAGACCATTATTATTCTTGGGGAAGAGCTCGTGCAGGTTCAAATTTCACAGAATTAAATCTTATGTCCAGTAATATTAGAAATGAATTTAGTTTGCGAACTGAATTGGATTATAATAAAAACCTTGAAGCAGAAGTAAGTTATAACCGATACTTAAATGATTGGGTGCGTGTTTATGCAGGTATAAACACCGAAACATCAACGCCAGATTCTTATGACACGTTTAATACCGTAGGATTAGTTGGTGTTAAATATTTCACACCTTATAGATTTAATGTAGATGTAAGTATGGACCATCAATTGCGCCCAAGAATCCGTTTAGATAGAGAATTTTTACTTTTTCCAAGACTTTTTATAGAAGGCGAATATGAATACAGAGCAGACTTTGGTTGGATAAACGATATAGGCAATACATCTTATCAAGGCGAAACCCAATGGTTAGTTGGAGCCTCTTATATTTTATCACGAAATTTTTCAATACAAGGCAACTATAACAACCGATATGGTTGGGGTGGCGGCCTTTTGGTAAGATTTTAAACAATAAACATTAATAATTAAATAAATAACAAAATAATGAAAAATTTAAAAGTAATAACAGGAATTTTAGCAATGACATTTTTAACATTAACCGCAATGTCGTGTAAAGACGCAAAAAAAGAACAGAACAACGATGAAGGTCATAATACAGAAATGAATCACGACAATAGTGATGGTCATCACGATAGTGATAAAAAAGAAATGGCAATGAATAGCAATCAAGACGGAAATGCAGAAATGATACTTAAAGATTATTTTAATCTAAAAGATGCTTTAGTTGCAGATGATGAAGCTAAAGCAAAAGAATTTGGTGCAGTATTGAAAAAAAGTTTAGGAAATTTAGATGTTTCTAAACATACAGAGGAGCAACAAACAGAATTAAAAGAGATTATTGAAGATGCAGTAGAGCACGCTGAACATATTTCAGAAAGCCCAATGGCACATCAAAGAGAACATTTTAAAATTTTAAGTAAGGATGTAACGGATATGGTTGCCATTACAGGCACAGCAAATACTTTATACGAGCAATTTTGCCCAATGTACGATAAAGGAAGTGCTTGGTTAAGTAAAAGAGAAGAAGTACGTAACCCGTATTACGGAAGCCAGATGTTGAAATGTGGTAAAGTACAGAAAGAGATTAACTAAATGAAAATTGTTGAAAAAATAGTATTGATTTTATTAGTTGCTTTTGTGGGAATACAATTTATTCCCACAAAACGCAACCAAAGTGATACAATACCTGCAACCGATTTTATTTTAGTTAACAAAGTTCCAAATAGCATCAAAAAAAAGTTACAAGTGTCTTGTTATGACTGCCATAGTAACAATACAAATTATCCTTGGTATAACAAAGTGCAACCCGTTGCTTGGTTTTTAGAAGATCATATAAATGAGGGTAAGGCTGAACTTAATTTTAGTGAATGGGATTCTTTGTCAAACCGAAGGAAAGCAAGCAAGCTTCGGTCTATTATCAAACAAATAGAAAGTGATAAAATGCCATTAGAATCTTATACAGTAATTCATAAAGATGCAGAATTTTCAGAACAAGAAAAAACAACTATTATTCAATGGATAACACGATTGAAAGATAGTTTATGAAGTCAAATAGCACAATGAAAAAAATAAAAAACAATAATCAAAAACTCTCACTATTAGGCTCAATATCATTAGGTACTGGTGTAATGATTGGTGCAGGAATTTTTGTGCTAATGGGCCAAATTGCTGAATTAGTTGGCGATTTATTTCCTATTGCATTTATTGCAGGTGCTTTAGTAGTTGGCTTTAGTTCTTATTCTTATGTAAAGTTTTCAAATACGTACCCTTCTTCTGGTGGTGTTGCAAAATTCCTAACAAAAGCATATGGTCCTGGTACACTAGCAGGTTCTTATTCTTTACTAATGTACGTGTCAATGGTAGTTGCTGAAAGTTTAGTGGCTGGTACTTTTGGTGCTTATACCTTACGCCTTTTTCCAAAAGAATATGCTGGATATGCTTCTGTATTAGGTGTGTTTCTTATAGTGTTGGCATATATTATAAACATATCTGGAAACAAAATTATTGAAGCAACAGCAACTTTAACAGCTATTATAAAAGTTATAGGTATCGCTTTATTAGCAATTTCAGGTTTGGTAATTTCAGGTTTGCCAACTATCACAGGAAACTTTATTACTACTAATAGTCAAACTTTACCAGAAGGTTTTGGTTTTATAGCTGCATTAGCTTTGGCAATTCTAGCATATAAAGGGTTTACAACAATAACTAATCAAGGAGGAGATATAAAAAAACCTCATAAAAATGTAGGGCGTTCCATTATTATTTCAATTGTTGTTTGCACAATTATCTATGTTATTTTGGCATTATCAGTTTCAGGAGCGTTAACTATTGAAGAAATTATTATAGCTAAAGATTATGCTTTAGCTGCTGCAGCAAAGCCAGTATTTGGAGAATGGGGTTCTATATTGACTATTTTTCTTGCCATTATAGCAACTGTTTCTGGTGTAATAGCCAGCGTATATTCTGCTTCAAGAATGTTAGGAATGTTAGGTAATATGAAACAAGTTCCTAATCTAAATCGCATCAAAAAACTTAAAAACCCTTCTTTGATTTTTACAGTTTCTTTGGCAATTCTCTTAACTATTTTGTTCGATTTAACTCGAATAGCTTCCATTGGTGCTATTTTTTATTTAATAATGGATATAGCTATTCATTGGGGTCTTTTTATACATCTTAAAAAAGAAGTAAAATTCAATCCAATTATACCAATTATTGCCATACTAATGGATGTAATTATTTTGGGTGCATTTATTTATATGAAATATCTAAATGATCCTTTTGTACTTATAGTGTCGGCAATTGGAATTGTTCTCATTTTTCTTTCACAATATATTTTTATGAAATCTCATACTGATGAAGATGGAAATATGCATATGGGAATGGATATGGATGAACATAAAATGATGAAATAATTTAAAATATAAAAAAATGAAACATACATATCACATACACGGAATGACTTGCAACGGTTGTCGTAGTCACGTAGAAGAAACACTTTCAAAAGTGGAAGGTGTTTCAAAGGCTTCTGTTGATTTAGAGAAAGCAGAAGCAACAATCGAAATGGAATCTCATATTCCAATAGAAAGGTTTCAAGAAGCTTTAAAGAAGGATGGCGGGAAATATAGTATACATAAATTAGGGGAGCATCATCACGCCAAAGTAGAAAAGGAACAGCAGCCAAAAGGAAAAGGAACAGGTGCTTTTTATTGTCCTATGCATTGCGAAGGCGATAAAACCTATGATAAATCAGGCGATTGTCCTGTATGCGGAATGGATTTGGTCGAAGAACAAAATCTATCCACAACTTCATCAGAACAATGGACGTGTCCAATGCATCCAGAAATAATAAAAGATGAAGCAGGTGCTTGTCCTAAATGCGGTATGGATTTAGTACCAATGGAAGCAGATAGTTCAGCGGAAGAGAAGACCTATGAAAAATTATTAAAGAAGTTTAAAATTGCAGTTGTTTTTACAGTACCAATTTTTTTAATGGCGATGAGTGAAATGCTGACCAATAATCTATTGTATGATATCATGGAACAAAAATATTGGAATTGGATTCAGTTTGTTCTATCAATTCCTGTCGTGTTTTATGCAACATGGATGTTCTTTGAACGTGCTTATAAAAGTATAAAAACGTGGAATCTCAATATGTTCACACTAATTGGAATAGGTGCAGGTGTAGCTTGGTTATTTAGTGTCTTTGGTATGTTTTTTCCAGATATTTTTCCAAGTCAGTTCAAAACAGAATCTGGAGCTGTACATGTCTATTTTGAAGCTGCAACCGTTATTCTAACATTGGTGCTTTTAGGTCAGCTTTTAGAAGCTCGTGCACATAGTAAAACCAATTCGGCAGTAAAAGAATTGTTAAAGTTAGCACCCAATAAAGCTATAAAAGTAGTAGATGGCGAAGACGTCGAAGTAACCATAGATGCTATTGAATTAAATGATATTCTAAAAGTAAAACCAGGCGATAAGATTCCTGTGGATGGCTCGATAACAGAAGGAGATACAACCATTGATGAATCCATGATTACTGGAGAGCCAATTCCTGTTAACAAAACAGTAAATGATAAAGTAAGCAGCGGAACCATAAATGGCAACCAATCTTTTTTAATGAAAGCTGAAAAAGTGGGGAGCGATACACTACTCTCTCAAATCATCCACATGGTTAACAATGCCAGTAGAAGTCGTGCACCAATTCAAAATTTAGCCGATAAAGTATCAGGTTATTTCGTGCCTGTTGTGGTCATTATCTCTTTACTAACTTTTGCGGTTTGGGCAATTTGGGGACCAGAACCTGCTTACGTGTATGCATTGGTAAATGCAATTGCAGTCCTAATTATTGCCTGTCCGTGTGCTTTAGGTTTAGCAACACCTATGTCTGTAATGGTTGGTGTTGGTAAAGGTGCTCAAAATGGTGTATTGATTAAAAATGCTGAAGCCCTCGAAAAAATGGATAAGGTTACTACGCTAATTGTAGATAAGACAGGAACTATTACCGAAGGAAAACCAACCGTTGAAAAAGTTGGTGCTTTCGGAAGTGATTTTTCCGAAGATAAGGTACTTCAATATATTGTGTCTTTAAATAGTAATTCTGAACATCCATTAGCAGAAGCTACTGTTAAATATGGAAAAGAACAAAATGCTAAAATATTAAATTCTGAAAACTTTAGTGCCGTTACTGGAAAAGGTGTAGAGGCTACTGTCAATAATAAAAAAATGGCTTTAGGGAATCCTAAGATGATGGACTATGCCAATGCAGAGATAACCTCAAAAATGCAGGAAGAAGCTAAAACCTATCAAAAGCAAGGGAAAACAGTTTCTTATTTATCAATAGACAAAACGGTAATTGGCTATGTAGTAATAGGCGATAAAATTAAGGAGACTAGCTCCAAAGCCATTAAAGAACTTCAAGACAAAGGAATTGAAGTCATTATGTTAACAGGCGATAATCATGATACAGCACAAGCGGTAGCTACAGAATTAAATCTAGAAGATTTTAAAGCGAGTATGTTACCTGAGGATAAACTCAAAGAAGTAGAAAAACTACAAGAAAAAGGAAAAGTGGTTGCTATGGCAGGCGATGGGATTAATGATGCGCCAGCATTAGCAAAAAGTGATGTAGGTATTGCCATGGGTACAGGTACATCTGTGGCTATTGAAAGTGCTATGATAACCTTGGTAAAAGGAGATTTACACGGTATTGTAAAAGCAAAAAATTTAAGTCACGCTGTGATGAAAAATATTAAACAAAATCTGTTTTTTGCGCTCATCTACAATACATTAGGAGTACCTATTGCAGCAGGTGTTTTATTTCCATTTTTTGGAATTTTACTCTCGCCTATGATAGCTGCATTAGCTATGAGTTTTAGTTCGGTGTCAGTAATAGTGAATGCATTAAGATTAAGAACAATTAAAGTTTAACTATAAAATCAAATAATTATGGAAAATTTAAATCAACACTCAAACAACGGAAATTACAAAACATTTTTTTTAATGTTAGGTTTATCATTTATAGCCATGTATATAACCATGTATTTAAATACCTATGCAATAGACCATGTATATTTTAGTTTGACTCGTTTTTATATGGTATGCTTGGGGATTTCAACAATGGCAGTTATTATGCTATTATTCATGCTAAAAATGTATGAAAACAAAAAAAAGAATATAGCAATACTTATAGGAAGCCTAGTGCTTTTTATAAGTGCATTAGGGTTAGTTAGAGCACAAGCACCAATTGTTGGCGATGTGCTTTGGTTAAAAGGTATGATTCCACACCATTCCATTGCTATATTAACAAGTGAACGTGCAGATATTCAAGACCCAGAAGTCAGAAAACTGGCAGATGATATTATTGAAGCGCAACGTAAAGAAATAGAAGACATGAAAGCAATGATAAAAAGATTAGAGAATGAAAAATAATAAAATAGTCATTTATATAGGAATTTTAGCAGTTGGGCTTTTGTTAGGATGGTTTCTTTTTGGCAATTCATCTGCTAAAGAAACTGAACATAATCACGAAGCAAAAACAGAAACAAATCAAATGTGGACGTGTTCTATGCATCCACAGATTATGCAACCAGAAGCTGGCGATTGCCCAATTTGCGGTATGGATTTAATTCCTGCGGAAAGTAGTTCTGAAGGATTATTAGCAGACCAGTTTAAGCTTACAGAAAACGCTATGGCATTAGCAAATATTCAAACGTCAATTGTTGGTAATGGTAAAGCTGAAGATAATACAGTTAAATTATCAGGGAAAATTGTAGAGAATGAAAAAGCTAATGCAGTTCAAGTCAGTTATTTTTCAGGAAGAATAGAACGTCTAAATGTGAGCTTTACAGGCGAAGAAGTTAGAAAAGGGCAACTATTAGCAACTATCTATTCGCCCGAATTATATGCAGCGCAACAAGAACTCATCACAGCAGCTTCATTAAAAGAATCACAACCTGTATTATACAAAGCTGTGCGCAACAAATTAAAATTATGGAAGCTTTCTGAAAAGCAAATAAATCAAATTGAAACTTCAGGTAAGGTTAAAGAAAACTTTCCTGTATATGCAACGGTTTCAGGTACGGTTTCTGAAAAATTAGTAGAACAAGGCGATTATATTAAACAAGGTCAGCCTTTGCTCAAAATAGCAAATCTAAGTACAGTTTGGGCCAATTTTGATGTGTATGAAAATCAAATCGATTTATTTAAAAAAGGACAAGAGATTTCAGTCACTACAAATGCTTATGCTAATAAAGAATTTAAAGCTAAAGTAGATTTTATAGACCCTGTTTTAGATACCCGAACAAGAACTGTGAAATTACGAGCGGTACTTAATAATAAACAGGATATTTTTAAGCCAGGAATGTTTGTTGAAGGAAAAGTTAAAGGAATGACTTCAAATAAAGAAGAGGTATTGACCATTCCATCCACAGCGGTTTTATGGACTGGAGAACGTTCAGTTGTCTATATAAAAACAGACACTAATCAACCAGTTTTTGAAATGCGCATTATTACGTTAGGTAATCAAATTGGCGACAATTATGAAGTGTTAGAGGGTTTGAAAATTGACGATGAGATAGTAACAAATGGAACATTTACCGTAGATGGAGCAGCGCAATTACAAGGTGAAAAATCAATGATGAATAAAGAAGGTGGAAAAGTTATGACTGGTCATGAAGGACATCTTGGAATGGAAAATAATCCTTCAGCAAATAAAGCGAATCATTCTAATATGAATGAGAGGATAAAAGTGTCTAAGGATTTTCAGAATCAATTGAAAGTCGTTTTTAATGATTATATCAAATTAAAAGATGCTTTACTTAAAGATGAATCTAATAACGTAATAAAAGAATCAAAAAGACTACTGGGTAATTTATCTAAAGTTGATATGAAGCTATTAAAAGATAAAGAGGCTCATGGTCATTGGATGTCATTAGAAAAAGAAATAAAAGCATCAGCAACATCAATTTCAAATACATCCAATATTAAATCACAACGAAATTATTTTAAGCATCTCTCATCATATTTAATTGGCGCGATTCAGACGTTTGGTATCAATGAAAAAGTTTTTGTTGAGTTTTGTCCGATGGTAGACGATAACATTGGTGCATATTGGTTGAGCAGGGAAGAAAAAGTAGTTAATCCATATTTTGGAGGTGCAATGCTAACCTGTGGAGAAGTAAAACAAGTTATAGAATAATAAAAATCAAATAATAACAATTAAATTTCAAAACAATGAAAAAAGTAATTTTAAGTATAGTTATAATAATAGCTTTAGGTTTAACAAGTTGTAAAAACGAAACCAAGCAAGAGACAACAGAAACAAAAACGGAAGTATCTAAAGACATGGCTATGGTAGACGTATCTTTTGGTGTTAGAGGTAATTGCGGAATGTGTAAAAAAACCATCGAAAAAGCTGCTAACAAAGTTGAAGGTGTTGCTAATGCAACATGGGATGTCGATAAAAAGAAAATAGATGTGTCTTTTGATGATACTAAAACAGATGCAATGGCAATCCATAATGCAATTGCAGCATCAGGTTATGATTCTGAAAAAGTTTCTGGAAATGAGGAAGCTTACAACAATTTACCAGGATGTTGTAAATATGAACATGATGTGAAGATGAATCAATAGTACAACTTAGAGATTGATTTAGGTTAGATAACTTTAGACATGACATTTTAATCTAGGTCAATCTCAAATAATTTTCATCTTTAGAATAAATTTAGAATCATAAACTAATTTTATTGTTTTAAATTTATCACAATGAAATATCTAATAGCTGAAGACGAACTCGATTTACAACAATCCATTGTTACGTATCTACAACGTGATGGTAATATATGTGAAGTAGCATCAGATTTTAGAGAAGCCTCAGAAAAAGCTGCTCTCTATGATTATGACGTGATTATTCTAGATGTTAATTTGGTCACAGGAAGTGGGTTAGATGTACTTAAAACTTTAAAGAAGGAAAAGAAAAAAGCTGGAGTTATTATTATATCGGCAAACAATTCATTGACAGATAAATTGGAAGGTTTAGACCTAGGAGCAGATGACTATATTACGAAACCATTTCATTTAGCGGAGCTTAACTCTCGAATTAATGCTGTACTTCGTCGTGGAAAATATGGAGGCGATGAAATTATGGAGTTCAATGAGATTAAAATTGATACAAAATCTAGAACAGCCTATATAGATAATAAAGCAATAGCATTAACAAGAAAAGAATACGATTTATTAGTGTTCTTTATTTCAAATAAAGGGCGTGTACTTTCAAAAGAAATTATAGCAGAACATCTTTGGGGAGACGATAGTGATTTATTAGATAATTTTGATTTTATTTACGTGCACATCAATAATTTACGAAAAAAGTTAACTGCTGAAGGTGCTAAGTATATTAAAACAGCCTACGGAAGTGGGTATAAATTTATAGAAGATTAATAAGTGAATAAAAAAATTAAACTCATAAAAAAAACATCTAGAACATTTCTACTTACAGGTTTGTTCTTGGCGATATTGAGTTCTGTTGTTTTATACCTTTACACTAAAAAAATATTAGAGAGTGAAGTTGAAGAAGTACTATACTCCACGGAAGCAAGAGTTGAGAGCGCATTAAAAAATGGGACAGAACAATTTGGATTACCGCCAGTTATAGAGGTTAATAGGGTAGAAGTTTTAGGAAGAGAGATATTAAAAGACACTATAATCTATGACCCTTCCGAAGATGAAATGGAACTATTTAGAGAGCTTTCAACCTACAAAACTATAAACGGAACCAATTACCAAATTACGGTAAGGAATATGGTTGTGGAATCTGAAGATTTTGCTTTTGCAATTGTTATCTCTAACGTAGCCATATTTGTATTAGCTTTTATATTCTTATTTTATTTCAATACAACTAGAAATCTTAAATTATGGACTCCTTTTTTTAAAAATTTGGAGCAAATGAAACGGTTTTCTTTAACATCAAAAGAACCTTTGAGTCTGGTAGATAGCGATGTTTTAGAGTTTTCAGAATTAAAAACTGAAATTGAAACGTTAACAGATAAAGTACGATCTGATTATGAGAGTTTAAAGCAGTTTACAGAAGATGTTTCACATGAAATGCAAACACCATTGGCAATTATACAGGCTAAAATTGATAACCTTATCAACGAACAAGAAATAAGTAATAAACAGTTTGAGCAGGTAACTTCTATTCAAAAAGATATTCAACGCTTAAAACAGCTTAATAAAAGAATCACCACCTTAACTAAAATTGACAATAATCAATTTATTAACATTGAAGAGGTCAATTTATCTAGTTTAATACAGGAAAAAATAGAAAGTTTTAAAGAACTTCAGTTTGCAAACTTGGTGTACACTTCAAAAAATGAATTATCTGTTTCTATGGATACTTATTTAGCAGATATTTTAATTAACAACTTGGTTTCTAACGCTATTAAACATAGTAAGGAAAATGAAGAAATAGCAGTAGTTACAAAAGATAATTTACTTATTATTTCAAATTATGGGGAAAAAGCTTTGGCTCATCCTGAGAAATTATTTTTACGTTTTTATAGAGAATCGAGTACTAGTCAATCAACTGGTTTAGGACTAGCAATCGTTAAGAAAATCTGTGATTTATATGGTTTTAAAATTTCGTATCAATTTGAGGTCGATCATCATGTGTTTTCAATAGATTTTCAGTTGAAAATAAAAGTTTAAAGAGAGCATAATAGTTTTTGCAACACCATTGCATTAAATAATCTATATCTTTGCTTCAATGAAATTTATAGCCTTCATATTATCAATTTATATTTTCGCGCTTAATTTAGCACCTTGCGAAGATAATACCACGCTTGATAATGAAGTGCAGATAGAGATTTCACAAGGAACGGACAATGACCATCAACACCAAGACTCAGATTTATGTTCGCCTTTTTGTATTTGTCAATGTTGCCATATTAGTGCAACATATATGCAATTTGCAAACTTAAAATTTGATCTCCCTTATATTTCTACACAAGATTTTTTCTATCTCAATGGTACAGAAAAAGATTTTACTACTTCAATTTTACAGCCACCAAGGGTATAATTCAGTTTTTTAAAGGATAAATATATCCATTTGTGAGCCTATAAGGTTCTTTTTATTTCGTTCAATTCTATTTCTTATATCAGAATTGTATCGAGAAGTTTAACTGAATTAATACATTTTCTATGATTAATAAAATCATTGATTTTTCAATCAATAACAAATTCATTGTTGGTTTGCTAACGCTTACCATTGTTGGAGCAGGTATTTGGAGTATGACCCAAGTACCTATAGATGCTGTTCCAGATATTACCAACAACCAAGTACAAGTCATTACACAAGCACCTAATTTAGGAACAGAGGATATCGAGCAAATCATAACCTATCCAGTAGAGGTAGCAATGAGCAATCTACCTAATGTTCAAGAAATTCGTTCAATTTCTCGTTTTGGCTTATCAGTTGTTACCATTGTTTTCGATGATGATATGGGAACGTATCTACCACGTCAATTAGTCGCTGAAAAACTCAATGACATCAAAGGACAAATTCCCGATGGGTTTGGAGAACCTTCAATGGGGCCCATTTCATCTGGTTTAGGTGAAATCTATCAATACACACTTAAAGTGAAGCCCGAATATAAAGGCAAGTATTCAGTTACTGATTTGCGCACTATGCAAGATTGGATAGTACAGCGTCAAATGGCTATGGTAGAAGGTGTGGTAGAGGTTAATGCTATTGGTGGAAAAATTAAGCAATACGAAGTCGCCGTCGACCCAAACGAGCTACGGGCAATAGGCTTAACAATTACCGATGTCTTTGAGGCTTTGGAAAATAACAATCAAAATACTGGTGGTGCATATATCGAAAAGAACCATCAAGCTAATTTTATTCGTGGCGAAGGTTTGGTTCGTAGTTTGGATGATATAAAAAAAATCACCGTAAAAAACACCAATAATATTCCTATAACTATTGGCGACATTGCCAAAGTGCAATTTGGTTCTGCTATTCGTTATGGCGCATTAACACAAGATGGCGAAGGAGAAGTTGTAGGTGGTTTGGTTATGATGCTTAAAGGTGCGAATTCTAATGATGTTATCGAGAATGTAAAAGTTCGAATGGCTCAAATTGAAGAATCATTGCCTGAAGGCGTGATTATTGAACCTTTATTAGACCGTAGTAAATTAATAGCAGAAACGACATCAACGGTAGCTGGAAACCTTATTGAAGGCGCATTAATAGTCATTTTTGTACTTATCTTTTTATTAGGAAACTGGAGAGGTGGTTTAATAGTAGCTTCAACAATTCCATTATCACTATTATTCGCATTTATTCTAATGAATGTTTTTGATGTTTGGGCTAACCTAATGAGTTTAGGAGCAATAGATTTCGGAATTATTGTCGATGGTGCTGTGATTATTGTAGAAAGTACCGTTTTCCTAATTGCTTCGCAAATTCTAAAGAAAAGGAAATTGACATCAAAAGAGCGTGATGGTGTTGCAGCAATTGCCTCAAAAAAAATGATGAATGCTGCCTTTTTCGGCCAGCTGATTATTTTAATTGTATTTCTGCCAATATTAGCATTAGAAGGTATTGAAGGAAAAATGTTCAAACCAATGGCATTGACTTTCATTTTTGCAATGATTGGCGCCATGGTACTTTGTTTGACGTATGTGCCAATGATGTCTGCCTTGATTTTAAGAGCACCAAAGTCAGACAAAAAATCTTATGGCGATAAATTTGTCCATTGGGTAGAACGTAAATACCAACCTTTATTAGAAAAATCTTTAAAAAAAGGAAAACTAATAATTGGTGTTTCTGTTGTTTTATTCGGTATTGCAGTCTTTATTTTTACACGAATGGGTGGCGAATTTATACCACAACTTGATGAAGGCGATATTGCATTTCACGCCATTTTAAAACCAGGAAGCTCACTTACTGAAACTATTGAAACGACTACAAAAATTGAGCAAATTGTAAAAGCAAAGTTTCCGGAAGTTGAAAAAATAGTAAGTCGAATAGGTGTTGCCGAAATACCAACAGATCCAATGCCAATGGATATTGCAGATGTTTTTGTGATTTTGAAACCAAAAAGCGAATGGACTACTGTTGAGACAAAAGATGAACTCATTGAACAAATGAAAGAAGCAGTAGAAATGGTTCCTGGTGTAAATTATGAATTTACGCAACCCATTGAGATGCGTTTCAATGAATTACTTGAAGGCGTTAGAGAAGATATTGCGATAAAACTCTATGGAGAAGATATAAATGTATTATCTCAAAAAGCAGAAGAAATATCCAAAATTATTGCAGGTACAGAAGGCATTGGCGATATGAAAGCCGAAGCTACAACAGGCTTACCACAATTGACGATTACATATAATCGAAATAAATTAGCTCAATACGGACTGCAAATAAATACATTGAATCAAATCGTACAATCTGCTTTTGCAGGTGGTACAGCAGGAATTATTTTTGAGGGCGAAAAGCGATTCGATTTAGTAGTAAGATTGAGTTCTCAAAATCGAAAGGATATTTCAGATGTTCAAAATTTATATATCAATTTACCGTCTGGTAATCAAATCCCACTTCGGGAAGTTGCGGATGTAAGCTATAAAGCTGGTCCAATGCAAATAAGTAGAGATAATACTAACAGAAGAACTTACGTAGGTATTAACGTTAGGGGACGTGATGTAAAATCTTTGGTAATGGAAATAAAATCAAAGTTAGATGATAAATTAGAATTACCAACAGGCTATTTTATTCGTTATGGTGGCGCTTTTGAAAATTTAGAACGTGCCAGTAATAGATTACTAACTGTTGTTCCACTTGCTTTACTTCTTATTTTTGTTCTTATTTATTTTGCTTTAAAATCACTACCACAAACCTTAATGATTTATATCGCAATTCCTATGGCAACCATTGGTGGTGTTGTAGCGTTGTGGTTAAGGGATATGCCATTTAGTATTTCAGCTGGTGTAGGTTTTATCGTTTTATTTGGTGTTGCGGTTTTAAATGGATTAGTAATGGTTAGTGGTCTGAATGAACTTAAAGAAGAAGGCGTTACCAATCTTAAAGATAGAATTACCGAGGGAACAAAACGAAGAATTAGACCAATTATGCTTACCGCTTTTACAGATGTTTTAGGGTTTTTACCTATGGCAATTTCCGCATCAGCTGGAGCAGAAGTTCAGCGACCTTTAGCAACTGTTGTAATTGGTGGTTTATTAACCTCTACATTATTAACATTGTTCGTTTTACCAATATTATATCACTGGGTAGAAAACAAATCATTCAACTTAAGAGCAAATAAAAAAGCGATTACAGTTACTGCAATGGTAGCTTTTATGTTTTTCTTACCAATAACAGGAAACGCGCAAGAAGTTAACGATACGTTGCCAACTATTGCAATGAATGAAGCAGTTAAATTATCAAAAGAAAATTTCCCGCTTTTAAAACAAAAGCAATTAGAAATCAGCAAACAAGAGCAGTTAAAAAGTACGGCTTATGATTTTGGAACGACTCAAATTTTTACTGGTGGCGAGGAAATTAATAACGGAAATGGTATTTATACGACTATAGGTATTGGTCAAAGTAATATTGATGTGTTTGGTATTTCTGCAAAAAAACGATTGCAAGAACAACGCATTCAACTAGCTCAAAAAGCGTTTCAACTTTCAGAATTAGATTTAGAATTGGAAGTAAAAAAAGCGTGGGCAAATGCCTTGCAGAGTAAAAGGAATTATAATTTATACAAAGAGTTAGATTCTATATATACCAACTTTGAAAAAGCAGTAGCATTAAATTATGAAGTAGAAGCTATTTCAAGGTTAGAATATTCAGCAGCTAAAAATCAAGCCTTACAGATTCAAAATAAATTTATGCAATCAAAAAGTGAATATGCTATTGCATTACAACAGTTAAACCTATGGCTGGTTTCTGATACATTCTATACGGTTCCAAGTGATTTTGAAATTACTAACGACATTGATGTTGATGCTTTCAACCTTGAAGAGCATCCTTTATACGGTATAACACAATTACAGGTAACAGAGGCAGAAGCAACATATAAGGTAGCAAAAGCTGATAATTTACCCAAGTTAAATATTCAAGGTGGATTACAAAACGTAAATGGCAATTCAGGTTTTTACACCTATCAAGCAGGTATTTCAATTCCTTTTTTATCTGGTTCAAATAAAGCAAAGGTTAAAACTGCCAAAATAGATAAGGAAATTGCAGAAACGAACATTCAGTTCAAAAAACAAGACCTACAATCCAAGTTTATACAATCAAAAGAGAATTATCAAAAATGGAAGACATCTTGGTTTTTCTATAAAAATGAGGTTTTACCACTTGTGAAAGAACAAAAAGTGGGTGCTTTATTTGCCTATAAAGAAGGAGAGATAGATTATACAGGATTTACACAACTCATAAAAGAATCTATTCAATCTGAATTACAAGCTCAAGAAGCATTAATAAATTATTTAGAAAGTACATTTCAACTACAATATTTTAATCAATAAGAAAATGAAAAACACACGATATATAATCTTAACATTACTAACAGTTTCACTTTTAGTTGTTGCTTGTGGAAATAAAGAAAGCCATAAAGAAGGCGATGGTCATGCACATAACGAAGATGCAAAGCCAGAAACTGAAGAACACCATGATGATGGCGAGGAAGTGATGCTATCACAGCAACAGTTTGACGCATTACAAATGAAAACAGACACCTTGGCATTGCGTAATATGAGCGGTTATGTAGAAGCCAATGGTACATTAGAAGTGCCACCACAAAACGAAGCAGCAATAACTTCTGTAGTTGGTGCAAATGTGGTATCTATAAAAGTAATTGAAGGCGATAAAGTTAATAAAGGTCAAGTGGTTGCCTATCTGTCACATCCTAATATAATAAAAATGCAGACCGATTATTTGAATGCTTTTAGCAACAGTAATTTTTTAAATAAAAATTTTGAACGTCAGAAAAAATTATATGATGCAGGAGTTGGTTCTGGAGCAAATTTTCAAAAAGCTGAAGCAGAATATGATGCCTCTAAAGCTATGGTAAATGGATTGGAAGCTCAATTGAGACTATTAAACATAAACACGTCATCAATACGAAATGGAACAATTGCTCAAAGTATATCATTACGTAGTCCAATAGAAGGCTTTGTCCAAAAAGTTGAAGTTAAAACAGGACAATATGTAGAACCGCAAACCGAACTTTTTGAAATAGTAAACACGCATCACGTTCATGCAGATTTAATGGTGTTCGAAAAAGACGTTTATAAAGTAAAGAAAGGTCAAAAAGTGATTTTCAATTTACAATCCAATACAGACGAAGACCTTACGGCAGAAATCTATTCGGTAAGTAAAACTTTTGAAGATAACCCTAAAGCACTACACGTCCATGCTGAAATTGAAAACAAAAAAGGGAATCTAATTCCAGGAATGTATATTAAGGGTAAAATTCAAGTTGAGAACGCAAAAATTCATGCATTACCAGAGAGTGCAATAATAAAAGAAGGAGATAGATTTTATGTCTTTTCAGTAGAAAAAGAAAATGACGATTGGAGTTTTAAGCCAGTTGAAGTGCTTTTAGGAGAAAAAGATGGTAATTGGATAGCTGTTCAATTTGCTGAAGAACAAGATAAAGCTACAAAATTCGCTTATAATAATGCTTATTATTTAATTGCTGAAATGAAAAAAGGAGAAGCAGAACACGAACATTAAATTATGCAAACCATAGAACAATTATTAGAGTCAAAAAACATACGTGTTACGGCAATGCGATTGCTTATTTATAAGTTTCTTGCTGAGAAGCAAGTAGCTGTAACATTAAGTGATATAGAAAATGCGTTTGATAAAGCAGATAGAACGACGTTGTATAGAACAGTAAAAACATTTGAGGAAAAAGCGATTGTGCATCAAATAGATGATGGCACCGGCATTACTAAATATGCGCTTTGTGAAGAAGGCTGTAACTGTGAGATTGAAACCGATTTGCATTTACATTTTCATTGTAATATCTGTAATGAGACCGTTTGTTTAACCGAACATAAAATCCCTCAAATTAAAGTGCCTGATGGCTTTGTTTCGGAAAATGTAAACTTGGTTGTAAAAGGTATTTGTGATAAGTGTAGTAGATAACAAATGCACTTCCATTGCACTTACTTTTAAATTACTTTTATCATAAATTAGTGGATCTGAAGTTTAATACTAAAATACCTAAACCTCTTAAACAGGCTTATATTGAAGAATTAAAACAATACAGTTTATGTTTAGAAAATAAGCAGTATGGTAATGCTTGGTATCATTTAGAACGCGGTCATATCATAGGTCAATCTTACCCAATAGAACATACCGGTTCACATTGGTTAATGCTAGAGTTTGGATTTAGGCAAAAAGATACTAAAGAAGTAATAGGTCAAATGATTAGGTTGCTTGTTGGTGGTTGGAAATCATTTATAAATCACGTTCCACTTGGTAATACAGGTGGTGCAAACGTACCGCCATTAAAACGTATGCCTATTCCAAATGATATTGAAAAATTATTAGATACAAAATGAAAAAAAAGAAAGTCAATTTAAGAGATTTAAAATCAGCTTCAGAAGCGCAACACACGCACGATGGTGGTCATAATCACGGTAATGGAAGTGCATTCAAAACCTATGTGCCAGCAATTATAAGTTTTGCGATGCTTATGATTGGTATCTGTTTAGATTATTTTGATGTTTCATTCTTTAAGGATTGGATTCGTATTGCTTGGTATGGTATTGCATATTTACCTGTAGGGCTTCCTGTGGTAAAGGAAGGTTGGGAAAGTATTAAAAAAGGCGATGTGTTTACAGAGTTCTTTTTAATGTCCATTGCTACTATTGGTGCGTTTATCATTGGAGAATATCCAGAGGGTGTTGCAGTAATGTTGTTTTATGCAGTTGGCGAATTATTTCAAGCTGCTGCTGTAAACCGTGCAAAAGGAAATATAAAAGTCTTATTAGATGTTAGACCCAAAGAAGCCAATGTATTTCGTGAGGGCGATTATAAAAATGTTTCGCCTGAAGATGTCAATATTGGAGAGAAAATTCAAATTCGTGTAGGTGAAAAAATTCCATTGGATGGTATTTTATTATCTGAAAAAGCATCATTAAATACCGCAGCTTTAACAGGCGAGAGTAAACCTGATTCCATACAGAAAGAAGCAAAAGTTTATGCAGGTAGTATTAATTTAGAAAGTGTAATTGAAGTTGAAGTAACCAGCAAGTTTGAAGATAGTTCTATAGCACGTATTCTCGATATGGTGCAGAATGCCACAGCGCGCAAATCGAAAACAGAGTTATTCATCAGACAATTTGCACGAGTTTATACACCTGTCGTAGTGTTTTTGGCTATTGGAGTTACATTTTTACCATACTTTTTTGTAGATGATTATGTTTTTAGAGATTGGTTGTACAGAGCTTTAATTTTCTTGGTAATTTCGTGTCCTTGTGCTTTGGTTATATCCATTCCGTTAGGTTATTTCGGTGGATTGGGAGCTGCTTCAAAGAATGGAATTTTATTTAAAGGTGCTTCATTTTTAGATGCCATGACCAAGATAAATACATTGGTAATGGATAAGACAGGAACAGTTACTAAAGGTGTTTTCAAAATAAAAGAAATCAAAGCAATTGGTTGGGATGAAAAAGAGTTTATGAAGTACCTGATGGCTATGGAAGAACAATCAACACATCCAATCGCAAAGGCCATTTTAGAATATAAAGATGAAGGTACAGATTATGAGGCTTCCGAAGTATCTGAAATAGCAGGAAAAGGTTTAAAAGGTATTGTAAATGGTAAAGCTGTTTTAGTTGGTAATATAGCCCTAATGACAGCTAATAATATTGATGTTTTAGAGGAAACAGAAACTATTGTAGAATCGATTGTTTTGGTTGCGATTGATAACAAATTCGCAGGTTATGTGGTTATTGCAGATGAATTAAAAGACGATGCAAAAGAAACGATTACTGCATTGTATAAAGTAGGTGTCAAGAATATAATGATGCTCTCTGGAGATAAGGATTCCATTACTCAAAAAGTAGCTTCCGAATTAAATATCGAAATTGCTAAAGGTGGTTTATTACCAGAAGACAAATTGAATGAAGTTGAAATTTTAAAACAAAACCCCAATAATAAGATTGCTTTTATAGGCGATGGCATTAATGACGCACCAGTTTTAGCAGCAAGTGATGTAGGAATTGCAATGGGTGGACTGGGAAGTGATGTCGCAATAGAAACCGCAGATGTTATTATTCAAACCGACCAACCTTCAAAAGTGGTAAAAGCAATTAAAATTAGTCGTTCCACGCGTAAAATTGTATGGCAAAATATTGGTTTGGCATTTGGTGTAAAAGTGATTGTTCTAATTTTAGGTGCAGGTGGTTTGGCTACCATGTGGGAGGCAGTATTTGCAGATGTTGGTGTTGCATTATTGGCGATATTAAATGCGATAAGGTTGCAAAAGATGCAATGGAAAGATTAGAAATATAATTTAAAACACATTCTTTAGCATCTCTTTAGATTTGAATAGTACTTTTGCGGGTATAAAAATTGAATCTAATGATAAAACAAACGCTTACAATATTTATACTTTTTATTTCATTCATTGTAAATGGACAAGAAACAATTACTATTTCTGGTCAAATAATAGAACAAGAAACACAACAAACTTTTCCTTTTGTAACAATTTCTATAAACGATGAATCTACAAACAACATTGTTACAGGGACTATTAGTGATGATGATGGTCGGTTTGAAATTAAGGATTTAAAAACAGGTAAGTACATTGTAAATATTAGTTATTTAGGATTTGAAACAGTACAACGAAAAATTTCTTCAGGTGGATTAAATCCAATTTTCGATCTAGGTAAATTAGAACTTAAAGCTTCTACCGAATCTTTAAACGAAGTGACTATTGAAGCAAAACGAGCTACTGTAAACTCTGCTTTAGATAAAAAATCATTTAGCCTAACCGATAATGTAGCACAATCTGGCGGTTCTGTTGTTGATGCTATGAAAACAATGCCAGGAGTCGCTTTCGACCAAGACGGAAAAGTGGTGCTACGTGGTAGTGACAAGGTAGTGGTGTTAATAGATGGCAAACAATCAAGCCTTACAGGTTTTGGAAATCAAAAAGGATTAAATAATATTCCAGCTTCTAATATTGAGCGCATTGAAATTATTAATAACCCTTCAGCAAAATACGATGCTAATGGTTTTGCTGGAATTGTAAATATTATTTATAAGAAAGAAAAACAAACAGGCTTAAACGGTGATGTTGGTTTATCCTTTGGTTTGGGAGCTTTATCTAAACGCAGAGAAGATACACCTACGGATTATGGAAGCTTTTCGGTAAACCCTAAACTGATTCCAAGTTTAAATCTTAATTACAGAACGGATAAGCTTAATTACTTTTTACAATCGGAATTTATAATTCAAGAAGCTTTACCAAATAATGAGTTTACAACTAGAAATTACGATGATGGTCGTAACATCATTTCACAAGTTCCCGAAAATAGAAGACAGTTTCGTTCTATAATTACGGGAGGAGTAGATTGGGAACTTAGCGATAATGATGCCATTACTTTTTCTGGAATGTACGACCGAGAAAAACATATTGATACCTCGCAAGTTGCATTTATTAATTTAGATAATAACGTTCGTAATCGTTTGTACACTTGGAAAGAAGAAGAGATAACAAGCTATATAAATGTAGCAACAAATTACAAGCATAACTTTCCTCAGTCAGGTCATTCGTTATCGGCGAATGCTCAATATACAAGAGGTCTGGAAGATGAAAGTTATTTTTTAAACGATAGTTCTGCCATTAGAATTGGTAGAGATATGACTAATATTAGAGCGATTGAGCACACCACAAGCTTATCAACAGATTACACTCGTGCATTAAGTAGTGGTAAAGTAGAAGCTGGTGCAAAAGTTAGGTTTAGAAATTTACCTGTAGATTATACTATAAATAGAGGAAATCAATCTATAATTTATCCTAATTTAGGCGATTTTTCAAAATGGAAAGAAAACCTTTATGCATTCTATGGAAATTACCTTTTAGAAAAAGAAAACTTCGATGTTGAGGCAGGACTTCGAGCTGAACAAACTGAGGTGTCTTATCAATTAGACCCAACAAATACTTATTACGCCTCTAATGATAAATATGATTATTTTGAATTATTTCCAAGTGTACGATTCACATATAAATTGAATGATAAAAGTAAATTCTCATTGTTTTACAACCGTCGTGTAGACAGACCAGGAGAACCAGAATTACGCATTTTTCCGAAGTACGATGATCCCGAATTATTAAAAGTCGGTAATCCTTATTTACGTCCACAGTTTACAAACAGCGTAGAAGCAGCACATCGTTATAATTGGGGTTCAGGCTCATTGTTTTCAGCCGTATACCACAGACAGATTAAAGGTGCTTATCAACGTATATTTAGTGTAGATAACAGTAATCCAGATTACGATATTGTAAATAAAATATACCAAAACACGGGAGAAAGTACCAATACAGGGTTTGAGTTATTGTTCAGCCAAGACTTAACCGAAAACTGGAAATTAACAGCAAGTACCAATGTTTACAGAAACAGTATTAATGCTTATGATGGGACATTGCTATTTCCGTTTGTAAGAGCGTTTAGTATTGATAAATCATCAGATACAGCAGGCGATTTTAAAATTTCAAATTCATTTAAGCTTCCTTATCAAATAGAAGCACAAGTTACGGGGCTTTATTATTCTAAACGTAATATTCCACAGGGAGAAGAGTTGGCAAGGTCTTCAGTAGATTTAGGTTTAAAGAAATCTATTTGGGATAAAAAAGGAGAAATTACATTGTCTGTAAGTGATTTGTTCAACAATTTTGGATTAAGGCAACGCATCTCAGGAGAAGGGTTTACAGCAACTTATGAGAATTATTATGAAACTCAAATTGTAAGATTAGGAATGAAGTATAAGTTTTAATAAGAGATAGCTTTAGTTTTTCTTTAAAATCATATGTTACTTTTATAACACAATATAAGCCCTGTAAGAGAAAGTAGATTTATAATTAATAAAATCTTCTTTCTTTTATCAGGCACAATTAAACTAATAATGATTATGAAAGTACAAACATTAAATAAAGTTGCAGAAATAACAGCTTTATTTTGGCTATTAAAAATAATAGCGACTACGTTAGGTGAAACGTTGGGAGATTTTATTGCCCAAACTTTAGGCTTGGGATATTCTGTTGGTATTTTAATTACGTTAACGTTTTTTTTAATCGTTCTAAGTGTTCAGTTGTATTCAAAAAAATACGTGCCATTATATTTTTGGCTTGTTATAATTGCTACAACAACATTAGGAACTGAAATTTCCGATTTTATGGATAGAAGTCTTGGGCTAGGTTATACATATGGTAGTTTAGTTTTAGCTGTAGGCTTAATCACAACACTTTTACTTTGGTATAGTAAATACAAGAATTTAGAAGTATATCCTATTATAAATAAAAACAAAGAGTTGTTTTTTTGGATTGCAGTTTTATTTTCAAATAGTTTGGGTACTGCTTTTGGTGATTATTTAAGTGATGAAATTGGTTTAAGTTATTTAGTTGGAGCATTAGTTACGGCATTGATCATAGCATTCGTTATTTTATTGCATTATTTCACAAAAGTGAATCAAATACTATTATTCTGGATTGCCTTTGTATTTACTCGACCATTTGGTGCTACTTTTGGCGACTTTCTTACCAAACCGTTAAGTAAGGGCGGTTTAGATTTAGGAACATTACTAGCATCTACGGTTTCGGTGGTGTTAATAGCAATATTTATTTATATTTCTCATTTACAACATCAAAATAAATTATTAAAGAATGGCCTTTAGATTTGCTTAAAATCATCTTTAGAATTGGTAACTATATTTATAGTATTAATTTAAAACACAAAAAAAAATGAAATTATTAAAGGTAATTCTAGGAGTATTTTTAGCATGTAGCATGTTTGCTTTTATCTCGAAAGGAGATAAAGCTCCACAAAAAGTGACAGATGCATTTGTAAAGAAATTTCCAAATGTTAAAAAAGTTAAATGGGAAAAAGAAAATGCGACTGAATGGGAAGCGGAATTCAAAATTAATAAAGTTGAGTATTCTGCTAATTTTATGGAAGATGGGACTTGGAAAGAAACAGAACATGAGATTGATGAAAAAGAAATTCCCCAAACTGTAAAAACAGCATTAACTAAAGGTTTTCCTAGTTACGAAATAGAAGAGGCGGAAATCTCTGAAACAAAAGAGGGAACAGTTTATGAGTTTGAAATCGAAAAAGGAGAGTCTGAAATGGAAGTTGCTATTGATGTAAATGGTACGATTGTAAAACAGGAAGTAAAAAAAGATGATGAAGAATAATTTTTCATAATTCATCAGTTAATTTTAAGTTTGGAAAGCGTCCAGGTCTGTTTTAAGATCTGGACGCTTTGCTTTTGCACAACGGGTGTTTTTTATTCTTAACTTAAGTTCTTCTTTAGAATTGTTAGTTACCTTTTGGTTTTAATTATAAAATTATTATTTGTGAAAAAGAAAATGCTTTTATTAATTGCCATTTTTACTTGTAGCCTTCTTGTGGCTCAAGAGAATAGAATGCTAGATTTTTTTGTAAATAAAGCAAAAGAAAATACGCCTGTAATTAAAGAAAATAACAATCTTCTAAAAATTGGGGAAATACAAAGCAGTATTATTAAAGCGCAGAATAATGCTTTTCAGGTTAATACCACTTCAGAGCTGTTAGTTGCACCTTATTTCAATAATAACGGCAAAGTTATCGATATAACAACAACACCTTCAATTAACGCTATTGGTTATGATGTAGGTGTTACTAATGGTGGTTTGTATTCGGCACAAATCAATGTGACCAAAAACCTTTTCAACCAAGCAATTACCGATAATTTATTGTTTCAGAATAAAATAAGTAGCAATTCAATAGGACTTTCTTCCGAAGAAATCACCCATAACATTGTTAAGAATATTACAGATGCTTATATACTTGCGTATCAATTACAATTACAGGAAAACTTTACTAAAGACATTCTAAAAGACTTAGAGAAGCGATTACAGGTGGTAGAATTATTAGTGAAACGTGCTGTTTTAATGGAAAGTGATTATTTACTGTTACAGTTAGATATTGAAGGCAAGAAATTAGAACTTCAGCAAATACAAAATAATCTTAAAACAGCCATTAATCAATTATATAGTTTAAGCGGAATGCCTATTGGTACTATTGAAAAGTTGGAAGCACCAAATTTTAATACCGCTTCAGAACCTTCAAAGTTTTTTTATCAGAAAAAATTTAAAAATGATAGTCTACAAATAGTTGCCAATCAAAAAATTTTTGAAAATCAATACAAACCTCAAGTAACCGCTTATGCCAACACAGGTTTAAATGCAGTCGAAATCCCTAATTTATATAGAAGGTTTGGTGCAAGTGCAGGATTGCGATTAACCATCCCGATTTATGATGGAAAGCAACGCAAGTATAATGCGCAACAAAGTATTTTGAAAGAAGAAAACTTAAATTTTTATAAGGAAAACACAAAAGTGCAATTAGAAAATAATATAGCCACTATTGAGCAACAAATAGTGGCTTTAGAAGACAATATGGCACTACTTAACAAACAACTCGATAAGCAACAAAACATATTAGAAATTTATAAAGGAAAATTGGTTCAGGGACAAATTTCTATTGTAGATTATCTTAACGTGATACAAAATTATAAGCTGAATAGCTACACTAAATTACAAATGCAAACCAACTACTGGTTATTACAAAGCCAGTATAACTTTATTAATTGGTAATTGATTATGAACAAACACTACTTCAACTATATCGCCATTTTATTAATTCTGATTAATTTTTCTGCTTGCAAAAAGAAGGCTGAAACAGTTTCAGAAAAAAAAGCACCAATTAACGTTAGCGTTGTTGCTGTACAACAAAACGATATTAAAGAATATCTTACATTTAATGGTGTTACACAATATCAAAAAAAAGAAAATATCCGCTCTAATGTTACGGGTTATATTTCTTGGATGAAATATAAAATTGGTGATAACATTCGTAACGGACAAACCTTTGCATCGGTTAGAACTAAAGAGCAAGATGCACTTAAAGAAGCTGTAAAAATAGATTCCACTTTATTGAAATTTATTAAGCCTCAAAGTATTCAAAGTAACGCTTCTGGTGTATTAACAGTTTTAAATATTACTCAAAACGATTATGTTGCTGAAGGAGATGTTTTAGCAACTTTAGTACAACCAAAATCGCTTGTAGTGCAAGTAAATGTGCCTTATGAATATAAGGATTATGTAAGAATAGGCACCAATTGTGAAATCTTACTTCAAAATGAAGAAACCATTACTGGGAAAATAACTAGCAAACTACCTACAATAGATCCTTTGGCGCAATCACAAGTGTTTTTAATTGCATTACCAAATGCTAATCTTCCTGAAAACTTAAATGTGCAGGTGAAAACTATTTATAGGGAAGATGCGACTGCAATGACTATTCCCCAAACGGCTTTACAAACCAACGAGTTACTCTCTGAATTTTGGGTGTTAAAAATTGTGAACGACTCGATGGCATTAAAACAAAAAGTGATGCCATTACTTAGAAATGACTCTATAGTTCAAGTAAAATCTGAAAGTCTTAAAGTAAATGATTTAGTCATTACCGAAGGTGGTTATCAAATGCAGGATTCAACAATTGTAAGCTTCAAAAAATAATGAAAAAACTGCATTCCAATTATAAATTTCCGTTGCTTGCCATAGGTATTCTAATCCTTATTGGTGGAATTTTTACGTATCAGAATTTAAAAACCGGCTTATTTCCAGACATCACATTTCCGAAGATTAAAGTGATTGCAGATGCAGGCCAACAGCCGGTAGACAAAATGATGACTACCGTAACGATTCCTTTGGAAAACATAATCCGCAAAACAGAAGGTTTGCAATACATACGCAGTACAACCTCTCGTGGAAGTTGCGAGATTTCAGTCTTTTTAGATTGGAATATGGATATCAATACAGCAAAAGCACAAATTGAATCTTTTATCAATCAGTCACAAGGCAATATTTTGCCAAATACCAAGTTTTCTGTAGAAAAAATGAACCCATCCATTTTACCAGTAATGGGCTACTCATTAGAAGGCGAAGGCTTATCTCAAGTCGATTTAAAGAAAATTGCAAAGTATCAAGTAAAACCATTTTTAGCTGCCACACCTGGCGTTTCAGACATCGCTGTAATAGGTGGTAAAGACAAAGAGTTTCAAGTTATTTTAAAACCAGATGTGATCAAATCTTTGAGGATTTCTATAGCAACCATTCAAAATGCGATAGTCAACTCTAACTTGTTACAATCTAATGGCTACATCACAGATTTTAATAGAATGTATTTGACGCTTACCGATAATGCGGTGGACGATATTAATGATTTAGAAAATTTGGTTATCATTAATAGTCCAAGTCGATTAATTAAACTAAAAGATGTTGCCAATATTGAAGTTAATGAAGTCAAGGAATATGTAAAAATCCTTGCTAATGGTAAAAATGTTCCTATCATCGCAGTCGTTAAACAACCAAACGCCAATCTTATTGAAGTCAACAATACTATTGAACAAAAAGTTGCTGAACTCTCAAAAACGCTACCTAAAGGCGTAGTGATAAAACCCTATTACAAACAAGCAGATTTTGTAAACACCAGTATTGCAAGTATCAAAGATGTATTATGGATAGGTTTGGTTCTAGCGTTAATAGTAGTGATTCTATTTTTACGTTCCTTTTCAGCAAGTATGGTAGTACTGTTTACCATTCCTGTATCTTTATCTTTAACGCTTATTGTCCTTGACGCTATAGGTTACACGTTTAATATTATGACTTTGGGGGCTGTTGCTGCCGCTATTGGATTAATGATAGATGACGTGGTTATTATCATTGAACAAATACATAAAATTAGAGAAGAGCATCCAGAAGAGTCAATGGGTTGGGTGACGCACGAAGCAATCACACATCTGTTTCCTGCAATGATCGGTTCGTCTTTAAGCACACTGGTTATTTTTATTCCTTTTGTACTAATGACAGGGGTTGCAGGTGCTTATTTCCAAGTCATGGCATTTAGTATGATCATTGCCTTATCAGCATCCTTTTTAGTAACTTGGTTAGTAGTGCCTGTACTATCAATTTTGTTTACAAAAAATAAATCTATAGAGCGTAAACAGGAGCCAAAAACAAAGTGGATTCATAGTGTATTAAACAAACCAATTATCGGAATTGTTTTTTTATTGGCTTGCGTAGTTATCCTTGTAGTCATCCCTTCAAAATTACCATCTGGATTTTTACCAGAAATGGATGAAGGCAGTATTGTGTTAGATTACAATAGTCCATCAGGAACTACGCTAGAAGAAACCGATAGAATGTTACAAATCGTTAACGGAGTATTGGACACACAACCTGAAGTCGAAGCCTATTCTGCAAGATTAGGAACACAAATGGGGTTTTTTATTACAGAACCTAATCGTGGTGATTATTTGATTAAGTTGAAAGATAAGCGTACCAAAACAACAACTGAAGTTTCTGATGAAATTAGAAAGCGCGTTGAGGAAAAAGTGCCACAATTAACCATTGATTTTGGTCAAGTAATTGGCGATATGTTAGGGGATTTAATGAGTTCCGTTCAGCCTATTGAGATTAAGGTTTTCGGAACTAACATAAATACCTTAGAAAGTTTATCGCAGGAAATTGCGAAACAAGTTGAAACAGTACCTGGTACAGCAGATGTAAATGATGGTATTATTGTGGCAGGTCCAAGTTTATCCATAATTCCAAATGTTCCCAAATTGGCTCAATTAGGAATGACCGTTGCCGATTTTCAGTTGCAATTACAAACCCAAGTAGAAGGAACTGTTGTAAGCTCGATGATAGATAAAGAGCAAATGGTAGATATTCGTCTTGTCTACCCAAATGCACTAAAAACGTCGGTTTCTGATATAAAAAACACAGCTATTTTATTACCTAATGGTTCAAGCGTGCCAATAAATCAAGTAGCCTCAATAGAAGTAGGTAAAGGTGTAGCAGAAATCAATCGTGAAAATCAAAAATCGATGGGTGTGATTACCGCACGATTAAATAATCGTGATTTAGGCTCAACACTTAAAGACATACAAAGGCATTTAACTAAAAACCTATCACTTCCTGCTGGGTATTCTATTGAATATGGAGGCGCTTATAAAGAGCAACAAAAAGCTTTTAAAGAGTTGATGATGATTTTAATATCTGCCATTTTACTGGTATTTATTGTGATATTATTTCTATTCAGAAAAGTAAAAATCGCATTGGCTATTATTGTAATTGCAGTATTAGGAGTTGCAGGAAGTTTATTGAGTTTATACTTGACAGGAACACCATTAAACGTTGGTAGCTATACAGGGATTATTATGATTGTTGGGATTATTGGAGAAAACTCAATTTTCACCTACAGACAATACCAAGAAAGTGACACCTCTTTAACTCATATCGAAAAAATAGAATACTCAATTGCTGCACGATTACGACCTAAATTAATGACTGCTTTTGCAGCAATTATGGCATTAACACCATTAGCATTGGGTATTGGTGCAGGAGCACAACTACATCAACCATTGGCAATAGCTGTAATTGGAGGACTGGTGTTTGCATTACCATTATTATTGGTTGTATTGCCAACTATTTTGAAAATTATAAAAGAATAAAATGAAAACTAAACTTTCCATTTTTATCATCTCAATTGTAATTTTAAGCAGTTGTGCTGCTTTACGTCCTTTAAAGTATGGAGCTATACCAACCCAGAAAAGTTACAAGCATTTTCCGAGTAGAATAATACAGAATAGCGATTCAGTTTTCAACTTTATAGCACCTACAAAAGACTATGGTTTAGGAAAAAAAATAGGGCTTTTAACTAGCGACTTTAATGCTACTAATGTCGTGTTAGATAGTTTTGTGAAATTACACAAAACTATTTCATTCTTGATTATACGTAATGACACAATAATATATGAAAACTACCAAAGAGGTTATAATCCTAAATCTGTGGTATCCAGTTTTTCAGTTGCAAAACCTATCGTATCTACACTTATTGGTATTGCTATAGACGAAGGTAAAATTCAAAGTATAAATGACCCGATTACACATTACATACCAGAATTTGTCGATAAACCTGGATTTGATGAGATAACAATTAAGAGTTTATTACATCATACTTCAGGTATTAGTTTCACAGAAGGAAAATTAGCTTTAAGCTCAGATAATTCTCAATTTTATTGGGGAAATAAACTGAGAAAGTTAATGTTAAATCCTATTATTGAAGAGGAACCAAACCAAGTATTTCATTATAGCAGCGAAAATCTGATGTTGTTAGCGTATATCTTAGAAAAAGTAACAGGAGAAAGTATTTCAAATTATTTAGAAAAAAAAGTTTGGAAGCCTTTAGGTATGGAAGCACCTGCGTCTTGGAGTTTAGATAGAGATGATGACCAAGCAATAGAAAAAGCATTTTGTTGTTTGCAAGCAAGAAGTATAGATTTTGCAAAATTTGCACGATTGTACCTAAAAGGTGGTAATTGGCAAGGACAACAAATTGTATCTGAAAAATGGGTGGATTATTCGACGCATTCAGATCCAGCGGGTAATAATAAGCATTTTTATAATAATAATTGGGGGCTTGGGCCTTTAAAATACGGTAGTTTTTATGCTATTGGATTATATGGCCAGTACCTTTATGTTTATCCTGATAAAAACATTATAATAGTAAGATTTGGAGACATGACGAGTTATTTGCATACTGCATATTGGAACGCAAATTTTATTCAAATAATTGACCAGTTATAAAATTATAGTAAACCTAAAGATTGATTCTTTAAATTTCTATGTTGCTTCTAATTTTTACTTAATATATTCCTTTAGAATACCCTTAATTCAGCATTAGATTTATTTAAATAATCAAAAAATGATTTTAGAGTTATGTCTTTTAAACTAATTTTTATTTTTTTTATCGTTAGTTCTTGTTCGATACAAGCGCCTACGGATGTTCAAGAATCATTTGAAAAACAATTTAAAAATGCTGAGGATATTAGTTATAGAAGGGAGAACGATACTGTTTGGCAAGTATCATTTTATCAAGAAAAATTTCATTACAAAACTGTTGCATATACGGGGAAAGGTAATTGGTTATTTACAAGAACAAAAATTTCTGACGGCGATGTTCCGAATGAAGTCTTACTAAAATTAAAAAAACAATTTCCAAAATCATTTCTTATACAATCATTTCAAAAAATCACTGGAACAGGGAATCATTATGAGTTTGAAATTGAAGATAATGGATTGCGTACTTTACTAGAGTGTACGGTGAAAAATGAATTAGTGATTTTAGAAAATGAAACTTACAGATTAAGAAACGACTTTATAATAGAAAATGACTGATATTAAAAAGAGATTCTCCAATTAGTTGGGTTTTGTGTTGTTGTATAAAATTGTCTTTTGGGTAAGAAACTATTCTTACAATAAACAAAATTACTTTTAGTTTTGTTTATGGAACATTTGTTTTTAATCAACTTTGAGCTTTACTTTATATAGCGATCTCAAAAATTGCATTGCGGAATTAGTCAATAAGTCGAGTTGTTTTAAAGTTAAGTAGTACAATATTAGTAATTATAAAGTAAAATAGTACCTAAAGAAAATAGTGTTTGTTATAAACACAGTTTTTAACTTTAAATTTCCTTTAGAATCCCATAGTACTTTCGGGGTAAATAATTATACTCTTTTACTAAATGTCTAAACTATTCCCGAAGCGATTTGCTTTACTCAAAGCTTATATTACACTGTTTCTAATCTTATCGTTCATAATAAGACTAAGTTTCTTGTTTTGGAACTTTTCCGAAGTTGACAAAAATCTATTTACCTTAGGAAACACCTTCATAATTGGCTTTTTATTCGATGTTGCCACTATTTCGTTTTTTACTATACCGTATCTTATTTACCTTATTCTTTTCCCAAAACGATTCTATGGTTCAATTCTAGATAAAGTAATTACATACTTTGGGTTTTCTTTGGGCGTTTTAATTGTTTTCTTTTCATTTTTTGGTGAATTAACATTTTGGGACGAGTTTCAAAGACGATATAATTTTATTGCAGTAGATTATTTAATTTACACATACGAGGTTGTAAAAAATATTAATGAGTCCTATCCATTACCAATATTAATTTCTGCAATGTTAGCTTTGGTGCTTACTAGTATTTTTATCATTTATAAATTAAATTATTTTAGTAAAACTTTTAATAGCCAAACAAGCTTTAAATCCAAACTAATTGCAACTATTCCTTGGGGGGCTGTTGTGGTAATAAGCATATGTTTTGTTACAAATAAATCGGCTGATTTTTCTGATAACCGATATAATAATGAACTCGCCAAGTCGGGTATTTACTCCTTTTTTGCGGCTTTTCGAAACAATGAATTGCCTTATAGTGAATTTTATAAAACTATTCCCAAGGCATTGGCTTACAAAACAGTTAAAGCCAGTTATATAGATTCTAAAAATATACTTGTAAACTCTAATGAGAATGCTATTTACCGTACAATTATAAATTCCGATAGCATTTTAAAACCAACAAAGCCTAATGTCATTTTCATTTGTATAGAAAGTTTAAGTGGCGATTTTTTAAAAGAATTTGGTAATAAAAGCAACATTACACCAACCTTAGATTCATTAGCAAATAACAGTTTGTTTTTTGAGAATCTATATGCTACAGGAACTCGAACTGTTAGGGGGATGGAAGCGATAACCTTATCTATACCTCCAACACCAGGACGAAGTATAGTAAAACGAAGAAATAATCAAGGCTTATTTACTATAGGAGAAGTTTTCAAGCAGCAAGGCTACGAGCGTAATTTCTTTTATGGAGGGGATGGGTATTTCGATAATATGAACACCTATTTTGGAGGTAATGGATTTAATATCGTTGATAGAGGGCGTGGGTTTTTATTAGATAAAAGCATTACAACTACGCGGACTAATATTGAAGATAATGAAGTAACTTTTGAAAACGCTTGGGGAGTTTGTGATATGGATATTTACAATAAAGTATTGAAAGAGGCAGACAAGGCTCACGAAACAGGAGTTCCTTTTTTCGATTTTGTAATGACTACTTCAAATCATAAACCCTATACTTATCCAGAAGGAAAAATTGATATTCCATCGGGTGCAGGACGACATGGAGCAGTAAAATATACCGATTATACCATTGGCGAGTTTATAAAAAAGGCAAAAGCAAAAGCGTGGTACAATAATACTGTTTTTGTAATCATGAGTGATCATTGTGCAAGTAGTGCAGGACGTTGGGAATTGGATGTGAAAAATTATCATATTCCTGGGCTAATTTTTAATTTACCAAATCAAGAACCAAAGAAAGTAAATAAGCTGGCTTCGCAAATAGATGTGTTTCCAACTTTGTTTTCTGCTTTAAATTGGGATTACAAGTCAAATCTATTCGGAAAGGATATCATGTCTATGCAGCCGCAAGATGAGCGCGCATTTATAGGTAATTATAGAAAGTTGGGCTATTTAAAAGATGAGAAAGTATTGATTTTGGATGAACAAGCTAATGCTAATTTTTATTCTTGGAACCCAGTTGATAATAGTTTAGGTAGTATACCTACTGAAGAGAAATTCGAACAGAAAAGTATTTCATTTTACCAAGTAGCTGATGATTTATATAGAAGTGAAGGTTTGAAAATTAAGAGTAAATAATAAATAGTGATAGATATTCATTTTATAGTTAACCCAATAGCAGGCTCTGGTGATCATAGTTTTTCAGAGCCATTTCTTCAGGATTATTTTGAAGCAGATCGTTACAATATAACAATTAAGTCTTCGGGATATAAAGGTCACGCTATTGATTTAACAAAAGAGTCTATAAATCAACAAGCTGATATTATAGTTGCCTGTGGAGGAGATGGAACTATAAATGAGGTGGCTTCGACATTAGTAGGAACAACAATACCCTTAGGAATTGTGCCTATTGGTTCAGGTAATGGATTGGCCTGTCATCTCAATATACCTTTAAACTTAAAAAAAGCGCTATATATTATTAAAAATAACAAAAGAACGGCTATAGATGTAGGCAGTGTAAATAAACGTTATTTTTTTAGTAATACAGGTTTTGCCTTTACAGCTAATGTTATCGAAAACTATGAAGCATCGCAGACAAGAACATTGTTGTGCTATATAAAGGCATGTTTAAAATCTTTTCAGGATTATTCTAAAAAAGAAAAAACAGTGATTTCTATAGATGATAATATTGAAATTGTTAACCCTTTTTTAATCTTTATTTCAAATTCAAATGTTATGGGGTATAAGATGAGTCTTACACCAAAGGCTTCATTAACAGATGGTCTTTTAGATGTTGTACTCGTACCTAGAATAAGCAGGCTTAGAATGCTCGTTTTTGGATTTTGTATGCTTATAAGAAAACCAGAACTTCTAAAAGAAGTTAAGTGTTACCAGACTAGTAAATTGACACTTTTACGTAAAAAAGGTACTTCTTTTGAATCACAAATTGATGGAGAAATATCGAAAATTGATGCTAAAAAGCTTTCAATATCAGTTGAAAGAGAGTCGTTAAATATTTTAGTATAAGGTAATTACTACTCTTTTTAGACAACTTTAAAATTTCTTAAGATTTCACCTATATTTTTATCCTAAATAAATTGCCTATACATAAAGCTACCTTAATTAAAATACGGAATTAATGATATTAAAGCATTCAAAGTTCTCATGGATCTTATGCGCAGGTTTATTTATTACATCATTTTCTTTGCAAGCGCAAGATACAAGTGAGACGATACCGCAAGTTGGAAGTATTCAAAAAATGGGAGATGTTATTCTCTTTGCATTACCTGTGGCTACCGTTGGAGCATCATTAGTTATGGGGGACGAAAAGGGCGCATGGCAGTTTACTAAAGGCTTAATACTTACAGAAGCTGTTACTTATGGTTTAAAATATAGTATAAATAAACCGCGACCAGATAATAGTAATGATAATTCATTTCCTTCAGGTCATACCTCTACAGTATTTCATAGTGCAGGGTATATACATAGGCGTTATGGTTTTAAATATAGTATTCCAGCATATGCGCTTGCAGGATTTACAGCTGCAAGTAGAATCGATTCTAAAAAACATGATATACTGGATGTATTAGCAGGAGCAGCAATAGGTTTAGGTAGTAGTTTGCTTTTTACCACGGAATATCAACAAGAACACATGGCACTCACTTTGAATACTAGTGAAAGTGGTTACATGCTTGGTTTTTCTTTTAAATTTTAATATCAAACCATACTTTTAGATGAAAAAAATAATTTTTTTACTCACAGTTTTATTACCTATTATCGCTTTTTCTCAAGTTGAAGATTATGATTCTCCTTCAGAAATAAGGAGAGAAACTAATTTGGAAGTTTTTGGAGATTACGCTCAACATGTGCCAGCACTTACGTCTCTAATTATGATTATAGTAAAAAAAGATAAAAAAGGTTTTTGGCAGTTTGCAAAATCTTATGGTACAACACTAGGTGTTACTTACGCTTTAAAATATGCTATAGATAAACCTAGACCAGATGGTAGAACAGATGGGCACGCATTTCCATCAGGGCATACAGCTGTAGCTTTTTCTGGAGCGTCTTTTATACAACGACGATATGGTTGGAAGTATGGAATTCCGGCATATGCTTTATCGGGGGTAGTTGCTTACAGTAGGTTGGAAGGTATTAATGATAGACATGATGGTTGGGATGTTTTAGGCGGAATCTTAGTGGGGGTTGGAAGTACCTATTTATTTACAACTCCATACCAAAGGAAGCATTATGAGTTATCATTTAAAAGTGGAGAAGCTAGTTACTTAGTCGGTATTAACTATAAATTTTGAGTAATAATGAATTCAATAATGTCTAAAGTAAAAAAACATTGCCTCTTTTTATTAAAGCAGAGTCGTTGTAAAATACTGCCATTTCATTGTGTAGAACATACCTTAGAAGTATATAAAAATGTGCAAACTATAGGTGAGTACCAAAAATGTAATATTGAAGAACTAGAGGTTTTGAAAATAGCAGCACTATTTCATGATACAGGAGTTTCAGAAACATATAAAGGGCACGAGGATATAAGTGCAAATAATGCACAGAAGTTTTTGATTGATTTTAATTATTCTAAAACAAAAATTGAAAGAGTAATGGATATTATCAGAGCAACTAAGATGCCACAAAGCCCCAAAACAAAACTAGAAAGGATTATATGCGATGCTGATTTATTTCATCTTTCTAGCAATAATTATTTAGTAAAAAGTGAATTATTGAGAAAGGAATGGAAAGAATATATGGGCTTGATTTTTTCAAATGAAGAATGGTATCAGTTGAATTTCAAATTTTTATCAGAACATCATTACCATACAGACTATGGTAAAAAAGTACTTAAAGAAAAGAAGATGAAGAATATTATGTTAATGGAGAAGCTAAAACTGGAAGCTACGGTTTAAATTATTTCAAGAAAGAATAAAAGCCAGCTTATAAAACTAATACACGAAGACATGATTAAAATTTAATGACTACACTTAAACTCATAACCTGTATTACTTTTTTTTTAGCCACAATCATAGGTTTTTCTCAACATAAAATAGAAATAAGTGCAGAACTTGATACCATTTCTCATACCATTAAGATAAATCAAGAAATTATCTATTTTAATACATCTAAAGATACCTTAGCCGAAATTTTATTCCATGATTGGGCAAGCAGTTACATAGATAAAGAAACACCTTTAGCCCAACGCTTTGCAGAAGATTACAAACGTAATTTTCATTTTGCAAGTGCGCGTGAACGTGGTTTTACAAACATAGATTCCATTAAAAACGAATCAGAAAAGACATTAATTTGGCAACGTTATAATGGTTTTCAAGATATATTAGAGGTTATTTTAAACGCGCCTCTCAAATCTGGAGATAGTACTACAATTCGTTTTGATTACAGCGTAAAACTACCAGATGATAAATTTACAGGCAACGGTTACAGCAACAATAATAGCTACAATTTACGGTATTGGTATTTAGTGCCTGCGGTTTATGATAACAAGTGGGAAGTTCATAGCAATAAGGATTTAGGCGATTTTTATGCACCATTGGCATCCTATGGCATCGAATTTACCATTCCTAATAATTACACATTAACATCAGGTCTTAAAGAATCTGAACAAGACACAGATAACAAAAAAACGATGTCGCTTTCAGGAGCAAATCAAAGAGAAGTTAAATTGTATATTCAGAAAATTTCTAATTTTTACCATCTCAAAACAGATGAATTTGATTTGGTCACTAACATTTCCGCAGACAAAGTTGAAGATTTTATAAAACTAGAAACCGCCAATAAAATTGTCACGTTTCTAAAAGGTAATTTAGGCGATTTTCCGTTGGAAAAACTTATCGTTTCAAATATCGATAAACGTAAGAATCCTATTTATGGTTTTAATCAACTTCCTGAAAAATTCAGACCTTTTTCAAATGAGTTTCAGTTTGAAATATCCTTGCTAAAAAGCACGATTGACGCGATGCTCGAAAGCACATTGGTAATTAATCCAAGAGAAGAAAAATGGGTTACTGATGGTATTTTGGTGTATTTGATGATGGATTATATGGATTCATTTTATCCTGAAATGAAATTGGGTGGAACACTTTCAGAGGTTATAGGTTTACGTTGGTTTCATGTAGCAGATTTAAAATTCAACGATCAATATTATTTAGGTTACAAAAATATGGCTAGGCGCTTTATAGACCAATCGCTGAAAACACCAAGAGATTCATTATTAAAATTCAACTATAATATTGCCAATACTTATAAAGCGGGTCTTGGTTTTAAGTATTTAGAAGACTATTTGGAAGATGAAACGATGAGCAATAGTATAAAGCAATTTTATTCAAATTATAAGCTGAAACCAACATCTGCAAAACAATTTCAAACGATTATTGAGTCTTCAGCAAAAAAGAACACTAATTGGTTTTTTGATGAATTTATATCTGAAAATGACAAGCTAGATTTCAAATTTAAAAGTGTTGAAGAAAAAGGAGATTCGTTAATTATTGTATTAAAGAATAAAAGGAAAAACACGATGCCTGTTTCTATTTCATCCATTAAAGACGAGAAGGAAATTGATAAGTTTTGGGTAGATGGTTTTCTTGATGAAAAACAAGTAATAATAAAAAACAATAATGCGGATAAGCTCGTTATTGATTATGATAGAAAAATTCCAGAAGTAAAACGATCAAATAATTATAAGAACTTAAAAGGAATATTTAATAAGCCATTACAGGTTAGATTGTTGAAAGATGTTGAAGACCCAAGTAAGAACCAAACCTTCTTTATGCCAGTTATTGAATTCGATAATATTTACGATGGTTTAACGATTGGTGGGAAACTTTATAATAAAACGATTATTACTAAGCCCCTTATCTATAAAATAACACCTACTTATGGCTTTAAATCTAAAACTTTAATAGGTTCTGCATCTTTGGTGTTTACTGAACAAATTAAGGAATCGGGTTGGTATAAATATCAAGTAGGATTATCGGGAAACAGGACTAGTTATTCACCAGAATTGTTTGCCAATAGTTTTACACCCTATGTTGATTTCAACTATAGAAGTAAAGATTTGAGAAGTAATTTGCAACAATCAATTACATTGAGGAGTGTAAATATCTCTAGGGATGTAAATGTAGAAGTTCCTCTGGAAACACCTAATTATAGTGTTTTTAATGCGAGATACATCTATTCTAATTCCAACTTTTCAAATAGCATTGCTTTTAAAGGCGATTATGAGCTTTCAAAAAATTTCAGTAAACTATCCGTAACTGCGTTTTACAAAAAGTTATTTTTAAATAACAGGCAGATTAGTTTACGATTATATGCAGGTACATTTTTAAAAAATAACACCCAAGCCGATAATGGATATTTCGATTTTGCGTTAGACAGACCATCCGATTATTTATTTGATTATAGTTATCTTGGAAGGTCTGAAGATGAAGGTTTATTTTCTCAGGAATACATTACAGCCGAAGGTGGTTTTAAATCGTTTTTAGAAACCAGATTTGCAAACCAATGGATAACAACATTAAATGGCGAAGTAAGTATTTGGAATTGGATTCATGCTTATGGAGACGTCGGGTTTTTGAAGAATAAGGGAGTTAACCCATATTTTGCTTACGATTCTGGAGTAAAGTTAAGTCTAGTAGCGGATTATTTTGAACTCTATTTTCCTGTAGCTTCAAATAATGGTTTCGAATTAGAACAAGATAAATACGGAGAAAAGGTTAGATTTAAAGTCACGTTAAGTGTTTCTACACTTATAAAGTTATTTACAAGACGATGGTATTAATGCAATTTTTAATATGAATTACAATAACTTAATTAAATTTACTTTAATAATTGGAAGTTTCTTAATATCAACAACAAATAACGCTCAACAGATTGAAGATTTCCAAACCTTCGAAATGAAGAATGGAACAAGCTATACTTATACAGAACCTAAATTTTTCGATATGTTTCGACATGTCCCTAAGGATATTTACGAATTCGGTAAATACACCGTTCAAAAAGAAAACCTGTTATGGACAAGTATGGCAGTTGGTGGCACATTAGCCTTATTACCTTTTGACCAAAAATTATTGGACAACGTACAAGAATTAGGCGAACCACTAGGTTTAGCAGAAGATGTAAGTTACACCAGACTTTTAGGTATAGAGGTACTTCCAAAAGATATTAATGGAACAATTTATTATATCGGAAATGGATTAACACCAATACTGCTTAGTGGTGGTTTTTACATTGCAGGAAAAATAAATAATGATTATCGTGCCTTAAATACATCGAGCGAATTAATGGAAGTACTTATTTCCTCTGGTGTAAGCACGCAAATAATTAAGAGAATAACAGGTAGACAAAGCCCAAGTGCAGCAATTGAAAGCGGAAACCCAGGAGGACATTGGACACCATTTCCAAGCTTTAAGGCCTACCAAACCAACACACCAAATTACGATGCTATGCCATCCGGTCATATGACCACTTACATAGCAACACTAACTGTTATAGCAACTAATTATCCAGACGTAAAATGGCTTAAACCAGTAGGTTATTCTGTAGCAGGCATTATGGCTTTTCAAATGATGAGTACAAGGGTGCATTGGGCATCAGATTATCCATTTGCTATTTTAATGGGTTACGTAATTGGTAAAAATGCAGCAAACCGTAGAATCAAAAAAGAAATAAAACGTGATGTTACTGGCGAAATTATCGAGCCACGATTTAATACCGATTTCACTTTTTTTTCTCATTCAGGATATAATATGGCAGGTGTTGTGATTACGTTTTGATGAATGAATCTCTCTAAAATAAGGTTTAAAAAAGATTTGTTTCAATTTTCAATAGAACGGATGGTAATATTTTTTAACTTGTAGGGTTTGAAAAATTACTTAATCCGCTTTGAAGATGGAATTTAATTATATTATTGAAATATGTGTAGCAATTGATATTGCAATTATTGGTTTGGCATATCCTATTACCCTGGATAAAATCTCAAATATTGGGAGTAAGTACAAATCAAATTACTTGTCACGAGTATTCGAACATGAATTTCCACAGATAAGTTTAGGACCTAAACTTTGGCTTCGTTCAAGACCTGTCACTTACTTTGAGTGGTTACTATTTGCTGCTTTTTTTTCATTTCTATTTTTAGTTTTTGAATTTGAACCTTGGTTTCCGTTTTTAGCGGACACAAATAAGCTAGTTGTATTCTTATTGACTGCTTCACTTCTAATATCATTAATAATATGGGTGGATAAGGTTGCTTTGTATATAGGTAAACCTACTAGACTTTTAACTCGATTAATATCAAAATATAAATCTAAAAAAACAGATAGCGTTTATAAAACCTACTTATTAAAAACAATAAATGAATTTACAACATTTGCAGTAGAAAATGAAGATGAGCATTTACTTGAAACGTTGAGCAGTTTCTATACTCAGGAGTTTTTAGAGATGAGAGATAAACATCCATCGGATAAACCTATAGAATACCCAATTGACTTTTATCTTATTAATAGAAATATCATAAAGAAACAACTCAGAAAATCAAGAGAAGAACTTGATGTAGTAACATTAAATTCAATCTCTAACTGGTGGCTTCTTGGTCAGGATTTTAAAGAAATCCCTATATCATCTGAGACCTATTCTTGGATGTGGGGAAATATTACCATGATTTCTGATTCAGCCAAATTAATTGCTAGGCATTGGGGAACTGCACATCAATATTATAGTATGAGATTGGAAAATATCCAAGGGGACTATAATGTAGATACCAAAGTTTTTAATAATCAGGAAGCTATTGATTTTAGAAAAAAAGAGAAAATTGAATTTTTCGAGTTTCATATTGTACTTGGCGGACTACTACTTTACAAAGACAATAATAAAGGGTTACAGCGAATTTTGAATTACACCACAAGTCAACCTGCACAATATTATTTATTACCCAACTCAATGTACGAGGTGTTTTATTGGTTTGCTTATTTCAAAGATGGTTATATACAAGACAGAACACCTGTTGATTTCAAATATCGATTTCCAGAAGTTGATAATTTAGGCATATCTAGGCAAATAACATTTTGGATATGTAAATACATTTCTCTATTGTTCATTAGACAATATTTTGTTCAAATTAATTATACCAATAGCGGAAGTACAGACCAACCAAGAATGCCTGATACTGTTGTAGAATTATTAAGATGGAAAGGCACAATGGACTATTTTGAGTTTTGCTTAGATAAGGTTTTGGAAGAGCAAGAGCTTTTAAATATTTTAGGTTATACTATTACAGATGAGCTTAGAATAACATTTGATTCATTCAAAATTGAATTAAAACAGAGAATAGAAGATGCTATAGTTGCTAGACGCTTTTCTGCGGAGCTAAGTCCTCAAAAGATTATTAATTTTAAAACGAACTCTGTAAAATTGATTTCAGATGCATTTGATGTTTATAAGCCGATTCAAAATAGCACAGATTTTACGACAACAGAAACGGATATACTTAGAATAGGTCTTCAAGGTACTAAAAGGTTAATGCAGAAGCAAGCATTTACAGATGGCGATATTCCACACATGAATTCTGATACTATTTTTGGCGAGCTTGTAGTATCTGAAGAACTTAATAGATATATTCCAAATTCTCTTCTTACTGCTAGAACGCGTCGTTATTTAATTGAAAGAAATGATGTAGGAGAGGCTCTTAAACAATTGAAATATAAAAAGGCAACTCATATAATAGTTGGAGTTAATTTTGTTAGCCATAGCATTCAAAATAGCGCTAGTTATTTAGCAGATATTATTAACCTACCATCAAGATTTTTTAGAGATGTATTATTTGTAATTCCTAAATCTGATTTACCAATAATGAAACATAATACACTAAGCCAAGAGACTATTGATTTTTTACAACTTGGTCAACCTATCAATGAAGATAAGAAAATTTATGCATCTGTAATTGATTTAACGCAACAAGAGAATGCAGAACATAGAGTGCAATGGGAAGATGACAGGCATGAAAATCCTTTAGAATCTGTTCAGCTGACATTAGCATTTGCAGCAGAATTAATTTGGAAAGTTAAAAGGGATGTTGTGCAGCTAAATATGGTTTCGCCTTATCAAGAACAGGGAATAAAAGATGAAATAAGAAATATTGAACCTTTTAATTAAAATCCACTCAGCACATTCCTCTAAATTCCGTAAAAACTTCATTCCGAGAAAAGAGCTTCACTAACAGAGTTCTTGGACACAATTCCAAAATTTCAGATTTCTACTTCGCTTGATCCTGCCTAATCCCGAAACTTCGGGAGCAGGAACACTACATTCCTTATATAAAATTTTGAAATAGCGTCCGCTTAAAAGAAGGAGAGATATCTATATCAATATTGGTACAAAGATAAACTCGCAAAATATTATCATCAAAAGACTACGGCATAAAGCCAACGTTTCGCCCACAACTCATTTATTCCGTTTCCTTTTGAGCAGAAATTTTGTCTTCCATTTGGGTTCTGCAAAAATATTGTTTAATCTAAAATTTAAGTATTATGACAACAAAAGCGAGTACTGCAAGTAAAAACGGAAAGGCATCAGCCACCGTTAAAAATGAAGTCAAGAAAAAATTGACTCAAAGTGCCATTGGACTTCAAGTTCAAGAACTAGGTGTCGGAAGAATTATTCCAGACCCAATGCAACCAAGAAAAACCTTTAACGAGGAAGCTCTTAGGCAACTGTCCGAAAGTATCGAGGAACATGGTGTTCTGCAACCTATTACCGTTCGAAAATCTGGAAAAGATTACGTCATTGTAATGGGAGAGCGCAGGTATCGTGCAAGTAAATTGGCGAAAAAGAAAACAATTCCGAGTATCGTTAGAGAATATGATAATAATGATGTTCTGGAAATTCAAATTATCGAAAACCTGCAAAGACAGGATGTTGCACCTACCGAAGAAGCCGAAGCGGTAGCATTCCTAAGCGAAAAATATTCGCCAACGGAGATTTCAAAACGGTTGGGAAGAACAGAAAACTTTGTAAGACAACGTTTAAAATTGGCAGGTCTAATAGAGGGTTTTAAAGGCTTTGTTCGTAATGGAGAAATGACTATTTCGTTAGGAGTAGGTGTTGCACTTTTCGAGCCAGAGGAACAGCAGATGATGCTGGAAACAATGGGCGAAGATTTTAATGCACATCAAATTAATCAGATGATTAAAAATCAGACTTATGATTTGGAGAAAGCACCTTTCGATGTGGACGATGAAAAATTGATTACTAAAGTTGGTGCTTGTACAACATGTCCGTTCAACGCAGCAAATCAAGGTAATTTGTTTGGCGATGGTAAAATGGTGTGCACAAAATCAGCTTGTTATGAAACGAAGAAAAGCAAGTCGTTTTTGAACTTGATTGAAAAATCGAAGAAAGAGAATGTGTTGTTGATTCCTGAAATTCGCAAATACTGGGCAAATGACGACAATAACCAGCTCATTATATCGCAATTGGCAAAAAAGGGATTGAAGGTTTACCTTCTGGATGATGTTGAAATAATTGAAGAGCCGATTGAGCCTACAATAGAAGCAATTAAGACAGAATACCAACATTACGACTATTCTGAAGATGAGCTGAAAGTTGAACTTGAAGAAGCTATTCAGAATTACGAGGAAGAATTGAAAACATATAATTCTGCAAAAGAAAATGGATTTGTAAATGGCATTATGTTTCATCCGAAAACGTATGTACACAAAGCAATTTTTGTGAAGATAGTAGAAGATTCAAAAACCGAAAATTCTACATATTCAGAACCGTTGGCAAATAGAAAAATGGCAGAGTGTTCGCCTGAAGAGCAAATTGTTAAAGTTAACGAAAGAGAAACCCGTAAGAGACATATCGAGCACAATAAGGAATTTGAGGATATGGTTCAGATGATTCGTCAAACCGATTATATTGACAAGAAGAAATCACTTTCGGTAGATGAAATGGTGGCTTTCTCGTTAACCTTATATGAAAATAATGTGGACTATATAGGTCGACAAAAACACTTTTCAAAATTATTGGGTAACACATCCAAGAAGACTGATGTTGAAACTGTCGAGAACTTCAAAAAGAATTTCAAAAAAGAAACTTTCTATAAGTTGATTAGGTACATCCTTACCAAGCAAGTACATTTTGGCGAAAGCAATCACGTTAATAGCTTAACAAACATTTCATTCTACAATGCGATGCAAGGGTATTATAAATCTAAAATTGCCAATATTGAAAAGGGATATGTAGAAGAGAGAAAAAAGCGTGAAGCACGTTTGAAAGAGCGAGTAGGAAATCTTGAAAAGAAAATTCAGGAATTAAACGTTTAGCTTTTGTTGTTGGAAGTAAGGGTCAGCATTCGTGCTGGCTCTTATTTTTTTATATAGCCCTTCATAAAAAAGGGTAAGTAGAAAGTATTCAATCAATATCAGCGCAAAGGTAAACTCGTAAAATACACCCATCAAAAGACTACGGCATAAAGCCTACGCATCATCCAATGCTTATTTATTCCGTTTCCTTTTGAGCTGTGATTTTAGCTTCCGTTTAGGTACTACTCAAATATTGTTTAATCAAAAAATCTTAGAATTATGAAACAAGTATCTGAAAAATCCAACATGTCATTACAAGAAGCAGAAGAACATTATCAATTAAGTATTGAAAATTATGATGTTGATAGTGGAGAAAGTCATTTAGCTTATTACAGAGATAAGCATCCTACAAATTATCAAGTACTATTAGATAGCGTTTAATTTAAAATCTCACATCATGGAAAATTTAAAAGTAGTTCAGTTCGATTTCGGTTTTGAATGTAACCCAATATTAGCAAAAGAAAAAGTAGTAAAACCAACTAAAAAGGATAAGAGTGATTTCGTTTTCGATTTCATGGATTGCCTTGCCAGTCCAATCATTGTTTTTAAATCCGCATGGCAAGATACCATACCAAAAGACATTCTTAGTAGAATCAAATTATCACGAATAATTTGTTCAATGACTGGAGATAAAACGGCATCACTTACAGAGACTTTAGCCTACATGATGCCAAGAACTTATGAAGCACCCATGCAAACAGAATGGGCAAACATTTACACATGGCTAGGACTTCAATATGCAATGCAGAACAAAAGTAAAGACCAATTAGAAGCTATGACTGAAATAGCACCAAAAGAACTTTCGGATTATGAAAAAGGACTCTTAAAAAATCTGAGATTATGGATTTATGATAAGCGAAGAAAAGCGCTTAAGGGTATTTTGAAAAAGAACAAAGTGTCAAAAGATGATGGTGTTTTGGATATTCAAGAGAAACTGTTTTGAATCATTTTTTTTAAGTCATTTGATTCCTCAATAATCCAATGATTCGTCTCTATAAGTTTTTTAATCTTTGCTTTGTACTTCTCAGAATACAAATGAGAACTTAAATTTGAAAGTACTTCTGGTTTATCTTGATTTTTCCAATGACTACTATGTTCAGTATCAACAATACTTTTTGATATGGCTGTTGGGAATAAAAGTTGAAGTTCCGGAATTTTTTCTTTGGCTAACTCATAAATTTCTAAACCATCTGCATCCCAATCCGCTGAATAAAAAATGGGAAGTCCCCTCGTATCTGCGTATTTTAATTTGGGAACATTTTTTCCACCTGCATACCAAAGTTCATAATTATTTTCACGAGGCATTTTGTCTTTTCTTAAAAAGTCTAAATTTTCGCAAAGAACAATTAATTCTGGTTTTTTACATTGAAGTATATATAGATACTGTTGGTCTTTGTTCTCTACAAGTGTAATATCAAGTATTTGATTAATGGCTTTTATTAATGAGTCTTTTTTATCTAAGTATTTGTCATTTTTAAAAAACATTGTTGAGAACCCTCTAACGGTTTCTTGTGCTTCAATTAATTGTTCTCTATTAGGTATTAGATTACCACTTTGCTTCTTTGATTGTAATTCAATTAGAGTCTTTATATCCTCTTCTTCAAATCGTTTCTTTAAAAGATTATGGGTTTTTAAAAAATCAAAATAAATAGGAAACTGGTTTAAATGATGTTTTTTATAATACGAATCAAAAAGAAGTCCAGGCAAATAGTTTTTACCCACTTCTATAATTTCTTTATTAGATACCAATAGTTGAAAGGATGAATCTTCTTTTAGAGAATGCTTAACTTTAGTTTTTCGGTCTAAAAAAAGCTGGTGTAGAGATTTTAATACAGTCCAGTTCATTTTTAATTTGATTGTGCTTTTAGATACGTTTCTAAATCTTCCCTGCCTTCATTGGTTTTAAAATAACTATTAGGAATAGGGTAGTTAATGTTTTTATCGCCAGCACCTTCTATTAAATGATGCAAATACCAACCTTGTTCGGTGTCTGAGCCAAATGGTCGTGGTGTCATTGTAAGTATCTGATAGCCGAATTCTTCAGCAATATTTGGGAAAGTGCTAAAATTCAAATTATCTAAATTTGAAACCTCTTCTAAAATAAGGAATCGAAGTCCTTGTAAATCAGCATTTAAAACTACGGACAACCTACCTATACCTAGCAGTACAATCGCTGCATAACTTTCGCCAGTACTACCACCAGATTTTTCATTATCAAACTCATCAGTAAATTTTGTCCTTAACTCAAAATACGTCTTCGGGTCAAGCAAATTAGAAAATTTTATTTTTTGATTAAAACTGGTTGTTTTCATGAAAAAATTCTCGACAAAACTTTCTACAGATTCACCAAAAGGAAGTTCACCTGCACTATGCACCTGTTGGGATGTGGCTTGTAAATCATTAATCCAGTTAATATCAAAATCTGATGGCTTGTTAAATTCCAATTGAAAATAATATTTACCACTAATTTTCTTTCCTTTAAAAAATTTATTCAATGCTTTTATAGTTTCATGGTATGCATCAAACTTTCCTTTGGTTTGCTTAAAAATATTTAGCATTGTTTCGTGGATGGCACCAAACATTCTAAATCTACTACTATTGAGTTGTTTAAGCTCTTCAGAAATATTAGTTGAATGTTTTATTTTTGGACCTAAAAGGACGCGCTCTAGTATTTCAAAGTTATATGTTACTTGTGTAATTTGTTCGTTAATTTCAGGGTCGTTCTTAATTTGTTCAAATGAACTTATAATTGCTTTATAGTCACCTATATAATTGGTTTTATTAGATTGAAATTCAGTATATAAAGGATTTCTTTCAATACCTATATATTCTACTTTATCCATATTCTTGATGTCTAAATCTGGAAAATATGTGGAAAAGTCTGTTTCAATCTTTTTTCGTTGATTTTCTAAATCTGTAAGTGATTTTTCTAAATCTAAAGGTTGGTTTTTGAGTGATGGTAAAAATCGTAACTTTTCTTCCAATTTAGATTTATCAGAACTATATTGAGAAGATAAGTTTCGCTCTTTTGTATCAATAGATTTTAACTCTTCTTTAAGTTTTTCTAGTTGATTAGCAAGGTTCTTTTTTTCAATAGGAATATTGATTTTTAGCTCTATTTTTTTTAATAGCTTGTTCTCATTAGAAATTTGAGTATTTAAGCTCTGTTTTTTAACTTCAAGATTTTGAATTAAACCTAATGAAAGTTTTAAATCCGCTAGCTTAGAAAAATCATTTAGCCTTTGGTCTAGTTTTAATTCAATTTGTATTGATTTAGGTTCGAATTTTTGGCCTCTATTATAGGCTTCAATATGTGAAAGTTCTTTGTCGATTGCACTAACTTGATTGTTCAGTTTTGTTGTTTTATTAGAAAGTGCTTTCCCCAGTTTATCTTTATCTTTAAATAATTGTTTGTCTTTTGTTGATGATACAAACTCTTTTATGCCGCCCATACTAAACCAGTAGCCATCATTTTCAGAATCATTTTCAATAAATTTTTCATCCATAAATGCTAAACTTTCAACATACTTAATGCCGGCGATTATTTCTTTTGGTTTCTTCCAATGAACACCTTTTAAGATTGCAAGCAGAATTGCCTCTTGACTTTCAGTTAATGTTTTCTGTTGCGATAAAAGTTCAGCAAAAAGAGAGTTTTTCTTATTTTTAGAAAGAAGATTAAGCAATTCGCGAATGTCTGCTTTATTTGATTTGAGTGAACTTTTACGATTATCAAGTATCTCTTTTTGGGATTCAATGGTGTACTCGATGCTTTCAAGAGAACCATAATCTTCAAAAACAGTTGTAAAATGAGATATTCTACGTTTTATTTCCGAAATTTCATAAGTTTCGATATTCTCAATAGAGATTTTTGCCTCATTTTCAATCGCAGGCAGCTTAATACATTCTAATTCATTCACCTTAGATTTTAATGCTTCTATTTTAGCGAAAATGTCGCTGTATTCTTTTAAGTGCTTTATGGTTTTATCAAGATTATCATGTTCTTTTTTAGCTTTTAGAGCTGCTTTTTTAACTTTTGGGTTATCAGTTTGTAATGATTTAATTAGTTTATTTTCTTCTAATAGTTGTGTGTTTATATCTTTTAATGATTGATTCTTTTTTAAAATTTCATTTTCAGTATGCGTGAATTCTACTAAAAGGTGTTCCTTAAATGAATTGAGGTAGAGGCTGTTTAAAGAACTTAAATTGGTAAGACGTTCTTGTTTATTTTCTATATCGGCAATTAATTCTTCAAGGTCTTTGTAATCATTAATGAGTTTTTCTAAGTCTGCTTTATGTTTTTCATATTCAGATTTAAGGTTGTCTGTTTTATCTTCAAAAAGAAAGCTCTTTAAGCTATCGTCACTATCTGTGTCTAAGGTTTTTGCTTTTGAGAACGACTGTATGACTTTCGCAAAAGCGTCAAGATTAGATTCTATAGAAAGGTCGATTGGTAATACTCTATTTTCAAATAGGAAAGTGTAAAGTTCATTTTTTTGATTCTTATCTGAAAAGCTTCTTAAATATATTTGCTTTTCATCCCTTAGTTTAATGGCAAGTGTCTCTATTGGTGGGATACTATTATCATGAATAAAATCCTTAAAAAATGGTATGTTGTTTTTAGCAATGCTTAAATCACTTAATTCATTATTATCATTTATACCATGAGCTTTATTAAGAATCCAAAATGATTTGAGAGGTCTGCTTTTTTTATTGGGTATATTAACGCCTAAAGTGATAAAGCTATCTTTTTCTATTTCAATATTAATAAAAATATAAGCGTCTGAAGTTTTATAAGGAAGTGTGTGAAGTAATCGCGTATTGTTCTTGAAGCTTTCAGTACCAAACGCTATTTTTTTCTTATCTGAGATAAAAAGAATTTGAAAAAGGTCGGCGATAAGTGATTTTCCTATTCCGTTCTTTCCTGTGAAATCTGTCCTAATAGGGTGTAATAAATAATCTTGGTTAAAATGCATTATGATTCCAACTGTAGAAAAAGAATATATTCGTGGGTATTTAATCATTTGTTTGTAATAAGTAGTTCTCTATAAATTCATCAATGTGGGTTATTTCTTTTTCATATAATTTTTGAAAACGATAAATAGGTTCTTTTAGCTTAAAGTGTATGTCTTCACCCTCGTCTTTAGTCATAGATTCTACCCATCCTAATTTTTCAAAATCTCGTATAGTATTTTTAATATTGGTAATCACACGCTTCCATTCGTTGGGCGAATATTCATCTCTTATTTCTTTAAACCATAGTTTTTTGAAATGCTTATTGTTTTCACCAGATAAAATTTCCTTTTTAATATCTGGAAATGTTATTTCCTTAATATTTTCAAAGTACCTGTCATAATACATATTTAATAGCATTATGCCCATTACGGTCTGTAAGCTGGATAATTCTTTATGTCTTCTCGTTGAGCTTAAAGCACCCTTTGAATCTTCTGTAAAATCGAGAAAATAGAATGTAATATCGTCTTTATAGTCTCTTTCTAACTCTAAACCATAGAAATTAGCATAGTAATACTTTAGTTCTTCAAAATATTTTTTTAATAACTGGTAGAGATAATAATTTGAGTCCTTTTGTATGTGTCTGCCACTTAAAAGTTCTATGTTAAGGTTTGCAAATTTTTCTTTAACATCATTATTTTCTAAAAACTTAAAAGGATGTTCTAAAGAATTTGGTTTATTTTCATGTTCCATACTAATATTTTTTGTTCAGAATATGCCTCTGGCAAATCCTTTGTAATTTCTATTTGATATCTGGGATTGCTGTTTGCAAATTGGAAAAGGTCAAAACCAACGCTTAAAGCTATTTCACTATCATTTTCACGTTCTAGAATTTTATAGAAATGCTCTGTGAAATTCAGTTCTTTTTTCTCTTCGAGAATACTTTTATACTCTCTAAGTAATTTTGCAGCACTCTCTTGCCTAAAAAGGTCTTTTTCTACCTTTTCTCTTTCAGACCTTGCATATTCATTGTCGTAATGAGCTGGTAGTATTTCGTTTCTCTGAATTCCATACGTGTGGTAATAAGGTACTTCTATAAATTTAAATCTCTCAATAGGTATTGATTTTATTGGAAAGGATTTAGGTAAAGTGATAATGTGTTTATTGGAATACGAAGCTTGCTCTAATGTGAATTTCAATAATTTCTTTAAATTTATTCTTATCCTTGATTGGTTTCTAAAGCTATTTTGAAGATTTGTTAATTGGTTATTAGCATATAATGACTTATCCATCAATTGCTTTAATCGATAATCTACATCATAGAAAAAATCAGTTACTTCTGTTTTTATATGCAAAGCCTTTTTGTAGTCATCGTTTAGTTTTTCAAATTTTTCTCGTTCTGCACTATTTTCAGGATGCTTAAACTCATCTATTTCTTTATAGAAAAAATCAACGACTTTTTCAATTTCAATATTTAGAGTGTTTCCTAAACGAAGAGTATATTTTATTTCCTCTGACTTTAGCCCAATTTCATCAAAGATTAATGTAAATTCTTTTGTAATGGTCAAAAGGTCTTCTGATTCATTTTTCAATAAATCATTAAGTCGGCTTATGGATGAATTGACAACATCCTTTAAAGCTTCAAGGTGGTCAATAATGGTTTGTTTACTATTATTATGAAATTGTAAATCATACCATAATTCAAAATCAGCTATAGTTTCAATTTCCGAAGATTTAAAATCTGCATATTTCTGAAACGTTTTCTTAAGTGGAAAATGTTTAAGTGGACTATGAAGTTTTTTATGGATTAAATCGATAAATTTTTTCGCATAGTTGGTAAGCGCAAATTTCAATTCTTCATTTGGTGGTCTTTCAATATAAAAATGAAGTAAATTTCTAACAATTTTTTCTGTTTGAGGTATAGAGCCAACTTCTATTTTAGCACTTTCATTAATGCACTTCTCAATGTCAAAATAAGTAAAGTATTTAGAAACCTTACCTGCTTTAATCCTTGAATCTAAGATATAGATTACCATACCTTCTTCTTTAGTAAGAACAAGATGGTCATACAATTGATTTATATCTAATATTTCGGACTCGATTTTAATTGGATTTAAGTGAATCACCTAATTTAAAAATAAAGATTACTCTTACCTAGAAAGAACAGTAATATTTGACAACATTTTGTTTACCTAAGTCATTCAGCACATTTCCTTCCATTCCGTAAAAACTACATTCCAGAAAAAGAGCTTCATTATAATAAGTCTTGGACATAATCCACACTTTTGACTTTTCATTCCGTTAACCCTTTCCGCTGCTCTGGAAAGGAACTCTTCATTCCCAAGTAAAAAGCGTGAATCAAGTCCGCTAAATAAGGGGAAATATATTTGCATTTTGTTCCACTTCCTATGATTTTGTATTTCACAAAGACTTTAGAATCACTTCCGTAATCCAACACCGTCATACCTTTTTTTGACAGCAAAATAACAACATTCAGCTTTGAACGACAGCATAACCAGGCTCGTGCCTCACTCTTTTTATATGTCTAAACAAAGCTTAATATCGAAAGCACTAAGCAACAAAAAGAAGGTAACAGCGTCGGCTCTATGGGAAGTAAATCTAAAATGAATCTTATGAAATCTTACAAAATCAATAAAAAGGAAGCGGAACAAAAGTTAAAAAAACAAAAAAAGGAAAACGCTCTGGATATAATAAGTAAATCAATAACAAAGCCTTTCTGAATAGTTCAGTTAGGCAATATTAATCTTTAAATTTTTTAATTATGAGTACTCTAAAAAACAAAGTACAGTTAATTGGCAACGTAGGAAACGAGCCAGATATCACAAACCTTGAAAGCGGAAAGAAAGTTGCAAAATTTTCAATCGCAACCAATGAATCTTACAAAGATTCTAAGGGAGAAAAAGTGACAAACACCCAATGGCACAATATTGTAGCATGGGGAAAAATTGCCGAAATCGTAGAAAAATATGTAGGCAAAGGAAAAGAAGTAGCACTAGAAGGAAAATTAACCTCACGCTCTTATGAAACCAAAGAGGGAGAAAAAAGATACGTTACCGAAGTGGTCGTAGATGAAATCTTGCTTTTAGGAATTAAAGGCGAAAACGCTGCTGAATAATTGAAAATTAAAAGAGAGCGTTCCTATCCAAAAGATGCGCTCTCTTTTTCATTATTAACTTATAAAAAGAAAAAACAATGAATGATAAAGTTAACAAAATAAAAGCCGATTTGCAACATTTTTGTGGTACAGAAATGTTCTTTAAGATTCCATTAACTGGAACTCGTTTTACTGACGGATTGAAATATTTAGCCAACGAAGCGGAGTGCTTTTGGTTGATTACAGATGTATCAGTAATTGCAAAAAGTTTATCAAATAGAAGTTCTTTTATTACTATTGATTTTAAGCGGCTTTCTGAAAAAGAACAGTTTGAAAAACAATGTGAAGCCATCATTAATTATAGTGATGGAAATGATAAAATTTTTGAAACGCACAGATATAATGTAACCGATTTTCCTTTGGATGAATTGCGATTATTTTTTGTAGATAATACGCTAATGCTTCCAAGCGAATATTAAAATATGCGTTATGGTATATCTCAATTATACAAACCTCGATAACGAAACCCAAGAACGTTTGGTTTCGGTTTCCAAAAAAGATGTTGAACATAAATTTGGAAATGATTTGAAACACTACGCCGAAGAACATCATATTGAATATGATACCCTTTTGGAAGAAGAAGCTCTAAGGAATTTATATTCTTATGACTATGTTTTTAATATTTAAAATCGAATTATTAACCCAGGACCTTTAATTATTTAGAGGTCTTTTTTTTGTGCTACCATTTAGTAATCTGCAACAAAAAGAGCCATTCCTTAAAGATACTTTTAAACTTCAAGAATAACACTCTTAAAAAATCGAATTACAATTAGCAATCGTTAAAAAGCCATTACATTTTTGGATGTAATGGTATTTTTTTTGTCCAGCGAGCTGGACGAAAAGGAATAGCAAGAGGGTAACACGCTAGCGCGATGTTTCGATTTTTAGTTTTTTCAAAACCCTAGTAAAATCAACACCTTTCGGCGATTGATTGTTTTGGTTTTAGAATTTGTAACATGGTTTTTCACGGAAAAAAGCTGTCAGCCCAATAAAAACAACAAATTTTTCACGGAAAAATGGATAAAGGATATGAAAAAGAGCGGTTTGAAAGCCTAAGTATTAAAACTTCGGTGGCTAAAAAATTTAATAGCTTCTGTAAAAAAATGTCACTTTCAAAATCTATGACACTTTTATTAATGCTTGACTTTTTTGAGGATAACGGCATTTCGCCAAATGAAACTTTAGGACCTAATATGCAAACATTGGAGAGTGAAATTAAGAAGCGAATCAATGCGGTAATCGCAATCATAAAAGACATCGAAAAGAACCATGACAAACCTACAACTGCGATGTTAGAATCCTTGTTTATGGGATTAGAACCCAAACCAAAAAAGCTGATTTTAGCAAAAGAAATCAAAGACACAAAAGTTCAGTTTGTCGAAAAAAAAGATTCAAATAACCAATTATAAAATTATGTACATCACAATTACAGCTCAAAAATTAGGAGGCGGTTATTCGCAAAGTTCTGCGGATTTTGCTGAGTATCTGGAGAAGGAAAATCAAGGTTTGGAGCAAGAAGATGTGGAGCATTTTTTTAATCAATATGGGGATGAAATTGAAGCCAAAGAAGTGGTAAAAGAAATCGATGGCAATACCGCAAAACTGAAAAAGAAAGAACCGAAATTTTATTCAATTACAGTTAGTCCTAGTAAATATGAATTGAGAAAATTGCAAAATAATTCTGAGGATTTAAAAAAATATACAAGAGCCATAATGAACGATTATGCAACGTCATTCAATCGTGAAATTAATGGTAAGCCGATAACCGTTGACGACATAAAGTATTTTGCAAAAATTGAGCATCAAAGAACATTTAAAGGCACAGATAAACAGGTAAAGGAAAACCAACCTTATGCCTCAAAAATACTTCAGCTTAAAACTGATATTCGAAAAATAGAAAACCATCAATTAGATGGAAATGTAAAGAAAATGAAATCTCAAATAATCAAACTCGAAGCTGAAGCACCACACCAACAAAATGGAAAACGGATTGTTCAAGGGATGAAAAAATCGGGTAATCAAAGTCATATTCATATTATCGTGAGCCGAAAGGATGCATCAAATTCTGTGAGTTTATCGCCAGGATCTAAACACAAAGCTTCACAAGTTGAGATGCATGGTAAAATTGTAAAACGAGGGTTTGACAGAGATTCATTTTTCACAAAAGCCGAAAGCACTTTTGACAAAACATTTGGCTATAAACGCAACTATGCTGAATCCTATAAATCGAAAAAAGATTTCATTAAGAATCCAAAGTTATACTTCACAACATTGTTAGGATTGCCAGGAAGTGAAAAAGCGATAGCATTTAAAATGCTTTCAAAATCTGGAGTACCTATTATGAGTATTCCAACAAATCAAGTGCAGTTAGCACTAAAAACAATTAGGACTTTAAAGCGTGGTGTGGATGTGGCGATTAAATCTGGTTCAATAGGCATATAACATGGAAATACAAGGAGTCACATTTACTATTGGATTATTATTTGGAATGAGCTTGGTGTTCTCTAGTCTTTTCAAAATGATTCGATATGCTTTTTTTATAAATCTAATTTTGACTGTAATTTGTTTAGGTCTACTTTTCAGAATGAGCCCATATGTTATGCAATGGGTTATACAGTTACTTTATATTGGTTGTCCGCTTTTACTTATCAATACGGTTCTATATGTATTTCTTCACAAGGAAAATGAAATTTTAGATTCTAATGATAAGCACCAAGTTCATTTTAAAGTAAAGCGTGGAAATTTCAAAATAAACAACATTAAACGAGGCGCTTCAATAATTGGTTCTGCAGGAAGCGGAAAAACCGAAAGCGTCGTTTTTAATTTTCTTCAGCATTTTAGTAAACACAAATTTTCTGGTGTGATTCACGATTACAAGAATTTTGAAATCACAGAAATGGCATTTCCTTTATTTGAAAACAATGAGATTGATTTCAAAGTGATTTCTTTCGATAATATTCATGACCGAGTAAATCCAATTGCACCAAGATATATGACCAATGAAGAAAGCGTAAATGAAGTCGCAAGAGTACTTATAGAAAACTTATTAGAGCAAAGAGAGTCCGGAAGTATAGGAACAACAAAATTTTTTAATGATGCAGCTGAAGGTTTAATTGGTGGTTTGATTTGGATGCTGAGAACGTCATACCCACACCTTTGTACGTTGCCACATTTAATTGCCATTTATCAATTTCTGGACACAGACAGTCTAATTGCTTTTTTGAGTTTAAATACAACATCGAGAGCAATGGCTGATGCTTTTATTAGTGGTAAGGATTCTGATAGACAAACCGCTGGAGTAAAAAGCACTTTGGCCAATGCGCTCAAAAAAATAAGTACGCAACGTATTTTTATGACCTTATCCGCAGATGATGTGCCGTTAGATATAAATAGCCAGGAGAAACCTTTAGCGATTTCAGTAGTCAATAATCCGAAATATGAAACTGCCTATTCGCCAATTATTGCGACTATTATTCATACCATTACGAAGCAAATGAGTGTGAGAAATTCAAATGCTTCATTTCTCTTAATGGAAGAAGCGCCGACGATTAGATTATTGAATATGCACCGAATTCCAGCTACATTGCGTAGTTATGATATTGCTACGATTTACGTGATGCAAGACAAAATTCAAAATGATATGATGTATGGCGATAAGGCGAGTAAAGCGATTCTAAGTAATTTATCGTATCAATTCTTTGGAAAAGTAAACGATCCAGACACAGCGAAATATTACGAACGCTTTTTTGAAATCGTAAAGAAAGAAACTACAAGCGTAAACAGAGGGCATAATCTAAATTTTGATACACGAATTACAACAGGAGAGCGTGAAGTCGCTAAAATTAGAGCTGATGTGTTTTTTAGATTGAAAGAAGGCGAGTTTATTACGTTCGCAGATGGAAAGGACAGGAAAGTACAATTTAAACTTCAAAAAATTGAAAAGCGATTACCAACTAAACGACAAGACTATTCTGATGCCGACTTACAAGCTAATTTTGATAAGGTTTATGAAGAAGCTAAATCTATATTCAAAAATTAATATCAGTATCTTTATAGCGTAATTAGTTAGAAATTATTAAGACCATTTCATTTTTCATGACCGAAACCAATCGCATAGAATACAAACAAGAACTTACCGAAGGATTAGAAAAAGAAGTCATTGCTTTTCTGAATTATCGAGAAGGTGGCATTATCTATATAGGTATCGATAAAACTGGAAACACCTATGGTTTGACAGATTCTGATAGTGACCAATTAAAGATAAAGGATCGGTTGAAAAATAATGTTAAACCATCAGCATTAGGCTTGTTTGATATTGTTTCTGAAGAACGCGAGGGCAAGGATATTATAAAAATCATTGTTGCTAGTGGACCAGAAAAACCATATCATATAAGAAAATATGGTATGAGTGAAAAGGGTTGCTTTATCCGTATTGGAACTGCTGCAGAACCTATGCCTCAAAAAATGATTGATACTCTGTTTTCTAAACGTACTCGAAATTCCATAAGTAAAATTAAAGCAGCTACCCAAGACTTAACGTTTAGCCAACTGAAAATATATTATGAAGAATCTGGCTATAAATTAGGTAACACATTTGCTAAAAATTTGGAACTACTTACAGAAGATGGCGCATATAATTATGCAGCTTATCTTTTAGCAGATAAGAATAATACGTCTATTAAAGTCGCTAAATATTCAGGCACAAATCGAACAGATTTAATAGAAAGCAATGAGTATGGTAACGAGTGTTTGGCGAAGGCAACTAAACAAGTCATCGATAAAATTGCTGTAGAAAACAGAACAGCTACAAAAATCACTTCAAAGGAGCGGAAACAAAGCCATCTTTGGAATCCTATTGCTTTGCGTGAAGCTATTATTAATGCTTTTGTGCATAATGATTATACCAATGAAGTGCCACCCAAGTTTGAGGTTTTTTCAGATAGAATTGAAATCACATCTGCTGGAGGTTTGCCTGAAGGGTTGAGTCAACAAGAATTTTTTGAAGGATTTTCAGTCCCTCGTAACAAAGAACTGATGCGCATATTTAAAGACCTGGACTTAGTAGAACAACTTGGTTCTGGTATTCCTCGTATTTTAGAACACTATGGTAAAGAGAGTTTTAATTTTTCTGAAAACTTTCTTAGAATGACCTTTTTTACTAAAGAACTTACTACTAAAGTAGATAAAGAAGAAGGTGGTCAAATAGGTGGTCTAGAAGGTGGTCTAATAGGTGGTCAAGTAAGTGGTGTAATAGATAAAGAAGTAAATAAAGAAATAGATGCTTTAGAAGAATTAACTCTTAGACAAAAAGAAATTCTTAAAATGATAGCATCTAATATTAGAATAAGTCGTTCTGGTATTGCAGAAGTTCTACATATTAATGAATCTGCTATTCAAAAGCACCTTAGTAACCTCAAGGAAAGAGGCTACTTAGAACGCATTGATGGTACTAGAGGTTATTGGAAAATAAAGTTGAAATAAAAATAATGAAAGTCGTTTACAAAGGCGCTTTTTCCTTAGGATCTCTTACAGTCACTTTCCACACACCATCTTGCTTTACCAATTTAAAAATGCCTGGTGTTTTATCATAAGAGGTTGAGTATTTTATCCAAGCAACATCGCCTTCAGTCACTTCATCAATAAGTTTAAAATTTGATTCCGAACCTTTAGGTTTGGCAAATATTTTTTGAAGGTTGGAAAATGTGGCAAAACCTTCAGGTGTTGTATGCTTTTTAAGCGTGGCTTCTTTACCTTGATAGAAGCTTTCTGCAACGATTTCTGCTACCGATGCAGGATCTGAATTCGTTGTTCCAGCACAAGAAATAAATAAGGCTACAAGTGAGCAAATGGCTATTCTTTTCATAATATTATTAATTTGGGTTATTGATATATTTATGTGATATTTTCATTTCAATATTTCGTTCGCCATCTTTTTCGTTTAATTCTAAAACTACCCTTCGGTCATTGGATAGAGAAAATTTCGGCATGACATATATGAATCTTACCGTTTCATTTACCACAATTTTAGAGGGTAGATGATGTTTGAAAATAGGCTCTATGTACAAGCGTTGTAAAGATTTTCTTTCCCCCTTTTGTCGTGTTTCAACGGAAAGGTTCAAGAAATTCAAATCATAATCCAAAGTAGAATTATTCCTAATTTGAATAACGAAGTAGAGCTCTTCTTTATCAAAAACAATATTTTCAAGCCTCATGATAACACTATTATTTCGTCTTATATATCTTCCAAGATATTGTCTTCTATCAAGAAGATAAGAGCAGAATTTTTGGTAATAATATGTGCTATTATCAATGCTTTTTTCAAAAGTTTCAGACTGAATCGAATCTTTAATTTTTGGTTTTTCATTCCCGATGCTACTTGTCATCGGGATAAAATAATTAAGCTTTGAAAGCTGCGCTTTATACCTTACAATATACGAAAAAATCGAACCATTTCTATTGATTACTAGTAGGTTACTTTCTTTTCCTTGTTTGGCTTGTAGTAAGCCGAAATATTGTTCTTTTTCACGATTGTAGGTAAATACAAAATTTTCTGAACCTGTTATGCCTTGACGAATAGGCTCAGGAAAAAAGAGTGCCACGTTTTTTGTGTCGTTTGCATAAATAGTATCAAGAGGGTTTGTTGTTTGCGCATTCATAGAAGCGGAAACAATAATTAGAGTTAAAATGCTGATATACTTTTTCATAAGAGTGCGTTTTTAAATGTCCATTATGGACTTATAATTTTGGTTTTAGAATAAGTTTGTAATTGTTCAATACAGTAACCTTTACATTTCGATTACTACGTCTAAATACTTTTGTGATTCCACCTATTTGGGGAACAGTTGGGATGTTGATATCGCCTATAACATCGTCAAGAACTTCACTCGTCGCTTCAGCTCTAAAGTTGTTTTCCACATAAATACCTTCGCTACCATCTTGTAAATCGAATGCTTTGAGTTTTGTGGGATGATGATTGATATTTTCAATTTCAATTAATGCGCGATTAGGCTGAAAGCTTATGAACCCAAATAAAAATGTGTTCTTGGGCATTTGTTTACCGTTGATTGTTGCAGCTTCAGTAAGCCGCATTCTTAGTCTAGTATTCGCCTTTACAATTTGGTCGCCATCAACAACCACGTAAATAGTTGCATCTGTGTTTTCGATAATTGAAAGTTCATTGGGTTTGGGGGCAGCAGCAAAAAACAATTGATGTTCCAGCCCCAATTCTTTAGCTTCAATTTTAAGTTCTCTAAGTATATCTGAAGAATCAATTTCTACGGGTTGCTTGTGCTCAATTTTCTTTTGTCCGAAGTTTTGATATTTTTTATTAGAATATTGAATTTTGCCTGCATTATAAATGCTATCTACAATACGTTTCCTTTCACGTTCTGGAAGATCTGGATCGTAGTAGCCTAAGGAATCAATTAATTTTTCATCATAGATACTAGGGGCATTGTTTTCACGCACTTCTTTTAAATCATTAAGAGCGTCCAATTTAGAATCATACTCTTTTTGATTTTCTTCCAAATCTGGTATTAAGGTCTGTTCAAGGTTGTCATTCTCGCTTTCATCGTCGCCCATTACCATCACGGAATAGGAAATCAGGAATATGAAAACAATAGCCAATACTGCTATAAATACTATTTTGTTCTTTTCTACTTTCATAAGAGTGATATTTAAATGCCCATTATGGGCTTTCGTTGTTTAGTTTTTTTAAAGTGTTTTCGAAATAATTTGTAATTAAAAGTCCGTGTGGATTGTTGGGGAAATTTCGGTCAACCATAATTAAGTTTCCTGTGGAAACCAATTCATATGTGTCGATTATAGAACCTCTATTGATTTCAAAAATGGTCGTTGTAGTAAAACCATATGAGCCATTATTTTCTGTTATCTGAGAATCGGTACTCAGTACTTTTTGCACTAATGAATATTGCAATAATCGATTATAGACACCATCAGCTTTTTTCTGGCGATATAGATTATCCACGGAACTATTACCTAACCAAAGCGCCTTTTTTAGATTCTTTTCATAATTGCTTGCATCGATATTATAGAAGTAATTGTGAAACAGTTCTAAATGTGCTAAAGCTTCAACTTTAAAATTTTCTTTTTGGTTAACGAGCTTCAGCGGAATAATACTGCCATCTGTATTAATGGCGAAAGCACTATTCATTGCGTTTTTATTCGTATTAAATGCCATCCAAACTGAAAAAGTACTAGATAGCAATGCACAAACGACTACTGCTAAAACGATAAATCGATTCAATTTTAGAACGTTGTATATATTTTTATAAGGTGTTTTCATTGTGAGTTGAATTAGCTGGTAAACAATCTAAGAGTAAAAGATGTAGCACGTTTGTATAACTTAAATTTCAGGAATACGATAAAGCCCACCGAACCTAATTGAACAACTGGCGCAAAGAATCCCTGGCCAAAATCGGTGCCAAATAAGTTGGTCCAGAAATTGGTGTTAATTTCAGTATAGATGGCGTTGACAAATACATTGACTAGAAAAAATGCGGGCACTAACATATAGACAGCAGCATACAGTTTGAAAAATGTGTAGGCAAGAGAACGGAATTTTTCAAATACAGCCAGACTTATAACCAATGGAAAAAACGCTTGCATAATTCCTAAAAGAAAGAAGCGTTCTGCTAAAAATAGAGGATAGATAAACAGGTCAAGAATCCACAAGATTGTACTGAGCATAAAAGCTAATATCTTGAATCCATAAAGAGGTGTGACTAAAGCTTCATAAAGCAAAGTCATTGCCATACTCGCAGCATCCAAAAGACCAACTTCTTCTTCAAGTGGTAAATCCTGTAATTGCAATGGTAATAACGCAGGTGCAGTCCCTCTATATTGTCCTTCAATGGCAACTAAAATGCCATCGAAAAACCCTAACACCTGCGTTGAAAAAATAACCAATAACACTACAGCAAAATTCTTTGCTAGTTCGCCAGGACTTAATCCCCAAGAATAACCATCTTTATCCGCAATACCTTCATTATATTTCTTTAGGATATTGACTAGAAAAAACAACACAGCAAGCGTTTTCATTCCTGCAATGGTGTATTGCGAAAAGCTACTGTTTTGTATGGTTTGAAATACCGTATCGATATATTCTAGCCCAATTCCTAAGATGATGGTTGCGGTCATATTTAATAGTTTGTTTCGCGATTATTGACTTTATCCTGCATTTTTCTGAAGGAAATAATGTCTTTGTAACGTTTCGTTTTCGTAGTAATGTTAGAAACCATTTTTTTAGATTCCAGTTCCATCATTTTAAGAACTTCCGCCCGTTCAGCATCGGTCATTTTGAGATTATCACTCGATAGTATTTCATCAATAAAATCTACCATATCCAAAGAGTTCTGCACTACGGCATCAAAGGATTCCGCAACTCGTGTAACTTCCTCGGGTTTTATATAAGGCGATTTCAAAATATCTTGTAAATCATTTTGCATGACTTGAATAAGACGTTGATTGTTTTTTGCAATTTCTTCTACCGCTCTAAGTTGTTGTACGACACTAGATACTTTTTCTATGGCTTCTTTTGCATCCTTCAAGAATTTCACAGACTTTATCATTTGAGCTGTCTGTTTACCAGATTCTACAAGTTGTTTTACTAAACTGATAAAATTGGTATTGTCATAAGTGGGCATTCCTTGGGCGGTAGCACCGCCAGGCAATAAAAGGGCAACACTAAAGATTAACCCAACTGCTAATGTTTTGATTTTTGTTTTCATTGTTTTTATGTTTTAGATGTGAATTCTTTTATAGCCAATTCCATATTTTGGCTTTTTTCATAAATGGCCATTATGTCTTCGTTTTCTTGTCCATCGGTCAAATATGCTGCATACACTTCTTTAGGAACTTCGAGTCTAAAAATGTTGCTTTCCTTTCCGATTTTGATAAACATTTCGGTGTACTTCCGTAGACCAGAAAGATTGTTTTTAATGGATTTTAATTGGTTTAAATCATGGCTAGAGAGGTTGAGTCTTTTAACCAGTTCTTCATAACCTTTTTCATTATTCAGACTGTAAATGACTTGGGTATTCTCTAAGATGCTAGCTGATGTTGAATTATTTGGTAGCTGATTGATGGATTGCAGAATTATACCAATTGCGCCATTTTGTTTCCGGATGGCTTGATAATAGAATTCTACGCTTTCAAGTACGTTTTCAAACTTCAGTTGTTTGGCAAACTCATCGAATAAGATGATGCCTTTTTCAGCTCTGTTTTTCCAAATAGTTCTTTGGATAGCAGATTTAATCAACTTCAACATTACGGACAAAATTTCCTTGTTGTCTTTTACTTCGTCTAGTTCAAAAACAATCAATCTTTTATCCTCAATTTTATAGGTCTGGTCTTTGCTAACTTCGAATAGAAAACTATATAGACCATCGCCAACATACTCAGACATGACGTGTAAAAAACTTGTAACATTAAAGTAGTCGGGATGGATTTTTAAGGTGCTCAGAAGATCTTCCTGGTTCCTTTCTATAAAATTGTAATAGTCTTCCAAAGAATGATTTTCTGAAGTACTGTTATAATAATGACGCAGTATCTTTTTAACGGAAACCGATTGTGCTTTGGTTACTTTTAAATCTGAAGCAAACAATTCAAAAAGAAATACTGATAAATCCTCTAACCGTTCAGGTGTCAAATCTATTACGTCACTAATGTAAAAGGGATTGATACCTAAGTTTTTTCCGCTTTCGTATCGTAAAACGGTATATTTTTCAGGATAGAGCTTGGCGAATTTAGTATAAGAACCACCCAAATCAATAATAACTAAGCGAACACCTCTTTCAAAATATTGACGCAGAATATTATTCGCTAAAAATGATTTGCCTTCGCCTGTGGGCGCAAAAACGGCAAAATTTCTAGCTTTGATTCGCTTCTTTTTTTCATCCCAAACATCTTTTAATACAGGAATGTTATGTTCTCTATCATTAAAGATAATGCCTGTTTTATCCGATTTGTAGTTGGTGTTATTTATGAATAAACAAAGCGCATGTTTTAAATCCGTTACGTATAAATCATTGTTAGAGAAATTGGAAGAAAAGCAACAGTAACTGTTCAGTATATAATTTTTGCGCTCTTCGCCTCTTGGATAGTAAGGGGTGATATCCAATTCTTTGAATTCGGTTTTAATTTTAGAAGTTATTTTATCCAGCTCTTTAACATCTTTAGACCAATAAATTATATTGAGATGACCACGTATAATTCGCGAATTGTCATCTGCATTGATTTGATCTAGAATGTGCTGAATTTTACCAAGAACAACCTTATTCTGTGAACCAAAATTGGAACTCTTATTAAGTTCCTCTATTTTCTTATCCAGTAGCTTGCGCCACTTCTGTTTGTCATCCAAATAAAGAATCTGGTTAACAATATGATTTTCATTAAGTGTAAGTCCTATGCCATCAATAAATCCTTGATGAAACACAAAATCATCCGAAGTGAATTTCTCATTGGTTTTACTACTTTGTACGCTTTCGCCAAAACAAAGTTCGCTGTTGATGGCAAGCGCATCAAAATGGTTTTCGCCAATATTGACGCTTTTCTTTTCTAATAAAATATCGGTATCAAATCCTTCATTGAAACCATTGAAATAACTACTAGTTAATTGCTGAATGTCTTCTGCATTTAGTGGAAGGAATTCTATTTTTCTACTATTATTTATAAAGGAAACAGAATCGTTTACAGAATTAACGAAGCTCTTAATGTTATCATCCAATTCTTGTACAATGCCTTTTGAAATTTTTCTGAAGGGATTGACGTATTTCGGATTGTTAAGTGCTTTGTTCTTGGTTAAAATGAAGAACAAATAACATTTATGCTCTATGTGTCCACGACCTTTAAAATGGGCGTGGGTGGCTTTTTCTAAAAAGGTGGTGTTTGGAAGTTTTTCTGAAGAATAAGATTTTTTAAGGTAGATATCTTGTTTGTGAACAACAGTTCCAATAGGTAACGATTTTAAAGCTTGAAACCATGCACCATGCATATCCTCAAAATCCTTTTCGGATAAGGAATAAATTTCTGGCAGATTACCTTCATAGCATAAAACCACATTGCCATTATTGGCAAATACGATATTATCTTGAATATCTACAATGGGTTGATATGCTGAAAGATTAATCTTGTTCATAATCGAAGCCTGAATTTCTTTTGTTACTTATAATTCTTGGAAAAGCTTTTGCCATCTGAAAAAGCTGCGGATTGTTTGTTATGCGCGTCAAGGCAACATATAGAGCTGCATTGAAAATCAGAATGCCAATTATCAACCCAAAGCTGAAAGAGAAAATGATGATTAATAATGATGCGAGAACTGAAACCATCATTAAAGCAAATAGGGAAATGGGCAATCCAAAAATGACTGCCCGTTTTCTAATGTTTTTATATACTTCGTATTTCTTCATACAGCTATTCTAATAAAGCCCTCAATGAGGGTCATTATACTACGATAGTTATTAAGTAAGTGAAGATGCCTACCACAGCACCAGCTATGAGAACAAATACTAAAACACGAGTAATACCTTTTTTAAGGTCTGCGTTTTCGCCAAAGAAATGACCAGCGTTGAACAGGAATCCAACAAGAAAGATGACACCTAGAATGATTGGGAAAATGGTTCTAATGGTATCTGAAACATCGTTTACAGAATCTTCAATACCGCCAATTTGTGCGAAGCCTGAAGCTGATGTTAGCAAGAATGTGAGTAAGACAAAAATTGATTTTTTCATAACGAATAGATTTTAAATTTTTAATATCTGTGCAGTACGTCATACTTCGCCGTCTGCTAAGACTTTTGTGAAATCTATTATGAAATTCAATTGAAGGAAGAAAATCTCTAAATTTTAACGCTAATTGGTGTTAATATTTTGAAGATTATTAAGGAAGTGGTTGATTTTTTGAATATTGTGTAATCTAAAACGATTATTATGAACACATTAAATCAAATTGCATTCTTACTATTTTGTGTAGTATTTTTTAATCCTACTTATGCACAAAATGGTAAAGACCAAGTAAGGAATCCTATTGTAGTAATAGATCCTGGACATGGCGGAAAAGATGCTGGTGCATCAACCAGAAATGGTATAAAGGAAAAAGATATTGCTTTGGGTATTGCTTCTAAAATAGTGGTGCTCAATAATAAGCTAGTTGAGAATCCTTTAATGTTATTTCTAACAAGATATACTGACACATTAATATCTTTAGGGGATAGAACACAACTATCCAAAAAACTAAAAGCTAATATGTTTATTTCGATACATTGCAATCAAGCTATAAATAGAACAGCATCAGGAACGGAAGTTTTCATTCATCCTAAAAGCGAAGAGCAAGCAGAAGAATCTGCCTATTTAGGATTTACCATACAAAAAGGATTAGCTGATATACTTGGCATTAAAAAACGTGGATTGAAATATGGAAACTTCCAAGTGCTTCGAGATAGTTCTAACAGTAGTGCAAGTATTCTTTTAGAACTTGGGTTTTTATCTCAAACCGACGAGGCAATATATCTATCTAAAGAAGAGTCTCAAAGCGCTGTTGCTTTGGTTATACTTCAATCGATTATTGAATTTTTAGGATTATGAGTGAGTTATATTTAGAGTTTGTAAAGAGTATCAAGGAAATATTGATAGCTATATATCGTGATGTTTTAAAGAAGAAAGAGGATTATTAATCCAGAACCATATTATTTTAAATTATTTTATCAAATTCGGCATATCTTAACTATGTAGAATAATGATTATTATCTATATTAGGTTTTTAAGAAAAAATGTATATCTGATTAATTTAAAAATTATATGTCAAATCCCTTTTCAACCGGTGGTGGTGGAATTTCTTTTGAGAATAGCATTCAAACAATTTTCGTTATTAATATGCTCATTAACGGAAGAGTTCCTTGCTTACCGAATGGGGAAATATCTTCAATATTACTACAAGGGAATTCTGAAAACTATGAAACAGATGATTTAGTTGTTTTTTTTGAATCAACCGATAGTATTAAATATAAACTGTTAGTTCAAGTAAAACATGAGTTATCATTTACAGAAAACAACGGTATACTAAAGGAAGTTCTAGAGGATTTCTGGAAAGATTACAATAATGCAAATATATTTAATCGAAAACATGATAGGTTTTTGATTATAAAGAACTCTTTAAATAAGAAAGAATCAAATCATGTCAGAGTCATTTTAGATTGGGCAAAAGACAAATCAACATTTAAAGGATTTGAAAATCTTTTAAACTCTAGTAAAGAAAAGAAGAAGGTCTTTGATACATTCTTCAACATAATAAAAGAAATTCAACCGAGTATTACTTCAACTGATGTATACTCATTTTTAAAAGTTATTGATTTATTAGCTTATGATTTAACGAGTACAAATAGCATCTATTTAAATCATTTAAAAACCGTTGTAGAGCTAGCTAAAAAAGATGATTTACATCTTACAGCAGATGATATTATAAGCAAAATTTACCACTTCATATCAAACAAAAATTACAAAGCAGCCACTTTACTTAGAGAAGAATTAAAATTAGAGTTAGATTTTTTTAAAGATAATTTCAAAATAACTTCTTCTATTTCTGTTCAAAAACTAATGAACGATAGTAAGTACGTTCTTGAAAAAATCAATGAGGACATCAATAATATTCATTTAGATAGAAACTTAATAGGCAACATTATTTTTGATAAACTTTTATTTGAAAATCAATTTATTATATTTTATGGAGGTGCTGGTATGGGAAAATCAGCTTACTCAAAAAAAATACTTAACAGTGTTAAAAACACTTGCTTATTTTCTTTTGTAGCAGATCAATTTCTTGAAAGTAGACTAAGTATAACTCTTAATAAAATGGGAGTTACAGAAGAAATTGATAAATTATTTTCAAGATTCTTTTTACTACCAAATAAAATCATTTACATTGATAGTTTTGAAAAATTACTTGAAGGTCATGGAGAAGCATTTCAAGAACTTTTATTAATCCTAAACAAATACAGGGATATTAAGGTTGTTGTCTCATGTAGAGACTATGCTTTAGAGGGATTACTCTTTAAATATTTTGATTCAGAAAAAGATTCCATCTGTAAAATTCATATTCCTGAATTAAATGAGGAAGAATTAAACTTTTTTATAGAAAAAATACCTGCGTTAAAAGATTTTGTAAAAAATGAAAATCTCAAAAAATTAATTAAAAATCCAAAATACTTAAGTTTAGCTACGAAGCTTATAAATAAAACAACTCAAGATTATTCTACTTTCTCAGAAAACCAATTTAAATCAGAGTTATGGAAATTCATAATTGAAGATCCTGCAAACAACAAAAGAGGTCAAACATTTATAAATATTGCAGTTAAAAGAGCAAAAAAATTAACCTTACTAACAAGCGTAGAAGAGTTTGATGTTGATACTGTAAACGATTTAAAAAATGATGGTATTTTATTTGAAGAAAATGGTTTGTATGCACCATCTCACGATATATTTGAAGATTGGGCACTTATAAAGCATATTGAAATTCACAAAAGCAACTTCCCTAACACCAATTCTTTTTTTAATAACCTAGGAAACCAACCTGCAATGAGAAGAGCTTTTAGATTGTGGGTTGAAAGACAAATAGCAGAGCCTAAAAGCAAATGGATTAATACTTTTATTCATATCACAATAGAAACCAGTTCTATAGATAATCATTGGCAAGATGAAACTATTACTGCCATATTAAATTCAAATTATTGCGAAAAATATGTTAGTGAAAATGAGCATGTTTTATTAGATGATAATAATAAGCTTTTAATGCGTTTTCTTCATTTAATGAGAGTTTCATGTAAAAACTCAGAACAATATCCTAAAGGACTAGCCTGGAATATTTTATTTAAATTAATTCATAAAAATATTCAATCACTAGAAAACGCATACCCATTAATTCTTAAATCATTTTTTGATTGGCAAATAATTCTTCAAAAGAATAATTCAGGTAATAGCAGTAAAACTCATAAATACGTAGGGGAGATATCACACAAATTCTTAGAGGATTATGAGAATAAATCTTCTTGGATGAATGGATCAAATGAAAAAAAAGATTTATACAAAACTATAAAGCTACTTTATGATTTAGCAGAATTTGTACCTGTTAAAATAAAAGGGTATTTAACAAAAATAGCAAATCAAAACGATAAAGAAAGTGACTGGACTCTCAGTGATTATAAAAGGAAAAGAGTTCAGTATGCGTTATCTCATCTTTACTCAGGAAAGCTGACAAAGATTTTTCCGAATGAGTTGATATCTATTGCCAATTTATTTTGGAAAATAGATAAAGAAAAAGAAAAAAAGCGAGAAGAAGAAAGGAAAAAGAATTCTAGATTTTATTTTCCTGAAAGGAAAGAACTACCTTATTTTTTTGGACTAGTTGATAAACATAATTTTGAATACTTTCCCAAAAGCGCATATCAGACCTTTGTTTATAGATTATTATGCCATAATCCAGTAAAAGGAACTCAATTCGTAATAGATTTTACAAATCACTGCGCTGAAAATTTTGTCAAATCAGATAGAAACGAAAACACACTAAGAAAGCAAGAAGATATCACAAGCACAAATTTATTCTTAGGAGAATCTGAACGAAGAATATATGGTTCTAGTTATTTGTGGTCTATTTATAGGGAAGGTCAATGGACTGTGCCAGATCTATTACAATCAGTCGTAATTGCTTTAGAAAGATACCTATATGAACTAGGCGAGTTAGACTTCGATAAAACTAATAAAATATTGTTATGGATTTTTGATGAGATATATGACAAAGCAAACTCGGTTATACTTATCTCTGTATTATCAAGTATAGCGCAGGCTTATCCGTTAAAAACAAAAGAGAAACTCTTACCTCTTATAAATTTTGATTTTTTAAAATGGGATAGAAATAGGTCGCTTCATGAATCTACCTTAAGTAATAGATTAGGTCTTCATTTTCCTAGTGCAACTGTTGAGGGTAGAGTCGCTGATGCGGAAAGAATTGAAGCTTCAAAATGGGAACATCGTAGGAAATACTGGCATGGTTTAATTGGTTTTATATTGCTACATCAAACAAATATTAGAACATATAACAAAGAAATTTTTGAAAGAATTGATGCTCTTAAAAGTAATATTGATGATAATGATATTTTAGACAAAAAACTAGTTTTTGAAATAGATGCAAGAAATTTTAAAGCTGAAGAAGTAAGCAGAGATGATAAGAAAATCACATATCATGTTGGCCCAGATTATAGCAAAGATGAAGAATTATCAAAATTTAATGAAGAAGTATCGTTAGAGAATACGTTAAGAGAAGAAGCAGCAAGCTATAGCTTATGGACAACCAAAACTTACAATAACGAATCTGATGAAAACCAAACTTATGAACATTGGAAAAAATGTCTTGATTTTTTTAAAACATACGATACTTCAAAAGATTTTATAATTGATAATATTCCATTAGGAACTCTATCTATCTTGGGTATTAAACTTTTTAAAGACCAATTACCAGATGCTGAAATACAATATTGTATCAATACAATTCTAGAAATTTCTAAAAAGCTTTATAAAGAGAAGTCTGAAAGAAGTTATGATTTTAGTAATAGAGATTTTTCACTCAACATATATGACAAAGGCAACTTATTAGAGTTTTTACCTAGCTTAATTGAACATAAGGAAAAATTAAGTAAAGAACAATTAGAAGAGTTATACAATCTAATTTTCTTTTTTATACTAGATGTCGATTTTGAACATGACGTTGATGTCCGAGATCTATATACTAATTTTAAAAATCAATTATGGAAAATTGATTATGCTTTTGCTTACAATTGCTTTTTTGGGCTAATTATGTATGCCAAAATAACTAAAGAATATCCTAGTTACGGAAGAAAATATAGTCAAGAAGAGCTGATTAAAATTGATAAAGAAAAAAAGGATGTATTCGATTTTATATTTAATTCCAAAGATGATAATTTAAAACTTGAAAAAATATCCTATAAAACACACTCTACTGAATATCTAGTTAAAGCGCTGGATATTTTATCTATAGAAAGTAGCTTTTACTTTACAACAGCATTTTTGCAAGATTTATTGGAAAGCCATATAGAGAATCTTATTGATGAGAAACGAAGTCATTTTTTTAAAATAGGGTTAAACATTCAAAGAAATATTGCTGCATTTTTAATATTCAATGATACTAGTGATAATAATCTCAAATTATTCGATATTATCTTAAAATATTCCCTTAAGAAATTTGATTGGAAAAGTGGTAGAGAGGTTATTGAATATCTAAACGGCCTTTTAAACTATATGGTAACTTACATAGATAAGAACAATGAAAACGATAAATATAAAAACAGTTTCTGGACTTATTGGACTCAACTTTTTAATTTTATCAAAGACAATCAAAATTATGCTTTTATTAAAGAATTCTTACTGTATTCACCATATTGGAAGACAGACGCTATAAGTTGGAAAGTTTTAGATAATAAACATAGTTTATTTTTAAATCAGATTAACAACCTAAAAGAGACAGATATAGAATCTCTTTTAATATTGTTTTCTGGAATTGGTTTTCAACAATTAATGCCAAGTGGACTGACAACTCTTAATAAACATTTAAAATCAAGTGCAAAAAACTTGGAGGAGTTTAAATACTACTATGGAGAAAAGTTAATCCAAAAGGTTTTTAAAAATCAAATCAAAGTTATAAAAGAAGATAGTATTTTATTTGAAGAATTTCTTTGGTTTTTAAACTTGATGATCGACTTAGGCTCTTCTAAAGCTTATTTAATAAGAGAAAATATTATTTTATATAAGGACTAGTCAAAATTTATTGTGTGAAACAAAATATTGATTTCTAGAAAAAATGTCAAGTATTCTAATAAAATTTATAATCTAAATTACTTATTTTTAGTTACTTAGCCTTTGTTGTTTTATGGTATAGTAGTATTTATTTTAAATACTATTCAGGAAAGATTTATTCAAAGTCACATTTTATTTTCCCCCAAACCAAAGGATGCTCACTAGCAGCAACATTTCTATTGGAAACAGATTTATAGATAGACCATTGCGGATGTTTTTCTGGCCACATCGCTTTGCGATTTAAACCACTATCTTTCATCTTGTTGAATAAAGCTGGAGAGAACAACATGTAATCTTTCTGCTTAATATTTACACCCATTCTATAAGCGCCTAATCTAAAATAAGTACCATCATTTCCCTTATCGATATCCACTTCAAAAGAGAGATGCTTTGTAATATCTTTCAAGTCTGTATCTTGGATTAAGGGCGATAGAGAATTACAATAAGAGGGCGCATTAAATGTGCCTGCTATGATGATATTGGTTTTACCTTCAGCTATCAGTTTTTTGTAAACTTCTGCAATCTTACAAACTTGTTTTTTTCTAATTTTATCAGACTCTTTTCTATCTTTTGTGGGCTTTTTTAAATAAGCATTTACCACCCAAATGGTTTCATTTGATGGTGTGCTAATTTCATATTCAATCAAATTTTTGACATCATTATTAACTGTAGCATTGATATTATGGGTTCTAACAGCTTCTAGATTATAGCCTTGTCGCAATGCTATTCCCATTTCTAAACTATTCATATCGTTGCCTTGAATGACAAAAGAGTGATTAAAAGGTTTACAGTCAAACTCTGGTAAAATGAGTTGGTTGAAATCTTCAAACGATGCTCTGTCCTCAATTTCTTGTAACAGTAAAATATCTGGATTTACGTTGGCGATAACTTGGGCTTTATGTTGTGTTGATTTTTGATGAATAGGAACGGTTTGAAGTTTTATCCATCCATTCCAATCTGTGAGATTACCAGCTTTACTATCAATAGAATGGCTAAGACCTTTCATAAAGAGAAAACCTGCTTTTCGTCTCAAAACCGCATAAGGTCTTGGACTTGATTTTTCAAAACCAATTAAAAATGATAATTCTCTAATCCGATCTTGTTGGTTTAAAGATTTAGAGGGTTCAAGCATAAGTTCGTCAAGCTCAATTGTCCAATCGGTAGTTAAATTTTCGGTTAGTTTTGCTAAAAGACTTCTGTCTCTGTGAAATAAGTTCTGAACATTAAAAGTTGCTATTTTCATGATTTTTATATTTTATTTTCGTTTATCGCTAGTATCTTGGTCAAATGCTACAAGGTTGAATAATTCTCGCATGCGACTGCGGACTCTATTGCCATATAAATCTTCCAATTCTTCAGCATTTAGGTTTGTAGTTCCGTGTGTTTTTATGTGATGGTTTATAAAAAGTTCATGTCGTGAGAGTAAGATTTCGCCCATGACGTTACAATCCTTTCCGTAGTGTCTTCCAATAGGTTCTACACCTAAATCATCAAAACAGAAAAACTGTCTACAACCGTAATCTTCAATGGTTTTGTAGCCAATATGATTGAAACCAAATACGATGTTTCTAGAAGGAATTAGGATATATGGTTTTTGCAACGGAACAATGTTTTTCAGCAAAATCATCAAGCTCGTTTTGCCACAACCAACAGGACCAGAAAGTAAAATGCCTTTGTTGGGATCAATCTCGTTTTTCTCGCAATTTTCTTTGTCTTTTATGAAATAATGGCAGAGTTTTAAAATGATTGGATGGTCTTCTTCGTAGATTTTAAAACCGTTTCCAAAACACATTTTTCCTTTAACATCGAGGTAGATTAAGATTTTTTCAAAATCGTACATCACTTCTTTGCCATCAAATGTGCCAATATCATACGTTTTGTGTTCTTCGACTATTTTACAAGGGTTGACCATAATCTTTGTTTTTATTGGTTCTCAGATTGTCCTTTTTTTGAGGAACTGCATTTGCAGTTTCAAATTTATTGGCTTTAAGCATCCAATTACTTGCGGTAGCATGCCAATCTTCAATTTTTATTTTGCCACCAATTTTCCAACCGATGCCTTGGTAATGGTTGTAGAATTTCTTGGCTTCATTTTTAGGCCATTTTTTCTTTTTAAAAAAATCAATGACTTCAAATTCATTTTTTGGTAGCTTAGTTTTATTTATGTTTTCTATTTGTTTATTAATGTTTGTATTACGTATCAATGCTTGTTTAGTACTTGTTTCAAACTCATTCACAACTTGTTCAGAGGTTGTACCGAAATTGAACAACTTGATTTTACTGCCTTTATATGGATTGTGTGAGGGGAAATATTTTAGATAATTCCATGAATCCATTTGTTTTAAACAGCGATGATAAGTTGCTGTCGAACCAATTTTTGAAAGTTCCATAACTTCTTGTCTGTCTATGTAAAATTCTTCTCGAAATCGGTTTAAATTCCAAAATTGAAACAAAGCCATATACAAGCTGACATGTGTTGTGTTTAGTCTTTTGTCTGCATAGAATTTTTGAAATACAGCGTTGAGATGTTTTATATAATTCATACATTCTTAATCGATTTTGTGGTGCACGCGATTATTGTCCATAACTTTTTGTATTTCTTCGGAATCATAAAAAATAATGCCACCTACCTTTGTATAGGGAAGTGTGCCTTTAATTCGAAGATTCTGAAGCGTGCCAGGACTAATTTGAAGTAAGTCCATGAGTTCCGAAGATTTTAGATATTTCTTCAGCTTACCTTGCGCTTGTTTACTTAAAAGTTTTTTGATGTCATCAAGTAGTTCAAGTTTGAAATCCATAAGATCATCTGTAGTAATTATTGTTGCTGGCATAGTAGAACTGTTTTTAGAAAAGAACTACCATTTTGCTTTTAACTAAAATGATAGCCCTTGACCTGATTTGACTTTCGTTCTACAAATTTGAATAGTATTGATGGATTTTAATCACAAGTAAGACCAGAGTATGGTCAAATTTTAACATTATTAAATTTGATGCTATTTGGCGGGTTTTGGTATTGTTATGAGTGAATTGTTGATTAGAAAAAGTAGATAATTGGAACAAAAACATGAAAGCAGGAGGTCAACCGTATGTGGTTAAAAAAATGAAGATTTTTTATTCTTCAGCGCTATCCATTTGAAGAAGTAAACCATTGGATAAATCATCCAAAAATTTGGTTCTGCTTATTTTTCGAGATTTGATTTCAGAGAATATTTTATAGAAATCCCCAAGGTCAAATTGTAATACCTTTTGTAGGGCTGTAGCAATTTCTTTAATATCCACGTTACCATTATTGATTACGCGATTAAAATAGAGGGCATAGATTAATTCTGTCAATGCAGATTTAGAAGATGTCCATTTTAGATTTGTATTTTCCGTTTCATTAGTAGATTGTCTGTTTTTTATTTTGTCAAGCCTTAGTTTTAGGTAATTAATAAAAAGCCTATAGGCTTTAATCTTGCCTAAAAGCATATCACGAGGTGTGCTAAAATCTGGATCTTGAAAATAAAATTTTGATGATGAGATTGAGAAATTGTCTAAATGACTTCTGGTGTAATATTGTTTATCGAAGTGATAGAGTTTAGCTTCAACATATTGGTTGAAATCAATATTATATAAATAAAATCGATTAAGCTTTCTAAGTTTTTTCTTTAGAACTTTTTCTTGGTCTTGAACATTTGATTTTGGAAACTGAAGTTCAAAAGACCGTATTTCGGTATAATAGATAAGTTGAATTAAAGAGATTTGTTTTTGGTGTTTGAAGAATTCTACTTCCTTTGGAATTGAGACAAAATCCGTTTTAATAATAGCTTTTTTGAAATCATTTAATGTATTGCGAGATAAGATGATGATTTGTCTGGACGTGTCAAGGATGGATAAAGAACTTTGTTCAATTTTTTCAAGTTCATTTGTGTAAATAGTATTACGTAAGGTAAAATCCATCACAAAAGTTTAGTTGTACACGTGGCATCCAATAGATTTTCTATTGACTTTTAATAGTATTTGGTAGATTTTAGGTTAGTTTAATAAAGATGCTTAGAAATACATGAATTAAGACTAATAAACTGTGTAAATTTTGCGTATTTACTATGTGAATTTTATTCACAATTAATAAATACTATTCAAATTAGTTTATAAATTCACTTTGTCAATAAGTTCTTTTCTGCTCGAACAGTCTGATTTACTGAAGATATTTGAAGCGTGTTTTCTAACTGTACCATAGGATATAAACATGTTTTTAGCTATTTTTTTATAACTGTAGCCTTCTATTATTTGAAGTACAATTTCATTTTCTCTATTTGTAAGACCGTATAAGTCTGCAATATCCTGATCTAATTTATAAGTGTTCTTTAATCGATATAAATAGCTATTTACTTCCATTATAGTAACGAAAAAAAATGATGACGTCATTATGGAATGCGTTATGGGCTGAAAATCGCCAAAATAAGTTAATGCGGGAAGCATAACTAAAGAGAATATTGAACTTAAACCTAAGTAGGTTTGGACTTTAAAATAACGGTCTCTTTTCGTTTTCTTTTTGATAACTAAAAAGAAATACACAATAAAAACTAAGGAAAGTATCGTTGGAAAAATTAAGAATAGGCTTCTTGCGAAATTCAAGGAGTTTGTGAAATAGTATGGTACAATGAAAAGTAATATAAAACATGAGGAAAGAATAATAGTTAAATTCTTTATTTTGAAAAAAGTATTTGGTGTTTTTATATCAAATTCTTTATATAAATACCAAACCAGATATAAACACATTATAATAGAAATTGTGTATGTAATTACATATTGAATTATTCTTGGACCAGGAAAGTTATCATAAGGAAGCAAACCATTCAAAACATTATACAATAGAAAAATAACGGCTAAAATTAGATAACGATACTTAGATTTAATGTTTTGACGCTTACCTAATACAATATTAAAAAGTTGAAAAATAATGATGATGCCCATAACTATGCACAAGAAAAGCACTACCCAATGCATAGAAGAAGCGTAGGTGTATTCTGGGATAAATCGATATTTTTGAATTAAGTAAAACATATAACCACATGTACAACAATATTTTAACTTAAAATTTCGAGAGTAATAAATATAACTTATCTTAGTGTAAATTAAAAATTATCGAACGTAAAATGCTGAATAATAAGTATAAACTAGGTTTTTTTCCTACGCCTTTGGAAAAGATGGATAACTTATCTAAAGTCTATCCAAACTATAATTTGTATATAAAAAGAGATGATAATTCAGGTTTAGCATCTGGTGGAAACAAGGTAAGAAAGCTTCAGTTTTTCATTTACAAAGCTTTAAGTAAAGGCTGTGATACGATTATTACTGCTGGAGCTCAACAATCTAATCATTGCCGACAAACAGCAGCAGCTTGTGCTAAAGCAGGATTAGAATGTCATTTACTGTTAGGTGGTAAAGAACCTAAAAATTACAACGGTAATTTGTTGCTTTCATATTTGTTAGGAGCAAAAATTCATTTTACTGGAGATAATAGAAAAGGGGAGGATATAATCAAATTAAAGAAAGATCTAGAAGCACAGAAAAGAAATGTTTATGAAATCCCTTATGGTGGTTCAAACTTGTTAGGAGCTTATGGTTTTGTCGATGCGGTTAAAGAATTGAAGCAACAACTTTCAGAAAATAACTTGAAAATCGATTACATTTTCTTTGCATCAAGTTCTGGCGGAACACAAGCAGGACTTAAACTCGGTGTAGATTTATACGATCTTGATATAAAATTAATACCAATTAGTATAGATAAAATTGGTTTAGGAGATAAAACATTAGACGATGTTGTTTTAGAAATACTTCATCAAGGTCAAAAAGAATTGAGTATTCAAAAAATGTACTCAATTAAAGATGCAACACTTATTCGAGATTACGACAAGCCTGGTTATGGAGTAATTACTCAAAATGAAAAGATGGCCATAAAGCAATTGGCTCAAAGTGAAGGTATATTGTTAGACCCTGTTTATTCTGGTAGAGCTTTTTACGGGATGATAGATCATCTTAAAAATAATAAGATAGAAAAAAACTCTAATGTGATTTTTTGGCATACAGGTGGCTTACCGGCAAATTTTTATTATTCTGAAGAACTTATAAAATAACTTAAAAGTTAATTACTTCCTCTAAAGCATCATCAGCTTCTTCATGGATAAAGTTAGCTTGATAGATTAAAGTCGTTTTTAAATCGCTATGTCTGTATAGTTTTTGAAGCATTCTAGGATGAATCTTATTACCAGCGATATTTCCAAAACTATGTCGAGCAATATGGTTAGAAAGGTTCTTGTCTATTTCACAGATGCCACCAATTCGCTTTAAATATTTATTAAGCAGTTTAGTCGCGTTTCTAGTTTTTCTAAACACATCTTCAGTATCAGATTCATTTACAATTTTTAGAAATGGGAAGATAAATCCATTGTTATCTTCTTTCTCTTTTTTATAATATTCTAATATAGCCTCTGCTTTCTCGGACACTTTAAGGCTTAGTGGTTTCTCATTTTTATTCATTACGTAGAACAAACGACCATCTTTAAAGTCTGACCATTTCAATTTTATCGCATCCGAAATTCTTATTCCAGCAAAGTAAAAAGCAAATAGCCATACGTTTTTAGTGTGCCATATTGAGGTGTCAGGTTCTAATTCTAAAAGTTCAATCTGCTCTACCTCATTTACAATCAAACCTATCTTATGACTAGAGCCAATCCGAATCTTTTCTTTTTCACCACCAAACGGATAGAATTTGGAATCAACTATTCCATTTTTAATAGCCTTGTTAAAAAGAGTCCGTATAAATATGAGTTGATTAGTGATGGTGCGTGTTTTTTGTTCAAGATAGACTGCACAAAAATCTTTATACCTATCCAAGAAAGATTCATTAATATCTTGAAACTTTAAGGACTTATTCTTTTTAAAGTGTTCAACAGAATCCATAAAAGTATGCTCACCTTTTCTTCCTTTACTAACTCGTGTCTTTCTACGTTCTTTAATTCCGTTAATAACTACATTTTTTTCTTGTGAGTTATTATGGTTTAAAAATTCTTCTAAGTTGTATAAAATTGATAATTCAGATTTTGCAACTGAAAACACATCACGTTCATATTTGCTTTTAATTCTGTCTGAGGCAACATTGAAAAATGATTTAGAACCACCAGCACCTTTCAATTTTAACTTGACCTGCTTTGGTGTGATTTTGTCTTTAGAATCAAAGTAAACATCATTAGCTTCAGTAAGTTTTTTTAAAAGAAAATTATTAAGTTTTTTAGCGTTTGGATGTGTTTTTTTTACTCTTCCTGCATCTTTATCCCAATCTTTTTCTAGCACATACTGTCCAAGCCATTTATAATTTGTCTTGTAATTTTCACTAATACGAATTGCAAGTGGGATAGTTTTATCTTTGCGAATCATATTTTTCCGAAGTACTATTTTAATAATCGCCATAATCACTTAACTTAGAATATAAAGATAATCAATTTTAAAATAATTAGTACAGAATAAGTACAGAATAATTTGATTTTAATTGTATTTAAATGCTATCGTTTAAAATGTAAGGTACTGAATAACATGTATTTTACTAGGAAACGAGGTATTTAGTGTCTTGCTACCTTTAAGCTCATAACCCGAAGGTCACTGGTTCGAGTCCAGTTCCCGCTACTAAGTTTAAATGTATTAAAAACAACGGTTTAGTTTTTGCTAAACCGTTTTTTTATGCTTACCAGTGAACAAATTATTACATTTGCATACGATATTGAATACGAAAGTGCATACGATTTGACAAAACCCAAAAACTTTTCCGAACTAAAAATCTACACGGCCAAAGGTGATTTAAAAAAACGTTGGTATGTTTATTTTTCATATCGAAATCCTGAAAGCGGAAAATTAAAACGATTAACACCGATTTATGGAAAAGCTAACAGTTATAAAACCAAAGAAGAACGACTAGAGGGTTCTATCTGTTTATAGGAAAACCTTATTAAAACTTTTAAAAGAAGGATTTAATCCTTTTGAAGATAATACAAAGCTGTTAGAGCAGCGAAAATCTAAAAAAGAACCATTCACTCATAAAGGAGATAATGTGGAGCTTAAACCTAAAAAAGTAAAGTCTGATGTGTATTATACTGAAATAGATTGACTCTTTTTTGTTGTTATTTGGACGTTCAAAAGATTTTTTTAGCAATTTAGAAGGCAAAAAACCGTTTAAACTAGGTCTGTTCTTAAATCGTAAGTTCAGGTAAATTTACATTGTTTTTTCGATAGGATTTGTATTTGATATTTGGATTCAGATGGACTTCAGCAGGTTTTCTGAGGTTCAGGCTAAAATGGGTTCTCAAATTGTTATAAATATACACCGCTTGTTGTGTCATTTTTTGTGCTAATTCAGTGTTTTTAATGTTTTGTTTTAGACCGTATTCGTATTTGAGAGTTCTGTTAATGCGTTCTGCTATTGCATTTTCTTAAGGATCATATTGTTCAGTCATACTCATTGTAATTCCATTATCTTCAGCAAACTGTGTATATTTGGGGCTGCAGTATTGGAAACCTCTACCTGAATGGTGAATTATTTTTTGATTAGGATATTTTCTGTTTTTAATGGCCATAGCGAGCGCCTCTGTACAAAGCGATGTTCTCATATGATTATCGAGTTTATATCCCATAATTTGTTTAGAATAAGCGTCTGTGACTAATGCTAGATAGTTGTGTCCGTTTTCTGTCTTAATATAAGTGATATCACTAACCCAGAGCTGTTCAGGTCGAGTAGGGACTTGGTCTTTGATCAGGTTCTTATATTTCTTGTACATATGATTAGAGTTTGTGGTGGTAATGTAATTTTTTGTTTTAGGAATTAAGAGGTTATTGAGCCTTAAGAAGCGATAGAACTTATCTCTACCTATCTTAATATCAGTGTTTATAAAGTCTTGTTTAAGTTCTGGGTGTGGTTTTATTCCACCAGTTTTTGAGCCTACTTTTTTACGGTAGTCTTTAACCATTTTAATCATTTTTTGATGATCTATTTCTTTTTTCTGTTGAAATCTGAGTCTTTTATAGAAGGCTTGTTTAGATATCCCACTTGAGTGAAGCGGATGCACGATTTCCTAAAAAAAATAATATTAAACAATGAGTAAAACATCCATAGAGCCATTTTCTTTTATACGCTGTTTTTTCTTTCGCTCTATCTCTTTTGCTAATGTTTTGGGCAATGACTTTTTAGACATATCGACGCCTGTAATGAGTTCCATATCAGCAATAATGTCTTGTTGGAAGTCTTTTTGGAACTCCAGTTCTTCAATTTTTTCCTTTAACTTTTTAATTTCATCGTTTTTACTCATACCCGTATTTTTTTGTACTAAGGTAGAATAGGTAATGGTTGTTCGAGGGACATCGTGTTTTTTTGAAGCTTGGTTATTGGATAATTGTCCGCTAAGGATTTGGTCAACGACGAATAATTTGGTTTCTAAAGTTACTTTATGGTAGCTTTTTTTCGCCAGTGTTCATTTTCTGTTTTCATAAGTGACTGTAATTAATTGCTTAATTTTTAGTCAACCTATTTCAGTAAAATTCATGCTTGAAATTGCTGCTAACGTTGTTGTGTATGATTAGTTGCGTGTTTTAAGCACTAAAGTTAGCAAATAAAACACAGATAGAAAGTCCGCGAGGACTTTCGTAAGTAGGCTAGAACCAAGCAATAAATTATATACAGTGTTGTGAAACGTTTTTCTATTATTATCATTAGCTTTTACTCAAGATCTTTTCCTCTTTTTCCACCTTTTTCCTCAATAGCATCTGCTAAAGCTTCAAGCTCAAGAATATTATAATCTCCAGCTAAATCCACGTCATTAATAATTAAATAAATATAATCTAAAAGAGTTTCTTTTTCTTCATTAATAATTTCATATGTATTAAAATCAACTGAATATTGATTGTCGATTGCTAATTCTTGTAAATATCCATATAAACCACAAGAAACAGATCGTTTGAGCAATTGTTCTCTTTTGCGTATGCCCTCAACGCCATCATCTCCACAGATTAGTATATCACTATGTTTATTCAAATAATCTGAAACTTTTTTCTTTCTGTCTGGGTCGTTTAAATCAGTTCCAACCTCTCGCAAAATTGCTCTATCAAACTCATCAGTTGGATTAGTATTTCCCCACGTACTGTAACCATAACTACAAATTTTCGAAGCTAATTCATCGTAAATAGAGTCCTGAGCATTAACCGCATTAATTCCAACGAAAAAAAGGATGACTATATAATGTATTATTTTCATAATGTTATTTTTAAATGTTTTACCGTTGTTGTATAAGATTAGTTGCGTGTTTTAAGCACTAAAGTTAGCAAATAAATCACAGATAGAAAGTCCGCGAGGGCTTTCGTAAATTGGCTAAAACCAGCAATTAATTTTATACGGTGTTAGCCACTGGCTTTTTTTAATTCAGTTTCTATTTTTTTTCCATCTTTCCAAGTCTCAATTTTCGTTATCTCTCCTTTGGGATTATAGAAATATTGTTTGTCAATTGGTTTGTCGTCTTTAAAAACCCCTTCGTATTTTGTATTTCCATTTTCGTAAAATTCACGATAAATTCCGTTTTTATCGAGGTCAATTATTTCTGATTCTGTTTTTAAGAATCCGTTTGGATAATATTCTTTAAAGCTCTCTTTTTCAATATCGTCTTTTAATTCTTGAATTACACGCTGAATTTTCATTGAACCATCTTCGTAAAATTCAGACTCAACAGTTTTCATTAAATTTTCTTCATCCTGCTTGATGTATTCATAAGAGAAAGTAGAGGTTTTTTCTAAAGGTCCGTTTTCATAAAATTCTTGAGTTGCCATTAACTTGTCAGCAGTATAAAAGTCAATCCAATACAATTTTCCGTCTTTTTGATAATTAAAGAAATTCCCTTGTCTTAAACCACAGAAGTAGTTGTATTTAGAATCAAGAATTCCGTTTTCATAATAATCTTTCCATTCTCCGTGTTTTTTTCCTTTTTTTACAGTTGAGTTATTTCCAACTCCACAACCTGCTACGTAGATTTTTGTGTGATTAGTTTCGTATTCACAATTCTTGAATTCTCCAGTTGTTTTTATCTGTCCGTTTTTATAATATTCCGTGTATTTTCCAATTAAAACACTATCGATTAAAAATCCCTGAATTTTGATTTGTCCATTATCATATTTCTCAACATATTCAGTCTGCGAGTAAATAAAACTCGAAACTAAAATGGTAAGAAGTAATGACAATTGATATTTCATAAAGTTGGTTTCAGCTTGTGGCTAACGTTTAGTGTAAGAATAGTAAGGGGTTAAAATGCACTAACTTTCAGTTTAGCACTTAGCCAAATTTACAATTTTACCGTTATTTTTCTTTTAACCGTCAAATTGTAAATTTGGCGGACTTTGTTAATATACACTAACTTTGGGTTTGGCACTTAACCCTTATTATTTTTATACATTGTTACCATTAGTTATTTAGCTCCAATCTGCATAAGTTAAAATTTCATTTTTATTTTTGTCTAAAAATAAATGGATTCTATCTTCTCCAAAACTTAAATAATTATAGCCAGTCACGGAACCAATAAACTGTTTTGTTTCTTTACTCTCATCATTGTTTTCTAGTAACTCAATAAAATATTCAAATTCATCATAGTCAATTTCTCCACCAATTTGTTCAAATATTTCTCGTTCGTGTCCACTATTGGCATCAGAATAGAAACCTCCTTGGATAAATTTTTCAGTTTCTAAGTACTTATCACGTGTTATCCAATAATTGAAAAGTCCTTTAGAGTAGTGATAATAGTCAAAATCAACTTTTTTTCTTTTTTCTAGGCTTCGATTTAAATTACTTTCGGCAACTTGATTTCGCTCTCGCTGTTTTAAATAGTCAATTTTATTTTCTTGATATTCTTTATCTGCTTCTTTGTACCATTTCTCGACAGACTTAAAAGTTTCAATTCCTTCTATTTTTCCATTAAATTTATATTTATCCCCTTCACGAATAAATTTTATATAATTATACTCAAAATTTCCAGGGTCTAATTCATCATCAGGGTCTCCATTTCCCCAAACGGAAACGAAATGAACTAATCCATCTCCAAGATTGTGCTCTTTTAAATCAATAGTCAATAATGGAAAAAAGACATATTTATAATACCCTTTTGGTTCTTTAAATACTTCTTCGATAGTTGGAAATAACTTCATTTTTTTCTAATTAATGGTAACGGTCTTGTGTATGATTAGTGGCGTGTTTAAGTACCTAATTTAGCAAATAAAAACCGAATAGAAAATCCACAAGGATTTTCGTAAGTAAGCCAAAACTAGCCATTAATTATACACGTCTTAAGTTAGCATTTAAATAAAAAAGACTAATTTAAACATATAAAATAGAAAGCACAAAAGAGAGGAATAAGGTTAATATATACGGAGAGACTACAGATCTCGTCAACATTGTAAATCCCCTCTCTTTTCTACACAGATTTCGAACAGTTCTGTGAGGCTTTTAGACCTCGATTTTAAGTCGTTGAAAC
>NZ_SORL01000012.1:0-227487 GCF_004368925.1 Algibacter lectus
CAGTATTCACATCATGCACAGAGCAAGATTTAAACGATGACAGCTTATTAGCAGGAGACCAAACGGAAGTAAACGATACAGGCGGAGATATTGATGAATTTACAGGTGGTGACATCGACGAGTAGAACATTATTAACCAATAAAAAATTCACCTTAAAAACATATATAACATGAAAGCATTAAAAATTACATTCTTATTAGCATTATTAGTAACAGTATTCACATCATGCACAGAGCAAGATTTAAACGATGACAGCTTATTAGCAGGAGACCAAACGGAAGTAAACGATACAGGCGGAGATATTGATGAATTTACAGGTGGTGACATCGACGAATAACTAGTTAAAAATTTAATCAACTAAGAAAATAATAATACATTTGAAGTAATCATAAAATGCATTATTGTTGAGACTCAGTATATTTATAATATTATTTATCTGTAATTTTTCCTTTTGCCAGCAGGAAGATGCATTTTTAGAAATAGATTCGTTAAAGAAAACCATGTTTAACATTAAAGAACAAGATTCTTCTTTAATTGCGGATACCGATTATTTAATAGCTCAGACATTTAGAAAGAGTACTACCTATGCCGATAGTGCATACTTTTACTACCAAAAAGCTGAAAAGATATATCGGAACTTAGGTGATAATTTAAAATTAGCGCGTACTATTTATGGTGTTGCTGTTATATTAAAAAATGAAAAAGACTTTATAGGTAGTGAGGTTGCTAGTTTTGAAGCTATAGCTTTGTTAGAACCTCTTTATGAAACTAGATCGGTTGTAGAAACCAAGTCTTATATTTATAATAATTTAGGTATTGTTTTTAAAGAACTGGATGAATTTGATGAATCAATAGAATATAATAAAAAATCACTTGAATTAAAATATAGGTTAAATGTTAAAAGCAGTATTGATGCTTCTAAAAACAACTTAGCCAATACTTATAAAAAGAATAAGCAGTATAATCTAGCTTTAAATTATTACAGTGAAATTTTATCCAATAAGGATCTTGTTAAAGAGCGTCCACGGATATTTTCATTAGTGCTTGATAATTATGCGCATACACGATTTCTTTCTGGTAACTTAAGAGAACTTCCAGGACTATATCACAAAGCCCTAAAAGTTAGTAATAGTGTCGGTGAAGACGATTACTATTCCATAATTATAAACCAACATTTAGCAGAGTATTACTTTGATAATAAAAGAAATGTTGATTCTGCTAGATATTATGCTTACCGAGCAAAAAATATTTCAGAAAAATACTATACCGACGATTTATTAAAATCTTTACTATTGCTATCTAAAATAGAAGAAGATCACAAAGCTGTAGAGCACTTTAACGCTTATATTAAATTAAGCGATAGTCTACAAAAAAATGAACGTGCCATTCGTAATAAATTCGCACGTATTCGTTTTGAAACAGGCCAGAAAGAAAAAGAAAACATACAACTAACCAAAGAGCGTATGTGGCTCTTTATTATATCGGTAGTTGTTGTAATATCTTCATTTTTATTATATCTCGTAATAACACAGAGAAATAATAATATCGAACTAAAATTTGTTCAAAAACAACAAGAAACAAACGAAGAAATTTATAATCTCATGCTTTCTCAAAATGAAAGTATAGAAGAAGCCCGAGATTTAGAAAAAAAACGTATTTCTCAAGAACTCCACGATGGTGTTTTGGGACGCTTATTTGGTACTCGTTTAAGTTTAGATAGTTTGAATAGAAATAATAGCGAAGAAGCCATTAAATCGAGAGATTTATATATAACCGAGTTAAAAACCATTGAAGAAGAAATTAGAAAAGTATCTCACGAGTTAAATACAGATTTTGTTTCCGGTTCAGGATTTATAGATATTATTAAAACACTTGTGGAAACCCAAACATTGGCTTACGGTTTAGGTTATGATTTAAAGCACGATGAGTCCATAAGTTGGGACGATGTGAACAATAAAAAGAAAATACACATATACAGAATTATACAAGAAACATTGCATAATATTTACAAACATGCCAATGCAGAACATGTAAATATTAGTTTAGAATTAAAAAATGATGTAATTTGCTTGTCGATTATAGACAACGGTTCAGGTTACGATGTAGAGAAAGCAAGATCGGGAATTGGTTTAAAAAACATGAACTCAAGGATTAACGAAATTAACGGTATATTAAAAATAACTTCAATTAAAAACCAGGGAACAACTGTAATGATTGAGGTGCCAATGATCTAACCAAGAAAAATGATTGAAAAATTAAAAATATTAATGATCGATGATCACCCGATGATTATTGAAGGGTATCAGAATACATTGCTTTTTACTAAAAAAGAAAATCAAGAATTAGAAATAGATATTGCAAATAATTGTGATGAGGCCATTATGTATATGGATCAGGCCGTTGAGAAAAACTCACCCTATAATGTACTGTTTGTAGACATTAGTATACCGCCTTCTAAAGATGGTATTATGAGTTCTGGAGAAGACTTAGCCGAATACGCTAGAAAAGTATTACCAAAAGCTAAAATTATTATTCTAACCATGTTTAATGAGTCTTTTAGAATACATAATATTATAAAAACCATCGATCCAGAAGGGTTTTTAATAAAAAGTGATTTAACATCGAGTGAGTTGGCTAGTGCTTTTCAGGCTGTAATTTATAATCCGCCTTTTTATAGTGGTACGGTTAATAACCATATTCGTAAATCTATTGTTAGTGATATTGTTATTGATGATAAGAATAGAAAAATACTTCATTTATTATCACAAGGTGTAAAAACTAAAAACCTAGCATCACATTTAGACATCTCTTTAAGTGCTGTAGAAAAGCGTAAAAGGCAATTAAGAGACATTTTTGATGTGCAAGATGGTCAGGATGAGACCTTACTGAATGAAGCGAGGAAAAAAGGATTTGTATAGTTTTTCTTACGTAAGTGTTAAATTTATAAGTTTTTTAGTAAAAATTTAAATTTTTTTTATTCCCGAAAGTAGCATTATACTTCATTTGTCGTATTTGTCTATAAATCCATTACGGGTTTCCCTCAGTTTGAAAAGAAAAAATATTTTTATCTTTGATGCATCAACACTTCGAAAATTAATTAATCCCTCAATTTTTTTGTTGATAATAGCAATTTACATAAACCCTGTGGAGGTGAGAGACCCACAGGGTTTCTTCTGTTTAATAGTTTAGTAGGCAAAAATAGCACTTCCGTAGTCTATTAATATCCCAATAAAAAGACCTAAATAAATAATAGCAACAACAAACTTTATAAATGTTGAGGTTAAAAAACCTATAAACGATCCAAAGGCTGCTTTTGTTGCGGTTTTAGCATCATTTTTATTAATAAGTTCTCCAATTAAAGCTCCAAAAAAAGGGCCAATAATAATTCCTCCCGGGATAGGAGCAAATAAACCTACAATAAGGCCTACCGTTGTACCTATTACTCCATATTTAGTTCCGCCAAAACGTTTTGTGCCAATAGCTGGAATAATATAATCGAGCACCCAAATGGCAATCGCGATAAGCAATGTTGTAATTAAAAAAGATTTATTCATGGGCACAGCATCCGTAAAATGTGCTATTAAAAGTCCAAACCAACTAGTTATTGGTCCAGGTAAAACAGGTAAAAAGCTCCCAATAATACCTAGTAGTATAAAAAGAGTGGCAATAATAATTAAAATAATATCCATATAAAGTGTTATGTTTTCTAGTAATAAGACGAAATATTATGCCAAATGTTACATTTTAAACTAAAAAATTAGTTTGAACTAAATATTTAGTTATATTTGTTGAACTAAGTTTTTAGTTGAATAAATAATTCTTATCAAAAATGAAGCAACTTACTAAGGCAGAAGAAGATATTATGCAAATACTGTGGCAATTAGAAAAAGCCAACGTAAAGGCAATAATAGAGGAGTTTCCAGAGCCAAAACCAGCTTATAATACAGTATCGACTATTGTGCGTATTTTAGAAAGTAAAGGTTTTGTAGATTATGAAAAAGCAGGAAAAGGCCATGTGTATTTTCCGTTAATGCAACAACAGGATTATAGTAATCAATCTATAAATAAATTAGTCGATAATTATTTTCAAGGATCATTTAAAAGCATGGTGTCTTTCTTTATGAAGAAGAATGATATTAGTTTAAACGAGTTAGAATCGGTGTTGAGCGAGATTAATAAAAAGGATAAATCATGATACATTATATTATTCAAACCATTGCTTTTCAGGTGTTCTTTTTACTCATTTACGATGTGTTCTTAAAGAAAGAAACCTTTTTTAACTGGAATAGGTTTTATTTAATAGTCACGGCGTTAATGTCGTTAGTGATTCCTGTCGTGGAAATTGAAAGTTTTAAAAATGTTGTTCCAGAAAATTATATCATTAGGTTGCCTGCAGTTATTTTGGGGCAAACACAAGCAAATGTTAAAGCCGAACAAATAAATCAAACCATTTTACCTTCTAGCTTTTCTGTTTTAGAATTAATATTTTATGTTGGTGTTGGAGTAGTCGTATTATTGTTTATCTATAAGCTGAGTAAACTTGTAAGGCTAATTCAATCAAATCCTAAGGAGTATAAAGACCAATTTATTATAGTTAAACTTTTAAATAGTAGTGCTTCGTTTTCATTTTTTAAATACATTTTTTTAGGTGAAAGACTTAGTAGCGAAGAAAAAGAAATCATTTTAAAACATGAACAGATACATGTAAAACACTGGCATAGTCTAGATTTAATGTGTTTTGAATTGTTACGCGTTCTATTTTGGTACAATCCGTTAATTTATATTTATCAAAGTAGAATCACAGAATTGCACGAGTTCATCGCCGATGCGGAAGCTGTAAAAATAGAAGAGAAATCAATTTATTATCAAAGCTTATTGGCTCAAGTTTTCGATACCAAAAAAATATCATTCATCAATCCATTTTTTAATCAATCATTAATCAAAAAACGAATCGTTATGTTACAAAAATCAAAATCAAAACAAGTTTATTTATTTAAGTATGCACTGTTAGTTCCTATGGTTTTCGGTATGCTGGTTTATACCTCATGTGCTGATAATATTGGAGAGAAAGAAGTGCCCGAATTAATTAGTCCTGACAATAATCAAGAAACAGAGTTAGTTAAAACAGTTAACGAAGTAAAATATCAAATACAAATTCAAGGTGATATTAGTGATCAGGAAGAAAAAGGATTAGATCTTTTACTTCAAACTGTTAAAGGTTCTGGGTTAAGTAGCTCGTTGGTAAATGATGTGCAAGAATTTATAGCAAATAAAGATGAAACTAAACTAACCGAAAAAATTTCTTATGTCTTTGAGCAAATTCAAGCTAAAGGTGAAGTTAGCGAAGCGGAAACAAAAGCCTTAAAAGGTTTATTAATTTTAACTAGTGATGATGGGTTTAATGATCCGTTTTTTGCTGATGTTTTAAAGGATGTTGAAATACCTTTCGGAATTATCGACCAAGTACCTATGTTTCCAGGTTGCGAAGATTTAGAGTCTAACGCTGATAGAAAAGCGTGTATGTCCAAAGGAGTTCAACAATTAGTTGTTCAAAATTTTAATACTGATTTAGCTGATGATTTAGGGTTGAAAGGTAGACAGCGAATTAATGTAATTTTCAAAATAAATAATGAAGGAGATGTTGTCGATGTTAGAGCTAGAGCACCGCATCCAGAATTATCTGAAGAGGCCATTCGAGTTATAAAAACACTACCTAAAATGATTCCCGGAGAACAAAAAGGTAAAAAGGTAAATGTACCTTATTCATTACCAATAGTTTTTCAAGTGCAGGAATAAAAATAAAATCAATACTATTTTTAAAACCGAAGTGGGAGCTTCGGTTTTTATTTTGCTCTAATTTTTGAAATAAAACGCCATACATCGCTATTAAGTGCCTTATTTTGAACAAAAAGAGTTTAAAAACCAAAAAAATCGTACTTTTCGGCTTTAGTTTTAATCTATGAAACAAATTTGTGTTTTTCTATCTGTTTTAATGCTTTGCTCTTGCGAGTATTTTAATGTGAAAAAAACATCATCAGAAGCCATTTTGAAAGAGGAACTACAAACCTTTAATTGGAATGATGTTGATGCTTATCCTAGTTTTTCGGAATGCGATTCGGTAGAAACTAAAACCGATAAAAAATCTTGTTTTGAAAATGTTTTAACACTGCATATTTGGGAGTTTTTACAACGCGAAAAAATTGTGGTCACTAAAGATGTTAGCGATACTATTATTTTAAGTTTTCGAGTTTCGGAAACAGGCGATTTAAAGCTAAGTAATGCTAAAATAGATTCTGTAACCCGCCGTGAAATACCAGAAATAGAAAAGCTGCTGTATAAAAGCTTAGAACAATTACCTCCTGTTTTTCCTGCAACAAAACGTGGACAACAAGTTAAAACTGAATTTCAGTTACCAATTATTATAGATATTCAGTAAACGTTTACAAACCAATTTCAAACTAGAATACGGAGTCTTTATTTTTTAAAGGTTCTGCCTTTCCAATTATAGGTTTTAAAAATAGATAAGAACGCAACGTACACGCTAAAAAACGGATAGATAAAAAATGAAGGCATATAGCTTTCAAAAACCTTTTTCTGATTGAAAAAAGTAGCTGTTTTACTTATTAAATAAAAATCGATATTGAATTTAATAACCAAAACATAAAACAAGGCTTTTAAAGGGAAGCATCCGAGTAGTAAAAGTATAATTACTGATATGGTTAAAACATTCATGAGTAAAACAATAAGGCCGGTAATTTTTCCAAAAGTACTGTTGTACGCACTAGTTTTAGAAGCCCATCTTAAGCGTTGCTCTATTAAACTACCCCATGTAGGTTGGGCGTTTGTTTTAACTATGGCTTGCTCGCATTTTAAATAATGAAGTTCGTTGGCACGATTTTTAGCAATTTTTTCTAGCATAAAAACATCATCACCACTTGCAATATCTGTATTACCTTCAAAACCATTTATTGTTTTAAAGATGGCTTTTGTGTAGGCGAAATTGGCACCATTGCATAAAAAGGGTTTTTTAATACCAAAGCCACCAATAGTTGCTCCTTGTAAACTTAAAATATCTAAAGTTTGGAATCCGTTTAAAAAAGATTTCTCAAGATTGTAGGTTACTGGCGCCGCAATGCATGCTGTATTTGTGGTTTGGATAAATTCATCAAAACTATCTAACCAATATTTTGGCAAAAAACAATCGGCATCGGTAGTAACAATCCATTCATGTTCGGCTATGTTTATAGCTGTAGTAATAGCATCCTTTTTTGGGGAATGTGTTAATCGGTGGTTGGGAATAACTTTAAAATTCTGTTTCTTCTTTTTAAAAAAAGATGTTATTATTTCCGAAGAATCATCGGTAGATTCATCGTCAATAAAAATAATTTCAAAAAGATGAGTTGGATAATTTAAGTTTTCAATAGATTCTAGTAATCTTGGCAGGTTTTCGGCTTCATTCCTAAAAGGAATTAAAACAGAGAATTTAGTTGTGTGTTCTAGGTTCTTTAAAGTAAAATCGGGAATTTTACCAAAGCCATAAACAAACCTCCATATCAAAATGAGGTAAACTAAACTTATAGAAATGCTTAATAAAATCATGAGTTTGTTTGGGGTTTGGGCATTTTAAATTGGATTACAAAATAGCTTCCAATAAGGCTTGGTAATACAAAGTTGAGAATCCACATAATGGTGATCACACTTAGAATTACCAAATCATTTACGCCCAGAAATTCAAACAAATATACGGCTACGCTACCTTTAATCACAACATCAAAGATAAAAATTGTAGGAATAATAGACACGAGTAAATACATGGTTGTAATAACCATCATACTATCTAGATAGCTAATTTCAATTTGAAAAATTTGTAGTAGATAGAAAAATTGAAATGAAAAAATTGCATATCTCACAAGAGAAAGACTAAAACCAATACGTATTTTCTCTCCTGGAAAGTTCTTAATGAATACTTTTAGCTTTAGTAAAGGAGTCCATTTTATGCCGATTTCATATTGTGCCAATCCTAACAAAATAAGGCTAACCGTAATTATGCCAATCACTACAGTTACAATAAGATGACCATAATTTGCTTCTAAATTGTAAGTATTAATAAAAGCAAATAAACCAATAGCACCTAAAATGATGGTAACACTCATTTGTTGTAGGTTGCTTATTAAATTTGTAAGCATAACACGTTTGCGTAATTTGGGTGGGTAAAACATGGCTTTTGCTCCATATTCTCCAATACGGTTTGGTGTAATTAGTGATGCGGTTAAAGACCCTAAAGTTTGTTTTGTGGCTTGGTTTAAACTTGTTTTTTTTAAGTTTGAAATTAGAGTTTGCCATTTTATTATTTCAAAAAACCAATTAAAGCCGCTTAAAATCAATAGAATAAGAGTGTTTTTAATTGAAAAAACAGCCTTTGCCGATAGAAATGAAATAAAATTAGAGAAACTGAGTTCACTGTTGTAAGCTAATTTTTGATAGATAAAATAAAAAGCGACAACAACTATGCTCAATTTAATGAGCACAAAAAAGAATTGTTTAGTTTTGTGAAGTCGCATTCAATTAAAATAGTCTTCCATTTAGGTTTGGTAAATCGCATTCGTTTTTAGCCACTTTTCCGGAAGAATAAAGTGCAAATTAAATTAATATTATAACATGGCTCTTATTTTTAAATTTAATAAGCAAAAGCTAATTGCTTTAGTTTTTGTTTCGTTTTCCTATTTAGGCTTTTCTCAAAGTGATACTAGCACGTTTAAAGCACAGTTTGCCTTAGGTGTTAATAGTCCGTCGAGCAAAGGTTTTGTAACTAATTTTGAAGCAAACAGCGTTAATTTTCCAACTATTAATTTAGGCTTACAATATATGTTTAAGCCTTTATTTGGTTTAAAGTTAGATTTGGGTTACAACCGGTTTTCTAGTGCAGACAACTCACCAGAATTTAAAACCAATTACACACGTGTTAATGCACAATTGGTGTACAATGCATCCAACGTTTTAGGTTTATATAACAATCTGGGCGTATTTGCTCATGCAGGTCCTGGTATCTCCATGATAAAACCATTGGGAGATTATGGTGAAAACAAAACCAGCTATTTAAACGCTATGGCAGGTTTGGAGTTTCATTATGCGGTTTCAGAAAAATTATCACTGTATTTAGATACGGCTTATATTTTAGGATTCAGGAAAGATTTTGACCCAGTAAATGATGGTTTTGGTGCGTTTAACGGGAATTTATTAACTATAACTCTTGGTGCATCTATTTCGCTAAGTGGTTGTCAATATTGCGGAGAATGAAGCAGGAGAGAATTATTTTAGGTATCGACCCGGGTACAACTATTATGGGTTTCGGTCTTATAAAAGTGGTTGGTAAAAAAATGGAGTTTTTGCAATTAAACGAGTTGGATTTAAAAAAATATAGCGATCATTATTTAAAATTAAAACTCATTTTTGAGCGTACTATAGAACTTATAGAAACGCATAACCCAGACGAAATTGCTATTGAAGCACCATTTTTTGGTAAAAACGTACAAAGTATGCTTAAGCTTGGTCGTGCTCAAGGTGTAGCTATGGCTGCAGGCTTAAGTCGCGAAATACCAATAACGGAGTATTTGCCTAAAAAAATAAAAATGGCCATTACTGGGAATGGAAACGCTAGTAAGGAACAAGTTGCTAAAATGTTGCAAAGTGTGCTAGGTTTAAAAACGCTACCAAAAAATCTGGATTCTACTGATGGATTGGCAGCGGCGGTTTGTCATTTTTATAACTCGAGTAGAGTGGAAGTAGGTAAAAGTTACACCGGTTGGGATGCTTTTGTAAAACAGAATGCAACCCGAGTTACTAAACGAACTTTAAAAAAATAAGTGCTAGAAATAACTAAAACTCAAAACAGTGGCAATTCCGAGACATCGGAACAAAAAGCAGGCGCCATTTATATTCATATTCCGTTTTGTAAACAGGCTTGTTTTTACTGCGATTTTCATTTTTCTACATCATTAAAAAAGAAGGATGAATTAATTCAATGCTTAGTAAAAGAGTTAGAATTAAGAACAAGCAAATTTGATGCGATTACCGTAGAAACCATTTATTTTGGAGGAGGAACACCAAGTTTATTATCTACGGAAGAAATTCAGCTTTTAATAGATACAGTTTATAATAATTACAAAGTTGTAGACAATCCGGAAATAACTTTGGAAGCTAACCCGGACGATTTATCAACAGAAGTTATTCTTCAATTAGCAAAAAGCCCAATAAATCGATTAAGCATTGGAATTCAATCTTTTTTCGAAGACGATTTAAAAAGTATGAATCGTGCTCACAACAAAGAAGAAGCCTTGCGTTGTTTGGAAGAAGCAACTAAGTATTTCGATAATATTACTATCGATTTAATTTACGGAATTCCAAATATGAGTTTACAAAAATGGAACGAAAACTTAGAGATTGCTTTAAATTTCGGTATTAATCATATTTCTAGTTATGCTTTAACGGTAGAACCAAAAACGGCCTTAGATACGTTTGTGAAAAACGGAAGCTACCCGCCAATAGACGAGGCTTTAGCTTTAGAACATTTTAACCATTTGGTTGAAAAAACGGAAGCGAATGGTTTTGTTCATTATGAAATTTCAAACTTTGGGAAACCTAATTACTTCTCTAAACACAACACCAGTTATTGGCAAGGTAAGCCGTACTTAGGTATTGGTCCGTCGGCACATTCTTTTTATGGAAACGAACGTAGCTGGCATGTGGCTAATAATACAAAATACATACAGGCAATTCAAAAAAATGAATTACCTAAAACCGTAGAAACCCTTTCTAAAGAAGATCAATTTAATGAATACGTAATGACGGGTTTGAGAACCATTTGGGGTGTTTCATTTAACAGAGTTCAGGCTGAATTTGGAGATGTATTTCTTCAGCATTTAAAAAAATATTCAGATAAATTTATAAAAGAAGACTTGTTAGTTATTTCTAATAAAAAAGAGCAAATGTCTCAAAGTAAATTGGATACCGATTTAAAAAGTAACGCGAGTAGCCAAATTTTGAAAACAACCCAAAAAGGTAAGTTTCTTGTTGACGGAATTGCTTCCGAATTATTTATGATTTAACTATATTTGATGATATGCAAACAACAATTCAATATAATTCCAGAAAACTTCAAATAGATTTAAAAAAGCCTATAGATATTTCAATCGCAATTCAGGCTTCTAGTAACAGCGTAAATGCATGGTACATCGATGGCCCAAAAATTGAGCCTGCTGTAGATGGCGAGTGGATTGCAAGTGTGAAAGAAGGTGCGGCTGTTAATTTTAATAACATCAATTTTAATCCGCATGCGCATGGTACGCATACCGAATGCGTTGGGCATATTACCGAAAAGGTACATTCTATTAACCAAAATTTAAAGCAGTTTTTCTTTTTGGCAGAGGTTATTACTGTAGCGCCAGAGCGTTTAGATGACGATTTTGTAATTTCTAAAAAGCAACTACAATATGCTTTAGGGAATAAAAAACGTGATGCGGTAATAATACGTACTTTGCCAAATACAAAAGGGAAATTATCGCGTCAATATTCTAACACAAACCCAACTTATATATTAGAAGAAGCCGCTATTTACTTGCGTGAAAAGGGGGTGAAACATTTATTGGTAGATTTGCCAAGTGTTGATAAGGAAAAGGATGAAGGCGAGCTTTTATCGCATAATGCCTTTTGGAATACCAGCGGAAAATTACGAATGGACGCTACAATAACTGAATTTATTTATGTAGATAATAGCGTGGAAGATGGCGAGTATTTTTTAAACCTACAAATAGCATCTTTTGAGAATGATGCAAGCCCAAGTAAACCTATTTTATATAAAGCGGAGCCAGTTTAATAATTTTGGAACAAAACTTGATTTCAAAAAACTAAAAACGAATTAATGGAAGCATTTTTAGGTATAATAATTGGCATTTTAACAACAATGGGCGTGGTAACTTATACCAAATCGATCAAAAAGAAAAGTTTGGTAAACGCACAGTCGGTTTTATTGTTAGATAAAATTAAAAAAGTGTGCAAGTTTATTACTGTTGAAGGTGATTTTGCTGAAATTTACCATTATGAAGATGTGAAAGAACGTTTTTTAAAATTGGTAAGTAGCCGAAAAAAAGCTTTGGTAATTATTAATGCTAAAGCCCATGTGGGGTACGATTTGGCTAAAATTGATTTAAAGGCCGATACTGAAAATAAAAAAATTGTTTTAGAACATTTTCCACAACCTGAAATTTTATCGATAGAAACTAACTTAAATTATTACGATAAATCTGATGGCATTTTTAATCGTTTTGAAGCTTCAGATTTAACTGGTTTACACCAAGAGGCCAAATTACATATACAAGAGAAAGTACCACAAAGCGGACTGATAGAAATAGCTCAAAAAGAAGCTTTAGAAACCATTTTACTTATGGAAACTATAGTTGAAACTATTGGATGGAAATTGGATTATTCAGCTTTAAAAATTGAAGAAAAGGGGACAAAGTTGATTAAATAAATTGATTTCATCATGATTGAAATTTCAACAGATAAAAGTAAACTTCAAATAGATGTTATTCATCAGTTTATCACCAACGCTTATTGGGCAAAAGGCAGAACGGTTGCTGAGGTTAAAAAAACAATAGAACATTGTTTTTGTTTTGGTGTATATCTAGATGATAAGCAAATTGGTTTTGCAAGAGTAGCTACAGATTATACGGTTTTCGCCTATTTAATGGATGTTTTTATTCTTGAAGAACATCGCGGAAAAGGCTATTCAAAAGCATTAATAGCACGTATACATGAAGCCGAAGAATTAAAATCATGTAAAGTATGGATGTTAAAGACGGCCGATGCTCATGGTTTGTATAAACAGTTTGGGTTTACAACGCTAAGGAGTCCAGAAAAAGTAATGGAGCGAATTTTGAAATAATTTCAACTTAAAACCATTAAAATGAATATTGAACAACTCCGTAACTACTGCTTGAGCAAAAAAGGAACTACAGAAGACTTTCCGTTTGATGAAGATACTTTGGTGTTTAAAGTATTGGGAAAAATGTTTGTTTTGGCGGGCTTGTCAAAATGGGAGCGTGGCGAAGCATCCATAAACTTAAAAGCAGATCCTGAATACTCCCAAGAATTACGCGCGGAATATGAAAGTATACGCCCAGGATTTCATATGAGCAAAAAACATTGGAATACTATTTATATGCACGAAGGAGAATTATCTCCTGAATTTATCTATAAACTTATCGATCATTCTTACGATATGGTCTTAAAAGGAATGAGTAAAAAAGTGCGAAACTCGTTGCTTGATTGAAATGTATGTATTTGTAATTTAGTTATTTTGTTGTATGTTTGTGTGAATCTCTCTCTCTTCGCAATAAAATTTTAGCATAATCTATCTAGGCTTCTAAGCCTTAAAGTCGTAATTAATTAACCATTATATTAACTTTAAAATTAACAGATTATGAAAAAAACGAATCAATTATTCGCTACAATTGTTGTGTTGTTATTGTTTTGTGCACCAACTCTCCAAGCACAAGAAAAAAAAGAAGTAAAGTATGTTACAGTAACTAAAAGTCATTGGAATCTCGATAAAAAGGATTTTAAAATGTCCGAATGGAAGGCTGCTGAAAAAGAATACTTAGATAAAGTAATCAAGAAAAACGAATATATTTTGAGTGCTTCAACATATATACACAACTTAACGCCCGATAATACTGAAGTTTTAAGTTCTATGAGTTACGCTTCTTGGGAAGATATAGACAAGCAAGTAGAACGAAGTGCTGAGCTTGAAAAAGAGGCTTGGCCAGATGAAGCTGAAAGAAAAGCATTTTTGCAAAATTTAAATTCATACTATTCTAATCAACATTCCGATGAGATTTATAGTCCGCTTTTTGGGGCAAAGTTTTTAACTGAAAGACCAAATAAAGATATGGTGCTTTACGTTCGAAAAAGTTATTTGGCATTTCCAAAAGATGGGACTATGAAAGAGTTTGAGGACTTAAGATTAGAAGGTAACACAATAATCACTCAAAAAAACGAATATATTAAGGGGTATTTTCCTTATGTTCATGCTTGGGGAGCCGATAAAACCGAATATATAGAGGCTTATTTCTTAGATTCACTGGAAGATATAGAAAAAATGTTTGATGAAGATGATGAGTTGTTTAAAGCTGGTTATGCAAGGAGTGAAGAGAATAAGGTTAAATTAGAAACGTGGAATACTTATTTTACGGGTGTTCATGGAGATTATGTGTATACTTTTATCCACGACCTTTTAAAATAAATAATTAGTATTACAATATAAAAAAAGGACGCGCTATGCGTTCTTTTTTATTTAATAAAAATATTACAGAATCCTAAATTTGTACAATCCTCGATTTTGCTGTACTATTGCAAAAATCAAAATTATACTTATGAGCGTTTTACAAACATTACAAGAGCGAAGCAATTCTAGTTGCGAATTATGTACTTCAAAAGAAGACTTAAACCAATATACAATTCCGCCGTCGTTGAACGAAAATGTAGGGAACGATGTTTTGGTTTGTAAAACTTGTTTAGATCAAATTAACGGTGATGTAGATATGGATGCTAACCACTGGCGTTGTTTAAACGATAGTATGTGGAGTGAGCATGTTGCTGTGCAAATTATGGCGTGGCGTATGTTACAAAGATTAAGAAATGAAGGTTGGCCAAAAGATTTATTGGATATGATGTATCTTGATGATGATGCTATGGCTTTAGCAAGAGCTACTGGAGAGCATGAAGATGCAGCAAGTAAAATTATTCATCGTGATGTAAACGGTGTTATTTTAGAAGCAGGAGATAATGTAGTGTTAATAAAAGATTTAAAAGTAAAAGGTTCTAGCATGGTTGCCAAACAAGGTACAGCTGTTAGAAATATTAGGCTAGATCATGAAAATGCTGAGTTTATAGAAGGTAAAGTTGGACCAACACAAATTGTAATTATTACAAAGTATGTGAAGAAAACATAATTTTTATTCAGCTTACAAATATTTAAACGGTTAAAGTTTTATTGATAATTTCAATAAAGTTTTAACCGTTTTTTTCTGTTTTATTCTGAATACCAAATATGTCTTATTGATGCCGGCTTTCTACAATGTTCTAAAAGGTGTAATGTTTTTTGTTTTATATGAAAATTGACAGTTGAGTCTCAAAAAAATACAATTGGGAAATGAAAAATTCTGTAAGTTGAAGAATAATCTCAAATTTGAAGTAACAAAACTAATTAACTACAAATGGAAGAAGCAATTAAAATTTTGATTTACGTTCATGCCTTTTTTGGGGGCCTTGGATTAATTACAGGAATAGGAAGTGTTATTGTAAAAAAGGGAAGTCCTGCACATAAAAAAATGGGGAAACTATTTTCTATTGGTATGCTGGTCAGTTCTTCTATTTCGTTACCAATTTCATGTATGCCAAATCATGAAAATGTGTTTTTATTTTTAATTGGCTTATTTACAATTTATCTCGTTTTAGCAGGGAATCGTGCGTTAACTTTTAAAACAAAAAAAGAGGCTGACATGAAAGATAAATTGATTTCGGGTGCGATGGTGTGCTTTTCCGTATTAATGATCTTAAATGGTGCTTATGGTGTTCTAAATGATTCTTCTTTGAGTGTTCTGTTTCTATTCTTTGGTGGTTTTGGATTATTTATGAGTATTCAAGATTTTCGATTCTATAAAGCGCCTAAAAAAGTTAAGAATACTTGGTTGCGATTACATATCGGAAAAATGATAGGTGCTTTAATTGCATCCATTACAGCTTTTATTGTTGCAGGTTTGGGCATGGGCAATATAGTCGCTTGGACGTTGCCAACCATTATCGGGACACTATATATTATATATTGGAAAAGAAAACTGAAACTAGTAGTGAAGTCTTAAAAGGCTAAAGATTTAAATTGATAACCTTGCTCGCTAAAATGTTTTAAAACCTTTGGGAGTGTGTATTGCATGTTTTTTGAAGCTTTCAAGCTATCATGAAAAACAACAATGCTACCACTTTTTGTTTTTGAAATAACGTTTTTTAAGCAAGTTGCTTCACTTATTGAGTTTTGCCAATCGAAAGATAAAATATCCCACATTATTATTTTATAGCCAAGTTTAATTAATTGTTTGCCTTGTGCTCGTTTTATTTTACCATAAGGAGGGCGAAATAATTTAATATCGCTAGGTATTGCAGTGTGCTGTTGAGCTTTTTCTTTTTGAATGTTATTCTCAGCGGCATCAACTTCAGTTAAATAATCGGCTGTTTTAGTTTTCCAACCTTTAACATGGTTTTGAGTGTGGTTCCCAATGGCATGCCCGTTTTCTATAATGCTACGGAAAATTCCAGGATGCTTTTCAATGTTATTTCCTATACAGAAAAATGTAGCTTTCGCTTGATAAGCTTTTAATGTATCTAGGGTCCAATTTGTTATTTCTGGTGTTGGGCCATCATCAAAAGTAAGATAGATTGTTTTTTCATTTGTTGAGATGTCCCAAATATAATTTGGGAACATCTTTTTTATAACAAATGGTGTTTTTACAGGTGTTAAGGTCATGCCTTATTCTATAGGTTCAATGGTATCTGTACTTACGTTTGCAGGAATATCTTGGTTTTCTTCTGGAGCGTATTCATCTTGATCACTGTCACCATAAAAATATTTAAACATTTTTAGGTGGTCGTTAAAAATATCGCCTTCAGTTTCTGCAAAAGGAATGTCGTATTTTATTAAAACATCAACTAAGCCTTTGTAGCGTTGTATGTCGGTATAAATATCTTCAAATAAACGTTCTTGTTTATCTGTTTTTAACTTACTGTAATATACTAAATTTTCTTGATATTTTTGAGCAACTTCTTTAAATAAACGTTGCGCTTTTTCTTTGTTTCCTACTTCGTAATAAGCACTAATGTAAGGCTCTAAAAGTGTGTAATAACCAAAGAATTCAACAGGCATGTTTTCCATAGCTATATCGGCTATTTCTTCAGCTTTATCAAGTTTGTCTTCGTTAATTAACTGCTCGGTTAATCGTGCTAAATTTCCACGGTATGTAATTGAGTTTTTACGAGTTTCAACATCGTGATAAATGTCTGGACTTCCGCTATTTCCCCAATCCCATTTTTTAACTTTTTCATACATCAAATCACTGTCTACACGTCCCATATCAAACGGGTTCGATCTATCAACTTCCGTTCTAATAGGTACTAGTTTGTAGCACATACCATCAAGTTGAAGGTAATCTTTCATCCAAATATAATCGTCGTCACCAAAGCTTCCGCCAGTAAAGTAGATTGGGCGATTCCATTCGTTGTTAGCTACAATGTCTAACATAAGTAAACGGTTTTTGTATAGCGCCCCGCCTTTAATTGTAAGGTCTATATAAGGCACTATTTTATCAGCATCTTCCGGTTTAACAATACCCGAGTTTAATGCATTTTGTTTATTTACCGGCAGACGTAATGTTTCGGTTGGTAAATAACTAGCTTTTAAATCTTGTCTCCTTACTTGAGAAATATCGACACCTTGCTGCTCTAAAACATATTTGTATTTAGTTTTAGGATTATCACTTGCAATGAAGTCTAAAAATTGCTTCACTTCAATGGTGTCTTTAGTTACAGGCTCTATCACGATATAATCGTTAGTGCCGTATTTGTATAAATCGTGCGTTAATTGAGACGGTACAGGATCACTTTCGTAAGCCTTGCGTTTCATTTGGTCGATGTACCAATCGGTTTGGAATAAACTTGTGTTTACTACACGTACATCGGTTCTGTAACCTTCAATTTCTTGAGCATACCAAAGTGCGAATGTATCGTTGTCTCCAATGGTAAATAGAATACCATTTTCTGCACAAGAATCTAAATACATTTTAGCCATAGCATTGGCAGTGTATTTTCCAGAACGGTCATGATCGTCCCAGTTGCTAGCAGCCATAATTCCAGGAACTAGAATTAAACAGGCTATAGTAACTATTGGTGCGGTAAGTTGTTTTGGTAAATATGTTTTAAAGAAATCGTACAATGCGTAAACTCCAAAACCAATCCATAGAGCAAATACGTAATAAGATCCTACAACCGAGTAGTCACGCTCACGTGGTTCAAACGGACGTACATTTGTGTAAACTTGTATGGCGATTCCTGTAAACAGAAAGAATACAAGCATTACCCAAAATAATTTTTTGTCTTTATTGTAAAGGAAGAATAAACCGATAATACCTAGAATAAGCGGTAGCATGTAGTATGCATTTCGCGCCTTGTTGTTTTTAACATCGCTAGGTAAGTGGTCTTGAGAGTAGCCTAAGTGCCATTCGTCAATAAATTTAATTCCTGTTATCCAGTTACCGTGATTATCATAACGGCCTTGAATATCATCTTGTCTTCCAGAGAAATTCCACATAAAATAACGCCAGTACATGTAACCCAATTGGTATTCAAACATGTAAATAACATTACTAATTATCGAAGGTTTTTCAACTTCAATTAAACTTTTTTCCTTTTTCAAGAAGTTGTTATAATCTTCGTAATCTACATTGCCTTGTGCCACCTGATTTTTAAAATCATTAAGTTGGGCTTTATATTTTGTAATTTGATTTAAGGCATAAGTTTTAGCTTGTTCCTCGGTTGCTCCAGCGTTAATAGCACTTCTGTAATATGTGTTTTGCGCATCTGGTTTTACTTTGAAATCTAAAAAGCCAGAAAACATCATGTAATTTTCCGCATGCTCGGCACTCCACATTCTTGGTAGAATAGAAGCGTGTTTAGAGTTGTAGTTCTGTTTTGCTTTTTTCCAATCGTTTACAACAACGTATTCCCCTTTTTCTTCATCTTTCTCATACTTAGGTTTGTCGTCTATGTACGGATTGTTTTCATCTAAATAAGCATATTGATCTGTAAATTGAGGTCCGTAAAACAAGTGTGTTTCAGGGTATTGTTCTAAGTTGTAATACGCTAACAATTCTCTAGCACTCGATGGGTTGTTCTCGTTAATAACCACATTAGCATTCGCACGAATTGGTAACATTAACCACGTAGAGAAACCAATAATAACAAAGGTTAAACAAAGAATAGCTGTGTTTAAATGTACAAAGTGTTTCTTTCTAGTGTATTTTAAGCCGTAAGTAATAAGGCCAACAAGTAGTAAGCCCGCAATAATAGACCCTGAATTAAAAGGCAAGCCAATAGTGTTCACGAAAAATATTTCGAAAGCACTAAATATTTTAAGAATATTAGGAGCCAAAAGTTTAAAAACGAATAACAAAATACCAACCGAAGCAATATTTGCAATGATGAAGTTTTTTATAGTTACGGTTTTATAATTCTTGAAAAAGTAAACCAACCCTATGGCAGGTATGGTTAATAAGCCCATAAAGTGAACTCCAAAAGAAAGCCCGATAACAAAGGCAATTAAAATAAGCCATCGATTTCCTCTTGGGTTATCCATGTCTTGTTCCCAACGTAAGCCTAGCCAGAATAAAACGGACATAATTAATGTCGCCATGGCATAAACTTCGGTTTCTACAGCATTAAACCAAAACGAATCGGTAAAAGTAAAGGCTAAACTACCAACTAAACCACTACCTAAAATGGCATAAGCTTGGTTTTTATTTATCTCACCATCTGCTGTAACCAGTTTTTTTAATAGAATTGTTATGGTCCAAAACATAAAAAGAATAGTGAATGCACTAGAAACAGCACTCATCATATTCATCATCCAGCCAATTAAAGCATTATTTCCAAATGTGAAAATGGAGAAAAAAGCACCCAACATTTGAAATAATGGCGCTCCCGGTGGGTGGCCAACTTGTAGTTTAGAAGAAGTTAAAATATATTCCCCTGCATCCCAAAAACTCACTGTTGGCTCAACAGTTAAGCTATAAGTAATAAGTGCTATTAAAAAAGAGAACCATCCTAAAACGGTATTCCATTTTTTAAAGTTAAAATTTGCCATAAAAATCTATACATTAATTGCTTTGGCGAATTTAATAATAAATACTTAATACCTTATGTTTTTAAGGAAACGTTAAGTGTTCAAAAAAAATAATTGAAAAAAAAATTAAAAAAGTTTGCACAAAGGAAAAAAAGTTCTAAATTTGCCGTCTCGAATAAAGAATGGCCCATGGTGTAACTGGCAACACGTCTGTTTTTGGTGCAGAAGAGTCTAGGTTCGAGCCCTAGTGGGCCAACTCTGAAACCAACCCTGATTACGAAAGTAATTGGGGTTTTTTTTGTGCTTTACTTTTGGAGTTTTTACAGATAAAAAAAAGCTCCATGTAAAATTTATGGAGCCTTTAAAAGTATAATTAGCAATTGGTTTTGCTGAAATTTTAAAAAAGAGTTAATCAATATACTCGGTTTCTAGAAAGTAATTTACAATAGCTTCTTTCATTAAAACACTTTGTTCGCCAGCCTTTAAATGTGGTAAAGCTTCTAGCGCTGTGTAATGTGGCCAGCCATCTTTATCTACAAAATCGAGTTGGTAATATCCGTAAGGCATTAATAATTTGCAAATAGCAATATGCATTAAGTCTAATTTTTGATCTTTTTTAAAAGCGCGCTCCAATTGTCCGAGTTCTTGTACGCCTATTAAATATATAATAGCGTCAAGATCTAAGGTGTCTCCATCTGCAAATTGATCAGATAGTTTTTTAACAACCAAGTTCCAGCGTTCCTTTAATTCTTCGTCTCTTGCCATTTTTAGTTTTTAAATTGAAATTTTTGACAAAGTTAACGAACCTTTTGTTATTCTAAGATAACATAGTGGGGCATTTGCCGTTATTGTTTGTGTGAGCAGTATTAGTGTGTAAATTCTTTTATTTTATATTTGCATTAAATTGTTACTATGGGTGTTATTGATATTGTTTTAGGCGCATTAATTCTATTTGGCTTAGTTCGTGGTTTTATGAAAGGGCTTTTTGTTGAGGTTGCTTCGTTGGTTGCTTTAGTTGCAGGAGTTTATGGAGCTATCCATTTTAGTGATTTTGCTGCCGAATTTTTAAATACTAAAACCGATTGGGATGAAAAAACCATTAGTATTACCGCCTTTGCTATAACTTTTGTTGTTATCATTCTGGCTATTTCGCTTGCTGGTAAAGCCTTAACTAAATTGGCCGATTTTGCGGCACTCGGTATTATAAATAAATTAGCGGGTGGCGTTTTTGGAGCTTTAAAAATTGCAGTTATTTTAAGTGTGGTTTTAATAGTTTTCGATAGAATGAATAGTACAATTACTTTTGTAGAAGAAGAAAATGTGGAAGATTCTATGCTTTATATGCCAGTGAAATCTTTAGTACCTATGATTTTTCCAAATATTTTAACACCCAAAGAAGATATTGAAGAGACTGATGTTGAAGTTTAATTTAGCTGATTTTCAGAACGAAAAAGCGTCACAAATAATTGAGATTTACCAAGATAATCGGTATTAATTGCTAAAGCGAAAATCTTTGTTTTTAGTCTTTAGAATAATCTTATCTTTACATCTTGAAGTTGTATTTAGTAGATACACTTCATCAACCGTGTTATACTCTTGCTTTCATAGTAAAATAACTGTAAAGTAAAGATTCAAAATAAATAGTTATAAACCTTCTTCTGGTAAAACTTTGGTTTTATTCAGAATCAATATATAAAATATATGGCTTGCGCAAGTTGCTCAACAAAAGACGGCTCTCCTAGTGGCTGCAAAAATAATGGCACCTGTGGTACAGATAGTTGCAATAAATTAACCGTATTCGATTGGTTAGCAAATATGTCTCTTCCAAGTGGCGAAAAACCATTCGATTGGGTAGAAGTACGTTTTAAAAACGGACGAAAAGACTACTATAAAAATGCCGAAAACTTAACATTAAGTATTGGTGATATTGTAGCAACACAAGCACAATCTGGTCACGATATTGGTATGGTTACCCTTTCGGGGGAATTAGTACGCGTACAAATGAAACGCAAAAATATCTCGGTAAAGCCAGTTGAAACATTAAAAATATACAGAAAAGCAAGTCAGAAAGATATCGATATTTGGCAAGCGGCCCGTGATAAAGAAGAGCCAATGAAGGTTCGTGCGCGTCAGTTTGCAATAGATTTAAAGCTCCAAATGAAAATTTCGGATATCGAATTTCAAGGAGATGCTAGTAAAGCCACGTTTTATTATACAGCCGAAGAGCGCGTAGATTTCCGTGAGTTAATTAAGGTTTTTGCTCGTGAGTTTAGAACACGAATAGAAATGAAACAAGTTGGTTTTCGTCAAGAAGCTTCACGACTTGGAGGTATTGGTTCTTGTGGACGTGAATTATGTTGCTCTACGTGGTTAACAGATTTTAGATCGGTAAGCACATCTGCAGCGCGTTACCAACAGTTATCACTTAATCCTCAGAAATTAGCAGGGCAATGTGGTAAATTAAAATGTTGTTTAAATTACGAATTAGATACTTATTTAGATGCTTTAAAAAGTTTTCCAAAAACAGATATTAAGCTAAAAACAGGAAAAGGAACAGCAGTTTGTCAAAAAACAGATATTTTCAAAGGACATATGTGGTATGCTTATGAAGGTGAATGGATGAACTGGCATAAAATAACTACAGAGCAGGCTAACGAAATTATTGAAGCTAACAAAAAGAACGAACCTATTGCCAGCCTAGAGGAATATGCATTAGATGTTTTAGAAGATGTTAAAACAGAGTTCGAAAATGTTGTTGGTCAAGATAGTTTAACACGTTTCGATAGTCCAAAACGTAATAATAAACGTAAAAATACTAGAAAGAAGCCGAACCAAAAGGGGGCTCCAAATTCTAATCAAAAGCCAAGGCCTAACGCTAAGAGTTCTAATACGTCGCCAAAAAGACAAAACCCAAATCAAAAAGGGCCGAATCAAAAAGGTGAAGGAACTCCAAAAGCAGTTCCTAATAAAAGAGCTCCTAAGAAAAGAACAGGAGAAAATGGCGCAGCAAATACGGATAAACCAAACACTAATCCGAATAGGAATAACCGAAACCGGAATAATAAAAGAAAACCAAAACCAAAATCAAAACCACAAAGCAATAATGATGCTGCCGAATAATAGCTTCTTATTTTTTTTAATAACCGCATTGCTGTTTACATCATGCGATTCTAATCGTGTTTTCGATGAGTATCAATCGGTTCCAAATACTTGGAATAGAGAGAATGTTGTGAGTTTCAATATTACTCCAACCGATTCTATTAAACCTTATAATTTATTTGTAAATCTGAGAAATACAAATGCTTATAAGTACAATAATGTCTTTTTAATTGTTGAAATGATAAATCCGAACGGAAAGATTCAAAAAGATACTTTGGAGTATAAAATGGCCGAACCTAGCGGGAAACTTTTAGGTACAGGTTATACAGATATAAAAGAAAATAAACTTTGGTATAAAAAAGGTTTTGTGTTTAATGAAACTGGCGAGTACAAGGTTAATATACATCAAGCTATGCGCGAACGCGGCAAAGTAAACGGTGTTGTAAACCTAGACGGCATAACCGATGTTGGCTTTAGAATAGAAAATCCCACAATACAGTAATCCCTAATTTTAAAACTTAAATCGCTCTTAATTTAAGGCTCTTAAACCATGGCAAAAGCAAAAAAAGAAACAAACACAGTTCAAGATTTTACAAAATACATTCGATGGTTTTGGGTGATATTTTTAGGAGGTATTCTCTCTATCGTTTTAGTGTTTTTATTAGCATCTTGGGGTGTTTTTGGCGAAATGCCAGATCACACCGTGTTAGAAAACCCTAAAACAAATTTAGCAACAGAAATTCTTTCTTCCGATGGGCAAACCCTAGGGAAGTTCTATTTTAATGATAACAGAACACCTGTTGGTTATAATGAGTTGCCACAATATTTGGTTAACGCATTAATAGCAACAGAAGATGCACGGTTTAAAGATCATTCTGGTATTGATGCCAAAGGAACTTTACGTGCTATATTGACGCTTGGTAGCGGTGGTGGAGCAAGTACTATTTCTCAGCAATTGGCAAAGCAATTATTTCATGGTGAAGGCTCTAAAAATATTGTAGAGCGTGTTTTGCAAAAAGTGAAAGAATGGATTATTGCTATTCGTTTAGAGCGCCAATACACCAAAGAAGAAATTATTGCACAATATTTCAATATTTACGATTTCTTAAATAATGCCGATGGTATTCGTAGTGCCTCACGTATTTATTTCGGTAAAGAACCTATAGAGTTGGATTTAAAAGAATCTGCGATGCTTGTTGGTATGTTTAAAAATTCATCTTTATTTAATCCAAGAAAACGAGTTGAGTTAACTAAAACCCGTAGAAATGTAGTTTTAGCTCAAATGGAGAAATACGATTTTATAGATGAAAAAGTAAAAGACTCTCTTCAAAAAACAGATTTAGATTTAAACTATTCTCCAGAGTCGCACCGTGAAGGTATCGCTACTTACTTTAGAGGATATTTAGATGGTTTTATGAAAGATTGGATTAAAGAAAACCCTAAGCCAGACGGAACAAAATATAATTTATATAACGACGGTTTAAAAATTTATACAACCATCGATTCTCGTATGCAAAAACATGCTGAAGATGCTGTGCAACAACATATGCCAAGGCTTCAAGCTGAGTTTTTTAACCAGAATAACATTAAAAAGAATCCTACAGCTCCGTTTTTAGATCTTAATAAAAATGAGGTTGCTTCGCTATTAAGGCGAGGAATGAAACAGTCTGAACGTTGGAGGCATCTTAAATACGATTTAAAAAAATCGGATAAAGAAATTGAAGCTTCATTTAATGAACCTGCAGAAATGACTGTTTTTGCATGGGAAGATGGTAGAGCGTCAGAAATAGATACTATCATGAAACCTATAGATTCTATGCGTTATTATAAATCATTCCTTCGTACAGGTATGATGTCTATGGATCCGCAAACAGGCCATGTAAAAGCTTGGGTTGGTGGTATGAATTACCGTCACTTCCAATATGATATGGTAAACCAAGGGAAGCGTCAAATTGGTTCGACCTTTAAGCCTTTTGTTTATACAGCGGCTATGGATCAGTTGCATTTATCACCTTGTGATGAGTTGCCAGATACACCATTTTGTATCGAAGCCAATAAATACGGAAACCCAGAAGAATGGTGTCCTAAAAACTCAGGTGGTGAGTATGGTGGTACACGTTCTTTGAAGAATGCATTAGCTAATTCGGTTAATACCATTACAGCACGATTAATTGATAAAGTAGGACCGCAAACGGTTATAGATTTAGTTAGAAAATTAGGAATCGATTCTGATATTCCTGCTGTGCCTTCTATTGCTTTAGGAACACCAGATATTAGTGTTTACGAAATGGTTGGTGCTTATTCTACTTTTGCAAACCAAGGGGTTTATACCAAACCAGTTATGGTAACAACAATTGCCGATAAGAACGGAACTATTTTATATCAATTTAAACCAGAAACACGGGATGTTTTAAGTGAAGAAACCGCTTATGTTACCGTAAAACTTATGGAAGGTGTAACACAATCTGGTTCTGGTGCACGTTTAAGAGGTAAAGGAAGAGATTCTTATAGAAGTGATTATAGAAAAGTAATTACAGGATATCCATATGAGTTTACAAACCCAATTGCAGGTAAAACTGGTACTACACAAAACCAAAGTGATGGTTGGTTTATGGGTATGGTTCCAAACTTAGTAACTGGTGTTTGGGTTGGAGGCGAAGATAGAGCTGTCCATTTTCCTGGTATTACTTACGGGCAAGGTGCAGCAATGGCTCTACCAATTTGGGGTGTTTACATGAAGAACTGTTATGCCGACAAGCATTTAGAAATTTCTAAAGATGCTTTTACAAAACCTAAAAATTTATCTATTAATGTAGATTGTTCTAAGGTTGATAGCGATTCTGATAGTAATCAAGATGATAATACACCTGAAGATTTAGATTTTTAAATCTTAAGAACTTAATATAATGTATTAAAAACCATTCTGAAAAGGATGGTTTTTTTTGGTTTAGTTCGTAGCTAATTTGTTAAGTCTTGAATAGGTTTCTTTTCAATAAATTTTTCCGTGTAAACGATACCCATAAATTATTGGAGATGAAAGATTTTATGGTTCAAGTTTATTTAACTAAAACGTTGGTAATATTATTTGTTTAAATTTTAATATTCTTTTGAATTATTCGTAAATTTAAGCAGCTTTAAATGATGTTTTTATAAAAACATGAAGCTTAATTCTAAAACGAATTCATAATGATAAATAAGAAAGTAGCTAATGTTGATGCCGCGCTAAATGGTGTAAAAGACAATATGACCTTTATGCTAGGCGGATTTGGACTGAGTGGCATTCCCGAAAATGCTATAGCTAAGTTAGTAAAGCTTGGAGTTCATGGTTTAACCTGTATTTCTAATAATGCAGGTGTTGATGATTTTGGATTGGGTTTACTACTTCAAAAAAAACAGATTAAAAAAATGATATCTTCTTATGTTGGCGAAAATGATGAATTTGAACGCCAAATGCTTTCTGGAGAACTCGATGTTGAACTTATTCCGCAAGGTACATTAGCTGAAAGATGTCGTGCTGCTCAAGCCGGATTCCCTGCTATTTACACACCTGCAGGTTATGGAACCGAAGTCGCCGAAGGTAAAGAAACGAGAGAATTCGATGGTAAAATGTATGTGTTAGAACATGCGTTTAAAGCCGATTTTGCTTTTGTTAAGGCCTGGAAAGGCGATGCCGCTGGTAATTTGATTTTTAAAGGAACAGCTCGAAATTTTAATCCGGTAATGTGTGGTGCTGCAAAAATAACTGTTGCTGAGGTTGAAGAGTTGGTGCCACTAGGGGAGTTAGATCCTAATCAAATTCATATTCCTGGTATTTTTGTACAGCGTATTTTTCAAGGAGAACGCTATGAGAAACGAATTGAGCAACGCACAGTAAGATCGCGTGGTTAAATTTGATTATCCTTTTAGATAAAGTTTAAAATTAAGAATCCAATTAAGAGGTTTTCGCTTCCGCGGAACTAATAAAGACACAAAATCATGTTAGATAAAATAGGTATAGCAAAGCGCATTGCAAAGGAAGTTCAGGATGGTTATTACGTTAATTTAGGAATTGGCATTCCAACGTTGGTAGCAAATTATGTTAGAGAAGATATAGAGGTCGAATTTCAAAGTGAAAATGGTGTTTTAGGCATGGGGCCTTTCCCTTTTGAGGGAGAAGAAGATGCTGATGTTATAAATGCAGGAAAACAAACTATAACGGCTTTGCCTGGGGCTAGTTTTTTCGATTCGGCTTTAAGTTTCTCAATGATTCGAGGTCAGCATGTCGATTTAACTATTCTAGGTGCTATGGAAGTGGCGGAAAATGGGGACATTGCAAACTGGAAAATCCCAGGACGGATGGTTAAAGGTATGGGAGGCGCTATGGATTTGGTAGCAAGTGCCGAAAATATTATTGTCGCCATGATGCACACTAACAAAAAAGGCGAATCTAAACTTCTCAAAAAATGTACGTTACCATTAACAGGTGTTGGGTGTGTAAAGAGAATTGTAACCAACCTTGCGGTGTTAGATGTTACTGCTGTTGGGTTTAAACTTTTAGAACGCGCTCCAGGTGTTTCGGTAGATGATATAAAAAACGCAACAGAGGGCACTTTAATTATTGATGGAGATATACCTGAGATGCAATTTTAATAAGCTGTTTTTAGTTGTTTGTGGGGCTAAACAGAGTTAAATGTTAAAATTTAATGTATTTCAGCGATAATATGTGTTTTTAAACCGATTTATTCAAAGAAAAGAATATCTTTACAGAGAACAAAGAAACCAAGTTTAATTATAGATTTCCCCCAAATCTACCATAATCTAACCCTTATGAATTTTGCACCAAATCTACCTGAACAACCTACATTTAAAACAAGTAAATTTCAAGAATCTGTACAAGGAAACTTGCAATTTTTAAAAGGCCTACTTTACTTGACCAAGAAAATTTTCATGCTATAACTTCCCCAAGTTATAGCGTGAATCTATTTCACAATTCTTATTAAATCCCTTTCGGAATAGCTTCAATAAGCTTTTTTGTATAATCCTTTTTAGGAGTTTTGTAGATAGTATCAGCGTCGTCCAATTCTTCAATTTTACCTTTATTCATAACCAATAATTGGTCGCTCATATATTTTACAACAGCCAAATCGTGTGAAATAAAGATATAAGTAAAACCGAAATCTTTTTTTAGCTCATTTAATAGGTTTAAAACTTGTGCTTGTACTGATATGTCAAGTGCAGAAACAGACTCGTCGCAAACAATAAGTTTGGGCTGTAAAGCAATGGTACGCGCAATACCAATACGTTGGCGCTGCCCGCCAGAAAATTCGTGAGGATATCTATTAAAATAATCTTCCGATAAGCCAACACGGTTTAAAATATCAATAACTTTTTCTTTCCTTTCTTTAGTAGAGTTGAATAGTCCATGGACTTTCATAGGTTCCATAATGGCTTCTCCAACAGGCATTCTTGGATTTAATGAGGAGTAAGGATCTTGGAATATAATTTGAATATCTTTTCTAAGTTTTCTAGTTTCAGTTTTATCTAATTTGGTAATATCAATGCCGTTATACAAAATTTGACCTGCCGTAGCTTTATCTAGTTGCAAGATGGCGTTACCAAGTGTAGATTTCCCGCAGCCAGATTCACCTACCAATCCTAATGTTTCACCAGGATATAATTTGAAACTAACATTATTTACAGCCTTGAAGGAGGTGGCCTTTTTAAAGAATCCAGCACTAGATAAATATTCCTTTTCAACATTAATAACTTCTAATAACGGTGTTTGGCTATAAATTTTTTCATGATTTACTTGCCTGTCATAGTCGGTTACAATTTCGGTAGAGGTTGTGTCTTCCAAAAAATCTTTTATAGTTGGTAAGGTTTTTAGGCGTGTATCTAATGATGGACGCGAGTTAATTAATGCTTTGGTGTAATTGTGTTTTGGGCTTTTAAATATAGTTTTAACCAAGCCTTCTTCAACTAAGTTTCCTCTAAACATAACCAAAACATGGTTCGCTATTTCGGAGATTAAAGCCAAATCGTGAGTAATGAAAATAATACTCATTTTGGTTTCAGCCTGTAGTTCTTTCAGAAGCTTTATTATATCTTTTTGTACTGTAACATCTAGTGCTGTTGTAGGTTCGTCGGCAATTAAAACATCGGGTTTACATGCAATAGCCATCGCAATCATAACGCGTTGTTTTTGGCCTCCAGATATTTCATGTGGATATTTGGTGTAGGTTCGTTTTACGTCGGGTAGCTTTACTTTTTCGAATAAAGATAATGTTTCGTTTTCGGCTTCTTTTTTAGATAAATTGGTGTGCTGTAAAAGAATTTCTTGTACTTGCTTGCCACAGGTCATAGACGGATTTAAAGAACTCATGGGTTCTTGAAAAATCATGGCTATTTGTTTTCCTCTTATATTTTGAAATGCTTTGGGTGATAGTTTGGTTAAATCTTCATTGTTAAAGAGAATGCTTCCTGAGGTGATTTTAGAAATTTTCTTCGGAAGTAAACCTAAAATGGCTAATGAGGATACTGATTTTCCTGAACCCGATTCGCCTACAATACCCAGGATTTCATTTTCCTTAAGGTTGAAAGATATGTTATGGATGACTTCATTGCCATTAAATGCAATGGATAAATCGGTTACGCTAAGTATGTTTTTCTTCATTAAATATGAATAATTTCGTCGTTTTTTAAAATGGCATCACCTCGTAGGCGTAAAAATATCTGTGCTACGGCAATGGTATCTTTTTCGCAATAGGTTACAATTCTATCAATTTCTTTGTCTTCGTAAAATACACGATAAACCTCGCTGCCATCAATATCATCTTTTGGAGACGGAATCCCTAATACGCTGGTTAATAGTTTTAACGAGGTATAGGTTTTATAATCGCCAAATTTCCATAGTTCTAGCGTGTCTAGATGTGGTACTTCCCAAGGTTTTTTGCCAAATAAATTTAATTTTTGTGGTATTTCAATATCGTTTATAATCATGCGTCTAGCAATAAACGGAAAATCGAATTCTTTACCATTGTGACCGCAAAGTAAGTGTTTTGCTTGATTAAAATGTGTGTTTAATAAGGTTTTAAAATCAGTTAAAAGTTTAACTTCTTCTCCATGGAAAGAAGTTGTTCTAAAACTTCGAGACTCATCCGTGATTTTAAAATAACCTACCGAAATACAAACTATTTTACCAAACTCTGCCCAAATTCCGGCATGGTTATAAAATTCTTCGGCGGTTTCATCTTCTTTGCGCTGGTATTTCGATTTGTGTTCCCAAAGCGCTTGTTTTGTTTCGTCTAAATCAGAGAAATATTGTGTTTCCGGAACGGTTTCGATATCCAGAAATAAAATGTTTTCTAAGTTAAGTTTACGTATCATTTTTCTAGCATTTTATAGGCTTCGTTTATATACACAGAAATATCATCGGTAAACGTAGCCACTGTTTTTATTGGCCCTTTAGAGTGACCTAGCCTTACTATAATAACATTATCGTTCGGTTCTACAATAACGTATTGCCCTAAGTGGCCACGCATCATAAAAAAGTGTTTATCTTTTATTGTTCTTAGCCACCAACCGTAACCATATTCCGGACTGTTTTTAAAGCGTGGTTTAATTGATTTTGCCACAAAAGTGGAGTCTAAAATTTGTTTACCGTTCCATTTTCCGTGGTCTTTATAAAGTTTACCAAAGCGCGCAAAATCTTTAGCATTACTAGCTATGCAGCAATAGGCTTTTACTAAATCGTGAGTTTCGCTGTCTACTTGCCATAGGGTTGAGTTTTCAGAGTTTAGAGGTTTCCAAAAACTTTCGGTTAAATAATTATAGAGTTTTTTGCCCGTAGCGTTTTCTATCACCATGGCTAACATTTGTGTGTCTCCACTAGCGTATTTAAAATACTGACCAGGAGTATCTACAACCTTTAGACTGTTTGTTACTTTCGCTAGGTCGTCATCAAAATAAGCACGTGTTGTAATAGATAGAGGCGAGTAGTAGGCTTCGTCCCAATTTGTGCCAGAAGCCATGCTAGATAAATCTCCAACCGTCATGGTTTTGGCTAATCCATTACAAAATTCTGGTAAAAAATCACAAACTGGTTGGTCTAAATTTTTTATATAACCTTCTTTTATTGCTTTACCTAAAAGTCCCGACACATAGCTTTTTGCCATAGAAAAGGAATTGGATTGTGAATTTGCGTTAAAACCGTCGTAGTAATTTTCGAACCAAATACTATCGTTTTTAATAATCACGTAGGCAATGGTTCCGTTTTGTGAGTTGATTTTAGATAGTGTTTCGGTTGCTTTTACAGAATTATAATCTGTATGGTTTGGCCAAGGGATAGGTGTGCCCGTTTCAACCACTCTGTTATCTAGTTCTTTATAATCTTCCAAGAAAGCTGTGGTATGCCCTTTTAGATATATGGTTCTAACGGCTTTTATTAAGTAATCTGTATCGGTGATATAAAGCACAGCAATAAGTAGAACGATTATTATTGCGAGCCATTTAATAAGTTTTTTAAGGAATGTCATTTATTTGGTTTAGTATAGAAACTAAAGATAATAAAATTCTATTCTAATAAAAAAGAAGGTTTGTTTTAGGCGAGAGAATTCGTTTTGCGTTTTCGTTTATTTTTGTAAAATACTTTATCGGCAATGTAAATAGTTTTTGATAATTCGGCGATAATAGTGCCGTTTTTATCAACGATTTTTGGGGTTTTTACTAAGTTAAATTCACCGTTTTCAGAAACTTCAGTTTTAATAAGATTTAAATCTTCTTCGGAAAAAATAAATTCTGAAAACACTGTTTCTTTTGCAGGACGTTTAAAGTTTATGGTGGCGCTTTTATCCCAAACTACATAGTTGTCTCCAAGAATATTCATGAGTTGAATCATGTAAATCGGGTCGGTTGCCGAAAATAGACTACCGCCAAAAATAGTGCCTACAAAATTTCGATTTTTAATACTTAGCGGGATTTTAATTTTAACGTACATTAAATCTTCCGAAACCGTAACTAATCGACCTGTTGATCTTCTGTACATTGGTGACCAGTTGAACCCGTATTTATAAATTTGAGCATCGGTAAAAAAGCGTTTTGCAATCTTGGTTATGGTTCTGTACATTCTAAAAAAGCGATTGTTGTTTGTATGGGCTCTCGTGTTCTATGAGCCATTTTTTTCTGTGAAGTCCGCCTGCGTAACCTGTTAAGCTACCGTTACTGCCAATAACACGATGGCATGGTACAATAATCCAAAGCGGATTTTTACCGTTAGCATTGGCAACTGCTCTAATGGCTTTTACATCTCCTAATTCTTTAGTAAGGTCTAGGTATGATGTGGTTTTACCATACGGAATTTGCTCTAAGGCATCCCAAACACGCTTTTGAAAATCTGTTCCTTGCGCGTTTAGTTTTAAACTAAACTCTGTACGTATGCCTTCAAAATATTCTTGAAGTTGTGTTGCACATTCTTCTAATTCTATAGGTATAATATCGGTTTCTTTTTCTTCAGAATTTAAAACCGTTACTTGAGTAATACCATCTACATCACCAACTATTTTGGTGAAACCCAAAGGAGATTTGATGATGCAGGTTTCCATTAGTTTTCAGGATTTTCTTCCTCAAAAATACCAAGTTTTTTAGCTCGTGCTTCCCAACTTTTTCTGGCCATGGATTGTAAATCAGATACGTTATCACTCTCGTCCATAATCTCTAAACCTAAAAGCGTTTCAATAACATCTTCCATAGTAACCAAACCACTAACAGATCCGTACTCATCGACCACTAAAGCCATATGGTTTCTAGTTTCTACAAGTTGTTCAAAAAGTTTTGGTATCGGTAAGTTACGGTCTACAATAATTATATTTCTGGTAAGTTCAGATAGTTTTTTTGTGCCGTTTCCTAGAGCCATTTCTTTAAAGACTTCATCTTTTAAAACTAAGCCTGTAATGTTATCAGGGTTCTCAGAAAAAATAGGGATTCTAGAAAAACGCAAGTTTAAGTTTCTGTTAAAAAACTCTTCTACTGTAGCATTTTGATCTTCAGCAAGCATAACCGTTCTTGGGGTCATTACGTTTTTAGCAAAGACCTCTTTAAAGGTTAATAAATTCTTTATTATTTTACTTTCATTTTCTTGAAAAACACCTTCTTCTTGAGCCATATCGGCCATTACTAAAAAGCCTTCGCGACTTAAAACACTACCGTGACCTTTACCGCCAATAAGTTTAGTAGTAAGTTGTAGTAACCATAAAATCCCAGTCCATTTTAATGGGAAAATTAAAACAACTAAAGCTTTAGAAGTGAAGTTAGCAAGTTGTTTCCAGTATGTAGCGCCAATAGTTTTCGGGATAATTTCCGAAGCAACCAAAATTAAAAACGTCATTATTGCAGATACTACACCAACTGTGTTAATGCCCCAAAATTCTATTTTGTATGGTAAACTTTCTGCTTGGATACCTACCATCATAGCACCTAAAGTATGTGCAATAGTGTTTAAGGTTAAAATAGCAATTAAAGGTTTGTCTACATCTTTTTTTAAAGTCTCTAATGTTAATGCGTAATCTTTACCCTCTTGTTTTTTAACATTTATAAAGGTTGGCGTTACACTCAGTAAAACAGCTTCGAGTATAGAACATAAAAATGAAAAGAAAATAGATACGGTTGCCCAAAGGATTAATGCGGTCATTAATAATGATTTTGTTAAATGCTAATTTACAAAATCAAATCAATTTAAAGATGAAATAATACAAGTACCATAAGAATATTATAAAAGCACCCTATATGGCGTATAAAAAATAAAAAAATCGCCAACCTAAATATTAAATTATCTAAGTTGGCGATTTGTGAAGTTATATGTTTTTGAAACTAACCGTTTAATATTTTAACGACATCTTTAGCAAAGTAACTTGCTATAATATCGGCACCAGCACGTTTAAAAGCCATAGTGGTTTCCATCATAACTTCGTCGTGATTTAACCAGCCTTTTTCAGCGGCCGCTTTTATCATAGCATATTCGCCAGAAACTTGATAAACAGCCACAGGTACGTCTACTTCATTTTTAATATCTCTTAAAATATCAAGATAAGATAAGCCTGGTTTTACCATAACAATATCCGATCCTTCATCAATATCCATTAGGGTTTCGCGTATAGCTTCTATTCTATTTCCGCAATCCATTTGGTAGGTTTTTTTGTCTTTTGGTACATCAACCAAATCTACAGGAGCAGAGTCTAGAGCATCACGAAAAGGCCCGTAAAAAGCCGAGGCGTATTTTGCTGAATAACTCATAATCCCCGTATTTTTAAAGCCTTCGTTTTCTAATAATTGACGAATTTGTAAGGTTCTGCCATCATTCATATCACTAGGCGCAACAAAATCGGCGCCTGCTTGTGCATGTGTTAAAGCCATTTGCGATAATACAGCAGCCGACTCGTCGTTTATTATCATACCATTCTGCACAATACCATCATGTCCAAAAGAAGAATAAGGATCTAGCGCAACATCCGTCATCACTAACATATCCGGACAAACGTTTTTTATGGTCTTAATGGCACGTTGCATTAATCCGTTCGGGTTTAAAGCTTCAGTACCTTTATTATCTTTTAAATGATCTGGTACTTTTACAAAAAGTAAAACCGATTTTAGTCCAAGACTCCAAAGTTCTTTTATTTCGCCTTCTAATAAATCTAAGCTATACCTAAAATAGTTTGGCATCGATGCTATTTCATCTTTAATACCTTTGCCTTCAACCACAAAAAGTGGCACTAAAAAGTCGTTTGGCGTTATTACAGTTTCACGAACTAAACTACGAATAGCTTCATTAGTTCTCAATCTTCTATTTCTTCGTAATGGATACATAGTTTTTATTACTTTTATCGAATACAAAGTTAATAATTTAAACCCTTTTTATCTTGCTCGAATCGTTTCGATTTTTAGAATTTAACTTTCCTTGGCGAAGTTATCAGGCTAATTTGTTAAAACACTTCAATACTCATATTGAGGACAATCATTTTCATGTTATTGCACCTCCAGGATCAGGAAAAACCATTCTAGGCATTGAAATTATTAGAAAATTAAACAAGAAAACTTTGGTTTTGGCTCCAACCTTAACTATTAGAAATCAATGGGAAAACCGCTTACAAACCTTTTTTACTAGAGATGAAGATTTCGAGCCGTTTTCTTTCGATTTAAAAGCTCCTAAAGATATTACCTTTTCTACCTATCAATCGTTACATGCTTTTTACAAAACCTTTGAAGATAAAAATGATTATTACGCCTTTTTCAAAAAGCATAATATTCAAACATTGGTTTTAGATGAAGCGCATCATTTAAAAAATGCATGGTGGACCTGCTTAATTGATTTAAAAGAAAATATTCCGTTTCATTTAGTGGCCTTAACCGCCACGCCACCTTATGATAGCGATAGAACGGAAGTTGCTAAATATTTTAAGCTATGTGGAGACATAGACGATGAAATTGCGGTACCGGACTTGGTTAGAGAAACCGATTTATGTCCTCATCAAGATTTTGTTTACTTTTCTAAACCTGAAGATTTAGAGATTAATTTTATAGTTGAATACAGAAAAAAAATAGCAACATTTAATGATGAATTAATAGAGGATGAAGCTTTTATATCTTTTCTGAAAGCCCATCGTTTTTATAAAAGCCCGAAGTATCATTTAGAAGCTATTTATAGCAATACTGAATATTTTTCGGCGATTCTTATTTTTTTAAATGCCTGCGGAATTAGTATTGAAAAGGAGAAACTTGAACTTCTTGGTTTTGAGGGAGATGAAACGATTCAGTTTCCAGAGTTACAATTAGAATGGTTGGGTGTTTTATTTCAGAATTTATTAGTGTCCGATAGAGAACTTTTGATAGATCACGAGGTGTATTTGATGAGATTGGAAAAGAAACTCCGACAATTAGATGTATTTCGAAAAAGAAAAGTGGATTTTATTGGTGAAAACTTACTGTATAAATCATTATCCAATAGCCCGAGTAAATTAAAAAGTATAGTAGATATTGTAAAGGCAGAGCGCGAAAATTTAAAAGAAGATTTACGTTGCGTTATTTTAACCGATTATATTCGGAAAGAATTTTTAAACAGCCAAAAAGAACTCATAAACAGTATTGGTGTTATGCCGATATTTCAGTTTATAAGAAGTAGTTGCTCGCATAAAGAAGACCTTGCTGTACTTTCAGGAAGCTTAGTTATTGTGCATAAAAGCGTATTGGAGCCTTTTAATAAGATTGAAAGTTGCGATAGCTTTTCTTTTTCTCCCTTAGAAATTGATGCCGATTTTTTAGTGGTTTCATCTAAAATTAAAACAAAAAATAGCATTGTTAGTATTATCACAAAGCTTTTTGAAGATGGAGATATTAAAGTTCTGGTGGGTACAAAATCGTTGCTTGGTGAAGGCTGGGATGCACCTTCTATCAATAGTTTAATTTTAGCTTCCTTTATTGGTTCGTTTGTTTCATCTAACCAAATGCGTGGTCGTGCTATTAGAAAAGATGCCGATAAGCCAGATAAAACCGGAAATATTTGGCATCTAGCTTGTGTAGATATTACAGATGCAAGCGGTGGGCGAGATGTTGAAGTTTTAAAGCGACGTTTTGATGCTTTTGTAGGTGTTACTAATAATGATGTTCCGTTTATTTCTAACGGTATTGATCGTTTAAATTTTCCTGAACATTTTTTAGAAGAAGATATTGATGTTTTAAATGAAGTGACTTTAAAACGTGCAAAAGATAGAGGTGAAACAACCAAAAAATGGGAAGACTCTATTGGTAAAGGAACAAGATTAACCAAAGATGTGAGGCTGTTTTATATAGGTGATAAACCTTTTACTAGACAGCGACAATTATATTACTTTGATGCTATTCGCTTTTTTGTAGTCGAGTTAATGCTTGCTATTTCTGTGTTTTATGTCGAGTTTATTCTAAGAGGTATAAACCTTGTTGTACAACGTGGTGTGCTATATTTTATTTATGCCTTTCTAGCTGCTTTTTTATTTTCGTTTGGACTTAAATTATATCGTGCTATAACACTTTATGTAAAACATGGGTATCTGTATAAAAAGATACAAAATATGGGACTTTCCATATTGGATACTATGGTTGAGTTGAATTATATAACAACGAATAAAGAGGCGTTAATTGTAACATCTAGTCTTGTAAATAAAGGAGATGTATCGTGCAGTTTGCTCGGTGGAAATGCCTATGAAAGTGCTGTGTTTTCTAAAGCGTTAAGCGAAATTATAAACCCAATAAATTCACCAAGATATCTTATTATTAAAAGTAGTTTCTTTAGAAAACGACTAGATATTGAAAATTTCTACCCGGTTCCTGAGATCTTCGGAGATAAAAAAGCGAAGGCCTTAGTTTTTCAAAAACATTGGAACACGCATATTGGTAAAAGTAAATTGTTTTACACAAGGCATAAGGAAGGTCGAAGATTACTGTTAAAAGCTAGATTGGCGCATGTGCATAATGCTTTTAAGAAAGTATCAAAAGAGGTGATGGTTTGGAAGTAATTAAGTTAAAAAAACTTAATCTAAATTTCTTATAAATTTATCGACATTAATATAAACATCATCTTCACCTTGCTGATCGAAAGGATTTTCTAAATGCGATTGTATATTGTCTAGAGCAACTAAAATTACACTGAACATAATAGGTACAGCAAACTCCAAGCCGTAGTTATAACTTGTTACGTTGTGAGCAAAATGTGGTCCGTAAATAATTGGTAAAAGCACAATGAAAATATCACTGTAGGTACGCAGTGTTCTTGGTGTTCTGTATTGGTAAATATGCTTGATACGCTCGAATGAAATCATCATTTTGCTTAAAAACTGATTAGAACGTGATGCTTCTCCCGAAGGTAAGCCGTGTGCACGCATACTTTTTATAAATTTAGATAGATCTTCAAAACTGCTGTAAACTCCTTTTTCGTTTTCTTCTAGTTGTTCTTTAGGGTGGCTAAAAACGTGTTTACAAGAGTTTAAAAGGTTTCTTAGGTTTTCTTTTAATTCATCTTTAAGTTCTTGAGGAGGATTTTCTACCCAATCTGAAACTGCGAAAAATAACGCGCGACCATGAGCTTTTATTGAGCCATATTCATCTAAAGCAACTTCACGGCGTTTATAAGCACCACCAATAGAAAAAACAATTGGGAACACAATAGCAGTACCAATTAAGGTTAATGGGAAATCTGCCTTAATTTCAAAATGTAAACAAAACGCTGTGGAAGCAATGGATAAACCCGTAATCAAGAGTGTTTTAAAATTAATGATTAAAAACACGCGTTGAAATATTTTACTCATAATGCAATATGTTTTCTATTTACTTAGTCCTAAATACGACCAAAGATTGTTTTCTCGTACAAAAGCCGATTTTTCGTGTATCACATCTACTTTTCCGTTTTCGAAAAAATATGCGTTAAATGTAACCGTACCTTTAGCATCGTTTTCTTGTCCTTCGGAAGTTTCTAGAACTTCTAATTTTATCCATTTTACAGATTTCGCCCAGTTTACTATCGCTTTTTTTTCTTTTGTTGGGCGTGTAGATACGTGATGCGTAGCCATTAAATAATCGCCATTGGCTAACACAAAAGCACTGTAGCGCGAGCGCATAAGTTGTTCGGCTGTTTTAGCTTCGGCAACATTATGGTGCGCTTTTTGGCAACAATCTGTATAAGGTTTTAAATTTCCGCAGTGGCAATTCATGGTAAAAGCATCAATATTTTAAACCCAATCTATAGGGTTTTGTAATACGTTTATTAATTTTTCTTCCTCACTGCCTGCTTCTGGATGGTGATCGTAAACCCATTGCACATGCGGAGGTAAGCTCATTAAAATACTTTCTATGCGCCCGTTGGTTTTTAATCCAAAAAGGGTGCCTTTATCATGTACTAAATTGAATTCTACATAGCGTCCACGACGAATTTCTTGCCAAGTGCGTTGTGCTTCGGTATATGGTAAATCTTTACGTTTTTCAACAATAGGCACATAAGCTTCTAAAAAACTATCGCCAACTTCGGTTACAAAATTGTACCAGTTTTCCATGCTCATGGTTTCGGTTTCTTTACAGTAATCGAAAAATAGCCCCCCTAATCCACGACCTTCATTTCGGTGTGCATTGTAGAAATACTCATCGCAACGAGCTTTGTATTTAGGATAAAATTCTGGGTTGTGCTTATCACAGGCTGTTTTACATGTTTGATGAAAATGTTTAGCATCTTCTTCAAATAAATAATAAGGCGTTAAATCTTGTCCGCCACCAAACCAACTACCTACGATTTCTCCTGTTTTATCATACATTTCAAAATAGCGCCAATTGGCATGCACGGTTGGTACCATTGGGTTTGTAGGGTGAAGTACCAAACTTAAACCACATGCAAAAAAATCGACATCGCCAACTTTAAAATAGTCTTGCATAGACTTTGGTAATTTGCCGTTTACGCCTGAAATATTTACACCACCTTTTTCGAAAACATTTCCATGTTCTATTACTCGGGTGCGTCCGCCACCGCCTTCTGGACGTTTCCAAATATCTTCTTGAAAGGTTGCTTTACCATCAATAGCTTCTAGTTTAGAGGTGATGCTATCTTGAAGGTTTTGAATATATTGGTAGAATTTGTTTTTCATTATAAATTATTCCATTTCATAATACAACTCGTAAAGTTCCATGTCTAATGGGCTTTCGTTTGGAGGTGTATGTTCGTTTTTTAATGTTTTTATCCAAGTGAAGCTATTATTTATCGCTACAGCCACACTGGCATGATTGTCTTTATGTACTATAATTTGAAGCGTCTTTAAACCTAAAGTTTCAAAAGCATAATCGGATAATATTCCAACGGCTTTAGTGGTTATTCCTTTGCCCTCAAATTGGTAGCCAATGCAGTAAGCAAATTCGGCTTGTTTGGTTGTCCAGTCGAGTTCTTTTAGATAAACTAGGCCTGCCACATCGTTCGATGCTTTTTCTTTTATGGTGAATAAAAACTCCTTTTTTAGTTGAAATTGCTTCACTTTTTTATCGGTGAAATTTTGTGCTAAATCTGGTGTTAAATTCTGTTGTAATGTTTTAGGAAAGTACCGTTTTAAACGGTCGTCATTAGCAGCTATAAAATTACATAATGGCCAAGCATCTGTTGCTTTTATAGCATTAATGGTGAGGTTGTTAAAACTAAGCGTTACCATGTGTTGTATTGTTTTTTAATTCTAATGCATTAACTGTTTTTACAGTAGCTGCAGTTACCGATAAAGGTAGCACTAAAATAACACCAATAATTGGAATTAGTAAAAATAGAATAAAAACAATACCATTACCAATGGCTAAGCCACGGTTTTTACGTACAAATTGAACACTTTGTTTGTATTTGAAATGGCGCTCTAAGGTGTAATCCATATTACCAAAACCGGCATAGTAAGCTTGTAAAAGGAATAGGAGTATGGCTGAAAATATATTTACAACAGGTATGAATTTTAAAATAAGTAGCGGAATAGTTAATAGAAGTTCCATTAATAAATTTCGTCCATTTATTTTTATACCACGCATTAATTGTTCTAAAAACGACGTGTCTCGATGAGAATGCGGAGCGTTGCCTGTTAGGTGTGCTTCAATTTTTTCTGAAACGGGACTCATAAATGGCGCAGATAAAGCCATTATAATGTGTTTAAATAGTATTAAACCTATTACTAGAATAACAAGCCCACCAATAAAAGTGCTGATAGAGGTGAAGGTTTCTTTCCCCCAATCCCAGATCCAAATTTTAGAAATGAAATTACCAACATTATCGGATAGCCCATAGGCTGAGCCGAATATAATGGTTGCTGTTACCACGCTAATAAGCATAGGTACTGCAAAGAATTTCCAGAGTTTGAGTTTTGATATTAAGCTGAAAGCACCGAAGTATGCTTTTATTCCTGAAATTATATTTTTAATCATGACGTTTATCTTGCGTTAGCGATTGAACGGTCTGTTTAAGCTCCCCGACCTTTTCGGGAGGGAGCGAGTAGTAAAAGCGCGACCTACTTTTTTTACAGCTATATGTATGCTGTTTAGATAGAATGTTACTAAAAAAAGTAGGTAACGCCCAAAAAACTTTAAACTTTATATTCTTTCACTGCATCGATAAATGCGCGTGCATTTTCAATTGGGATATTTGGTAAAATACCATGCCCTAGGTTTACAATGTATTTGTCTTTGCCAAATTCGTTAATCATTTGGTGAACCATTTTCTTAATTTCTGCTGGTGGCGAAAATAGGCGTGTTGGATCGAAATTACCTTGAAGTGTAATATTGCCTCCTGTTAAATAACGTGCATTTCTAGCCGAGCACGTCCAGTCTACACCTAAAGCGGCAGCACCAGAATTGGCCATTTCGTTTAGGGCAAACCAACATCCTTTACCGAAAGCGATAACTGGAGTTTCGTCTTTTAAAGCATCGATAATTTGTTGGATATATTGCCAAGAAAACTCTTGGTAATCTACTGGAGAAAGCATGCCTCCCCAAGAATCGAAAACTTGTACAGCGTTAACACCGGCTTTTACTTTTTCTTTTAAATAAGCGATGGTGGTGTCTGTAATTTTTTGCAATAAATTATGTGCTGCAACTGGGTTTGTAAAACAAAACTCCTTGGCTTTATCGAAGTTTTTACTGCCTTGGCCTTGTACGCAATAGCATAAAATAGTCCATGGAGATCCGGCAAAACCTATTAAAGGAATGTCGTCGTTTAGTTTTTCTTTTGTTGCTTTTATTGCTTGGTAAACATAGTCTAGAGCTACAGTAACATCTGGCACTATAACGTTGTCTACATCTTTTTGTGAACGAATTGGGTTTGGTAAATATGGACCGAAATTGGGTTTCATTTGTACCTCGATGTTCATGGCTTGTGGTATTACCAAAATATCACTAAATAAAATGGCAGCATCCATACCAAAACGGCGAATGGGTTGTACGGTAATTTCACTTGCTAATTCTGGAGTTTGGCAACGTGTAAAAAAATCGTATTTTGCTTTAATTTCCATGAATTCTGGTAAATATCTACCGGCTTGGCGCATCATCCAAACTGGTGGACGCTCTACGGTTTCACCTTTTAATGCTCGTAAAAATAAATCGTTCTTTATCATGTTATATGTTTTTATTTCTTAAATCGTATTCTTCTTGTCCAATGCAGTAATTTTCGATGTCTTTGTTATTACCATAAACCACTAAAACATCGTTTTCGAGTACTAAGGTTTCCGAAGTAACACGACCAATACTTTCTTTTATTATTTGTTTTTTTCCTAAAAGACTATGCTTTTCTCTTTCTCTAATTATGGTAATTAATGTAAGCTGAAATTTGTTTGTTGTATCTAACTCTTTTAATGTTTTTCCGAAGAATGCTTTTTTTGCTTTTACTTCCGAAATGGTGAAATTATTATCTAATTGATAGTTTTCTAAGGTAGATTTAAAGTTTATTTGTTTGGTTAATCTATTTGCCGAATCTTGCTCCGGATGAATAATGCTATGCACACCCATGGCTTCTAAAACGGTATCGTGAATAGGGGAAAGGGCACGACTAATAATTTTTACATCGGATAATTTTTTTACAATGGCCGTTGTAATTATTGCAGCGCCTTCGTTTTCACCAATGGCTACTACAACCTTATCTGCATCTTTTAAAGGTACAGCGTTATAGGCAAGCTCGTTTGTTGAGTCCATACAAATGGCATGAGAAACTTGATCTTTGAGCAGGTTAATTTTCTCCATTTGTTTGTCTATGGCAATAACTTCGTTGCCTGTTTCGGTAAGGCTTATTGCTAAGGCATGTCCGAAATTACCAAGTCCGATAACGATTATTTTCATTTTTAAAATTATTTATTTTTGAGTAACTATTAGTTAATCAAAATATTCTCTTTTGGATACTCGTAAAATTGATGGTTTATTTGACGTAATAAACCAATCATTAAGTTGAGCATACCTATACGACCAATAAACATGACTAAAATAATAACATATTTACTAGGTTCTGTTAAAGTTGGTGTAAAATTTAAACTTAGACCAACGGTGCTGTAAGCTGAAAAACACTCGAAAGCCACCGTTAATAAAGGTGTGCCTTTAGGTTCGAATATCAATAACGCCATTATAGAAAAACCAATAACGATAAGCGAGATACATAAAATAGCAAAGGCTCGGGATGTAGACTCTGATGAGATTCGTTTTCCAAAAATTTCAATACGGCTTTTTCCTCTAGCCACTGCAAATATATTTAATGTTGCCAATGCAAAGGTACTTGTTTTTATACCACCCCCGGTTGATGCTGGTGAAGCTCCAATCCACATTAAAAAGATAACGAACAATAATGATGGTATAGTCATTTTACTGTAATCTATAACATTAAATCCTGCTGTTCTCGGGCTTACTGAGCTAAATGCTGCATTGGTTAGTTTACCAATTATTGTGGTGTGCTCTACCATGGTGTTATTGTATTCTGTTATAAAGAAAACAACCCAACCCACAAATAGTAAAATAGATGTGGTATAAATTACAATTTTGGTATTTAAAGTAATTATAGGCACACGTTTATGTATGGCTTTTTTTTGAAACAGTTCTAAAAAAGAAATTTTCACTTTTTTATAGAAGTTGAAAATAATATTGTGTCCTAGACCGCCAAAGATAATAAGCATCATAATAATCCATTGGAACCCATAATTAAAACGAATGCTTTCTTCAAACAATCCTGATGGTAAAATAGAAAAACCTGCATTACAAAAAGCCGATATAGAATGGAATACGGAAAAGAAAAATTTATCTTTTATAACCACATTGTCAAGAACAGAAAAATATATAAATACCATACCTACGAGTTCTAGCGCGACGGTGAATGTTACAACGTTTAGTGCGGCTCTAAAGACGTCTTTTAATCCTTCTTGAGCAATAAAATCTTTAGTGTTCAAGCCTTCTTTGAATGATGAGCTCCCTCTGAAAAAAAACGCGAAAAAAGAAGTGAACGTTAATATACCTAAACCACCTAATTGAATTAAAACAAGTATTATAGATTGCCCAATAATAGTGAAATCTTGACTTGTATCTAGTACTGCCAAACCGGTTACGCATACAGAGCTTGTTGCTGTAAAAAGTGCATTTGTAAAGCTTATGCCGTTTGTTGTGGCACTTGGTAGCATTAATAAAAAAGCACCTAAAATAGCTAGTATAAAAAAACTGCCAACAAAAACAATAGCCGGATTAAAGTATACGGCATATATGTAACGTACAAACACAAGTAGCCTTAGTAGAAAGTATAAAACAAGCCCAAGTTCGAGTATGGGTTTTATTTTTTGTAAAACAAAATGATAATCGTTACTACTGTGTATCAACCAAACCACCAAAGAACTTAAAAGTAAAATGGAGATAATTGCTATGTTAACTATGGCTACACGCTTGTTGTTTTTGTACTTGTAAATAAAAAGTTTTACCGTATTAAATGCTAGTAATAAAAGCGATAGCGTAAGTAAGCCGAATACATGTGGCGATGTGTAATTATCGGCATGATCGTAACCAAAATCAAAAACAATAAAAAATAATACGATTATATCGAAAAAGCGATACACGTAATTTAATAATGATTGTTTTTTTAATTTAGGCATTTTAAATGTACTGGTTTAAAAGTAAACCTGTTTTTAAAATAAAAGCTTAAGTACTAAATATAGTGCTCGTTTACTAACTCAATAACGCTTTCTACCGTTGGTACTTTTGCTACACGTACATCATCAAAATGCTTTTTAGCTTCCTTTGCTGTAGTTTCACCAATACAAAAAGCAATAATTTCTTTATTGTTTTTTTGAGTAAAACTTTCAACTGTAGAAGGGCTATAAAACATAACAGCTTCTACCGAGTCGTTAACTTTTACACCATCGTACTTGGTTTGGTAAGCCTCAATTTCGTTAACTTTTATATTGTTTTCGCTTAAAATAGTTGGTAAAGCATCTAATCTAATGTCGCTGCAGAAATAAGTTGCTTCTGTACCTTCCATGTATTCTACCAAGTATTTCGCTAGTTTTTTAGCGTTGTTTTCGGTATGTGTTACTTTTCCAATTTTATTTTCAACTAAACGCTTGGTTCTGCGACCTACACAGTAAATGTTTTTAAACTGCAATTCAATCGCTGAATAATTTGTAGTAAGCGATTCTACTGCGTTTTTACTAGTAATTATTACGTTTTGTATTTCTTGCTTTAAAAATCTTGGGTGAATACGGTTTAAACTAATTTTAACCACATCGGTACTTTCAGATTTTACTTTTTCATGAAACAACAAGCGTTGATCTTCGGTTAAAGATTTTGTAGAATATACATTCGTTTTTCTATCGGCATCTTTTATGCTATCCATTAAGCGTTTTCCGCCACGTTCAATAACAAAATCGGCACAATATTGTGCAATATCATTGTGTTCGCCTAATTTTTTAACACGAGTAACATCAATACGTTTTGTACCGTCAGGACTTAGTAAAACACCTGTAAAGGTTATTTCTTCGTCTTTAATAAAGGCTAAAGCTCCAATAGGTGCTGTACATCCGCCTTCTAATTTGTTTAAAAATTCGCGCTCTATGGTTGTGCAAATTTCAGTTTCTTCGTGGTTTAATTCTGCGCAAATAGCTCGAGTTTCTTCATCGTCTTCTAGAGCTGTAATCATAATTGCACCTTGTGCTGGTGCAGGAATCATCCAGTCTAAATTAATAGCGTCTTCTGGTCTAATTCCAATACGTCCAATACCGGCAGCTGCAAAAATAGCACCGTTCCAATCGCTGTTTTCTAGTTTTTCTAAACGCGAATTTACATTGCCACGTAAATCTGTGATGGTATGGGTTGGGAAACGATTTAACCATTGGGCACGTCTACGTAAACTACCTGTCGCAATAACGGCGTCTTTAGAGCCTAAAAATTCTTCATTGTCTTTAAAAACCAAAGTATCTTTTACATTACCACGTTTTAAAACGGCTGCTTGTACAATACCTTTTGGTAAAAGGGTAGGCACATCTTTTAAGGAGTGTACAGCAATATCGATATCGTTATTTAGCATAGCGATATCTAATGTTCTTGTAAAAATCCCGGTAATACCTAACTCATAAAGAGGTTTGTCTAAAACTAAATCACCTGTAGATTTTACAGGGACTAATTGTGTTTTGTGACCTAAATGTTCGAGTTGACTTTGTACTATTTTGGCTTGCCATAGCGCTAATTCGCTATCACGAGTACCAATTTTTATAATTTTAGACATTTTTTGTAGAAGGTTCTAGTTGGAACACTTTTTTAATAAGTTCAAGACTTTCGTCTGTAGAAACGTCATCATCCTTTAGGTGATGCGCAAAATGATTTGTAATTTTCTGAATGATGTTGTTGCTGATAATTTCAGCTTGCGATTCGTTAAAATCAGATATTTTTTTACGTTGTGTATCTAATTCAGCAGTTGCAAAATCGTTCAGTTTATGTTTAAGAGCTTTAATAGTTGGTGCAAATTTTCTTGTTTCTAACCAACCATTAAATTCTTCTTTTACTTCTTCTATAATCGCTTCCGCAGAAGGGATATGTTGCTTTCTAGCTTCTAGAGTTCTATCGGTAATTTGAGATAAATGATCTAAATGTACCAATTTAACACCTTCTAGTTCTAATACGTTTTCGTCTACATTTTTAGGAATTGACAAGTCTAAAATTAAAAGCGGTTTGTTGCTTTGTATAATGTGTTTGTCAATAGTAGGGCGTTGTGCTCCTGTAGCCACAATTAAAATATCCGAGTCGGTTATTTCTTCTTGTAAATTAGAATAGTCTTTAACTAATAAATTGAATTTTCCGGCTATTTGTTCAGCCTTCGTTTTCGTTCTGTTTATTAAAGTAATGTGTTCGTTTTTGGTATGTTTAACTAGGTTTTCGCAAGTATTTCTACCAATTTTTCCTGTTCCAAAGAGTAGAATGTTTTTATTGGTAATATCTTCAACTTCATTAAAAATGTATTGTACAGAAGCAAAAGAAACCGAAGTGGCTCCCGATGAGATTTCAGTTTCATTTTTAATACGTTTACTTGCTTGTATTACGGCATTTATTAATCTTTCGGAAAAAGGATTAAGTAATCCGTGTTTTCTTGAAAGTTTAGCGCTAATTTTTAATTGACTAATAATTTCGAAATCACCAAGAATTTGGCTGTCCAAGCCAGATCCAACACGAAACATATGCGATATCGCTTCTTTGTTTTTGTATATGTAGGCCACCTCTTGAAATTCTTCAACAGTACCACGTGTATTATCGCAAAGTAATTTAATAAGTTGGAAAGGATGCTGTGCAAAACCGTAAATTTCAGTTCTGTTACAAGTGGAAGTTACCACCAAACTTTCAATATTATTTTCTTTGGCTTGATTTAAAAGTGCAAGTTTACCTTCTTCGCTTAGACTAAAATGTCCGCGAATATCCGCATCGGCCTTTTTGTAACTTAGGCCAATAGCGTAAAAGTAACTACTTTTCGAAACGTTATACTTTTGCATGCGTTAATTAAAAATGTGTGGCAAAAATATACGGATGCCGACTTAAAAAGTAACGCTCAAAGAACTTTTAGTGTCGTTTGTGGTTTTTTAACGTTGTTTTTGCTCGAAATGTGATAAATATCATATTTTTGTAGTGAAATAGGATGATTTGGAGTGATTAATTTAGAACCAATCTAAATAAGATGAATAAAAATAACGCTGAAGATACCGGTAAAAGTAACGCTCAAAGGTCGTTTTTGGAGACAGAAGTTGGCGAGGGGTTTGTGGTTTTAATGTATAAAAATGATGAAAGCGAAACGCAAAACATTGTAAAAGATATACATAGCGACTTTATACAATTTCACTTTTGTGTAAAAGGTTCTAGCCAGTTTGTTTTTAATGAAGGGCGCTACACTTTAAATATTCTTGAAGAGAACTCATTGCTTTTGTATAATCCACAACGCGATTTGCCAATCAACCTAAAAATTGAACCTAATTCTTGGATGGTTTCTATATTAATTTCAATCAAGAAGTTTCATGGTTTGTTTTCTCAAGAAGCGGGTTATATCACTTTTTTAAGTGATGATAATAAGGATAAAAAGTATTATAAAGATGGTGTTATTACGCCTTCTATGGCTATTGTTTTAAATCAACTGATAAACTATAATCTTAACCTGTCGATAAAAAACTTATATTTCAAAGGTAAAGCGTACGAGCTTTTAAGTCTTTATTTTAATAGGAATGAAGATGCCGATGTTGAACAATGCCCATTTTTAGTAGACGAAACTAATGTTATAAAAATTAGAAAAGCAAAAGATATTGTGATTTCTCGAATAGCAGAGCCACCAAGTTTGCAGGAACTTGCTGATGAAATTGGATTAAACATTAAAAAATTAAAAGAAGGTTTTAAGCAAATTTATGGTGATTCAGTTTTTAGCTTTTTATTCGACTATAAGATGGAAGTGGCAAGAAAACTACTTGAAGCTGGTAATGATAATGTAAATGAAGTTGGTTTAAAAGTAGGTTATAGCACATCGAGTCATTTTATAGCAGCTTTTAAAAAGAAATATGGCACCACGCCTAAAAAATATGTGATGTCTTTAACATCGTAAACAGTAGAAGTGATTATTTAAACAAGGTTTCTTCTGAAATAAATTATAAAAATGAAATATTTAACACCAGAAATTGCAGCTTTAGCGAAATTTGCAAACACGAAAACTTTAGCAAGGTCAAGTACATCGTGCGGAATTTTTCAAGATTGTGATTACACAGAGGAGCGACCTAAACTATACCACGAACAACTAAATACAAACAAATGAGAGTATTATTAATTACATTTTTAGCATTTTTTACAATCAGTACTTATGCTGCCGAAAAGGTGCTAGTTTTTTCAAAAACAGCGGGATTTAGACATAAATCTATCGAAACGGGTGTAAAAACTATTGAGGCGTTAGGCTTAGAAAATAATTTTACAGTAACGCACACAGAGGATGCTGCAGTGTTTTTAGATAAGAAATTAAAAAAGTACGATTTAATTATTTTCTTAAATACCACAGGCGATGTTTTGAATACTGAGGAGGAACACGCTTTTAAAAAGTATATTAATAAAGGAGGAAGCTTTTTAGGTATTCATGCGGCTACAGATACAGAGTTCGAGTGGGCTTGGTATGGTAAGTTGGTTGGTGCGTATTTTATAAGTCATCCAAAACAAACGGAAGCTACCATGCATGTAAAAGATAACAAGCATGAGGCTACAAAACATTTACCTAGTCCGTGGACGCATTATGATGAGTGGTATAATTTTAAAAATATTAACAAAGATTTACATGTGTTACTAGAATTAGATGAATCGAGTTATAAAGGTGGTGAAAATGGTGATTTTCATCCGATAGCTTGGTGCCAAGAATTCGATGGCGGTAAAATGTTTTATACCGGAATGGGGCATACTGTAGAATCTTACTCAAATCCAGAATTTAAGCAACATCTTTTAGGTGGAATCTTATATTGTTTAGATAAATAAAATAAATGAAAAAAGGTATATTACTTGTCAATCTTGGTTCTCCGGAGAGTCCAGAGCCAAAAGACGTTAAAAAGTATTTAGGTGAGTTTTTAATGGACGAGCGTGTTATCGATATTCCATATATAGCAAGAGCAGCCTTAGTTAAAGGTATCATATTAAAAACGCGACCAAAAGCATCAGCCGCAGCCTATAAAAAGATTTGGTGGGAAGAAGGCTCTCCGCTTATTGTGCTTTCGGAAAGGCTTCAGAATAAAATTCAAAAACAAGTAGAATATCCTGTTGCTTTGGCAATGCGTTATGGAAGCATGACGATTAAAAAAGGACTTCAGGAGCTTGTTGATAAAGGTGTAGAAGAGGTTTTGCTTTTTCCACTTTATCCACAATTTGCTATGGCAACTACCGAAACTATTACAGTTTTAGCAGAAGAGTTGCGACAAGAATTTTTTCCTAGTTTAAAAATAGAATCTGTGCCTGCGTTTTATAATAAAGCAGATTATATTGAAGTGCTTTCAAATTCTATTAAAAGGCATTTAGAGGGTAAGAAATACGATCATGTTTTATTCTCGTATCATGGTGTTCCTGAACGCCATATTAGAAAAAGTGATGTTACGCAGTCACATTGTAAAATCGATAAAAGCTGTTGTGTAACGCCTAGTAAAGCGCATGAGTATTGCTATAAGCATCAATGTTTAGAGGTTACAAGGTTGGTGGGTGAAAGACTTCAATTTAAAAAAGGGGCTTTTTCCACATCCTTTCAGTCTCGTTTAGGTTTCGATCCATGGTTACAACCGTATACGGATAGAACTATTGAACGTTTAGGTAAGAATGGTGTAGAAAATATGGCGATTATTACTCCTGCATTTGTTAGTGATTGTTTAGAAACTCTCGAAGAAATAGCAATGGAAGGTCAAGAGATTTTTCATGAAATGGGTGGTAAAGATTTTACAACTGTACCGTGTTTAAATGATGATGATGAGTTTGTGGCGTTACTTTCTAAATGGATAAATACTTGGGCTGAGTCTAAAATCACTGCTTAATAATGGCAAAAGTATCCTCCGATGGTTTTGGTGAGCAATCGATAAGTAAGTTATTGGTTAAGCAAGCTGTTCCTGCGTCTATTGGTCTGTTGGTGATGTCGCTAAATATTTTGGTCGACACTGTATTTGTAGGTCAATGGATTGGGTCTATCGCTATTGCTGCCATAAATATAGTATTGCCTGTGTCGTTTTTTATAGCGGCTCTAGGTATGAGTATTGGTATTGGAGGTGCTTCTATAATATCGCGTGCGCTTGGCGCTTCAAATTACGAAAAGGCTTTAAAAACTTTTGGGAATCAAATAACACTTACGTTGTTAATTGTGGTTTCTATGGTTGTTTTAGGGTTGCTCTTTGTAGACGATATTATTTTATCCTTTGGAGGAAAAGGAGCTATTTTTGAGCCGGCAAAAATCTATTATAAAATTGTACTTTATGGTGTGCCGTTTTTGGCATTTTCCATGTTAGGTAACAATGTAATGCGGGCAGAAGGAAAGCCTAAATTTGCTATGTATGCCATGATGTTGCCTTCTGTAGGTAATCTGGTTTTAGATTATATCTTTATTAATGTAATGGGGTATGGCATGGAAGGTGCTGCATGGGCAACTAGTGTTTCTTATCTGTTTTCTTTCGTTTTTATTGTTTGGTTTTTTAGTTCTAAAAATTCAGAATTAAAAATTAGTGTAGCGCATTTTGGTTTAAATCGTTATGTTGTAAAGGAAATAGGTTCTTTGGGGTTTGTTACTCTTGCTCGCCAAGCTGTAGTAAGTGTAACCTATTTATTTATGAATAATATTTTATTCGATTTAGGAGGTGAAACATCGGTTACTGCTTATGCTATTGTTGGTCGTATGCTTATGTTTGCATTATTTCCTGTTTTTGGTATTACTCAAGGTTTCTTGCCTGTTGCAGGTTTTAATTATGGTGCTAAAAATTACGAACGGGTAAGAGAAAGTATAAATATTGCTATTAAATATGCCGCTATTTTGGCAACACTTATTTTTATCTTACTCATGGTTTTTCCGGAGACAATAACAAGAATATTTACTACAGATCCCGATGTTATTGCACAAACCCCAAATGCTATGCGTTGGGTTTTTGCGGCGACGCCAATTATAGCTTTACAGCTTATTGGTGCTGCTTATTTTCAGGCTATTGGTAAAGCTACGCCAGCATTATTACTTACATTGTCTAGGCAGGGTTTCTTTTTTATTCCGCTTATATTAATTTTGCCGAAATTTTATGGAGAATTAGGGGTTTGGATGTCGTTTCCAATTTCCGATGTGTTATCAACACTGGTTACTGCATATTTTTTAAATAGGGAAATACGAAGAGATTTAATATTGAAAACTACAAAATAACTCACTTATGGAATATTATAATTATATAAAATCGTTTCATCTTATTTTTGTTGTTACTTGGTTTGCTGGTTTGTTTTACATTCCGCGATTGTTTGTGTATCAAATAGAAGCACATTATAAGCCATCGCCAGATAAAGAGATTTTAGGTAAGCAATTGCAAATAATGGCAAAGCGCTTATGGTATATTATAACTTGGCCATCGGCTATTTTGTGTACTATTTTTGCTGTTTGGTTAATGATTTTACAACCGTTTTGGTTGCAGCAACCCTGGATGCATGTTAAGCTTACTTTTGTGGTATTACTTTTTGTTTATCATTTAAAAACACATCAATACTTTAAGCAGTTGCAAAATGGTATAGTGAATAAAACATCTAGTTTTATGCGTATTTGGAACGAAGGTGCTACGTTTATACTTTTTGCTGTTGTGTTTTTAGTTATTCTGAAGAGTGCAATTAATTGGGTTTGGGGTGTAGTAGGAATTGTTGTTTTAGGTGTTTTAATTATGCTTGGCTTTAAAGTTTATAAAAATATAAGAAGTAAAAATCCTGATGCCTAATTAAAAAAAAATAATCTGCCTTAAGTTTTATTAAAGCAGACTGTTTGTGTTTTTAAATTTTAAAAGTAATTACTGGGCGTTTTGCGTGGTTCACTAAATCTTCACTAATACTGCCATTAAAAAAGTGTGAAATACCTTGTCGGCCATGAGTGCTCATGCCTATTAGGTTTGCTGAAATAGATTCGGAAAAATTCATAATTCCACTTTCAATACTAATGTCGTTATAAATGTTTTTGCTGAGTTCCGGAAAATCGAAAGCATCTAAGAATGTTTGCATTCTGCCATTTGCTTCTCCTGAAGTCATAAAATTATTTGGAGTGTTCACTAAAAGTAAATGTACCTTAGCATTGAAAATTTTGGCAAACTGGAGTAGTTTTTCATAACTAGGTTTGCTTTCATCTTTAAAATCGGAAGCAAATACGAAGTTATCAACTTTAAATGCTTTGTGCTCATTTTTAATAACTAAAACTGGAGCTTCTGAAGTTCTTACAACCTTTTCAGTGTTACTTCCAATAAGCATTTCTTTTAATCCGCTTACTCCATTAGATCCCATGATGATTAAATCAATATCATGCTTTTTGCTTACATGAAAAATGCCTTTAAAAATTTCGTGAAAATCAACTGTTTCATGTATTGTTATATCTTTTAGGTAATCTTTCTTTTTTAAGGCTTCAAATTTATTGTGAGCTAACTTCATGAAAAACAAAGCTTCTGGGAAGTCGCTGTGCGAGTTTATAGCATCGTCTTGGTCTATAGGTAATTCAATAATATGCAATAAATAAATTTCACAATCATAAGTTCGGGCTAGTTGTGCGGCAACCTTTAGTGCGTTCTCAGCTTGGTCGGAAAAATCTGTGGGTACAAGAATTTTTTTCATAGAATTATGGGGTGTTTAGTTATTTGGTAAGGCATTATCTGCAGAGCAGATATAAAGCTTAAATGTACACTTATTTGTTTGTAACCTAAGCTGTGGCATAGCTAAATTTATGAAATATTCCTTTAAAAATCAATAAAATGTTATATATTTGCACCGTTGAAAGGCGAATTAAGAAAATGAGGGGACGGAAAGTCCCCTCTTTTTATACTAGAAAATGTTAAAAACTACCGTAAAAAACTTACTCGAAGAGGCATTGACAGAGCGACAAGATTTATTTCTTATCAGCTTAACGATTAGTGCAGAAAACCATATAAACATTGTTATCGATGGAGATAATGGTGTTTTAGTTGAAGACTGCATTTTTATTAGCAGATTTGTTGAGAGTGATTTAGATAGGGAAGAGCAAGATTATTCTATTGAAGTGATGTCGGCAGGAGCAACAGCTCCATTGACGCATCAACGCCAATATGTGAAAAATGTAAATAGAACGCTTAGTGTGCGTACAAGTGCAGAAGAAATTGAAGGTGTTTTAACAAACGCTACCGAAAACGATATTCAACTAGAATGGAAAGCTAGAGAACCTAAGCCAGTAGGTAAAGGAAAAGTGACGGTAAATAAGCAAGCGAATATAGCTTACCAAGATATTGTAGAAGCAAAAGTTGTGATAAAATTTTAAATCGAAACCAGTTATGGAAAATATTGCGTTAATTGATTCTTTTTCAGAATTCAAAGACGATAAGCTTATTGACAGAGTAACGTTAATGGCTATTTTAGAAGATGTTTTTAGAAGTGCTTTAAAACGAAAATTTGGAGATGATGATAATTTTGATATTATTGTAAACCCGGATAAAGGCGATTTAGAAATTTGGAGAAATAGAGTCGTTGTTGCTGATGGTGAGGTTGAGGAGGAAAATCAAGAGATTTCGTTATCGGAAGCTCGCAAGATTGAACCTGATTTTGAAGTTGGTGAAGATGTATCGGAAGAGGTAAAACTTATCGATTTAGGTCGCCGTGCTATTTTAGCATTACGCCAAAACTTGATTTCTAAAATTCATGAGCACGATAACACAATTGTCTTTAAGCATTTTAAAGATTTAATTGGTGAGATTTATACAGCAGAAGTTCACCATATTCGTCATAGAGCAGTAATTTTGCTTGATGATGAAGGGAATGAAATTGTACTTCCAAAAGATAAACAAATTCCATCGGATTTCTTTAGAAAAGGAGATAACGTTCGTGGTGTAATTGATAGTGTAGAGCTTAAAGGAGCAAAACCAACTATTATTATGTCGAGAAGTTCCCCTGTGTTTTTGGAGAAATTATTCGAACAAGAAATTCCAGAAGTTTTTGATGGTTTAATAACTATTAAAAAAGTAGTAAGAATTCCAGGTGAAAAAGCAAAAGTAGCTGTAGATTCTTATGATGATAGAATTGATCCAGTTGGAGCTTGTGTAGGTATGAAAGGATCTCGTATTCACGGTATTGTTCGTGAATTAGGAAACGAAAATATCGATGTAATAAACTATACTAGTAACTTACCATTATTTGTTACTAGAGCATTAAGCCCAGCTCGTGTAACTTCGGTTAAATTAAACGAAGAAACAAAACGTGCTGAGGTAATATTAAAACCAGAAGAAGTAAGTAAAGCTATTGGTAGAGGCGGTCATAACATCCGTTTAGCAGGGCAACTTACAGGCTTCGAGATTGATGTATTTAGAGAAGGAGCAGAGGAAGATGTAGAATTACGTGAGTTCTCTGATGAAATCGAATCATGGATTATCGAAGAATTTAGTAAAGCTGGATTAGACACCGCTAAAAGTATTTTAGAGCAAGAGGTGAAAGATTTAGTGAAAAGAACGGACTTAGAGGAAGAAACCATTAACGACGTTATTAGGATTTTAAGAGAAGAATTCGAAGAATAATATCGATTTCATAAAAATTATAAGAAATTATCGTTAGATGTTTCTTAATTTTATGATAGAATTGGTATAATATATATATTTGAGTATTTTAAAGGCAATTATGGCTGAAACAATTAGATTAAATAAAGTATTACGCGAGCTTAACATCTCTCTAGATCGTGCCGTAGAATTTTTAGATTCTAAAGGTGTCGAAATAGAGAAGCGTCCGACTACGAAAATATCAAAGGAAACCTACAAGTTTCTTTCTGATGAGTTTCAAACAGACGCTAGTAAAAAAGTGGCATCTTTAGAGGTTAGTGAAGCAAAACTAAAAGAGAAAGAAGTGTTACGTGAGCAACGCGAGCGTGAACTTGAAGAAAAGCAAAAAGCAGCTGCCAAAAGAGAGGAGATTATCAAAGCGACTAAAACACTTAGCGGACCTAAACAGGTTGGTAAAATTGATTTAGACGGTAAAAAAGAAACTCCAAAACCAACAATCGAGGAGAAACCAAAAGTGGTTGAGCCTAAAGTTGAAAAACAAGAGGTTGTTAAAGAAGTTACTAAAGAACAGGTAAAAGAAGTTGTTAAGGAAGAAGCAGTTGTTCCTAAAACAGAAAAGCCTATAGAAGTAGCTAAAAAGGAACCTGTTAAAGTTGAAGAAGCTAAGCCAAAAGTTGAAGAGAAGCCAGCGGCAAAGGTTATTGAAAAACCTAAAGCGGAAGCAAAACAAGTTGCTACAGAAAAAATAGAAAAACAAGAAAGCATTATAGTTGATGGTGAAATTGTGACTCCTGAAGAAAAGGTGAAAACACAATACCAAAAACTTACAGGACCAAAAATAGCAGGTGATAAAATTGATTTATCTCAATTTAACAAACCTAAAAAGAAACCTGTAGAAAAGAAACCAGCAGCAGGTGCAGCGGCAAACAAGAAAAAGCGTCGTCGTATTAGTAAAGCTGGAGCTCCCGGAGATAACAGGTCTGGAGGAAATAATAGACCAGGCGGAAACGATCGTTTTAAAGGAAAATCAGGAACAGGTGTAGGACGTCGTAATGTTGTTAAAGAAGAGCCTAGTGAAGAAGATGTAAAGAAACAAGTGCGTGAAACACTTGAGAAACTTCAAGGTAAATCTAGCAAAGGTCGTGGTGCTAAAAACAGAAGAGATAAAAGAGATAAGCATAGAGAACAAACTGAAATTGATCAGCAAATAGAGGCAGCTGAAAGCAAAATCATTAAAGTTACTGAGTTTGTTACGGCAAGCGAAATGGCAACAATGATGGATGTTGGTGTAACTCAAATTATTTCGGCTTGTATGTCGTTAGGAATGATGGTTACCATGAACCAACGTTTGGATGCTGAAACATTATCTATTGTAGCCGATGAATTTGGTTACCAAGTAGAGTTTGTTACTGCTGATATCGAAGAATCTATTGAAGAAGTAGAAGATAAACCAGAAGATTTAAAATTACGTGCGCCGATTGTTACGGTAATGGGTCACGTAGATCACGGTAAAACATCACTTCTAGATTACATTCGTCAAGAAAATGTAATTGCTGGAGAGTCTGGTGGTATTACACAACATATTGGTGCTTATGGCGTAGAATTAGAGAATGGTCAAAAAATTGCCTTCTTAGATACACCAGGTCACGAGGCCTTTACAGCCATGCGTGCTCGTGGGGCCCAAGTTACCGATATTGCTATTATTGTAGCAGCAGCAGATGATGATATTATGCCGCAGACAAAAGAGGCTATTTCGCATGCGCAAGCTGCCGGAGTACCAATTGTATTTGCAATTAATAAAATAGATAAGCCAGATGCTAATCCTGAAAGAATTAAGGAACGTTTAGCTCAAATGAATTTACTAGTAGAAGATTGGGGTGGTAAAATACAATCACATGATATTTCTGCAAAAGTAGGTACTGGTGTTAAAGAATTATTAGAAAAAGTATTGCTAGAAGCTGAATTGTTAGAGCTTAAAGCAAATCCTGAAAAGGCTGCAGTAGGTACTGTAGTAGAAGCATTTTTAGATAAAGGTAGAGGTTACGTATCAACTATTTTAGTACAGGCCGGAACACTTCGCGTTGGTGATTATGTTTTAGCAGGTAGAAATAGTGGTAAAGTAAAAGCAATGCATGATGAGCGTGGAAATGATGTTGCAGCCGCAGGGCCATCAACACCGGTTTCTATCTTAGGTCTAGATGGTGCACCACAAGCAGGTGATAAATTTAATGTATTTGAAGATGAGCGTGAAGCGAAGCAAATCGCTTCTAAACGCGCACAGTTACAACGTGAGCAATCTGTTAGAACACAGCGTCATATTACATTAGATGAAATTGGTCGTCGTATCGCACTTGGTGATTTCCAAGAATTAAATATTATCCTTAAAGGTGATGTGGATGGTTCTGTGGAAGCATTAACCGATTCGTTCCAGAAATTATCTACTGAAGAAATTCAAGTTAATATCCTTCATAAAGGTGTTGGAGCCATTACAGAAAGTGATGTATTGTTAGCTTCGGCTTCCGATGCTATTATTGTCGGCTTTAACGTTAGACCTGTTGGAAATGCAAGAATGATTGCAGATAAAGAAGAAATCGATATCCGTACATATTCTATTATCTACGATGCTATTAATGATCTTAAAGATGCAATGGAAGGTATGTTATCTCCAGAGTTGAAAGAAGAGATTTTAGGTACAGCAGAAATTAGAGAAATGTTCAAAGTATCTAAAATTGGTACTATTGCAGGTTGTATGGTAACTAATGGTAAAATAACACGTAATGCAGGTATCCGTTTAATACGTGATGGTGTAGTTGTTTACACTGGTGAGTTAACATCGTTAAAACGATTTAAAGATGATGCTAAAGAAGTTACTAAAGGTTACGACTGTGGTATGCAAATTAAAAACTACAACGATATTAAGGAAGGCGATGTAATAGAAGCGTTCCATGAAGTAGAGGTTAAGAAAAAATTGAAGTAATTCAATATTGACTTTATAAATTATTAAAAAAGCCAGAACGTAAGTTCTGGCTTTTTTTGTTTTGTAGGCTGGAGTAATAGCGCTACTTTTATTACTATGAAAACAATTGGCTTAATTGGAGGCATTACTCCCGAATCTACAATATTGTATTATCGCATTTTAAATAAATTGGCAGCGTCTAAATATGGTGAATCACACTCCGCAAAAGTTATTGTTAACTCGGTAGATTTTGGTGAAATATCCCAGTTACAGTCCGAAAACCGTTGGGATCTATTAAACGAAATAATGAGTAAAGCGGCGTTGAGTTTAGAACACGCAGGAGCATCTTGTATTTTAATTTGCGCCAATACCATGCATTTGTCTATTGAAGCCGTTAAAGCAGTTGTAAATATCCCTGTAATTCATATTGCAGAAGCAACTTCAAAACAAATAATAACTAAAGGTTTGAAAAAAGTAGCGCTTCTTGGAACGAAGTACACTATGGAAAAAACATTTTTTATTGATGTTTTAAAAACCTTCGGGATAGAGGCTATAATTCCTGGTTTGGAAGATCGAGACGACGTACATGGTATTATTTATAACGAGTTATCCAAAGGGGTTTTAAACCCAGAATCTAAGCTTATTTACCAGGAAGTCATTAAGCTTTTAATAGCTCAAGGAGCAGAAGGTGTTATTTTGGGGTGTACTGAAATACCTTTACTCATTAAGCAAGAGGATGTAAGCGTACCTGTTTTCGACACCACAAGTATTCATGCAAGTGCAGCTTTCGATTTAGCTTCTAATTAGCTAGAAGTTTTATAAGAAATCAAGGCTCTCGGCCCCTCTAAAACATCTTTTATAATTTGTAGTGTGCCATCATCTTTCGTAGCTATGCTCCATTTGATAAGCGATATTTCGCCGTTTTCAATTTCTATACCTGTAATACTTCGTGGGTGTACACAGCTTCCGTCGTTGAAAAAAGCAATATCTCCAGGTTCAGGAAAACGAGGTCTGTGGGTATGCCCAACTACGGTTACTAAATTATTATTATCCGTAATCCAATTTTTTGTTTTTCGTTCTACTTTTATAAGTTCGGTATAGTTTTTAGCAGGACTTGTAGGATCTGCAATACCCATAACATTTAAGGGTTTCCAAAGCACACGAACCATAAACCTGCTCCATTTCCAGAATAAATAATTCCACCAATCGGCTTGGTGACCATGCGTTAAAAAAATTTCTTGATTTGTAGAACAGTGTTTTAAAATTATGCCTTCATGATAAGTAATGTCATTAAATAACTCTTCATCTTTACCTGTTTTAGCATCGAAATACGTTGATAAGTGCTTTTTAACATAATCAGGGTTTCTGTATACCATATCATGGTTGCCCCAAATCATATGTAACCTATTTCCTTTATGAAAATTTTTCAAAAGCATATAAACGTTTTTGTGAGCGTCTAAAATAGATTTAAATGATAGGTTTTCCCATAGTTCATCACCATCTCCAATTTCACAGTATTGAAAACCTTCATCAAAATAATGCTTTAAAGCATGATAATAGATGTTTCTGTTGTTCGAGAAATCGTCCGCAAAACTATTGTCACCACGGTGACAATCACTAAAAAGTATAAACTTACTATCGTCGTCGAACTCAACAACCTTAGCGTTGTTATAAGCGTTATCTAATCTTTTTTTAGCTGAAAACATAGGAGTAAATATAAACAAAAAACGATGGCAGTTTATTTATGCAAACGCGGATTTTGAAATATTTCTATTTTTAAAAGATAAGAGTAGAACAAAAATAATTTTATTCTACTCTTAAAATTATTTTCTGCACAACGGATCTGCTCCTATAGTACCAATTAAGCTATTCAAGTAATTTTCAGATTTAGACTCACTATACAAAGCTTTTACTCGGGTTAATCGATCTTCAATTTTCATGTCATCAACTAAAATTTTATTACTTGGTTTTGCAATAAAGTCTTCTAGGTATTTAATTTGAGAACTATAGAAGTTAATATCCTTTTGTTGTTTTATAGACAATCGTTCTTTGTACCAATCGCTACTTAAAACATAATCTCTATCGAAGTATTTTCGTAATTCTAGATCATTAATTTGTTTACCTTCATAAGAACCATAAGCCATAATATTTAAAAGAATTTTTAATGGTGGTATGGCAGAATTAATACTTCCGTCTTTAAAATAACGAAGTGCTACTTTTTCTTGAGCTTCAACTATATTATTAATACCATCGACATAATCTTCTAAACCTTGAAGTTCTGGTTTTAGCATCTTTTCGTTAAAAACAGCGGTAGGCTCATCAAATAGGCGGTTTAAACATCTTAAAGAGAATATTTTAGTAATTCGATATCCTAAACGACTGGCTAAAATAGTTTTACCATCATACTCGAAATCTTCAATTTTTTCAAGAGCGCCATGCTCAATTAATTTTTTAGGATCTCTATCTTCCGGAGTTAAACGCGACCAGATTTCTGGAATTAATAAGCTGATGTCGTGGTCTACTTTATTTTCACCACCTACATAACCTGCGGCCGTGCTGAAGGCATCATAACCTGTTAATATGTGAGATAGTAAAGCGTTGTTTAAATCGGTTGTTGGTGTTAACATATTGAAAGGGCCTTTAGTTAAAGCACCTTCTGAGCCAGCTCCTGTTGTTGATGGCGATTTACCTGTTAAACTACAAATAAAATCCATGAATAATTCTGGAGTTTCTTGGTAGTGTATTGGGTTATAAACAGCCAACGGACGTATACCTGATGCTTTATCGGCAGGGTTGTTTCTTCTGCCTGGTAACACAGCATTTACAACTTGAACTACAGGATCGGTAGATTTTATTTTTCTGAATAAACGAACACCAATTTCACCTAAATAACTTTCTCTTGTTTCTTCAATATTAATATTTCGTTCTAAATATCTTGGGTTTTTGGTAGGCTCACCATCTACAATTCTGGTATGTGATGGTAGTACAAAATATTCTTCGTCATTGGGGCTTTCAATAATACTTGTGATTAAATCTTTTACAGGTTGTGTGTATTTATCAAAATTAATAGTGTCTTCGAATATCTCAATGGCATCTTTCTTTTTGAGTAATTCGTAATTGGTTAAATATGTGTTGTCTGAAACAATATCACGTTCTGCATTTTTATCATATCCTCTTACAATGGCTTCGTCTGGACGTTGAAATAAATAAGATTCACAATTTGCCACAACTTTTAAACTCTTGTTTTGGAATTTAGGACTCATATTATTGAACCTTTCGCGAGGCAAGGTGATAGATGCTGATATATCATCTTCAGTTTGAACTTTTATGCTTGCAGAAAAATCGGACCTTAATTTATTTAATAACCAGTTACCGTTTTCATTAAAACCAATTCGTACATAACTACCAACTACACGTGTATTGTGATATAATAAACCCGTGCCTTTTTTGCCATTAATAAATTCTACCGACATACAATCTTTCCAGTTTAGTTCAGCATGATCTTGACGATATAGTCTTTTTACAAATAGTACCAGGGACCGAATATGTACAGGTATATTAGATACAAACGCGTTGTACTCATCTGTGTTTTTGTCCGATGGTGTTAATAATTTAACGGCAGAGCCTAACGTTCTTCCTTTACTCAAGAAAGAGCGAGATTGTGGTAAAGTAGGATCGTAATTTGCCCATCGTTTAGCGTAATTGTATTCTATTATTTCGTCTGCTTTTTTAAAATCTTCATCAATATCTCTTATGTTGAATGCACTGTAAGTAATGGCATTTAGCATAGATTTAGATATTTCAGATTTACCACCTCCAGAAACAGTACATGGTTTATGACAAAAAATCCCTTCTGCCATGGTATTAACTATACGCCATAGTGGTATGGCCGGATGTTTCTCTAATGTGAATTTGTTTCCCGTTGGGTGAACGTATTTTTTCTTTGGATTTAATTTTAGTTTTTGTTCCTTCCCATTATGTTTCCAAGTGATGCTATTGGTGTTTGTGTTGATGTAAGCCGACTCTGGAATGTAAATAATATTCGGATATTTTTTATCTACAGCATAGTACTCTGGCATCACTTCAATTCTGTCTCCTAAAAGGGTTTTAACATCTTCAAAAGAAAACTTATCCCCGTGTTTTTTAGAGAACGACACACCGTCTACAATATCTCCCATAACACCACGAGGATAGGCAATGGCTCCACCAGAATGTTCTTCTTCTACTAAACCAAATAAATTAGCAGAATAGCTTATTTGTGTTTTTATTTCTTTTTTAGAATAGCCGTAATAGTTATCTGCTATAATGGTAACAACAACCCCACGATCATCTCTACAAGTAATTTTGAAGGCACCACCATCGTTGTAAAGTTCGTCTTCATTTTTCCAGCACATACCATCTCTTTTTTGACGGTCTGTAGCATCATCAACATTTGGTAACCCTACATCTTTCTTTTTTAAAGTTCTTAATTGAGGGGCTAAAATTATACAACCTGTGTGGCCTGTCCAATGTTCCGTATCTAATCCAGCATCGTTTTGTGCTAAGTTCGGGTTGCCGGCATTTCCAAAAATAGACTCTACAAAGTCTAGATTACTTACTAAGCTTCCGGGCGCAAAAAAGCGTACTTCTAAAGATTTTTTAGAAATAATTCCTTTTACTTCTGGGCAAACCATGGGTCTTAATAACATGGAGACCATTGTTTTTGCTTTATCTTCTTGATTGGATGTAAAGGGCAAGGTGTTTAATTCATCTGAAGGATTAAATGCCGCATGTAAAAAATGAGGAAAAACAACCTTCGGAACTTCTTGTTTATCTAAAGGAACAGGAAGAGGGCCTTCAACAATATGGAAGGTGCCTTTAGTTGTTCGTTTATCATGCAACGGATTGTTTAAAATCCCTTGTTTTATTCTATGCGACGTTACATTATCACTTTTGAAAGAGTTACCATTAGGAGGTAAACTCACTTCTCTGGCGTGTCCTTTTTTTGATAAAATTAAAGTATTGTTAGGCAATACATAAGTTTTATCAATAGCTATGTCTTTAAAATAATTGTTTATAAAATTTTGAATTCTAGAATCGACAGGAGAATGATGCGAGGCTAAAAGTCTCGATTGCTCGCGTAATGTTTTTATTAAACCACTTGTTAGTTCTTCAAATTTAGAATCGCAAAATTTTTCGGAATTCTGAGTTTCATCATGGTAAGTTGGCAGTCCTAATGATGATAATTGTAGATTGATAAATTGAACAACGTCTTTTCTAGATTCTTCCATGCTTGTCTTGTTATTAGTCCTAATTTTATAAAATAGGATTATTATTCAATCCAAATTTACAATTAGATTAATTTACAAAACATGCTAAAAGTCAGTAATTCGAAATATTTCGTTTTTTTATTGAAAATAAATAAAAAGTGTAGTCACTTAAAAATTAGTTATTTAAATGCATTTAGACCTGTGATATCGAAACCGGTAATCAATAAATGTATATCGTGAGTACCTTCATAAGTAATAACACTTTCCAAATTCATGGAGTGCCGCATAATAGAATATTCGCCAGTAATTCCCATACCGCCGAGCATTTGTCTAGCCTCGCGAGCAATAGTAATAGCCATATCAACATTGTTGCGTTTTGCCATAGATATTTGTGCAGATGTGGCTTTATCTTCATTACGTAAAACACCTAAACGCCAAGTTAAAAGTTGAGCTTTGGTGATTTCTGTAATCATTTCGGCTAGTTTTTTTTGCTGAAGTTGAAATTGTCCAATAGGTTTTCCAAACTGTATACGTTCCTTACTATAGCGCAGCGCTGTATCATAACAATCCATAGCGGCTCCAATAGCTCCCCAGGCAATACCATAACGTGCAGAATCTAAACAACCAAGCGGAGCACCTAAACCAGATTTGTTTGGTAATAAGTTTTCCTTCGGAATTTTAACATTATCAAAAATTAATTCACCAGTAGCCGAAGCTCTTAACGACCATTTATTATGGGTTTCGGGAGTAGAAAAACCTTCCATACCACGCTCTACAATTAAACCATGAATACGTCCACTTTCATCCTTAGCCCAAACAACTGCAATCTGTGCAAAAGGCGCATTCGAAATCCACATTTTAGCACCATTTAATAAATAGTGATCGCCTTTATCTTTAAAGTTAGTCACCATGCCTGAAGGATTACTGCCATGGTCGGGCTCGGTTAAACCAAAACAACCAATCCATTCGCCACTAGCTAGTTTCGGTAAATATTTTTGACGTTGTGCTTCATTACCATACTTCCATATTGGGTACATCACTAAAGAGGATTGTACGGAAGCTGTTGAGCGCACACCAGAATCGCCGCGTTCAATTTCTTGCATAATTAAACCGTAGCTTATTTGGTCTAAACCGGCGCCACCATACTCCAAAGGAATGTATGGCCCAAAGGCTCCAATTTCTGCTAAGCCACCAATTATTTGTTTAGGAAACTCTGCTTTTTGAGCATATTCTTCTATAATAGGAGAGACATCGCGTTTTACCCAAGCACGAGCTGTATCGCGAACTAATTTGTGTTCGTCGGATAGTAAATCGTCTAAATTATAATAATCGGGAGCTTCAAATAAATCTGGTTTCATAGCTAAGATTTAAGTTTTATTCAAAACATAAAGCCTAGTAGAAATAGAATTCTAATAACCACGGTGTACATATAAAAAGCAAGCGTGATTATAGGTTCTTTACTAAAAAACTTATTTTTTTAAGAATAAAACAAATTATGCTATCAAATTTAAAGAATAATTAGTAAATCGATTACATCTTTAAGTAGAAATCTTTAGTTAAATTAATGTAATCTTGGGTGTATTGATGTCTTTCGGTTTCAATAATAAGTTCTGTGGTAGTAGTTTCGCTTTCGTGGAAGGAAAACGCTAGCATACTTCGTTTAACTTCAGTCTCAGGATTACCTTTAATACGACAGATTCTATTAGGGAATAAAAGGAAATTATTTGCTAGTTTGATAAATTTTTCTTCCTCATTAAAGGGAATAATAACATTGAAACTACCTTCTGGAGCCAGTAAAATAGATACGCTTTCTAATAAATGATGAAAAGGCATAGCATCTTGAAAGCGTGCTAAATCGCGCGATTCATTTTCGGTTTTATAATCTTCGGCATAAAATGGCGGATTGCAGATTATTAAATCGTATTCATCATCGATTTCTTCGGCAAATTCTTCTAAAGAGGCATGGTAGCAAAATAAACGATCGCCCCATGGAGATAGCTCGAAATTATCAACACACTGCTCGTAAGCATCATCATCAATTTCTATAGCATCAATAACTTCAGCATGGCTACGTTGTGCTAGCATTAAGCCCAAAACACCTGTGCCGGCACCAATATCCAAAATAGCAAACGGATTTGCATCTAAGCTAGCCCATGCGCCAAGTAAAACAGCATCTGTACCAATTTTCATAGCACATTGATCTTGATTAACGCTAAACTCTTTGAATTTGAATGGCTTGCTCATAAAAAATGTTCCTTTTTAAAAAGATTTAATACAGGGTTTATTCTTCTAGGTATAAATCAATTAAACCTTCTGGAGTGTCTACTATAATGGTTTTGTTTTTACGATCTACTTTATTGATGAACTCATCGTTCATGGGTATTAAAATTTCAATACCATCTCTGTCTATTTCAAAAAGTGATTGTGCCGTAGAATCGTTAATAGCTTTAATAATTCCAACGGTTCCAAAATTCACATCTTCAACAGTAAAACCTATAACTTCATGAAAATAAAACTTATCACCTTCTAGTTTTGGTAATAAATCTAGAGGTAAGTAAAGGCCACTTTTCATTATGGCATCGGCATCGGCTTCTTCATCTACATCTTCAAACTTTATACGAAGTAGTTCAGATTTGTGTAACTGAGAGCTTTCAATAAAAAAAGGTACCAAGTTATTGCGAAGCTCTAAAAATATAGCATCTAAGTTTTCGTAAATATCAGGTTCGTCAGTATCTAGTTTAGCTAAAACTTCTCCTTTAAAACTGTATTTTTTTACAATTTTACCTAAGTAAAAACAATCTTCTTTTTTCATGGGATGGTTGGCTTTTTTCTATTTCCGCATAGGCGAAAATCTCATTTAACAAATGAGTGTCAAAAGTAATTAAATTTTACAATTAAAAGTACCCGTAATCTAACAGGGTTGTTTTCTGAAATTTAAATTTTAGAAAATAAAAAACTCCGATATTGCTATCGGAGTTTAAAAGTATAAAAAATTTTGTTTTTTATTCTTCTTCGTTTGATGCTTCTGCTTCAACTTCAGGAGCAGCTTCTTCAGCTACCTCTTCAACAGCAGGAGTTGCCGCAGCAATTCTAGCTTCGTTAACCGCTTTTTCTGCTGCTAATGCATCAGCTTTCGCTTTTGCTTCAATTTCAGATAAACCATCAGCTTTCGCTTGAACTTTTCCTGTTTTTTCTTCTAACCAAGCTGCAAATTTTGCTTCTGCTTGCTCTTCAGTTAAAGCACCTTTTCTAACACCACCTGCAAGGTGATTTTTAAGTAAAGCGCCTTTGTAAGACAATAAAGTTTTAGCCGTATCGGTTGGTTGTGCACCGTTTTGTAACCATGTTACAGCACCATCAACGTTTAATTCAACAGTTGCTGGGTTTGTGTTTGGATTGTAGATACCTAATTTCTCTAAGTATTTACCATCTCTTTTTGATCTTGCATCGGCTGCAACGATCCAGTAAAAAGGTTTTCCTTTTTTACCGTGTCTTTGTAATCTAATTTTTACTGCCATAATAATTAATTATTTGAGGTTCGCGACCTCGGTTATTAATAAGGGCGCAAAGATACTATAAAAATTTAATTATCAGCTTATTATTTCTTTTGAAATAATTCTCAAATATATTCTTTTACTAGAATAGTAAACAAACCGGTGTTGGTACTGCGTAATCTTTTAATAATGTGAGCTTTCCGTTGTTTGAGTCTATGCTAAAAATAGCGATATTATTACTTCTTCTATTGGCTACAAGTACAAACTTGCCAGTAGGGTCTAAGGTGAAGTTTCTTGGCCAATCGCCATGCACGCTAATATTTTGAATTTTATCAATGGTTCCTGTTTTTGTATTCCTTTTAAAAACGGCAATGGAGTTTTCGCCACGGTTAGACCCGTATAAAAAACGCTCGTCTTTAGATAAATGAATGTCTGCGCAAGAATTTTTTCCGTTATAGTTTTCGTCTACAGTAGAATCGTAATCTATTTGTTTGAACTCATTTTTTGTTCGTTTCACTGTCGTTATGGAACTTCCGTATTCATTTATTATATAGATATACTTTCCGTTTTTACTAATAGAAAAGTGTCGAGGTCCAGGATTACCTTCCATTTTTATAATGGCAGGAGATTTTAATTGATACTCGCCTTTCTTTAATTGGTATTGGTATACGGCGTTGCGACCTAAATCGGCAACAAACAAATCTTTTTTATAGAATTGCGCAGAATGGGCATGCGATTTTTCAGAAGGAGAATTTTGGTCGAAAACTTGTGAGGCTTCATTTAAACTTCCATCTTTATTGATGTCGAATAAAGAAACCGTGCCGCCTGTGTAATTTGAAACCACAGCTTTTTCTCCTTTTTTATCGATAGAAATGTGGCAAGCGGCAGCACCATGAGCTTTGGCAGTGTTTATGATAGAGAGCGTGCCGTTGTCTAGAATTTTATAAGCCGAAACATAATCGTCTTCAGTCTTAGTAGCAGCTCTGTTTACGCTGTAAATATATTTTCTATCTGCAGAATATGATAAAAACGCAGGGCTAGATGCCTTAACGACTAAGGTTTTATTTGTAAGTTCTCCTGTTTGGGTGTTAAATTGAAGTTGATAAATACCTTCACTTTCCATGTCGGTAAAGGTGCCCACATAAAGTGGCGTATTTTGCGCGTAGAAGCTAAAAAAGGATAAAGATGTGAGTAATAAAAATATTTTTTTCATGTGCAGTTGATCTGTTTTTCTGAACTTAATTATGCTAATTTATGATAAAATAACTTGTGTTTTGTTAATCAATCATAAAGTAATTTAAAATACTGTTAAATGGTTTTACAAAAGGTGTTTACGAGATTATATTCGTGTATGTGATGCTATATAATAAGCATCTTTAAATTAGTTGTTGAATTTTTAAATGAAACATGATTATGGATTATTCAGAAAAAATATCGAAACAGTTAAATAAATTATTAGTTAAAAATTACGATGCCGAGAAAAGCTATCTTAGTGCTGCTGAAAATGTAGAAAATAGAACGTTAATAGAGTTTTTTGTTAGAAAATCGGTAGAGCGTAGGTTGTTTGCTCAAGATATAAAAAAAGAAATTCTACGTTATGGTAAAGAGCCAAAAACTTCAGGAAGCTTAATGGGCGATTTGCATAAAATTTCTATGAGTTTAAAAGCTATGTTTGCATCAAATAATGTGGATTTGATTTTGCAAGAAGCGGTAAAAAGAGATGTTGCTAATTTAGCTAAATATAACGATGTGCTTAAGGATAGAATTTTACCAACACGCATTATAACGTTGTTAGTAAATCAAAAAAACGCCATCGAAATTGCTATAGCTTCGCGCAAATTTGAAATGAAACTTGTAAGCTAATAGGTATTGTATTCTATAAGTGCAATTTATGGCGAGATACCAATTTGTTTAAAACTCTTTAGGGTATCAAGCCAAAAAAGAAAAAATTCTCTGTATTTTTATAAACTTTTTCTACTCAAATTTTCGTTGTAAAAACAAAGAAGGTTTTAAAGGTTAAATAGCTTAATTTCAAAAGACTAAAATACGGCATGTACTTAATTTTCGATACAGAAACTACCGGATTACCAAAGCGTTGGGACGCACCGATAACAGATACAGACAACTGGCCAAGGTGTATTCAAATTGCTTGGCAACTGCATGATGATATGGGAAACTGTATTGAGCATCAAGATTATTTGGTGAAGCCCGAAGGCTTTAATATTCCTTATGATGCTGAAAAAATTCACGGTATTTCTACGGAATTAGCAGAAGAGCAAGGTATTCCGTTAGCCGAAGTTTTAGAGAAATTTAATGAAGCATTAGGTAAAACTAAGTTTGTTGTTGGGCAAAATGTAAAGTTCGATTTAAATATTATGGGTGCGGAGTTTGTACGGGGTGATGTGGAAAACCCGTTGCAAGAACTTCCTGTTTTAGATACTTGTACCGAACATACAGCTAAGTTGTGCGAGATTCCTGGTGGGCGTTATGGTAAGTTTAAATTGCCAACATTATCAGAATTACACGAGCATTTATTTGGTGTAGGTTTTTCTGAAGCGCATAATGCCACGGCCGATGTGGAAGCAACTACACGTTGTTTTTTCGAGTTGGTTCGTTTGGGACAGTATACCAAAGAGCAATTGGATGTTGAGCCTGAGTATTTTCAGAGTTTTAATGAGGCAAATCCGGCTACCATTGATCTTATTGGTTTAAAACACATAAACCTAAAGCGTGAAAGTGCCAAGATTCTTGCGCGTATAAAGAAAAGTGAAAGTAGTGGTTTATCTTCCGAAGATATTAAGCAAAACGTTTCAGCTTTAGCCGATGTCGATTTTGTTCATCTACATAATCACTCGCAGTTTTCGGTATTGCAATCTACAATGGGTGTTGCCGATATTGTTTCCGCAGCAGCGGAATATAATATGGAGGCTGTAGCACTTACCGATCATGCTAACATGATGGGGGCTTTTCACTTTGTGAATGCGGTAAATAAACATAACGCGGGTGTAAAGTCTAAAAAGAAGGAGGCCGAAATTACTGGAGCGACAGTTACTGCAAAAGAAATGAAGCCTATTATTGGGTGCGAGTTTTTTGTGTGTGAAAACCATTTAGATAAGTCGAGGAAAGATAACGGTTATCAAATTGTGATAATCGCCAAAAATAAAAATGGGTATCATAATCTAGCAAAATTATCATCGCATGCCTTTGTAAATGGGTTCTATTATATACCAAGAATTGATAAGAAGTTAATTGAAGAATATAAAGAAGATTTAATTGTTTTAACAGGAAATTTATATGGTGAAGTGCCAAGTAAAATTCTGAATATTGGTGAAAATCAAGCCGAAGAAGCATTGCTTTGGTGGAAAGAACAGTTTGGAGACGATCTATATGTGGAAATTATGCGTCATAATCAAGAAGATGAAGATCGTGTAAATCCAACATTAATTTCTTTAGCAAGAAAGCATGATGTTAAATTAATAGCTTCTAATAATACGTATTACAGAAAGAAAGAAGATTCTAATGCTCACGATATTTTATTGTGTGTAAAAGATGGCGAAAAACAAGCAACACCAATAGGTCGTGGTCGTGGATACCGTTATGGTATGCCAAACAAGGAGTATTATTTTAAATCTCCCGACCAAATGAAGGAGCTTTTTAAAGATGTTCCAGAGGCCATTTCTAACGTGCAGGAAGTTGTTGATAAAGTTGAGGCTTATCAATTAGCTCGAGATGTATTATTGCCTGCCTTCGATATTCCTGAGCAATTTGTTCATGAGGAGGATCAAGTGGATGGAGGCAAGCGTGGTGAAAATGCATTTTTACGTCATTTAGTTTATGAAGGTGCTAAAAAACGTTACGGAGAAGAGCTTTCGGAGGTTGTTATAGAACGCCTCGATTTCGAGTTAGGTGTAATTGAAAAAACAGGATACCCTGGGTATTTCCTTATTGTAGAAGATTTTATTCGAGAAGCGCGGAACATGGATGTTTCGGTTGGTCCTGGTCGTGGTTCTGCAGCAGGATCGGTTGCTGCATATTGTTTATGGATTACAAATATTGACCCGCTGAAGTATGATTTACTTTTTGAGCGTTTCCTAAATCCCGATCGTGTAAGTATGCCCGATATTGATATCGATTTTGATGATGAAGGTCGAAGTCGTGTTATGGATTATGTAATCGAGAAATATGGTTCCAACCAAGTGGCACAAATTATTACATACGGTACCATGGCGGCGAAATCATCTATTAGAGATACCGCACGTGTATTAGATTTGCCATTATTTGATGCCGATAGAATTGCGAAGTTAATCCCGAATATGTCTAAACTCGGAAAGATTTTTGGTCTTTCGGAAAAGGAACTCGGACAAAAATTTAGAGCAGAAGATTTAGAGAAAGTTAATGAGCTTTTAAATATTGCAGACGGTAGTGATTTGCAAGCCGAAACTTTAAATCTAGCTCGAACGCTAGAAGGTTCGGTAAGAAATACGGGTATTCATGCCTGTGGTGTTATTATTACACCCGATGATATTACCAAATTCGTGCCGGTTTCATTGGCGAAAGATTCCGATTTATATGTTACCCAGTTTGATAACTCGGTGGTGGAAGATGCTGGATTACTAAAAATGGATTTCTTGGGGTTAAAAACATTAACCCTGATTAAAGATACGGTTAAAATTGTAAAAGCGAAACATGACATTCTTTTGGATCCCGAAACGTTTCCTTTAGATGATGAAGAAACTTATGCGTTATTCCAACGTGGAGAAACGGTTGGGGTGTTTCAGTATGAATCGCCTGGTATGCAGAAACACTTACGTGATTTAAAGCCTACTGTTTTTGAAGATTTAATTGCCATGAATGCCTTGTATCGTCCGGGGCCAATGGAATATATTCCTAGTTTCGTTCGTAGAAAGCATGGTGATGAAGATATTGAGTACGATTTACCAGCAATGGAAGAGTATTTAAAGGAAACTTATGGTATTACCGTTTACCAAGAGCAAGTAATGCTACTCTCACAAAGTTTGGCTGGGTTTACCAAAGGTGAAGCCGATGTCTTGCGTAAGGCAATGGGTAAAAAGCAAATTGCCGTTCTTGATAAAATGAAACCTAAGTTTATTGAGCAAGCCAGTGCCAATGGACACGATGCTAAAATTCTAGAGAAAGTTTGGAAAGATTGGGAAGCCTTTGCGAGTTATGCCTTTAATAAATCGCACTCGACATGTTATGCATGGATCGCTTACCAAACAGCTTACTTAAAAGCGCATTACCCTGCCGAATATATGGCGGCTGTTTTATCGAACAACATGAACGATATCAAACAGGTTACATTTTTTATGGAAGAATGTAAGCGTATGAAGCTAGATGTTCTTGGTCCTGATGTTAATGAGTCGTTTTATAAGTTTTCTGTTAATAAAGATTACGCCGTTCGTTTTGGAATGGGAGCTATAAAAGGAGTGGGGCATGGTGCTGTAATGACTATTGTGGAGCATAGAGAAAAAGATGGTCCATATAAGTCTATTTTCGATTTAGCAAAACGAATAGATTTACGGGCTGCAAATAAAAGAGCTTTCGAGAATTTAGCTTTAGCTGGTGGTTTTGATGGTTTAGCCGATACACATCGAGCTCAATATTTTCATGATGATGGCGATGGTATTACTTTTTTAGAAAAGGCAATTAAATACGCACAAAAACATAAAGAAAATGAGAATTCTGCACAAGTAAGTTTATTTGGTGAAGCTAGTGATGTGCAAATACCAGAACCCGAAGTTCCACCTTGTGAAGAGTGGGGAACTATGGAAAAGCTGAGTAAGGAGCGCGAAGTGGTTGGGGTTTATATTTCAGGACATCCGTTGGACGACTTTAAAACAGAGATGAAAACATTCTGTAATGGAACTATTAGTATGTTTAATGATTTAAATCTTTACGTAAACCGAGAAATTGTTTTTGGTGGTGTGGTTACCGATGTGCAACATCGTGTAAGCAAGCAAGGTAAAGGTTGGGCAATGTTTACAATTGAAGATTATACCGATAGTTTTGAATTTAGAGTTTTTGGTGAAGAGTACTTAAAGTTTCGACACTTTTTTATGATTAATAGTTTCGTGTTTGTGAAAACCTTTGTTCGAGAAGGTTGGACTAATAAAGATACAGGTAAGAAAAGTGATCCACGATTACAGTTTAATAGTTTTCAGCTATTACACGATGTTATGGAAAATTATGCCAAAAAATTATCTATTCAATTAGATGTTAGAGATTTAACAGAACAAAAAATTATAGCTTTAAAGGAGTTGCTGAATGAGCATCCAGGAAGTCAAGCGCTTAATTTTTTAGTTTATGATATGAAAGAAAAAATTAAGTTACCTATGATTAGTAGAAAGCAAAAGGTGAAAGTTTGCCAAGAGCTTATAACAGAATTAGAGGTACAACAGGTTAAGTATAAGTTGAATTAGTTTAGAGGATTTAATCAAAATCCAAAACCCTAAAACCCATTCTAAATAGCGCTAGGGATTGAACGGCGTGTTTAAGCTCTCTGACGATAAGAGGGAGCGAGTAGTGAAAGCGCGACCCTTGCGGTAGTGCCAAAATATATCATTAAATAGCTCTACTCAATGCCGTTATAGGTAAAACAAATGATGGCTTTGTAAGGATTCGAGAATTTTTTGACTAAATTTGTGTTATTAAAATGAATTAAGAACATTAAAAATATAAATATTATGGCATTAGAAATTACGGATGCAACGTTTGAGGAAACGGTTTTAAAAAGTGATAAACCGGTATTAGTTGATTTTTGGGCAGCTTGGTGTGGACCATGTAGAATGGTTGGACCAGTTATTGAAGAAATTAGCAGTGAGTACGAAGGAAAGGCCGTTGTTGGTAAAGTAGACGTAGATGCAAATCAAGAATTTGCTGCAAAATACGGAGTACGTAACATTCCTACAGTTTTGGTTTTTCAAAACGGTGAGGTTGTTGGTCGTCAAGTAGGTGTAGCGCCTAAAGCGACTTACGCAGAAGCGATTGATGCGCTTTTATAACATATACTAAAAGAAAAATTGAAAAGGTTTGCCGTAATGGTGAACCTTTTTTTATTTTAGATGAAAATTAAAAGATATTAAAAAGATGAGTGGACATAAAAAAATTCAAGACGCAATAGATAGTAATTTTATAGAGCAACGTAAAGTGTTTTTATGGGGCCAGGTTGACGATGATTCTGCTAAGCATGTTGTAGATAGATTGATGTATTTAGATGCTTTAGGTACTGAAGATATTACACTTTATATTAATAGTCCAGGTGGTTATGTAACTTCTGGTTTTGCTATTTACGATTGTATTAAGTCTTTAAAAAGTGAAGTTTCTACAGTTTGTACTGGTTTTGCAGCATCTATGGGGTCGTTAATTTTGTCGGCAGGGCAAAAAGGAAAACGTTTTATCCAACCTCACGCTCGTGTTATGATACACCAACCAAGTGGTGGTGCTCGTGGACAAGCTAGTGATATCGAAATTACGGCTAAAGAAATTGTAATTACTAAAGAATTAAGTGCTCAAATTTTAGCAGACAATTGTGGGCAAACATTTGAAAAGGTAATGAAAGATTTTAATCGTGACCATTGGATGGGTGCAGATGAGTCTGTGGCTTACGGTATTGTAGATCAGGTTGCTAAATAAAAAAACAATTTTTTAGAACTATTAAACAGACTGGCTTGTTGAGTTAAACTTCACAATTAGGTCTGTTTTTTTTGTTTAACAAGTAAAGTGTAATTAACTGTTGTGATATGAATTTGCAAAACGAACTAAATAAAGCTGAGGGTTTTAAAAATCTTGGATTACTTGCAAAGCAGGTAGTCGAGGGGTTTATTGCTGGTATGCATAAAAGTCCGTTTCATGGATTTTCGGCAGAGTTTGCAGAGCATAAAATTTATAATCCAGGAGAAAGCACAAGGCATATTGATTGGAAGTTATTTGCCAAAACGGAAAAGCTGTACACCAAGCGATATGATGATGAAACTAATTTACGCTGCCACATTATTTTGGATAACAGTAGTTCTATGCATTATCCGGAGTTAAATAATTTTTCTATTACTGAATTAAATAAAGTTGGATTCTCTGCCTTAGCATCTGCAGCTCTAATGCATATGCTAAAAAAACAACGTGATGCTGTAGGCTTAAGTATATACAGCGATGCTTACGATTTTTATGCTTCGGAAAAAGGAAGTGAGCGCCACCATCAAATGCTTTTACATGAGTTAAGTAATGCGGTACTCTCGAAGCCGCTAATGAAGCAAACGGAAACTTACAAGTACTTGCACGAAATAGCAGAAAACATTCATAGACGCTCCTTAATATTCTTGTTTACCGATATGTTTCAAACTTCGGAAGATGAGGTAAAGCTTTTTGAAGCATTACGTCATTTAAAATACAATAAACATGAGGTAGTTTTGTTTCATGTTTTCGATAAGGAAAAAGAATTGAATTTTGATTTCGATAATAGACCAAAACGTTTTATTGATGTTGAAACTGGCGAGCATATTAACCTGTATGCCGATTCCATAAAAGAAAACTATAGTAAAACGGTAAATAACTATTTTTCTAATTTGAAGTTGAAATGCGCACAATACAAAATAAAATACGTTGAAGCGGATATAAATAAAAATTTTAATAACATCCTGACAACGTACATGGTAGAACGACAGCGGTTTGTTTGATTAAAAATTTTTCAAAAAAAATAATAAAAAAAGTTTGTGTGATTTAAAAAAGCGTGTATCTTTGCACTCGCAATAACGCAACGGTCTGGTAGTTCAGCTGGTTAGAATGTCGCCCTGTCACGGCGAAGGTCGCGGGTTCGAGTCCCGTCCAGACCGCTAAAATTGCAAACAAAGAAGCTCTGAGAAATTAGGGCTTTTTTTGGCAATAAGAAGTTGTGTTGTTCCCGAATTTATTCGGGGAAGTAGTTTGCCAAATTCAATTTGGTAATCCAATGAGAAGCTTTCCTTTTTTCTGTGAAGAAGATTGGGATGCTTTTTTGTTTTAATTGTAAAATTAAAATTGGTTAGATTATAATAATAGTGTATATTCGCACTCGCAATAATGCAACGGTCTGGTAGTTCAGCTGGTTAGAATGTCGCCCTGTCACGGCGAAGGTCGCGGGTTCGAGTCCCGTCCAGACCGCTAAAATTGCAAACAAAGAAGCTCTGAGAAATTAGGGCTTTTTTTGTGCAATAAGAAGTTGTGTTGTTCCCGAATTTATTCGGGGAAGTAGTTTGCCAAATTTAATTTGGTAATCCAATGAGAAGCTTTCCTTTTTTCTTTTAAGAAAATCGGAATGCTTTTTTATTTAGGGCATAATCTTTAAAAACTAAAAGCCGTTTTACATCTGTAAAACGGCTTTTTTTAACTAAAAAGATCTGCTATTAATCTATTTAAGTATTATTTCCAACCTCCACCTAATGCTTTATAGATATTTACATGGGCGAATAGTTGTTCTTTTTTTGTTTCTATTATTTCTATTTGAGAATCTAGAGCCTCTCGTTGTGTTAATAGTACTTCGGTGTATTCTGCTCTAGCAGATTTAAAAAGTTTCATCGCGATATCAATAGATTCATTTAAAGCCTTTACTTGTTGGTCTCTCAAAGCATAACTTTTATTTAGATTATCTATGTTCGAAAGGGCATTAGATACTTCAACATAAGCATTCAGAATCGTTTTTTCATATTCGTAAACAGCTTGCAGTTGTTTTGCATTGGCATTGGCATATTCAGCTTTAATAGCATTTCTATTAATTAACGGCCCAACCACATCACCAACTAAAGAATAAACTAAAGATTCTGGTGTGTTTGTTAAAAACTTTGGTTTAAAAGCTTGTAAGCCTACACCAGCAGAAATACCAACAGAAGGATAGAAATTGGCTTTAGCAACTTTTGTGTTTAGCTTTAATGCAGAAAGTTCTAATTCGGCTTTTCGGATATCTGTTCTGTTTTGTAATAACTGCGATGGAATACCCGCGTTTATAATTCCGATATTTTTATTAATGAAGTTTTTAGAACTACGATCAACATGTTGTGGATAGCGCCCAACTAAAAAGTTGATTCCATTTTCAACTTCTACAATGTTTTGCTGAATATCGAATTTGCTACTTTGGTTTTTTAAAACTTCAGCTTCAAATCGGCGTACAGCCAACTCAGTTGCTCTAGCTGCCTCTTTTTGAATTTTCACCATACTTAAAGCGTTTTGTTGTAGCTCTAAATTTTGGTTAATAATATCTAGTTGATTGTCTAAAGCCATAAGTTCGTAATATGAATTGGCAATTTCTGCAACAAGATTTGTTATCATAAAGTTTTTTCCTTCCACAGATGATAAATATTCTAAAACAGCGGCCTTTTTGCTGTTTCTAAGTTTCTTCCAAATATCGAGTTCCCATGAAGCGGAAAGTCCAATAGAATAATCTTGTAAAGGTTCAGGAAAAGCATCTTCTTCATGCACTTTTAAGTTTTTTTCAACAGCGCCGTTTCGAGTAAATTCGCCAACTTTTTCTACTTCCGCTCCAGCGTAAGCATTTACAAATGGTAAGTATTCACCTTTACGAGCTTTAATTTCGCTTTTAGCCATATTTATTTGCTGTAACATCATGTTAAGCTCTTGGTTATTGGCTAATGCTGTATCTATTAAAGCTGTTAAATTGGGGTCTGTAAAATAGTTTTTCCAATTTATGCTTGCTGTATTTATAGTGTCTAACGATTGGTTTTGATAACCTTCGGGGGTAGACATGTTAGCTTCTCTTATGCTTTTTGTTGGTACACAAGAAAACGCAAAAGCCATAATAAAAACACCAACCAACATAGTTGGGAGGTGTTTTAGTCTATTTTTTATGTTATACTTCATCATTATTTTTTTTAGTGAGTTTTTTCAATAATTTAGTAATCTTGCTAATTTTAGTAGCATTTACTTCACTTTGGTTTTTGCTTTCGCTTAAATGCATTAATTCATCTGTTACAGAAGTTGAGGCTTCATCTTTAATAAGACTTCTACCGTCTGCTAATTTTGCGAAGACATAATATAAACCAGGTATAATGATTACTCCAAATACAGTACCTATAAACATACCTCCCATTGCAGATCCACCAATGGTTCTGTTTCCGATAGCACCTGCTCCAGAAGCCAGAACCAACGGCACTAAACCAGCGATAAAAGCAAAAGAGGTCATTAAAATAGGACGGAACCTAGCTCTCGACCCTTCGATAGCGGCTTCTAATATGGTAGCGCCTTGTTTGCGTTTTTGTACTGCGAATTCTACGATTAATACGGCGTTTTTACCGAGTAACCCAACTAGCATAATAACTCCAATTTGAGCATACACATCATTGGCTAAACCCATACCTTTTAGTAGAATAAACGAACCAAAAACCCCAACAGGAAGCGATAAGATTACCGCAAACGGAAGTAAGAAACTTTCGTATTGAGCGGCAAGCACGAAGTACACAAAAATTAAAACAATTGCGAAAATATAGATGGATTCGTTACCACGGCTTGCTTCATCGAAAGTTAAGCCTTCCCAGCCAATATCGTAACCTCTTGGTAATTGTTCTTTAGCTACTTCTTTAATTGCTTTAATGGCGTCGCCACTGGTGTAGCCTGGTGCAGGCAAGCCGCGAATGGCTGCGGAATTGTAAAGATTGTAACGGGTAATTTCATTGGGGCCTAAAGCTTTTTCCATAGTCATAAATGCAGAATATGGAACCATTTCGCCAGATTCGTTCTTCACGTAAAGTTTTTGAAGATCTGAAGGTAATCCGCGATATTCAGGGGCGGCTTGTGTGTAAACTTTAAAGAAACGACCAAAACGGATAAAACCTTGCTCGTAAGTACTACCGATTAGAATGTTGAGGTTCTCCATGGCTTTACCAATGGTAACTCCTTTTTGCATCGCTTTTTTGTTGTCAATTTTCAATTTATACTGCGGATAGTTTGCAGAGAAAAAGGTAAATAAACCCGTTAATTCTGGTCGCTTGGATAGGGCTGCCATAAACTCATTGTTGATTTTTTCGAAATGATGATAATCTGTAGAGTTTGTTTTATCTAATAAACGCATAGCAAAACCTCCCGAAGATCCAAAGCCTGGCACGGCTGGTGGCTCGAAGTATTCAATTACGGCTCCTAAGTCGCGAGTTTCTTCTTCTAATTCTTCCATGATTTCGTGTACGGTGTGTTCACGATTGGACCATGGTTTTAAGTTAATTAAACATGTTCCTGCATTAGAGCCACGACCTTCCGTCATAATTTCGTAACCTGCTAAAGAGGAAACAGATTCTACACCTTCGGTTTCTTCACAAATTTTCTGAAGTTTTTTTGCAACTTCATTCGTACGTTCTAAAGTCGCTCCTGGAGGTGTTTGAATGATGGCGTAAATCATCCCTTGATCTTCATTTGGTATGAACCCGGCTGGTAACACTTCATTTGTAAAATAGATACCCGCGCAAAAAGCGATTAGCATTCCAAAAGTAATAATGCGTCGTGCCGCAATTTTATTTAATAAATTAACATAGCGACCGGTAAGACGTTCGAAGCCTTTATTGAACCAAGCAATAAACTTATCTATTATGGATTTCTTTTTTGCTTTACCGTGATTATTTTTTAATAGCATGGCACAAAGTACGGGTGTAAGTGTTAAGGCTACAATAGCTGAAATAACAATTGATCCTGCCATGGTAATAGAGAATTGACGGTAGAAAACCCCAACAGGACCTGACATAAATGATGTTGGTATAAATACCGAAACCATAACTAATGTAATTGCGATAATAGCGCCTCCAATTTCACTTAGTACAGCAGATGATGCTTTGTAAGGTGAAAGATGTTCTTCTTCCATTTTAACGTGTACGGCCTCGACGACTACAATAGCATTATCGACCACAATACCAATGGCGAGTACTAAAGCGAAAAGTGTAATTAAGTTAATGGATAGCCCGAAAAGTTGCATAACGAAAAAGGCACCAATTAATGATACGGGAACGGCGATAATAGGAATTAAGGTAGAACGCCAATCTCCTAAGAATAAGAAAACCACAATAGCTACAAGAATAAAGGCATCGCGTAGTGTGTGGATAACTTGCTCGATGGAAGCGTCTAAGAAGTTAGAGACATCATAACTAATTTGAAAATCCATACCCGGTGGTAAGTCTTTTTTTAACTCGTCTAATTTTTCTTTAACAGAAGTAATAACGTCGCTACCATTACTTCCAAAAGTTTGTTTTAATACAATGGAGGCCGATGGTTGTCCGTCTAAATTTGAATAAATATCGAAAAATTCACTACCAAGATTAACATCGGCAATATCTGATAGTTTAATGATTTCACCTTCTTCATTCGCTCGAATTATAATCTCTTTGTATTGATCCGGCTCGTTATAGCGGTTTTCGTAGGTTAGTACATATTCTAAAGATTGTGCTGTTTTGCCTGAGCTTCTACCAATTCTACCCGGTCTAGCCAAAATACTTTGGTCTTCCATGGCTTCTAGAACTTCTTCGGCCGAAATATTATAGGCACGCATACGGTCGGGTTTTAACCAAACACGCATAGCGTATTTTCTACTTCCTAAAATTTTAGCACTTGCTATGCCATCAATACGTTGAATTTCTGGTATTACTTTAGTGTAAGCGTAGTTGAATAAGAATTTTTCGTCGTTGTCTTTCTTCTTACTAAAAAGATTTACATACATCAGCATACTTGGTTGCACAGGCGTAATAACTACGCCTTCTCGCTGTACCAATTCTGGTAACAACGGCATAACCTGATCGACTCTTGTTTTTACGCGAACTACAGCCTCGTTGGGGTCGGTTCCGGGTTCGAAAATAACACGTAAAGTACCTTCTCCTGCACTGGTAGCATCAGATGCTATGTAGCGCATATCTTGCACGCCATTAATAGCGGTTTCTAGTGGTATTAATGTTGAATTTACCAATACATCGGCACTAGAACCAGGATAGGCGATAAAAATATTAACAGTGGTTGGTGCAATTTGCGGAAATTGCGAAATGGGTAATTGCTTAATAGCAAGCAAGCCTGTAAATACTATAATGACCGAAATGACGATGGCCAAAACGGGTCTTTGTATAAATTTTTTAAACATGATTTTTTTGAGATTTAGTAGAAGTGATTACTCTGCATACATTTCTAAGTTTGCTAATACCTCGTTAGGTTGAATAAACGTCGTGGCAATTTTTTCTTGGTCTTTAACGATTCTAATGCCTTCTAGTAAAATTTTATCGTTAACGGATAATCCTGTTTGTACCACAAATAAGTGAGGTAGCTCGGCTTCTACTGTAATCTCTCGCTGTTTAACCACATTGTTTTTGTCGATTACAAAAACATATTTTTTATCTAAAATCTCAAAAGTTGCTTTTTGCGGAATAATGATAGCGTCTTTAAAAGGAACTTTCATTAAAACACTTCCGGTTTCGCCATGACGTAAAATGCCATCAGGGTTCGGGAAGGTTGCTCTAAAAGCAATGTTACCAGTTTCGCTATTGAATTCACCTTCTATAGTTTCTACTATTCCGGTCTGGTTAAAAGGTTTGTTGTTTGCGAGTAATAAACCAACTTCTTTTTTTACATCTTTATCTTTACTAATAATATAGTCTAGGTATTCGGCTTCGGGTACGTTAAAATAAACCCACATTTTACTGTTGTCTGATAAGGTTGTTAGTAGTTCGCCTTCGTCTAATAAACTTCCTTGTCGTGCTTCAAGATGATCCATAATACCATCGAAAGGCGCCCTAATGTCTGTAAAACCTAAATGGGTTCTAGCAAGAGAAACTTCAGCTTTAGCTTTTTCAACATTGGCTTTTGCTAAGGCTAATTCTTTGCTAGAAACCACGTTGCTATCTGCTAACAGTTGTGTGTTGCTTAATTCTATTTCTGCAGTGTGTTCTTCTGCAGTTGCTTTTTGTAACTCTGCTTTGTACACGTTTGGTGAAATTTGGAACATGTGCTGTCCTTTCTTTACGTGTTGACCTTCATCTACAAAAATTTGTTTTAAATAGCCTTTTTCGAGCGCTCTTACTTCAATATGTTGATAGGCGTGTATTTGACTTATATAATCTTTTGTGATTGAGGTGTCTTTTTTTATAGGGTTTGTTACTAGAAATTTAACTTCTTCGGCTTTCTTTTCGTGTTTTTTTTCACAGCTTGTATTAAATAGAAATACAAGCGCACCAATGTAAATGAAGGTTTTCTTCATGGTTATACGTCTTTAAATAAGTGGTTAGATAAAATGATTTGTTAAGACAAAAGCATCATTTGTAGATGCATTATCTCAGTGTTTTAATTGAAATACTAATGTGTAAGTAATTGACAATCCATTAAGTTTTGGATTGTTTTAAAACAAAATCAAATTATAAAAACCTGAAATTTAGCGTGAAGCGGTATTGAAGATTTGCTATAGTTGTAAATATAGCGTTGGGTGTTTTCTTTTAGTTCGCAGGTTAAACCATCAAGTAGTTGCGCATAAAAAATAGATGCTATTGGGCAACTAAAATTAAATGGTTTAAAATCTACGTTTAGTTTCTCTTCATCATCTTCTTCAAAATTTTCTTCATCTACATATTCCGAATACGTTTTGCGTTCGTTGTTAGAATTAGAGCTGTTAAATTGAAGTTGATTAAAACTGTGTGCGCTAGAAGATTTGCTGGCGTACACCGAAGTATTACTAACTTTAAGAATAGCTGTATTCTGTATATCTGAGTTTGCGTATAGATTAGCAAATCCAGTTAACAGAATGATGTTTATTAAAAACAAATATTTCTTAAATGCGTTTTTCATCTAGGCTGTAAAACTATATCAATTGAATAATATTACCAAAGGAAAATTTTATTAAAAGCTTCTTGATCTTAATAGTTTATATAAAAATTAACATTTGGTAAGGAATATTAAGTCTTTTTAACATTCGCAGAGTTTTATTTAAGAATATCCTAAAAATAGGGTATAAAAAAAGCCACCTTAAAAAAGTGGCTTTTGAAATTTTAAAGTAATAATAAATATTAGTGCTTTAATTTATCAGCTTCAGCTTTTACAGCGTCAGCAGCTTTGTCTAATTTTTTACCAGCAGCATCAACAGTTTTGTCAACAGCTTCACCAGTTGCTTTTGCAGCATCATTTACCGCTTCACCAGTTGCGTTTGCAGCATTTCCAGCAGCCTCAACAGCTCCGTCAACAGCATCACCAGTTGCTTTTGCAGCACCTTCTACAGCATCACCTGTAGCTTCAACAGCACTATCAACAGCCTCTCCAGTTGCAGATGCAGCGTTATCAACAGCCTCACCTGTAGCTTCAGCAGCATTCTCAATAGCGTTTCCAGTTGCATCAGCAGCGTTTTCCATTGCGTCTTGAATAGAATCTCCTTTTTTCTCATCTCTACAAGATGTGAAAGATGCACTTAAAGCTACTAATAAAGCTGTACTTAATAATAATTTTTTCATTTGTTTGTGTTTTAGTGTTTTATTTTAATTCTACAAATCTAATATCTTTTAAATCAGATTTGTTAAAATCTGTTAATATTTGCAATTTTCATACTAGATTCACGTTATATACGCAGATAATCGAGGATTTGGATGACGGCACCCTTATTTTTTTTGATAAAAGAAGAATTATTTTGTCCAGATTGTTCGCGAAAATCAGAATCTTCAATCAATTTGTCTAGAATTGTGTTAAATTCCTGTTGTTTTTCTATTGAAAATAAGCCTTTTGCGTTTATCATGGCTTGAGCTTCTGGAAATTTTTCATGATTATTTCCAATTATAATTGGAATTCCAAACACAGCAGGTTCTAAAGTATTATGTAAACCTGTAGTTCCTAATGCGCCTCCTACATAAGCAATATCGGCATAACTGTAAATTTTTGTAAGGATCCCAATGGTATTTACAATAAATACCTGTGCGGCTTTAAGGTTTTTGTTTTCTTTTTCTGAAAATAGAACCGAATTAACCTTTAAGTTTTGCTGTAACTGATTTATTTGTGGGGCCTTTATATTGTGAGGCGCAATAATAAATTTCACATAATCTAGTGGTCGAGAATTAATGTAATTGGTTAAAAGTTTTTCTCCTTCTGGCCAAGTACTTCCCGCAACAACACAAAGTTTATAGTCTTTAAAAGTTTCAATAAAATCTAAGTTGTTATCTAATTCTAACTGGCTAGTAACTCTATCAAAACGCGTGTCTCCAGATACTGAAACCGAATTGTATTGTATAGACTCTAATAAGGTTTTTGAGCTTTCGTTTTGTGTAAAAATGTGCTCGAATGCAAATAAGGCATTTCGTAAATTTCTACCATAGAATTTAAAATACGATTGATTTTTTCGGAATGCAGCCGAAATAAGAATAGCACGCAGTTTTCTTTTTTTAACTTCATTTAAAAAGTTTGGCCAAATATCATATTTCACAAAAATGGTAAGTTCCGGGTTTACAAGATCCAAAAAGGTCTTGGCGTTTTTTTTTGTGTCTATTGGTAAATAAATTACCACGTCAGCAATTGGAGAGTTTTTCCTGATTTCGTAGCCCGATGGCGAAAAAAACGAAAGTACAATTTTATGCTTATGGTAGTGCGTTCTTAATTTTGTAAAAACAGGCAAGCCTTGCTCATACTCCCCTAAAGAAGCGCAGTGAAACCAAAGGGTTTTGTCGGTTTTTTGGAGTGTGGTTTTTAAAGTTTGAAACGTGTTTTGTCTTCCAATAACGCCGCTTTTAATTTTTGAGTTAAATGGCGAAATGGCTCTAAGCGCACCGTCTGCAAGTTTTATGAGTATGTTGTAAATAAAAGCCAATTTTTTTCTTTGGCGCTAAAATACATTCTTTAAAAGGAATTCATTGCTTAACGTTTATGAATTTTGTAATTTCGTAGCTGTTTAAATCAAAATAAACAAACTAAAGGAGTTCATTAAAATGAGTCTTTCATTCAGAAAAAAAGACTTTAATTTATTTTAGATGAAGAAAATTCAAATGGTTGACCTTAAAGGTCAGTACAACGATATTAAAGATGTCGTTAATCCTTCTATACAAGAAGTTATTGAAACCACCGCATTTGTAAACGGACCACAAGTTCACAAATTTCAGAGTAATTTAGAGCAATATTTAGGAGTAAAACACGTAATTCCGTGTGCCAATGGTACCGATGCTTTACAAATAGCCATGATGGGGTTAGGTTTAAAACCAGGTGATGAGGTTATTACTGTAGATTTTACCTTTGCAGCTACCGTTGAGGTAATTGCTTTACTGCAATTAACACCTGTTTTGGTTGATGTAAACGAAGATGACTTTAATATTAATATTGAAGCTTTAAAAAATGCTATTACACCAAAAACTAGAGCTATTGTGCCTGTGCATTTATTTGGACAATGTGCCAATATGGAAGCGGTAATGGAAATAGCAGAAGCACATAATTTATTTGTAATTGAAGATAATGCGCAAGCTATTGGAGCCAATTATACTTATAGTAATGGTAAAAAAGTAAAAGCAGGAACTATTGGTAATGTTGGAGCAACGTCTTTCTTTCCTTCTAAAAACTTAGGGTGTTATGGAGATGGTGGTGCTATTTTTACAAACGATGATGCTTTGGCGCATACCATTCGTGGTATTGTAAACCATGGTATGTACGAACGTTACCACCACGATGTTGTTGGTGTAAATTCACGTTTAGATAGTATTCAGGCAGCAGTTTTAAATGCTAAATTGCCACATTTGGATAACTACAATAAATCGAGACAGGCATCTGCTAGAAAATATAATAAAGCTTTTAAAGGTATCGCGAGTATTGTGACACCTAAAGTTTCAAATAATTGTTCTGAAATTTGTGACACATGTGATTGTCATGTTTTTCATCAATATACTTTGCGAGTAAAAGGTATCGATCGTGATGCTTTGGTGAAACATTTACAAGCGAATGATATTCCTTGTGGTGTGTATTATCCTATTCCGTTGCATAAACAAAAAGCATATTCAGACGCTCGTTATAACGAAGCTGATTTTGGAGTTACCAACCAATTGGTTAAAGACGTTATTTCTTTACCTATGCATACCGAGTTAGAAGATGATCAAATTGAATTTATAACATCAACTATAATAAAATTTATAAATGGATAAGATATTAGTAACAGGAGGTCTCGGTTTTATCGGGTCTCATACGGTTGTAGAATTACAAAACGAAGGTTACGAAGTTGTAATTATTGACGATTTATCAAACTCTTCAGAAAAAGTATTAGATGGTATTGTTGCCATTACTGGGAAGAAACCCGTGTTTGAAAAATTAGATTTAAAAGAAAAAGATAAAGTTGAAGCCTTTTTTGCAAAGCACAGCGATGTAAAAGGTGTAATACATTTTGCAGCAAGTAAAGCGGTTGGAGAAAGTGTAAATGAACCATTGAAGTATTATGAAAATAATATTGGAACGTTAGTTTACATTTTAAAAGAATTAAGAAAACTGCCATCTGCAGGATTTATTTTTAGTTCATCCTGTACGGTTTACGGACAAGCAGATGAATTACCTATAACAGAAAACGCACCGGTAAAACAAGCAGAGTCTCCTTATGGGAACACGAAGCAAATTGGTGAAGAAATTATAAAAGACACGTGCAAAGTATCACCTAACTTAAAAGCGATTGCTTTACGTTACTTTAATCCGGTTGGAGCTCACGAATCTGTTGAGATTGGAGAGTTGCCAATAGGAGTGCCGCAAAACTTAGTGCCGTTTATTACGCAAACTGCTATTGGTTTACGTGACGAACTTTCTGTTTTTGGTGAAGATTATCCAACACCAGATGGAACGTGTATTCGTGATTATATTCACGTTGTAGATTTAGCAAAAGCACATGTAATTGCTTTAAAACGTTTACTGGAAGGTAAAAACAAATCGAGTTATGAAACATTTAATTTAGGTACAGGAACAGGGAGTTCTGTATTAGAAGTTATAAAATCTTTCGAGAAAGTTTCTGGTGAAAAACTAAATTATAAAATTGTAGGTAGAAGAGAAGGTGATATTATTTCAGCTTATGCGGATACCGATAAAGCAAATAATGAATTAGGTTGGAAAACAGAATTGTCTCTAGATGATGCTATGCGTTCTGCATGGAAATGGGAGTGCAAAGTAAGAGGTAAATAGATTCTTAAAGAATTAATATAATTAAAAAGCCTTTTGAAACAAATGTTTCAAAAGGCTTTTTAATTTGGATTCAGTTTTACTTTAGTTTTTTAAACTTTGGTAAACGGTACGTCTCATTTTTTTGCTGTTAATAAAATGGTCGCCATAGCCTAAATCGTCATATGTTTTAGTTAGCGATGTATTTTCGGAAACTTGATCTTCGGTTTTCCCGTTTTCAATTTCTTTTAAAACAGCGGCTTTAACTGTTTCTAGCATGTTCAAAAACGTTAAGTATTCCGCTTTGTTTGATAGGTTTCCGTGTCCGGGAATAATTTTAGTATCATTATCAACAACCATTAATCCAGATTTAACTGCATTTATATAGCCGTTTATGCTTCCGCCAGAATTAATATCTATATATGGATAACGCGCGTTAAAAAAAGTGTCACCAGTATGTAAAACATTACTTTCTGTAAAATACAACATAGCATCACCATCGGTATGAGCATTTTCAACATGAAAAATAGCAACCTGTTCGTTGTTCATTTGTATGTTTAACTTGTCGTTAAATGTAATTACGGGTATTGCCGATTTTGCGCTTTTTTCTAAAAGACGTTTTCTAACATTTTCGTGTGCAATAATAGTTGCTCCTGAGTCTCCGAGGTTTTTGTTTCCACCTGTATGATCGCCATGATGGTGAGTGTTTGCAACAATTTTAACGGGTTGATCGCTTAGTTTTTTTATTGCAGTTAAAATTTTTGGTGTTAAGGGAGCAAATTGTGTGTCGATTATAAAAACACCATCGTTCCCGACTGAAACACCAATGTTTCCGCCGCTGCCTTCGAGCATGTAGATGTGATCGGATAATTTTGTAGTTTTTATGTTAACTTTATCGAATTTCGATTGGGCATTGATAGAAACATTGAAAAAAAGGAAAAAAATAATGAGGGATAATTTTAAAAATTTCATGATAAACGGTTTTACTTAATTTATAAAGGTATTAAAAATGCAATCAACATTGCTCAAATTATTAATATAGAGTATCTTTGCACTCGCAATACAAAATGCACTATTACAGACAAGTTTGAGCAGATCGAAAACAACTATAGAAAATCCTGGTTTAATTTCAGATTTTAAGGAAATTACAAAAATGCGATTAGCATTAAGTGTTGTGTTTTCTTCACTTGCTGGTTATTTGCTTGGTGTCGATACAGTCGATTTTAAAACCTTAACCTTACTTGCTTTTGGAGGTTATTTTATGGTAGGCGCTTCTAATGCCTTTAACCAAATTATAGAAAAAGATTTAGATGCTTTAATGGATAGGACTAAAAATAGACCAATTCCTGCAGGGCGTATGTCTGTAAATACCGCATTTGCTATAGCAACTATATTTACTGTTTTAGGTATTGCTATTTTGTATAGCATAAACAAGCAAACCGCTATGTTTGGTGCTATTTCCATATTTCTATACACTTGTGTTTATACGCCTTTAAAAACAAAAACGCCTATTTCTGTTTTTGTTGGAGCTATTCCGGGAGCTATTCCGTTTATGTTAGGTTGGGTAGCAGCTACTAATGATTTTGGTATTGAGCCAGGAACGTTATTTGCTTTGCAGTTTTTCTGGCAATTTCCACATTTTTGGGCTATTGGCTGGTTTTTGTTTGAAGATTATAAACGTGGTGGCTTTTTTATGTTACCTACAGGGAAACAAGATAGAGGTACCGCTGTACAAGTTATTATGTACACCATTTGGACCATTTTAATTTCAATAATTCCGGTGTTTGGATTTACTGGGCGTTTGCAGCTTTCTATTGTTGCGGCAATTATTGTATTTATTCTTGGGTTGGGCATGTTGTATTATGCAATTCAATTATTTAAAAAAATGACAGAGCAATCTGCAAAACAACTTATGCTATCTAGTGTAGCTTATATTACGTTGGTGCAAATTGTTTATGTAATCGATAAATTTATAAGTTAATCATGGATTTAACTCAAGGAACTAGAGAAGAGAAAACAGGCAGAGCAAAAAAAATGATGCTTTGGTTTGGTATTATTTCGTTAATCATGTCTTTTATGGGGTGGACGAGTGCTTTTATTGTAAGTAGCTCACGCCCAGATTGGTTGAGCGATTTTAGATTGCCAAACGCTTTTATTATTAGCACAGTAGTTATTGTGGTTAGTAGTATTACTTTTTTATTAGCAAAAAAATCGCTTAAAAACGGCCAACATAAAGTAACAAGTTTGTGGTTGTTGGTAACCTTGGTTTTAGGTGTTGTATTTATTTATAACCAGTTTGCTGGTTTTAGACAAATTATAGATTTGGGGTATAATTTTACCGGACCAACGAGTAATGTTACCATGTCGTACATTTATTTAATTGCTTTAGTTCACATTTTACATGTTGTGGCTGGGTTAATTTGTCTGTTGGTTGTAATTTATAATCATTTTAAACAAAAGTATAGTGCAACAAATATGTTAGGTTTTGAGTTGGCCGCAACCTTCTGGCATTTTATAGATATTCTTTGGGTTTATTTATTTTTGTTTTTATACTTTGTAAGATAGGTTTTTGTTTACTCATTAATCGTGATCGCTTATTTTTAAAGGCGTTTAGCGGTAAGTTCGTCGATGTAAATAAACCTTGAATGTTAAGTTGAAATTTTACAAGTAGGGTTGCGTTAGGGATTGAACGGCCTGTTTGAAATCCTTTTTATTTTCATTAAAAATAAAAAGATTGAGTAGTGAAAGCCCGACCCTTGGGGAACGCCCAAAGGTTTTCGAGGCAGGAATATGGGATAATATTAATTTTTATTGTTTCATATTTTATTAGATAAATAAATTGATTATTTTTGTCCAACTTTTAAATAACAACCAATTATATATGAGTACAGCAGTAGCAGAAGGCAAAACTTGGAATGGCGGGAATGAACCGTTAAAGGCAAGTTACGGTAAAATGATGATGTGGTTTTTCATCGTTTCGGATGCTTTAACATTTTCGGGGTTTTTAGCAGCTTACGGATTTTCTAGATTTAAATTTATTGATGCTTGGCCAATTGCCGATGAAGTGTTTACTCACTTTCCATTTTTACATGGTGTAAATGCACCAATGTATTATGTAGCGTTTATGACGTTTGTACTTATTATGTCGTCGGTAACGATGGTATTAGCGGTAGATGCAGGACACCATTTAAACAAAGGTAAAGTTACTATTTACATGTTTTTAACCATTATTGGTGGTATAATATTCGTTGGTTCTCAAGCTTGGGAATGGAATACGTTTATTAAAGGAGAATATGGGGCAATACAAACTAAAGGTGGTAATATTTTACAGTTTGGTGAATATGTAGAACAAGATGGTGAGCAGGTGTTTAAGCGTGTTGCTGTTAAAGATTTTGCTGTTATCAACAACCATAAAGATAGAACGATACACGAAAAAAAGAATGGTTTGTGGTTTGTTAATGAATCTACATTACCAGCTTATACTATTGATGAGGTTGTAAGCGGTTTAGAAGCTCATGATAATGTTTTAATTAGAACTCAAATTTTAAATGAGGAAGGTGAAAAAACAGTGTTAACTAGAGCTGAATCTTTAAAATCTTTAAAAGATAATGGTAAGTTATATGTTGAGGGTGCTAACTTACAAGTTAACGAATATGGTTCTCCGTTGTTTGCCGATTTCTTTTTCTTTATTACAGGTTTCCACGGTTTCCACGTATTATCGGGTATTATTATTAACATCATTATTTTCTTTAATGTGTTATTAGGTACTTACGAAAAACGTAGAAGTTACGAAATGGTAGAAAAAGTTGGTTTATACTGGCACTTTGTAGATTTAGTTTGGGTATTTGTATTTACATTCTTCTACCTAGTTTAATAAAAAATATATTTTTCAGTTCCTTTAATTAGGAGATATAAAAAGCATTTAAAATGGCACACGAACATAAATTAGAAATATTTAAAGGTTTAGTTAAGTTTAAATCTAATACTCAAAAAATTTGGGGCGTATTAGCGCTACTTAGTTTTATAACTATTGTTGAGGTTGTATTAGGTATTATTAAACCAGAAAGTTTAATGGGATATGTTTTTGGTATGAAAGCCTTAAACTGGATATTCATTATCTTAACAATTGTAAAAGCTTATTACATTACTTGGGATTTTATGCACATGCGTGATGAAACTCCTGGTTTACGTCGTGCTGTAGTATGGACGGCTATTTTCTTGATATTATACCTAGTATTTATTTTGTTACAAGAAGGTGGTTACGTTTTTAGAGTATACGATAACGGATATATTAAAAGAGATTTTTAATAAGACACATAGAATTTAAACAGTGCTTTTTAGGCCTTTTAAATAATAGATTTAAAGTAATCCCGCTGAAAGGCGGGATCTTTTTTTTTAAGTGATCTTATTAAGATAAATTAACAAAGTAAAGACGGTTTTTAGACCGTCTTTTTTTATTTTTGCAGCGTGCTAAATAAAGCCAAAAACGGAATGAATTATGGATAGAAAAAAAGTGGGCCGCTATGCTGTATTGGGAATATTGTTTTTTCTTCCTGTTGCGTTTTTATTGATTTTATATCCTTCTACGCACAATTACCAACCATTAGATATAGTACAAGAGCAGGTTTTAGATTTGGAAGCCTTTACATCGGATACCGATGAGCCTGTGGTTTTAAAAGACCATATTACTGTTTTAGGTTTTTTAGGTACAGACCCAATGAAAAATGCTATTGAGGCATCTAACCTTAAAGAATTAATTTACGATAAGTTTAAAGGCTTTAAAAAGTTTCAGTTAGTAATATTGATGCCTAAAGGAACCGAAGAAGCTGTAAAGGAACTTATAGCTGAAATAAACTCTTATGATGATATAAGGTTCTGGCATTTTGTTTATGGTAACCCTGTAGATATAAAACGTGTTTATTTTAGTTTGAAAAGTAAAACAGATTTAAAACCAGATTTATCTACTGCCGATGTTTTTATTATTGATAAAGACTTAAATCAACGAGGTCGTTTAGACGATAGAACGGATAAAGAACTAGAAAAAAATAGTCCGATTTACGGACTTAATGGGTATAATTGTATTGAAGTTGCGGAAGTTAAAAACAAAATGAGCGACGATTTACGTATTGTATTTACAGAGTATAGACAAAAACGTAAAGGAGAATTTAATTCGGATATTAGACGTGCAGGCGATTTAAAAGGGAGTACAAAATAATTTTTTAAAATGAAGAAAAAGAATAACTATTCATACATCGGTATTGCTTTTGTGATTTTAGTTTTTGGAATTATTTTTATTCCTGAAATTGTAGATCGAATTTCTAATAATGATGTGTCTAGGCAATCAGGAAGAAGTGATCAAAAATCAGCGACTTCTAAAATGTCCGATTTAGCTTTTATTGAAATAAATGGTGAAGCTAAAAAAGTACCCGCTTTTGCATTTACTAATCAAAACGGTAAAACTATTACCAACAAAGATTACGAAGGTAAAGTGTATGTTATCGAGTTCTTTTTTACAACTTGCCCAACAATATGCCCGAGAATGAGCCAGAACTTGGTTCAAATTCAAAATACTTTTGAAGGATTTGAAGATTTTGGAGTGGCATCATTCACCATTAATCCAAGTCATGATACGCAAGAGGTTCTAAAAACTTACGCCGAAAAATACGGTGTTACTAACCCGAACTGGCATTTAATGACTGGTGAAAAAAAGGCTATTTATGATTTGGCTAATAAAGGTTTTAACTTGTACGCTGCGGAAGCAGAAGATGTGGCAGGAGGCTTTGAGCATTCTGGAAACTTCGCGTTAATTGATAAAAATGGTTTTATTAGATCTAGAACAGACGATTACGGAAACCCAATTATCTATTATAGAGGTATTGTATCGGAATCTGAAAAAGTGGATGAGGATGGCGTAAAAGAAGAAATTAGTGCATTAAAGACAGATATTAAAAAATTACTGAATGAATAAGGAAAATAATACTCTAGACGATAAAAAATACAACAAACTTATTGTTGTGCTTTCTGTGGCTATTCCAGTGGTTGTGGCTATTTTATTTGGGGTTAAAATTGATGCAGAATTACCTGTGTTTTTACCACCTATTTATGCGTCGGTTAATGCGTTAACAGCTTTTGTTTTAGTATTAGCGTTTATTGCAATTCAGAATAAAAAAGTTAAACTGCATGAAAAATTAATGAAGTTTGCTATCGGGCTTTCTGTTTTGTTCTTAGTGATGTATGTGGCTTACCACATGACGAGCGATTCTACTAAATACGGTGGTGAAGGCTTTATTCGCGTGCTTTACTATTTTATATTAATTACGCATATTTTAATGTCTATAGTAGTTATTCCTTTTGTGTTAATCACTTATGTACGTGCTATTACAAATAATATAGAAAAGCACCGCAAAATTGCGAAAATTACATTTCCGCTTTGGTTATACGTGGCAGTATCGGGTGTGGTTGTTTTTATGATGATTTCACCTTATTATTAAATCGTTTGTCTTAGTAAGCTTATGTTGTAATCGGTTGGTTCGGCTAGCCCATTAATAAATAATATGAAAACTAAAATAATATTTTTTCTATTTACACTGTTTTTCTTTTTAGAAACTAATGCGCAATGCGCTATGTGTAGAGCGGTTTTAGAAAGTGAAGAAAGTGGAGCAGCAGCCAAAGGTATAAACGATGGTATTGTTTATTTAATGGCTGTACCATATGTATTAGTAGCGGGAATTGCTTTTGCTATTTATAAAAAATATAGTAAAAAAGAAGTGTAATTATTTGATTTTTAGATTTCTATTTTGTTTTTGATGCTGTTAAAAAATTAATAATAATTTTTTTTATCGAATATTGTAACATTTCTTTGTTTGAGTAGTCTTACTATAAAGTCGTTCTTTTTAACCAAAAGAGAAACGATTTTATCAATCAATCAAAACATATGTTAGAAATCCGTCAATTGCACAAATCCTATCCCATAGGAGATTCAAGTTTACATGTTTTAAAAGGTATCGATTTATCGGTAGAAAAGGGAGAAATGGTCGCTATTATGGGCTCTTCTGGATCTGGGAAATCTACATTACTGAATATTATTGGTATGTTGGATGAGGCTGATGAAGGCGAATACATTTTAGACGAATTACCTATTAAAAATCTTACCGAAAAAAAAGCAGCTGTTTACAGAAATAAATTCTTAGGCTTTATTTTTCAATCTTTCAACTTAATAAATTATAAGTCGGCACTTGAAAATGTGGCACTTCCTTTGTACTATCAAGGTATGAAGCGTAAAGAACGTTTAGAGTTGGCTATGTTTCACTTGGAAAAAGTTGGTTTGGCCGATTGGGCAAAACACTTGCCTAAAGAACTTTCTGGAGGGCAAAAACAACGTGTTGCTATTGCGAGAGCTTTAGCGGCAGATCCTAAATTGTTATTAGCCGATGAGCCAACAGGAGCATTGGATACTAAAACATCGCACGAAATAATGGATTTTATCCAACATCTTAATGATGAAGGAAAAACTATTTTAATGGTTACTCACGAAGAAGATATCGCGGCCATGTGTAAACGTAATGTTAGACTTCGTGATGGTGTTATTATTGAAGATGTAAAAGTAGAACAAGTTAGAGCCAAGTTATATGTTTGATTTAGATCTCTGGCGAGAAATATTCCAAAGTATTAATATGAATAGAACTCGGAGTTTACTCTCTGGGTTTACGGTGGCTTTCGCTATTTTGTTATTTGCTATTTTATTTGGCATAGCAAATGGTTTACAAAACACCTTTCAGGAGGCTTTTGGAACCGATGCCAACAATTCTATTATTGTTTATCCAGGAAGAACAACCAAAGCACACAAAGGTTTGCAGGTTGGTAGAAGAATTCAGTTTAAAAATGAAGATCGCGAATTCTTAAAAGAAAAATACGGCGATAAAGTTCAGTTTATAACATCTAAAGTGAATAAAAGTGTTAACGCTTCTTTTAAAGGTGAAAAAAACAATTATCAACTTCGAGGTATTTATCCAGAGTACATGTTTATTGAAAACAATGAAATTAAAGAAGGCCGATACATTAATCAAAACGATTTAAAGCATAAAACTAAAGTTGTTGTTATTGGTAAAAAGGTTGAAGATGAATTGTTTTTTAAAGAAACCGCTATTGGAAAATATATTAACCTTAGCGGAATTCAATACAAAGTAGTTGGTGTTTTTACTGATGATGAAGGCGATAGTGAAGAAAGTATCATTTATATGCCAATAACCACCATACAGCGTGTTTATGGTAATAACGATTTGGTAGATTTATTGCATTTAACGTATAACCCAGAAATGAATTCTACCGAGGCCCTTGCTTTTGGAGTTTCTATTGAAAAAAGTTTAAAAGAAAAGTTTGATGTTGCCAGAAGTGATCAACGCGCAATCCGAATTAGGAACATGGCGCAAGGCACACAACAAGTAGATATGATGACAACTAGTTTATCAATTATAATACTTGTTATTGGTTTCGGAACTTTAATTGCGGGTATTGTTGGTATTAGTAATATCATGATTTTTATTGTTAAAGAACGTACTAAAGAAATTGGTATTCGAAAAGCTTTAGGTGCATCACCAAGATCAATTGTCTCCATCATTTTATTAGAATCTATAATTATCACAGCCATTGCTGGATATGTTGGTTTATTGGTGGGTGTTGGTGTTTTAGAACTCGCCACACCAGTTTTAAAAGACTATTTTATAAAAGATCCAGGAGTAAGTAACAGCTTAGTAGCAGGAGCAACCATAACATTAATAGTTGCGGGAGCCATTGCAGGGTATTTACCAGCAAAAAAAGCATCACAAATTAAGCCTATTGTAGCTTTAAGAAACGATTAACTATGTTTAAATTTTTACTAGAGAAAGATACCTGGCAAGAAGTTTTCGATAGCTTAAGCAAAAACAAACTACGGTCTATTTTAACCATGGTTGGTGTTTGGTGGGGTATTTTATTACTTATTGGTTTACTAGGTTCGGCACGTGGTTTAGAGAATTCTTTTAACGTGTTGTTTGGAGATTTTGCAACAAACAGTGTTTTTGTTTGGGGGCAAAGTACAGGAAAACCTTTTAAAGGTTTTCAAGAAGGTCGAGAGGTGAAGTTATCTTTATCCGATGCTAAAAAAATAGAAGAAAATGTTGAAGGTATCGAGTTTGTACTTCCTAGAAATCAAAGAAGCGCAACGGTTACAAAAAACTTTTTATCTGGTAGTTTTCAAATGGCAGGCGATTATCCGCTTTTAGATAAACTTCAGAAGAAAAAATTAATACACGGCCGTTTTATCAATCAGAATGATATTGATGACAATAAAAAAATTGTAGTCATTTCAGAAGATGCATATAAACAGCTTTATGAAAAAGATGCTGAAGCAATTGGGACGTATTTAATTATTAATGATATCAATTTTAAAGTTGTTGGAATGTTCGATTCTGGTAATGTTAATATGGGGCCATCTACAGATATGCATATTCCGTTTACTACCTATCAGCAGATTTACAATCAAGGCGATCGTATAGGTTGGATGATGATTACCGGAAAGCCAGAATATGATATTAAGCAAATAGAAGAAGATTCTAAACTATTACTTAAAAACTTAAACAATATTCACCCAGAAGATAAACGTGCATTCGGAAGTTTTAATTTAGGAAAAGAGTTTTCTAAAATGACAGGTTTTTTAACTGGGATGCAATTTTTAACATGGTTTGTGGGTATTGCTACATTAATAGCCGGTGTTTTTGCTATTGGTAATATTTTATTAATAACCGTGAAAGAGCGTACTAAAGAAATTGGAGTACGTCGCGCATTAGGTGCAACACCATTCGAAATTAAAAGACAAATAGTTGTTGAGGCTGTGTTTTTAACACTAGTAGCAGGGCTATTTGGTATTATTTCGGGAGGCTTAATTTTAATACTACTCGATTATCTTTTTGGGCAAGGAGCAGATGCTGCCTTGGTAAACGCATCTGTATCTATAGGTGTGGTATTTACAGCCTTATTGATATTAGTAGTTCTAGGGACTTTAATAGGCCTAATTCCAGCAACAAAAGCAACAAGTATTAAACCAATAGAAGCTTTAAGAGAAGAATAAACAATCAAAAAAATGAAAAAAACAGTAAAAATTATTGCAGTAATAGTAGTCATCTTACTATTAGCCTTTGTATTAAAGTATTTTAAGGATGCAAATTCTAAAGGTATTGAAGAGTTTAAGGTCGAGTCACCTTTTTACACATCAATTAATACAAAAGCCGTTGCCACAGGGAAATTAAACCCAGAGGAGGAGATTGAATTGAAACCTCAAATTCCTGGTATTGTGGACAAGATTTTAGTTGAAGAAGGAGACAAGGTTAAAAAAGGAGATTTAATTGCTACTATTAGAGTGGTACCAAACGAGCAAAGTTTGGTAAGTGCAAGTAGCCGTATATCATCTACCAAATTGTCTTTTGAGAACGCAAAAGTATTGTACAATAGAAACAAAGCCCTTTTTGAAAAAGGTGTTATTTCTAAGCAAGATTTTGAGAACAGTGAGTTAAGTTACAATCAAGCCAAGGAAACTTACGGACAAGCGCAAAACGATTATCAAATTATTAAGCGTGGTTCTATTTCTGGCGGAAGTTCTGCAAATACTAATATTGTTGCTCAAATCCCTGGTACTATTTTAGAAATACCTGTAAGAGAAGGCGATCAAGTAATTCAAAGTAATAACTTTAATGCAGGAACAACTATCGCAACTATTGCCGATATGAGTTTAATGATTTTTGAAGGTAAAGTTGATGAAGCTGAAGTTGGAAAATTAAAAGAAGGGAAAATAATTAAAGTCGTTTTGGGGGCTATTGCTAACAAAGAATTTCCTGCAAAATTAACCTTTGTTGCACCAAAAGGTATTGAAGAAAACGGAGCGGTACAGTTTACTATTAAGGCCGATGTTGAAATAGATTCTACAACAAATATTAGAGCAGGGTATAGCGCTAATGCGGAAATAGATATTGAAGCTAAAGATAGTGTGTTAGCAATTAGAGAAGCTTTACTACAGTATAACAGAATTACCGAAAAACCTTTTGTTGAAATATTTGAAGGTGATAATAAATACCGTAAAGAAAACGTAGAATTAGGCTTATCTGATGGTATAAACGTAGAAATACTAGAAGGCGTTAAAGAAGGCGACAAGATTAAAGTATGGAATAAAGCATCAAAAGATAACGAAGATGAGGACGAAGATGAAAATTAAAAACACCAAGTTGCAAGGTTTTAAAAGCCTAATCGTTTTAGCTATTTTATGTATTTCGGTATCTTCCTTTTCGCAAGAAAAAATATGGACCTTACAGGAATGTGTTAATCATGCACTAGAACATAATATAACTATAAAACAAGCTGAAAATTCGCTATTAACAAGCGATCAAGATATAATTGCAGCAAAAGGACAATTTTTGCCATCGCTAAGCGCGAGTACATCTCAGGGATTAAGTTTAGGAACGTCTTTAGTAGCAGAAGGTATATTTGCCAATAGAACCAGTCATTCTACCAATGTTGGATTAAGTGTTTCTCAAACGGTTTTTAATGGTTTTAGAAATTTAAATAACAAAAAATCGGCGTTGTTAAATCGTGAAACCAATGGGTTAGAGCTTAACAGAATTAAAGATGATATTTCACTTAATGTTGTAAATGCATATTTAAATGTGCTTTTTAATAAAGAAAATTTAGAAACTGCTCAAGCGCAAATACTGTTTAGTGAAAAACAACTAAATCAAGTAAAAAGCTTAGTTGATGCTGGAGTGCAACCTAAAGCTAATATTTACGATGCCGAAGCTACTTTAAGTCGCGACGAACAACAAGTAACTTTAGCCGAAAATAATTTCAACTTAGCATTATTATCATTATCACAACTTTTGCAAGTGCCTTACAATGGTTTTAATGTTGAAATAATTGATATTGATTCACCTTCTGAAGCGGTAATGTACGACAGTGTAGATCCTGTTTTAAATTATGCTTTAGAAAATAGAAATGAAATTAAAATTGCGGAAAAGAATATTGAAAGTGCAGAGTTAAATACCGAAATTTCTAAAGGAGGTTACTTGCCATCGGCATCTTTAAGTTACGGCTTTGGTACCAATGCTTTTTATTCGAATTTAAGTGCTAATGAAGAAGCTTTTTTAGACCAGTTAAATAATAATAAAGGACACAGTTTTAATTTAGGTATTAGTATTCCTATCTTTTCAAGATTTCAAAATAAAACGAATGTTGCAAAATCTAAAATTCAAGAAGATAATTCTAAATTGCGTTTACAACAAGCTAAAATAGATTTAGAGTCTAATATTCAACGTGCTTATACCGATGCACAAGCAGGTTTAAAAGCGTATTTAGCAGCGAAAAAATCTTTAGAATCTCAAACTTTGGCGTTTAATAACTCTAAAGAGCGTTTTGATATTGGTGTACTAACCAATTTTGATTTAGAGCAAGCTCGTGTACAGCTTATAAATGCAGAATCGTCGCTAATTAATGCCAAATACGATTTCGTTTTTAAAACCAAAGTGTTAGATTTTTACATGGGTAAATCGTTAATAAACTAGTTTTCGATTTAGCTCAATTTTAAATAATAAATTAAGGCTGTCATTTTAAATAAATGATGGCCTTTTTACTTTTTATAGAACAGTAATATTTTTCTAATAATAAAAACAATATTTTTGCAATTCCAATGAAAATGAAAACATGAGTACATTCATATTAAATATAGAAACAGCAACTACAAATTGTTCGGTATCCATTGCTAAAGATGGTCAAACTATTGTTTTAAAAGAAGATAATGATAAAAGTTATTCGCATGCCGAGAGACTTCACGTTTATATAGACTCCGCTTTAAAAGAGGTAGGAATTACAGGAGCCGATTTAAGCGCGATAGCGATTAGTAAAGGTCCTGGGTCTTATACTGGTTTACGTATTGGGGTTTCTACCGCTAAAGGGCTTTGTTTCGCTTTAGATAAGCCATTAATTGCTGTGCCAACCTTAGCTGCTTTAGCAAAACAAGCACCTATGGATCATAGAGTGATTGTAGCTATGCTAGATGCGCGTCGTATGGAGGTGTATTCTGCTATTTATGATTCTAATTATAATGAGATTAGAGCTACTGAAGCTCAGATTTTAGATGAAAACGCTTTCGCGGAAAATTTACAGAACGGAAAAGTATATTTTATAGGAAATGGTGTTGAAAAAACAAAAACACTTATTACAAACCCTAATGCCATTTTTATTGAAGATAAATTGCCATCGGCTAATGAAATGAGTGTTTTGGCTTATAAAAAATATCAAAGCAATGATTTTGAAGATGTCGCTTATTTCGAACCGTATTATTTAAAAGATTTTGTGGCTTTGAAACCGAAGGCGAAAACAAAGTAATACTAATAGAGTTTATTTGTTAAATTAAAAAAAGACCTGATAGTTAAAACTATCAGGTCTTTTTCAATTAATAAGTTTTATGCGTAGCTTATCCTTCTTTATGTATTTCAACTTGGTGTGGGTAAGGAATTTCAATTCCAGCTGCATCAAGAGCTTCTTTTACATTTTCAGTAATACCAAAATAAACATCCCAGTAATCTGCAGTTGTACACCATGGTCTAACAGCAAAGTTAATTGAGCTATCAGCCAATTCTGACACGTTTACTGTAGGAGCAGGGTTTTGTAATACTTTAGGGTGCGATGTTAATACATCCATAAGTACTTGTTTTGTTTTCTTAATATCAGAGTCGTAACCAACACCGAAAGTTAAATCTACACGACGCGTACCTTCCGTAGAATAGTTAATTATATTTCCGTTAGATAAAGAACCGTTTGGAATAATAATTTCTCTATTAGATAAACCTGTTAATTTTGTAGTAAAAATTTCAATTTCTTTAACAACTCCAATTTCACCTTGAGCTTCAATTAAATCACCAATTTTTATAGGTTTAAAAATCATAAGTAAAACACCTCCAGCAAAATTCCCTAGAGAACCTTGTAAAGCTAACCCAACAGCTAAACCAGCGGCAGCTATAATAGCAGCGAAAGATGTAGTTTCTACACCAACGGTACCAAGAACAACAATAATTAAAATAATTTTTAATGCCCAACCCGAAAGATTTAATAAGAATTTTTGAAGACTTATATCGTAATTTCCTTTAGACATAACCTTTTCGGCTGCCTTCAATATTTTTTTAATAACCCAAGAGCCAATAATCCATATGGCAATGGCACCAATAATTTTAATACCATACTCTGCTGCTAGAGCAATCCATTTTTCTGTGTCAATGTTTTCTAAATCCATAAATTCTTTTGATTTGTTTTTCGCAAAATTAAAAACTAATATGCTGCTTTGTTTACTTTTTTATGATAAAAAATTATTAAATAAATGAAACTAAACTTAATATTGGTGCAATAATTAAAAGGAATAAATTACGCCTAAATAAGTTTAACCTGCTTTGTGAAATTTAGACACATAAACACCTTAAATAGTCACATAAAATAGAAATAAAATTATAAAAACTAAATGTACTCTACTGCAAAAATTATTTTAAGAATGAATGTAAGATTTTTCTTGTGTGTTTTATCCTTTTATTTGGTTAGTAATGTTTTGGCTTCACCTATCTCCGAAACTGGGAGTTTACAAGCTTGATTAACACATACGTAAATAAGAGTTTTATTGGGGTTAAATCTATTTTGTAGTAAAGGCATATTGTTTTCTGTAAGGCTACCTGCTATAAGTTTGTTAGGTATATAACTTTGGTTGAGTTTCTTTATTTTTTCTTTTGCTTTCGGACCAACTACAGCAACTTCGTAAAACGGATTGGAATAATTGAGCATTAAATCGAGCCAGTTGGAGTAGCCAGAAGCATACTCTTGTATTTCCGGTTTTACGTTATTTAACATGTTTTGTGCTGTAGTTTGATAATGTGCATCGTCAAAATAATGAGATAATTTAAACAGGTTTTTAGCCATGATTGAGTTACTTGCCGGAATTACATTGTCGCGATATTCAATACTTCTGGTTACTAAAGAAGCATCACTATTAGAGGTGAAATAAAACATGCTGCTTTGAGCATCATAAAAATAATCGAAAGTAAATTTAGTTAATTTTTTTGAGGCATTAAGCCATTTTTCATCTAGAGTGTTTTCATAAAGCGCTAAAAAAGCATCGATAGTTGTGGCGTAATCTTCTAGATAACCATTAATGTTGCTTTGTCCGTTTTTATAATTGTGAAATAAGCCGCCATCCTCTTTTAATTGCGTTTTTAAAATGAAGTTACCGTTTTTTTCCGCGGAAGCGAGATATTCTGGATTTCCAAAAACACGATACGCATCAATGTATCCTTTAAGCATTATAGCATTCCAAGATGTAAGTGTTTTATCGTCTAATCGTGGTTTGTACCTTTTGTTTCTAGCTTCTAATAGGGTTTGTTTCCAAGTGCTTTTCTTTTCATTTAAAACCTCTAGCGTTATTTTATGTTTTTTAATAATAGTGGCATCATCGTCTTTTCTAATTAACACATAGTTGTTGTGTTCCCAATGACCAAAGCTATTTATATTGTAATAATCGGCGAACAATTCAAAATCTGTTGTTATTAAGGTTTTGAGTTCATCTTGTGTCCAAACATAAAAGGCGCCTTCTTCAAGTTCGCCTTCGGCATTGTGACTATCGGCATCTAATGAAGAATAAAAAGCACCATTTTCGGCAGTCATGTTTTGTTTTACATACGCTAAGGTTTCTTCAACTACATTTTTATACAGTGTATTATTGGAATTTAAATAAGCATCGGCGTATAAACTGACTAACTGCCCGTTATCGTAAAGCATTTTTTCAAAATGAGGTACATGCCATTTATTATCTACAGAATATCGAGAAAAACCACCACTAATTTGATCAAATACACCTCCATGAGCCATTTTTTGAAGCGTTAGGTTTATGTAGTCTTGTAGTTTTTTATCGTTAGTTTGGTAAGCATAGCGTAGCAGAAAATGATAGTTGTTTGGCATCATAAATTTAGGCGCGTGGTCTAGGCCTCCAAATTTATAATCAAATTGTTTAGACCATTTAGAAACGGCCTCAGCAATAAATTCCGCTTCAAAAACAGGCGCATTGGTATTCACTTCTATAACATCCATTGATTTTATGCCATGTTCTAATTTATCAGCATATTCTTTTAGTTTTTCTGGTTTTTCAATGTATAATTTTGAAATTTGATCTAAAGCATCTAACCATTGTTCTTTTTTAAAATAGGTGCCACCCCAAACAGGTCGGCCATCGGGTAGTGCAATAACATTCATGGGCCAGCCGCCACTTCCTGTCATGAGTTGTACGGCACTCATGTAAACCTGATCCACATCTGGTCGCTCTTCGCGATCTACTTTTATGTTTACAAAGTTTTTATTCATTACTTGTGCCACCAAACTATCTTCAAAGCTTTCTTGTTCCATAACATGGCACCAATGGCAGGCGGCATAACCTACACTTAACAAAATTAATTTGTTTTCGGTTTTGGCTTGTGCTAAAGTTTTATCGTTCCAAGGATTCCAGTTTACGGGATTGTGGGCGTGTTGCAATAAATAAGGACTCGTTTCATGGATTAAAGCATTGGTGTGTTCATGTTCCATTGGTGAGGCGTTTTGACCTTTGCAACCTATGATTAAAGTAAAGAATGCGAGTAGTATAAGGTGTTTCATTTATCAAAGTTAGGGAAATATTGTTAAACCATATCTGGGTTATTTTTCTCAAAATTTAAACATAAAAAAAGCGTTCTATAAAATTTATAGAACGCTTTTTTTTATTTTAAAATGAAATTAGTTCACTTCAAAAGTAATTTTTAAGTTTACCCTAAAGTCTGCCACTTCGCCATCTTTTACACTTGCACTCTGATCTTGCACGTATACCGAACGAATATTTTTAACGCTTTTTGATGCGTGTTTTACTGCTTTTCTAGTTGCATCTTCCCAGCTTTTTTCTGAGTTTGCTAATACTTCAATTACTTTTAATACTGCCATGATATAAAATTTATTTAGTTAAAAAAATAGTTACCTCTAAAGATAACTAAAATTAAGACCCTAAATAAATTAAACCGTCACTTTTTTAGCCATTAATAGCTTCTACCATAGCGACTTTGCCTGGTAACATTTCTTTTAACATGTTCTCAATACCACTCTTTAAAGTGTATGTAGACGATGGACAACCACTACAAGCGCCTTGTAAAAGTACGCTTACATTTTTTGTTTCTTCATCATAAGATATAAACTGAATATTACCACCATCACTGGCTACAGCAGGTTTTACGTATTCTTCAAGAATATTTATAATTTCTTTAGATGTATCATCAAGCGTATCAAAATGTGTATCAACGTGTTCTGTAGATTTTTTTAGAGTTTCCACTGCTTCTGGTAAAACAACTTCTTTTCCATCTTCAATATAACTTCTAATAAATTCACGAAGTTCTAAAGTAATACCATCCCATTCGGCAATATCATATTTTGTAATAGAAACGTAATTTTCATCAAGAAAAACGCTTTTTACAAAAGGAAAATGAAACAACTCGGTAGCCAATGGCGAAAGTTTTGCCTCATCAATAGAAGTGAATTCAAAAAGAGCTGTAACTATTTTTTTGTTAGCAACAAACTTAATAACAGCAGGGTTTGGTGTACTTTCTGCGTAAACAGTAACCGGAACTTTTTTAGGAGCTGCCGATTCTTCCATTACAATACCGTTATCATTTAAATAGGCTTCAATTTGTTCAGCCATTTCATCTTGCACATCGGTCCATTCTACAATACTGTAACGTTCTACAGCAATAAAATTACCAGAAATGTAAACCTTTTTTACAAAGGGTAAATAAAATAATTGTTGTGCTAAAGGCGAACCTTTTGCCTCGTCAATATTATTAAATTCAAAACTTTGGTGCTGTGTAATAAATTGATTTAACTCAAATTTTACTATGCTATCGTTAGATGTTTCTTTAATAGAAACCTTGAAATTACTCATTTTAGCTATTTTTTTACAAAAATACTAAAAGAAAACTTTAGATATCCATATATTTGAGTTTTGTTGCCCAATTGTAGAACTGAACCAAGTATGTAATTACTAGTAAGTTTAAGGCTATAATTTTTTAATAATCAAGGCGTTTATAATAGCAAACATACCTCGTGTACAAGTTATGAGATTAAAATTTAGTTTTATGGTAATTGCAACAATGTTGTTTTCCAACATGGCAACTTCTCAAGAAGGATTACCAATTTATACAGATTATCTAACCGATAATTATTATTTAATTCACCCATCTATGGCAGGAGCCGCAAATTGTGCAAAGCTACGCCTTACAGCTCGCCAACAATGGTTTGGGCAAGAAGATGCTCCAAAATTAATGACCATGAGTGTTAATAGTCGTATTGGCGATACACCATCGGCAGTTGGGGGAATTTTGTACACGGATAAAAACGGATATCACTCGCAAACGGGTGCTTATGCAACTTATGCGCATCACCTTATGTTTTCGCGTTCTCCGGTAGATTTAAATATGCTTTCTTTCGGTTTAAGTGCCGGAATTATTCAGTATAAATTAGATGAAACTTCTTTTCTTTTCGATGGTCCAGATCCAATAATCGATGGTACAGTACAAAGTGAAACTAACTTTAATTTAGATTTTGGTTTTTCTTACCAGTTTTTAGATTATTATGCACACGGTACGGTTAAGAATTTAATTAAAAACTCAGGAGTAAATAGCGACCAAAATATTACAAGTAATTTAAGACGCTACCTGTTTTCTTTAGGAGCTGTTTTTGGTAGTTATGGAAGTACTTGGAGTTACGAGCCATCAATAATGTTTCAATATCGCGATGCTACAAAAGAGGGTGGTATAGATATTAATGCTAAGGCATACAAACAAATGGATTTTGGTAAAATTTGGGGAGGAATTTCATACCGTCAAAGTAGTGATGGCGCGGAATATTTAACCTCTACCAATTCGGTTAAAAGCCAAAAACTACAGCAAATTACACCAATTTTAGGTGTTAATTTTAATGAGTTTATGTTTGCTTACACATACACCTATCAATCAAACTCTTTAGTGTTTACAAATGGTGGTTTTCACCAATTTACGTTAGGTTACAACTTTAATTGTAGAAAAGAAGCTTACCATTGTAACTGTCCGGCAGTTAATTAAAATAAAGACATTACAATTCAATACATAACAACAAATCCCACTAAGTAATTAGTGGGATTTGTTGTTTAATAACTTCTTAGATTGGGCGTGTCACCTCCTAAGGTCGGTGCCGGGCTTTTACTACTCGCTCCCTTCCTTTGGTCGGGGAGCTCAAACAGGCCGTTCAATCCCTCACGCATTATCCGCATCGGTAGTTTACTAAACTATTAATACGGTTTACTTCCAAGTATAATTTTTCTTTTGGGCTTGTGCTTTAATAGCGTTAGTCATGGCATTTTCTAAACCATTATTTCCCTCTGTTTTTTGTTTCGAAATATAAACTTTACGTTTCGCATTAAGTTCTTGTATTTCATTCTGAATATCTTCACGTTCCTTACGTTTTATGTCAATATAACCTTTAATTTCCTCAGTAGATTTTCCTTTTAATTCTGCAGGTAAAGCATCATCTGTTAAATCCGATATAACAACTTCGTCCATTTCTTCAGCATCTACTAAATCCCAAGATTTGTTTTTGTACAAATGCGAACTTTTACTAACCGATCTACTCACGGCATTTGCTTTACTGTAACCGGCAGCATTTTTATCTTGTTCGGCTTGCATTTCCATTTTGCGTTGCCCCTTAGAACCGTAAGTCACGTAAGTATTGTTTAGTTTTTTGTTCAAAATTAAAATAGTATCATCATAAGGCGATGCAATATGTACCGTTTTGGTGTTTTGTTCAATAGCCATATAGTCGCCTTTTGTTAACTGGGCACCAGCTTGCCATTTACTAGAAATACCTTGTCTGTAATTACCGCAAAAAATGGTGTTTACAGTAACATCTTTTTCGTTTGCATTTGTGGTTGCATCTTGGTAATTCACCTTTCCTTGTGTGAAAGCTTCGTTTCCAGCAATAAAAATAAGCTTTAAGTCGTCTGGGTTTTTACCCCAATTTAATTGGTTTAATGAGGTTTGGATAACCTGTCCGCAATATTCTTCACCGCCATTTGTGGTTAACGAAAATAACTCTTTAGAGATATCATCTAAATCATCACTAAAAGCTAATACTTGTTTAATGTAACCTTCATCTCCGTTTAAATTATCATTGCCATATTCATATAGAGCAATTTGTAGATTTGGCTTGTTTGTTCCGCATTTAGCATAAGATAGCTCGTTTACAATATCCCAAAGTTGAGCTTTAGCCTGATCTATTAAACCGTCCATGCTATTACTGGTGTCTAATAAAAGTGCCACTTTAATGAATTGTTTATTAGGTTCTTTGTCGTTCTTTTTCTTTTCAATTTCGTGCTCAACGGTATGTTCAGCATAAAGTTTAGGTTTTTTATTATTAGCGTTACAAGAGGTGAAACCAATTAATGCAGCGCAAAAGGCGAATGTTTTTAAGTGTGTTTTCATAGTTTTTGTTTTTTAAATGAGAAAGATTTCAATACTGTAAAACTAAATTCAAACCAGTTCATAATAAAACAGTAATGCGTAGCACGGGCATTTCAATGCGTGACATTAACCTTTTAATTAGTAAACGCTACTTTTAGGCTGTTAAAAGGCTATTATTTCTAAAACCATCATTTTATTATACCAAGTAAAGTGCGTAAGTTTATCGTTGTGAAAATTATAATGAATACTTATTTAAAATATATAGCGCTTTTAAGTTTTGTTCTGTTCAGTACGTTCGTGTTGGCACAGAATAACGGTGGATTAAATATTCAGGGTGAAAGATTTACTGTGCGTGGTTCAGTGATTGAAAGTGATACTCGAAATCCAATTCCAGATGTAAACATTGAGGTTAACGGTGGCGGATATGCAACTACCGATATTATGGGCGATTTTAGAATCGAGGTGCGTATTGGTGATGAGTTAACCATTCGATACAAAGATTTTGAAACCGTTTATTACACCATTAAAAGTAACGAGCGTATCGAAGTTCAGGTAGAAACGAATAAAAAAGAACGTACTTTATCTAAGTATAGTAAACGATTACGTAGTAATCCTGAATCTTTTAAATCGTTAATAGATTCGGCAGATGTCTATTTAAAAAAAGATGCTCGAAAAAGTATTCAATTTATTTCTGAAGCTTTAGTTGAAACCAATTCTGCCAAAGAAAATGGTATTGCTTACGAGTCTTTAGGCGATATTTATTTTTATTGGAAACAGTACGATTTAGCGGTTTCTAATTATAGAATAAGCCTCCAAAGCACCAACAGTAACGAAGTGTCTTTAAAGCTTGCAAATGCTTATAAACTCAATAAAAACTATCAAGAAAGTATACAAACCTATAAAGCACTCGATAAAAGAGAACTTACCAATTGGCAGTTAGTATCGCTTTACGAAGGTTTGGGGGATGTGTACTTGTTAACTAAAGACTTCAATACATCTATAGATAATTATAAGCAAGGTTTAACCGTGGCTCAAAACCATTTAATAAAACCTAAAGAAACGGATTTAAACTCCAAAATAGCGCAGGCTTACAGTGCAAAAGGAGATGCGGATAAGGCAAAAGGCTTTTTCTATAAGTCATTAAATCTTGCGAATAGTGAAAATAAAAAAAGAGCCGTTTCAGAAAAATTAAAGGTAGCCGATTTTCAAAATGATATAAGCGATTACTCTGAAGAAATTCAACTTAGAAAAGAAGCCTTAAATACTATTAGTGAAATTGAAGCCGATTCTGTTTTCGAAAATGAAAGTCCATTGACACCACAAAAGCAAAATTATAAAATAGGAAATGCTTACGCTTCACAAGGTGATGTTGGTAATGCCATAAGCTACCTAGAAAAAAGTATTGTTGAAGCCGAAAGTAAATCGGATTTAATTGTGAAAAAAGATGCCACTCGAAGATTATCTGAGGTTTATCAAACAGCAGAAGATTACGAGAAATCATTAAAGGCATTCCAAGATTATGTAGATTTAGTAGATCAGGTTTATGCTAAAAAAGAACAGCAAATTTCGCAAGCTGCACGTTTTAGTAAGGAGTTGTCGAATAAACAAAATAGAATTACTAGCTTAGAGAGCGATCGCGAATTATCGGAAAGCAAATACCAACTTTCTACAGAGCAAACCAAACGTCAAAAACTTATTATTTATTCATTAATTGGTGGTTTAGCTTTGTTATTACTTGCCGCTTTTTTAATGTTTAAGTATATTAAACAACAACGATTAGCGAATAATTTGTTGGCTTTAAAAAGTTTACGAAGCCAAATGAATCCGCACTTTATTTTTAATGCGCTAAATTCTGTAAATAGTTTTATAGCTTCTAACGACGAACGTACGGCTAATAAATATCTAACCGATTTTTCATTGTTAATGCGTGCTGTTTTAGAAAATAGTGAGCAAGATTTTATTCCTTTGGAAAAAGAAATTAAGCTGTTAGAGTTGTATACTAAACTAGAACATTTTCGATTTAAAGATAAGTTTGATTATACCATTAAAGTGGATAAAAACATCAATGTAAACGATTTTGTAATTCCGCCTATGTTACTTCAACCTTATATAGAAAATGCGGTTTGGCACGGATTGCGTTATAAAAAAACAAAGGGAAATTTAGAAATAGCCATTAATCAATCTAACCCAAATGAAATTACGATAAGTATTATAGATGATGGTATTGGACGCGCACAATCTAAGGCTTTAAAAACCGAGCATCAGCAAAAACAAAATTCAAAAGGGATGGGGAATATTAAAAAACGTGTTTCTATTCTAAATGAGATGTATAAAGATAAAGTTGATGTGTCTATTAGTGATTTTCAAGAGGAAGTCGATACTGGAACAAAAGTTATTGTAACGCTCAAAAAAGATTAAAATAAGCTTGAAGATTATAGCAGAAATTAAATAGTTCTGCTGAAAATATTCAACTTAAAATTCATAGATATGAAATTAACTTCCATAATTGTTGAAGACGAAGAAACCAGTAGAGAAATTCTAAAAAATTATATCAAAAAATACTGTCCAAATGTTGTTGTTTTAGGTGAAGCATCAAACGTGGAAGAGGCTTTGGTTTTAATTCGAAATAACGATTTAGATTTGGTGTTTCTAGATGTGGAAATGCCTTATGGTAATGCTTTCGATTTATTGGATAAGGTAGGCGATGTTAATTTTGAAACCGTATTTGTAACAGCTTATAATCATTATGCTATCGAGGCTCTAAATGCTCACGCGAGTTATTATTTAATGAAACCAATTTCTATTGATGAACTTATAAAGGCAGTAGATTATGTTACTGAAATAAGAACTAAGGAAAATGCATTGCAGGATGAAGTGTTGGTACCGAAAACCAATAGTATTAGTGGTAAAATAACGATTCCGCAACTAGATGGGTTCGAAATTCTGAATACAGCAGATATTTTATATTGCAAAGCCGATGATAATTATACTGAAATTTATTTGAACAATAATAAAAAGAAACTAGTTAGTAAAACACTTAAGTATTTTGAGGAAGCGTTAACGGATTCTAGTTTTGCTCGGGTGCATAAATCGTATTTGGTAAATGTAAACGAAGTTGTAAAATACTTAAAAGGAAAGGGCGGAAGTGTTTTACTTAGCAACGGAAAAGAAATTATGGTTTCAGCATCTAAAAAAGCTCAGTTATTATCTTATTTTAAATAGTTTTACAATATTATTTCCGCGAAAGCGTAACCTTAAAAATTCAATTTATTATGCCTATTATAAAAACTATAAACGGAAAAACACCTCAATTACCAAGTGATTGTTACATAGCAGAAAATGCTGTAATAGTTGGCGATGTTACTGTTGGAACACAATGTAGTATTTGGTTTAGTGCCGTAATTCGTGGCGATGTGCATTACATAAAAATGGGTAACAAGGTAAACGTTCAAGATGGTGCGGTAATACATGCTACGTATCAAAAATCGCCAACAACTATAGGTAATAATGTATCTATTGGGCATAATGCCATTGTCCATGGTTGCACCATTCAGGATAATGTTTTGGTTGGAATGGGCAGTATTATTATGGACGATTGCGTAATTGAAAGTAATAGTATTATTGCCGCCGGAGCTGTGGTTACCAAAAACACACGTGTAGAATCGGGTAGTATTTATGCCGGTGTGCCTGCTAAAAAAGTTAAAGATATTAGCGAAGAATTGATCTTGGGAGAAATAAATCGTATAGCCGATAATTACATTAAATATTCGAGTTGGTTTAAAGAATAGTCTCTTAAAATGAGTTTATTGTGGTCTGAAAAACAAGGTGTATATGGTGCCAGTTGTTCCTGCACCACCGCCAAAATTTATAGCCATAGAACCATCTCCTTTTAAATCACCTCCATAAGAAATTGAACGAGAAAAACGGCCTTCGGCTTCTAGTGAGAGATTAAAACCGCCTTCGGTATTATTTATTCTATCGAACGATTTTACAGTTTTATCGGCGTTTAAATACAGCACATAACCCCAACCTTCGTATTGTTGGTTTGCACCCGTAACTAAATCGGCTATACCATCGCCATCTATATCGCCAGGCGCACACATAGCATGACCTAAGTTGGCTCCAAAAGTTCCGTTAGGATTAATGTCTGTAACTAATTCGTCTGTAAAGCCATTTAACCCTTCTGTTATTTTTGTTTTAGATACAACGTTGTAAGTTGTAGAATCTAAAGATAGAATCCAGATGGCACCTTTTCCACCATCGGACATAAAAGCGCCTACAGCTAATTCTTTATTGCCATCATTGTCGAGATCTCCGAGCATTGCAACTTCTCGACCACCAAACTGATCGTTATCTTCTAAACCTTCGCCAAAGCCACCTTGTGTTGAACTAATGGTTACTTTATTGGCATAAATTACTTGAGAATTGGCATTTAAAAATAAAATATCTATAGCGCCTCTATTACTTCCGCCGTCGCTAGAGCTGGGAGCGCATGCTACTAAATCGATTCTGCCATCGTTATTTAAATCGCCTATAGCAGATAGGCCATTGGCATTAATGTTTTCGTTTTTTACAAAGTCTTTAACAGTACCATCGGTTTTGAGGTGAATAATATATAATGCATTGTTTGGTGCAACGGGGGCAGCAACGGCAATATCAGGAATGCCATCGGCATCATAATCTCCAATGCCTGCAACACCATACCCGAAAAAATTGCCTTCATTTAAAACTTCTGAAAAGCCTCCGGAAAGCATCGATATTTTTTGATTTGCTTTTACTGTACCATCATTATTCATAAATAAAATGTAAACGGCTCCCGCATCGGTTTCTCCATCATCATCAGATCGAGCGCCAACTACAAAGTCTATAACCCCATCTCCATCAACATCACCAATTTTATCATGGTCGCGCCCAAAGCGATCTCCACTTTCTAAACTAGCGACTAAGCCTCCAGAACCTTCTGTGATAGTAACAGAGCCTTCAGGTTGATATTGTAATATGTTTTCAGGGATGACTTCTTCAGAATCATTTGAGTTTTCATTATTAGAACAAGATATAAAGGTTAGTGCTACTAAAAGTACAGTTAGAATTTTCATGGTTTGTATTTAATTAACACTTAGACCTGAATTTTTAGGAAAGGTTTAATTTGCCGCGGTTCGACTAACTATCAATCGGCATTAGGATGAAAGTTTGGAAATTACATCTTTAAGTGTACTTACAAATTAGAAATCGGCAATTTCAATATTGAATTTTTGGTTTAAAAGGGTATTCATGGTTTCTGGATTTCCGTTGGTTAAAAAGCGGTTTTTTGCAAGACTTGTTGATGTGTTTAATAAGTTGTTTTGTTGCAATATAGCTTTGGTTTGGCGCGCCACGGCTTCACCAGAATCTATAATTTTAACGTGATTTGGAAGAATGTCTAGCAGTAATGGCATTAAATAAGGATAGTGCGTACAGCCTAAAACCAGATGGTCTATGTTGGCAGTTATCATGGGGTTGAGATAGATTTTTAATAGTGATCTCATTTCTGGTGAATCTAATTTTCCGGTTTCAATGAGGTCTACAATACCTTCTCCAACCTGTTCGATAATATGTACGCTTTTGGAAAATATCCCAGCTGTTTTTGAGAATAGTGCACTACTTAATGTGCCTTTGGTTGCCAAAATACCAATGGCGTTTGTTTTAGTTTGTAGGGCTGCTGGTTTTATGGCAGGTTCAATACCTATAAACGGAATTTTGTATTGAGCGCGTAGGTAATCTATAGCATTTGTGGTTGCTGTATTGCAGGCTACTACTATTATTTTGCAGTTTTGATTGAGTAAATATTCGGTGTTTTTTATGCTTAAATCTATAATGGCATTTTTACCTTTAGAACCGTAAGGAGCGTGTTTGCTATCGGCTAAATAAAGCGTGTTCTCGTTTGGTAAAAGCGCGTTAATTTCTTTCCAGATAGAAGTTCCGCCAACTCCAGAATCGAAAATACCTATAGAGTTTTTATTCATTTTAAAGCTTGTTTTTTTTGGCGTCGCGTATTTCTTTTTCGAGATGGTCTAAATATAAAATACCACTTAAATGATCGATTTCGTGTTGAAATATTACGGCAGTAAAATCGCTTATGGTTTCATTTTTATGTTCGGCATTCATGGTATCGTATTCAATTTCTATTAAAAAGGAACGACTATTAAGCATATCGCTGCGGTTCGGGATGGATAAACAGCCTTCTTTTACCGATTGTTTCTCTGTTGAATATTTGGTGATTCGTGGATTTAAATAGACCTCAAACGGGTGGTTCTCTTTATCAAAACGCTGTACCCAAATAATGTTTTTTAAAATGCCTACTTGCGGCGCGGCAATACCAACACCCATAGATATACTGTCTCTAACTGTAGCATAGAGTCTGTTAACAAAGGTTTTTAAAACAACATTGTTTGGCGATGGTTTTACGTATGCACTTTTTGAACGTAATAAAAGTGAATCTTTTTTGTTAGTTATTTTAAAAACACGCATGGGTACTAAACTATCGGCACTTGAAATTAATTGCGTTTGTTCTTTAGAAAAACTTTGATTTGTAAGAGATTTACTGCTAGAACAGCTAGCTAAAATGATTAATAATAAAAGAGTGTATATTTTATTTTTCATTAGAGTAAACATAATAAAATAAGAACGGTTAAACTACCATTCGTTTATTTTGTTGGAGTCTAATTTAATAAAAATAAAGATTAAAATAGTAAATGCCCAAAGTCCAGAGCCACCATAACTAAAAAGCGGTAATGGAATACCGATGGTTGGAATTAAACCCATAACCATGCCTATATTAATTAAAAAGTGGATAAATACAATGGCCGCAACTCCATAGCCATAAACACGACTGAATTGCGATTTTTGAAGTTCAGCTAAGTGTAATATACGCAGTAGTAATAGTACAAAAACGATTACTACAAAGGAGCTGCCAATAAAACCCCACTCTTCGCCAACGGTACTGAAAATATAATCGGTATGTTGTTCTGGTACAAATTTACCAGTGGTACGTGTGCCTTCCATAAAGCCTTTACCTGAAAGCCCGCCTGAGCTTATGGCTTTTTCTGATTCGTTGAGGTTATATGCAAAAGTTTGCTTCATTTTCTGAAGCTTAACAGGGTCTTTCTCTAAGCGTAACCATAGGCTTATACGGTCTTGTTGGTGTGGTTGTAAAATGCTTTGATAGAAGAATTTTACCCCAAATGAAACAGCTAAAGCCGCTATTAAAATTAGTGTTAATTGATAAAGTCTAAGTTTTCTTTTGTTTAGAAAATGATAAGAAATTACTACTATGATAGAAATTATTGATGTTATTATAGCTCCAAATTTTAAAGATAAAATGGAGAGGAGTATAACCGAAACTGCTAGTGTTAAATAGTATTTGGGTAAGCCTTCGCGATATAAAACAAAAAAGAAGGCGCCATAAACAATGGTACTTCCGGTATCATTTTGTAGTAATACAAGAAAGGCAGGTGTTATGATTATAGCAAACGTTTTAATTTGATCACTAAAGTTTTTAATGTTGGTGTTTAAATCACTAATATATTTGGCAACGGCCAAGGCTGTGGCTGTTTTTGCAAATTCACTAGGTTGTAACGTCATGCCTCCAATGGCATACCAAGATGTTGCTCCGTTTACGTTTTTACCGAATATAAAGAGTCCAACTAAGGACAACATGGATATAATATAGATAAGGCTAGAGAAACGCTCGTAGAACTTAGCATCTATGGCTAAGAGTAGTATAATTAAACCGAAGGTTAAAAAAATAAAAATAAGTTGTTTCCCGAAGGGTTGAGAAAGATCGAAATAATCTAAAGTTACTCCGGTGTGTGATGCCGATAAAATATTAAGCCAACCAAAACCTACTAAAAGAAAAAATAGAAAGATAGTAATCCAATCGAATTTAAAATGTCTGTTAGTGTCTCTAACCATTAATTTGCTGTTTTATTTATTTTATTCAGCTCTGTTTTTAGTCGATTGTATTCTTGATCGTCAACAATTTGCAAGCTTGTTTGTCCGTTAATTCTAAAAGACTCACCAGAATAAGGTTTAGCATATTCGTTCTCTAAACTATGCTTTAAAAGCCACTCTTCTAAATCTTTTCGGGTAATTTCTTTTTTAATATGTTTTTCAATCATTAAACTAGCAATTCGTCCAGCAAAACGACTTCCCCAATATCCGTTTTCAACAAAAACAGCAATGGCTATTTTTGGATTATCTTTTGGAGCAAAGGCTAAAAATATAGAATGGTCGGTAAGCTGTGTTCTTACGCTATCAATTTTTACAAAATTTTCTACAGTTCCAGTTTTTCCGCAGATGTCAATATCTTTTACTTGTAAAGATGCTGCTGTACCTTGTTTGTAAACTTGTAGCATACCCTCGATAACAGGTTCGAAGTTTTGCTTGTCTATAGTAGTTATTTTAGGTTTTGTAAACTGTTCTGGTAAAGTTTCGTTTTCAATACTTTTTATAATGTGTGGCGTAAAATAATGCCCGCGATTGGCAATAGCTGCAGCCATATTAGCTAATTGAATTGGTGTTGTGGCAACTTCCCCTTGCCCAATAGCATTAGAAATGGTATAGGTAGAGTAGAAAGTGTTTGGGTAAATATGCTTGTAATATGCACGGTCTGGTATACGTCCTTTTTGGCCTACATACAAATCGTTATTTAAAAACTCGCCTAATCCAAAACTTTTAGCATGATTGCTCCAGGTATCAATACCTGCTGAAGCATTACCATTTTTATCTAAAATTTTTCGGTATGTAGTAGCAAAGTATGCATTGCATGAGCGTTGTATACCAGAAATCATATCATTTCTAGTACCGCTATGGCAGTGGCATTTCATAAATCTATTTCCATATTTATAACCTGCGTAACAGGTAACAGTTTCATCTGGGGTTACAACGCCTTCTTGTAAAGCGATTAAGGCATTCATTAATTTAAATGGTGATCCTGGCTCATAAACGCCTTGTAAACTTCTATTGAAAAGCGGTTTCGCAATAGAATCGTTATAGAGTTTTGTGAAATTTTTAGAACGATTTCTTCCCACTAAAATATTAGGATCGTAAGTTGGAGCCGCAACCATGGCTAATATTTCTCCAGACGATGGTTCTATGGCAATAACACCACCGCGTTTATTTTGCATAAGCAATTCACCGTAGGCCTGTAAATCGGCATCAATTGTGATTTTGATGTCTTTACCTTGTTCTGGGGTAATATCGAATTCGCCATCTTTATAAGGGCCGATATCTCGATTGAATCTATCTTTTTGAATAAATTTTAAACCTTTAACACCACGCAACGTTTCTTCATAAGAGGCTTCAATACCTTGTTTTCCGATAAGGTCACCCATTTTGTAGTAATCGTCACGATTTATAATGGCATTGTTTACCTCTCCAATATCACCTAAAACGTTGGCGCCAATAGTGGTTTCGTAATGTCTAAGTGAACGTTTTTGAATATAAAAACCTTTAAACTTACGCATTTTTTCTTGTAGTACTGCGTAGTCAGATTTTGATAAATGTGAAACAAAAACAGATGATAATCTAGGGGAATAGCGACGTGCTTTGTTGTATGTTGTGATAAATTTTTCTTTATCAATTTTTAAAAGATTACAAAACTCTAAAGTATCTAGTGGTTCTACTTCTCGAGGAATTACCATAACATCGTATGATGGTTGGTTGGAAACTAAAAGTTCACCGTTTCTGTCATATACAAAGCCTCTTTTTGGGTAATCCCATACTTTTCTAATGGCATTATCATCGTATAAACTATCTGAATTCGAGCTGTACACTTGAAGATAAAAAAGCCTAGAAATAAATAAAACACCAACAAGAATGATGGAGATAAAAAGTAAAAATTGTCTCATTTCGTTTTCCTACTAAAAATAACTGTAATTAGAATAATCAATATAATACTGAATATACTTGAGAATAACGCCTTTTGAAGGATTAAAATTATTTTTGAAAAGTTAAATATTTCTAAACTAAACAAAACAAAGTGATGCACTATGGTTAATAATGAGATATAGGTAAGTTTAGCACCAAAGTCTACTGTATTGAAACGGATGGTTTGGTGTTCGTAAATCATACCGAAAGACGATTTTAAAAGAATAGGGCGAATGTAAGCGATAAATACGCATGCTGCCGCATGAACGCCTCCTGTGTCTAGAAATAAATCAATCGACAATCCTAAGAAGAAACTAATAAAAATGATAACAATACGATTATTTCTAACCGGGAAAAATGCAATTAATAAAATGTAGATATACGGATTTATATATCCTAAGAAATTAATGTGGTTGAATATTAATACTTGAAAAAGGACAAGGATAATAAATCGGCTAGCTTGGGCGAAAAAAACACTATTCATTGCTTATGCCGTTTAAAAGGTTTTTAATTTCAGGAAGATTGATGTTTTTTATAATGTAAACATGCTCAATATTCGTCATGTCGTTAAACAACAATACATTTATTTCGTAGTAATTCTCTGTGTTGTCTAGTTTGAAATCGTTAACGGTACCAATAGGAACGCCTTTAGGAAAAATAGAAGATAGGCCAGAGGTTACAATGGTATCTCCTGTTTTAAAGTTTGCAATTTTAGGGATATCTACTAATTGGGTAATTCTTGGGTTTTTCCCGTTCCATTTTAAAGACCCATAATGGTTGGTCTTTTTTAACTTGGCACTAATGTTACTAGTTGTATTTAATATTGAAATAACGGTTGCGAAATTTTTACTCGTTTTATTTACAATACCTAAAATGCCCTTACTTGTAATAACGCCAAAATCTTCAAAAACACTATCGTTTTTACCTTTGTTTAAAAGTAAAACATTATCAGGTAAAGCATAACTGTTTTTGATAATGTTGGCCGAAGTAAATCTGTATTTATCATTAAAAGATAAGCTATCTATATAAACTGAATCTTTTGTAGCTTGGTTGTACAAAAGAGATTTTAGATGTCTGTTTTCTTCTGATAACAGATTGTTTTGAGATCTTAAATTAAAATAATCTGAAATATTATTTACAGAATTATAAACACCACCAGTTAAAAAGTTAGCCGAGTTAATAAACTTACTTTTATGGTAGGAGTGTGACTGAATTGTAAAAACAATAGAAATGCTAAACAGCAACAAGAACAACAAAAAGTTTTTGTTTCTTATTAGAAAATTAATAATCTGTTGCATGGGTTATAGACCTATTTTATGCTTTTATTTTATCAATACACTTTTGTATTTAGGTAAGTTTTTAAGAGTGATACCTGTACCACGTACTACAGCACGCAACGGATCTTCGGCAATGTAAACCGGTAAATCTGTTTTTAAAGATAAACGCTTATCCAAACCACGTAACATAGAGCCACCACCAGCTAAATAAATACCGGTGTTGTAAATATCTGCAGCTAATTCTGGAGGCGTTTGAGATAAGGTTTCCATAACGGCATCTTCAATACGTAAAATAGATTTATCTAAAGCCTTAGCTATTTCTCTATATGAAATTGATACTTGCTTAGGTTTTCCTGTTAATAAATCACGTCCTTGAACGCTCATATCCTCTGGAGGTAATTCTAAATCTTCGGTAGCAGCACCAATTTGAATTTTTATTTTTTCAGCAGTACGTTCACCCACATATAAATTGTGTTGCGTACGCATGTAATAAACAATATCGTTTGTAAATACATCACCTGCAATTTTAACCGATTTGTCGCAAACAATACCACCAAGAGCAATAACAGCAATTTCTGTTGTACCACCACCTATATCTACAACCATGTTTCCTTTAGGTTGCATAATATCTACGCCAATACCAATTGCAGCAGCCATAGGCTCGTGAATTAAGTAAACTTCTTTACCATTAACACGTTCTGCACTTTCTTTTACTGCTCGCATTTCTACTTCTGTAATTCCAGAAGGAATACAAATTACCATACGTAAAGCAGGTGTGAAGAACTTCTTTTTTAATGCTGGTATATTTTTAATAAACATACTAATCATTTGTTCCGAAGCATCAAAATCTGCAATAACACCATCTTTTAACGGACGGATGGTTTTAATATTTTCATGGGTTTTACCTTGCATTAAACTGGCTTCTTGCCCTACGGCAATAATTTTACCAGAAATTCTATCTCTTGCCACGATAGATGGAGCATCTACAACAACCTTATCATTATGAATAATAAGCGTGTTTGCGGTACCTAAATCTATGGCTATATCTTCGGTAAGGAAGTCAAAAAATCCCATGTGCTATTAATAATTAATTATGGTTTAAAATACGAATCCCGTAAAAGTACTAAAAGTTACTAAATATTCTGAGTTTTACGAGGCCCAAAATTCTGTTTACCAAATGTATTCGTAAGTTATACGTAATTTATTTGTTTATGGACGGTTTAAACTTGCGTTTCCGGAAGAAATGAAAGTTTAAACCGTCTATAAAATTTAGTGTTTAAAATGGCGTGTTCCTGTCATAACCATGGCTACATTGTTGCCGTTACAATAATCAATACTTAATTGATCTTTTATAGAACCACCTGGCTGAATTACAGAACTAATACCAGCGTTTTTTGCTATTTCTACACAATCAGGGAAAGGGAAAAATGCATCACTCGCCATAGCAGAACCGTTTAAATCGAATTTAAAAGTTTGTGCTTTGTGTATGGCTTGCTCTAAAGCATCAACACGACTAGTTTGTCCTGTTCCACTGGCTAATAACGTTTTGTTTTTTGTTAAAACAATAGTGTTAGATTTGGTATGCTTACAAATTTTAGAAGCAAAAATTAAATCGTCCACTTGTTCGCTTGTTGGTGCTAAAGTTGTTACTGTTTTTAAATCTTCAGCCTGATCTGTAATGTTATTTCTATCTTGAACTAAAACGCCGTTTAAACAACTTCTAACGTTTGTTTGTGGCATTTCAATATCATGTATTTCTAATAAAATTCTGTTCTTTTTACCTTTAAGAGTTTCTAGCGCTTCCGCAGAAAAAGAAGGTGCGATAACAACTTCACAGAATAATTTGTGTATTTCTTCAGCTGTAGCTAAATCAATTTCTTTATTACTAATTAAAACACCACCAAAGGCAGAAACAGGGTCTCCAGCTAAAGCATCTATATAAGCTTGGTGAAGCGTATCACGCTGTGCTAAACCACAAGCATTATTGTGTTTTAATACAGCAAATGTTGGTGCGTCATTTTTAAATTCATTCATTAAATTAACAGCGGCATCAACATCTAAAAGGTTATTGTAACTTAATTCTTTTCCATGAAGTTTAGTGAATAACTCATCGAAGTTTCCGAAGAAAAATCCTTTTTGGTGTGGGTTTTCACCGTAACGTAACGTTTTACCGTTAGTCTCGCTTATTTTTAAAACTGTTTCTTCATTGTTTTGGTTGAAGTAGTTAAAAATAGCAGTATCGTAATGAGAAGATACGTTGAATGCTTTTCCCGCAAAACGTTTTCTGTTTTCTTCTGAAATGCTTCCGTTATTTTCTGAAATAAGTTCTAAAAATTCAGCATAATCATCAACTGAAGATACACAGATAACATCTGAATAATTTTTAGCAGCAGCACGAATTAAAGAAATCCCTCCAATATCAATTTTTTCAATAATATCTTGAGTACTTGCTCCAGAAGCTACTGTTTTTTCAAAAGGATATAAATCAACAATTACAACATCAAGTTGTGGGATATTATATTCGGCTAATTCAGCAACATCACCATCATGGTTTTGTCTGTTTAAAATACCACCAAAAACTTTTGGGTGTAATGTTTTTACACGACCACCAAGAATAGAAGGGTAAGATGTAACATCTTCTACAGGAACAACGTCTATACCTAAATCGTTAATAAATTTTTCAGTACCACCGGTAGAATAAATGGTTACGCCTTGTTCGTTTAACTTTCTTACAATTGGTTCTAATCCGTCTTTACTAAATACTGAAATTAGTGCCGATTTAATGGTTTTTTCGTTGCTCATTGGTGTTGTGTTGTGTTTAAGAGTGCTTTTTTATGTGAAATTTTGTTGTTTTTCAGTCTTTTACGCTGAAAATTTAAAATATTTGCAAAAGTACTTATTTAGTTTAAAAAATGGGTTGTGAAATAATAAAAAAGACGCTTCAGTTTTTAACTAAAAACAGAAGTTGTTAACAAGTGGAATGCAAAACGCAAACACCACGTGCTAACAACTTAAATAAACTTGCTATATTTTAATTTTTTAATAGAGAATTTTACTAAAGTATAGTTGCAACTTGCGCGCAAACAAACTCCAGAAAACGTTCGTCTAATTCTGTAAAAGGATCTGGCGTATTAGAGTCGATATCTATTTGGCCAATGTTTTCGCCATTAACAAAAATAGGAACTACTATTTCGGCTTTAACAGTAATGCTACAAGCAATATAATTATCTTGAGCAGCGACGTCTGGCACAACAAAGTTTTCGTTGCTAACGGCTACTTGTCCGCAAATACCTTTTCCAAAAGGAATTACAGTATGGTCTGTTGGCGCACCAACATAAGGACCCAAAAGTAGTTCTTCTTTTTCGCCGTTTCTAAAATAGAAACCGACCCAGTTATAATATGTTATGTTTTTATCGAGTAGTTCGCATATTTTTAATAGACGCTCGTTTTTATCTAGGTCTTGGTTAGAAATAATTGCTGATACTTGGGGTTTTAGAGTTTCTAAAATCATAATTTGAAAAGTTTTGGCAAAAGTATTTAAAAAGATGTAATTTCGGTACTTTGTTTATAGCATTTTAATTTGAAAACACTCTTTATAAAATACAGGTCGGTAATAAAGTTTATACTTACATTTTTGTTGGTGTACTTATCACTTTCTGTAATTTATAAATTTTATTTACAATTTTCTGATGGTTCTGAATTTTATCCAGATTATTTCACGCATTTGGTTGGTGAGCAAAGTAAAGATTTGCTAAACACATTTGGCTATGCTACCAAAATGGTGCCACATCTAGAAGAGCCTTCTTTAAAGGTAATGATAGGTAATACCTATGTAGCTAGAGTTATTGAAGGGTGTAACGGATTAAGCGTGTTAATTCTATTTATCTCTTTTATTGTTGCATTTTCAGGAAGATTGAAAGCTACACTTTTGTATCTGCTTTCAGGGAGTGTAATCATCTATGTGGTTAATGTTTTGCGCATTGTAATATTATCGATTTGGCTTTATAAATACCCAGAACAATCGGAGTTTTTACATGCCGTAGTATTTCCAGCTATTATTTATGGTGCTGTATTTTTACTTTGGATTTTTTGGGTGAATCGTTTTTCTAAATTAAACCAAAAAAATGTCTAAACCGGTTAAATATATTCTGCTTTTTATATTGATAACCGTATTGGTGTTAATTCGATGGTTTGAGAATGAATTGTTTTACGATCCATATTTAACCTTCTTTCATAATGATTATTTGTATATTGATAGTCCGCGTAGAGAAGTATTAAAATTAGTAGCTTTTACAGTTTTACGCTATGTTCTAAACGGTTTAGTTTCCTTAGGGATTCTTTATGTGGTTTTTAAAGATAGAAGCATTATTAAGTTTTCAGCTTTGGTTTACGCTATGGCTTTTATTATTTTAATTTGTGGCTATTTGTATTTTGTTATCAACCCGAAACAAACCGATTACTACTTCTTTTTTAATTTGAGACGCTTTTTAATTCAGCCTGTAATTTTAATATTGTTACTGCCTGCTTTTTATTATTACAAACTTACCAAAGATTTAAAGTAGATTTTATTCTGAAGCAGTACAGGCTCGTTTATTTCTCTAGGAACACATGGAGTATTTCAATTTTAAACACAAAAAAAGGTGTTTATTTAGTTCGAAAACCTCATAAACACCTTAAGTTATTTTAATCTGTATTATTTATTTTATTAACCCAGCACGTTTTAATAAAGCTTCAGGTTTTGGTTCTTGACCTCTAAAACGTTTGTAAAGTACCATTGGGTTTTCTGTTCCACCTTGCGACAGTACGTTGTCTTTAAATTTGGTAGCAACTTCTTTATTGAAAACACCAGCTTCTTGAAAATATTCGAAAGCATCGGCATCTAAAACTTCAGCCCATTTGTAACTGTAATACCCAGATGAATATCCACCTTGAAAAATATGAGAAAATGCGGTACTCATGCAAGTCTCTTCTGTTTTAGGATATAAGTTGGTGTCTTTAAAGGCCTCGGTTTCAAAATCTTTAACATTAGAAATGTTTGATGGATCTTGTCCGTGCCATTTCATATCTAAAAGACCAAAACTTAACTGACGTAATGTTTGCATTCCTTGGTGAAAACTAGCCGAATCTTTTATTTTTTCAACTAAATCCATTGGGATAACTTCTCCAGTTTCATAATGTTTAGCAAACAATTCTAAAGCTTCTTTCTCGTAGCACCAGTTTTCCATAACCTGACTCGGTAATTCTACAAAATCCCAAAACACACTAGTTCCAGATAGGCTAGGGTAAGTAGTGTTTGCTAGCATACCATGCAATGCGTGTCCAAATTCGTGAAATAGGGTAGTCACTTCGTTAAAGGTTAATAAAGATGGTTTGCTTTTTGTTGGTTTTGTAAAGTTGCAAACTATAGAAATGTGCGGGCGGCTATTTTCGCCATCTATTACATATTGTGGTTTGTAAGATGTCATCCAAGCACCGTTTCTTTTTCCTGATCTTGGGAAGAAATCGGCGTAAAATATAGAAACTAAATCACCGTTTTTATCGGTAACTTTATACGTTAAAACATCTTCGTGATATTTATCAATAGTATCAATTTCTTCAAAACTTAAATCGAATAATTTGTTAGCGACCGTAAAAGCGCCATCAATTACATTTTCTAATTTAAAATACGGTTTTAGCTGTTCATCATCTAAACTGAATAATTTTTGTTTCAGTTTTTCAGAATAATAAGATCCATCCCATTTTTCTAATTGGTCTATGTTATCTAATTCTTTTGCAAATTTCTCTAAGTTTTCAAACTCCTTTTTTGCAGCTGGTTTTGCTTTTTCTAACAACTCATTAGAAAAATCTAAAACTTTTTCAGGGGTTTGCGCCATACGTTCTTCTAGAACAAAATGCGCATGCGTTTTGTAACCTAATAAGTTAGCGCGTTCGTGACGTAGGTTTACAATTTGTAATACAATGTCTTGATTGTCTAAATCGTCACCCTTAAAGGCTTTGCTGCCTGCCGCTAAAGTTAGTTTTTTACGTAACTCTCTATTGTCTGCATAGGTTACAAAAGGAATGTAACTTGGGTAATCTAGAGTGAATAACCAACCTTCTTTTTCTTTAGATTCTGCCAATTGTTTTGCAGCTTCTATTGTGCCTTCTGGTAAACCGGCTAAATCTTTTTCGTCTACAATAAGCATTTCAAACTTATTGGTTTCAGCTAAAACATTTTCTCCGAATTTTAAACTTAACTGACTCAGTTTTTTGTCTATTTCGCGTAATTTTTCCTTTTTGTCTTCGGGTAAATTAGCTCCGTTTCTAGAAAATCCTTTATATCTTTTATCTAATAAGGTTTGTTCTTCCGTAGTTAAATTTAACTCATTTTTATTATCGTAAACGGCTTTTACACGCTTAAATAAGTCTTCGTTTAATGTAATGTCATTACCAAATTCTGATAATAAAGGAGAAACTTCTTGAGCTATTTTTTGGATAGTTTCATTGGTTTCAGCAGAATTTAAATTGAAAAATATACTCGAAATTCTATCTAATTGTTCTCCGGAAAAATCTAATGCTACAATGGTGTTTTCAAAGCTAGGTTCTTCGGTGTTGTTTACTATCGCATCAATTTCAGCTTTGGCTTGCTTTATGGCTTCCTTAAAAGTAGGAAGATAGTCGTCGTTTTCAATAGCTAAAAAAGGCGCTGCGTTGTATGGGGTTTGGAACGGGGTAATTAAAGATGCTTTTATCATTTTAATTAAATATAAGTTAAAATTATAATTTAGTATGTATGCATAGTAAATTATTGTAAATTTGCTGCAACAATTTTAGAGTGACTAACTCTTATAGGATTATTGTTAATAGCTAGAAAAACCTTGAAATTTATATTTCGAGGTTTTTCATTTTATAGTATTAGCTTAAATCTTTAGCCGATTCGTTAACCTTTACTTTCAAGTCTTCTTTGTAAGCTATTATTTTTTCGCGAACATATAAATCGCTAGCTCCTAAAATTTGTGCTGCTAATATTCCTGCATTTTTTGCGCCATTTAAAGCAACTGTTGCAACAGGAACACCACCTGGCATTTGTAATATTGATAATACAGAATCCCAACCATCTATAGAATTACTGCTTTTTACAGGAACTCCAATTACTGGTAATGGTGATAGTGATGCAATCATGCCTGGTAAATGTGCAGCGCCACCAGCTCCGGCAATTATTACTGCAAAACCTCTGGTGTGTGCATTTTTACCGTAGTCGAATAATTTTTCTGGTGTGCGGTGAGCCGATACAATATCAACTTCAACATCAACACCAAATCCTTTTAAAATATCTATCGCATCTTGCATTACTGGCAGGTCGCTTTTGCTTCCCATGATGACTCCTACTTTATTCATTTTTTATATGAATTAAATTTATAATTATGTTTTATTCTGAAATTACTCGGATGGATTTCTTAACCTCTTCGGCAATCCGTCTCGCTTCATTCAAATCTTCATTTACAATAGTGACATGTCCCATTTTTCTAAACGGACGTGTTTGTTTTTTGCCATAAATATGCGGTGTAACACCATCCATATTCATTATTTTTTCTATGTTTTCGTAAACTACATTGCCGCTAAAACCTTCGGCACCAACAAGGTTAACCATAACACCACCTACTTTATTGTCTGTGCGACCTAAAGGTAAATTTAAAACGGCACGAATATGCTGTTCAAATTGAGAAGTGTAACTCGCTTCTATCGTTTGGTGTCCTGAATTATGAGGTCTTGGAGCGACTTCATTTATTAAAATATCATCGTTTTCGGTTTGAAACATTTCAACAGCCAACAAACCAACATGGTTAATAGCTTCTGAAACTTTTAAGGCTACAGCTTCTGCTTTTTTAGCAACAGCAACATCTATGCGCGCAGGACAAATAACATACTCTACTTGGTTGGCTTCTGGGTGAAATTCCATTTCTACCACAGGGTAGGTTTTTGTTTCTCCCGATGCGTTTCTTGCAACAATTACGGCCAATTCGTTTTTAAAGGGTACTAACTTTTCTGCAATACATTCTACATTAGGTAAATCTTTTAAATCGTCAACGGTTCTAACAATTTTTACGCCAGTACCATCGTATCCAAACTGAGCGCATTTCCAAACAAAAGGCAAGCTTAAGCCACCATGATTTAGAGCTTCTTTTATTTCTGAAGTAAAAGCAAAACGAGTAAAAGGTGATGTAGGAATGTTGTGATCTACATAAAATAATTTCTGTGTTGCTTTATTCTGGATAATACGTAATGTTTTTGCCGATGGATATACTTTTACACCTTCTTTTTCAAGCGCTTCCAGGGCATCGATGTTTACGTTTTCAATTTCAATAGTTAAAACATCTACTTGTTTTCCGAAGTTGTAAACGGCATCATAATTCATTAAATCACCAAGGTGAAATTCGTCGCAGGCTGTCTTGCAAGGCGCCTCGTTACTAGCTTCCAAAACACAGGTGTAAATATCGAATTTTCTGGTGTTGTAAAGTAGCATTTTACCGAGTTGCCCACCACCTAAAATGCCGAGTTTAAAATGAGAAGAGAAGTAATTCATTTGCTTGTTTTTAACTAAAGTATCTTAAATTGTAAGCAAAAATACGTTATAATCTTAAAATAGGCTTCAATTCATAAATCAAAAAAGCCTAAAACGTTAATCTATTGATTATCTTTGCAACTTCAAAAATTAATAACGGTGATAAAGTTACACGACAAATATTTTAAACCATTTATATCTGCTGCACAAATTGATGATGCACTAGCAAGAATGGCCGATGAGATTGCGAGCGATATTGGAGATGAAGTTCCTGTATTTGTTGGTATATTAAACGGCTCGTTTATGGTGGTAAGCGATTTTGTTAAAAAATATCCAAAACCTTGTGAGGTTACTTTTATCAAATTAGCATCGTATGAAGGTGTGAAGTCTACTGAAGATATTCAACGTTTAATTGGGCTAACCCAAGATTTGTCTGGCCGCACTGTTGTGATTTTAGAAGATATTATAGATACCGGAAACACGCTTGCCGAAGTACATCGTATTTTTAAAAACGAGAATGTTAAGGCTTTAAAAATTGCTACTTTATTTTACAAGCCTGAGGCCTATAAAAAAGACTTTAAACTACATTATGTTGGTATAGAAATTCCTAATAAATTTATTGTAGGCTACGGCTTAGATTATGATGGTTTAGGAAGAAATTTACCAGAAGTATATCAAATAAAAGAAACACAACACATGACAAATTTAGTGCTATTTGGCCCTCCAGGAGCAGGCAAAGGAACACAAGCAAACTTTTTAAAAGAAAAATACAACTTGGTACACATTTCTACCGGTGATGTTTTTCGATTCAATATTAAAAACGAAACAGCTCTCGGTATGTTAGCAAAATCGTTTATAGATAAAGGAGAGTTGGTTCCAGACCAAGTAACTATTGATATGTTAAATGCTGAAGTTGAAAAAAATGCCGATGCAAAAGGATTTATTTTCGACGGTTTTCCTAGAACAAATGCACAAGCAGAATCTCTAGATAAATTAATGGAAGCTAAAGATTCGCAAATTAATGCAATGATTGCGCTAGAGGTTGACGATGAGATTTTAGTTGGTCGTTTATTAGAAAGAGGAAAAACAAGCGGAAGACCTGATGATGCCGATGAGTCTATTATAAGAAATAGAATTACCGAGTATTATAATAAAACAGCTATTTTGAAAGATTACTACAACGCACAAGAGAAATATTTTGGTGTTGATGGTGTAGGTAGTATCGAAGATATTACTGTACGTTTAAGTACGGCAATTGATAAATTGTAAAAAAAATACTAAAGAGTAAATCAAGATACTCCTTATGCTATTGTTACTTTGGTTTGCTGCTTTTTATATTTTGTTAAAGGCAAATTAAAACATAATAATATTTAACAAAATAAACTTTTCGCTTACGCGGAAAAAATAAAGGAACAACTGCTATTTTAAGCGTTGTGCTTATTAATATTAAATTGGAAAATGACAGAAGGAAATTTTGTAGATTACGTAAAAATGTATGTAAGCTCAGGTAAGGGTGGCCGTGGATCGGCGCATTTACATCGTGAAAAATATATTACAAAAGGTGGTCCCGATGGAGGAGATGGAGGCCGTGGTGGTCACATTATTTTACGTGGTAACGCTAACTTATGGACTCTTCTGCATTTAAAGTATAAAAAACACTTACGTGCTGGTCACGGAGAAAATGGTGGGAAGAGTAGAAGTTTTGGTGCCGATGGTGAAGATTTTTATTTAGATGTACCATTAGGAACCGTAATTCGTGATACTGAAACTAACGAAATCATTCTTGAAATTACCGAAAATGGTGAAGAAAGAATTATTGCCGAAGGTGGAAAAGGTGGTTTAGGAAACTGGCACTTTAGGTCGTCAACGAACCAAACGCCTCGTTATGCGCAACCTGGTTTGCCAATGGAAGAGAAGTACATAACATTAGAGTTAAAAGTACTTGCCGATGTTGGTTTAGTAGGTTTTCCTAATGCTGGAAAATCAACACTTTTATCTGTAGTAACTTCTGCAAAACCAAAAATTGCCGATTACGAGTTTACAACCCTAAAACCAAATTTAGGTATTGTAAAGTATCGTGATTTTCAAACTTTTGTAATGGCAGATATACCTGGTATTATTGAAGGTGCTGCTGAAGGTAAAGGATTAGGGCATTATTTTTTACGCCATATTGAGCGTAACTCAATTTTGTTGTTTATGATTCCTGCGGATGCGGAAGATATTAGAAAACAATACGATATTTTACTTGATGAGCTTCGTCGTTATAATCCAGAAATGTTGGATAAAGATCGGATTATCGCTATATCAAAAAGCGATATGTTGGATGATGAACTTCAGGCTGAACTTAAAGTAGAATTGGATAATGAGTTGCCAATTCCGTACCTATTTATTTCGTCTGTAGCCCAAAAAGGTATCACAGAGTTAAAGGATGTACTTTGGAAAATGTTGAATTAATAAAATAATCTGGACGAACCTGTAAAATGGAAAGTCCTTTTTTTATAACATTATTTAAGCCGCTAAGTCTTGTTTTTTAACAATACTTGGCGGTTTTTTAATTCAGAATAATAAGTAATGCATATTCGGAACAATTTTTGTTTAAATTTATATAAAAAATAAGACTATGAAATTTGTTAAAACTCTCGCTATATTATTTTTAGTAGCATCTTGTGCTCCTATTTATGTAAACTACGATTACGAAAAAGGTACAGATTTTACCAAGTATAAAAGCTATAATTATTATGCCGACATGAAAACCGGTTTAAGCGAGCTGGATACTAAGCGACTTTTAAATGCTCTAGATGAACAACTGCAAGCTAAAGGTTTTGCATTGTCTGATACGCCAGATTTTTTTATAGACATAAAAAGCACCGAATTTCAAGGCGCACAAAGGCAAACCGTTGGCGTAGGAGTTGGCGGCGGAGGCGGTAATGTTGGCGGAGGTATTTCTATAGGTTTACCTCTTGGGCAAGCACAGGTTACACGGCAAATAACAGTCGATTTTGTTGACGAAAATATCAAGCAACTTTACTGGCAAGCGGTTAGCGAATCTAGTTTTAATCCAAATAGCTCACCAGAAAAACGTGAAGCACGTTTAAGCGCTATTGTTGCTAAAATATTAAAGAAGTATCCGCCTAAAAATTAGGTGTCTAGATCCTGTTTCAAATATAAAATATGATTTTTAAATTGAAGGAAATAATCAAATTAGGGATTCTAGTTATAATTATTAGCTTATTCGTTAGCTGTGATTATGAAGATAAAGTGATTGTTGATAAAACTCATAAAGTGTTATCAAACGGGAAGCGTTTGGAAGTTGAAAAAATAACAACGCTTTCAACTGCGATAGGTCTGTTTTCTGGGCATAATTACGGCACTACACATCGATTTACGTATAAACTAGGAATACAACCAGAAGACATTAATTGGGATGGTGGTAGTGGTGAGCCAAAAGCGTTACTCTTCCATAGAGACACTACATATATTTATTATTTAAAAGAAAAAGTTATTCGAACTGCCTATACTGATTCGGTAACAAATACTTTAAAAGAAGATAGTCATACAGAAATACAAGCGTTTTATGAGAAACATGTTGATGAGCGCTTTTTCTTTAAGTTGCTTGGTGATGATTATTGGGTAGGCGTTCAGGCTGAAGATTATGATGCTGCCAAACGTTTTTCTGATGAATTTATCGTTCCTAATGATAATGAGCTAAGCGTTAAGATAAATGATAGTATTGATTTTTAAGAAACAGCTTATTTTCTTATTAGCTTTTTAGTTGCTAAAAGTACCTTGTTAGCATAAAAATTAGTTAAATAAATCCCTGAAGGCAAAGCGCTTAAATTAATAGAGTTTACTGTAGAATTGGTAAGCGTTTCCGATTTAATTTTTCGACCATCTATCGATATAATCTCTACGGTTACATTTTCGGTGTTATCACTTTCAAATTTCAAATTAACAACATCTAAAACTGGGTTAGGATACATTGATACGGTAAAGGTGGTGTTACTACTTTCAATAGACTCAATGCCTAGTGTAGAATGTTCTATCGTCCAGGTTACGGTGCTTACGTGCGTTGTTTCATGGTTGTCTACCTTTAAAAGTTCGGTGTTATCTATAATTACCGCGGTTAAGGTATTTGTACCTATGGTTAAATCTTCTTCTTGTATGCTAACCAAATCTTGATTAGTTGCGAAAGATGCACTGTTTAAAGTCCATTCACTTTCTAGAGTATTTGGTAGAGGTTCAATTAAATTTAGCTCAAATTCTAAAGGGAAAGCAGCATTACTAATTGCGTTGTCGTTATTTGGTGTAAATGAGTTAATGGGTGGTAGTAAATCATGAATTTTTTCAATAATGCCTTCTGTGCACACCGGGCAAAACGACTTGTTTATGCTTTCCATAATGCAGTTTTGGTGCGGTTTATACCATTCGGCACAATTACCAGTATCGCAAGTGTATTGATAAACACCAACATTATTTGTGCCTACCCAGTTTTTCCATTTCACAAGAGTTTCGTCACTTTCTCTAGTCATGTTTATGGCTTCTTCTGTAAATAATTCACCTGGATAATATTCGTCTTTCAGGTTAAACATAGAGTGGCCAAGCTCGTGAAGTACAGTTTTTGGACCCCAATACCCTGTATAGCTCATAGGGAATTCACCTCCGCTAGCTCCGTACTCATCAGAGTTTACTAGTATTAAAGCTTGGTCGTAAGTAGGGAAGTTATCGGCTAGAACACTGTTGATTTTTACTTCAGTTTGGTTGGCGTAATTACCGTCTGCTTCGTAAAAAAGCCTTCTGTGTGCGCCGTAAGAATCGTAAGTTGCATTAAAATAAGTATCTGCACTAGTTATTGGTGACAATAATGCATCTGGAGTTTCTTCCGGATCAAAACTTTCTCCAGGATGATCGGCACCACTTTCGTTTGATGGCACGTAAATGATATGAACGTTGAAGTAATTGGAGTATTCTTTAAAAGGCGATTCGTTAAACATGTTGTTTGTGTAATTAACAGCATCGGTTTTAAATTTAGCAAACTCACTAACTTGGTAGCCTTCGCTTAAAATTACTAAATTGAGACGCTTACTGTTGTCACCGGAGTTTTTGATGATTTCCGTAGTAAAAACTTGAGCCCCTGTAAACTGAAAGTTTACTAATACAAAAAATAAAAAGAAGACGTTTTTCATATTATTCAATATTAGAGGTAATAAGCGTTTTTGTATTTTGTAGAGAGTCTATTACTTCTTTAATTCTAATAAATTTAGTTGAAGTATTTAACTGAATACGTAGGTTTAACGGTGCTTGTTTTATAGATACGTTTCGCTTTTTGAAATTAAAAGAGTCGGTTGTGAATTCAATAGTTTTTAATAATGGATTAGATATGGTTTGTTCGGAAATTAGCGTTTTATTTTTACTAAGTTGTGTACAAACTAAATCGCCTGGAAATCCGTATTTTATATATTTAGAATCGCTGTTTCGTAGTTTACCGTCTACTATTTTTTTATCTATAAATTCAATAGATTTTTGGCCTTTTGAATTTTGAGAAACTCGATAATTTAAGAATATAAGCTTTGGGTCGCTTTCTGGAACTTCTGCGTTTTGAACAAGACTAGTTTTTGTGGCACAAGATATGCACACCAAAGCGAATAGCATTAAAAATGCAGTTTTAGGCTTGTAAAAGTTAGTATGTTTTGGGGCAACCTTTTTCACAATTGAAATAAAATATTTAAACAAAGTTACGGAATATTGTCTTTTAAAGCCATGATATAACGATGAATGCCTTAGTTTTGGTTGCAAACCCTACAATTGTATCGTTAAAAAGCGTAAAAGAATGATAAGTATAAAAAGAACAAATTCTAATGATTTAGATTTTCAAAAACTTGTTGAGGCTTTGGATATTGATTTAGGTGCTTACTATAAAGATGAAAAACAGTTTTACGGAAAACTTAATAATATTGATGAAATTAAGCATGCTGTTGTGGCTTACGATGAAAATAATACCCCTACTGGATGCGGGGGAATTAAAGCTTTTTCGGAAGATGGAGTTGAGGTTAAGCGGATGTTTGTGCCTGTTGAATTTAGAGGAAAAGGTGTTGCTAAATTGGTTTTAGAAGCTTTAGAAGATTGGAGTGTAGAATTAGGTTTTAAAAAATGTATTCTTGAAACTTTAAAAGAGAAACCTTATGCTATCAGGTTTTACGAGAAAAATAATTATCATATTATTCCTAATTTTGGTGATTATGTAAAAGCCAAAAATAGTATTTGCTTCGCTAAAAATTTAAAATAAACGGATATGGGAACTTATATTGCATTGCTGAGAGGTATTAATGTTGGGGGAAAGAATAAAATTTTAATGGCAGAGCTTCGCGATTTGTTATTAAATATGGGGTTAAAAGACGTACAAACATATATACAGAGTGGCAATATTATTTTTAATTCTGAAGAAGGAAACGCTTCGGAATTAGAATTTCAAATTATGGAAGCTATAAAAAAACGTTTCGAATTAAGTGTTCCTGTGCTTGTAATAACTAGTGATGCGTTAAACACTATTTTTAATACTTGTCCCTTTTCCGAAGAAAAAAAACAGAAAAGTTACTTTTCATTGTTATATACAGCACCAGAAATCGATTTGGTAAATGAAGTTTTAAGTATGAAATTTGAGAACGAGGAGATTAATATTTTAGCTAATTGTGTTTACTTCTATTCGTCTATTGGCTACGGAAAAACGAAATACAATAATAACTTCTTTGAACGTAAATTAAAGATTACTGCCACGGCTAGAAATTATAAAACAATGGCAAAGCTTTTGGAACTATCTGAAAACGCTAGTTGAATTAATAATTTGTTGACAATAATAGTGAATTGCTGAATTCGATAAAAATAGCAGAGATATTTCTTATTTTTGCCAAAACTAGCTGTATTAAAGCTTAAAATTTAAACATGACTGAAACCGATTTTATCTCAAAACCATATTCGAAGCATATTGAAAGCGGAGATTTTACATGGAGTTCGCCAAGCAATATTGCTTTAGTGAAATATTGGGGGAAAAAGCAAGATCAAATACCAGAAAATCCATCTATAAGTTTTACGCTAGATTATTGTAAAACAACCACGAAATTAAGTTTTTCTGAAAAAGAAAATAAAGAAAATTTTTCGTTCGATGTGTTTTTGGATAATGAGAAAAAAGACGATTTTAAACCTAAAATAGAAACCTTTTTTAAGCGAGTGGAGCGTTATTTACCGTTTTTAAAAAACTATCATTTTAAAATAGAAACATCAAATTCATTTCCTCATAGTTCTGGTATTGCATCATCGGCGTCTGGCATGAGTGCTTTGGCTTTGTGCTTGATGAGTATTGAAAAGGTATTGGTTAATGATGATTTAAAAATAAATTTCATTCAAAAAGCATCTTTTTTAGCGCGTTTAGGTTCTGGTAGTGCTTGCAGAAGTCTGGAAGGCGATTTGGTAGTTTGGGGTGAGCATGAAGATGTAGTTGGAAGTTCCGATTTGTTTGGTGTAAAATATCCGTTTGAAGTTCATGAGAATTTCAAAAATTATCAGGATACTATTTTATTGGTGGATAAAGGAGAAAAGCAGGTGAGTAGTACGGTTGGACATAATTTAATGCATGGCCACCCATTTGCGCAACAACGTTTTGAGCAGGCTAATAAAAACCTTAAAGACATAAAAAATATTTTAAAATCGGGAGATTTAGATGCTTTTATTGGTTTGGTTGAAAGTGAAGCTTTAACACTGCATGCTATGATGATGACGAGTATGCCTTATTTTATTTTAATGAAACCGAACACGTTGCAGATTATAAATAAAATTTGGGCATTTAGAGAATCTACAGGTTCTAAAGTGTGTTTTACTTTGGATGCGGGTGCTAATGTACATGTTTTGTATCCTGAGAATGAGGCAGAATCTGTACTTAAATTCATTAAAAGTGAGTTAGTTACCTTTTGTCAAAAAGGTGAGTATATTATCGATAAAATTGGATTTGGGGCAAAACTGTTGTAATTTTGCATTTACCAAGTCTATTATAGCTTATGAAAGGACCATTATTTTACTCAAAAATATTACTCTTCGGAGAGTACGGAATTATCAAAGATTCTAAAGGTTTATCAATACCTTACAGCTTTTATAATGGGGCTTTAAAAACGGATAAAAACCCATCGGAAACAGCAATAGCTTCTAATGCAAGTTTACAACGGTATGTTGGGTATTTAGAGAATATTAATCCAGAATTGGTTGTTTTTGATGTGGCTTCACTAAAAAAACATGTAGAGGCTGGTATGTATTTCGACTCGTCTATTCCGCAAGGTTATGGTGTTGGTAGTAGTGGTGCTTTGGTTGCGGCTATTTACGATAAGTATGCACAAGATAAAATTACAGTTTTAGAGAATTTAACTCGTGAAAAATTACTAAAGTTAAAAACAATTTTTTCAGAGATGGAATCTTTTTTCCACGGAAAATCTTCTGGTTTAGACCCTTTAAATAGTTATTTAAGTATTCCAATTCTTATCAATTCAAAAGATAATATCGAGGCAACAGGTATTCCTGCTCAGCAAAATGATGGTAAAGGTGCTGTGTTTTTATTAGATAGTGGTATTATTGGGGAAACCGCACCAATGGTAAGCTTATTTATGGAAAACATGAAGCAAGAAGGGTTTCGTAGTATGTTAAAAAATCAATTTATTAAACATACCGATGCTTGTGTAGACGATTTTCTAAAAGGAGATGTTAAGTCTTTATTTAAAAACACCAAGAGTTTATCTAAGGTGGTTTTAAGTCATTTTAAACCTATGATTCCGCAACAGTTTCACGAGCTTTGGAAAAAAGGTATCGATACTAACGAATACTATTTAAAACTTTGTGGCTCTGGTGGAGGTGGTTATATTTTAGGTTTTACCGAAGATTTAAGTAAAGCAGAAAAAGCACTTTCGGGTTATAAATTAGAAGTGGTTTACAACTTCTAGATTTTAGGTTTTATTATAAAATTCCGAAAACTTTTCGGGATTATTTGAGAATTCTTTTCAAAAGCAAGATTTTATGCTATCCAGAAAACAAAAGCACATTTTACTTAAGTTTTTTAGCATGTTCTCTGTAGTACGAGGTTACAATATTCTTATTGTAGTTATCGCACAATATCTAACGGCTATTTTTATTTTAGGGCACGATTTACCTGTAAAAGATGTTGTTCTAGATTTAAACTTACTCATGCTTGTTTTAGCTTCGGCAGCAACTATTGCTGGCGGATATATTATTAATAATTTCTACGACTCTGAGAAAGACTTAATTAACAGGCCTATAAAATCGAAGTTAGATAAGTTAATAAGTCAAAACACCAAGCTGTCTTTCTATTTTGTTCTTAATTTCTTGGCTGCAGTAATGGCAAGTTATGTGTCGTTTAAAGGCGTAATTTTCTTTTCTATTTACATTTTCGGAATTTGGTTCTATTCGCATAAACTTAAAAAAATGCCATTTATTGGTAATTTAACTTCGGCTATACTAACCATTACACCATTTTTTGCCATTTTTATGTATTACAAAAACTTTGAACATGTAGTTTTTGTACACGCCATTTTCTTGTTTTTAATGATGTCTATGCGCGAGCTCACTAAAGATTTAGAAAATATAAAAGGAGATTTGGCTCAAAATTATAAAACTATACCAATAGTTTATGGTGAAAGAGCATCTAAAATAATGTTGACTATTTTGGCGATTTTAACCTGGTTGCCTATAAGTTTGTTGCTTTCTCGTTACGATATTGGTTATATGTATTTATATTTTTATTTATGCATTCCGTTGTTATTGGCTTTTTTGTTGATTTTATGGATGTCTAAAACAAAAACACATTATTTAATACTTCATAATATTTTAAAATTTATAATTGTTGTTGGTGCTTTTAGTATTGTACTTATAAAGGTTAGCGTGGTTTTAAATAGAATTTAATAAAATGTTCTTTCTTCAGTTATACATTAAAGAAAAATAGAATTTCAGCATATAAAACAAGTGTCGCGGTTTCTTAATAAAACATTGCTATTAAGGGCGTTCGTGATATTTATAGAAAACAAAAAGTAAAACTTAAATCGTCAATCATAATTTTAAATATATCTTTGCAGAAAATTATTAGTCATGAACAGAAATCAAGGAACAAGCGGAAAAGGGAAACCTTCAGGAAGAGGTAATCAAGGTGAAGCTAAAAAAGGCGTTGCTAGAGGAGGTGAAGGTGGAAAAAGTAAAAGTTTTTCTAGAGGTAATGCACCTATTAAAAAGGGTAACCCTACACCTAAAAAAGCGAGTAATCCTGATGAAATTAGACTAAACAAATACATAGCAAATTCTGGTATTTGCTCTCGTCGTGAGGCTGATGATCATATTGCTATTGGTTTAGTAACCGTTAACGGTAAAGTAATTACCGAAATGGGATATAAAGTAAAGGTTGCAGATGAAGTTCGTTATGATGGCGCACGTATAAACCCAGAGAAAAAAGCTTACGTTTTATTAAATAAACCTAAAGGTTTTGCTACAACAACTAGCGAAGGTAAAGGGAGAACAGTAATGGATTTGGTTGCGAATTCAACAAGTTCACGTATTAAGCCTATTGGGCGTTTAGGTAGAAATTCTAAGGGGTTAATATTATTTACAAACGATGATGCTATAGCAGCTAAGTTTACCAATTCTAAACATGGTGTGCCACGTTTATTTCATATTGAATTGGATAAGAATTTAAAATTAGAAGATCTTAAAAAGATACAAGCTGGTTTTAAAATTGAAGGAAAACTTATTGAGGTAGAAGAGATTAGCTATATCGATAATGCGTCTAAAAAAGAAATTGGACTTAAAATTAAAAATACTGGAAACACAATTATCCGTAGTATTTTTGATTACATAAAATACGAGATTGTTAGTTTAGATTGTGTTGCTATTGGGCACTTAACTAAAAAAGATATTCCTCGCGGAAGCTGGAAACATTTAACTGAACAAGAGTTGAATACTTTAAAGATGTTATAAAACTTTTAAGTTTGGCCAAATATTTTAATCGAGTGTTACGTCTTCATGAGAAGGTGTAACACTCGATTTGGTTTATAGTGTGTTGTATGCGTTTTTTTGTGTTATGTCGACGCTAGGAGACATCGCATACTGTTTTATAAAGAAATTTTCTTTTTTTATTATGAAATTTTCCTTTTCATCGGAACAATAAGCTCTTGCAGTATTGTTTTTTATCTGTATTTTGAGGGTAAATAATGTCGCTAATTGTTTAGAATGTAATTTGGTAATACACCCGCGTTAGGGATAGAACGGCCTGTTTGAGCTCTTTTTGTGTGGTTGCACCTAAGCAACACAAAAAAGCGAGTAGTGATAGCCTGACCCTTGTGGTAACGCACCCTAAAAAATATTTTAAAAATAAATACAAAAAAAGTTTGTAATTCAATTTTTTGTATTTCATTTGCACTATTATTAGCTGAACGAATTGAACTCTGTTTCTGTGTTCGGGCTTTTGGACATTAGGAAGTCATTTTCAAAAGCAGCTTACCGATTAAGCGACCGAATTTTAAAGCTAACTTCCGTATCTGCCATATATGCTATCCAGTATAAGTACGGCTTCGTACCTACTACTCAACCTGAAATTCAAATTTGATTTTAATTTTTTTACGGAATTAACATGTAGTTAATCTACAATTTATATCTTTAAATATCTTAAAATAAATACATTGAATACAAAATATATTGATTTAATCAATCAGACTTATGATTTTCCGCAAGAGGAATTTGCATTAGAAAACAAAACATTACAATTTCACGGAGTAGACCTAATGGAGTTGGTAGAAACTTATGGTGCACCATTAAAATTTACATATTTACCTCAAATTTCTAACAATATTAATCGTGCAAAAAAATGGTTTGCCGATGCTATCGAAAAGAACGATTACAAGGGTAAATATAATTACTGCTATTGTACAAAGAGCTCGCATTTTAAACATGTTTTAAACGAGGCTTTAAAGAATGATATACATATTGAAACCTCTTCGGCTTTTGATATTGATATTGTTGAAAACCTTAAAAAAGAAGGTAAAATTACAGACGATACCTTTGTAATTAGCAATGGTTTTAAGCGTGCACAATATGTAACTAATATTGCTCGATTAATTAATAACGGACATAGAAATGCTATTCCTATTATTGATAATTACGAGGAAATTGAATTGCTTTCTAACGAGATCGATGGCGACTTTAATGTTGGTATTAGAATTGCTTCGGAAGAAGAACCAAAATTTGAATTTTATACCTCACGTTTAGGTATTGGCTATAAAAACATAGTGCCGTTTTATAAATCTCAAATTCAGAATAACGAGAAGGTGAATTTAAAAATGCTTCACTTTTTTATTAATACTGGTATTCGTGATAATGCGTACTATTGGAACGAGCTTACTAAATGTTTGAAGGTTTACACAAACTTGAAAAAGATTTGTTCGAGTTTAGATAGTTTAAATATTGGTGGTGGTTTTCCTATTAAGAACTCTTTAGTTTTTGATTACGATTATGCTTACATGGTTGAAGAAATTGTAAATCAAATTAAAATTGTTTGCGAAGAGGAAGGTGTAGATGTGCCAAATATTTTTACGGAGTTCGGTAGTTTTACTGTAGGTGAAAGTGGTGGTGCGGTTTACGAAGTTTTGTATCAAAAACAACAAAACGACCGGGAAAAATGGAACATGATTAACTCATCTTTCATTACAACATTACCAGATACTTGGGCTATTAATAAACGTTTTGTGATGTTGCCTTTAAACCGTTGGAACGATAGTTACGAGCGTGTTTTACTTGGCGGCTTAACTTGCGATAGTGATGATTATTACAACAGTGAGCAACACATGAATGCCATTTATTTACCAAAGTATGATAAAGATAAACCTTTATATATTGGCTTCTTTAATACAGGTGCTTACCAAGAAACTATTGGTGGTTTTGGAGGTTTACAGCACTGTTTAATTCCCTCGCCGAAGCATATTTTAATAGATAGAGATGAAGATGGAAACATCACAAAAAAAATATTTAGTGAACAACAAAAAAGTGAAGACTTACTTAAAATTTTAGGTTATGAGCAATAATACCTACGCTGGAATTGCAGAAGAGTTTGCAAAAAAGGAAACTGCAAAGATTGTTTTAATTCCTGTGCCTTATGATGGTACAAGTACATGGCAAAAAGGTGCCGATAAGGGGCCTAAGGCGTTTTTAAATGCTTCGGAAAATATGGAGCTTTACGATATTGAAACCGGAACGGAAGTGTACCGCCAGGGGGTGTATTTAGCCGATGCTGTAACCGAGAATGCATCGCCAGAAGCCATGGTGGAAGCCGTACATAAAGCAACAAAAAAATATATTAAGAGAAATAAGTTTGTAACCATTTTTGGTGGAGAACATTCTATTTCTATAGGTACTATTCGTGCTTTTAACGAAATGTACCCAAGCTTAACGGTTTTGCATATTGATGCACATGCAGATTTACGTAAAGAGTACGATGGTTCTACGTGTAACCATGCTTGTGCTGTTTACGAGGCAAGCCAAACAACCAATTTAATTCAAGTAGGAATTCGTTCTATGGACGTTATGGAGAAAACCGTTATGGACGAAGAGAAAACTTATTTTGCACACGATATGGCTGTAGATGATACTTGGATGGATTCGGCAATCGATCAAATGACGGACAATGTGTTTATTACTTTTGATCTGGATGCTTTCGATCCTTCAATTATGCCAAGCACAGGTACACCAGAACCGGGTGGATTATTATGGTACGAAACCTTAGACTTTTTAAAACAAGTTTTTAAAGAGAAAAATGTGGTAGGTTTCGATATTGTGGAACTTTGCCCAAATAAAAAAGAAAAATCATCCGATTTTTTAGCAGCAAAATTATATTACAAAATGCTAAGCTATAAATTTATGGATGAGTCGGTAAACGACGATTACGATAACGCATACGATAATACAAAACAAAAAACTAACGCTTCTAAATTCAGTGACAACGATGAGTACTAAAGGACCAATTTCGCAATTTATAGAAAAACATTATTTACACTTTAACGCTGCTGCTTTGGTGGACGCTGCAAAAGGGTACGAGGCACAGTTAAACTCTGGGGCTAAAATGTTAGTGTCTTTGGCAGGAGCTATGAGTACTGCTGAATTAGGCAAGAGTTTTGCTGAAATGATTCGTCAAGATAAAGTACAAATTATTTCTTGTACTGGTGCGAATTTAGAAGAAGATATCATGAATTTAGTAGCACATTCTCATTACAAACGTGTGCCAAACTACCGTGATTTAACACCGGAGGATGAGTGGGCTTTGTTAGAAAAAGGGTTAAACCGCGTAACTGATACTTGTATTCCTGAAGAAGAGGCTTTTAGAAGATTACAAGAACATATCGTTAAAATTTGGAAAGATGCCGAAGCTAATGGCGAACGTTTTTTACCTCATGAGTATATGTACAAAATGTTACTTTCTGGAGTTTTAGAAGAGTATTACGAAATTGATTTAAAAGATTCTTGGATGTACGCTGCAGCGGAAAAAAACTTACCTATTGTTTGCCCAGGTTGGGAAGATAGTACTATGGGTAATATTTTTGCGAGCTACGTTTTAAAAGGAGAATTAAAAGCAAGTACTGTAAAATCTGGTATTGAATACATGACGTTTTTAGCAGATTGGTATACTGATAATTCATCTAAAGGTATTGGCTTTTTTCAAATAGGAGGTGGTATTGCTGGCGATTTTCCGATATGCGTGGTGCCAATGTTGTACCAAGATATGGAACGTACAGATACACCATTCTGGAGTTATTTTTGTCAAATTAGCGACTCTACAACCAGTTATGGTTCGTATTCTGGAGCTGTACCAAACGAGAAAATTACTTGGGGTAAATTAGATATTAATACACCTAAATTTATCATCGAAAGTGATGCTACTATTGTTGCGCCATTAATTTTTGCATACCTACTAGGTCAATAGCAATGGACATAAACAATATTGAAAATATAGAATTAAAGTATCTAACTGTTGATGATTTTGAGGAGTTAAAAGCAGCAACGTTAGAGTCTTATGGCGGTGTGCTAGATTCTTATTGGAAAAAAGATCACATTCAAAAATTAACCACCATGTTTCCAGAAGGACAGGTGGTTATTAAAATTGATGGAAATTTAGCGGGCTGTGCGTTGTCTCTTATTGTCGATTATGATAAAATAGATGATAACCATACTTATAGCGATATTATTTCTGGGGAATCTTTTAAAAATCACGATCCAGAAGGCGATGTGCTTTATGGTATCGATGTGTTTATAAAGCCAGAATATAGAGGGTTGCGTTTAGGTAGAAGACTCTACGATTACAGAAAAGAAGTTTGCGAAACGTTAAACTTAAAGAGTATCGTATTTGGTGGGCGTATGCCAAATTATCATAAACATAGAGATTTAACGCCTAAAGAGTATATTGAAAAAGTTAAGCGTAAGGAAATTCATGATCCGGTTTTAAACTTTCAAATATCTAATGATTTTCATCCGGTAAGGGTTTTAAAAAATTATTTAGAAGGCGATACAGCATCAAGTGAATACGCAGTTTTAATGGAGTGGGATAATATAAATTATACCAAACCTAATAAAAAAGCAAGTAGCATAAAAACGGTGGTGCGTTTAGGTTTAATACAGTGGCAAATGCGCCCCTACAAAGGCTTGGACGATTTAATGCAGCAAGTAGAATATTTTATTGATAGTGTTTCGGCATATCGCTCTGACTTTGCAGTATTTCCAGAGTTTTTTAATGCGCCTTTAATGGCTGAGTTTAACCATATGCATGAACCAGATGCTATTAGAGAGTTGGCAAAATTTACTGAAACTATTGTTAATAGAATGAAACAGTTATCTATTTCATATAATATTAATATTATTTCAGGAAGTATGCCAGAATTGGTTGGTGATAAACTGTATAATGTTGGGTATTTATGCCGAAGAGATGGTAGTTTTGAGCGTTACGAAAAAATACATGTAACACCAGATGAAGCTAAGGTTTGGGGTATGCAACGTGGTGATAAATTAAAAACCTTTGAAACCGATTGTGGTAAGATTGGTATATTAATTTGTTACGATTCGGAGTTTCCTGAATTATCACGTTTATTGTCTGATGAAGGCATGGATATTCTATTTGTACCATTTTTAACCGATACGCAAAACGGATATTCTCGAGTGCGTTTATGTGCGCAAGCACGTGCTGTAGAGAACGAATGTTATGTTGCTATTGCCGGAAGTGTTGGTAATTTACCAAACGTAAATAACATGGATATTCAATATGCGCAGTCTGCTGTGTTTACACCATGCGATTTTTCGTTTCCAAGTAATGGAATAAAAGCGGAAGCGACAACAAATACAGAAATGATTTTGGTTGCCGATGTAGATTTAAGCTTATTGCGAGAACTACATTCTTTTGGAGCTGTTAAAAACCTGAAGGATAGACGAAAAGATTTTTACGATGTAATTCGTGTAAAGTAATCATAAATAATTATATTTATCTTGTGGCTAAATAATGCCCAAATCTAAAAAACAATTAACCCTGTTTAATGAGAGTAATATGTCGTTAAATAGGGTACATGTGAAACCTAATAAAAAAAATAAAAACCAACACATGAAAAATAGAAATGAAAATTTAAAACGTGTCATTGTTGATTTTAAAAAATTGACACCTGAGATATTAGCCTTATTAGTAGAACGCTATCCTGATGGATATGATGATGATCAAATTATTTCATTTAAAAATCAGCATAACGAAATTATAGAAGCGGTAGAAGTAACCACCGAGGATACTAAATATTTAGTAAAAGTAAGTTCTAAATTAGCAGTAACCATGGAGAATTATGATGAAGATGATTATGAAGATTTTGATGATAATGATCCGGAAGCTGTGCAAGACCCGAGCTTAGAAGACGACGATAACGATTAACACAATTTAATATTATGAGAACAGCTGTTTTTAAATCTTTCGAAAACGGTTATTTTAATTTTTGGTTTGAAAACGGCGAGGAGCTTGCTTTTGAGGAAGTGCATCCACGCGTTTTAAAGCAATTCGATTTAAAAAACGATGAGTCTTTGGTTGATAAAGAATTCAGAATCACATTTGTTGAAGATGCTGATGGTGACGATGCCATCTATCGCGTTCAGAGTTTAAAACCGATAGATTAATTCATTTAATAAAATATTTTAGACCTGATGGGTTTTCAAAATCTGTCGGGTATAAAATTCCCTACTCTAAAAATAACACAATACTTATAGAATATAATGTACCGCGTAGTTGCTTACCAAGTAGCTAGTGCTATCCAAATAAAAGCTAGTAAACAAGAGTTGCCGTGGCAATTGGTGTTTCAGGATAGTGATGAACTTTATTATAAAAGTTCAAATCAAAAATTTATTTACATCTTTCAATACGGGATGGTGTCTTTTTTCAATTTATCTCACGATGAAATTGAACAGGCATTAAAGCAAATAAAGCCTTTTTGTTCTAATTATTTTACTGAAAAACTTTCTGAATCTGTTTCTGTAATTGTAAAACCAGAGACGTTACGAGTTACCTTCGATGATGTTGTGCTTCCTGAACTGGATCAAGAAATGATACGTTTAGTAATGCTTAATACATCGCAATCTGTGGCTTTAGATCGTTATGCGGAAATAACAGAGGAGCTTCTTATAGAAACAAATAAGCACACCTTGTTTTTAGAAGAAAAGGGAACGCTTGATATTTCGGGAAATAAATTAAAACGATTTATTGGGAAGATTTTAAATATCAAAAATAAAATTTCTGAGAACTTATATATTTTTGATTCTCCTGAAATTACCTGGGAAAATGAACAGCTTAATAGGCTTAATCAGGACTTGAAACGGACTTTTGATTTACAAGATCGATACCGATTAATTCATGATCGAATTGAAATTATTAAAGATAACCTAGAGCTGTTTAAGGATATTATGGACCATAAGGAGAGTAGCAGGCTAGAATGGATTATTATCATTCTAATTGTTATTGAAGTGGTCGATATGTTTATCGGGAAGATTTTGGGTTAGTAGTTTTTATATAAAACAAAAGCGCATTTCAATAATCTGAAATGCGCTTTCTCATTAACTATCAATCAATCTAACAAAATTCTTAGTCTCTTTTGTGGTTCTTGCCTTTTTTATTATCGCCTTTGTTACCACGTTTATTCATGTCTCTTTTTTCTAAAGATTCTACCCATTTAGTATATTGCTCATCGTTTAAAATCTTTTTCATTTTAGCTTTTTCAGCAATTTTGTGATCAAGCATATCATTCATCATTTTTAAACGCTCTTCTTTAGTTGGTTTTTCCGCAGTTCCAGCTTCTTTTTTAGCTTTGCGTTCTTCCATCATTGCTTTACGTTTTGTGGCGTTGTCTAAATTTATGGTGTAAATTTTATTTTGTTGTCCTTCATCTAAATCTAATGCTAAAGTCATTTTTTTAGTTTGAAGTGTTGCCATTTCATTTGCAGTAAGATTCATCATTTTTTCTCCTCTGTCATGATTTCTTGGTCCGCCTTCTTTTCTTTGAGCAGTTGCTTGTAATCCAATAAAAGCTAATGCAATAATTATTAATTTTTTCATCTTATTTAAGTTTTAATGTTTATTTGCTATTAGGACTTTCGCATTTCAAAAAGGTTTAAAAAGGTTTTGAAATTTAACTAGCTTTTAACAAAAAAGGCTCCCGTTATGGAAGCCTTTTTTAGGTGTGCTAATTATGTAACTTGCTTTTATTTAGGGTCTAAAACAGCATTAATTTGTTCTGCCATATCTCTAAGGTGAATGTTTGTAATAGCGTTTCTAGATCCAATACGTGAGCGTACTAGGTTTTTTAAAGTAGTAAGTTCGGCACGAGAAATAGCTTTAATATCTGAGTTGCTTGTGCTCGTCATTAAATAAGCTAACCTGTTAACGTGTGCACGTTGTAAATTACGTTTGTAGGTGTCTATATTCTTTCCGGTGTTTAATTCTTTCCAAACGCCGTTTCTTAAGTCACGCATCATGCTTGTAAGCGCGTATGCGTCGTTTCCGTTAAGCGATTCGTTCTCTATCATTCGTTGCATTCTAGAGGTGCTTAAAAGGTTGTTTAACGTTCGTGTTTGCACGGCGTTAATACGTTCTATTATTCCTGAAGCCTGAATTTTATCATTAATCTCTGGAGAAATTAACCATTCTGGTGTTTCAAATAATTGATCGTTTATAAATAGTAAACAATCTTTTTGATGTTTTTTATCTACATGGCTGTAAACAGCACCTTCTTGATCGGCTGTTTTATAGTTTTCGTAAACACCACCAACGTTGTTGGCAACATGCCCCATATAGCGGTTAAATTGTGAAAACACATGGCCATACATGGTTTTTAAATCTTCATAATCAGAGTTGTTTTTAGTAGTCCATTCAATTAAGTTGGGCACTACGCGTTTTAGGTTTTTTATACCATAAGTACTTGCTAAAACAGCATCGTCTCCTAAATCTTCAGTTTGCGAGCTAGGATCTATAGTTTCTCTTTGTTGTTTACCAAATCTATAAAGTGGATCGCCGTCATGTGCCATAATCCAACTGTCTAGAGTTTCTTTTTCTTCTTCAGCAGTTTTATCTAAAATAGGTTTATAACCCCAAGCAATTGAATATTTATCATAAATACCAATATTTGGGAATAAAGAAACGCCAACATCTTCGGGTTGCGCGATGTAATTAAAACGAGCATAATCCATAATAGAAGGAGCAGTTCCGTATTTTTTAGTGAATTCAGGATCACGTAAATCTTCTACTTTATAAGCAGAGCTACTTCCCATGTTATGTGGTAAACCTAAAGTGTGTCCAACTTCGTGAGATGATACAAAACGAATAAGTTCTCCCATAACCTCATCACTAAATTCTGAGTTTTGAGCGGCTTTGTTTGCAGCGGCAGTTTGAGTAAAGAACCAACCGTTTACTAAGCTCATTACGTTGTGGTACCAGTTAATATCTGATTCTAGTATTTCACCAGATCTTGGGTCGCTAACGTGCGGGCCATTTGCATTTGGTATTGGCGATGCTAAGTAACGCACAACAGAATAACGTGCGTCTTCTGGTGTCCATTCTGGATCGTCTTCTACACTTGGCGGATCTTTAGCGATAATGGCATTTTTAAAACCTGCGGCTTCAAAAGCAGTTTGCCAATCTTCAATACCTTGTTTAATATATTTTCTCCATTTTACAGGAGTTGCTCTATCTATGTAATAAACAATTTGCTTTTTAGGCTCAACCAGTTCACCATTTTTAAATTTTTCTAGATCTTCATCTTTTACTTCTAATCTCCAGCGGTCTAAATACGTTAGTCTTTTACTTTTTTGAGCTTCTAAACCATAATCGGTTTGGCTACTTGTAAACCAACCAACACGTTTATCAAAATAACGACGCTTCATTGGTGTTTTAGGTAGTAAAATCATGGAGTTATTGATTTCAATACTAATAGTCCCTGTGCTAGAGTTTGATGGAGGGTTTGATGCGTAGTATGTTTTTACATGGCGCGCTTCAATGTTTAAAGGGTAACTTTTTACAGATTCTATGTAAGATTTGCTCTCGTCTAATCGAGATACTTTATAGTTCTTTTTGTTTCGAACGCTTAAGCCTAGCGAGTTTACATCTTTTTTGTATAAATCGGTAACGTCGATAACTGTTGCAGTAGAGTCTTTACTAAAAGCTTTTATAGGAAAAGCATATAAAATAGGTTCGAAATTAGAGTTTACAACAGCCTCGTGGATTGGTAAAGATTTATCGGCTACTACGTTGTTTGATACCACGCGTAGCAATACTTTTTTATCCTTTACTTGCCAGCGTAGCACTTGTGTGTTTTCTTTTCCGCCGCCAAAGCCAAGTCCGCTCGCTGTTTTTGCAATTCGGGTAACCATAAGCATTTCTCTATCGAAAAGAGAATCTGGAATTTCATACAAATATTTATCGTCTATGGTATGGATTTTAAATAAACCTATATCCGTTTTTGCATCTTTAGTAACGATTTTACTGTACGGCTGAATTTGTTGCTTTTTCAGTTTGTCAGCCTTCGCTTTTTTTGCGAGCATAACTTTTCTAGCCGCATCGGCTTCTGCTGTCTTTTTAGCAGAATTACAAGACAGTATTATTGTTGTTAGAGACAACAATAATAGTTTGGTAGTTTTTTTCAAATTATTATTGGGTTAGTTAATAACGTGAAAATATTTATTTTATATAAAATTATAACCTATAGTGGTAAAAATTAACGAAATTTTAATTAAAATTAACAAAAACCTGATTTTTTATTAATTAAGTACTGGTATTTTTATGTTGAATCCGGTCTGGAAATCTGGCGCATTATTAACTAAAAAATCTTCTTTTACGTAAAAAGCCAATTGCATATCTGGCATGCCGTAAGTATAGGTGAAATTCCAATTGGTTAATGTTTTATAAAGCGTACTTACACCATGTTGCCAACCTCCATTTATTTCTTGCCATTTACCAATAAGTTTATAGTAGCCAGCTTCATCTTTTTTGTTGTAACGCGATTGTAGTTGGTAATTAATACTAAAGGCATTATAGTTTCCTTTTTTAGTGTATTTTGTAATTTCAACAGTGCTTTCTGTAGTTGCTAAAAAAGGGTTATTACCCAAATCTACATTGTCTTTAAAATCTATAATGTTTTTGCGTAATAAATTTGCACCTAATGCAATATTAAGTTCGTATTGGTTTTTTAATTTAATATGTTTTACTGCGTTTGCTGAAACTCCGAGGTCTATAGCAGAATTATATTTTGAAGTATTTAAACCTAAATGACTTCCGAAGTTTATAAAGATGTTGCGACTTTTATTTATTAAAAACTCTGGATAGTAATAGTGGTTAAGTTCAATACCACCAATAAAAAAATCGTTATTCTCAAATTCTAAAACTTTTCCGTTTCTATCGGTGTACTTAAAGTCTACTTTATTTAAGCCGTAGTAACGCCTTCCGTAGGGATCTTCACCACCAGCAATATTACTATGGAACCACTCTATACTTTCGTCACTTGTGAAAGGTGAAAAGGGATATTTGCCTTTTGTTATAAGGTGAGAGCGAAGCGATATACTTAATTCATGATGTTTAGATAATGCTAGGCTTAAACTAGCTCGAAATTCTTTAATTACTGCATCTACAACAATGTTCACGTAATCGGCAGGTGTGGTTTCTTGATCAATAAAATAAAAAGGGCGATCGTGCCATTTTACTTGGCTAAGTTGTGTTCTTGTTTCCGCGTCTTTAGGTAAATAAGCCTCTACAAATGGGTGAAAGGTATTTCCGTTAGATATATTGAAACTAAAAGTATTACGCTTAGGAGCGTGAAATTTAAAGTTAGTAGAAATTCTTGAGCTAAACATACCAAAATGATGTGTCGCTAATTGATTTGGGCTATCTATGCCGTTTTTAAAAACGATACTATCATTTTGTTGAGCTTTAAGAATAGAAGATCCTAAAAAACAGATTATTAATATAATAGCTTTATTCATTACACAAATGTAAATAAACTAATTAAAATAGATTGATAAAAAATAAGAGGAGCTTCAAGTTTTTAAAAACACTCTAAAACCTTCAAAATAAAAGCATGTTTTTCTTAAAAAATTAACAAGTGATGCCCTTTACTCTTAAAGAAAAGGTAAAACTCTGGCTAAGCATGTTAAACAAATCTAAATAAGTATTATGTTTTCAAATTTAGGCTGTTTCTTTGTATAGAGTTTAAGGAGTAGTTAACCTTAAAATTTAATTTTCATAAAAGTTGATTAGTTAATTAGTTAGTTAAAAGAAGCCCGTGATTTGAATAAGAATCACGGGCTTTTTTGTGCTTATAAACCAATGTTTGCTTCTTGTTTTTCTTAAAAAATTAACAACTCGTCGAGTTTAGTCTTAAAGAAATTATAAAATACATCAAAAGTGTGTTAAACAAATCTAAACAAGTATTATGTTTTCAAATTTAGGCTGTTTCTTTGTATAGAATTTAAGGAGTAGTTAACCTTAAATCTCAATTTCATAAAAGTTGATAAGTTAGTTAGTTATTAAAAGGCCCGTAATTTTAGTTAAATTACGGGCCTTTTTATGTTGTAAAATATTTTAGTGATTATACAGCTTCTACAAATAAGCCATCATCGGTTTTTGTAACCTTTGCCAAATTATTTTTTGTTAAACCTTTAATAGTTTTATCCCATTTTTTATTAGATAAACCACTTTGTGTTTTTAAAGCATTTAAATCTATTTTTTCAACCTTTTCAATTAATGCAAGTAAAGCTTTCTCATCGTCGTTCAATTCAATCGAAGACGTTTTCTTTTCAGGTCGCATTTGCGGAAAGAATAAAACCTCTTGTATAGACTGGTTGTTTGTTAAAAACATAATTAAACGATCCATCCCAATACCCATACCAGACGTTGGAGGCATACCGTATTCTAGAGCTCGTAAAAAATCTTCATCAATAAATTCCGTAGCTTCATCATCCCCTTTTTTAGCAAGCTTTAATTGATGCTCAAAACGCTCACGTTGGTCAATAGGGTCGTTTAATTCAGAATATGCATTTGCAATTTCTTTACCACAAACCATTAACTCAAAACGCTCAGTAAGTTCTGGGTTATCTCTATGCTCTTTACATAGTGGGCTCATTTCCTTTGGGTAATCTGTAATAAAAGTTGGTTGTATGTAGTTGCCTTCACACTTTTCCCCAAAAATTTCATCAATTAATTTTCCTTTACCCATGGTATCATCCACCTCAATATGCATGCCTTTTGCAGCAGCTCTAATTTCATCTTCGGTTTTACCAGTAATATCAAACCCTGTAAAGTGTTTAATAGAGTCTGCCATGGTAACACGAGCGTAAGGTGCTTTAAAATCAATTTTATGTTCGCCAAAAGTAGCTTCGCTAGTTCCGTTTACGGCAATAGCACAATGCTCTAAAAGTTGCTCGCAGAAATCCATCATCCAGTTATAATCTTTGTATGATACGTAGATTTCCATAGCTGTAAATTCAGGGTTGTGTGTTCTGTCCATCCCTTCATTTCTAAAGTTTTTCGAGAATTCGTAAACCCCATCAAAGCCACCAACAATAAGTCGTTTTAAATACAACTCGTTGGCAATTCGCATATACAACGGAATATCCAAACTGTTATGGTGTGTAATAAATGGGCGAGCCGCAGCACCACCAGGAATAGGTTGTAAAACCGGAGTTTCAACCTCAAAATATCCAGCATCGTTAAAAAACGAACGCATGGCATTAAATAATTTAGTACGCTTAACAAATACCTCTTTTACGTGGGGGTTAACCACTAAATCGGCATAACGTTGGCGGTAACGTAATTCAGGATCGGTAAAAGCATCAAATACTTTTCCGTCTTTTTCTTTTGGTAATGGTAATGGTTTTAAAGCCTTACTTAATAAAGTAAAATCTTTAACACGAATAGTTTTTTCGCCAACCTTAGTTGTAAACAAATTGCCTTCAATACCAACAAAATCACCTAAATCTAGTAATTTCTTAAAAACATCATTGTATTTGGTTTTATCTTCACCAGCGCAAATTTCGTCACGGTTAAAATATACCTGTATACGTCCTTCGCCGTCTTGCAACTGCGCGAAAGATGCTTTACCTTGTATGTTTATTGCCATCAATCTACCAGCAACAACCACCTGTTTTTCTTCTGTAAAATCCTGTTTTATCGATTTCGATGTGTGGGTTACAGGGTATAAATCCGCCGGATATGGGTTAATGCCCATAGCGCGTAATTTTACTAATTTCTCTCTTCTTACAAGTTCTTGTTCTGATAATTGCGACATAGTCTAAAATGCTCTAAAAATTTTAAAGGCACAAAGATAAACATTTGGTTGTCCATTTTCCATTAACAATTCCTCATTTTTTTTTGGGCGCTACCACAAGGGTCGGGCTATACGCTACAAGTCCTCGTAGGTCCAATTACCATTGGCCCTGCTGTGGGCTTTTCACTGCTATCCCTAGCGCGGGCCATTTAGCTAAGTTATTTTTTTAATAGCAATGTGTTTTTGTAATTAGGTAAATTCAATATCTGAAACTCTTAAACTTTAAAAAAAGCTGTAACAAAACGTTTAATAAAACGTCAAATAATTAAAATCATCAATCAAAATCAAATCATTATGAGTTTCTGGAGAGTTTTACTTTCAATCATTTGTCCGCCATTAGCTGTTTTAGATAAAGGCTGCGGATCTATAATAATCGTTTTCTTGCTATGGCTTTGTGGCTGGGTACCAGGCGTCATTGCAGCGTTAATTATTTTAAATAACCCTAAAAACTAAGTTTTAGTTTATTAGAATAAAAAAAGGGTCGTTGCAACTATTAGTTGCAACGACCCTTTAAAATAAGATTAGATATGTCTTATTGACAATAAGGCACTGTAAATGTACCTTCAACAGTTTTATCAGAACTAGAATCGGCTTTAATTTTTACAGTAATTTCAGTCTCAGTAAGTGATGTTACTTCAACAGTGGCATCTAAATAGTTGTATGGCGCTTCTCCTTCTTTATTGAAAACAACATTTATCCCTTCATAAACACCTACTTCAGGTGTAACGTAAGTAGATATTTCTAGGTCATAATCAAGAACAGAAGATTCGCAGTCAGCTACTATATTTGTTATGTTTACAGAAATATCTTCACCAGAATCGAATGCTTTACCTCCTAAAGCTGTAAAATCATTTCCAAATACTTGTCCTTGTAATATTTGATTAGAAATGTTATCTCCTGAATTGTCGTCGTCCGAACAACTTATCATTAGAGAAATTAATAATGTTAATGAAATTTTAAAGTAGGTTTTCATGGGTTTTGTTTTTTGTGAACAGCAAGGTTAATGATAATATTTGATATAATAAAATTCTTTCATTTATTAAATAATCAGTTTTTCTAATCACCCTAAATTGATGGTTAGTCTTCTTTGTCTGTAATATTTCAGCTTATAAATTCTATTCTGTAGGTTTGGAGTGCGGGGTTAATAGGTTGGTTTTGAGAATGGTTTGTTCTTTTTTTTGCTTGAATCCTTGCGGAACAAAAACGGGTGAATTCATCGAAAAAAACAAAATATTTCATTATTTTTGCACTTCATTTTTAATAAGATAGCAAGCCGTTAACTCTTGGATAGCCAACCATGGACTGTCAAGTGCGGATTGCCAACTCAATACTTAAAAACCATGTTCAATAATTTAAGCGATAAATTAGATAAAGCCTTACACGTATTAAAAGGTCACGGAAGCATAACCGAAGTAAACGTAGCCGAAACGTTAAAAGAAGTTCGTCGTGCACTTTTAGATGCCGATGTTAACTTTAAAATAGCCAAAGATTTTACCAACCGAGTAAAAGAAAAAGCGCTAGGGCAAGACGTTTTAACCACTCTGCAACCAGGGCAATTAATGGTTAAAATTGTAAAAGATGAGCTTACCGAACTTATGGGTGGCGATGTAGAAGGTATTAATTTATCTGGTACGCCAAGTATTATTTTAATGTCGGGTTTACAAGGGTCTGGTAAAACAACCTTTTCTGGTAAACTTGCAAATTATTTAAAAAACAAGAAAACAAAAAAGCCTTTATTGGTAGCCTGTGATGTTTATCGTCCGGCGGCAATCGATCAGTTACACGTTGTTGGTGATCAAATTGGTGTAGAGGTTTTTAGTGATAGAGGTAATACAGATCCTGTTGCAATTTCGCAAGCAGGTATTGCTCATGCAAAAGCAAACGGACATAACGTGGTTATTATTGATACCGCTGGTCGTTTAGCTGTAGATGAGGCGATGATGACCGAAATATCGAATATTCATAAAGCTATAAGTCCACAAGAAACATTGTTTGTAGTAGATTCTATGACGGGGCAGGATGCTGTAAATACTGCAAAATCTTTTAACGATGTCTTAAACTTCGATGGTGTTATCCTTACTAAATTAGATGGTGATACGCGAGGTGGAGCAGCAATTTCTATTAAATCGGTAGTGAATAAACCAATTAAGTTTATTGGTACTGGTGAGAAAATGGAAGCTATCGATGTGTTTTATCCATCACGTATGGCCGACCGTATTTTAGGTATGGGAGATGTGGTGTCTTTAGTAGAACGTGCACAAGAACAATTTGATGAGGTTGAAGCAAGAAAACTTCAAAAGAAAATTGCTAAAAATCAATTCGGGTTCGATGATTTCTTAAAGCAAATTCAGCAAATAAAGAAAATGGGAAACATGAAAGACCTTATGGGTATGATTCCTGGTGCTGGTAAAATGCTTAAAGATGTCGATATAGATGATGACGCTTTTAAAGGTATTGAAGCTATTATTCATTCTATGACGCCAAGCGAAAGAACAAACCCAGCTATTATAAACGCAAGTAGAAAAATAAGAATAGGTAAAGGTTCTGGTACTTCTGTACAACAAGTAAATCAACTTTTAAAGCAATTCAACCAAATGAGCAAAATGATGAAGATGATGCAAGGTGGTGGCGGCAAAAAGATGATGCAGATGATGCAGAATATGAAATAATTATTTAGTTTACAGTCTCAGTCTCAGTCTCAGTCTCAGTCTCAGTTTACAGTTGAAGTATGGATTTTAAAGAATTATTGGCCTATAAAAAAGCATTCGATTTGTCAATGCATATTTTTAATGTGTCAAAAGGTTTTCCAAAGGAGGAGACTTATTCTTTAACCGATCAAATTAGGAGAAGTTCTCGCTCTGTTTGCGCAAATATTGCAGAGGCATATCGTAAAAGGCGATATCCTAAACATTTCATTAGTAAATTAACAGATGCAGACGGAGAGAATTCTGAAACGAATACGTGGATAGATTTTGCTTTGGCTTGTAATTATATATCATCGGAAGATTATATGCATTTTTCGGAACAAGGAAAAGAGATTGGTAGACTAATAAATTACATGATAAATAATCCGGGGAAATTCGGAGTAAAAATAGAAGGTTAAAATAAAAATAACGCATGCTTGAAATTTTGAGTATGCATATAAGAGTGAGCACTGTGACCGCGACTGCCACTGAAAACTATATTTTATATGACAATTTTAGACGGAAAAAAAGTAAGTAACGACATTAAAGATGAAATCGCCGAGCATGTAAAAGCTATGGTTTCTAAAGGAGAAAAAGTGCCACATCTTGCTGCTATTTTAGTTGGTACAGACGGTGCAAGTATGACTTATGTAAATGCAAAAGTAAAAGCTTGTGAACGTATTGGTTTTAATTCTACTTTAATAGATTTACCAGATTATACTACTGAAGAAGAATTACTTCAAAAAATTGATCAATTAAATACCGATAACGATATTGATGGTTTTATAGTGCAATTACCATTGCCAAAACACATCGATGAGCAAAAGGTTTTAATGGCTGTAAACCCAGATAAAGATGTTGATGGTTTCCATCCAACAAATGTAGGTAAAATGGCTTTAGATTTGCCAACTTTTCTACCTGCAACACCTTATGGTATTATGGAATTGTTGGAGCGTTATCAAATTGAAACCTCTGGTAAGAACGTGGTTGTTTTAGGACGTAGTCATATCGTTGGTCGCCCAATGAGTATTTTAATGAGTCAGAAAAGAAAAGCTGGTGATGCTACCGTAACTGTAGTGCACAGTCGTTCTAAAAACTTAAAAGAAATTACTTTAGAAGCTGATATTGTTGTCGCTGCTATAGGTATTTCGGAGTTTTTAACAGGAGATATGGTTAAGGAAGATGTTGTAATTATCGATGTTGGAATTACACGTGTGCCAGATGCTACTAAAAAAACTGGGTATAGATTAGCTGGAGATGTAGAGTTCGAAAGTGTAAGTAAAAAAGCAAGTTATATTACACCAGTACCGGGAGGTGTTGGCCCAATGACGATTGCAATGTTGCTTAAAAATACGTTATTGGCTCGAGAAAGAAATTTGCAATAAGCGCTTAAACATTAATAAAACAGATAGAATATGCTAGATGCATTAATATTAAGATATTTAACAAAAAGAGGCGTAATAGCCTATTTCGCGGGACAAATAATATTTTTTGGTTTGTTAGCGTTTTATATTTTTGGAATAGAAGATAACTCTATGGATCAGGGAGAAACGCCATTTTTTATAGGAATGGTTGTTATCGCTTTAGTTTGGGCAGGTGTATGCTTGTTGTTTTGGAAGAAGCCAAAGGAAACTAAAGATTTGAATACCGCGGAAACTGAAAGTTAAAACATAGAAATAAGAAATAAAAAAAAGCCTCAAATTTAAATTTGAGGCTTTTTTTTATGCTTTGCGTTTTTTATTGTCTTCATAAGTTTTTGTGGAATCTTCCAAAAGCTTATTTAAATCAATAAATTCTTCTTTGCTTAACTCGCGATATTCGCCAATAGGCATATCGAGTTTAATATTCATAATTCTAACACGTTTTAAAGTCTCTACCTCGTAGTTTAGGTAATCGCACATACGACGGATTTGACGGTTTAAACCTTGTGTTAAAATAATTTTGAAGGTATAAGTGTTTATTTTTTGAACATCACATTTCTTTGTGGTTTTGTTTAGTTCTTCTAGAGGAATACCGCCTGCCATGCGTTCAATAAATGTTTGAGAAATTGGTTTGTCAACCGTAACTATATATTCCTTTTCGTGATTGTTACTAGCACGTAGAATCTTGTTTACAATATCTCCATCATCGGTTAAAAGAATTAGGCCTTCACTTGGCTTATCTAATCGTCCAATAGGGAAAATACGTTTCGGGTAATTTATAAAATCAATGATGTTATCTTTTTCCACGGAAGTGTCTGTTGTACAAACAATACCTACGGGTTTATTGAATGCTAAATAAACAAACGATGTTTTAGTATTTGTAATTTCTTTGCCATCAACGCATACTACATCGTTAGGCGCGATTTTAGTCCCCATTTCTGGTATACTACCATTAATTGTTACACGTCCAGCATCGATTAGTTTATCGGCTTCTCTTCGCGAGCAATAACCAACTTCACTTAAAAATTTATTAATACGTTTTAATTGTACTTCCATCTTGCAAAAATAGGTTAATTAAGTGTTTAAAAAGTCTAAAATATGATTGTAAACTAAATCTGATTTTAAACCATGCCCAAAACCTTTAGTAGAAACAAACTCACCATTTGTGTAGTTCTGTTTAAATTTCAACCCATCTTTATAAGGAATAATTCTATCTTTTTTATCGTGAACAATAAGACCTTTGGCTTTAAACTCTTGAGTAAATTGTGCTGCGTTAAAATATTCAGGCAAATTATTAAAGCGTTTTAAAACATAGGTATTCATTGCTTTAGAAACGCGTTTGTTGTAGCCCATCATATCTATATATCTGGAGAAAACACCTGTGAAATCTGCAGGAGCTCCTAGAAGTACAAGTTTTTCTACATGGTCTATTGGTAAATTATAATTACCAAAAGCGGTAGCCATGCCGCCAACTGAATGCCCTATAATAGTTGTTGCTTTAAATTTTTTGGCCACAGCGTGTATACATTCAGAGTAAATTAAAGCGTTAAAAAGTTTTCCGCCAGAACTTCCGTGTGCAGGAGCATCTAGTGCAATCACGTTATAATCTTCAGCTTTTAGAAGTTCAATTAAATCTTTCCAGCGGTAGGTGTTGCTTTCCCATCCATGTGCCAACAAAATAGTGTCTTTTTTACCGGGCCACTGGTAAGTTTTTATTTTAATATCGTTGCAAATAAGTTCGTCTTGTTGTGCACTTTTTAAGTAAGCGGCTTGCTTTTCGTTAGTTTTACCTTTTTTAGGAGAAGAAAATAAAACGATTGATAGGTGTGCAGCGTATTTTGGAGCTAAAAAACCAATAGCATTTATGCCGTTGCCAATAATTTTAGGGATATATTTTTTCATTTTTGTTTACGCTTCTCGGTTTACTAAATCTATTGAAAAAGCTGGGGTGCAAATAGCAATATATTCACAAACTTCGGTAAATGGATTAGAGTATTGTACTCTAGTATTGCGTTCAATTTTTATAGATTGTCCCGCTTCTAAAACAATAGTTTCGCCATCGATAATAAATTGTTTTTTACCACTAATAATAAAGGTGAACTCATCGAATTCAGGAGTTTGAAAAGGCTCACTCCAGCCTGCAGGGGCTTTCATGTGTGCAATACTGATGTCTTTATTGCCATCGGTTGTGTTTCCAAAATGCTCTTTAATGATTTTACCATCGGTTGTTGGTACAATAAAGGGATTGGCTTGAATGGTATATTTTTTTTTAGACATATCTATAATTTTACTTTTGTCTTATTGCTGTTTTACGTTAATCTTTCTCCTTAAAATATTGTAATTTTGCAGCCTATGAATAAGCAAATTGAACTGCAGGATTTAGGCTATAAAGATTATAAAGATACTTGGGATTACCAAGAGGCTTTGTTTAAGGGTATTGTTGATGCAAAAATAAAGAATAGGAGAGAGGAAACCGCTCTAAAAACCAAAAACTATTTTTTGTTTGTTACGCATCCGCATGTATATACTTTGGGTAAAAGTGGCGATTTGTCGAACTTGCTTTTAAATGAAGCACAGTTGGCCGAAAAAGGAGCAAGCTTTTATAAAATAAATAGAGGAGGAGATATTACTTACCATGGTCCAGGGCAAATTGTTGGTTATCCTATTTTAGATTTGGAGAATTTTTTCACCGATATTCATAAATATTTACGCTTTTTAGAAGAAATGATTATTTTAACTTTAGCAGAATATGGATTAAAGGCAGAAAGAAGCCCAGGTGAAACAGGAGTATGGCTTGATGTTGGAACACCTTTTGCTCGAAAAATATGCGCTATGGGTGTGCGCGCAAGTCGTTGGGTTACTATGCATGGATTTGCATTAAATGTAAATGCTAATTTGGGATATTTTGATAATATTATACCATGCGGTATTCGCGGTAAAGCAGTGACATCACTTAATGTAGAGTTAGCTCAAAAAACAGTGGATGAGGTTGAGGTAAAAGAGAAATTACTAAAACATTTTAAAGCTCTTTTTGAAGCTGAATTTGTTTAAAAAGAACCGCGATTATTTAAATAATAAATTGTTTTTATTTTAAAAAAGAGAGTTAAATTTGATATCACCAGCATCCATAGATTTAGTATTTGAAACCGCCCGAGTAGAGGAGGTTATAGGCGATTTTGTAAACTTAAAAAAAGCAGGTAGTAACTTTAAAGGGTTGAGTCCTTTTAGTGACGAGCGCTCGCCAAGTTTTGTGGTATCGCCAGTGAAGCAAATCTGGAAAGATTTTTCAACAGGAAAAGGCGGTACATCTGTGTCTTTTTTAATGGAGCATGAGCATTTTACTTATCCGGAAGCGATAAAATATTTAGCAAAAAAATATAATATTGAAATAGAAGAAACCGAGCAATCTAATGAACAAAAAGAGCAGGCTAATGAGCGTGAAAGTTTGTATTTGGTTAGTGAATTCGCAAATACCTACTTTCAGAAAATTCTTCATAAAACAGACCAAGGAAAATCTATTGGTTTAAGTTATTTTAAAGAGCGTGGTTTTACAGAAGAAACTATTAAAAAATTCGATTTAGGATATTCGCTAAACGAATGGCAAGGTTTTACCGATGAGGCTTTGAAACAAGGCTATAATATCGATTATTTAGCAAAAACAGGGTTAACCATTGTTAAAGGAGATAAGCGTTTCGATCGTTTTAAAGGTCGTGTGTTGTTTCCTATAAAAAGTATGAGTGGCCGTGTGTTAGGTTTTGGTGGTCGTATTTTGGTGCTTGATAAAAAAGCAGCGAAGTATATGAATTCGCCAGAAAGTGATATCTATCATAAGAGTAAGGTGTTGTATGGTATTTATCATGCTAAGCAAAGTATAGCAAAAGAAGATAACTGTTATTTGGTTGAAGGTTATACCGATGTTATTCAGTTTCATCAAACGGGAATTACCAATGTTGTAGCATCTTCTGGTACAGCATTAACACCAGATCAAATTAGATTAATAAATAGGCTTACCAAAAATATTACGGTCCTTTTTGATGGGGATGCAGCAGGTATGCGAGCGTCGCTACGTGGTATCGATTTAATTTTAGAGCAAGGCATGAACGTTAAGGTGTGTACCTTCCCAGAAGGTGAAGATCCTGATAGTTTTGCAAAACAAAATACATTAGAGGAAGTTTCTACATATTTAACTGAAAATGCTAAAGATTTTATTCAATTTAAAGCATCTATTTTATTCGAAGAGTCTAAAAACGATCCGATTAAAAAAGCAGATACGGTTAGAGATATTGTAAATAGTATTTCTAAAATTCCAGACCAGATAAAGAAGGAAATTTACATTCAAGAATGTGCGCGTATCATGGATATGAGTGAATCTGTATTATTCAGCACACTTGCGCAAATTGATAGTAAAACAGCCAAAGATAATAACTCGAAGCCAGCAACTAATAAACAGAATTATAATATGGATCCGAATATGGATCCGAATCAAGACCCAAGAGAAGGTCCTCCGGATAATTATCCGTTTGAGGTGATTACAAATAAAGAGCCTGTAAAAAAAGTAGATGTTCAGTATCTTTTAGAACGAAAGATTATTGAAGTGCTTCTGCTTTATGGTAATGAGGTAGAGGAGTTTGAAGATTTAGTTTTGAAAGAAAATGAAAAAGGCGATTTGGTTTTAGAACCTGTTGTGCATGAGGCAAAAGTATTCGAAAAGGTGTTTTTAGATTTGCAGGATGATGAAATGGAGTTTACAAATACACAATTTAAGGAGCTTTATTACACCATTATTGATAGATTAAATCAGGATACGAAGTTTGAGTTAAAGACCTTCATCAATACCGTAAGTACAGATATGTCTAGCGAAATTACTACTATTTTAATGGATGATGATCGCTATGCGCTAGACGATTGGAATAGAATGAATATTTTTCCGAAGGAGAAAAAAATGAGTATAGCACAACTAGTAAGCGAGACCATACTTAATTTGCGTTGCTTTTTAATAGATCAAAAAGTAAAAGAGTTTCAACAAGAAACGTTGCAAAATAAAAAAGACTCGAATAGAAACATACTAGAAGAAGTAAGAGACTATTCGGGTCTTAAAATGTTGTTATCTCGAAAATTAAACCGCGTACTATAGGTGTTCTGCTAGTTTCGCTTGGTTAACTAAATCAATAAGGTTTGTTACTTTAAGCTTACGCATTAAACGCGCTTTGTAAGTACTTACTGTTTTTTCGTTAATGTCTAATTCTTTAGAGATTTCTTTGTTTTTTCTACCGATAGTTAAAAGCTTTAAAACTTCAGCTTCTCTAGTGGATAACTTTTTGTAAAACGTTCCAGAGCCTTTATTCACTCTGTTCCCAAACGCTAGTTGTTGGGTTAGGTCATTACTTAAATAAATACCACCATCGTAAACTTTTAAAATAGCTTCGTTGATAGTAATCACATTTACAGATTTATGGATAAATCCAGAAGCTCCTGCTTTAATAGCATTTATAGCATAAACTTCTTCAGGTTCACCGCTAAAAATCACGGTTTTAATGTCGGGGAAATCATTTTTTAAATAACGTAAAAGGGTTAAACCATTAAGCTTAGGGAAATCAGCTTCAGTTAAAATAATGTCCACTTCGTTTTTTCTAATGAAATCTAAGATGTCATTTCCATCTTGTAAACTTCCAACAATTTCGATGTTTGGTGAGGCAGAAAAAAGCACCTCTAGTCCCTTCCTAGTAATAGGATGGTTGTCTGCTATTAATAATTTTATCATAATTTTCCGAGCTTTCATTGTAAAGGGTTGAGAGAATATACTACTTGAAAGAAAAAAGCTCGGGGGCTAAAGTATGAGTTTTTTACGTATTTTACAAAAATTACATCAAATTATCAGGAATATCACAGATTGGGATGGCAATCATTTTGTGTTTATTACTAGAATTAAATCTTTTGTAAATTTTAAAAACTTCAAGCTCGCGTCCAGAAAATTCTGCAGCTGTTTTGCCAGCTTCATCCATGGACATTGCCCATTCTAACTCGGGATACGAGGCTCCAATTTGATCTTCATCACTTCTTGTATCTCCAAAAAGCCCGTCGCTAGGAGCAGCTTTCATAATAGATTCTGGAACTTCTAAAAACTCACCAATTTCATAAACTTGAGATTTTAATAAATCTGCGATTGGACTTAAATCTACACCTCCATCGCCGTATTTTGTGTAAAAACCAACACCAAAATCTTCAACTTTATTACCTGTTCCTGCAACTAATAGTTTATAAAGTCCGGCATAATAGTATAAAGTGGTCATGCGTAAACGTGCTCTCGTATTGGCTAGTGCCATATCGACTGTAGCTTTATCTCCGTCGAAAAACAATTCAGATTTAAAAGACTCAAATACTGGCGTTAAATCGGTTCTTGTATCGCTAACATTATCAAAGCGTTTAGAAAGTTGTGCAATATGTTCTTGTGCACGAGTAACGTGGCTTTCGGCTTGGTGTATTGGCATTTCAATACATAAAACGTTTAATCCAGTTTTGGCGCATAATGTCGAGGCAACTGCCGAGTCTATTCCGCCAGAAACACCTATTACAAAACCGTTTACTCCAGCTTTTGTTGCATAATCTTTTAACCAATTTACAATATAATCTACTACTTTTTCTGTTTGCATTTTAGAAGAGTTTTGATATAAGAATACTACCTTTGCCAACAAAAATACTGTAATCACTCAATTAATAAAAATTTAAAACGTTTAAGTTTTAGTATGAAACAACTGTCATTAATAATCCTTGTTGCTATTTGTGTTTTTTCTTGTAAAAAGAAAAGTGATGTAGAATTGGCATTGGAGAACAACAAGATAGATATTTCTGTAGAACGCTTCGATCAGTTTTTTGCACAAACTAATCTCGAAGAATTGCCTAAATTAAAAAAGGCTTATCCGTTCATGTTTCCGGCAGCTATACCAGATTCTATTTGGATAGAAAAAGTGAACGATACTTTGCAACAGGAGCTAAGTGGTGAGGTTGATAAGGTGTTTGTCAATTATCAAAACACGGAAGAAGATCTAGAGGAATTGCTAAGTTATATTCATTATTATTTTCCTGAATTTAATACGCCACGAGTTATAACTACAACTAGTAATGTAGATTATAGAAACCGAGTAATTGTTACCGATACTATTGTTTTGGTGGCTCTAGATGTCTACTTAGGGAAAGATCATTATTTTTATCAAAGTATTCCAAAATACATTTCGGAAGATTTAAGGAAAGAACAGATTGTTGTAGATGTTGCTGAAGAATATGCTAAGAAACATGTTTTTCAGCCGGAAAGAAAAACACTTTTAGATGAAATGATCTATTTTGGTAAAATTCTATATTTTAAAGATCAGGTTATTCCTTTTAAGTTAGAAAACGAACGAATAAGCTACACTCAAGACGAGTTAACTTGGGTTAAAAATAACGAAAGTTCTGTTTGGCAGTATTTTGTAGAACGTGAATTATTATACAGTACAAATTCTAAATTACCTAACCGTTTTATAAACCCAGCTCCATTTTCTAAATTTTATTTAGAAGGCATAGATGGCGAATCTCCCGGGAAGATCGGGCAGTACATAGGTTGGCAAATAGTGAGAGCATACATGGATAACAACGACACATCTTTTAAAGATATGTTGATTATGAATGCCGAAGAACTCTTTAATAAATCAAAATTTAAACCAAAAAAAAAGTAATGGCTAATATAAAATCTAAAATTGAATTAAATGTGGAGTTAGATGAAAATCGAGTTCCAGAAAAATTACATTGGACAGCCCAAGATGGAGGTATTTCAAATGCTGAAGCTAAAGCCATGATGCTATCGGTTTGGGATTCTAAAACCCAAGAAAGTTTACGTATTGACCTTTGGACAAAAGATATGCCTGTAGATGAGATGAAAGTCTTTTTTCATCAAACACTTGTGGCTATGAGTAACACATTTAATCGTGCTACGCAAGATGAAAAAATGACAGCAACCATGAAGGATTTCTGTGATTATTTTGCTGAGAAATTAGAGATTAAAAAATAGTTTTTCACGCATATTCGAAATTTTTAATTTCTTTTTACGTCACAAAGTAGCGGTGTAAATTGAAAAAAAATAACGGCTTTAGTTGTAGATATCAACTTTTAGCTTACATTGTTGCGTTCAAAACTTTAGATTTTTCAATATTTAAGATGAAATTTAAAACAATTTTTTAAAGCTTCTAAAATTGAAAAGCTAGTTATACTAATAAAAAAACATATGAAAGAAGTAAAGATAGAATCCACCTTATACGTTTATGATGATTTAAATGAAACACCTGATGATGTTGTTGCATTAATGGCAAAAGCTATAGAAGCTCGAGATAAAGCTTATGCGCCATATTCTAAATTTCATGTGGGCACTGCCATACTTTTGGATAATAATGAAATAATTACAGGTAGTAATCAGGAAAACGCATCATATCCGTCAGGTTTGTGTGCTGAGCGTACAGCAATATATTATGCAGGAGCAAAATATCCAGAAGCAAAAATTGTACGTATGGCTATAACGGCGGGTTCAAAAGTAAAAACAACGTTATCACCAATTCCGCCATGTGGGGCTTGTCGTCAATCTATTGCCGAATATGAGGTAAAACAAGATAGCCCAATAGAGATTTATTTTATGGGCGAAACAGGTAAAGTGGCTAAGTCGAATTCATTGGCTAATTTATTGCCTTTAGGTTTTGATAAATCAGCACTTTAGATTTTTAAAAAATCAGTATTCGTTCAAATTATTTGAAGATAATTTAAAGGCGTTCTCAAATTAAGTTTTTTTAATATTTTTTTCACTTTAAGGGCAATGGGTTTTTACAATTACTTGCAATGTGTTACTTTTGTCTTTCGCGAAATAAAAACATTAATACTAGTCGATGCAAAAAATCACAAAAGAGGTTTACCTCAAATGGTATGAAGACATGTTATTCTGGAGAAAGTTTGAAGACAAGCTAGCTGCCGTTTACATTCAACAAAAAGTAAGAGGATTTCTTCACTTATACAATGGTCAAGAAGCTGTTTTAGCAGGTGCTTTGCACGCTATGGATTTGACTAAAGATAAAATGATAACTGCTTATCGTAATCACGTTCAACCTATTGGTATGGGAGTAGATCCTAAACGTGTTATGGCAGAATTATATGGAAAAGTAACGGGAACGTCTCAAGGTATGGGAGGTTCTATGCATATTTTTTCTAAAGAATTTCGTTTTTATGGTGGTCACGGTATTGTTGGTGGTCAAATTCCTTTAGGAGCAGGTATTGCATTTGGCGATAAGTATCATGGTAGCGATGCTGTAACTTTATGTTGTTTTGGTGATGGTGCTGCAAGACAAGGTTCTCTTCACGAAGCATTCAACTTAGCAATGCTTTGGAAATTACCAGTGGTATTTGTTTGTGAAAACAACGGTTATGCTATGGGAACTTCAGTAGAAAGAACAGCGAATCATACTGATATCTGGAAATTAGGTTTAGGTTATGACATGCCTTGCGGGCCTGTAGATGGTATGAACCCAATTAAAGTTGCTGAAGCTTTTGATGAAGCTATTCAAAGAGGTCGTCGTGGTGATGGTCCAACTTTCTTAGAGTTGAAAACTTACCGTTACAGAGGGCACTCAATGAGTGATGCGCAACATTACAGAACAAAAGACGAAGTAAAGGAGTACAAGAAAATAGATCCAATTACGCAAGTAAAAGATGTTATTCTTGAAAACAAATATGCTACGGAAGACGATATTAAAATAATCGATAAGCGTGTTAAAGATCGTGTTGCAGAATGTGAAAAATTTGCAGACGAATCTCCGTATCCAGAAAAGCAACAGCTTTACGATATGGTATACGAACAAGAAGATTATCCATTTATACAACACAAAATATAAGCTATGGCAATAGTAGTAAATATGCCTCGTTTAAGCGATACCATGGAAGAAGGTACCGTTGCAGCTTGGTTGAAAAAAGTAGGAGATAAAATTGAAGAAGGCGATATTTTAGCCGAAATTGAAACTGATAAAGCCACAATGGAGTTTGAGTCTTTCAATGAAGGTACTTTACTTCATATTGGTGTTCAAGAAGGTGAAACTACTAAAGTAGATGAGCTTTTAGCTATTATTGGTGACGAAGGTGAAGATATTTCGGCGCTTTTAAGCGGTGGTGATGCTTCAGCGGAAGCGACTGAAGAAAAAACAGAGGAAGCTGCTCCAGTAGTAGAAGAAACTAAAGACGAAGCGCCAGCATCGGCAGAATTGCCAGAAGGTGTTATAGTTGTTACCATGCCACGTTTAAGTGATACCATGGAAGAAGGTACTGTTGCAACTTGGTTGAAAAAAGTAGGTGATAGCGTTGAAGAAGGCGATATTTTAGCTGAAATTGAAACGGATAAAGCAACAATGGAATTTGAATCATTCCAATCTGGTACTTTATTATATGTAGGTCTACAAGAAGGCGATTCTGCAAAAGTAGATGAGCTTTTAGCTATTATTGGCCCTGCAGGAACAGATGTTTCTGGAGTTGCTTCTAGTTTTAGTTCGGCTGTACCGGCTGCTAAAGTAGACGCTCCAAAAACTGAAGCTAAAAAAGAAGCACCAAAGAGTGCTCCTGCATCAGCTACTCCTTCTAAACCTAAAACAAGTGCACCTGCTCCAACGCCAGTAACGGCAGATGGGCGTGTACATGTATCTCCATTAGCAAAAAAGTTAGCTGAAGATAAAGGTATTAACTTAACAAAAATACAAGGGTCTGGAGAAAACGGACGCATTGTAAAACGTGATATAGAAAATTACGAGCCAGCAACTTCTGCGGCGGCAGCGGGTAAATTTGTACCTTCTGGTCAAGAAGATTTTGATGAGGTTGATAATTCTCAAATGCGTAAAGCAATTGCTAAAGCGTTAACAAACTCTAAGTTTTCTGCACCACATTATTATTTAAGTGTGGAGTTCGATATGGAAAACGCTATGTCTTTCCGAACGCAGTTTAACTCAATTCCTGATACTAAAATATCTTATAACGATATTGTCGTTAAAGCTTGTGCTTTAGCGTTAAAACAACATCCTCAAGTAAACTCTCAATGGTTTGCAGATAAAATGAGATTGAATAATCACGTACATATTGGTGTTGCAGTAGCAGTTCCAGATGGTTTAGTTGTACCGGTTGTTAAGTTTGCAAACGAGCAGTCGTTACCACAAATTGGTGCTGCGGTTAGAGAGCTTGCAGGTAAGGCTAAAAACAAAAAATTAACTCCAGATGAAATGCAAGGTAGTACATTCACTGTATCTAACTTGGGTATGTTTGGTATCGATACATTTACATCGATTATCAATCAGCCAAACTCTGCAATTCTTTCTGTTGGAAATATTGTTGAAAAGCCAGTGGTTAAAAACGGACAAATTGTTGTTGGACATACCATGAAGTTATCATTAGCATGCGATCATAGAACGGTTGATGGTGCTACAGGTGCTTTATTCCTTCAAACATTAAAAGGATATATTGAAAACCCGGTAACTATGTTAGTGTAACCAGATTTTTAAAAATCTAAATATAAAGACCTGTTTCATATTATTGAAGCAGGTTTTTTTTATCTTTAATTTTTAAATCGAAATATGAAAAATATATTAAGTCTTAGTTTAGTAATGTTTGTTTTTAGCTGTGCTGCTCAAAATAAAATAGAAGAAAAATCTATTAAAACAAGTTTAGAGTATTTAGCATCCGATGTTTTGGAAGGCCGGAGTACAGGAAGTATTGGTATAGAAAAAGCGGCAGTTTTTATAGAGAACTTCTTTAGTGAAAATAATATAAAACCTTATTTTGAAACTTATAGAGATACCTTTAATGTAAAAGATATCATAGGTTATAATGTGGTAGGTTATATTGAAGGCAATGATCCGGGTTTAAAAGATGAATTTGTGATTTTAGGTGCGCATTACGATCATATTGGTACGGCAAAAGAAGTTAATGGCGATGTTATTGCAAATGGAGCTAACGATGATGCTTCGGGTACGGTAGCTGTTATGGAATGGGCAAAATATTTTTCTGAAACTAAAACTAATAAGCGTAGTGTTTTGTTTACGCTTTATGCTGCAGAAGAAATGGGCTTAAAAGGTTCTGGGCATTTAGCTGAGCGTTTAAAAAGCGATAGTTTAAATGTATATACCATGATTAATTTCGAGATGATTGGAGTTCCTAGAGCAGAAGGAGAAATGATGGCTTATGTTACCGGTTTTAAAGAATCGAATATGGCTGAAAAATTAAACAGTTACGCTAATGCTGAAATTATAGGGTTTCTGCCAAAGGCCAAAGAATTTAATTTGTTTAAACGTTCAGATAACTATCCATTCTACAAATCTTTTCAAATTCCGGCGCAAGCCATTTCAACCTTCGATTTTACAAATTTTGATTTTTATCATCATGTGGATGACGAAACTGAAAACATGGATTTTAAACACATGACGAACTTTATAAATAAAATGATTCCTGCTCTAGAGGGGATGATAAATGCTTCAACTAAAGAAATAAAACTTACCAATGAGTAAAAATATAATTGTTACAGGAACAAGTAGAGGTATTGGTTTTGAGTTGGTACAGCTTTTTGCAAACGAAGGGCATAATGTATTGGCGCTTTCGCGGAATGAAAAAACTATTAGTGATTTGAATTTAGAAAACGTTACTTGTTTTTCTTTCGATTTAAATGATGAAAAGGCTTATGTGAAAGTTGAAACTTTTATTTCTGAAAATTGGAAACAAGTTGATGTGTTAATTAATAACGCTGGAGCTTTACTAAACAAACCATTTTCAGAAATAACAATGGCAGATTTTGAAGCGGTCTATAGAACAAATGTTTTTGGTGTTGCTGAAATAACTAGAAAAGTACTTCCGTTTATGCAGGCTTCAAGCCACGTGGTTACTATTAGCTCTATGGGAGGTGTGCAAGGTAGTATGAAGTTTCCGGGCTTAGCAGCTTATAGTTCTAGTAAAGCAGCCGTAATTACGCTTACAGAGCTCTTAGCGGAAGAATATAAAGAATCTGGCATTGCTTTTAATGTATTGGCTTTAGGAGCTGTGCAAACCGAAATGCTGGAAGAAGCTTTTCCTGGTTATCAAGCACCAACTACAGCTTTAGAAATGGCTCAATATATTTTCGATTTCTCACTTAACGGAAATAAGTATTATAACGGTAAAATGTTACAGGTTTCTAATTCTACGCCGTAATGTAAATACGCTTTAGAAGTTGTTTTTTATTAAATTGTGAATTATGTTAAAATGTTTTGGTGGAAGGAAAGTCTTTCAGGTAGTGTAATTCTAATAAATCTATTCAATGCGTTAAACTGTTTAGGAGGTTTACGTGAGTAAATTTAGATAGGTTAAAGATGGTTTAGGAAAGAAAATGGAAAATCCGATAATCTGTTTTGTGTTTAAAAAGTGATTTTTTTTAGATATTTATGTTAAATTTTCAGATGATTTTATAAAATTTAATCGTTAAAATGCATAAATCATAGATATTATGCGTTAAATTTTAACTTTTTCCTTCATTTTTTAGTTGTAGGTTTTTATTTTCTACACCTTTGCTCATGCATTGGAAATAATACTTTGCTTAAAACCTAAATTAACTCAATTGAAAAAAGTCCTCTTTTTGGCTTTTGCTCTTCTAATATCTTGTTTTGCAAAAGTACATGCGCAATGCGATGAAGTAGTAACTTATAATGTTTGTGACATGACAATCGTTGATAAGGATGCTGACGGAACGCCCGACGGAATAATTAATTTATACGACGTTTATAATGCTCTTCCTGGAGTTTCAACGCCAATAACATCGGCTTCGGGTACTTGGTTCGATCCAAATTATAATTTCTCCCTAGATGTATCTACTGGTGATTTATATTTATGGGATTTAAAAGATGCTTCGGTTGATATCGATTCGTACCAGTTTCAATTAATCGATACGTCTAGTGCGTGTCCCGATGGTATAAAAACACGATTAAATATTGTTCTCGGCCCTTTTGAAGGGAAACCTTTGCCGCCCGCAGGAGTTAACGATGCTAATGTTACGGTATGTCAAGCAGTATTAGCTGGTTTCGATTTATTTCAAGTTTTTGAGTCGCAACCATCACCTCACAAAAATGGTGTTTGGGAGTTTGTAGGGAATATGGGAGACCCAAGTAATTTTAAAGGCTTAAGTGTTGAAGGTAAGTTTAATGCCGAAATTCCTTATGAGCCTTACGGAGATCTAGTAGAGTTTGATGTTTTCGAATTTAAATATACCGTTTATGGTGTGTCGCCATGCGATTCTGAAAAAGTATCTTATTTTAAAGTAGAAGTTATTCGTGATGTACTTTCTGGAGAACCTTCAACTTATGATATTTGTGAGAGTGATATATTATCTGGAATGTGGGATGCAGATATTGATTTAACCGATGATAGATTCCTTGTAGGTGAAGATGTAGAAGGTACATGGAAATCTGCTTTTGATCCTACAAACCAAATTTCAAACCCAGCAGATTCTAATATCAATATTAGAGAGGTTTATGATAATTTAAAAAGTAGTACTTCTAATTTTGGTTGTAGAGAATTTACGTATACGTATTCGGTAGAAGCAAGATCTTCTTTAACCGATTGCCCAAGTAAAGAATCGGAAGTAGTATTTAGAATTTACGAACCTATAAAACCTTTTTATCAAGTTGAGCCTCTAGAAGTGTGCTTAGATGATAATAAGCCGGCAGGTATAAGTTTATACAATGAATTAATTTTTACAACCGAAAACGGGATATTGTATGATTATGCGGAAGCATCCAGCTGTAGTTCTTGGAGTTTTGTTTCGGGACCTTCAGATATTAGAATAGATACCGATTCTGGATATATCGATTTAAATATACTTACTCAAGCTAATGCCGGTACCTACGTTTTTAGGTACTATGTTTCTAGTTTGTGCAATGCTTGTGGAACTAGTGGTACATCGCCATGCGATCCACAATTCGCTAATGTTACTATTATTTTATTACCGAAAAATTATGCAGGTGAAGATACTGTGGGGATGGAGTTTTGCGAAAACGATCCGTTAATAGCAAGTCCTTTAAATCTATTTTCTCGTTTGAACACTAATAGTATTGACGATCCAATTTACCAAGGACCTTTAGGAACATGGGTTGATAATATTTCTGGAGAAACTATTACAAATCCAACAACCTACGAGTTGCCAGAAGTAAAGGGTAGCCAGTTGTTCGATTTTACATATTCAACCTTAACAGATAAAGGTTGTGTGGATAGTGCAAATTTATCGTTTACAGTTTATGAAGAATATACTGCTGGTGTTGATACACTATTAGATGTTTGTGATAACAATGGTGTTTTTGATTTGTTTGATGAATTAGAAGGAAACCCTAGCGGAACAGGAACTTGGACAGGGCCAAACGGATTTGTTACAACCGATTATAAAGCTGAATTTGATCCAAAAACTGCTGATGCCGGAGTTTATACTTATACAGTTCCTGATAATGTAACGCCAGAAGGAACAACTATGTGTTCTGGTAGTGAGGCAACTATTACGGTAACTCTTTATAAGAGTCCAAGTGCAGGAGAGGATGTTGCTTATGATGTGTGCCGATCTGATTTGGAAATCGATTTAATAGATTACCTAGATGATACAGCGAATAGCGGAGGTGTTTTTATAGATGTAGATAATGGTAATTCACCTATAGGGAATTTATTAGATGTTTCTCAATTAGTGGCAGGAGTTTATAATTTTCGATACGAAATTCAAGGGCATGCGTCATGTCTTTTAGATACAGCCTTAATAGAAATTACTATTTCTGAGGTTGAGGTGCCAACAGCATCTAATCAAACTTTTTGCGCTGTAGATGGTGAAACCGTTAATAGCTTAGTCGCTAATAATGGATATGATTTTAATTGGTATGATACAGCCATTGATACAACTCCGTTGCCATTAGGAACTGTTTTAATAAACGGCGAAGATTATTTTGTTACAGCGGTAGATGAAAACGGTTGCGAATCTCCCAAAATAGCCATGACGGTTACTATCCTACCTTTTGGAGATGATAATTGTGAAAGTTGTATTAAAGATGGTATATCGGTTAATGGTGACAATGTAAACGATGTTTTCGATTTATGTAATTTACCAGAAACCTATCCAAATTTCGAATTAAATATTCACAATAGATATGGAGTTACCGTATATAAAGGCACAAAAAGTACACCTTTGTTTTCTGGTAAATCGAATGTTTCAGGAACACTTGGGAAGCAATTGTCTTCTGGAGTTTATTTTTATGTTTTCGATCCGAAAGACGGGATGACTAAACCTTTTCAGGGGAATTTTTATTTAAGCAAATAAGTTGATGAAGATAAAATTATTTATACTATTTATAGTTTGTAATCTGTCGGTTTTTGCACAGCAAGAACCACAGTACACGCAATATATGTACAATATGAGCATGGTGAATCCTGCTTATATGATAAACGAGCCAAGCCTTGTAGAAGTTGGTGCTTTGCACCGAACACAATGGGTCGGTATTGATGGGGCTCCAAAAACAACTAATGTTTTTGCTAATATTCCGTTGAATGAAAAAATAGAATTAAGCGTTAATTATTTAAATGATAATATAGGTGGAAATGTAAATACAAGTGAAAACGTATTTAATGTAGATGCAGCTTATAAAATTAATTTAAATAAAGAGCTTAATTTGTCTTTTGGATTAAAAGCCGGCTTCGATCATTTAAATTTTAGTGCTATTGGTAGTAATGTGTCTGCCGACCCTTCTTTTGGAAACACTAATAAAACGGTTTTGAATATTGGAGCAGGAGCCTTTTTATTTCATGAAAATTATTACGTCGGGTTATCGTCACCAAATTTAATTCCTGCCGATTTAAGTGTTAATGATGGTGTGATATACAACAACAGTATTCATGGGTTTTTAATTGCAGGTTACATTTATGAATTGAATGATTTGTTTAAAATAAAACCATCAACTGTTATGAAATTTGCTGGAGGAGCGCCTTTGTCTTTTGATGTTTCTGCAAATGTTCTTTATGATAATAAATTCGAATTAGGGGTGTCTTACCGATATCAAGACGCTGTTTCTGGTTTGGCTGTTTTCAACATAACACCAGATTTACGCATCGGTTATTCTCACGATTTTAATACGAGCCAATTAAAAAGTTATAACAATGGAAGTCACGAGTTTGTTTTGCTTTATAGGTTTGATGTATTAGGTTTAAGTAAAAAATATTCATCTCCAAGATTCTACTAATATGATTAAGAAAATAACTTTAATTTTTGCAATCTGTTTTATGTCTCAGTTGGCCGTTGGCCAAAAATCTAGAGGCGATCGTTTTTTCGAAAAAGGAGATTACATCAACGCAGCAAAATATTACGAAACGGCCTTAGAAAAGGAACGTCATAAAAAAGATCTAGAAAATATAGCGGAATGTTATTACAATACGTTTCAGTATCGATTAGCATCCCGACATTTAAAGCAATTGGTAAAAGGTCGATTTGGCGAAAAGGATAAAAGCTACAACAATGAATACAACTTCAAGCTGTATCAAATACTTTCTGCCTTGGGAGATTATGAGGTTGCTTTGGTGTATTTAAAATTGTATAAAGAGAATAATTCTGCAACGTTAGATGTTGCCGAATCTATCGAAACCATTGAAGCTTTCAAACTTAAAACACCAGATTATAAAATTGAAAAAGCGCATTTCAATTCTGAAGCTTCAGATTTTGGAGCGGTAAAGTTTGGGGATAGTGTTTATTTTACTTCCGATAGAGATGTAAATCAATTATTCGGAAAAACTTATAAATGGACGCATCAGCCATTTTTAGATATTTATGTAACTGCTGTAAACAAAGATCTTGATACTGTTGGCCATACAAAAGCATTACCGAAAATTATCAATTCTAAATATCACGAAGGAAATTTCTGTTTTAGTAAAGATGGTAATACCTTATATATTTCAAGAAGCAATATTGTAGATGGTAAGCGTGAATTTAACGATGCCAAAACCAATGATATTCACATTTATAAATGGGTAAAAGAGAATGGAAAATGGTTGAAGCCAGTGAAATTAGCGTTTAATAAAAACGGATTCTCATATCAGCACCCAGCTTTAAGTCCAGATGGTAGCAAATTATACTTCTCGTCTAATTTAGAAGGGGGTTTTGGAAGTTTCGATTTGTATTACGTTACTTTAAGTGAAGATGAAATTAGCGAGCCCGTAAACTTAGGAGCTGAAATAAATACAGAGAATAGGGAGCATTTTCCTTTTATATCAGAAGAAGGGCATTTGTTTTTTGCTTCTAACGGACATTTAGGTTTGGGTATGTTGGATAATTTTGTTTCGGAGTTGGTGGATAATGTATTTACTGCGCCAACAAATTTAGGTGTGCCAATCAATTCTCAATACGATGATTTCGGAATAAATTATTACAACGAAAATGAAGGCTTTTTTGCTTCGAATAGAAATAAAAAAGACGATAATATTTTCAAGTTTAAACAATCGGGGCCAATATTTATTAGAGAGTATATCAATACATTTGAAATTCGAGATGCTGTTACAAAAGAATATATTCCTAACGCTCAAGTTGTTTTAAGCAACCGCAAAAAAGCAGAGATTTATAGCAATACCTTAGATGATACTTCTGTTTTTAACATGAATTTGTTAGCAGATCATTACGAGCTTAAAGCTGAAAGTGAAGGGTATTATGCAAAAACACTCCCAGTAGAAGTTCTAGAAAAACAAGATCAAAAACATGTATTGTATTTAAAGCAAATCCCGCCACCGCCACCTGTAGTTGTAGACCCTGTGGATGCTATAATTACAGAAAAGAAAATAGATAAGAAATTAAAAGAAGAAGATCCAACGAGGTTTGCTTTGCTTACCGATGTCGATGGACCACCGGTTATAGAGAAAGATGGTAAATTGTTTTTTAAGTTAGCACCTATTTATTTCGATTTTGGTACTTGGAATATTAGAGCAGATTCTAAAAAAATATTAGACGAATTATCTGCGAAATTAGAACGTTATCCTGATATATATTTAAAAATTAGTGCACATACCGATAGTCGTGGTAGTGCAAAATACAATCAAATTTTATCAGAGCGTCGTGCAGAATCTACAAGAAATTACATAGCTTTGGAAGGTTATATTAACGCTCGTAGATTATCGTTTAAAGGTTTTGGAGAAATGGAGCCTATTGTGCCGTGCCCTATGCTAAATTGTACAGAAGATGAGCACCAGCTTAACAGACGAAGCGAGTTCGAAATTATTAAATATTAAAGTTTTATGAAACAATATAAATGTGTCATTTTCGATTGCGATGGTGTTTTGGTGGATAGTGAACCTGTAAGCATACAGGTGTTAGTAGATATCGCAAATGAATATGGAGCGAATATTGATTTAGCTTACGGAATGGAACATTTTAAAGGAAGTTTCTTCGATGCCTGTAAACGTATGATTTTTGAATTAGCACAAAAAGAATTACCAGATTCTTTAGAGAGTGAATACAGACAGCGCAGTTTTGAAGCTTTTAAAAAAGATATGAAACCCGTTGAAGGTGTTAACGGGGTTCTGAAAAATATAAATAGGCCATTCTGTGTTGCGTCTAGCGGTCCAGAAGATAAAATAGAACTTAATTTAGGGCTTACCGGTTTGTTACCTTTCTTCGAAAATAAAATATTTAGTTGCTATAAAATCCAAAAATGGAAACCAGATCCAGCAGTGTTTTTATGGGCAGCCGAAACTATGGGGTTTAAGCCAGAAGAATGTGTTGTAATTGAAGATAGTATATCAGGAGTTCGTGCGGCAAAATCTGGTGGATTCGATGTTTTTGGCTACGTAGCTCACGATTATAACAACCAATTAAAAGATGAAGCGACCCAAACTTTTGATAGTATGGATAAGCTTTTAAGTATGATTTAAAACACCTTTTTGTTACATGAGGCTAGAATATGGGCTTCATTATAATAATAAAAATCACAATTTCCATTAAAAATATATCTATGAAGAAAAAGTACACTTTAATTGCATTTCTGTTTTTGTCTTTAAATGTTATGGCGATGCAAATTTTTGTTAAACTTAGTGATGGTAAGACTATAGCCTTAGAGGTTGAAGCAAATGATACAATTGATAATGTAAAAGCAAAAATTCAAGATAAGGAAGGTATACCTCCAAATGAACAAGTTTTAAAATACAACGGTCAGACTTTAGAGGATGGACGTACGCTAGCTGATTATAATATTCAAAAAGAATCTACTTTGTTTTTAGAGTCGTCTACATTATCAGTAAATAATTTAGCGAATGTAGAGCGTAAATTATCCGTATATCCGGTGCCTGCTAAAAATTATATTTCTATTTCTAATTTAAAAGAAGTTAAAACATACCGTATTCTAAATGTACTAGGACAAGGAGTTCAGGAAGGTGTTGTTTCTAGTGGTAAAGATCGAATTGATATTCAAAGTTTAGATAGAGGTTTTTATGTTTTGAATTTTAAAAATGAAGAATCATTACGTTTCTTGAAAGAATAAGCGGTTTCTTTTTATTGAAATCTCTAGACGGAATCTTTCTGTCTATTCCTTTCTTAAATTATTGATAGCATTTACAACAGCACTATGGCTAACAGGATTGTTTGCAAAATGTTCAACTAGAATCACTTTTTCTGCATCATTAGCTTCAAACTGATTTAAAATATTCATAAGGTGCATTTTCATGTGTCCTTTTTGAATACCAGTAGTTGTAAGCGAACGCAATGCTGCGAAGTTTTGTGCTAATCCTGCAACTGCTACAATAGACATCAACTCTTTTGCCGATGGTTTATGGAGTAATTCTAAAGCTAATTTAACCAAAGGGTGTAAGCCTGTTAATCCGCCAACGGTACCCAAAGCTAATGGTATTTCCATCCAAAAGGTAAATATGCCGTTTTCAATTTTAGAGTGCGATAAGCTACTGTATTTTCCGTTTCTAGAAGCATAAGCATGTACGCCAGCCTCTACAGCTCTAAAATCGTTTCCGGTGGCAAGTACAACAGCATCAATACCATTCATAATACCTTTATTATGAGTCACGGCTCTATAAGGTTCTACTTCTGCAATATTTACAGCTCTCACAAATTTTTCAGCGAAAGCTTTACCAGAAATGGCTTTATTTTCACTTAAATCTTCCACCTTACAACTTACCTCGGCACGCACTAAACATTCGGGTACGTAGTTAGAAAGGATGCTCATCACTATTTCTAGATGCTTTTCTTCTTCAGAAAAACCAGAAAATAATAAAGCCTCATTTTTAAAGGTTTTTGCAAATTGCTCTAGACAAGAATTTATAAAATTCGCACCCATGGCATCTAGCGTTTCAAAAGAGGCGTGTAGTTGGTAGTAGCCTTCAATATCGGCTGTTTTATCTCGTAATTCAATATCTAGAATACCACCGCCACGAGCTTCCATGTTTTTGGTAAGTGGCTTAGCTTCGGTAATTAATTTTTGTTTTACGGTGTCGAAAAACGATTTTAGATTTTCATAATCACCATGAAACATAAAATGAACTTGTCCAATTTTTGTAGTAGAAATTACAGTAGTTTTAAAACCACCTCTGTCTAGCCAAAATTTTGCAGCTTTACTTGCTGCGGCTACAACAGAGCTTTCTTCAATAGCCATTGGTATGGCGTAAAGCGTTTCGTTTATTAAAAAGTTAGGAGCAACACCAAGTGGTAAATAATAATTACTAATGGTGTTTTCTATAAACTCATCATGTAATTGCTGTAGCTTTTCGTTATCATTCCAGTATTGTTTTAAAACAGCTTTCGTGTTTTCTGCATTGGCAAAATAGGTATTTGCAATCCAGTCAATTTTTTTAGATTTAGATAATTTTGAAAATCCAGCAATCGTTTTACTCATAATTTGTTCATTTAACGGTGTAAAGATAATACTCTTCTTATAATTAATCGTGAACTTGAGTTTTACTAGTTATTTATGTGTTAATATTATCGTTTTTTTGAAGTATTTTTACTAAACTTGCCGGTATTATGAGAAATAAACATCAATTTTAATGAAATACCTAAGATTCAGCTTTCAAATTTGTCTTTTTTTTACAGCCGTATTATCTGCTCAAAATAAAGAGGTTACTCTAGAAGAAATATGGAACGGAACATTTAGAACTGAAAGGCTGGATGCTTTACATTCTATGGCTAATGGTCAGCAATATTCTGTTTTAAATTTTAATCGTGAAGCACGAAGTACTTCTATAGATATCTACGATTATAAAACCTTAGAAAAGGTAAATACTTTGGTTAGTTCTAGTGATTTACCGAGTGTAGATTATTTTACGGATTACACGTTTAGTGCGGATGAAAGTCAAATTATATTAGCCACAAACGAGGAGTCCATCTTCCGTCATTCAGTACTTGGGCATTATTATATCTACGATGTAAAAAGTAAAAGTTTAACTTTAATTTCTGAAGAAAAAATACAAGAGCCAACGTTGTCTCCTAACGGAGATAAAGTAGCTTTTGCCAGAAATAATAATTTATATATTAAGGATTTAGTAACAACTGAAACTTTTCAAATAACCTTTGATGGTGTAAAAAATAAAATTATTAATGGTATTACAGATTGGGTTTACGAGGAAGAATTTGCCTTTGTTCGCGCCTTCGATTGGAATGCCGATGGAACTCAAATAGCATACATTAGATTTGATGAAACCAACGTGCCTGAATTCTCGATGGATGTTTATGGTAAGGGGCTGTACCAAACACAAGAAGTGTTTAAATATCCTAAAGCTGGTGAAGCTAATTCTAATGTGTCACTTCATGTTTATAACTTGAAAACGACAAAAACAGCTAAAGTTAATTTAGGAGAAAAGATTGAATATATAGCGAGAATTGAATGGACTAAAAACGCTGATGTTTTAAGTGCCCAGGTTTTAAATCGTCATCAAAATAAATTAGATTTATTAGCTTATAACACTGCTGAGAATAAAACTAGTGTATTGCTAATTGAAGAAGATAAAGCTTATGTTGATGTTACCGATAATTTAACGTTTTTGAAAGATAATAGTTTTATCTGGACGAGCGAAAAGGATGGCTATAATCACATTTACCACTACAGTAAAGATGGTAAGTTGATAAACCAAATAACTAAAGGAGCTTGGGAAGTAACCAATTACTATGGTTTTAATGAAAAAGCGAAAACTATTTTTTATCAATCGGTAGAAAATGGATCGATAAATCGTGATGTTTATTCTATTAAATTAAACGGTAGGAGCAAAACAAGACTAACCCAAGATGAAGGAACAAATGGGGCTGATTTTAGTGCCGATTTTTCATATTTTATAAATACATTTTCTAACGCTTCAACACCACCAAGATATACTTTAAACAGTGCTTCTTCTGGTAAGGTGATTAAGTTGATAAAAAATAATGAAGCGCTATCCAAAACGCTTTCAGAATATAAAATTTCTAACAAAGAATTTAGCACAATTGCTATAAACGGAAACGATTTAAATATGTGGACGGTTAAGCCTACAGATTTTGATCCTTCAAAACAGTATCCGTTATTAATGTTTCAGTACTCTGGACCAGGTTCGCAACAAGTTGCAAATAGTTGGATAAGTTCTAACGATTATTGGTATCAATTATTGGCGCAAAAAGGCTATATTGTAGCCTGTGTTGACGGACGAGGAACTGGGTTTAAAGGTGCTGATTTTAAAAAAGTAACTCAAAATGAATTAGGGAAATACGAAGTTGAAGATCAAATTGCTGCGGCTAAGCAGTTAGCGGCTTTACCTTATATAGATGCCGAGCGTATTGGTATTTGGGGATGGAGCTTTGGTGGCTTTATGAGTAGTAACTGTTTGTTTAAAGGGAATGATGTTTTTAAAATGGCAATAGCTGTTGCGCCGGTAAGTAGCTGGCGTTTTTACGATTCTATTTACACAGAGCGTTACATGGCAACACCACAAGAGAATGCAAGTGGTTATGATGAAAATTCGCCTATAAATCATGTTGAAAAACTTAAAGGAGATTTTCTTTTAATTCATGGTTCTGGAGATGATAATGTGCATGTGCAAAACACAATGCGTTTGGTTGAAGCCTTAGTGCAAGCAAACAAACAATTTGATTGGGGGATTTATCCAGATAAAAACCATGGTATTTATGGTGGTAATACAAGGTTGCATTTATATACAAAAATGACCAACTTTTTAGATGAAAATCTAGGTGATAAAATAAGCAAGAAATAATAAAAGCATAATTAACTAACAACAAATTTATGGCAGCTAAGGCATTGCAACCACATCAAAAGGAGTTATTTGGACAACCAATAGGACTGTATATTTTATTTTTAACCGAAATGTGGGAACGCTTTTCATACTACGGTATGCGTGCCTTATTGGTGTTGTATATGACTACGCAAACTACGGGAGATGCTAGAGGTGCAGGTTTAGCCTGGACAGACCAAGAAGCTTTAGCGCTTTACGGTTGGTATACTATGCTGGTTTATGTAATGTCTATCCCAGGAGGAATGATTGCAGATAAATTGATTGGTCAGAAAAAAGCCGTCCTATATGGAGCCGTTATTTTATGTATTGGTCATGCCGTTTTAGTACTTACTGATATTTGGGCATTTTATACCGGTTTAGGTTTAGTTATTCTAGGTGTTGGTTTATTAAAACCTAACATTTCTACTATGGTTGGTGGCTTGTATAAGGCAGGTGATATTAGACGTGATAAAGGATTTAGTATTTTTTATATAGGTATTAACTTAGGGTCGCTTTTAGCAACTATGATTGTTGGTGGTGTTGTTGCAAAATGGGGATGGCATGCTGGTTTCGGGTTAGCAGGTGTTGTTATGGTTCTTGGATTAATAAACTATATCGCTGGTCAAAAATATTTATCTCAGGTCGGTAACTTTATACCGAGCACAAATGATAAAAACGAGGTGTCTTACGGTCAGTTGTATTCTGAGTTGTTTAGTTCTCCAAAACAATTAATGTTTGCAGGTGTATTATTAGCGGCATCTTTATTTGGTTGGTATGCTATGGGCTGGGGTTATGGTCTATTGTTTTTGTTTTTAACAGCAATAGCGTCTTTATTAATGATGATTTATAAAGATTTAGATACGCAAGTGTATAAAGATCGTTTTGTTGTGTTACTGCTATCATTCATTATGGTAATTATCTTTTGGGGCGCTTTTGAGCAAGCCGGAGGGTTAATTAATTTATATACAGATACTAAGACGGATAGAGTGTTGTTTGGTTGGGAAATACCAACAGTTATGTTTCAAAGTTTAAATGCCGGATTTATTATTCTTCTTGCAACTACTGTAGCTGGTATTTGGGCTAAACGAAAACTAAAAGGAAGAGAAGCTTCTTCTATATTTAAAATGGCAGCAGGTATTATAATCATGGGCTTTGGTTTTCTATTCATGGTATTTGCAGCCATGGAGTTTGAAAAATCTGGAACGTCTAGCATGATTTGGTTAGTGTTAGCTTATTTATTTCATACCATTGGAGAGCTTTGTATTTCGCCAGTTGCGCTTTCTTTTATAACAAAATTAGCGCCTGTTAAATACGCTTCATTAATGATGGGAGTTTATTTCGCTGCCACTGGTCTTGGGAATAAAGTCGCTGGTGTTATAGGTGAATCTGCAAGTGAATTTGGAGAGCTTAATATTTTTGCAGGAATTGTAATTTTTACTGTAGTTATTGGTGTATTATTTATAATAATTTTGAAGCCATTAAAACGGTTAACTCATGGAGCGGAAGAAAGCGAACGCGTTTTAAAAAACGAAGAAGCTGAAGGTTTCGAATTAGCTGAAAACTAAAAAGTACATAACCCTCTTTTGAGGGTTTTCTTCATTATAACCATTAAATATTCTTTTTATGAATACAGATATTGAAAATCTATTTAAAGACAAAGTAATAGGGCATCCTGCAGGTTTGTTTATTATTTTCTTTACAGAAATGTGGGAACGTTTTTCATTCTACGGAATGCGTATTCTTTTAGTATTGTTTTTAACGGCACCTATGCTTGGTACTAATCCCGGTTGGGAGTGGCCTCGCGAGCATGCTTTAGCTTTAATTGGAACTTATGGTTCTATGCTGTATTTAACCCCTATTATTGGTGGTTGGGTCGCCGATAAAATTACGGGTTATAAATGGGCTGTAATTATTGGTTGCTTCTTCATGATGCTTGGTCATTTATCTATGGTTTTTGAAACACCTTGGTCTTTGTATTTAGGTTTGGCTTTATTAATTGTAGGTACAGGTTTTTTTAAGCCTAATATGACTTCTATGATTTCTGAAATGTACAAAGGCAAAGAGTCTAAAAAAGATGGCGCTTATACTATTTATTATATGGGTGTAAATGCTGGAGCTTTCTTCGGAATGATGCTTTGTGGTTATTTAGCAGAAAATATTGGTTGGAGCTATGGTTTTGGACTGGCAGGTATCTTTATGTTACTTGGTCTAATTCAGTTTTGGTTAGCAAAAGACTTTTTTGGACAAATTGGTGAAAAACCATCTAAAGTGCATGAAGTAGAATTACCTCAAAATATTAATGAAAGAAATCCTAAAGAACAAGATGCAACAGAGCATGTTGAGAAGTTAAATCCTTTTACTTCTGTAGATAAGGTGTTGATAATTTTATCTGCACTAGGAGGCTTTTTATATCTTTTAAACGATCCAATTTCTAAGATAGGAAACATTAATTTGTTAAACTTCAAATTAGGAGGTTTAGACGGTTCTAGTGTTACTGTTTTAACGGCGTTAGTTCTGTTTTTATATTTAATAATAACACGTATTTCTCGATATTCTAGAATTGTGCGCGATAAAATTATTGCAGTGTCTGTTTTTGCTGTATTTACAGTAATATTCTTTGCTGCTTTCGAGCAAGCTTTAGGCTCTATGACGCTTTTTGCTAGAGATTATACAGAGCGTGCCCTTACTGGTAGTTCTGCAACAATTTTTAAAGTTATCGATTTAATATTAACTGTAGGTCCATTAGCAATTATCACTTATGTTTTACTTTTGCTTTTCAAAAAAACATATAAGAAAATCTTATTATCAAATATAATTCTGAGCTTGTCTTTTGTGTTTCTATGGTATATTGTTTATTATAAAATTAATAATGAATTCAGTAAAGATGCTACTGAAGTACCTGCAACTTGGTTTGGTATTTTAAATTCATTTTTCATAATTACATTAGCACCATTGTTTTCTAGATGGTGGGAAAGTAAATATAACCCAAGTGCAGCCACAAAGTATGGTATTGGTTTATTGCTTTTAGGTTTAGGTTTTGGTGTGTTAGTTTTTGGTACATTGGGTATTCCGCAAGGCGCAAAAACAGCATCGGTTAGTATGGTGTTCTTAATATTGGCTTACCTGTTACATACTATGGGAGAATTGTGTATTTCTCCGGTAGGTTTATCATACTTAAGTAAATTAGTTCCGGGTAGAATGATTGGGTTTATGTTCGGTATTTGGTATTTAGCCATTGCTATCGGTCAAAAAGCAGCGGGAACTATGGGAGGCATGATTGATAAGATTACTGCGGAGTATTCGCTAAGTAGTTTTTTCTTGATATTTACTATTGTTCCGGCAATATTTGCGTTAATTTCATTAGTGCTAAATCCTTTGCTTAAAAGGCTTATGCATGGTGTACGATAATAAAATAAAATGTTAAAATATATAAGAACGCTCCTTTTTTAGGGGCGTTTTTTGTAAGTTAGGTACGGCTTTTGTTACTTTTGTAACAGGTTAACAGTTTCAAATAATAAATATGAAGCTGAATACATTAAAATTAATTGCAATGAAAAAAATAACATTCGTGTTTTTATTGACGCTTATTACTACGGTTTACGTAAGCGCACAAGAAATTAACTGGTTAACTTTAGATGAGGCTATAGCGCTTCAAAAGAAAGAGCCAAAAAAAATTATGATGGATATTTATACCAACTGGTGTGGGCCATGTAAAATGTTAGATAAAAATACGTTTCAAAATAAAGAAGTAGCAGACTATGTAAATAAACATTATTATGCTGTTAAATTAAATGGAGAAGGAAATGATGTGGTAACGTATAAAGATAAAGCATACGGTAACCCTAATTACGACCCGGCAAAAGCAAATAGACGTAATTCTGCGCACGAATTAGCGCGCTATTTCCAAATAAACGCCTATCCAACAGTTTTGTTCTTTGATGAAACAGCTGAGGTTATTACGCCGTTAAGAGGATATCAAACACCTCCGCAATTAGAGTTGTATTTAAAAATGTTTAAAAACGACGATCACAAAAATATTAAAACACAAGATGAATTTAATACGTATTACAATGCGTTTAAAGCAGAATTTAAAGGGTAGTTATAGTAGTCCTGAATAGATTCTAATATTCAATTATAAAAGCTCCCTTTTCATGCGTGTCATGGAAAGGGAGTTTTCGTTTTTTACAAATAGCTTTCCATTGTTTGGTGTAAGATTTATAATTGCTGCCATCTGCAATTATGTATTTGGGGTGAATAGAATCGATTAATCTATTTAGGTTTATTTTGGGTGATTGACGTAGTAGAACATAGTCGGGATTAAACGATTTGACATGGTAGGTGTTTAAGCTATCTACAATTAAAAGTTTTTTGTTTTTCAACAGATAAATAGATTGAAGTTTATTGTATTCAATGTTGTTAATAGAATGGCCTACGGTATAGTTTTTTATAGTTGAATTTTTTAAAAGGGCCATGCTATCTAAATCATGAGCTACGCTTAATTTGTTTTGCATCGTGTTGCTAATCATGCTAAAGCGACTTTTATGAAACACCACAAATTGATTAGAAGGTTTTCTGAAATTTGTGTAAATAAGAGCACACTGAAAACTAATTACAGCTAAAAGCGCCCATTTTAAAATAGAAAACTTATAATTTTTACAGATTTGTATTATTGAAAAAATCATAAGATAAGACGTTAATACATGCCAGATGGTAAAATGAATATCGTTGAAGATAAATGAATCTTGTTGAGAAATAACACTCATAATATAATTCATGCCGCTAATAATATATCTAAAAAAGTCTGCTAAAAATGGAGGTAATATATTTAGAGATGCCATTAGAATCACAACAATTCCTAGACCTAAAATAATAGCTAACGGCGGAATAATAATGATGCTGGATAACAGGAATAGTCCCGCGAATTGATGAAAATAAAAGAGTAGAAGCGGAGCAATACCAAATTGAGCCGCGATACTTATAGTAATAGTATGCCAATAAATATCTAGTAATTTGTTTTTTGGTTGCCATAATTTATAAATCATCGGGTCTATGTAGACAATAGCAAGTACAGCCATATAACTTAATTGAAAACCAACATCGAATATATAAAGCGGGTTCAGTAATAAAATTACGAAAATTGAAATAGCCAAAGTGTTGTATATATTAGTTGGCCTTTTTAAGTTGTTTGCAATGGCAACAATACTAAACATGGTTACTGCTCGAGTTACCGATGCTGTTAAGCCAGCAATTACCGCAAAACTCCATAGAATGATAAGTATTAAAATTGTTTTTTGAAGTTTGCCAAATTTTAAGCGTTCCATCGGTTTTAAAACCCAGTTTAGGAGAATTAGTATAACTCCAATGTGGAGTCCTGAAATAGCCAATATATGTATAGCTCCTGCATTTCTGTAATCGCTATAAATGTCTTCACTGAGGTCTTGTCTTTGCCCCAGAAAAAGCGCATTAATTACAGCGAGTTCGTCGGGTTTAAAATGATATTTTTTTAATTTTGAATTAATAAATTGTCGAGTAGCATTTGCGTATCCAAATACCGTATGTGTATTATCGCTAATTAAAAATAGCTCGGTAGGTTTTAAGCTGACTTGGTGATAAATGTATTTCTTTTCTAAATACGATTCGTAATCAAATTGAAAAGGATTTAACGGATAGCCTAAGCTTTTAAAATTGCTCTTTGTAGAGAATATAGCGTCTACGTTAAGTGTCGGTTTTAAAGTGTCTTTTGCTATGCTTAGTAGTAATTTTCCTTGGGTTCGGTTAGTGTCAACTTGTAAAACATCAATAATATATTTGTCGTAAAAAGTATTGGATTTTAAAACTTCTCGAATTCTGAAAGTGATAGCATGAGCAGAGTCATCTTCATTTAAAAGATGTTTTGTATAGTGGTTGTTAAAATTTTGTTGATTATGGATGTTTACAGTGAGAACTCCAATCGAAATCATTAAAATAAAAGCAGTAATCCCAAACCAAATAGTTTTAAAAAACTGTTTTCTAGCTATAAAGTAAGTGATACCTAACAGTAATGATGCAGCTAGTGTAAAATACAAAGCCATCATTATTGGAATGGGAATAAAATACCCAATTAAAATGCCTATCACTAGGCAAATGGTTAGTTTAATTATGGTAAAATTGAGGATTTTCATAATTAAACTAAGATATAAAATATCTTATAAAACCCGACGAGCTTCGTAAAAAGCTTTATGCCAGTAAGTTTCGTTTATCCAAGAAGTCATTACGCCTTTGCTGCTCGTGGCGTGTATAAACTCAATGTCGTTGTTTTCTATAGAGACAATAAGTCCAACATGGTTAATTGCATTTCTTCTATTGCCGGTTTTAAAGAATAACAAATCGCCTTTATGAACATCTTTTAAATTGATTTTATCGCCACGCTTGGCCATGTCTCGGGAAATTCTGGGTAAATTAACGTCATAAGCTCTAAACGATTCGTAAATTAAGCCCGAACAATCCATTCCTGCTTTTGTAGTGCCACCCCATTTGTATCGAACGCCTTCAAAACTTTCAGCATATTCAATAATGTTGTCGGCTTTGGTTCTTCTGCTATTTGCGTTTCTCGGTGTATATTTTTTTTCTTCGGAAGAAATAACTACTCGGTCATTTTCGTTTGCATCCGATTTTTTTGTTATTATTTTAGAAGAGGAATTTGAACTTCTTTTAGATCGTTTTGAAGATTTACAGCTGCTAAAACTAATGAATAGGGCGAGTATAAAAATTATTTTTTTCATATAAAGATTAACCTTTTATGGCGTTGTATATTAATTTTGCGGTTTTTTCGCTAGCGCCTTTTCCGCCAAGGGCTTTTTCCAATTCATAATACTCTAAAAAGAGTTTTTTTCGGCCTTCTTTATCCAAGATACGCTCTAACTCTTTTTTAAGATTTTTTTTATTAAAATCCCCTTGAATAAGCTCTGTTACCACTTCGCGGTCCATAACTAAATTGACTAAGGATATAAACTTTAATGTAATAATGCGTTTAGCAATTTGGTAAGATATTGCGCTGCCTTTATAGCACACCACTTGTGGTACTTTAAATAATGCGGTTTCTAGTGTAGCAGTTCCTGAGGTGACTAAAGCTGCTGTCGAAATACTTAACAAATCGTAAGTTTTATTATCAATAAATTTTACGTTAGCCGATTTAATAAAGGTTTTATAGAAACTGTAATCCTGACTGGGAGCCCCGGCAATTACAAATTGGTAGGTTTTAAAATCGTTAACAAGACTAAGCATTACCGATAGCATTTTTGTGATTTCTTGCTTTCGGCTTCCGGGTAATAAGGCAATAATAGGTTTGTCGCTAAGTTGGTGTGTTTCTCTAAATGCTTTTTCGCTTACTTGCGCACGGTTGGCAATAGCATCAATAAGTGGGTGGCCAACAAAATGAACGTTGTAATCGTACTTTTTATAGAAATCCTCAACAAAAGGAAGAATAACATACATGGCATCCACATCGTGTTTTATATCTTTAACACGACTTGCTCGAGAGGCCCAAACTTGAGGTGAAATATAATAGTGTGTTTTAAAATTGGCAGCTTTGGCCCATTTCGCAATGCGTAAATTAAAGCCCGAATTATCAATAAAAATAACAACGTCTGGTTTATAGTCAGTAATATCTTCTTTACAAAAGCTTATAAATTTAGATATTTTTCGAAGGTTCATAATAATCTCTATAAACCCCATAAAAGCACGTTCCTTGTAGTGAGTTACTAAAGTGCCGCCAACGGATTGCATGAGGTCGCCGCCCCAAAATCTAATCTCGGCATTTGGGTCTTCTTGAAACAAGGCTTTCATTAGGTTTGAGCCATGTAAATCTCCCGATGCTTCACCTGCTATTATGTAATATTTCATGTGCTATAACTTTTAAGTTGGGGTGATTTTAATTTCTAAAGCATTTTAAAAAGAAACGTAAACACAGCAATAAAAACAGTGACTAATAAAACACCTCTGGCGCGATAATCTTCTTTTCTTCTTATAAAAATAAAAAAACTAATAAGGTTTAAAACCGCACCTAAGCTAATGAGTTTTCCTAAAAAGCCTTCTGCGGCTGCAGCTTTAATTACAGTTGTAAAATCGTCACCTCTACCAAGTAGCGTTGCGGTTAAAATTAAGCCAACAGCATTTGCTATTAATCCAACGAGCATGCCTATAAAAATTTCTTTCTTCATCTATTTTAAATTCCAAGTATTTAGTTGTTGTATAAAGTGGTGTGCGGTTAAATCGAACTGTACGGGAACTACAGAAACATAGTGGTTTTCAAGCGCCCATTCGTCAGTGTCTTCACCGTTGTCTAAGTTTACAAATTTACCCGAAAGCCAATAGTAATCTTTCCCTTGTGGATTTTTGCGTTTATCGAAAGATTCTACCCAATTCGATTTTGCTTGTCTACAAATTTTAATGCCTTTTATGTCTCCACTTTTAGCATTTGGTATGTTTACATTTAGAACAACTCCTTTGGGTAAGCCTGATTTTAGTACATTTTCGGTAACCTTTTTTACGTAAGGTTTAGAAGCTTCAAAGTTAGCATCCCATGCGTAATCGAGTAAAGAAAAACCAATAGCCGGAATACCTTCAATACCTGCTTCAATAGCGGCACTCATGGTGCCAGAATAAATAACGTTTATAGCAGAGTTAGATCCGTGGTTTATACCAGAAACACAAAGGTCTGGTGTTCTTGGTAGTAATTCTCTAATGGCTATTTTTACGCAATCGGCAGGTGTTCCAGAACAGCTAAACTCTTTTTGTGGCCCTTTACTAATTTCTACGTTTTGAGCAAAAAGCATAGCGTCTAGCGTAATAGCGTGCCCCATGCCACTTTGCGGACTATCAGGAGCTACTACAAAAACATCGCCTAAATTAACCATAACTTCAATTAAAGCTCTAATTCCTGGAGCAGTAATGCCGTCATCATTCGTAATTAAAATAAGGGGTTTTTTCGACATAATTTGTTGTTAAATTATAATGCTAAAATACATAATTTCGATGGTAAACGTCTTATTTCTTCTGTTTAACAAAAAATTAGTAGCAAAAACCGATTGTTGGCATAGTTTTTTCTCTATTTTAGTAAAATGATATAAAATTCCCTAAAGAATTTTGAAATACAGAAGATGAAGAATATTATGAAAAAGAATTTTAAAGTACTATCGTTGTTAATGGTTTTGGCTTTTGCCTCGTGTAGTTTTACTTCTAAAAAATTCGATAATCCAGATAAAGATAAAAAACTAATAGAACTTATAACCTTTGTTATTGAGCGCGGACATTTTGATCCTATTGCTTTTGATGATGCCTTTTCGGAAGAGTTGTTTTCCGATTATTTAGAGATTGTAGATCCTGTAAAAAGATATTTTTACGCTTCGGATTATAAAGAGTTTGAAAAATATAGAACAAATTTAGACGATCAATTAAAATCGGTAGATATTTCGTTTTTTAATTTGGTTCACGAGCGTGTTTTAGAGCGTATAAGTGAAGCAAAAGAGATTTATCACGATATCTTGGCGAAGCCTTTTGATTATACTGTTGATGAAGATTTTGATACTGATTATGAAAATACTGGTTATGTAAAGAATAGGAGAGAAATGAAAGCTCGTTGGAGACAGCAATTAAAGTTTTCGACACTTTCTAATTACGATGATATTTACGAAGAAGAAAAACGTGCCAAGGAAAAAGATCCGGAGTATGTTATGAAAACGGATAAAGTTATCGAGAAAGAAGCTCGTGAAGCGACTTTAAAATCTATCGATATTTATTTTAATGATAGTGTTGATGATTTAGATCGTGATGATTGGTTTGCGGTTTACGTAAATACGATAGTAGAAGAGTTTGATCCGCACACATATTATTTAGCACCAAGAGGTAAAGAGAATTTCGACCAACGTATGTCAGGAAAACTTGAAGGTATTGGAGCGAGATTACAAAAAAGAATGGATTACATTAAAATTGTAGAATTAATTTCTGGAGGGCCAGCTTGGAGAAGTAAGCTTTTAGAAGTTGAAGATGTTATTTTAAAAGTAAAACAAGAAGATGAAGATGTTGCTGTAGATATTGTTGGTATGCGTATTAACGATGCTATTAAATATATCAAAGGGCCTAAAGGGACTAAAGTAACGCTTACTATTAAAAGTATGGATGGTACGGTTAAAGATGTAACTATTACTAGAGATGTGGTAGAGTTGATGGAAACTTATGCGAAATCATCGGTTGTTGAAAAAGAAGGTGGTCGTTTTGGTGTGATTGATTTGCCTGCGTTTTATGCTGACTTTCAAGATTATAAAAATATAAATGCAGCTAAAGATGTAAAGGAAGAAATTTTACGTCTTAAAAAAGAAGGTATTGAAGGTTTGGTATTAGACTTGCGTAACAATGGTGGTGGATCTTTACCAACTGTTGTAGATATGGCAGGTTTGTTTATCGAAGAAGGACCAGTGGTTCAGGTACGATCTACAGGGCAAGCAAAAGAAGTTTTAAAGGATAGTGATAAATCTATTGTTTGGGATGGACCTTTGGTTGTTTTAGTAAACGAAATTTCAGCTTCAGCATCAGAGATTATGGCGGCGGCCATGCAAGATTATAAGCGTGCTATTATTATAGGGAGTAAACAAACTTATGGTAAAGGTACCGTTCAAAATGTCATAGATTTAAATAATGTTTTACGTAGTAATACAGGAGGAGATCTTGGAGCTATAGCGTTAACCACTAAAAAATATTATAGAATTAATGGTGGTTCTGTACAGTTAGAGGGTGTTAAAAGTGATGTGCAAGTACCAGGACGTTTTAGTTATATTGATGTAGGTGAAAAGGATAAAGATAATCCGTTACCTTATGATGAAATTGATGCGGCCGATTACAAGCCTTGGACGGGTTATTTCGATTATAATACAATTGTAGCAAATAGTAAAGCGCGTATGGCGAATAATGCTCAATTAAAGCTTATTGATGAAAATGCTAAATGGGTGAAAAGTAAAATAGATGATACTAAGTTTTCATTAAATTTTGAAAAGTATAAAGAGCAATTGGATAGAAATGAGGAAGAAGCAAAACGTTTTGATGCTATTTCAGATTATAAAACTAATTTAACTTTTAACTCAACAAAATACGAGCAATCACTTTTTGATAAGGATACTACAGATTTAAAAGAAAAGCGCGTGCGTTGGCATGAGAGCTTAAGTCAAGATGTTTATGTCGAGGAAGCTTTAAATGTTTTAGAAGATTTAAAAAACTTTCCAATAGAAAAAGTTGCTTCTACACACGCTCAAGCTAAAAATTAGAAGAAATAAAATATATGAGTTCAAAATCTAGCTCACTAAAACAATTAGCACTCCAAAAATTTAAAAAGAATTTTTGGGGTGTTTTTAGTTTATGCTTTATTGGTTTTGTTGGTGTTGTTTCGGTGTTTGCATATGCCTTTGCACCCGATAATTCTCAATATGCGAACCAAATGCATTTATCAATTCATTCTAAAAGGCCAGGCTATACAGTAACAATGCTTACTATCCCCTCAGAGTTGAAAGTCAATCAGAATATGTTTGATAAACTCTTTTTTGGGAAGAAGAATACAGATTCTGAAATTCCTATTTCAGAATATCATATAGATGGTGAGACTTTGATTTATACTGAATATGCTTCGGATGGTTTGGAAGGTGTGAAAAAAACAATGGAGTTAAGTCGGTTTCCAAATAGTGATGCTGTATCGTTTATAAAAGAAAAATCATTCCTTTTTGGAACTGATAAATATGGACGTGATTTGTTGAGTCGCGTGCTAGTAGGTGCTAGGATTTCATTTTTTATTGGATTTGTAGCGGTGTTTATTTCATTAGTTATCGGCATTTTTATGGGGAGTATTGCGGGCTATTTTGGTGGTAAGGTAGATGCTGTTATTATGTGGATTATAAATGTAACCTGGTCTATACCTACTCTGCTTTTGGTAATAGCGATTACTTTAGCATTAGGCAAAGGTTTTTGGCAAGTGTTTATTGCTGTCGGTTTAACCATGTGGGTGGAAGTGGCTAGAGTAGTTCGTGGGCAAATAATTAGCACTAAAGAAATGCAATATGTAACAGCAGCAAGAGCTTTAGGTTTTAGTGATTACAGAATAATCACAAAACATATCCTTCCGAATATTATGGCACCGGTAATTGTAATTTCAGCAGCAAACTTTGCCGCAGCTATTTTAATAGAAAGTGGTTTGAGCTTTTTGGGTATTGGTGCGCAACCACCAATGGCTAGTTGGGGTGCTATGATAAAAGATCACTACAATTATATCATTTTAGGGAAGCCTTATTTGGCTTTAATTCCAGGGCTTTGTATAATGAGTTTGGTAATGGCTTTTATGCTTATAGGTAACGCGTTACGCGATGCGTTAGATGTTAAAGGTTGAGATCTTGTTGTTTTTGGCATGGTTTATGAAAAACGGTAGGCTTAACTTATGTAATCAAATTTTAATAGAATGAAACACATTAAAAAGTATCACGCGTTTAGTTTTTTAATTATTGCTCTGGTTTTTTTATCATCATGTAGTTCTAATGATGATTCTGATAAATCGGAAGATAATGAGGTTATTGCAGAAAAATTGGCTATAACTAGTTTTAAAATGTTGTCTAGCAACCATACGTTTTCTGTTATAAAAGCACATACGCAACCGTTAGATTCTTTAGTTGTTTGTCTGTTTCCTTCGGCTGTAGACTATTCTAATATATCGCCCATAATAGAATTTGAAGGTGCTAGTATTGAGTATAGAATAAATAATGAAGCTTTTCATGCTTATAATGTGAGTTTAGAAGAATCTATTGATTTTAGTTATCCAAACACGATAGATTTTAAAGTTGCAAATTCCGATAATTCAGACTCTAAAGTTTATAGAATAATTGTTGATACAGAACGGCCTATTGTATTTAATAATATCGAAATTGAAATACCTGATTCACAGGTAAATGTTAGTTATAGTGGGCTGGGAATTTCTACATGGACAAATGTTGGAAACTATCCTATTAGGCTAGCACTTAGAACCACCGAATATGTAGATGTTGTGACTCCTGAAGCAGGCTTAAATAATGCTTTTAGTACAACGCTTACAGATCAATCGGATTTTGCGCAGCCTAACCAAAGCGGAGATGTGAATGTGTTTGCGGGAGCTACGATGGTTGGAGCATATAGCGCAACAGCTTTGTTTAATCTTTACTTTAATGAAAATTTAGGCTATCTTGTTTATGATGATATCGCTAATGAATATGTTAAAAATATTGGTTATCAGAAAGCAGCGTTAAAGTTGAAAGGGCAAATGATAGAATAATTCTCATACGTTCGCGATTTTAAACTTGTGTTTGTTTTGTAACTTGAAGTAAGCAAATACTCAACTACCTTTAGCTAAGTCCAACATAGTGATTTTTAAAAACTGTGAACGTAGCAGTTGTTCTAATCTATATACAATTAGATGGTTTTCCGGATCCTACTCAGCTAGTAATAAACTTATTTCTTTTTTTAGATTTAGGATTTGAAAAATTATAAAAGACGAGAGTGTTTTTCTTGTTTGCGTTACAACATTATATTTCGCAACAAGCTTTTATTGTTTTCTTGAATTCCGATAAGTTTAAGTATGTCAAACCCCTTTTTTTTGGGGTGTCTGTTTGGGAAATCTCAATGAATTTTTCTTCTTTTTTCTAGGTTTCGGTTGTGTTGCAGTTTATATTAGGATATAATAAATCATCACATATCTTAGTCAAATATAAAAATAAAAGGCTGTCAACTAAAGAAAAAAGAGGCGTAACTTATAAGTGAAGTTATTGGCGGCTGTCTAAGTCCATATTTTCGTTAAGATCATCGATATAGTCTAAAACTTCGTCTTTTCCTATGTCTTTAGATGATGATGTAATAAAATAGTTAGGCATCTCTTCCCAGGTTTCTAATAAAATAGCTTTGTAGGCATCAACGTGATCTTGAATAGCTTTTGGTCTTAGTTTGTCGGCTTTAGTAAAGATGATAGAAAAAGGAATCCCGTTTTCTCCAAGCCATATCATAAAGTCAGAATCTACAGGTTGAGGTGTGTGTCGAATATCAACTAAAACAAACGCTGTAACAAGTTGTTCTCGTTGTCCGAAATAATTAGTGATAAATTTTTGAAACACCTTTTTAGAACTCTTAGAAACACGAGCATAGCCATAACCTGGTAAATCTACTAAGTGCCAGTTTTTATTAATTAAAAAGTGATTAATAAGCTGTGTTTTCCCTGGTCGTCCAGATGTTTTAGCTAAGCTTTTTCGGCTAGTTAGCATATTAATCAACGACGATTTTCCTACGTTACTTCTGCCAATAAAAGCGTACTCCGGCAGTCTGCTTTTTGGGCATTTTTCAACTTCGGAATTGCTCATTACAAATTCGGCCGATTTAATATGCATCTATCTTAATGTGTTTAATGTTGGGAATGTTTTATGCTAGAAAAGTGTCTAGAATTGTCTTTTTTCTAACCAAGCATCCATGATTTTATTGAATTCATCAGGGTGTTCCATCATGGCTGCATGGCCACATTTGTCAATCCAATGTAATTCAGAATCAGGTAAAAGTTCGTTAAATTCTTCGGCAACTTCAGGTGGCGTTACGCTATCATTTTTACCCCAAATAATACAAGTGGGCGTTTTCATGTTAGGTAAATCTTTCGCCATATTATGCCTAATAGCACTTTTGGCAATAGCTAAAGTTTTTATTAGCTTATTACGGTTATTTACGGTTTCGTAAACTTCGTCTACAATTTCTTTGGTGGCAACTGCGGGATCGTAAAAAACATCTTGTGCTTTCTTTTTAATCACCTCGTAATCGCTGCGTTTTGGGTAGCCTCCGCCCATAGCACTTTCGTAAAGGCCAGAGCTTCCGGTTATTATTAAGCCTTTTACAGTGTCGGGGAACATTTTTGTATGGTATAAGCCAATGTGTCCGCCAAGCGAATTTCCTAATAAAATAACCTCATCATAACCTTTAAAAATTATAAATTCGTGTAGGTATTTGGCAAAGCTTTTTACGTTAGTTTTAAGCAGTGACATGCTGTAAATTGGGAGTTCGGGGATCAGGACTTTATATCCTTTTTGGCTAAAAAAATCAGTTACGGCATCAAAATTACTCAATCCGCCCATTAATCCGTGTAGCACAATAATTGGTGTACCCTCTCCGGCTTCAATATAGCTGTAATTACCTTCTTTTTTTAAACTATGCGTCATTAATCAGTATTCATTGCATGAGAAACAAATATAGTTATTTCATTGATATTTCAAAGGTTTTAATTCCTTCTGAAAAAAGAATAATTTTTCTGCGTCAAGAATAGTGTTTTGAATTAAGATTTTTCTTATAAAATTAATTAAAGAATAGTCAAGTTTGCTTACCGTTTTTATTGATCTCGTCGATTGTAGGGTGTATTTCGTCAAAAACTTGTTAACAAAGTGGGGTAAAGTGGTAAAATGTGGTAAAATTTTCAATATATTTGAATCTTAAACGTTTAAACCATAGCGAAATACTATTGGACTTATTAACAGGGACATACGATTGTAAAGTTGATGCCAAAGGCAGACTTATGATGCCTGCTGCGATAAAAAAGCAGCTTGCGTCAGTGCTAGACGATGGTTTTGTTTTGCGAAGATCGGTTTTTCAGAAGTGTTTGGAGTTGTATCCAATGCAAGAATGGCAGGCGTTAATGCAGAAAATGAATAAGCTTAATAAGTTCAAGAAAAAGAACAATGATTTTATTCGAAGATTTACTGCAGGGGCAAAAATTATTGAAATTGATGTTAATGGGCGCTTATTAGTGCCGAAAGATTTAACAGTTTTTGCTAACATTTCGAAAAATATTGTAGTGGCTTCGGCAATCAATATTATTGAAATTTGGGATAAAGATTTATATGAACAAGCCATTGATGATGCGGCAATCGATTTTGCAGATTTAGCCGAAGAAGTTATGGGGCAAGATGATGAAGACTATGGAATATCATAATCCGGTATTATTAAAAGAAACGGTAGATGGTTTAAATATTAAACCTGACGGCGTTTATGTTGATGTTACTTTTGGTGGTGGCGGACACAGTAAGGAGATTTTAAAGCGACTTGGTGAGAATGGAAAATTATTTGCGTTCGATCAAGATTTGGACGCTCTTGAAAATACAATTGACGATACTCGATTTACATTGATAAACGAGAATTTTAGATTTATAAAACGTTTTTTGCGATTTCATGGTGTAAAAAAAGTGGATGGTGTTTTGGCAGATTTTGGCGTATCGTCACATCAATTTGATGTTGCAGAACGTGGTTTTTCTACTCGGTTTGAGGCTGATTTAGATATGCGGATGAATCAAGAAAAGGCATTGTCGGCATTTCATGTTATTAATGAATACGAAGAAGGACAATTGAAAGATGTGTTCTTGCAGTATGGTGAATTGCGTGCGGCGCCTGCTATGGCTAGTTTAATTGTTGCGCATCGTGAAAGTGAATCTATTGTTACAAGTGAACAATTGAAATCTGTTTTGCGAAAATTTTTACCGCCAAGACATGAGAATAAAGTTTTAGCTCAAATATATCAGGCTATTAGAATAGAGGTGAATCAAGAAATTGAAGCTCTAAAAGAGTTTTTATCTCAAACACCTGAGATTTTGAATGAAAACGGAAGGTTAAGTTTTATATCGTATCATTCTTTAGAAGATAGGTTGGTAAAAAGATTTATTAGAAACGGACTGTTTGAGGGAGAGCCAGAACGTGATATGTTTGGCAATTTTGAAGTGCCGCTAAAAAAGGTTGGTGGCTTAATAGTGCCTACTGCTGCAGAGATTAAAATAAACAACAGAGCACGAAGTGCAAAGTTAAGGATTGCTACAAAGGCTTAATTTCAAATAAATAAAACGAGAGTGCTAGATCCAATACCGAATTGAAAAAGGAGGTTTTTGTGTCTTTAATAATAAGAGTGGTTTTTCCGCTTTTTTGAAAACATCATATTTTAGTCATTAAAGGTGAAAAATAATATATACGACATATTAAAAGGAACATTTTTAGTCAGTGACGATTCGTTTAAGAATTGGCGCATGATTTTATTTGTTTCCGCTTTAGCGATAGTTATGATAGCGAGCTCGCATAGTGCAGATAAAAAAGTTTACGAAATATCTAAACTTAATAATGAAGTAAAAGAAATGCGTTCGGCATTTGTGGATGGTCGTTCTAAATTGCAGCGTTTAAAAATGGAATCGACTGTGTTGGCAAAAATGAAAGAAAAAGGTTTGGCGACTTCCACAACGCCAGCAAAAAAGATAAAAGTAAAATCTCAAAACAATTAGAATACCTTGGCTGTAAACGATAAGGGCATATTAAATAGACTATATTTTGTAGCGGGATGCATGTTTGTGTTCGGGCTTGCTGTGCTGTTTAAATTGTTCAGTATTCAGTATTTGCAAGGTGATAAATATAGAGCGCTAGTTGAAAAACGCGATGTTCAAAATATTACTATTCCTGCAAATCGTGGCAACGTGTATTCTGATAATGGTGGTTTGTTGGCAACATCGATCCCGAAGTACAATATTGCTATAGATGCAGTAGTGTCGCCAACTAAAAAGTTCGAAGAATTTGTTGGGCCGTTGTCCGATTCGCTTTCTAAATATTCAGGAAAATCATCATCATATTACGAGAAGTCTATTAGAAAAGCACGTGCGAATAAAAATCAATATTTGCTATTAGCAAAAAACATTAATTATACCGATTATGTGCGTTTTAGAGGGTTTCCGCTTTTAAAATTAGGCGCAATTCCGGGGGGGCTTATTGTAAGTCAGAAAACAAAGCGTGAATTTCCAATGGGTGCTATTGCTCAACGTTCTATTGGTTACGAGCGATTTGATGACGAAGGAAATGTAACGCGTGCCGGAATCGATGGTGCTTTTGGAGTAAAATATTTACGAGGTACCGATGGTAAGCGTTTAAAACAAAAAATAGGAAAAAACAAATGGAAACCACTTACCGATTATAATCAAGTGGAGCCAAAAGATGGTTATGATGTTTATACGACTATTGATGTAAATATTCAAGATATCGCGCATCACTCACTATTGGGGCAGTTAGAGTATTACGAGGCTGAGCATGGTTGTGTGGTAGTTATGGATGTTAAAACTGGCGAAATAAAAGCTATTTCGAATTTAGCAAAAACCAAGAGTGGCGAATATTACGAAAAACGAAATTATGCCGTTTGGGAGTCGCACGAGCCGGGGTCTACTTTTAAAGTTATGGCGCTTATGGCTGCTCTAGAAGATAAGGTGATTGATACGGCAACGGTTGTAGATACTAGAAAAGGATCTAAGCGTTTTTACGGAAGAACAATTTATGATTCTCATCATGGTGGTTTCGGTAAAATTTCGGCAGCAAGAGCTTTAGAGGTGTCTTCAAATATTGGTTTAGCTACAATTATCGATGAGAATTATTCTAAAAATCCTAAGAAATTTATAGATCATATTAAGGATTGGAATCTTGATAAGCCTTTGGGTGTTTCAATTAAAGGTGAGGGGGATCCTGATATTCCAGAGCCAGGTGATAAAAAATGGAGTAGAAATGCTTTGCCATCTATGGCTTATGGTTATAACTTAAGTTTAACGCCGTTGCAAACACTTGCTTTTTATAATGCAATTGCTAATGATGGTGAAATGGTAAAGCCAAGATTTATAAAAGCAGTTAAGGAGTTTGATGAAGAAATTGAGGTTTTTGAGAAGGAAGTAATTAATAAAAAGATTTGTTCTGATAAGACTTTAGGTGAAATTAGAGAGATATTAAAAAACATAGTGGTGAGAGGTACAGCAAGCAAGTTGTATTCTCCAAATTTCTCAATGGCAGGGAAAACGGGAACGGCGCAAACAGAGTATTGGATGGCTGATTGGAAAAATAATAAAAGATATATTTCGTCTTTTGCAGGTTATTTTCCAGCGGAAAACCCAAAATATTCTTGCATTGTCGTGATTCATAAACCAAGTACAAAAAAAGGGTATTACGGGGCCGATGTTACAGGGCCGGTTTTTAAACGTATTGCGCAAAAAATATTTACAGACACGCCTTTAATAGATGAAGTAAATTCTTTAGATGTAAAAGTTGCTTCTGTAGAAGATGAGTATAATAAGTTTTACGAAACTACAAAAACATACAAAACCATTATGCCGAATGTTGTAGGCTTGCCTGCTATGGACGCATTAGCTCTTTTAGAAAATATGGATGTGAAGGTTAAGGTGAAACTTAACGGAAACGGCGTTGTGAAAGAACAATCAATAAATAAGAGTACCAAGTTAAAAAACAATCAAACGGTTACATTAAAAGCATCATGAGTGTATTAAAAGACATATTGTATAAGGTTACTTTAAATGCTGTTGTTGGAAACACGAGCATGGATGTAAACAACATTCATTTCGATTCGCGCAACATTGTTAAAGGTGATGTGTTTGTGGCTATCCGTGGCAGTGTTGTGGATGGACATAATTATATAGATGTGGCTATTAAAAATGGTGCGACTGCAATAGTTTGTGAAGCGACTCCGGAAGATGTTGTTGATGGTATAACTTATGTAGAAGTTGATAATTCTAGTAAAGCTATGGCTATTATGGCATCTAATTTTTATGGTGTGCCATCCGAGAATTTGAAACTTGTTGGTGTTACTGGTACTAACGGAAAAACAACAGTTGCTAGTTTGTTGTTTCAGTTGTTTAAAAATGCTGGGTTTAAAGTCGGGTTACTTTCAACAGTAAAAATAATGGTAGATACTGTGGAGTATAAAGCCACACATACCACGCCAGATTCTTTAACTATTAATAAGTATTTAAAGGAAATGAATGCGGCAGGTGTCGAGTTTTGTTTTATGGAAGTTAGCTCACATGGTATTCATCAATTTAGAACGGAAGGGTTGCATTTTGAAGGCGGGATATTCACCAATTTATCGCACGATCATTTAGATTATCATAACACTTTTGCAGAGTATCGCGATGTTAAAAAACGTTTTTTCGACGGTCTACCATCAACAGCTTTTGCGTTAGTGAATACCGATGATAAAAATGGAGCAATTATGCTTCAGAATACAAAAGCTAAAAAACAGACATACGCCTTAAAAGGCTATGCTGATTATAAAGCACAAATTTTAGAAAACAGATTAAGCGGTTTATTGCTTAAGGTGAATGATAGTGAGGTTTGGACACGGTTAATCGGGAATTTTAATGCTTATAATGTATTAGCTATTTATGCTACAGCGGAATTGTTAGGGCTCGAAAAAGTAGAAATCCTTCGTTTAATTAGTGATTTGGAAAGCGTGAGCGGACGATTTCAGTATTTAATTTCAGATGAAAAAATAACAGCGATTGTTGATTATGCACACACACCTGATGCATTGAAAAATGTATTGGAAACTATAAATAGTATTCGTACTAAAAATGAAGAGCTCATTACCGTTGTTGGTTGTGGTGGAGATCGTGATAAAACAAAGCGTCCAAAAATGGGGCATATCGCTACGGCGTTAAGCACAAAGGTGATTTTTACGAGTGATAATCCGCGAAGTGAAGAGCCACAAGCCATTTTAGACGATATAGAAAAAGGGGTAGAACCTCAAAATTTTAAAAAGGCCCTAACAATTTCAGATAGAAAACAAGCCATTAAAGCGGCTTGCCAAATGGCGCAACCTAACGATATTATTTTAATCGCAGGAAAGGGGCATGAAGATTATCAGGAAATTAAAGGAGAACGTTTTCATTTTGATGATTATGAAACCGTGCAAGAGATATTAAAGCAATTACAGAAGTAATTAAAATAGAGAAAGAATGCTGTATTACTTATTCGAATATTTAGAAAAACAGTTCCAGTTTCCTGGGGCATCACTCTTTGGGTTTTTAACCTTTAGAGCAGCATTGGCTATGATTTTTGCTTTGCTTTTTTCAACAATTTACGGTAAAAAAATAATTAGCTTTTTATCTAGAAAGCAAATGGGAGAAACCATTCGCGATTTAGGTTTAGAGGGTCAAAAGGAAAAAGCCGGTACACCTACAATGGGTGGAATTATTATCATTTTAGCAACGTTGATCCCTGTGTTGTTATTAGCAAAGCTTTCAAATATTTACATCATTTTATTAATAGTAACCACTATTTGGATGGGGATTATTGGTTTTATAGACGATTATTTAAAGAAGTTTAAAAATGATAAAGACGGTTTAAAAGGGCGTTTTAAAATTTTAGGACAAGTTGGCTTAGGGATTATAGTGGGTAGCACATTGTTTTTTCATCAAGATGTTACTATGAAGGAAAAATTGCCAATAGAGCAACAACGAGCATTATTGGTAGAAAATCCGGATATAGCGCCGTCGAAGTTGTTCGCGGCCGAAATGAAATCGACTAAAACAACCATTCCTTTTGTAAAAGGAAACGAAATTGAATATGCAAAGTTAATCACATGGATTAGTCCAGATTTAGAAAAGTACGCTTGGATTATTTTTATTCTAGTTACCATTTTTATAATAGCCGCAGTTTCAAACGGTGCTAATTTAACCGATGGAATCGATGGTCTCGCGGCAGGAACATCGGCTATTATTGTGCTTACATTGGGGATTTTTGCTTGGGTTTCTGGTAATATTATTTTCTCAGAATATCTCAATATTATGTATATCCCACGTGTTGAAGAAATTACAATTTATATCGCTGCCTTTGTAGGTGCGCTAATTGGTTTTCTTTGGTATAATACCTATCCGGCACAGGTTTTTATGGGAGATACAGGTAGTTTAACTATTGGAGGTATTATTGCTGTAATTGCTATTGCGGTGCGTAAAGAATGGTTAATACCGGTGCTTTGCGGAATCTTTTTAGCTGAAAACTTATCGGTAGTAATGCAGGTAAGTTGGTTTAAGTATACAAAGAAGAAATATGGTGAAGGCCGACGCATTTTCAAAATGTCGCCATTGCATCATCATTATCAAAAATCGGGATATCACGAAAGTAAAATTGTAACACGATTCTGGATTGTTGGTATTTTGCTAGCTATTCTTTCAATTGTAACATTAAAAATTAGATAGTAAATGTATGGTTTCCGCGAAAGCGTAGATTATATAAAATGATAAAGAAATGGCAGAACAAAGACTAGTCATATTAGGAGGAGGAGAAAGTGGTGTAGGAACTGCGCTTTTGGCTAAAACTAAAGGCTTCGACGTTTTTGTTTCCGATAAGGGAAAAATAAAAGAAAATTATAAACAAGTTCTTGTACAAAATGATATTGAATGGGAAGATGAGAATCATTCTGAAGAAAAAATTCTGAATGCTAACATCGTCATGAAAAGTCCTGGTATTCCTGATAAAGCGCCTTTGGTAAAACAAATTCGTGAAAAGGGAATTAAGGTGGTTTCGGAAATTGAATTTGCAGCCCAATATACCAATGCAACAATTATTGGTATTACGGGAAGTAATGGTAAAACAACAACGGCAACACTGGCGCATCACATTTTAAAAGAAGAATTGAATGTGGGGTTGGCTGGTAATATTGGCGATAGTTTTGCTAAGCAAGTTCTAGAAGAAGATTTTGATAATTACGTGCTAGAAATTAGTAGTTTTCAGTTGGATGATATTATCGACTTTAAACCTAAAATAGCTGTAATAACAAATATTACTCCAGATCATTTAGATCGATACGATTATAAATTTGAAAATTATATCGCATCTAAATTTCGAATTGCCAAAAACCAGAGTAAGGACGATTATTTAATTTATGATGCCGATGATGAGGTGATTGTAGATTATTTAAAAAAAAATCCGGTTCAATCAACATTATTGCCGTTTTCATTAGTGAAAACAATAGAGAATGGCGCGTATTTAGACAAAGAAAATAACATTAAAATAACAATAGATAACACCCAAATAATTATGCCAACAAACAAAATAGCATTAGAAGGAAAACACAACGTAAAGAACGCTATGGCGGCTTCTACTGTTGCGCATTTACTAAAAATTAGAAAACAAACCATTCGTGAGAGTTTAGAAAACTTTCAGGGTGTAGAACATAGATTAGAGCAAGTTTTAAAAATAAATAAAGTACAGTATATCAACGATTCTAAGGCAACCAATGTAAATGCTACATATTTTGCTTTAGAGAGTATGAGTGCACCAACAGTTTGGATTGTTGGAGGTGTAGATAAGGGTAATAATTACCAAGAGTTGTTTCAGTTTGTAAACGAAAAAGTGAAAGCTATTATTTGTTTAGGTGCAGAAAACGAGACTTTAATGAGCACTTTTGGAAATATGGTGGATGTTATTGTTGAAACTCAGTTTATGAGTGAAGCAGTAAAAATTGCTTATAAATTAGCTGAATCTGGCGATAACGTATTGTTGTCTCCGGCTTGTGCAAGCTTCGATTTATTTGAAAATTATGAAGATAGAGGTCGTCAGTTTAAAAACGCGGTTAGAAATTTATAAAACACTTAATGCTGCATAATAAGCGGAATAATAGAAAAGCGAGATAAGAAAAAAAGTAAATGCAAACGCTATTTAAAAATATAAAGGGAGATCGATTAATTTGGGCCATTGTAGCGCTACTAGCTATATTGTCCTTTCTGCCTGTGTACAGTGCGGCGAGCGATTTGGCATATAGTAAATACGATGGAAATACATTTATTTCGTTCGTAAAACACTTTATGCATTTGGTTTTAGGGTTTGCAATTATGTATGGAGTGCACAAAATTCCGTACCGTTATTTTAAGGGGCTGTCATTAGTGATGCTACCTGTGGTTGGGGTTTTGTTATTAATTACCATGGCTCAAGGCACGGTAATGGGTGGTGCAAGTGCGAGTCGATGGATTAAAATACCGGTTGTAGGTTTGTCTTTCCAGACATCTACTTTGGCCTTTGTGGTTTTAATGGTTTATGTGGCACGATATATGTCGAAAGTAAAAGATGAAGTCATAACATTCAAGGCTTCTATTTTGCCGCTTTGGGCACCTGTATTTATTGTGCTGGCTTTAATTTTACCATCTAACTTTTCTACGGCTGCTATTATGTTTTTAATGGTAATGATTTTGGTGTTTTTAGGAGGTTATCCTGTGCGTTATATGGCTATTATCTTGGGTTCAGGCTTAGTTGCTTTAATACTCTTTATTATGGTAGCTAAATTAACAACAGGACCTTTAAATGTTAAAGTAACAACTTGGGAGAATAGAATTAAGAATTATTCTGATAGTGAAGATACTGATGCCGATTATCAAATAGAAAAAGCGAAAATAGCTATTGCCTCTGGAGGAATTACTGGTGTTGGACCAGGTAAGAGTATTCAGAAACATGCTTTGCCTCAATCGTCTTCCGATTTTATTTTTGCTATAATTATTGAAGAATACGGTTTAATTGGAGGTTTTTCAATCATGATTTTATACATGTGGTTATTGTTTAGAGTGGTAATTGTTTCTCAAAAATCGGATACTATTTTCGGGAAATTATTGGTGTTAGGCGTTGGGTTGCCTATTGTTTTTCAAGCTTTAATAAATATGGCTGTTGCTGTAGAGCTATTTCCTGTAACGGGGCAAACGTTACCATTAGTTAGTAGTGGTGGAACATCTATTTGGATGACCTGTTTAGCTATAGGTATTATACTTAGCGTAAGTGCTAAGCGTGAAGAAATGAAGGAAAAAGAAATAAATGAAGATAATCCGTTAGAGATTCTTTCGGAGGCTATATAAATATTGAATTAAAAAAGAAAAGAAATTTTCCCTTTACGGGGAAAAGTTTAAAAAGGAATGAAACCATATAAAATTATATTATCGGGAGGTGGAACAGGCGGACATATTTATCCGGCTATCGCTATTGCAAACGAATTAAAGTTGCGTTATCCTGATGCTCAATTTTTGTTTGTTGGTGCAAGCGATCGTATGGAAATGGAAAAGGTACCACAAGCCGGTTTTGATATTAAAGGACTATGGATTTCGGGTATTCAGCGTAAGCTAACCTTTAAGAATTTAATGTTTCCGTTTAAGTTAATTAGTAGTTTGTGGAAAGCTAATACAATTGTTAGGCGTTTTAAACCCGATGTGGCTATTGGAACGGGCGGATTTGCAAGCGGACCATTATTGCAAATTGCAAACTCTAAAGGAGTGCCTACTTTAATTCAGGAACAAAATTCGTATCCAGGAATTACAAATAAATTTTTAGCTAAAAAAGCTAAAAAAATATGTGTAGCCTATGATAATTTAGAACGATTTTTTCCTCAAGATAAAATTATAAAAACTGGCAATCCGGTGCGCCAAGGTTTGTTAGATATTGATACCAAAAGAGAAGAGGCGATAAAGCATTTCGATTTAAAACCGGGTAAAGTAACTCTTTTGGTTATTGGTGGTAGTTTAGGTGCGAGACGCATTAATCAATTAATCGAGAAGAAATTAGATTTTCTCGACACACAGAATGTCCAAATTATTTGGCAATGCGGTAAATTATATTACCAACAATATAAAATTTATGGTAATATAAAAAATGTGCAAGTTCATGAGTTTTTAAACAACATGGATTTAGCCTATGCTGCTGCAGATGTGGTGATTTCGAGAGCGGGAGCGAGTTCTGTTTCGGAACTTTGTATTGTTGGAAAACCAGTGATTTTTATTCCATCGCCAAATGTTGCTGAAGATCATCAGACCAAAAACGCTATGGCTGTCGTAGATAAAGATGCGGCCATGATTATTAAAGAGGAAGATTTGGATACCGATTTTCAAAATAAGTTCTCGCAACTTATTGCAGCACCCGATCGTCAAGCAGAATTAGGACGAAACATAAAAGAATTGGCATTAGTAAATGCAACAAAAGATATAGTAAATGAGGTTGAAAAACTTCTAAAGAAATAAATGAATTTAAATAATATACATAACATCTATTTTATTGGTATTGGTGGTATTGGCATGAGTGCTATAGCACGCTATTTTAATGCGAATAATAAGCTTGTGGCGGGTTATGATAAAACTCAAACTGCAATTACTGATACTTTGGTAGAGTTAGGTATGCAAGTCCATTTTGATGATGATGTAAAGCAGATTGATTCGGCTTTTTTAAATTTAGAAAACACATTGGTGGTTTATACACCAGCAGTGCCGAAAAATCATTCGGAATTAAATTATTTTAAATCGAATAATTTCAACGTATTAAAACGTTCTGAAATTTTAGGCTTAATTACAGAAAACACAGTTTGTTTAGCCGTTGCTGGAACTCACGGAAAAACCACAACAACAAGTATTCTTGGGCATTTAATGCATGAGTGCCATGTTGAACTTACTGCTTTTTTAGGAGGTATAAGTGAAAACTATAACTCTAATTTAATTTTAAAAGGAACAGGGGTTTCTGTTGTAGAAGCCGATGAGTTCGATCGTTCGTTTATGACCTTGTCTCCGGATTTCGCAGGGATAACATCTATAGATGCCGATCACTTGGATATTTATGGTGATGCTTCAGAATTAAAAAAGACTTTTGAAGATTTTACAAAACGATTAAAACCCAACGGAAAACTGTTTGTTAAAAACGGATTGCCTTTAAAAGGAATTACATACGGTATTGAGGATAATTCTGATTATGCTGTTCAAAATATAAAAATAATAAATGGCGCGTATGTTTTTGATGTAAAAACACCAACTACAGTGCTAGAAAATTTGGAGTTTAACCTACCAGGAAGACATAATTTGTCTAATGCATTATTGGCTTTGGCGATGGCTGTAGAATATGGTTGCCCGTACCAACAGCTCGCCAAAGCGTTAGCATCTTACAAAGGTGTTAAGCGTAGGTTTACTTATCAAATTAAAACGGATAGTTTGGTGTATATCGATGATTATGCGCATCATCCAGCAGAAATTAATGCTGTGCATCAAGCGGTTCGCGAAATGTATCCAGGTAAAAGCGTGTTGGCTATTTTTCAGCCGCATCTATTCAGCAGGACTAAAGATTTTATTGACGATTTTGCTCAAAGTTTATCTCAGTTCGATGAGTTGATGCTTTTAGATATTTATCCTGCACGAGAATTACCAATGGAAGGTGTAACATCGGAATGGTTGTTGAGTAAGGTTAAAAGTGATAAAAAGCAGTTGGTGAGTAAAGCAAACCTGCTAGCTGAAATTAAAAAAAGTGAAGCTCAAGTTATTTTAACTATAGGAGCTGGAGATATTGGAGAACAAGTAAAACATATTAAAAAAGAGTTGAGTTTTGAAAGTTAATTGGAATTACATAAAAATGGTAGCTTTGTTCTGCTTGGTGGTTTTTCTATTTGCTTTTGCATCGGGAAGAAATAATGCTAGATTGATTACAGAGCCTGCTATAAAATTTACGGGAGAAGATAACTTATTTGTTACTAATGAGACTGTTAGTAAGTTGTTAACACAAAATTACGGTGGTACTCAAAACGTTGTCAAAGAAACTTTAGATTTGAATAAGTTGGAAAATGTACTCAAATCGAACCCCATGATTAAGAGTGCCGAAGTGTATGTTGCAGTAAACGGAACGCTTAACGCGGAAATAAAACAAAAAACACCAATAGCAAGAGTTAGTACAAATGCGTCTTATTATATCGACGATCGAGGCTTTTATATGCCTTTATCTAGTAATTATTCGGCTAGAGTACCGCTTGTTACGGGTTATGTTGAGAAGAATAACTTAGAAAATATCTTTAAAATAGCAACAAAAATTAGAGAAGACGAGTTTTTAAAAATGAACGTTATAGAAATTCATCAAAATGCTAATAATAAGCTGTTTTTAAAATTAAGACAGTGTAAGTTTTTAGTGCAATTGGGTGATTTAAACTTATTAGACAAAAAAATTAATAATTTGAAGGCATTTTATCAAAAAAACATCAAAGAAAAGACGCTAGATAATTATAGCAAAGTAAATTTGCAATTCGATAACCAAGTAGTATGTACCAAAATATAAGCCATGGAGCATAACATATCAGTAGGATTAGATATAGGAACCACAAAAATTGTGGCTATGATTGGTCGTAAAAATGAATACGGCAAACTTGAAATTTTAGGCATAGGTAAGTCTAAAAGTTTAGGCGTGCACCGTGGTGTAGTAAATAATATTACACAAACCATTCAATCTATTCAGCAAGCAGTTCAAGAAGCAGAAGCGGCTGCCGAATTAAAAATTGACGGTGTAACGGTTGGTATTGCAGGACAGCATATCCGTAGCCTACAACATAGTGATTATATAACCAGACCACACTCAGATCGTGTTATTGACGATGAGGATATAGATCGTTTAATAAACCAAGTGCATAAGTTAGTTATGTTACCTGGTGAAGAAATTATCCATGTCTTGCCTCAAGAATATAAGGTAGATGGTCAGGCCGAAATAAAAGAGCCTATCGGGATGTACGGTGGTCGTTTGGAAGCTAATTTCCATGTAGTTGTTGGGCAGGTATCATCTATTCGTAATGTTGGTCGTTGTATACAAAGTGCCGATTTAAATTTAGAAGGTATCACTTTAGAACCTTTAGCTTCAGCTAATGCCGTTTTAAGTCAAGAAGAAAAAGAAGCTGGTGTTGCTTTAATTGATATAGGTGGTGGTACAACCGATTTAGCTATTTTTAGAGATGGTATTATTCGCCATACCGCAGTTATTCCTTTTGGAGGAAATGTTATTACTGAAGATATAAAAGAAGGTTGTTCAATTATTGAAAAACAAGCCGAATTATTAAAAATAAAGTTTGGTTCAGCATGGCCAGGCGAGAATAAGGATAACGAAATTGTATCTATTCCTGGTTTACGCGGTCGTGAACCAAAGGAAATTACATTAAAAAATCTCTCAAAAATTATTCACGCTCGTGTTGTCGAAATTATAGAGCAGGTTTATGTCGAAATTAAAAATTACGGTCACGAAGAGCAAAAGAAAAATCTAATTGCAGGTATTGTGTTAACAGGAGGAGGAAGCCAGTTAAAACACTTAAAGCAGTTGGTAGAGTATATTACAGGTATGGATACACGTATAGGGTATCCTAACGAGCATTTAGCAGGCGATAGTAATGAAGATGTTACTAGTCCGCTTTTTGCAACAGCAGTAGGCTTGGTTTTAGATGGCTTAAAGCGTCAAGAACGTAAAAAAATAGAACAGCAGGTAGAAGAAGAAGCTGTCGTTGAAGAGGAAGAAGTAGAACATCCTACCGAAGACGTAGAAGAAGAAATTAAAACAGAACCGGTTAGAGAAAGACGTTCTTTTCTTGATAAATTAACCGATCGCGTTAAAGATTTTCTAGATAACGCAGAGTAAAAGTATAGATTAAGAAATCCATTGAATAAAAAATATTTAGTACAAAACCCCAGTAAAACAGAGTTTATGAGCAGCAACAAAGAATTCGAAAACATCGCATTTGATTTACCTAAAAATCAATCAAATGTTATTAAAGTTATTGGCGTTGGTGGTGGCGGTAGTAACGCTATCAATCACATGTTCCAACAAGGTATAAAAGGTGTCGATTTTTACGTATGTAATACCGATGCACAAGCCTTGCAAAACAGTGGTGTGCCAAACAAAATACAATTAGGTCTAAACTTAACCGAAGGTCTTGGTGCAGGAGCAAATCCTGATATCGGAGAGCAATCGGCAGTAGAAAGTTTTGAAGACATCTCTCAAATGTTAGATTCTAATACTAAAATGGTATTCATTACAGCCGGAATGGGTGGTGGTACAGGTACTGGTGCAGCACCAATTATTGCTAAAATGGCTAAAGATATGGATATTTTAACTGTTGGTATAGTTACAATGCCATTTCAGTTTGAAGGAAAAATGCGTATCGAACAATCTCAAAAAGGTATTGAGAAATTGCGTGGTATGGTCGATTCATTAATTGTAATTAACAACAATAAACTTCGTGAAGTTTACGGAAATCTTGGCTTTAAAGCAGGGTTCTCGAAAGCAGATGAAGTGTTATCTACCGCTGCTCGTGGTATAGCCGAAGTTATTACACACCACTATACACAAAACATCGATTTACGTGATGCTAAAACCGTATTAAGTAATAGTGGAACAGCTATTATGGGGTCTGCATTAGCGTCGGGTCAAAACCGTGCGCAAGATGCTATCCGCAAGGCTTTAGATTCACCATTATTAAACGATAATAAAATTACAGGAGCTAAAAATGTACTGCTTTTAATTGTTTCTGGTGTACAAGAAATTACTATTGATGAAATAGGTGAGATTAACGATCATATCCAAAATGAAGCTGGCCATGGTGCTAACATCATTATGGGGGTTGGTGAAGATGAATCTTTAGACGAATCTATTGCTGTAACTATTATAGCAACGGGTTTTAATATTGAACAACAAGACGAAATTTCTAATACTGAAACTAAAAAAGTAATTCATTCTTTAAGTGAAGAGAAAGAAGTAGAAGCTAAAGCGGTTAAAGAAGAAGTTGCGCCTGAAGTGATTGCTCCACCAGTTGTAGTAGAGAAAAAAGAAGAGCCTAAAGTTGTAAAACATACGTTGGATTTAGATGAAGAGGAGGAATTCACTTTTTTGGAAAAAAGCGTGATAAGAAAGGATAAATTATCATCGCCGCCACAAAATATTAATTTAATTCCTACCTCAGAAATTTTAAAAAACATGAATGTTGTTTATGATGAAGTTCGTGTTAATGTTGAAGATGAAGACGATTTCATTATAAATTCTGTTAACAATCAAGATGAAGACTACAACGAGATTGAAGTATTAGCAGACGAATTTGAAGAAGAAAAACAAATTACTTTAACCTTCGATTTACCAATTAGTAACGAGACTAAAAAGGAACCGAAAAAGGAAGAAGTTGTAGAGAAAAAAGTAACGTTTAGTTTAGACGATGATGATATTAAAGACATCGCTGTTAACGATCACGTAGAAGTATCTGCTGCAAAGCCAAATGAAAATGGTGATATTAGATATACGTTAGATGATTTTTCTGAGGTAGAATCTTCATCTAACAAAAAACAAACTTCAAGTCAGGAGATTGTAGAAGAAATAGAAGAAGATATCGTTTTCGAAAGAAAAGTGGTTCAAAAAGAAGAAGTTGTTAAGCATAGCCTTCCCGACGAAGAAGAGGATATTGACCCGATGAATACGCCAATTTCAGAATTACTGAAAGAACGTGCGGCTGAACGTCGTCGTAAAATGAAGGACTTCAACTATAAATTCAATAATGCAAAAATTGACGACATAGAAAAAGTGCCTGCTTACAAACGTCAAGGTGTAAATTTAGAAGATTCTAAACATTCATCTGATAACGATTTTTCAAGAACAAGTATTGGTTTAGATGATAATGATGATTTACAAGTAAGAAGAAATAACTCGTTTCTTCACGATAATGTAGATTAGTGCATATCACTAAACTTAACTAAATTATAAGCCCGGAAAGTTAACCATACTTTTCGGGTTTTTTATTGTGCTTATTATAGGGTTTACTATTAAAACTAATCGGGATTCGGGTATTTTAATACTAAGTTTTTTTTATCTTCGCATATTAAATAAATTGAAAAAATGGCTCTACAACAAGACATAATGACGGCGCTTAAAACCGCAATGAAATCAAAAGATCAAACTGCTCTTACAGCTTTACGCGCTGTTAAATCGGCTATTTTATTAGCTCAGACAGAAAGTGGTGCAAAAGAAGAGTTAACGGAAGATCAAGAGCTTAAAATACTTCAGAAGCAAGTAAAACAGCGTCGTGATAGTGCTGCTATTTATTTAGAACAAGGTAGAGAAGATTTAGCTGCTCCAGAATTAGCAGAAGCAGAGGTTATTTCTCAGTTTTTACCAGAAGCATTATCTGATGAGGAAATTGAAAAAGTAGTTGTTGCAACTATTGAAAAAGTAGGAGCGCAAGGTATGAAAGATATGGGTAAGGTTATGGGTATGGTAAGTAGTGAACTTGCTGGGAAAGCAGATGGTAAAACCATTTCTAATATAGTAAAAGCAAAATTGTCTTAAAAAAAATATAAAAATTTTTTCGCTTGCGCGGAAATAAGGCTGCGTAGTTCAACTGGATAGAATATCAGATTTCGGCTCTGAGGGTTGGGGGTTCGAATCCCTTCGCGGTCACAGCCTTTAAAAGCTCTTTAAACATTTAGTTTAAAGAGCTTTTTTTTTGTGGATGAAGTTTCTTCTTTATTAATTTTTTGTTTTTTAGGAATGAAAAAAGTGAATTTATATACTTTTAAATAAACGGTTATTATCGATAATAAGCGCATTGAAGAAAGGAATTCAAAATGTATGTGCAAACAACTATCGTAAGTGTTTTTAGATTATTTAAAAATGCTATATTACACAGCCCTTACTATCTAATTTTAACCTTTAGCTTTCAAATGATCTTTTTAACTCAAAATGATAAGTACTACATCGGGACTATAGTTGTTACTATTCTGGTTGGTGTCGTGATTTTTATGGTTTTCGTGTTTATAAAACGTGTTGTTATGTCCATCGTTGATGGTTTGGAGATGATGTATACGTTCTTTACTAAGCGTCCTGCCTTTATTCATTTATATGTTTTTATAAAAAAAATGAAACCTGAGCAAATTCGAATTTTAGAAGAACAATTCACTTTTTATAAAAGGCTCGATGAAAAAAACAAGTTGTATTTCAGGCATCGTGTAGCATCATTTATAGATAAAAAGCAATTCATTGGAAAAGAAGGTTTTTTAATTTCCGAACAAGTGCAGGTTTTAGTTTCAGCTACAGCTGTGATGTTAACCTTTGGTTTTAGAGATTTTATGATTGAGGCTGTTGAACATATAATTATCTACCCAACCCAATATTATTCTCAATTAAATAAGCAGTATCACAAAGGGGAGTTTAATACAAGGCTTAAAACATTAGTTTTATCATGGGATAGTTTTATTGATGGTTACCGTATTGAAGATGATAAATTAAATTTAGGAATTCACGAATTTGCTCACGCCATTCACTTTAATAGTATTTATCAAGAGGATATCAATTCTATTATATTTATTGATACTTTTAATGAGTTAAGAAGCTTGATAGCTGAGGATGAATTTTTAAAAAATAGATTAATAACTTCAGAATATCTAAGAGACTACGCTTTTACAAACGATTTTGAGCTGCTTGCCGTTATTTTAGAAACCTTTATTGAAACGCCTCTGGCATTTAGAAAGCAATTTCCGGTAGTTTATTATAAGGTTCGGCAAATGCTGAATTTTAATTTTCCCAGCTACTAATATTCGCTTATAATATTTAATTTAAAAAAGATATTTGTACGCCGGTATTAGGTAGAATAAGGATGAATGGTTGTATTGATAAAGCATTTATTTTTCCCTTCGGAATAACTCCTTTACCATAAGTGATAAATGTCATAAAATAAACACATGTTGTTCTGTAAATTTACTCTAGTAATTAAAACAGAAAGCCATGAGAGAGCACATTCCAGTTTCTTCTATAATGACCAAAACAATTATAGGTTTAACCCGTTCAGACGATTTAAAACGAGCAGAAATGCTATTTAATAGACATAGAATTAAACACATTCCCGTAGTTGCAGGAGAATGCATTATAGGTATGCTTAGTTATACCGATTTAATGCGTATTAGCATCCCTGAAGTTGCAGGAAATGATAATGTTGGTTTAGATTCTGTTGTGCTTAATAGTTTTACAATAGAACAGGTTATGGTAAAAAATGTAGTAACGGTAGCTCCGGAAACTAGCATTAAAGATGTTGCTTTAATTTTAGCAAATAGAGAATTTCATGCGCTACCAGTAGTCGACAAAGGTGACTTAGTGGGCATTGTTACCACAACCGATTTATTAAACTATTTTATTAGAGAATTTTAAGAATTAGCTAAGGCCTTTAATTGCTTAATGGTTTCTACTTGGTTATCACTTTTAAAAACGTGACTTCCAGCTACAAATACATCAGCGCCAGCTTCAACTAATTTTTGAATATTTTTATCGGTAACACCACCATCAATTTCAATTCGGGTATTTAAACCTTGTTCAGTAATCATTTTACGAAGTTTTTTTACCCGATTGTATGTCATGTCTTCAAACTTTTGCCCTCCAAAACCAGGGTTTATAGACATTAGTAAAACCATATAGCATTTTGGTAAAATATCTTCTAGCACAGAAATAGGTGTTGTTAAGTTTAAAACAACACCAGCCTTACAGCCTGCGTCTTCAATTTGAGTAAGCGTACGGTGTAAGTGCACTGTAGATTCGTGGTGTACTGTAATTATATCTGCACCAACTTTAGCAAATTCTTCAATATAACGTTCCGGCTTTTCAATCATTAAATGTACATCTAAAGGCTTTGTAGCATGCTTTTTAATAGCTGCAATTACTGGCATTCCGTATGAAATGTTTGGTACAAAATGACCATCCATAACATCAATGTGAAACCAATCGGCATCACTGTTATTAACCATTTCTGTATCGCGTTGTAAGTTACCGAAATCGGCAGCAAGCATTGAAGGAGCAATTAATTTAGAAGACATTCGTGTTCGTTTTGTGTTATTTCCGCAAAGCTAAGGATTTTTATTAGTTGACCGTTAATAGGTCTTCAATAATTTGCAAGAAGAGGCTGCTGTTTTCAATATTATTTTGCTCTAAGGCTGCTACATAAAGTTGTAAACCATACAGCGTGTCTATATCTTCGATAACTGTGTATCCGGTATCGAAGGCCTTAAAACTGAGCTCAGAAATGGAGGCGTTTAATAGTTCAGAAATCTTAGAGTGTCTAGAATCCTTTTTTATTTGTACAAAAAGCGAGTCAATAACTTCGGGATGCCCTTCTATTATTTGAAAAAACAGATTGTCTTTCTTTACCAAAACGCCTGTAATGTTATTTCTATCGTTTCTGGTTTGAGTTTCGTTGAATAAAGCTTCAAACTCTAAAAGACTAAGTGAGGGTTTTACAGTACTTGTGTAGCAAATGGTTTTTAACATTTGCCAAATATAAGATTATTAAGTTTTAGTTAAAAGGCTTACGGATAAAAAGATAGAAAGGTTTAAAATGAATAAACCCACGGTAATCAGCCGTGGGTTCTTTCATCAATCAAAAAACGAACAGTTATTTTTGTAACTGTTTGTAATTGTAATTTAGTCGTAATAATATATAATTACTAACCTAAATATGTTTTTAATATTTTACTTCTAGACGTATGTTTTAATCTACGAATAGCTTTTTCTTTAATTTGACGTACACGCTCACGTGTTAGATCGAAAGTTTCTCCAATTTCTTCTAAGGTCATTGGGTGTTGGTTTCCTAAACCAAAGTATAAACGAATAACATCTGCTTCACGAGGTGTTAATGTTTCTAAAGCACGCTCAATTTCTGTACGTAAAGATTCGTGTAATAATTCACGATCTGGATTTGGAGACTCTCCTGAGTTTAATACATCATATAAGTTAGAATCTTCACCTTCAACTAAAGGTGCATCCATACTTACGTGACGTCCAGAGTTTTTCATAGACTCCTTAACATCGTTAATCGTCATATCCAATTCTTTTGCAATTTCTTCAGCAGAAGGTGGACGTTCATGACTTTGCTCTAAAAAGGCAAATGTTTTATTAATCTTGTTAATAGAACCAATTTTATTCAAAGGTAAACGCACAATACGAGATTGCTCTGCTAATGCTTGAAGAATAGATTGACGAATCCACCATACAGCATAAGAGATAAATTTAAAACCACGCGTTTCATCAAAACGTTGTGCGGCTTTAATTAAACCTAAATTACCTTCGTTAATTAAATCTGGTAATGTAAGTCCTTGGTTTTGGTATTGTTTAGCAACCGATACAACGAAACGTAAATTAGCTTTTGTTAACTTCTCTAAAGCGACTTGATCTCCCGCTTTAATGCGTTGTGCTAATTCAACCTCTTCGTCTGCAGTAATTAAATCAACCTTTCCAATTTCTTGAAGATATTTATCCAGCGATGCGGTCTCTCTATTGGTAACCTGCTTGGTAATTTTAAGTTGTCTCATTATAAAGTATGTTGTTTAGGTTCTTTGTTAAGGTATTCAATAGTTATACGTTTATATATCAATAAATGTTACAAAACTTTTAAACTATTTTTTAGGGCGTCTATTATTTAGACTCTAAAAGATGTAAAAAGTCACAATATTTAGTCAGAATAATTTTAAACCATTGGAATTGATTAAAACCTGAATTAAAAAAATCAATAATAACTAAGTGTTATTTAATGGCACAATACGTGTGTTTAGTCAAAGTGTAGGTTGTGGAGTTTTAATAGATAAAGTTGCATGCTTTTTTTCAAAAATTAATAAAGTGGCTCCAAAATTAGATGAGATTTTCATACATTACGCACCTAGGTAATTCTAATATAATAATTGATTTTCACTGTATAAAGAAAATCTTTTAATCCTAACAAGGAACACTTTATATTTGCCGCCAAATTGATTAAACGTTCTAATATTTTATAAGTCCTAGAACAAGTATTAAATCTTGAGAGTTATTAGAAAAAAATAGAGAGCTCTGCGAGAACAACGTTTTTAAGAACGTTTTAAATTAAACCACCAATGAAGAATAATATACTAATTGAAGATCAGTATAAAAGAACCAGTTTGTTTGAAAAAGAAAATGTGAATTATCTGGTTCATGTTTTAAAAAGATTTAATACAGTCCCGAAAATAAACAATATCAATATTATTACCTCTAACAGTGCTCCAGATGTATTTAAAATTGAGCCTAATAAGTCGATTGTAATAGGTTCGTTGTTTTTAAGTAAACCCGTTTTAGCTCTAGTATATTTAAGATATGCTATTGAATGGCAACTGTGGTATAAAGCTTTAGGTACAGACAAAAGTAATACTGTTTTATGTGATATTGCAGCACTTGAAGTTGCTAGAATTTTTTATAAGCTATTACCAAAAGAGGATAAAGAAAAACTAGAACCGCTTAGTTATTTTTTAATAAATTTAATTAAGAATGATAAAAAGGTAAGTGTAGAAGAGGCCATAGAACATGGTGGACTGCAAACTTTACACGGTTTAAATACAAACAATAAAATATATAAAGAATCTTGGAAACCTATTGTTGAAAATTTAGCAAAACCAACAGAGTTTTTGTTAATGGCAGGTGGTGATCTTAGATTAAATATAGATGAAATTGATTTGCTTAATAAATACGGTTGCCGACCATTTCCAAGACCTGATGCTTTTACCTTTGCATCTTCTACGGCAACTAGTGTTTCTAATTTTGCTTTCGATAAAACAGATAAAGCACGTAGTATTCTAATAGGTAATAGCCTGAAAAATGGTTTTGAAGGTACTACTATTGAGTTTTCTGAATTATTAAAAGATAAACTGAAAAGAATATTTAAGTTGAATGAGGCCTGTGAAATTATATTTTCGCCATCAGGAACCGATTCTTCACTTCAAATAGCTGCCATCACTCAAATTATTTCCGATAAGGATATTACTCATGTTTTAGTAGCTTCAGATGAAACGGGTAGTGGTGTGCCTGGCGCATTAAAAGGTTGCCATTTTGAAAATACAACAGCTTTAAATTATCCGGTTACCAAAGGGGATAGAATTGAAGGTTTTAGAGATATCGATTTAATTAAAGTTACTTTAAGAGATGAAAATGGTGCGTTAAAAACAACTGAGCAATTAGATAATGAAATATTTAATGCCATTTCTAAAACCAATGAATTGGGTAGACATGTTGTTTTACATACCATGGATCATTCTAAGCTAGGGTATCAATCACCTAGTGAAGCGATGATGGCCAAATTAAATACTCTAAACAATTTATCGATACAAGTTATTGTAGATGCTGCTCAACTTAGATTAGACCCTAAAGACATGCAGAACTATTTGAACAAAGGTTATATTGTTACCATCACTGGAAGTAAATATTTTACTGGCCCTCCGTATTCTGGAGCATTAATTTTACCAGAAAGTGTTAGTGAATCAATTCAATCTGCTAAAAATAAGTTTCCAGAAGGTTTAACACAATACTATAATAGTTCCGAATGGCCAGCATCTTGGTTTTGCTCACAAGATTTACCAGATGGGTATAATTTTGGCTCTTACATGCGCTGGAATGCCTCTATAGTAGAAATGGAAAGGTATTTTAAAACGCCTATGCTATACCGGAATATGGCTATTGAAATGTTTTGCGATTTTGTAGACGATTCTGTAAAAGATGCTTCTTTTTTAGAACCTCTATACGGAGAGCTTCCAAATGCCAATGCTTATAATAGTAAAGAGTTTGGGATACGAAATATACGTACCATTTTTCCTTTCTTTATTCTTAAAAACGATAAAGCCTTATCGGTAGAAAATGTTAAGAAACTTTATATTTTATTAAATTCAGATTTATCCGATTATTTTAAAGATGCGTCTTTAGAAATTATAAGGCTCGCAGCTCAAAAATGTCATATCGGTCAAGCCGTGAATGTAAAATATGGTAATGATTTCCAAAGTGCTGTATTGCGAATTAGTTTAGGCGCACGTGTTATTTCAGAAAGTTGGGTAAATAGGGATATCAGCTTGTTTTTTAGAAATATTGAATTACAAATGAATCAAATTACCGTGATTATCAAAAAAATAGAATTGATTTTAAGCCATCCTGAATTAATAGAATAGTATGTTAATTTAAAGTGAAAAAAAGCCCAGTAATTAATTTTACTGGGCTTTTTTTGTTTTATAGAATGACTTTTTTAGTCTAAATCTTGGTGTTATATTTTAGATGTAATAAAGTTACCGTTATTTTCTTCAGCTAAAGTTTTCATGAAGTTTAAATCGGCATCATCACCAAAGGCTATAGAGTGAATAATAATATTTTTTGTATTCGCTTTACGTACTTCGTTCAATACAGCCTCAGGGCTACTGTTAGGTAAACCGTCACTCATTAACACTATTTCTTGTACATCTACCATAGATAAAGCCTCTAAAAGGCCGTCTAGCGTATCTGTACCTCCTTTAGCTTTTAAGTTTTTTACAAAAAAGTTAGAAGCCGTTCTCGATACATTATCGGCTACTTTAAATTCTGTAGACTGTTTTGTGACGTTATCACTAAAAGTGAAAACCACGAATTTTTTACCATCAGGTAACCCTTTAATAGCGGGTATTAATTTACGTTTTACGGCCCCCAGTTTTGTAGCTTCATTAGAAACTTGTTTACCTAACAAGTTACCGAATTTACCACCTATAATTTTACTAACTTGATTTCCTGCTGTGTCACCAACTTCGCGCATTACTTGGTCTTTAACAGAGCCTTCATCTATACCTTCCATACTTCCCGAAATATCAATAAGGTAAAGTGTGTTTAGGGTTGATGTTTCTATTTTGTAAAAATCATCAGATTTTTTCATTACATAGCAAGATTGCATTAATGAGCAAACAGCAATTAGAGCAAATACAGTTATAGTCTTTTTCATTTTTTGGAAAATTAAATAGTTGTTTTGTTTTTTGTTAGAAATATGCCTTTTCATTAAGAAAGCAATGGTGTAGAGGGCGTGTGGGTGTTTTTGTTTCTAAGAAGTAAATGTAAATTTATTAAAGATGAAAATTTAGATAAATGAGAATTCACCTTAAAGCATTTAGAAATAGAGTTGTTTTAGAGAGAATTCTAGATGTTTTGTGTTTTGTGTTTTGTGTTTTTTGAAAAGTGAAAAAAGGATGAAGTTTAAAACAGTTCATCAATGTAAGTAAGTAAATTCTTTTTTCTACTTTGAGCTACTGGAATGGCATGGTTTGCATTTAGAACGACTTCCTCACTTCGTTTATTAAAAGAGGTAATGTAATTTAAGTTTATCAAAAAACTTTGGTGAACACGAAAAAAACGATGTTCTTTTAACTTTTCATCAAAAGATTTAAGCGGTTTAGATACCAATATACTTTTGCCATCTATTAGTCGAAAAGAGGTGTAGTTATTATCCGATTTTGCATATAAAACATCCTTTATATCTACAACATGAATAGCTTCTGTTGTTTTTAAAATGAGCTTTTTAGATTGCTCTTTACTAGAAATATTATGCATTAATGTGCTTAACTGCTGCTGGTAATTTGTTTTTTCAAGATCACTCACAACTTTATCTATAGCCAGAATAAGATCTTTTTTTTCATATGGTTTTAATAAGTAATCTAAAGCACTAAACTTAAAAGCATCGATAGCAAACTTAGCATACGAGGTTGTAAAAATGATTTTAAAATCAATGCTATCAAAAAGAGGTAGAAACTCAAAAGCATTACCATCAATTAGAAAAACATCTAAAATGATAAAGTCTGGCTTTAGTTCTTTTATTAGCATTGCGGCTTCTTTAATTGTATTAGAAGTACCAACTATTTTTATGTGTTGATAGGTTTCTATAATAGACGACGCATAGGCAAAGGCCTGCGGATCGTCTTCTACAATAAAACAAGATATAGTTTCCATAGGCAGACAAAGATACTCTATTTACATTGTTGTAAAACTTAAAAGTACTTCGGTGCCGTTGGAAGTTGTTGTTACTTCTATATCACCCTTAAAGTCTTCCGATGATTTGTTGAGGTTTTTTAATTGTTCTTTTATAATTTCCATACTCATAGATTTGTGCAATCGGTTAGAGTCATCTTTTTTGGCTTCAAAACCTTTTCCGTTGTCGGTTATAGAAACGTGTAAAATCGAATCTCGCTTATAGTATTTTACTGAAATAATACCGTTATCATTATTTTTCAAACCATGCAATATGGCATTTTCAACAAAGGGTTGAGTTATTAATGTTGGTAGCATATCAAAATCTTCATCTACAGATTCTTCAATGTTTATTTTGAATGAAAACGTATTGTTGTAATTAAGTAGTTGCAAAGAAAGATAAGATTCGATGGCTGCTTTATCATCTTCAACGGTAATGAAATCGTTATCAGATTTTTCTAAAACCAACCTGATTAATTTCGAATAACTAGTAAGATATGAACTCGATTTTTCTTTGTCATTTTGATGAATAAAATTTTGAATACTTTGTAAAGCATTGAATAAAAAGTGCGGGTTTAATTGCATTTTTCTTAAGCGTTGTTGCAATAGAACCTTGTCTAGTTGTTGCTGTATTTTGTAACTTTTAAATCCAAAATAACCCAAAATGATTATAAGTAAAACAAAAAGAGCTAAGGCTGCAAGTAGGTAATTTTGTTGTTTAATAGTAAGGGCTTGTAGCTTGTTTTCGGTATCTAATATATTAATACGTTGTTCTTTTTTCTCCGACTCGTACTTCTCTGTTAGTTCGGCTACACTTTCTTTTTGCTTTTGGTTAGTAATAGAATCTTTAATTTTATCCTTTAAATCGGCATAATGTAAAGCTGTTTTATATTGCTTTAAGCCGAGGTAAGATTCTTTAAGATTATTGAATATGTAAGATTTTAAAAGACCTTGAGCACCAATGCTAGCACTGTCTAAAAAACTGATGGCTTTTTGATATTCTTGTCTTTTCAGGTAGGCATTACCTATATTATTGTAAGTCACGTTGAGAGTGTTGGTGCTATTAAGTTCTTTTTTTAATGCAATGGCTTTTTTTCCATAAGAAACTGCTTTATTATAATCTGCTCCATCGTTTGTAAAATAGATTGATAAATTATTATAAATAGTAGATAATGTATTTTTAGAGTTATATTTAATAGCAAGTTCTTCTGCTTTAAAAATACTTTCGGTATATTTTTTAAACTGCTTTTCGTTGTAGTAGATATTGCATAAATTAACTAGAATTTGAAGTTTTACAACTTCATCAAAATCACTTAAAGCCAAAGCGCGTTCTAAATAAATTTGAGCATTTTTATAGTTCTTTAATGAAGCGTTAATAGTACCAATGTTAGAATATGTGCTAACAAGCTGCTCTGTTTTTTTTGTTCGCTCTAAAATTCCGGCAGCTTGCACATAAAGTTCTAATGCTTTTTGAAAATCTTGTTTATAATATTGTATAGTTGCTAGGTTGTGTATGGTTAACCCTTTAATGTGTTTTGGCAAAATCTTGGTAAGATTTTCTTGTAGTAAAGAGTCTGATTTAGAAAACTCTTTTTTGAAAATAAGAAGACTACTTTGTTGTAAGTTAGATTTTGCTAACAACGTATCGCTATTAATTAGTTTAGATTTTTCAGCAGCTTTTGTAGCATAGAAATAAGAACTATCAATATTTGTTTGAGCTAGTCCTTTCGATTTTAATAAAAGAGCCTCTACTTGTTGAGGTTCATTAATTTGCTCTTGAGCATTTATAACAGAACTATTAAATGCTATTATTCCACATATTAAAATGAATAATATGTTAGAAATAGGAGTGGGGTGTTTATATTTAATAAAGAGGTTGAGCATATTTTTGGAAACTTAATGCAATATAGAAAAAGCCCTTTAAATTTAAGAGTTTGTAATATCGAGATTTGGAAAATACTAGCATGTAATTTTCATTGTTGGTTTGATAGAAACCTGAATTAATGAACAAAAAAAAATCACAAACTATTAAGCTTGTGATTTTTTAAGAATGGTTGAGTAATTTTATTTCTTCAAGATGTAAAAATAAGATCGTCTGTTTAATTGATGCTCCTCTTGAGTGCATCGAACACCATTACTGCATTTGTTCAGTAATTGTGTTTCTCCATAACCAATAGCACTTTCTATACGCTCTGGTTTAATACCTCTAGAAAGTATATAATCTCTAGTAGATTTTGCTCGCCTATCTGATAGGCTTAAGTTGTATTTATCTCTTCCTCGGCTATCCGTATGCGATTCAATTTTTATAATCATGGTTGGGTTCGCTCTCAATACATCTACAATATTCTCTAACTCGTATTGAGCGTCAAGTCTAATGTTCGATTTATTAAAATCAAAAAAGATAGGCTTAATAACAATTTGATTTCCGACAACTAATGAAGCTAAAAACAAATCTTGTTCAACTTCAATTTCATTTTTATCGCTTGTATTAAAGTTTGCTTTATCGTCTACATATCCTGGTTTACTTCCTACAAGACTATAGTTTTTATTACACTCAAGAGTAAATTCATAAGCTCCATTTTCAGCAGTAACTACTTCTTCAATTATTTTTCCTGTTTCATCTATAAGTTTAACAATGGTGTTGCCTAAAATATCATTGGTGTTTTTATCTCTGGTAGTACCTGTTAAGTTTTGAAAACAGACTTTTGAATATACTGTGTAAATATCATCATTACCAACTCCTCCAGGTCTGTTAGATGAGAAATAACTACGTTTATTCTTATCAGAAGGATCTGCGAAATAAGCAAAATCATCATAACCACTATTGTAAGGCGCACCTAAATTTTGAGGTAGAGATAGGCTGTCTTTAATAATGTTCGATTTAAAAATATCTAACAATCCTAGATTTAAACGACCATCTGAAGAGAAATAGAATGTACTGTCTTGACTTACAAAAGGGAACATTTCTCGGCCTTCAGTATTTATCCTCGGTCCTAAGTTCCTTGGTTCGCTAAATTTATTGTTTGCAAGAATATCAACTTCATAAATATCAGTTTGTCCCAAACCACCTTCTCTATCTGATACAAAAAATAATTTTTTATTGTCAGCACTTAAGCTAGGGTGTCCTGTTGAAAACACTTCGTCGTTAATTGGTAATTCTATAATGTTCGACCATTGGCCATCAATAAGGCTTGCTCTATAAATTTTTAGGTGAGTAGTTCCTTTTTTGTCAAAATTTAATTCGTTCCTTTTTGTTACGTTGTCTCGAGTAAAATACATGGTTTTACCATCGTTCGAAATAGTAATAGTCGCTTCATGGTAATCTGTATTTACTTTAGAAGCTTTAATTAAATGCGGAGCGCCAAATTCTAACTCATAAGCTTTTTCTTTAACAGCAACTTCAAAAATATCTAAAAACGGTTCTTTATTCCAACCGTATTTTTTGTTTTCATCGAGTCTTCTAGAAGAGGCGAAGTATAGTGTGTTGTTTTGTACAAATGAACCGAAATCTGAAAATTTTGAGTTAATCGATAAGTTCTCTACTGTAATATATAACGACTTATCAACGGTGTTAAGTTCTTCGTAATTTAATAAATCTTCAGAATTGTTTTCGCTAATTTTAGTGTCGTCATTTTGAAGTAGTAAATATTTTTTCAACCAAATATCAGCTTCAGCATAATGCCCAATACTCTTTAAAGTTGAAATATATTTAAATAGATATAGTGATGAGATATCATCATATTTATTTACAGCCTTCCCGTACCAAGTGGCCGCTTTTTCCGAATTAGAATTGTTGTAATAACAATCGCCTAAACGTGTTAAAACATGCTCGCTATCATCTCCGTCTTCAAAAGCTTTTTGATATAGTTCGCTTGCTTTTACATAACCATAGTTATCAAAAAACCTATCGGCTAGCTTTACTTGGCCGAACATTATAGAACCGTAAATAGTAAATATAATTAGTAATAAATTTGATTTCATAATATGTTTTTTAGAAGAATCTAGGAGATTTAATACGTTTACTTTTAAAGACTTCGAACATCAGTAAGATCTCATGAGTTCCACTTGTGTACGTGTTTAATTCTGATAGAGGATACTCATAAGCATAACCAATACGCATTTGTTTGGATACTTGTAAATCGGTAATAAAGCCAAGAGCAGCAGCAGATTCGTTAATTCTATAAGAACCACCTAACCAAAATTTATCATTGAACAAAAAGTTAGCCGTCATATCGAAAGACAAAGGCGCTCCGTTTGTTGCTTTAAGTAAAACAGCAGGTTTAAATTTAGTAGTAGCACTTAAATCGAAAACATAACCACCGGTTGCGTAGTAGCTAATACGTTCTAAAGCGACGTAATCGATAGTTCCATTTCTGCCATTATTGTAATCTGTATTTAAAACTCTAGGAGCAGACAGTCCAACATACCATTTGTTGGTGTGTAGATAAAGTCCTAGACCTATATTGGGACTCCATCTATTAGAAACATCATCAAAAAATTGATCGTTAATAACAGTTGGGTCATTCAAAATAGATTGATCAATATGGTATTGTGTAAAACCACCTTTAAGACCAAATGCTAATTTAGCCTTTAAACCTATTGGAAGTGTATATGAGAAATCTCCATATAAATATGAGAAGTTTTCATAACCAAGTTCATCATTGATAAAAGATAAACCTACACCAATACGATCGTTTCTTAATGGGGTATGCATAGATAATGTTTGTGTAGTAGGAGCACCTTCTACGCCAACCCATTGACTTCTATGTAAACCTACAATGCTGAAAGTTTCTCTACTACCAGCGTAAGCAGGGTTTATAGAGATTGTATTATACATATACTGTGTGAATTGGGGTAGCTGTTGTGCTACTCCAATCCAGCTATTGGCCAGTATAAAAATAATGAGTTTTAATTTTAATGACTTCATAATATATTGGGTTTATTTAGAACCTACGTAAAATGCTTTCGCTATAGGTGCCAATCCACTGTTTTTTAGGTTAATAATATAGTAGTATGTTCCGTTTGGTACTTTATCTGCACCGCCTACAGACGATTTATGAGAAGTACCATTCCAGTTATTTTGGTAGTTAGAGTTCTCGTAAATTTTAGCTCCCCATCTGTTGAATATTTTTAAGTCGACAACAAACCCACAAGTTTCTACTCCAGTGATTGTAAAGAATTCATTTTGTGCATCACCATTTGGTGTTACAACTTTTGAAATAACTACATCATCTTTTCCACAAGGAAGAACGATACATTCATCATGAATTTCTATAACAACCTCAGTAGTATTTAAACAACCGTTGTTAGCGTTAGTGTAGCTAAAGATATAATTACCTAACTCTACATTTTCAGGATTGAATGTACTCTCGTCTAAGTTTGCGTTACCTTGAGTAATTGTCCAGGTTCCACCTACTTGGTCATTTTCTAAATAATCATTCAAGTCGATTGTTCCATCATCAGAACAAGCTCTCTCATTAACAGTTGTAATGAAATCGTTTAATGTAACTGAAATTGTTTGCGTATAAGTTGCGATATTATCACAGTCATCATTTACAGTCCATGTTCTTACTATTTCGTAATCTGAAGGATTGCTTTCGTCGAATGAATTTGTTTCTTCAAAAACAACATTTACACTCGATGAGCAGTTATCAGTAAATTCAATTGTAGGAACTTCTGGTACGCTTTCACAATTTACTAACAATGATTCCTCAATGTCAGTTGTTGGAGTAGGAGCTATAGTATCTGCAATAGTTAACGTTGCAACAAGCTCTGTTGTATTGTTGTTTGCATCAGCGATGGTATATATTACAGTAATTGTACCACTAGCGCCACATGTTGAAACTAAGTTATCAAAATCATAGTCTGAAGTAACTTGACCGCTAAATGTTGAATCACAAGCATCGGTAGCACAAAGCTCTAAAGCAGCAATATTAGCATCGTTCCACGTATTAGCAAGGCTTTCATTATCATCCCCAGCACATTCAATAGTTTCATCATTAATAGAACAGTTGATAATGCTTGGAGGCGTAGAATCTGTTATTGATAAATAAACCGTTGCTTGATCACAAGCTTGGTCAGCATTATTATCACAAATACTATAAACGAAAGAATCATTTCCTATAAAGTCTAATGATATAGGAGTATAAGTAAACTCACCTGTGTTAGCATCAATAATAACTGTAACACCTTCAGTAGTTATTACTGTAGTCGTTGTTATTGTTTGCGTATCACCTTCTATATCATTATCGTTTACAAATACATTACCTGTAAGACTTCCACATGTTGAAGCAAAAAAGGCATCATCATTAGCATTAGTTGTATTCGGAGAATCTGTAGGTTGAATCGTTACTGTAACCGTAGCGGTATCACAAAGTGCAGGATTCGCATCATCACAAATGGTGTAAGTGAATGTATCCTCACCAATGAAACCATCATTAGGTGTATAAGTAATTGTTCCGTCAGGATTCAG
>NZ_SORL01000013.1:0-199963 GCF_004368925.1 Algibacter lectus
GTTTCCCCGTTATCCCATAAATAAGTATATCCACCATTTCCGTTAGCAGCAGTTACTGTAGCCGAACCGTTAGATTCACCAAAACAAGTAACTGGGCTATCTTGTGCCGCGGTGGCTGTTATAGCATCTGGTTGAGTAATTGTAACACTGATATTTTCAAGTTTACATCCTTTACTGTCAGTAATCGTTACTGTATGTGTACCTGCGTTTAAAGCAGTTGCTGTAGCGGTAGTTTCCCCGTTATCCCATAAATAAGTATATCCACCATTTCCGTTAGCAGCAGTTACTGTAGCCGAACCGTTAGATTCACCAAAACAAGCAACTGGGCTATCTTGCGCCGTGCTAGCAGTTAAAGCATCGGGTTGATCTAATAAAATAGCTCTAGCAAATGTAAATGTACATCCAGAAGCATCTGTGATATCAACATTATAATTTCCGGCAGGTACATTTGTTAAATCTTGAGTTGTAGCGCCGTTACTCCATGAATATGTATATGGAGGATAACCACCACTAACATTAAGATCAATACTTCCTGTTGATTCGCCGAAGCAATCTACAGATGTATTTTTAGAAATAACAGCTCCTAAATCTTCAGAAGTGATAGTTGTAGAGATGATATTACTTTCACAATCACTATTAATATTTTTAATTCTAAAATTGTAAGTTCCAGGTCCTAAATCGCTAAAATTTGGAGAGCTTTGATAAGCGCCTCCGTTAACTAAACTAGAGCTATATTCGTATTGTGACCCTAAAGGACTTGTAATATTTATATTATATTTTCCAGAAGTTTCGTTACAAACTATGTCTAATTCAGGATCATCCGGTAATGTATTAAATGTAAGGGTTACCGTATTAGTATCTGTAATACCATCATTTGGAGCAGGAAGTCTTACTCTATATGTAAACGATACGCTTCCTTCATAATTTGGAGAAGACGTGTAAGTGTAAGAACCGTCAGGGTTTAAATTGAACCCAAGACCAGCTGGAGATGGTCCAGAAACTAAATCGTAAGTGGAATTTGCAGGAACGCTTGATGAATTATCAATCTGTCCATTAAATGTGCCTTGATCAATACATCCAAAATCGGTTTGCGGTTGTGCGTAACGTTGTAAAACAAAAAGCTTTCCGTCGCCATCATCATTAGAGGCTGAAATAAATCTAATTCTTGATATTTTTGATCCTGTAGGAGCAATTGTGTTTAAGTTGAAAAGAGCAATTGCGATATCTTGATTATTATCTTGCTCACGTCCCGATGACCAATAATCGGTAGCATTGTTTCTTGGTGCCGAAAACCCATAGTTTCTATATTCAGCAGAACTTCTTACAAAAGTGTCACCAAGTGATTCTTCCACAGTGCTTCCGGGAAGTGTTCCAAATAAGCGAATGTAGAAACAGTTATTTCCACCTCTTTCTGTAACAGCAAGTATACCGCCATCGTTAGAAGGTAAAGCTGGATCGTAAAAAAGCGTTTGCATTTGAGCATCTGTTTCATTAGATCCATTAATGCCGTTGGCTTTATTAAAATTACCACAAATATTATCACCATTACCATTAGATGAATAATAACGGTTAAGGTTTTTAGATTCAAAAGTTGCTAACGCGGCATCATCCCATAGAGTATTATCGGTAGGGTCGAATGTTGCGGTTGCACTAGATTTAATAACACTAAGGCCATTTCCAAATATCTCATTTATTGCATTTCCGCCTGGTCCTAATCGAGTAAGTTGGTATCCTGATGGTACAGCGAATGTGTTGTAAATAGCACCATTTACTGTAATCGATTCGATTGTTGCAGGGAGGTTGTTTTCAGTAGCAGATATGTCTCCATTGTTATCGATATCTTGTTCATCAGACCATTGAAAGGTGACATTCTCTCGAATGGAAGGAGATTGCACACCAATTTGTGCAAATGATGAAACCGATACTAACAACAATAAAGCGATAAATGTTAACGCTTTATTTGGTGATGTTAATCTTGGTAAGTAATTTACTTTCATAATAATGTTTTTAAAGCAACTATAAATAATTTTCTTCTAAATGGTTTTGGATGTAGTTAACCTGGATACTTCGTTCTGTTATTAAAATAGATAATAAATTACCTAATCTAGAATACCTTGTGAGAGAGGTTTTGTAAGTGACCTTTTTTTTTCGGTAAAACAGTAACATCTAAAATTACATTGTATGTTTTTTTTTTTTGGAGCTATAGCTTAACTGTTTTCTGAAATTAGAGGACGTATTTATTTCCTCTACGTTTTTTGGAACAGTAAGTTTTGCTTTGTAGTTTTTAATTTATTTTGAGTCTTCTTCGTAGAGGGGATGAGAAGCTATTAAAAGTAGTTTTGTTTTCATAATTCTGTTCTTAAGGGGGAATCAAATGTACAATTACAAAGACACAGTAAATTACCAAATGTCACATTTAACAAGTAAAAACGATTAAAGTCAAAAAAAAATTGTTTATAGATAATAAAATGTAAGTATTGTCTTATAGTCTTTTCATGGTGGATTATTTTGGTTTTTAGGGCGTTACAGCGCAAATAAATTGAATTTTATCGATAAAAACAATGTTTTGGATTTAAAATTTGCTTTTTATCGATTAAAAAGTGTTTTTTGTCGATATTTTTTGATTAAATTATTTTTGTAGGAAAAACGCTTATTTTATAATGGGTAAATGTTAAAATTGAGTTTAATTGTTAAATTTTTGATGTTAAAATAATGAGAATAAGGCATGAAATAAGAGTAAGAAATCTTAAATATTGAAGCTTGTTCTATGTGTGGTGACTTTCATTATGATTAATTAGTGAAGAGGGTGTTTTTTTTGATTTATTCGAAATTTGAGTAAGTGGACTAGAAATGTTAAATGTTTTATTTATTCAAAAAAAAAGCCCATTATAACGAGTTCATATTGGGTTTTGAAAAGTACTTAAGTAATCTTCAATAATTACTTTTTTGTTGTTTAATCAATCATCACTAAAATAAGATTTTGCATCAATAAGCTCATTTATTATATAGGTGTCATATTCAAATAATATTGGTTTTTTAGCATAAAAAAAAGCCTGTTTCAATATTTTGAAACAGGCTTTAATAATTATAGATTTTAAAAGAAATTAATCTTCTTTTTTATCTTCTCTTGGTTTTCTGTCGTCACGACGGTTATCACGACCTCTATTGTCACGAGCACCTCTGTTGTCACGTCCACCAGAACGTTTATCATCTCTTGGTGGTCTTGCAACATAACCTTCTGGTTTTGGTAAAATAGCTTTACGAGATACTTTCTCTTTGCGTGTTCTTGGATCTTGTCCAAAATACTTCACATCAAAAACATCGCCCATATTAACTACATCCGATACATTTTCAGTACGTTCCCAAGCCAATTCACTTACGTGTAATAAAACTTCGTTTCCTGGTGCATCCATATATTCTACAACAGCACCAAAATCTAACATTTTGATTACTTTTACTTTGTATACGTTACCAACAGTAGGTTTAAATAATAAAGAATCTATTTTTGCTAAAACAGCATCAATACCTTTAGAGCCTACACCTAATATTTCAACAATACCCTCTTCAGTCACTGGGTCTTCGTTAATAACGATAGTAGTCTCAGTTTCTTTTTGCATTTCTTGAATTACTTTTCCTCCAGGTCCAATTAAAGCACCAATAAATTCGTTAGGTACACGACGCGTTACCATAGTAGGCGCGTGATCTTTAACGCTTTCTGCCGGCGCAGCAATAGTATCTGTAATTTTACCTAAGATATGCAAACGGCCTTCGCGAGCTTGTTTTAGTGCATTCACTAAAATTTCGTAGCTTAATCCTTTAATTTTAATATCCATTTGGCAAGCAGTAATTCCTTCAGAAGTACCAGTTACTTTAAAATCCATATCTCCTAAGTGATCTTCATCACCTAAAATATCAGATAATACAGCGTAACGGTCACCATCAGAAATTAATCCCATGGCAATACCAGAAACTGGTCTTGTCATTTTAACACCAGCATCCATTAAAGCCATTGTTCCAGCACATACTGTAGCCATAGAAGAAGAACCATTAGATTCTAATACTTCAGATACAACACGCACAGTGTAAGGGCAATCTGCAGGAATCATTCCTTTTAAACCACGTTGCGCTAAGTTACCATGACCAACTTCTCTACGAGAAGTCCCTCTTAATGGTCTAGCTTCACCTGTACAAAAAGGAGGGAAGTTGTAATGTAAATAGAAATTCTCTTCACCTTCGTAAGATGGCATATCTATTTTGTTAGAGTCTCTAGATGTTCCTAAAGTTACTGTCGCTAAAGCTTGAGTTTCTCCACGAGAAAAGATAGAAGAACCATGAGTAGAAGGTAGGTAATCTACCTCACACCAAATTGGTCTAATTTCGTCAGTTTTTCTTCCATCTAAACGTAAACCTTCACTTAATGTTAATTCACGAACGGCTTCTTTTTCTGCTTTGCTGTAGTATCCTCCAACAAGGTGTCCAAATTCTTCCATTTCTTCTTCTGTAAAAGAGGCTTTAACTTCTTCTTTTACTTCAGCAAATGCTGCGCTACGTTCTGCTTTAGAAGTTCCCTTCTTTGCAATTGCGTAACATTTATCGTATGCTAATTCGTGTATTCTTTTTTGTAAATCTTCGTTAACTTCTGCAGTTGTGTATTCACGAACTTCTTTTTTACCAAAAGCTTCCGCTAAACGCAATTGTGCATCAATTTGTACTTTAATTGCTTCGTGAGCAAATTTGATAGCGTCTGCCATTTCTTCTTCAGAAATTTCATCCATCTCACCTTCAACCATCATAACCGAATCGGCAGAAGCACCAATCATCATCTCTAAGTCAGATTCTGCTAATTGAGCTCTAGTTGGGTTAATTACAAATTCACCATTAACACGTGCAACTCTAGCTTCAGAGATTGCGCATTCGAATGGTAAATCTGATAATTGAATAGCAGCAGAAGCAGCTAATCCAGCCATAGCTTCTGGCATAACATCATCATCATGAGACATTAACTGAATCATTACTTGTGTTTCTGCGTGATAATCTTTTGGGAATAATGGACGTAATACACGATCCACTAAACGCATAGTTAAAACTTCGCCATCACTAGGTCTTGCTTCTCTCTTGAAGAAACCACCAGGATAACGCCCAGCTGCAGCAAATTTTTCGCGATAATCTACCGTTAAAGGTAAAAAGTCAACATCACTTTGTTTGTAATTGGAAACAACTGTACATAGTAACATACATTTTCCAGATTGAACAACAACAGAACCATGGGCCTGTTTTGCTAATTTTCCGGTTTCAATAGAGATTTCTCTACCGTCCCCAAGGTCAATAACCTCTTTAAACACTTTTGGAATCATAAATTTTTTCTTGTAATTCGAGCATACAATATACTCAAATTATGTTAAACAATGGTCGTTGTGTTGTTGTGTGTAGTTGTTGTGTGTGCGACCAATGAAAAACTTTTTGTCCCAAACTCGTTTTGGGATCTAGCTTCTTATAATTTGAAATTTATACTCGTTCAAATCGAGTTAATATATAACAAAAAACCACGCTGAAAAGCGTGGTTTTTTTATTGAGATTATTTTCTTAATCCTAATTCTTTTACTATAGCACGATATCTTAAGATATCTTTCTTGATTAAATAATCAAGTAAGCTTCTTCTTTTACCTACTAACATTACTAAAGAACGCTCAGTGTTGTAATCTTTACGATTCTTTTTTAAGTGTTGAGTTAAGTGCTCAATTCTTTGTGTAAATAAGGCAATTTGTCCTTCTGCAGAACCAGTATCGCTTTTGTTTTTGCCATGTTTGGCAAACATTTCTTGTTTCTCTTCTTTAGATAAATACATTCTAATATTATTGTAAATGATTGTTATGTAGCTTGAAAGTTTTTCTTTCAAGCGTGCAAATATAAGACTTTTTTACATTTATCTAATTTTTTATCTAATTTTTGATGTCCTTTTAACGTTTTAATATAGTGTAATATGTAAAAGGTTAAAATTGGGTTAAATAATAAGGTATACTTTAGATAGGGTAGAAGTGCTTTTAAAAGCAAATGGCTTTTAAAAGAAATGTTATTAAAATAAACTTAAGCATTTATAACTAGCAAGCGCTAGAGAAATCGCTCGGGCTATAACCAAATTGTTCTTTAAACTTTTTACTAAAATAAGATGGGCTGTTTATACCAATACTATATTGTACTTCTTTTATTTTTATATTTTTATCGGTAGATAATAACTCGTACGCTTTTTTTAGCCGCAATTCTAATATTAGCTTTACAGGTGTTTTATTTGTTTCTGCTTTTACAATTCTAGCTAATTGTCTTTGACTATAACCTGTTTTGTATGATAAGAAATTAACATTGAAATCTTCTTTTGAGAGATTAATTTTTATAAGATCTAATATAGCATGAAAAGTATTGCTTTTCTTTTTGGTGACCTTTATCGACGAATCGGCATTATTGGTGTAAAGCTTTATTTTAGATATTATTTTTTTTTGATCAGATAGATTTATAACATAGTCGTTGATACTTAACCCTTCTAAATTTTCATCTTTAATGTCTTTGGTAGTAATAATTAAAACAGGAACAATATCGTCGTTATTAATCTCGTTCGAAAAATGAGGTATTTCTTTTTTTAATACTTCTCCGTTTACTATAGGTTTTATAGCGTTACTTAATATTAAATTAAATTGATTTTGGTTTGTTCTTTCTAAAGCTTGTAGGCTGTTAAATGAAAAAACAAAATCGAAATTAGGACTTAAAATTTCGTCATAATTTTGATTTATTCTTAAATCATCTTCTATAATTAGAATATTGATTTCAAGACCTTTTATTTCTATATATTCAGGTTGGCTATTTGGGTTCAAATAGGTTGTGAAATCAAAAATGTCGCTATCAATGTTGTGTTTTGTAGTTCTCAAGATAATTCCTTTTTTATGTAAGACACAATTTGGTTTGTATAAGTCACATTAATATGAATTTTACCTCTATATTTTTTTTGTAAAATGTAGCTCTTGCTTTACAGCAACAAGTTAAAAATAATGTTCAAATTACCAAACAAATAATTGTGATTTATTTAACAAGGTAAATAAGGTTAATTGTGTGTTTCATGTCTTAAAAAAGTGATAACATCGATGAAATGTCCGTTTTGAGTTATGCTATTGTTTTTTTTGAGTTATAAAAATCTATTAAGCAAATGTATTTTTGTGGGATGATTGACATGTGTTTTATGCGCGGTAATATTTTTAAGGTTGTTCTTAATCTTGAAATCATGCCAAAAATCTACATTTTAAAATACACGAGAATTAAAAGTTAAGTATAAGGCAAGCAGAATTAAAGCTCTTTCCCTAAATAATAAATTATTCAATAGATAATAAATATGAAATCAAAATTACAATCCTTAAAATTCGATAAGGTTAACCAAAAACAAGCTAGAAACATGATGTTGTTCTTAGCTTTTTTTATGTTTTCACTTGGTTCTGCTTTTGCTCAATTTGGAGCAGGTGGTTCTGATAATAATAACGGCGATGTAAGGTTAGTGTATGTAAGCGGGCAACAAAATTCTGTTGAAGCTTTAAAAACGTTAGGAACATCAAATGAGATTATAGTGCAATCTATAAAAGGTGCGCCTCAGCAATTACACTCTATCAGGGTTAAGATTCAATTGCCTCCAGGTGTGCTTTATACGCCTTCATCTTTTGCTATTACTGATAATAATAATGTTACTGTTCAGCCTTTAGCTAATGTATATGTTTTAGCAGAGGATGATATAAGTGATTTAAATGCACCTATATTTTCTATATTCAATAATGGAATAGAAACAGAATTATGGGATGCAGGTGATTATATTCAATTTACTTTCGAAAGAACCGCTGGTTGCGCTGCTGTTACTTATAAAGAAGACGGAAATACATTTAAGGATACAGCAGAAATTAGCTATGTAAAAACAGGCTTCCCAGGTGTTCAAACAGCAACAGATACTAATGCTTTGTTAGCTAATTATGATTTATTGGCAGCTTCGGTATCTATAAGTAATATAACAGCAGTAAATGGTACCGTAGGTTCTTTTGTTCATACAAGAGAAGTAACCGATTTTAATGGAGGTAATGCAGGAGTTCAAGAAGTAATACATACTGTTAAATTAGGTTCTAGTGTTAATGTAGAGCCTAGTGTTGGCGCTTATTCTTTTTCTTATTTAGGGAATGTTATTTCTCCTAGTACAACCAGTACAGATGGTGCGGGGGTAACAACAAATACTTACATTATTAATTTATCATCTAACCCTAATTATAGTGGAGGAAACCCTGGTTTTGAGGATGGAAATGGTTTTTTTGATGCAGGAGAGTCTTTGGTTTTTGAAGAGAGTTTTACTTTAAAAGATTGTATAGATACGGGTATTCAACATCAGGTCGAGTGGACTTGTCAATCATCAAAAATTACAGAAGGAAATGTTTTGTTTGGTGCCAATAATCCAGAATTAGATATTGATATTTTAGAAAACCATCGAAACATATCAGGTGTAAACCATATCAGGTTAAAAATAACTAATACGGCTTCAGCAACTGCTGCTGCTGGTTTTGCAAAAGATATTTTAATTAATGTAGCCCTGGGTTCAAATAATCAATCTGGAACTACTAGCTATAATAACAACCCGCACTGGGGAACTACTAGGTATAATGTTAGATCTTTTAGTAACTTTTCATTAGGTAGTGAAACTGTTCAGGTTCCGTTCACACCGGAAGATTGGGGGTCAGATAATTCTTCTACATCCACTACTTCAACTCATGCATTGTTGCCAAATACCAATATAAATGTAGATGTTGATGATGTGGGCGGCTTGCAAGATATTGATGGAGATAATTATTATGACGATCTTGCTCCGGGAGATTCTTTTGTAATTGAATTTGATTATGAGGTTTTGCCTCGAGATAATAATTGTGGTACAGGCCGGTTTGATTATATGCAGTGGGAACATGTATTTGTTGATGCGCTTACCAAAGATCAATGTGATTCTGCAAGACCAACTGAAGGTGTAGATTTAGGGTATAATAACTTTATAAGAGATTATAATAATGCTACGGTTTTTGAGCAGGATACAGATATAGAGGAGCTTGTGCCTTTTGAGGTGGCTTTAAGGCCTTATTTGTATTCAAATTTTAATCATAATGATCATGCTATGATTAATGCCAACGGAGATAGTGAGTTTACAGTATCTATAGAAGTACCTAGAGGTGTAGATTTAGTTGCAGGATCACCTCCGGAATTTAGTCAGACAAATGGTGCTTATATTGTTGGTTTACCAGGAGCTGGTACTAATGTTATTTCTTATACTTCAACAGATATTTTAAGTGGTTTTACACTTAGAGAGTTTAGCGATTTTTTTGCACGTTTTCCTCTTGTGATGAATTGTACAGAGTTGGAATTAGGAGGTGTTACTAGCGTTATTAATATTTCTTATGAAACCAGTTTAAAATTATACGATGCTCCTGGAGGAAACCTAGTGTTTGAAAGAGATATTCATTGTGGGAACTTCGAACCAATTATAGAACATTCATGTAATCCTCCTTGTGCTGGTCCAAATATTACAGGTTTAGATGCGTATAGAATTACAGCAGGTTGGTCAGATAATACGATGACTTCTAAAGTAGATTTAACAAGCACGAATCCTGATGGTTCACCTGTTTATGAACTAGATAAATATTTAGCAGGAGATGAAATGATGGTAGAAACGTCTGGGTTTATGTCTAGCTTATCATCAGATAACTTACATTTTATACAAAATTATACTACAGATGGGTTAACGGCAGGAGCAAATGATATAGAGTTTGTTTCTGGTACTATTGTAATTACTAAATTTGGAGGCAGTACAACACTGGAGTTACCGGTAAGCGCGCCTATTGTAACTTCTAGTGGGAATACTCATACATTAGATTATGATTTGTCGAGTGCGCTTTCAGATCCTATAGTTGGTGGGTTAATAGAGGATCAAGACACGTTTGAAGTGAATTTTAAATATAAGTTTACTACAGATACTTATACTAATTTTGGATACCACATTTTATCAGGTTTTAGAGGTCGATATTATGTTGATGAAACATTAACAGGAAGTACAAGTAATGTAGCAAATGATAATGATAATGATGGCATACCAAATGAAAGACTAAGCTGTTTTGATTGGGGTGATCAAGTAGCTTACTTAAGACCTGATAACTTATCTTACGGAGTTGCAAATAGTACATTTGAATATTGTGCTGAAGTTTGGGCAAACCTTATAAATGATTATACGCGATCAAATTCACCACATTTACATACTGGAGAATATAGACCAACTACCATGATTCAATCTACGGAAATTACAATTCCGGATGGAGCGAAAATATTGGATGTTAGGCAATATAATAATGAGGGCTATTTTTATGTGAGCACGGGAGAATTAGATATTTCTCCAGCGCTTGGTACGCCAGGAGTGAATACTTATACGGTAACACCAAATAGAGCGGCTGGATACAGAGATCAGAATCAAACATCATCTGTTAGTTATAGAATGCAGGTACTAGTAAAAGGTAGTTGTGAATTAAAAGATGCTTCGGAAGGATTACCTATTCCTATTATAACATCTACAAGTATTGTTCAGCATATGGCTTATACCGAAACACCTTTGCCGGAACAACTATTAACAAGAACACCGTCAGCAAGATTATATTACACAAAACCAACTTTTATTTTTCAGCCTTTATCAAGTGCTATTATTGTAGGGTTTGGTCCTGAAGCAGATTTTGATCTCAGAGTAGTTAACAATAGTTCTTCTACTGGAGATGTAGGTTTTAACTGGATTAAAATACCTGCAAATTCTAATATAACCATAGTAGGGGCGGAAGATATTACTTCTTCATCAATACCATTAAATATTGTACAAGTTGGAGACGATAGTTATGTAGAAATAGGTAATTTAGATGCAGGAGAAACAAAAGATATTAGAGTTAGTGCAACTTATACTAGTTGTACCGATGTTCCTGTAGATTTTAGTTTAGGTTGGGATTGTGATGCATACCCAACAAACTATGGAGATGTGTCATCGGTTTGTTATGATAATACTGTACAATTAACATTGCAACCTGCTGCTGGCCAAGTACAGCAAACTATAACTGAGCCTCAGCCAGTAGGTCCTTTTGCAATGTGTGATACTATTATTTATGATGTGGAATATAGTAGTGCTCAAGTAGCGACAACCATTAATCCGGAATCATCATTAACTCTGTTTAATGGAGCAAGTGCAGTGAGTATAACAAAGATTGAAGCCGAATATCCTGCAGGTAGTAATAACTGGGAGGACTTAGTGAGCACGATATCTGGAGGTGATACTTATGTTTCTCCTATTATTCATTCAGCAATGACTCCTCTATATGGAGGTATTCCTGGTACGGGAGCTGTAGGGCCTTCTGTAAATGATAGAAAAGTAATTGTTAGGTATACATTGCAAACAACATGTGATTTTGTTTCTAATTCACCTTTAACTTTTACTGTTTCTGGAGATGTACCTTGTGGAGAACCAACCGTTGGTAATGGTAGTAAGTCAGTATCAAACGGAATTGAAATAATAGGCTTAGACGCTACTTACGATGCTTTGTCAACAATATCTTTACCAGATTTTGCAAATCCTGATGGAGGGCATATTGATGGTTGTTCATCTCAAGAAACAATTAATATTTTTACGACAATCTCAGAGTTACCATCTAGTCCAGGGGCTAGTACTGGTGATTTTGATTACGGAAGAGTGGTGTTACCAACGGGAGTAACATATGTAGATGGGTCATTTGTTAATCTTGGAGCTAACGTTTTAACATATGTAAGTTCATCACCTAATGAGTTAATTGTTAAATACCCTTCAGGCTTGTTCGACCAAGATCAAACTGAATTTGAATTCGATATCATACCAGATGCGGGATATTGCGAAGAGGATGCTACAGTAAGTTATCTTGCGTACATACAAAATGATACAGGTGCTAGTTGTGGAGGTACATCTTGTGGTGGTAACTTAATTGCCACAGGTACGTCTAGCGAATCTTTAGATATCAAAAAGGCGGCAGTCGTTATTAATTTAGACTCTGCAATAGGAAGTGTAACTGTTTTAGATGAATTAATAACAGCAGCCTTTACAATTGATAATACTTCTGATGTTGAGGTGACTGCACCTGCAACTATTGGAGCATATTTTGATGTGAATCTAGATGGTGTTTATGATGCTGGCGATTTAGAATTAGGTAGTCATATTATCACATCTGCGATACCGGCTGGAGGATCAATTTCAGAAAGTATTCAGTTTACAGCTACTCCAACTCAGGCTTGTAATATTTTATTAGTAATGAAGGTAGACGAAAATCCTTGTATTTGTGTGCCTGCAAGTGTAAGTATGGGGTCGCCAAGTGTGTTAACTGGTATTGGAGGTTCAAATGTACCAGTTTGCGAAGCTTATGCAGGTAGTAGTGTTGAATTAGGTTCGCCTAATAACCCAGATTATACTTATGTATGGACAGGGTTAACAGCAACTGATGATATTACGTATTTAGATGCTCCAACAACAGCTCAACCAAATTTCGTTTATGGAGGGCCAAAATTAGCGGCAACAACAACCTTTACATATCAAGTGGAAATTACACGTCCTGGCGGATGTACTTCTACAGATACAGTAGATGTTACTGTAGGATATATAGAAGATCCGGTAATATCTTCTAGTGAACTAGAAATTTGTTCAGATGAATATTTATCAGTAACATTTGGGAATACTTTAAGTGATGATGAAATTATTAAAATTTGGAAAAATGCAGCGTTAACAACACCTGCCAATTTACCAAATACAAGTGGTATTTGGACATCAACAGAGTTGTATCCTGCAGGAACAGGTAATATATATGCAACCGTAGAAAATACAGTTACAGGTTGTAGAACAGATGCCATAACTATTGCGTACACCATAACAGACTGTGTTGCAGATTTAGTAACTACAAAATCCGTTTCGCCTACTACGGCGTCAATTGGTCAAGATGTTGTGTTTACTATTAATGTAAGTAATATAGGTAGTAGTGTTGATAAGAATGTGACCTTATCAGATGTATTGCCAAATAATGTAGCTTACGTAAGTGATAATAGTAGTGGAACATACAATCGAGTTACAGGCCTATGGACTGTAGGTGAAATAGCTAGCGGTAGTTCGGCTTCATTAGAGATAACAGCTAACATTAATGCAGAAGCCGCAGGTGGTACAGTGACTAATACAACAACTGCAGCTTCTGGAGATTATACCGATGATACACTTATAGCAGGGGATGTTTTAGATGCTACTGTTTCTGTTAATTCATTAGTAATTGCGGCAGCAAACGATAATTATTCAGGGGTAAATGGTTTCGAAGGGAATACTAACCTAGGAAATATATTAACTGGTACAGGAGACGATTCTTTAAATGGAGATCCTGTTACTACGGCAGATGTAGCGATAACGTACCCAACACCTGCAACTGTAAATGGTAATCCAATTACAGGAACAGCTCCAATTATTAGTGCGTCTGGAGATGTAAGTGTACCAGCAGGAACACCAGCAGGAACATATTCTATTCCATATACTATTTGTGAAATAGGAAATTCAAGTAATTGTAGTAATGCAACAGTAACTGTAGTCGTAGAGGCACCAGCAATAGTTGCTACAAATGATGATTATACTGCAAGCCCGGTGCTTAGTGAAGATGGAAACGCTAATTTGGGTAACATATTAGGGGGTACAGGTGATGATACTCTAAATGGAGTAGCAACAGATATCAATGAAATCGACATTACTTTAACATCAGGAATGTTTTTTGATGGAGGTTCAGGACCAGTTCCTGCAACGGGAATAGTTCCAGAAGTTGATCCATTAACAGGAGATGTTAGTGTGCCAGCAGGAACACCGGCAGGACGATATACCATTAACTATAATATTTGTGAGGAGTTAAATCCTTCAAATTGTAGTGCTGATGCAGTAGTAACTATTGTGGTTATTGAGCCACCAGTAGCTAATGTAGATAGTAATTCAGGTAATACAACTACTCAACCAAGTACACCGATAAATATTTTATCTAATGATTTATTAGGTGATGGAATAACTACAGCTACAGTATTAAATACAACAGTAGATTTAGACCCTAACACAGCAGGAGATCAAGATGTCTTAGTGGTACCAGGCGAAGGAACTTGGAACTATAATACATCAACTGGTGAGCTTGTTTTTACTCCAGAAACTATAGTAGATGGATTTACATCTAATTATACCAATGATCCAACTCCAATTGAGTATACCTTAACAGAAACCCAAACAGGTTTAAGTGATACAGCAACAGTAACAGTAGATTATGATGCTATATCACCAACAGCAGAGGATGATTCGAGCTTAGCCAATGTAGGCGGCGCAGTAACCATCGACCCATTAGTAGCAAATGGTGGTTTAGCAGATTCAGATCCTGATGGAGAATTAGATGCAACAACGGTAAGTTTAGTAGCACCAGTAGGCGCAACAAGTATCGTAACGGATGCTAATGGCGACATTACAAGTTTCGCAGTACCAAACGAAGGAACATGGAGTGTAGATGAAACTACAGGAGCAATCACTTTCACACCATTAACAACATTTACAGAAGACCCAACAGTTATCAGTTATAATGTAGAAGATAATGATGGCAATCAATCTAATGATGCGACGGTTACAATTACTTATATTGTGGTAACAACAGATGCTATCAATGATTTAAATAATACATTTAAAGATGTTGCAGTAAATGGAAATGTGATTACAAATGATATCGATGCTGAAGGTGATATACAAACAGTGTCTGATTATAGTCCATTAAGTACAGAAGGCGGAACTATAGTTATGAGTCCAAATGGTGATTATGTTTACACACCAGCTGAAGGTTTCACCGGAACAGATACTTTCATATACACAATATGTGATGATGGTTTCCCACAAGCTTGTGATACAGCTACGGTAACTATCAAAGTTTTAGCCGATCCAAATACAGGAGTGAATGAAGTTATAGCGAATAGTGATACAGCAACAACAGAAGCAGGAGGTTCAGTAGATGTTGTTGTTTTAGCAAATGATATCGATCCGGAAGGTGATGCGCTAAATATTACTCCAGGATCAGTTACAGATCCGGTAAACGGAACGATAGTAGAAAATGCAGATGGAACTATTACTTATACACCAGATGCTGGTTTTGTAGGTGAAGATACATTCACATATGAGGTTTGCGATACAGGTAGTCCACAAGCTTGTGATACAGCTACGGTAACTGTAACTGTAGATCCATCAAACGGAATAGATAATGATACCTATGCTAATGATGATGCTTATAACGGTAACCCAAATATGGATATCGCAGGTAGCGTATTAGATAATGATACCGATCCAGAAGGAGATACACCAACTGTAAATACAATACCAGTTACTGGTGTTGAGAACGGAACATTAGTATTAAATCCTGATGGTACGTTTGTTTACACACCAAACCCAGACTTTAGCGGAACAGATAGTTTTGTATATGAAGTTTGTGATAATGGAGTGCCACAAGCCTGTGATCAAGCAACGGTTTATATCACAGTAAATCCAAATGTTTATCCAATGATTGAGTTGTTAAAAACGGCAGTTGTAGATAAAGGAACAGACGGACGTGTGAATGAAGGTGATATTATTACATATACATTTACTGTTGAAAACACAGGAGATGTTACAGTAAGTAATATTACAGTTTCAGATGTTATGCTAGGTGTATCTAATTTAGCGATAATATCAGGAACATTAGACCCTACGGAAACAGGAACAATTGAGTTTGATTATGCTATTACTGCTGCAGATATTTTAGCAGGAAGAATTGAAAATACAGCAACTGCAAATGGAACAGATCCTTATGGAGATTCAGTAAGCGATATATCAGATGATCCTAATGATACGAACACAACAGATATAGAAGGCGATGGTGAAGCAGATGGTCCAACAGTAACATTGTTAAGAAGTCCTTATTTAGAATTAACTAAAGATGGAGTTTATGCTGATGCCGATGGAGATAATGTTGTAGAAGTAGGAGAAATTATTACTTATACATTTACTGTTAGAAACACAGGAAATATTGATGTAACAGGATTAACTGTTGATGATGCAAAACTAGGGGTTACAGGTTTATCGGTTTCGCCAGCAGATTTAACACCTGGATCTACAGGAACGGTAACTTATGAATATGCACTTACTCAAGCAGATTTAGATGCAGGAGTTGTGTACAACGTAGCAACAGCAAATGGAACAACAAGTGAAGGTCCAGTTAGCGATGAGTCAGAAGATCCAACGCCAGTTGGTCCGTCGCATCCAGCATACGATCCAACGTGTCCAGATTGTACAGTAACACCATTAACAAGTCCACAAATAGAATTGAGAAAAACCGCAACCATTGATATAGGGCGTGACGGTGTTGTTGAAGAAGGTGATACAATTACTTATACATTTACTGTAGTGAATACAGGAAATGCAGTTATCGAAGGCATTACAGTTACCGATACTATGTTAGGGGTTATAGATGCACCAATAGTGTCGCCATTATTATTCCCTGGTCAAGTAGGTGTATATACATTCGATTACAAAATTACAGATGCAGATATTGCTGCAGGTCGTATTGAAAATACAGCAACAGCAAACGGAATCGATCCTTATGGAAACCCAGTAACTGATATATCAGATGATCCTAATGATACGGATACAACAGATGTTGAAGGTGATGGAGAACCAGATGGTCCAACAGTAACAGTATTACCAATTCCAATGGCAGATATTGTAACTGTAAAAGATGATGGAGAAGCAACTTATATAGCAGGTACAGATGTAGTTTATACAATTACTGTAACCAACAATGGTCCAAGTGATGCGGCTAATGTAATAGTTAGCGATCCATTACCAGTAGGTATTATTGATGCCACATGGGTTGGAGATAACGGAACAAGTGGAACGGGAGCATTGACTGATACAATCGATTTATTCTTAGATGGGGATTCAATAACTTACACAGTTACGTTAAGTGTGCCATTTGAGTTTACAGGAGATTTAATCAATGCAGTAACTGTAACAAGTGATACTATGGATCCAGATCCAACTTGTGTAGATTGTATAGATGTAAATACTCTAGAGCCAGCATCGGATATTGGGGTAACAAAAGAAGCTAGCGTAGAGTCTGCTCTTGTAAATGATGAAGTGACTTTTACAATCACTGCTCAAAACTTTGGACCTCAAAATGGAACTAACATTGTAATAGAAGATGTATTGCCAAGTGGATACGAATATATTTCTCACTTAACAACATCTGGAGTTTATGATGAAGCTTCTGGCTTATGGTCAATAGATGCCTTAGAGTACAACGGTGTAGAATTATTAGAAATTACAGTTAAAGTTTTAAACGCTACAGATTATACAAACGTAGCGACTGTATTAAGTGTAGATCAAGTAGATTTATATGATGCTAACGATTCTGATGAAGTTACTTTAGGAGTTGTACTTTCAACAACATGTATAGAGGTGTATAGTACATTTACTCCTCATAATGTAGATGGAATTAACGATTACTTTACTATTGATTGTATTGAGAATTATCCAAAAAACACCTTGAAAATTTATAACAGATGGGGATATGAAGTTTATACTGCTAGCGGATATAATAATACTTGGGATGGTGTGTCAAACGGACCTAGAACTGTAAATGAAGAAGATAAAGTGCCAGTAGGAACTTACTACTATGTTTTAGATTTAGGACAAGGAGATGAGCCAAGAATAGGATGGTTATACATAAACTAATAAGAGTTGAATACGTAAATTATTAAAAAATTAAAAATGGAAATACAACATAATATATTAAAACTCTTAGTGCTGTTTTGCTTCTTCTCTTTTGTTGTAGAAGAAGCAAAAGCACAACAAGATCCGCAGTATACGCAGTACATGTACAATACTATGAGTGTAAATGCAGCTTATGCTGGCACGGGTGGAGATTTTACAGCCACGGGCTTGTATCGTACCCAATGGGTAGGTGTCGATGGAGCTCCAAAAACCATAACATTTGGTTTGGAAACTCAGGCCGGAGAACGTGTTGGTTTAGGTCTAAATATTATTCAAGATGAATTGGGCCCATCTAACGAAGTTTATTTGGACGGGAATTTTTCATACACCATTCCTGTTGGCTTAGAGACTAATTTATCATTTGGTATTAAAGCCGGTGTTAGATTTTTAGATGTTGATTTTTCTAAAGGAACGGCCGAACAAATGAACGATCCTAATTTAGAGAATATAGATTCTAAGTTTTTACCTTCTATAGGTGGTGGAATTTTTTATCATCATGATACCAAATGGTATTTAGGGCTTTCGGTTCCCAATATTATTAGCTCACAGCATTATGATGAGTTTATTCAAAGTGTCGCAGAAGAGCGCTTGCATGTCTTTTTAATAGGTGGATATGTGTTCGACTTAAGTGAGAATTTAAAGTTTAAACCAGCTTTTTTAGGAAAAGGTGTTTCCGGTGCCCCAATATCGGTAGATCTTTCTGCTAACTTTTTGTTTAATGAAAAGCTAACTTTAGGTTTAGCCTATAGATGGAATGGTTCTGTTAGTGGTTTGGCTGGTTTTCAAATATCTCCCGAATTATTTGTTGGGTATGCTTATGATTATGCAACAACTCCAATAAATGAGTACACAAGCGGATCGCACGAAATTATGTTAAGATTCAATATCTTAAGACAAGGAAAAATTAAATCTCCAAGATTCTTCTAAAAATTATATTATGAACAAAATTAAGATACTATTAATTATAGGTTTTTGCTTTGCTTTTTCTGGTATGTCTGGTCAAAGTAAAATTGTAGCAGAGCGCTATTTTAATGAATTCGCCTATGTTAAATCTGCCCAATTATATGGAGACATAGTTAAAAAAGGTGACTCTTCACAAGTTACCCTGCAACGCTTAGCAGATTCTTATTATAACAACGCAGATGTAACGGAAGCACAATTTTGGTATGCGTTACTTTTCGATAAATATAAAGTACAGTTAGATAGCGAATATTATTATAAATACGGATTAACGCTAAATGCTTTAGGCGAAAAGGAGTTAGCTAAAGAGATGTTTTCTCAGTATGCACTTTTAGAGAAAGATGATGTTAGAGCAAAACAGGTGTTATTAGGTTTGGTAGAAGATGAAAACAATATAACCTATAATAATATAACGAACTTAGATATAAATACAAGCTATTCAGATTTTAATGGCTTTGTAAAAGATAGTTCGCTTTTTGTTTTTTCAACACAACCATTTTCTGGAAAAAGTAAAAAAATATATAAGTGGAACCGTCAGCCTTTTTTAAATGTTTACAAAGGTAATATTGGAGAAGATACACAGCTAAGTGAGTTGGATTATCTAAAAGGAGATGTAAATACAAAGTATCACGAGGCGACTTTAGTAATTAGTAAAGATGGAAAAACTATGTTTTTTACTAGAGATAATTATCACGGTAAAAAATTAAGAAAAGCAAAGGATAAGACTACAAATTTAAAATTATACAGGGCCGATTTAGAAGATGGAGAATGGGTTAACGAAAGAGAATTACCTTTTAATAGTGATGAGTATTCAGTTGGGCATCCTACTTTAAGTTTAGATGAAAAAGAACTTTACTTTGTGTCTGATATGCCAGGAGCAATAGGAGGGACCGATCTTTTTAAAGTAATCTTAGATATCGATAAAAATCAATATGGAATTCCAAAAAACTTAGGCTCAGAAATTAATACAGAGGGTATGGAAATGTTCCCTTTTATAAGTGAAGATAATACCTTGTATTTTTCTTCTAACGGGCGTTTTGGTTTTGGACTTTTAGATATTTATAAAACAGGTTTAAATAATAAAGAAGAAAACAAAGTTTATAATTTAGGGGAGTCTATTAATAGTAATATGGATGATTTTGCCTTTACATTGAAAGATGAGAATTCTGGTTATTTCTCATCGAATAGAACAACCGGTAAGGGAGATGATGATGTTTATAGCTTTGGTTCTACATCGCCATGTTTACAAAGTGTTGTTGGTGTTGTAACCGACAGTTTAAGTAATTCAATTTTGCCGGAAGCAACAGTTAAATTAATTGATGCAAGTGGTAAAGTTTTGAAAGAAGTACTTAGTGATGTTGGCGGAAATTATACGTTTGCCAAAGTTGCTTGCGATAGTGAGTATACTATTATAGGATCTAAATTAGATTATGTTTCAGATCAAGAAACTGTTGTAACCAATTCTGAAAGAGGGAAGGTAAATCAGGCAGATTTAGTATTGAAAGCATTAATTGTTGGAAATGAAATTGTGATTAACCCAATTTTCTTCGACTTTGATAAATACATCGTTAGAGACGATGCAGAGTATGAATTGGAGAAGATTGTTACAGTAATGAATAATCATTCTGATATGATTATTAAAATTGAATCGCACACCGATAGTCGCGGTTCTAAATCTTACAACAGGTCGTTGTCTGATAAAAGAGCTAAGTTTACACAATACTATTTATACACTAGAGGTATTGCAAAAGCACGTATAGAGAGTGCTATTGGTTACGGTGAAGATCAATTATTAAATAACTGTGATGATGCTAATACAAATAACTGTACTGAAGAAGAGCATCAGCGTAACCGTAGATCTAAGTTTATTATTGTAAGTGGAGGAACCAATGTTAAGGCGGTAGACCCAAGTGTGGCACCATTGCATAAAGTAGATAAAAAACCTGGTAAGAATTAATTCTAACACCAAATTTGACTATAAAAAAACGAGCTGTTTTCCTTTTGAAGATAGCTCGTTTTTTATGTTGTTTATATATTAAATTAAAAAATTGGTAAGTGAAATCTTGGGTAAAACACATTATGTAAGTAAATTACGATATTAGTTGGTTTTTTCTTTCGGTAATTAAAAAAAAACATTTAACTTTTATCCTTGTATAAATTAACGTGCATTTTATGGCTATTAGTTTTTCAAGACATAAACTATTTGAGAACATTTTTAATTATGCCATGGGCGGTTTAGCCATAGTTGGTATGCGCGGTGAGTGGATTAAAGTTAATGATAGTATCGTGAAATATTTGGGGTATTCAAAGGAAGAACTCTACACAAAAACCTTTCAAGATATTACCCATAAAGAGGATCTTAATAAAGATTTAGGTGCTATGCGCGCTTTACTTCGTGGCGATATTTCTAATTATACTATTGAGAAGCGCTATTTTCATAAAAACGGATCTATTGTTTGGGTAAGGCTTTCGGTGTCATTAGTAAGAGATGATAAGGATGAACCCGAGTATTTTATTTCTGAAATACATGATATCTCTCAACAAAAATCGGATCAAGAGGAGCTGAAAATTTTACTAGACTTAAGTAAAGAGCAAAATAATAGGTTATCAAATTTTGCAGATATTGTTACACATAATTTAAGAACACACACTTCTAATTTAGATACATTAGTTGGTTTTATATTAGCCGAAGAAGGGACTGTTAATGCTTGTAAAAGCGAGAATTTTGAGTATTTAAAAAAATCTATAAAAAACTTAAATGATACGGTATCTCACTTAAGTGAAGTGGCTAAAATAAAATCAATGAATAAAGAGGAGATTAAATCTTTAAACCTTCATGAATATTGTAATAAGGCCATATACAATGTTAGTGGTTTAGCTAAAAATATAAAATGTAAAATTGAGAATAATGTAGATCCTCAACATTCAGTTTTAGCTATACCAGCTTTTTTAGATAGTATTATTTTAAATTTTTTAACCAATGCTCTAAAATATAGTGCTAAAGATAGAGTTGCAGAGGTGTTTTTATGCAGTGAAATAAATGAGGATTTTATTGTAATCACTTTTAAAGATAATGGTTTAGGGATTGATATGAAGACGCATGGAGATCAACTTTTTAAAATGTATAAAACATTTCATAAACATAAAGATGCGCGGGGTGTTGGATTATTTATTACCAAAAACCATATTGAATCACTTGGAGGTAAAATTGATGTGAAAAGTGAATTAGGAAAAGGTACAGAGTTCTCTGTATCCCTTAAGAAAGCCGTTTAAAGGGTTTCTCTCAGCTTAAAAGATGATATTAAGATTGATGTAGTATAAAAAAAAAGCGAGCCATTTGGCTCGCTTTTTTAGTTTATGATCTTAATGGTTGATTTGTAATTAAATCTACATATAGATTTACTTTATCTTTTAAATCTTTTCTTAGAGTAATAAAATCTAAGAAACCATGTTCTAGTAAAAATTCCGAAGTTTGAAAACCTTCTGGTAATTCTTTTCCAGTAGTATCTCTCACAATTCTAGGTCCTGCAAAACCAATTAACGCACCAGGCTCGGCTATGTTGATATCACCTAGCATAGCAAAAGATGCTGTTGTGCCTCCCGTAGTTGGGTCTGTACATAAAGATATGTATGGTAAACCGGCATCGGCTAATTGTGCAAGCTTAACAGATGTTTTAGCTAATTGCATTAATGATAATGCAGCTTCCATCATTCTAGCTCCTCCAGATTTAGAAATAACCATTAATGGTAATTTGTTTTTTAATGCGTAATCTGCAGCACGTGCAATTTTCTCTCCTACAACACTACCCATAGAACCTCCAATAAAAGCAAAATCCATACAAGCTATTACTAAATCTTTTCCTTTAGATTTACCAACAGCACAACGTACGGCATCTTTAAGTTTTGTTTTTTCTTGAGCGGCTTTTAAGCGGTCTGGATATTTTTTAGTATCCTCGAATTTTAATGGATCTTTAGAGTCTAGGTTTTTATCTAGTTCTTTAAATTTATTATCATCAAAAAGGATTTCAAAATATTCTTTACTTCCTATTCTAACGTGATATCCATCTTCTGGACTTACGTAAAAGTTTTTTTCTAATTCTTCGGCATCTACAATTTTACCTGTTGGAGATTTGTACCACAGTCCTTTTGGAGTGTCTTTTTTCTCTTCCGTAGTTGTAGTAATACCTTTTGTTTTTCTTTTAAACCAAGACATAGTAATGTGTGTTTTAAAGTTTAAAGCTTTAATATTAAGCCGTTAACTGCGTTAAGGATTGATGCGGCATCCTATTTGTTTTTATTTGAAATGCAAAGCAATTTTAAGTAAAAATAAAAAGATACAGCGGAAAGCCTGGCGGCAAAATTAAACCTTTTTTTAATTTTGTGGTAACGCCCAAGTGATTTTATTGACTTTTATCCTTTAATTTTTTGATTTAGAGTATAATATACAAAAAAAGGCTCCGCTATATGCAGAGCCTTAATATATGTTGTAAAACATTCTATAATTATAGAGTGTTTACGTTGTTTAAATCTTCAAAAGCTTTCTTTAAACGAGCTACAAAGGTTTTTTCACCTTCACGTAACCAAACTCTTGGATCGTAAAATTTCTTGTTTGGAGAATCGGCCCCGTCAGGATTACCGATTTGAGCTTTTAAATATTCAGATTTTCCACCCATATAATCACGGATACCTTCCATGAATGCATATTGTAAATCTGTATCAATATTCATTTTAATTACACCGTAGCTAATACCTTCTCTAATTTCTTCTACTGTAGATCCAGATCCACCATGGAATACAAAATCGATATGGTTTTCTTCAACACCATATTTTTTTGTAATAAACTCTTGAGAATTTTTTAAGATTTTCGGAGTTAATTTAACGTTACCTGGCTTGTAAACACCGTGTACATTTCCAAATGCTGCTGCAATTGTAAATTGAGGACTTACTTTACTTAATTCTTCGTAAGCGTAAGCTACTTCTTCTGGTTGTGTGTATAATTTAGAGTCGTCTACATCAGAGTTGTCTACGCCATCTTCTTCACCACCTGTAATACCTAATTCAATTTCTAAAGTCATGCCCATTTTAGACATTCTTTCTAAGTATGTTTTACAGATTTCGATGTTTTCTTCGATTGGCTCTTCAGAAAGGTCAATCATGTGAGAACTGAATAAAGATTTTCCAGTTTCTTTGAAGTGCACTTCACTAGCGTCTAATAAACCGTCGATCCAAGGTAATAATTTCTTAGCACAGTGATCGGTATGTAAAATTACTGGAACACCATAAGCTTCTGCTAAAGTATGTACATGTTTTGCACCTGCAACAGCACCTGCAATAGCTGCTTTTTGACCGTCGTTGCTTAAACCTTTACCTGCGTTAAATTGCGCACCACCATTAGAAAATTGAATAATTACTGGAGCATTTAATTCTGCTGCAGTTTCTAAAACACCATTAATAGTGTCCGATCCAATAACGTTTACTGCTGGTAAAGCATAACCGTTTGCTTTTGCATGGTTAAAAATTGCTTGTACTTCTAGGCCTGTAGCTACACCTGGTTTTATATTGTGTCCCATTTTAATTTATTTATTATTAATTACTAAGTTACCAAAAGTAATCAATTTTTAAATAAAAAACTGAGATTTACACCGCTGAAAGTGCTAAAATAATACTAAAACGTTATAGTGAAAACGTGAAGAAAAAGATGTTTAGAACGGGTAGTTTATACCTATATTATATACGGCATTGGTGAAATTATATTCGTTAAACCAACGGTTTTGTGTTTCGTTGGCAGGGTTGTAAGTTTTGAAACCAACATCGAACCTGAAAACAAAAAAGCTAAAGTCGTAACGTAAACCTAGACCAGAACCGATGGCAATATCTTTTAGGGAACTAAAATTATCAAAAGTGGCTCCTTCTGTTTCTACATCGTCAAATACGTTCCAAATATTACCAGCATCAACAAAAAATGCACCGTTTAGATTTCCGAATAAATTAAAACGATGTTCAAGATTTAAACCAAGTTTAAGGTTGGCTTCGTTAAATTCGTTTGTGGTTTGCGAGCTTCCTGGTCCTAAGCTATATGCTGTCCAAGCTCGGTTATCATTTGGTCCTCCGGCAAAGAAACTTTTAGAAAAAGGTATACTTGTCGAGTTTCCGTAAGGTACAGCAATACCTAAAAAACTATGCATAGCCAATACGTTTTTATTTCCTAAACTCCAGTGTCTAGTATAATCGAATTCTGTTTTTATATATTGAGAAAAGGCCACGTCTAAAAGCTCGTACCTGTCTTGCGAATCTTTTTGAAGCCCTATTAAATCAGCCGTACTTGCTAATATATTTCCTGCTAATTCTACTTTAAATTTAAAGATTGAAAAATTTTCGTCAAAAATATTAGTTCTACCATCTTTTGTAAAACTGAAACTAGATGATAGTATTAAGTTGTTTTCTGTTAAACGCGTTTTACGCTCGTCTATAGCTTGTATGGTAGATACTTGGTCTGTAGATAATTCTGTAGGTGTTGTGTCTGCTAGAGCATAGGCTATAAACTCATCGGCTTGGTTGTTTGGGTTATCAGAATTAGGAATGTTTAATTCTTCATCTGGGCCAACATAACCCACCTCCTGTGCAATATTGTTTAGGGTTGTAAACGATGTGGTATAAACTCTAAAGTAATTTTTTATGTTTAGGTTATTAATATATTGAATATTAAAAATATCTAATCGGTTAGTAACTTTTTTATTTGGTTGCCAATTAAAATTGAAAGCACCGCTAAAAGTTTCTTTGTCTAAACCAATATTGGTTTGGCTTGTAGACGATAAACTAATATTTGTACTAGGCGACATATATTTTGGAATAATACGCTCGGTATAAAATGGAGAAAATAACCTAGGTATGGTTAGTTTTAAATCGAGACCATATTCGTTAATATCAAAAAATGGATCGTCTATATTGTTTTTGTCTTTGGAAGAACCAATAGAGGCAATACCAGATATTTGGAAGGTTTCTGCACCTCTAAATATATTTCTTATCTGTAAACTTGGGTTTAATGAAAATCCGAAATTCTGAATATTACTTTGAGACACATCTGCACTAAAGCCAAAATTAAATTTCTTTAAAGGAGTTAAGCGTATAGTATCTGTTAAGGTATTATCTTCATGCTCGTAATACTCAATGTTAGGGTATTTAAAGGTACGTAGCTCGTTAAGGTGTCTGTAGGTTCTGGTTCTATCTAAATCTTTGAAAATAGTACCTGCATTCGTGAACATGGCATCGGTAAGTGCACGTGGTCTATATTTTATTTTATCGTAAGCATAAATATTATAACCATTGTATTTTATAGAATCTAGAAATGGTTTACCTCTGTTTTCAAAAGAATAATCGGTGATAATATTTACATCTCTAATGGTGTATATTTTAAAAGGAACACGCGTTATAGAATCTTGGTTTCGAATAGCACGATTTAAAATATTAATACCAACATTCATTTTTTTATTAGTACCAATGGTGTCAATATCCATGGTAATGTAGTCTTGAGAGAAATGGTAAACTCCCGAGTTTCTAATTATGGTAGCCAAGCGTTCGCGCTCTTGCTCAAAATTAACGGTTTTATATTGTTCGTTACTCTTTATTAACGCATCCTTTTTTATCTTTTGATAGATGGTGTCGATAATTGGCGATTTTATATTCTCGGTAATGGTATCTATTAAAAAAGGTTTTCCTGTTTCAACTTTATATGCAACCTTAGCGCGTTTATCGTCGGTTTTGGTAATCTCGTAATCGGTTTTTACATCTAGCCAACCGTTATTAATATAATAGCTGTTTAATCGAGTTACAGATTTTTGTGTTTTTAATTCATTAACAAGTACAGGTGCCTCTCCGGTTTTTTTAAGCCATGCATTAAAATCTCTTTTAGATTCAAGAAATTTATCCAATTGTTTTTTAGAAAGAAAATTTTCTAAACGCTCTTTCTTCTTTGGGCGTCTATTTAAATTTGCATTTATAATAGAATCTATATTCGGGCGAGCTAAATTATAAATATGTAAACGCAGCGGTACACCTAAAAACGGAATTTTAGTATTTGGTTTTTGATAAAGTAAATTGTTTAAGGTTTCGTTACTTTCTTTCTCGCCATTAACAAGAATAGTGTTTTCTGAAAGTACGTGCTCATCATCAGAAACACGCTTTAAGCTATTACATGCAGTAATACATATAAAGCCGCCTAGTAAAATTAATATGGTTTTGAATTGAAGTTTCAAATGTACTAGTCCTTAAATTTTGGTTAAATCTGTTTACAGTATGTCTCAACTGAAAAATTAATTAAAATATGCGTTACGCGTTCAAAAATACATTTTTTTCAACTGAAAAATTAATGTCTAGGCTATTGTTACTAATATTTTCTTTTTCTTTATCAAAAAATTAGAAAAAGGCATGCTTAGTAAAAGCCAGATAAAATTAATAACGAGTTTAAAGCAAAAAAAATATAGACAAGACCTTGGTTTTTTTGTTGTTGAAGGTGTTAAAACAATAAAAGAATTATTGGCGTCTAATTTAGAGCTTCATGCATTATATACGACGGAATCGTTCAATATTGATGCCAAAGATGAAGTTTTAATTTCTGAAACCGATTTAAAGCGTATTAGTTTCTTGAAAACGCCTAATACAGCGTTAGCAGTCTTTAAAATTCCTGAACAAACACCTGTTGAAACCAAAGGACTTATAGTGGCTTTAGATGATGTTCGCGACCCGGGAAACTTAGGAACTATTATTAGACTTTGCGACTGGTTTGGTATAAAACAATTGGTGTGTAGTAAAGCTACCGTAGATTGTTTTAACCCAAAAGTGATACAAGCTACTATGGGCTCAATTACGAGGGTGAATATTAGTTATGTAGATTTAGAAACCTTTTTAAAAGATACTGATCTGCCTGTTTTTGGTGCTTTTATGGATGGTGAAAATGTTTATAAAAAACAATTACCACAACATGGTGTTTTAGTGATGGGGAATGAGGCTAATGGTGTATCGAAAGCCGTAGAAGCTTTAATTACTGAAAAAATCAGTATCCCAAGATTTGGCGATTTACAAGCTACAGAGAGTTTGAATGTGGCTACAGCAACTTCAATTTTGATAAGTGAGTTTAGACGTGGTTAGTTTTTAGCAAATCGTTAAAACATTTTGTTTGCTTTTTTTTTAACTCGTAACTTTCTAAATTCAGTCAGAATTTTTTCTTTTTCTATTTTGGTTAAACCAAAATCCGGTAATCTTTCAGGTATTGGAATTTCGTCGTCAATCAATAAAACGTTTTGCGCAATATATTCGCGAATGTTTACATTCATTACACAACGTGATTGATTGTCTATAATGTAGGTTGTGTCATTAATTGCTCTTAATATTAATTCAGTTTTTTGTGCAAACTCTTTTTTTCTTAAAAGACCTTCGTAAGCGATTGCTTTTACTATTCCGTTTGGATATTCCGTCAGTTTAAGAAGTTCGGATTCCGTTGCGTTTTTCCTTACCCACCTACTTGTAGTACCATTTAATTCGGAAACTTTTATAGAATCTTTTATTTTATTTCTTATGCCATCTAAACTATAATTATTATTCGTTTCAGAGGTTGTAAATATAGAGGCAGTAATTCCAATTCCGAATATTGTCAGAATTGGGAATATAATCAAAAACCGATTTTGTTTCCTGTTATCTTTGGGTTTTGTCATATTGTTGCCAGCAATAGAAATACTCAATCCGTATTCCTACTGAAACGTGAAGTTGATAAAAACACCACGACTTTTCATGCTATTAATATTACTAGTCCATGGGCTGTTTGGATCTTCATCTCTAACCAACTCGTCGTTTAAGCCAAATACACCTCGAATGGATGGTGTGAATTTAAAGTTGTACAAATAGAAATCGATACCAAAACCTAATTCGTAGAATAAAGAGTTTTTAATAGTACGGAATTGTCCGTTTTTATTATCGTTTGGGTTGTCTTGGTTACTCGAAAGGTTTAATGCAGTAGAGAATCCGCCAACAACAAAAGGTTTAAAGTTGTTAATACGTTTGGTAGAAACTTTAAGTAATAACGGAATGTGAATATAAGTCGATTTTACTTCGCGAGTTAAATCGCTAGTTCGAGGCTCTGCATCTACAAAATAAGTTGGGCTGTAATTTAATTCTCTAGTAGTAATTAGTAAACCTGGCTCTATACGGATGTCTAAAAACTTGTTAATTCTTAAGTTTCCTATTAAACCAACATTAAAACCGGTAGTGCTTTTTACATAAACATCTTGTAAATCTTGATTGTAATCAAAGTTGAAATCGTAATTGTTAAAACCTAGAAAATAACCCCAACGCAATAGTTTGTATTCCGTAGAACCACGTCCTTGGTTGGCATCGTAGGTTATCTTTTCTTTTTTGAAAAGCTGTGCACTCGATGTTTGGATTACAAATAAAAATGCTAATAATGCAAAAACCTGCTTCATATTATTACTTACTCGATTTATAAATTGTGGCCACACCTAAAGTTTGTGGCAAATCTTCAACATCTATAAACCCGATTTTACGTAAAATATTGTTCAAAGCTTCTCCATAAGGAAAAACAGATGCCGATTCGCATAAATATTTATACGCACTTCTATCTTTAGAAAACATTTTTCCGATAAGTGGTAAAATGTTTTTAGTGTAAAAATTATAACCTTGTTTGTAAGGCGTTTTGTCTGGCATAGAGGTTTCTAAAATAACAAAAGTACCGTTAGGTTTTAGCACTCTATAGATTTCTTTTAAACCATTTTCAAGCGATTCAAAATTACGAACACCAAAGGCTACCGTTATGGCATCAAAGCTATTGTCTTCAAAAGGCATGCTTTCACTATCACCCAAAATCATTTCAATTTTAGAGTCTAAAGCCTTTTTTGTTACTTTTGTTTTTCCAATTTCTAGCATGCCGCTACTAATATCAAAACCAACAATTCTGCTAGCATTTGTTTCTGCTAAGTTAATAGCTAAATCTCCAGTACCTGTAGCAACATCTAAAATACTATCAGGATTAGCATTCTTTACTATTTTAACAACTTTTTTGCGCCATTTAATATCAATTCCAAAAGAAATTACACGGTTTAAGCCGTCGTAATCTCCAGAAATGGTATCAAACATTTGGGTAACTTGTTCTTTTTTACCTAAATCGCTGTCTTTGTATGGTTTAATTTTCGACAAATCTTTATTTTTTTGGCAAACCTACATAATTTATTTCTACTTTATAATGTGTGCTTAAAAGTGAAAAGCAGGTTATACTGTTTTACAGTGTCAAATTTATTAAATTTATAGGTATTAATAAGCTACATTTAGTTTTATAATGCAGATTTTAAATAGGTTCGTATTCTGTTATAAAGTTTCATTTTAAATAACTAATATTAATTTTGCACTATCTTTGCAGCACTTTATCATGAAGAATTACAAATGAAAATAATTATAGCAGGAGCTGGCGAAGTTGGATTTCATCTAGCAAAACTCCTATCATACGAGTCTCAAGAAATCACTTTAATAGATACCCAAAAAGACAGTTTAGCTTACGCAGATACGCATTTGGATATTAGAGTTATTAAGGGAGATGCCACTTCTATTGCTATTTTAAAAGAAGCTAGGGTAGAGGCAAGCGATTTACTAATTGCGGTTACAGCAAGCGAAACCACCAATATTACGGTTTGTGTATTGGCGAAACAATTAGGCTCGAAACGTACCATCGCTAGAATTTCAAATACAGAATTTATACGTCATAAAGATGAGGTTGGGTTTACCAAATTTGGTATTGATGAATTAATTTCTCCCGAAGCTTTAGCAGCTTCCGAAATTGAATTATCACTTAAACAATCGTCATTTAATGATACTTACGAGTTTGAAAATGGGGCATTAACCATGATTGGTTTAACCCTAAGAAGCTCGGCATCTTTTGTTGGTAAAACAGTAAAAGAAGCTGCTAGAATATTTCCTGAGCTTCACTTTGTGCCTATTGCTATACAGCGTTTTGGAACGCAATTTACTATTATTCCGCGTGGAGATACCAAATTTAAACGTGGCGATCATGTAGTTTTTATAACTTCTAAAGGAGGAAACGAAGAGTTATGTAGACTCACCGGAAAACCGAATAGAGTTATTAAAAATGTAATGATTTTAGGCGGAAGTCAAATCGGTTTTAAAACGGCCAGATCGCTTTCTGATAAAGGGTTTAATGTAAAACTTTTAGAAGAAGATAAGGAACGAGCTTTCGATATTGCTGACGAGTTACCAAAGGTTTTAGTGCTGCATAGTGATGGTCGAAAAGTAGATTTGCTCGAAGAAGAAAATATTGGAGACATGGATGCGTTTATTGCGGTTGGGAAAAATTCCGAAACCAATATCATGACTTGTTTAGTGGCTAAATCTAAAGGTGTTAAAAAAACGGTAGCGCTAGTCGAGAATATGGATTATTTTGAATTATCGCACTCCATAGGTATCGAAACTTTAATTAATAAAAAATTACTAGCGGCAAATAATATTTTTAGATACATCAGAAAAGGTGAAGTGGTTGCCATGACGAAGCTTAGTAACATGAATGCAGAGCTTCTAGAGTTTGAGGTAAAACCTACATCGGCCATTTGTAATAAAGTGATTAAAAATGTGGACTTTCCACGCTCTGCCATTATTGGCGGTGTTATTCGTGACGGATTGGGAGTTATTGCTTTGGGAGATTTTAAAATACAAGCAGGAGACCGCGTAGTAGTTTGTAGTTTATTACAATCTATAAAAGGTGTCGAAAAATTATTTCGCTAAAATGTATAAAACCTATTAAGTTGGGTTTTATATAATCAACAATATATTTCCAAATGAAATTAAATTACAAAATCATTTTTCATTTCTTAGGTCTGTTGCTTTTGTTTAACGGTGGCTTTATGTTACTGTCGGCATTAGTGAGTTTACTATATAAAGATGGTGTTACTTTCGAGCTCTTTTTAGCCGGTATTGCTACAGTAATTATTGGTGTGGTTTCTATGGTTTTAACCAGAAATCATAATAAGGAAATGAACAAACGCGAAGGTTATATTGTGGTAACTTTTGGCTGGGTTATGATGTCGCTTTGTGGTGCTTTACCTTATGTGTTTACTGGAGCTATCCCTAGTTTTACTGATGCGTTTTTCGAAACCATGTCTGGCTATACAACAACCGGAGCATCTATTTTAAATGATATTGAAGCTGTACCAAAAGGCGTGTTGTTTTGGCGAAGTTTAACGCACTGGATTGGTGGTATGGGTATTATTGTACTCGCCATTGCTATTTTGCCATTGCTTGGTATTGGTGGTATGCAACTTTTTGCAGCCGAAGCTCCTGGGCCAAGTGCCGATAAATTACATCCAAGAATTACAGATACAGCAAAGCGTTTGTGGCTTATTTACTTTGGGTATACGGCCGCTGAAACTTTACTGCTAAACTTAGCAGGAATGTCGTTTTTTGATGCTATTAACCATGCCATGTGTACGCTTTCTACAGGTGGGTTTTCAACTAAAAATGCTAGTGTAGCTTATTGGAATGATCAGCCTATAATACAATACATCATAATTCTGTTTATGTTTTTAGCAGGTGTGAATTTTGTACTGAGTTACTTTGCTTTTAAAGGAAAAGTTCAAAAAATTATAGCCGATGAAGAGTTTAAACTTTATAGTAAATTCATAATCATATTCACAGCCATAGCAGCTCTAATTATTTATTTTCAAGCCGATGCTTCCATATCTACAATAGACCACCCAATGGTTTGGGGAAAGGCCGAAAGTTCTTTTAGACATGCACTTTTTCAAGTGCTTTCAGTAATAACAACAACAGGGTTTGTGTCAGCAGATTATACGCTGTGGTCACCATTTTTAGTGGTTTTCTTTTTCGGACTTATGTTTCTTGGTGGGTCAGCCGGAAGTACATCTGGTGGAGTTAAAGTTGTGCGCCATTTAATATTAATAAAAAATGGGTTTTTAGAGTTTAAGCGCACCTTGCATCCTAATGCTATCTTACCGGTTCGTTACAATAAACGTGCGGTTTCTGGAGATATCGTATTTAATGTTTTAGGCTTCTTTATTCTCTATATGCTGTCTTTCATTATTGGAGCTCTAGTGTTTTCTATGTTCGGAATTCAGTTTGATGCAGCAATTGGTTTGGCGGCATCTAGTCTCGGGAATGTAGGGCCTGCATTAGGCGATTTTGGACCTGTAAATAACTATTCAGCTTTACCGCCATTAGCAAAATGGTGGTCGGCATTTTTAATGCTTATTGGGCGTTTAGAACTGTTTACAGTGCTAATTTTATTTACACCATTTTTCTGGAGAAATAGATAGGTTTAATTTTCTGAGTTGTGTTTGTAATACTGTAAATCAACATTAATAATGGTTTTTTTATCTTCGGAAGAATGATTTTATAGCTTTCATATGAAGGCTGAAATGAAGTTCTATTCTTAATAAATTGATTGAATTTGTAGCTTATTTTTTTATGAAATGTTTCAATAAAAAAATCAAACAATTTTCCGAAGCAACGTTTCAGCAATTCATCTCAAAAAAGTATCTTTGAAACATTCAAAATCAGCACATGAACGTACATTTTATAGCCATTGGCGGCTCGGCCATGCACAATTTAGCCTTAGCGCTTCATAATAAAGGATATCAAGTAACAGGCAGCGATGATACTATTTTCGAACCTTCAAAATCTAGATTAGACGCTAAAGGTTTATTGCCGAAAACATTTGGTTGGTTTCCTGAGAAAATATCCGAACAGTTAGATGCTATTGTATTAGGGATGCACGCTAAAGCCGATAATCCAGAGTTGCTAAAAGCACAAATGTTAGGCTTAAAAATTTATAGTTATCCAGAGTTTTTGTATGAACAGTCTAAGCATAAAACTCGCGTAGTTATTGGTGGAAGCCATGGCAAAACCACAATTACATCTATGATTTTACACGTAATGCATTATCATGATCGTGATGTAGATTATATGGTTGGCGCACAATTGGAAGGTTTTGATGTGATGGTGAAACTTACGGAAGACAATGATTTTATAGTTTTAGAGGGCGATGAGTATTTAAGTTCGCCAATAGATAGACGACCAAAATTTCATTTATATAAACCTAATATCGCATTGTTAAGCGGTATTGCTTGGGACCATATTAATGTGTTTCCTACCTATGAGAACTATGTGGAGCAATTCAGCATATTTGTAGATTCTATTGTTAATGGAGGAAGTATTAATTATAATGAAGAAGATCTTGAAGTAAAACGTGTGGTAGAAGCAAGCAATAATACCATTAGAAAAATAGCTTACCAAACACCAGAATATACAGTAGAAAATGGGGAGACTTTTTTAGAAACACCAGAAGGTCCATTGCCAATTGAAGTTTTTGGTAAACACAATCTTAATAATTTGGCTGGAGCAAAATGGATATGCCAACACATGGGTATTGATGAAGATGATTTTTACGAGGCCATTGCTACTTTTAAAGGAGCGAGTAAACGTCTAGAAAAAATAGCAGAAAGCAAAAACAGTGTGGCTTTTAAAGATTTTGCACATTCGCCAAGTAAAGTAGAGGCTACTACAAATGCTGTAAAAGAGCAATATGCTAACCGTACAGTGGTTGCTTGTTTAGAGTTGCATACTTACAGTAGTTTAAATGCTGAGTTTTTAAAGGAATATAAAGGCGCTCTTGATGCCGCCGATGTTGCTGTAGTGTTTTACTCACCGCATGCCGTAGAAATTAAAAAACTAGCAGCAGTAACGCACGAACAAATAGCTACCGCTTTTGAACGCGACGATTTAATTATTTATACAAACCCAGACGATTTTAAAAACTTTTTATTCAAACAAAGTTTAGAGAATAAAGCTTTGTTGTTAATGAGTTCTGGTAATTATGGAGGCTTAGATTTTGAAGAGGTAAAAGCCTTAATAAAGTAAGTTGTAATTACAATATAGATTTTAATACAAAGAAAAACACTGCCTATTTTATTAATAAATAGGCAGTGTTTTTTATATATAGTAATTCTACATTATTGATTTTAGTAAAGCATCATTGAAGGGTGTAAATCTCCTAAGGATAGGTATGGTTTTTGGTTTTTAAGAAAATCTCGATTAAATAATCATTTTTGTAATTTTTAAGTATTTCGACAAATAATTGTGTTGAAAAAGTTTCGTATTAAAAAAAATCGCTTTAATTTAATGCCTATCTTTTCTCAAAACAAGAAAGGCTTTTGTTTTTTTTATACACGAGCTATAATATTTTATATGAAGGTTAATCAAATTTCTTTAAACCAAAAAAAATGGAATCAAGGCATGGCTTCAATAGCTATTGAGCCTAATTTAATTATGCTTTTTGTTTCGCCAGATTTCGAAATTATAGATGAGGTTTTATCGGCAATATATTTAAAATATCCTGATGCTTTAGTATTTGGTTGCTCTACAGCTGGAGAAATTTCAAATGTTACTGTTACAGATAAATCTATTTCATTAACAGCTATTCAGTTCGATAAAACAAGCCTTAAATTAGTATCTGTAAAATTAGATTCAGAAGTTGATAGCAGCAAAGCAGGAGAACGTATAGGTAACATGTTGTATAAAGATGATTTAAAACATGTAATGGTTTTAAGCGATGGCTTAAATATTAATGGCGCCGATTTAGTTTCGGGTTTAAAATCTGCTTTACCATATATTAGTGTTACTGGTGGTTTAGCGGCAGATGGCGAAGATTTTGAAAAAACCTTTGTAATTAAAAATAACCAAGTTCTAGAAAAAACAGTTTTAGGCTTAGGTTTTTATGGCGATAATTTAAATGTTAATTATAGCTCTAAAGGTGGTTGGGATGGATTTGGTATTGAGCGTTTAGTTACAAAATCTAAAAAAAACATATTATACGAACTCGATGGGAAACCAGTATTAAAACTATATAAAGATTTATTAGGAAAAGATGCTGAAAAGTTACCAAGCTCAGGGCTTTTGTTTCCTGTAAGTATTAGAATAAGTAAAAAGGCCAAAGCTGTGGTGCGTGGGCTTTCGGGCATAAATGAAGCAGATCAGAGTTTGATTTTTGGAGCTAATATTCCGGAGGGAAGTTATTTGCGCTTGATGAAAGGTAATGTTGATAAACTGATTACAGGAGCAGAAGAATCTGCTATTTCGGTTAGTCAGGGTTTAAAAGAAACAATAGAATTAGTGGTTTTAATTAGTTGTGTTGGGCGCCGTTTGGTTTTAAAACAGTTAGCAGAAGAAGAAATTGATGCCGTTCGCAACGTCATTGGAGATACTTCAAAAATAACAGGGTTTTATTCTTATGGAGAAATAGCACCTTTAAACGAGTCTTTATGTGAGTTACATCATCAAACAATGACTATTACAACACTTTCAGAATGTTGAAAAACGACTATCATAGATTATTAAAAAGACAGCTTTTAAAAGCCGGTTTAAGTGAAACAGATAGCCCTGAGCTAGCTAGTTTTATAAAAACGGTAAACGAAGCCTACAGTAGTTTTGATAAAGATGTTTATCATTTAGAAAATGTTCTTGAGTTAAGTTCTAAGGAGCTTTTTGCTTTAAACGAAGAGTTAACAAAAGATCATAATAAAACAAAATCGAAATTAGAACATATAGTTAGCCATATTGGCGATATTATTTTTGAAACCGATCTCGAAGGGAATTTTACCTATCTAAATCGGGCTTGGGAAAAATACATGGGGTGTTCTGTAAAAAAGACTTTAGGTCGGAATTATAAAGAGTTTATTCCGAAGAAAAATGTAGAGGAAAACAAAAAACGCTACAATTTTTTTAATAAGAAGAAAACCGTATTTGTATTTAAGTTAATAAAGAATGATAAGGTAATGTGGTTCGAGTTGAAAGCTCAACTTTTTAAAAATACAGATAATGAAGCCTATGGTTTTATTGGTACGATAACCGATATTACTAACTTTAAAGAAATAGAATTAGCCCTGCATAAGGCAAGTGTTTCTAAAGATGAATTTCTATCTACCATGTCTCACGAAATTAGAACCCCATTAAATGCCGTTACAGGATTGTCTAATATTCTGCTCATGGAAGATTATTTGCCAGAACAGGTAGATACATTGAAGGCTTTAAAATATTCCAGTGAGCATTTACTAGGGTTAATAAACGATTTGTTAGATTTTAATAAAATTAAATCGGGTAAGGTTGATGTTATTGAAAAGGAATTTAGTTTGGTTTCTTTTTTAGATCATATAAGAGATCAATTTTCTATGCAGGCCGTTAAGAAAGATGTTCGATTTAAATTAGTTGAAGAAAACGACTTGCCTGAAGATATCATTGGAGATAAACTTGTGCTGAGCCAAATAATACAAAATTTATTAAGCAACTCGTTTAAATTTACCGAAAAAGGATGTATTACACTTAGCGTGAGAAATCAAGGAGTGCTTAATGATAAAGTAACACTTGGATTTAAAGTAATCGATACGGGTATAGGCATAACGGAAAGTAGACAAGAAACTATTTTCGAAAGCTTTGTACAAGCAAGCTCGGAAACAGCAATAAAATATGGAGGCACTGGTTTAGGGCTTTCAATTTGTAGAAGGTTGCTAAGGTTTAAAAATAGCGATTTAGAAGTTAGCAGTAAATTAGGTGAAGGCTCTACGTTTTTTTTCAATATAGATTTCAAAATAAATCCTGCTAAACACGTATTAACTAGTAAAACATCAAATTTAAAATCAACCTACAAACCATTAGATGTTAATGTTCTAGTTGCAGAGGATAATAAAATGAATGTTCTTATTTTAAAGAAATTTTTTGCTAATTGGGATGTTACTTACACTGTTGTTGAAAATGGTGCTGAGGTTTTAAAAGAGTTTGAAAAAGAAACTTGTGAATTCGATTTGGTTTTAATGGATTTACAAATGCCTATTGTTAATGGTTATGAAGCCACAAAAGGTATTAGAAAGTTAGCCGATCCAAAAAAAGCAAATATTCCTATTGTAGCTCTTACAGCATTGGCACAAACCGATGTAAAAGAAAAAACAGAATTACATAAAATGAATGGTTTTATGGGAAAGCCCTTTGAACCGAATAAATTATATGCTCTTTTAGAAGTGTATAGTCATTCGTAATTTATCTTTAATCGTTTGATTATCATTGTTTTTTTGAAATTCCAAAAAGAAAATATTAAAAAAAATATGTAGATTTATCGAATGGCGGATAAACAAGGAGCATTTTCTATTAAAAATTGGAGTCAGGACGATCAACCTCGTGAGAAATTATTATACAAAGGTAAAGCCGCTTTAAGCGATGCTGAACTTGTTGCTATTTTAATTGGTTCTGGTAATCGCGAAGAAAGTGCTGTTGCTTTATGTAAACGAATTTTATCGAGTACAGATAATAATTTAAGTGCTTTAGGTAAAATGTCTATCAAACAACTTACTGCGTTTAAAGGTATAGGCGAGGCTAAAGCTATAAGTATTATTGCTGCTTTAGAATTAGGCCGGCGCCGTCGTGGAGAAGAAGCACTTCAGAAAAAGAAAATAACTTCAAGTAAATCGGTATTCGAACTTATGCAACCTATAATTGGTGAGCTCGAACACGAAGAGTTTTGGATTATATATTTAAATAACTCTAATAAAGTAATTCATAAAAATCAATTAAGTAAAGGCGGCATTACAGGAACTTTAGTAGATGTTAGGTTAGTGCTTAAAAATGCATTAGAAGTTGGTGCGCTTGGGCTTATTCTGGCGCACAACCACCCGTCTGGAACGTTAAAACCCAGTGAAGCCGATAAAAACATCACCCAAAAATTAAAAACGGCAGCACAAAGTTTAGATATAAAAGTACTAGATCACCTAATTATTACTGAAAAAGCATACTTTAGTTTTGCAGACGAAAACGTGTTGTAAGGTTTCATGTTTAAAACACTATGAAACACCAAAAATTAGAACCGATTTTTAAATATTTAGGATTCAAAAAAAGTTATGTTATTAGTATATACTCATAAAATATCACCAAGATTAAATTATGTTTTTAAACATATTTGTACGCGTGTATTAGGCATAGATGTTACATTTACTACAAAGGTTGAGAAGTTTATTGCCCACGATAGTATTAAAATGTCGTATACTAAACAGGCGTTAGGAAATGAGTTTTTTGTAAAAAGTAACGATTTGCTATTCGAGCAAGGTTTAAATGATATTGAAATTAATATTATGGATTGGGGCCATAGCAAATGCTTTTTTTTCAACGGAGATAAAAGCGCTATTCCTTTTGATATTTTTGCAGCATCTTTTTATTTATTGTCGAGATATGAGGAGTACTTGCCTCATGTAAAAGATGAGTTTGGTAGGTTTACGGCATCAGAAAGTATTGCTTATAAGCATAAATTTTTACATCAGCCAGTCGTAGATATTTGGGCTTATAAATTTAAAGAAGCTTTACATAAGCAATTTCCCGATTTTGAGTTTCCAACAAAGACTTACAGTATAAAACCTATTATAGATGTACCAAATCCGTACCGTTACAAATTAAGCGGTATTATGCGCACCATTGGTGGTACATTAAAAGATGTTTTTAGATTTAAATTTAAAAGTCTCTATACACGGTTTATGGTACTCATGCATTTTAGTCACGACCCTTATGATACATTCAAGTATGTTATCAATAAGCAAAAACAATCTAAATTTAGATTCAGTTTTTTCTTTTTATTAGGGGAGTATTCTACTTACGATAAAGGAGCGAATGTGAATAATAAATCGTTTATATCACTTATAAAGCATGTTGGAGATTATAGTAATGTGGGCTTAAAAATATCTTATTTCGCTATTGATGATGCTGATGTTTTAAAGAAAGAAAAAACAAAAATTGAAGACATTATCAATAAACCATTGAGAGCTTCTCGTCAATCGTTTTCAAAATTAAATTTACCAGAAACTTACCGGAATTTAATAGAGTTAAACATAAAGGAAGATTATACCATGGGGTATGTAAACGAAATTGGTTTTAGAGCTGGTTCGTGTACACCATTTTTATTTTACGATTTAGATTACGAAATACAAACACCACTTAAAATTTGTCCGTATCATGTTATGGACTTCGCTTTATTAAAGCATAAATCACTATTAGATAAAAAGCGTGTTTTAAACAATATTATAAATGAAGTAAAACAAGTTAACGGTCAGTTTGTCTCCGTTTTTCATAACTATACATTAAGTTATAGCGATAGATGGTCAGGCTTTAAAGACTTGTTTAATATTATCTTAGAATCAGGAAATAATGAAGATTAAAAATATAACCGATGTCTTTTTCGATTTAGACCATACACTTTGGGATTTTGATAAAAACTCGGCATTAACGTTCGAAAAAATATTCGAAATAAATAAAATAGAAGTTGAAATAAATAAATTCTTAGATATATACCTTCCTATAAATTTAAATTATTGGAAGCTGTATAGAGAAGATAAAGTATCTAAAGAAACCTTGCGTTTTGGCAGATTGAATGATGCTTTTTTAGCCTTAGAAGTTGAGGTTAATCGTGAGGTGATAGATAAGTTATCCGATGATTATATTGAACACCTTTCTAGCTTTAATCATTTGTTTGATAACACTTTCGAAATTCTTGATTATTTAAATGAAAACTACAGTTTACATATTATAACTAATGGTTTTGATGAAGTTCAGCATAAAAAAATGGCAAAATCGAATATTTTGCATTATTTTAATACCGTTACAAATTCGGAAATGGTTGGAGTTAAAAAGCCAAACCCAAAAATTTTTAATTACGCCTTAGATTTAGCCAATACAAAACCTGAAACGAGTATTATGATTGGTGATAGCTTTGAAGCTGATATTCTTGGGGCAAAAAACATAGGTATGGATGTTATTTTCTTTGATATTAATAATATAACTTTAGATGATGATACAAAACAGGTAGACAACCTATTGAGCTTAAGGCATTATTTATAAGAGCACTACATACTAAGTAGTGTTTTAAATTCGTTTGTAAACTGATATGATAAAAAGTATAAAATTTAAAATAAGTTTACTACTCTGTATTGGGTTTATGGTAATGTCTTGTACGGAAGCTATAGATTTCGATCAGGCAGACGATATTATATTAACTCCTGCTTTGGAAGCCAGTCTTGTTTATTTTGATGAACCTGCAAGTCGTTTTGTTGATAATGGTAGCACAATTTTAAGTATTCAAGATTTTATTTCTGTTGCTTTTTTTAACGATGAATTTGTTGTCGATAATGTTGAAAAAGCTGAGTTTGTTTTCGAAACTCAAAATACAATCAATAGAACTTTTGAGCTGCAAGTAGATTTTTTAGATCAAGCCGGTAATTTACAACACAGCCTAACTGTAAGAGAAGATGCAGCTCCTGATAATACTGATACAGTAACAACCTATACAGAAGTTTTTGAGGGGAATTCACTTTCCGCATTAAAACGTACAGTAACTATAGTTTTTACAATGCGTCTTTTACCTGGCGCTCCTCTAGATGAGGATACGGTAGGTAGAATTCAATACAAATCGTATGCTGTATTTTACATCAATTTAAATAAATAGAGGTATGCGGAAACTATTTTTGGTGTTTACATTACAATTGTGTTTGTTCTCGTTTTCTCAAAACAAGCAATTGCTTTATGGGTTTTCTGAGATTCCGCAATCATTAATGCAAAACCCTGGTGGTAAAATAAAAAACGATTGGTATGTAGGTATTCCGTTGTTATCACATTTTCATGTTAATGTTGGTATTTCAGGAAGTACAGTTTACGATGTTTTTGCAGATAATGATGTCGATTTTAATGTTAAGCTTAGAAATGCTGTAAACAGTATGGAACCCACCGATTTTTATGGTTTTAATCAACAATTAGAAATTTTTTCTGGAGGTTTCGCTTTCGGTAGTAGTTTTAATAAAAATAAATACATCAGTTTTGGAATGTATCAAGAATTAGATTTTTTACTTTTTTTTCCAAAAGATTTCGCTGTTTTAGCTCTCGAAGGAAATCAAAGTAATATTAATCGATTTTTTGATGCTAGTGACTTAAGTTTGTTCGCAGATGTGGTTTCAGTGCTTCATATTGGATACAATAAAAAGGTTGATGATAAATTTACATTTGGTGTTAGAGGAAAAATTTACTCGAGTATAGCGAATGTAAGTTCAACTAAAAACAAAGGAAGCTTTGTAACTGTTCCTGGAGAAAATAATGTTTACAATCATATTTTTGATTTAGATTTGGCACTTCAAACTTCTGGGATTGCTAGTTTAATTGATGATGAAAATTCAGATGTATCGAACGATGTAGATGTCTTAAAAAAACGTGTTCTGTTTGGAGGTAATCTTGGCTTAGGAGTCGATTTTGGTTTTACTTATCAATTAACCGATCAATGGAGTTTCGACGCTAGTTTGCTAGATGTAGGTTTTATTAGCCATACAAAAGATGTGGAAAATTATGCTATTAATGGTCAGTATACATACAACGGCGTAAATCCGCTTTTTTCTCCTGCTGATGACGGACAAACTGCTGATGATTATTGGAGTGAGATTGAAGAAGATTTTGAAGATATTTTTACCGTAGATACTACCGCTACAAAATATACCAAATGGAGACCTGTAAAGTTTAACGCGTCGCTTAATTATGCCTTTGGAAAAAAACAAAGTCAATATTGTAATTGTGCTGTAGACGATAGCGACTACTTAAACGCAGTTGGGTTACAGTTATATGGTATTAGTAGGCCAAAACGACCTCAAATGGCGTTAACGGCTTATTATTACCGGCATGTGTTTAACGGCTTGCGTTTAAAAGCGGCATATACCATAGATTCATATTCCTTTAATAACTTAGGACTTGGTATGTCGGCTCATATTTGGGGTGCTAACTTTTATGTTATGGCTGATAATTTATTGCAATATAAAAATGTATATGATGCGCAAAGTGTATCTTTACAATTAGGATTTAATTATATATTTAATAAGAAATGAAAACTAGATTTTTAACAACAATTTTTGCTTGTTTATTTATAACAAGTGCATTCTCTCAAACTGAATTAAACAAATATAAATACGTTATCGTTTCTAAAAAGTTCGATTTTTTAAAATCGGCTAATCAATATCAATTGAATGATTTGTCTAAATTTTTACTGAATAAATATGGGTTTATTGCCTTAATTGAAGGGGAATCATACCCAGAAGATTTATCGAGAAATAGATGCTTAGCTCTAGATGCCGATGTTTTAAAAGAGCCAGGCATGTTTAAAACAAAGTTGAAAGTAGAACTTACAGATTGTAATGATAGATTAATTTACACGTCTGGAATTGGCGAGAGTCGTGAAAAAGAATATCAAAAATCTTACGTGGAAGCTACGCGTGCTGCTTTTGCTTCTTTTGAGAATTTAGGATATAAGTACGAACCTAAGGCTGGCAGTGTAGTAGCTTCGGCTCCAGAGGTTACAGCAACATCAAATGCATCGAGTGAAATAGATAAATTAAAGGAAGAAATTAAATCGCTTAAAGAAGAAAAGGCTGTTGAGGTTGTAGAAGAGCGTATTGCTCCTGTAAATAATCCAGTAACTATAACGGAATCGGTTAATACAGGTGTATTATATGCGCAAGCTATTAAAAACGGGTTTCAATTAGTAGATAGTTCTCCAAAAGTGCTTTATCGTATGCATAATACGCAATTAAGCGATGTGTTTTTAGTTGAAAACAAATCGGCTATCATTTTCAAGAAAGATAATAAATGGTTTATTGAGCACCATGAAAATGGTGCATTAAAACTAGAAGTTTTAAATATTAAGTTTTAAAAAATCTGGTATATTTATATTTAATACCTGTTCAGTATTAACCGGTGAAAATTAAAAGAGCAATAATATTTTATAAAATATTATTGCTCTTTTTTTATTTAATAATATCATTTAAAGTTATATTTTATGGTTGTGAAAAAATGGAGGCACGTTATAAGCGACGGGAGTGTGCAAATAGAAAAATTTATGAGTTTATCGGTAAACACGTTGATCCTGAGATTGCTGTTAAGCTAGGACTGGAGGGAACGCATCGTGTTAAAGTCGCTATTGCTATCGATATAAAGGGGAAGATCGCTAAACTAGAATCAAATTCTGATAACAAGAAAATAACTAAAGACATCAAAAAAACATTTAAAAAAAATTCTGCCATGATCCCTTATAGAACTAGAGGTATACTATCATCTACACGCCTAATTCTTCCAATAACTTTAATGGGAATACCCCAAAATTTTGTAAAACTTCGAGGCAAAAAGTCTTGTTTTTGTGAGGTTGAATTTAACGTGGCTTAGCCGAAAAGAAATAAGTAAGTTTTACTGGTAATATACAATCCTGTTGGACTTTTATAGTCTGGCAGGATTTTTTTGTTTAAAGCCGTTTTTTTAATAACCGTATTTATCCTTCCAGCGCTGTTTCAAAAAGTCGCGATGCGCATTTTCTCGAGCATTATTTCCAGGCTCATAAAGCTTTGTGTTTTCAATTTCCTTAGGAAGAAACTCTTGCTCAGCAAAATTGTTTTTGTAGTTGTGTGCGTATTTGTAGTTGTCACCATAACCAAGTTCTTTCATAAGTTTGGTCGGTGCATTTCTAAGCTCTATCGGTACGCCTAAATCACCAGTTTGCTTTACCAATTGCTGCGCATTTCCAATAGCCATATAAGCAGCATTACTTTTTGGAGAACACGCTAAATAAGTAGCACATTGGCTAAGTATAATTCTAGATTCCGGATGCCCAATAGTACTCACTGCCTGAAAGGTGTTGTTTGCAATAACTAATGCTGTAGGGTTCGCATTTCCAATATCTTCAGATGCCGAAATTAACAAACGTCTAGCAATAAATTTAACATCTTCACCACCTTCAATCATACGTGCCAACCAGTATACCGCACCATTTGGGTCACTACCTCTAATAGATTTTATAAACGCCGAAATAATATCGTAATGCTGTTCGCCTGTTTTATCATAACGAGCCGTATTGTTTTGTACACGTTCCAAAACGGCCTCGTCGGTTATTACAATTTTATCCTCACCAAAGCTATTTACCAGTAACTCAAAAACGTTTAATAATTTACGTCCATCACCACCCGAAATTCTCAATAAAGCATTCGTTTCCTTTAAAGTGATTTTTTTTTGAGATAGAAATTCGTCATTTTCAATAGCACGTTTCAGCAACGTTTCTAAATCTACCTTATCAAAAGCATTTAAAATATAAACTTGGCAACGGGATAAAAGTGCAGGTATTACCTCAAAACTTGGGTTTTCTGTAGTCGCACCAATTAGTGTAATCCAACCTTTTTCAACGGCTTGTAACAGCGAATCCTGTTGCGATTTGCTAAACCTATGTATTTCATCAATAAATAAAATAGGGTTCTTTGTGGTAAACAATCCACCGCTTTGTTTGGCTTTATCAATAACATCACGAATATCTTTAACTCCAGAATTTATAGCACTAAGCGTGTAAAAAGGTCGTCCAGATTCCGATGCAATAATATTTGCCAATGTAGTTTTTCCGGTGCCTGGAGGCCCCCAAAATAACATCGACGGAATTAATCCTTGTTTTATATGTTGCGTAAGTGCGCCATTTTTGCCCACTAAATGCGTCTGACTCACGTAGTCTTCTAAAGTTCTTGGGCGTAATCGTTCTGCTAAAGGTGCGTTCATAAATGTAAAATTAAAGTAAATTCTTGTCAAATTAGAATACTTCAACATCCAATTTTTAGTTATTTTGGGCGTGCCCCAAAAAGGGTCGGGCTTTCACTACTCGCTCCTTCTAAGGTCGGGAGCTCAAACAAGCCGTTCAATCCCTCACGCGGGCCAATCTGCCAATTTAGCACATTTTATAAAGTTGGATAACTATTTGTTATATTCATCACAATGAAACAGCACAAACATTTTAAATTCTCACCAGGAGTCATTGCGTATCCGGTGTTTTTCGTGCTTACCATTTGGCTCGTATTTTGGTTCGAAGTACGTTTTGGATACAATTTAAGTAAGTACGGCGTTTATCCACAAACCTTAAAAGGACTAAGAGGTGTTGTTTTTAGTCCGTTTTTGCACGGTAATATCGAGCATATCTATCACAACACCATTCCGTTATTTGTACTCTCCACGGCGCTGTTTTATTTTTATAGACCAATAGCTTGGCGCGTTATTTTATTTGGGATTTTAATTTCGGGATTTTTAACTTGGTGCATTGGTAGACCATCTTACCATATTGGGGCAAGCGGACTCATTTATGTTCTAGTAAGTTTTACTTTTTTTAAAGGTGTTTTTGCAAAACATTATAGGCTTATTGCATTATCGCTTTTAGTTATTTTTCTATACGGAAGCATGATTTGGTATACATTTCCGATAGAAGAAGGTATATCTTGGGAAGGGCATCTATCTGGTTTAATTACCGGCTTGGTCTTTGCGCTTTTCTTTAGAAAAGAAATAGCTAAGCCTAAAAAATATGCTTGGGAACAAGAAAATTACAACGAAGAAAACGATTTGTTTTTACAGCATTTCGACGAAAATGGAAACTTTATAGAGACCAAAGAAGAACCCGAAATAGAGGAGGAGCTAGAGCCCCTCTCTATAAGGTATATATTTAAAGAAAATAAAGATTAGTAGTATAAAATAAACTAATAATTACTTTACCATTCTTTGTCTTACGGCTTCATATAAAAAAGCACCACAAGCTACAGAAACATTTAAAGATTCAATTTCACCTAATAAAGGTAATTTAGCTTTAGAATCTACAACCTTTAAAGTCGATGGATTAATTCCTCTACCTTCCGATCCCATAATAATGGCACAAGGCTCAACAAAAGAAACATCGTAAATAGTATCGTTTGTTTTTTCGGTAGCAGCAATTACTTTAATATCCGATGCTTGCATGTAAAATACCGCATCTTTAATGTGGTCTACTTTACAAATAGGAATTTTAAACACAGCGCCAGCACTCGTTTTTATGGTGTCGCCATTTACAGGTGCACCGCCTTTTTTCTGAATAATAATACCATTAACACCTGTGCATTCTGCAGTACGGATAATAGCTCCAAAATTACGAACATCACTAATTTGATCTAGCAATAAGAATAATGGTGTTTTGCCAGATTCTATAACCTCTGTAATTAAAGCTTCCATATCATGAAACTCTATTGGAGATATTTGCGCTACTGCTCCTTGGTGATTTCCTTTGGTTAATCTATTTAGTTTTTCTACAGGAACATAAGATTTGTTAACCGATTTTTTACTCAATAAAGATTCTAACTCATTAAATAATTCGCCATCCAATCCTTTTTGAAGGAATACTTTATCAATAGTTTCGCCAGCATTTATAGCTTCTATAATGGCTCTAATACCAAAAATTTGTGTTTGTTCTTGCATGCTGCAAAGGTATAAAAAAGCCGTCTTAAATAGTAGGAGTTTTATAAATCATTCTTTTAAAATATAAAAAAGCGAATGTAAATGTTAAAGAAAGTGAAAATAGTAATTTCAACTTTAGTTTTTTGTAATTTTGCATCGTGATAAAAACAATTTTACATAAAGGCTTTGCTATACTAATGAGTTGTTTAGTATTGTTTTCAACAGTATTTTTTACTATTGAAAAGCATTTTTGTGGTGATGTTTTGATAGATGTTTCTGTGTTTTCTGAAGCTCAAAATTGTGGTATGAAAACAGGAACAGTAAAGCATAAAGAAAGCTGCTGTAAAGATGAGGTCAATGTTGTAACAGGCCAACGCGAACTTAAATTTTCTTCTTTTGACGATTTAGATTTTGTTCATCAACAATTTATTACCGCATTTTCATATGCATTTATTAATCTTTTTGAAGGTTTAGAAAAACAAGTTGTTCCTCACAAAGATTATTCTCCACCCAATTTGGTAGCCGATATTTTGGTGCTAGACCAAGTGTTTATTATTTGATAAAATAGATAATTGTTTTTTCCGCGAAAGCGTAAATCTCATCATGTTCTAATTTTACTCAAATATATTTCAAAAAATGATACATACCTATAAGGTTGCAGGCATGACCTGCAACGGCTGCCGTACATCGGTAGAAGATAAACTTAATGCTATGCCGTTGGTTAAAACGGCTACGGTTTCACTCGAAGATTCGGAAGCTGAAATCGAAATGACTAAGCATATTCCTTTAGAAGGTTTTCAGGCAGTATTAGCTGATAAATACACGATAACCAAAAGCCAAGCGAATAATCCTAATGTAATGGCTCCAGAAAAATCCGAGTTACAGCAGTTATTTCCATTGTTTTTAATTTTTGGTTACATTTCTATTGCTGCTGTATTATTAAACGTAGCACCATGGAGTGCAACGGGTTTTATGCTCGATTTTATGGGCTTGTTTTATGTGGTATTTAGCTTTTTTAAATTGCTTGATTTAAAAGGGTTTCCGGAGAGTTTTAAAATGTACGATCCGTTAGCTAAGGCAATACCTGCTTACGGTTGGGGATATCCATTTATTGAAGTGGTTTTAGGGGTTATGTTTTTAATGCGAATAGAAATTTCTATAGCATTAATAATAACCTTGGTGATTTTGGGCATAACTACAATTGGTGTTGTAAAAACACTGTTAGATAAAAAATCTATTCAATGTGCGTGTTTGGGGACGGCTTTAAAATTGCCCATGACCAAAGCCACTTTTATTGAAAACACTATCATGATTATTATGGCTATTAGCATGTTAATTATGATGGCTTAAAGCTTTGCTCTTTTCGAAATTCTTATAAAAATAAATATGAAAAATATAATATATATCATGTTATGCTTTCCTGTATTTCTGTTTTCTCAAGAGAAATTAACAGGTGCTATTTTGGAAGCTAACGATAATAATACACCAATGGGCTTAGCAGGTGCTAACGTTTATTGGCTTAATACTTCTATTGGTGCGGTTACCGATATTGACGGTAAATTTAGTTTGCCATACGAAACGAGTTATAAAAAACTGGTGATAAGTTATGTTGGTTTTAAAACCGATACACTTACTGTTAATTCTTTAAAGCCTATTAAGCATTGGTTAAACCCAACTAGCGATTTAGATGAGGTAACATTAACCTCTAGAAAACAGGCGACATCAAAATCTTATATGCAGGCACAAAACGTGTTTACTGTAAGTAGCGATGAACTTTTAAAGGCAGCTTGCTGTAATCTATCTGAAAGTTTTGAAACTAATCCATCTATAGATGTTAATTTTGCCGATGCTGTTTCAGGAACTAGACAAATAAAAATGCTGGGACTTACAAGTCCATATATTTTAATAGCTACCGAAAATATCCCTTCTATTCGTGGGGCATCTCAGGCTTTCGGGCTTAGTTTTATTCCTGGTACTTGGGTAGAAAGTATTCAAATTACCAAAGGCGCAGGTTCTGTAGTTAATGGTTACGAGAGTATTGCTGGGCAAATTAATGCAGAATTGGTTAAGCCTACAACCGATAATAAGTTGTTTGTAAATCTATTTGGTAACATTGCTGGACGTTTTGAACTCAATACCCATATAAATACAAAAGTGAACGATAAATGGAGTACTGGGCTTTACTTACACGGTAATGTGCATAACCAAAAGCACGACGTGAATAACGATAACTTTTTGGATATGCCAATTTATAACCAGATTAATGTTATGAACCGCTGGCAGTATACCGATGCCGAAAATGGTTTTATGAGTTTTATTAATTTGAAAGTTCTAAATGATGAAAAACAAATGGGTGAATTGGATTTTAATCCACAAACCGACAAATTAACAACCAATGCTTGGGGTAGTGAAATAAACACGAAACGTTATGAAGTTTCGAGTAAATTGGGATACGTAAATCCTGAAATCCCTTACCAAAGTATTGGTGTACAAACGGCTTTTAGTCATCACGTTCAGGAATCTTATTTTGGGTTAAATCAATATGATATTACACATAATAGCTTATATGCTAATGTCATCTATAATACTATAATTAGTGATTCTCGACATAAAGTGAAAACAGGTGTGAGTTACACTTACGATGATTATGATGAGATGGTAAACTTAACAGACTACGGGCGCGCAGAGCATTCTGTTGGTGCTTTTTTTGAATATAATTTCGATAATTTAGATAAGCTTAATGTTACTACTGGCTTACGGGTAGATCACCATAACTTATTAGGCAATTTTGTAACGCCACGAGTGCATGCGCGTTATACTCCATGGGAGAAATCTGCTATTCGAGCCTCTTTTGGTCGTGGAAGACGAAGTGCTAATATTTTTACTGAAAATCAGCAAATGTTTGCGACGTCTAGAAGTATAAATATTTTAAATTCCGGAGGAAATATTTATGGTTTAGATCCAGAAATTGCATGGAATTACGGACTATCATACCTTCAAGGGTTTAACTTGTTTGGTCGAAAAGCCGATGTAACTTTAGATTATTATAAAACAGATTTCAAAAACCAAGTGGTTGTAGATTATGAAAATCCTCGAGAAATTAATTTTTATAATTTAGAAGGAAAAAGCTTTGCTAATAGTTTTCAAGCGGAGTTAAATTATAATGCGTTTGAACATTTTGATTTACGTTTAGCATATAAGTATTATGATGTTAAGACTGATTATAAATCTGGAGAATTAGAGAAAGCTTTAGTTCCTAAAAATAGATTTTTTGCAAATGCATCATACGAAACAGCTAAACAAGGTGTGAATAATTCACATTGGAGATTCGATACTACGTTTAATTGGGTAAGTGAACAACGTTTTTCTTCTACAGCAGCAAATCCGTTACAATATCAATTACCAGAATACTCACCAACCGTTGGAACTCTAAACGCGCAAATCACCCATGTGTTTTCTCCTAAATTTGAAGTATATTTAGGTGGGGAAAACATAACAAACGTTAGACAAGACAATCCTATTTTGGGCGCAGATGATCCATTTGGACCTAATTTTGATTCTACTTTTGTTTATGGTCCAATTTTTGGTTCTAATTACTATATGGGATTACGATTTAAAATTATTTAATGCTAACAACTTAAAAATATATATTATGAAAAAACTATTAATTATTACCTTGTTACTTGCCGTAACAACATCATTTTCACAGAGTAAAAACGAAAGAGCATCTATAGAAGTAGATGGCGTTTGCATGATGTGTAAAGCTAGAATAGAAAAGGCGGCCATTAGAACAAAGGGTGTTAAATCAGCGGTATGGAGTGTGAAAACACATGAATTGAAATTAATTTATGATGGAAGAAAAACAAATTTAGATTCTATTAAATCTAGTGTTTTAAATGTTGGCCACGACACTATGGATCTAAAAGCAACAGAGGAAGCTTATAATACAGTACATCCATGTTGCCGATACAGAGATAATGAGGTTATAGATGATCATAAAGGCGAAAAAGAAGAGAATGATCATGATGAACATGCTCATTAAATATTTAAACTTATAATAATTGTTTAAAAGTTCACCTTAAATTTAGGGTGGACTTTTTTAGTTTTTATAGTTGAATGAAATTTGAGCGGATACTACTAACAAGTAAATTTTTTTATGATGCCTTATAGAATTTATGTTATCGAATTATCAAAACGTGTCTATACAGAAAATGCGAAATTTAGAGCGGCTAATCCGCAATTTAACGGCGTGCTACAATGTGTGTATGTGGGCGTGACGAGTAAAACTCCTAAAGAGCGATTTATACAACATAAAACGGGTTACAGAAATAAGAAGGGGCATAAGTTATCTGCTAATATTGTAGAGAAGTACGGAGCTTATTTACGTCCTAGTTTATACAATCATATCGATCCAATAATGAGCAGGGCAGATGCCTTAAAAATGGAACGTATTTTATCTTTAGAATTACGACGCCAAGGTTATGCCGTTTGGTTTAATTAGAAAGTAGTTTTAGAAAATAGCTTATAGTTTAAAGCAAAAAAACCTGTGAAATTTAATTCACAGGTTTTTTTAGTATGATTTTAAAAAGAAATTAGATACCTAAATCTTTCTTTACATCGTTTAATAAATCTTTACCATCAGCAAGAATAGTTACACCAACTCCTGAATCTAAAACGTAATCAAAACCTTGAGCTCTTGATACTTTTAAGATAGCTGCTTTAGCTTTTTCTGTAATAGGTTGTAACAATGCAATTTCTTTTGCTTGCAAATCTTTTTGTGCATCTGCTTGAAATTGTTGTAAACGTTGTTGTTTTTCTTGTAATTCTAAAATACGCTTTTGGTTCTCTTCATCAGTTTTATTCTTAGCTTCAGCTTCGTATTGTTTTTGAAGATTTTGAAATTCTGTAACAGAACCTTGCATATCCGTTTGGTATGTTTTGCTTAAAGATTCTAATTCTGCTTGTGCCGTTTTCATCTCTGGCATAGCTTTAATTAATTCTTGTGTATTTATATGGGCAACTTTAGTTTGAGCTTGAGTGAAACTAATTGTTCCAATACATAATGCAGTTGCTAATAAAAGTGTTTTAAAGTGTTTCATTTTGTAAATAGTATTTGTGTGTTATAAATTATTAATTTTTGTTTAAGCTGTCTTTTGCTTTTTGGCGATCTTCTAATATTTTTTGTCTTTTCGCCTCCAATGCTTTTTTGCGTTCTTCGCGTTCTTTTAATTTTTTTAATCTGTTTTCTTCAATAAGTTCAGCTCTTGTTTTGGTTTCGCCTTCTGTTTTAGTAGCTGTACTTTTTGAAGCCGTTTCAGTTTCTTCTTTTGTAGCGTTAGTTTCTGTTTCAGCTCCCGATCGTTCTTGTTTTGCTTTTTCACGATCGTCTAATATTTTTTGTCTTTTATCTGCGGCAGCTTTTACTTTAGCTTCTCGAGCAGCTAACTTCTTTTGCCTTGCAGTTTCAATCGCACTTTCTCTTTCAGCCTTTTTTTCTTCTAATATTTTTTGTCTGGCTTCTAGCTCTAAGTTTACCTCAGGAACAATATCTTCTTTTTCGGCAGCTTTACGTTCCGCTTTAGATTGTACTTGTGTACGTTTTGATGTTCTAGTAATGCTTCTTAAAACTTGGTCGCTAATATCTAAAGAATTTGCGACATACAACATACCTCCATTAGCTTTATCTAATACTAATTGATATTTTCTTGCAGCAACAATAGTTTGAACAGCTGCAAATATTTGATCTTGAACAGGCTGCATTAATTGTCTTTTCTGTATAAACAAATCGCCATTAGGTCCAAATCGTTTTTGTTGGTAGTCTAATATTTCATTTTCTTCAAACGTAATATCTTCTTCGCGTTCTTTAATTAATTCTGCTGTTAGAAGCGCCTTCTCGTTACTTAAGTCTTTTCTTTTTTGTTCAACAGTTAATAATTTCGCTTGAATTTCGTTTTTCCACTTATCAGCCTTTTGATTTAATTGGGCTGTAGCTTCTTGATATTCTGGTACGTTTTCTAAAATATATTCACTATCAATGTAGGCTAGGCTTACACCACGTTGCGCATGGACCGATAGGGTTAACATAAAAACTAGGGTCAATAAAAAAAGAACGTTGTTTTTCATCTGCTTAAATATTTTTATCATTTATGTTTTATAAATTCTAAAAACGACAGACGATTAATTTTGTTGCTGTCAGTTCTATGAATTGTTTTTTATCTGATTGAATTCCTTAATTTTTAATGGTTCCTGTTGGAACTTGCAAAATAAACATTTTCGTTGTTATGGAAAATTTTTAATTGCTCATTTCAAAATTAACGAAATTTAATCTTAAAAATTTCAATTCATATTCAAATCATCATGGTGTTAATAGAAAATATCGTGCCAAAAATAATTTACAGGTTAAAATTGTTGACCAATAATGAAGTGTGTTTCCCATCCGTTTTTAACACCGCTGTTATCAATTGAATCAAATCCATGACCAAAATCGATACCTAATAAACCAAATGCTGGCATAAAAATACGGATACCTAATCCTGCAGAACGTTTTAAATCGAAAGGGTTGTAATCTCTAAAGTTATCAAATGATGCTCCACCTTCTACAAAACCTAAAGCATAAATTTTAGCAGATGCCGCTAGGGTAATTGGGTAGCGTAATTCTAAAGAGAATTTATTGTAAATAGAACCACCATCTTCACTAGAAAGGGATTGGTTAGGGTAACCACGTAGTTGTACAACCTCACGGCCATCTAAACTATAATTAGCTAAACCATCACCACCTACAAAGTATCTTTCGAAAGGAATTACACCACGATCTTGGTTGTAGGCTCCTAAGAATCCGAATTCAACATTAGGTCTTAATACTAAATCTTTAGCAACTTGTGTATACCAAGTTCCTTTAAAGTTTACTTTATAAAATTCTAACCAGTTATAGCGTTCTTGATCTATTTCTCCAGCTCTCTCAAAATCATCTGTATCGGTAAGATCTAAATCGTCATATTCTTCTTTTAACTCCGAGTAATCTGTTCCGTTAAATAAAGAGTAAGGTAAAGATGCTTTTGCAGTTACAGAGAAGCTAGACCCTTCTATAGGGTAAACAGGGTCTACACTTGTATTGTTTCTACTTAAACCAATAGAGTAAGATAAGTTATTTGAAAAACCATCTCCAAAGGTAAATAAACCAGTGTTGTAATTATTTAAATCGTAACGTTGGTAAGATACAGATTGAGATAATACGAAGAAATCATCTGGCACAGTTAAACGTTTAGCTAAACCAAAAGTAATACCTGTAATATTGAAACTTCTACTTTTATCTGCTTCGTAGTTTGTGTAATCGTATAAAAATTGTTTAGTATGCGATAAAGATGTCGAGAATTGTACCGGACGTTTTCCGCCTAACCATGGCTCAGAGAATGAGAAACTATATGTTTGGTAAAATTGACTGGCTTGTAAACGCAATGCTAGTTTTTGACCATCACCCATTGGTATTGGTTTGTAGGCATCTTTCTTGAAAATATCTTTAATAGAAAAGTTATTGAATGATAAACCTAAAGTACCAATAAAGCCACCACCACCGTAACCACCTTGTAATTCAATTTGGCTAGATCCAGTTTCTTTAACCACGTATTCCATATCGATAGTACCTTCGTTTGGATTAGGATTGTTAAAGTTTGGAGTAATTTCTTGAGCATCAAAGAAACCTAGTTGTCCAAGTTCTCTAACAGTACGTACTACATTGGCTTTACTATATAGTTGGCCTGGACGTGTACGAATTTCACGATATACAACGTGATCGTTTGTTTTATCATTTCCAACTACAGATACACTATTAAAATAAGCTGGTTTACCTTCTGTTATTCTAATTTCCATGTCGATAACATTGTTATCGGCACTAACTTCTACGGCATTAATATTTGAGAATAAATACCCGTTGTTTTGGTATAAGTTGGTAATATCGTTAGCATCTGGTTTTGTATCATCTGCAATACGCTTTGCTAATGTAACACCATCGTAAGTATCGCCCTTATCAATACGTAATAAGCGGCTTAGTTGTTGGTTGGTATAAACAGTGTTCCCGATAAAAGTAATATCTCCAAAAGTGTATTTTTCACCCTCTTCTAAATCAATTTTAAGAGAAATCGTTTTGTCATTATTTACAATAATACTATCTGATAATACACGAGCATCTCTATAACCGTTTTCTTTATAAGTATCAATTAAGCTTACTAAATCTTCTTTGTAATCGGCTTCAATAAATTTAGAGCGCTTAAGTAAACGAATTGGGTTTTTCTTTTTAGTGTTCTTCATACTCTTTCTAAGCTGCTTTTCGCTTAAAACAGAATCGCCACTAAAGGTAATATCGTCGATTTTAACTTTTTCACCTTTATCGATATTAAGTACCATGTTTACTCTACTTGTTTGAATAGAATCTTTTACATCAATGGTGTTAATATGTACTTTGGTGTTTAAAAAACCATCCTTTTTGTATTTACTAGTTAGGTAGTTTTTTGTTGTGGTTAAAAGGTTTTCGGTAACTTTTACACCTCTCTTAAGTTTGTTATCATCTATAATACCTTCTTTTTTACCATTTTTAACGCCATTAATTTTAAGGTCGTTAAGTTGTGGTAAATCGGATAAGTGGATTTCTAGAGTAGCAACATCCCCTTCAATATTGGTTACAAACACTTCAATATCACTAAAAAGATTGGATTTCCAAAGTTTTTTAATGGCATCTCTAATGTCTTCACCAGGGATTTTTATTTCTTTTCCTTTGCTTAAACCGGAGTAAGCAACAATAGTTTGCTCACTAAAGCTAGTGTTTCCGGAAACGGTAATTTGTCCTAAAGTATAAGTTTTACCGTTTTTGTAATCTAAATCTTGAGCCTGAATATTAAAACAACTTACAAAAAGTAAAAATGCTAAATAGCACTTTGAGTATGTTTTAAAAGCTAGTAAATTAACTAAGTTGTTCACTTGTTTTCCCAAATCGTCGTTCTCTTTTTTGATATTCAATAATAGCTTCATACAAATGTTGCTTTGTAAAATCGGGCCAAAGTATACTTGTAAAATATAGTTCTGCATAAGCAATTTGCCAAAGCAAGAAATTACTTATACGCTGCTCCCCACTGGTTCTTATTAGCAAATCTACGTCGGGTAAATTTTGCGTGTAAAGATGCTCATTAATAATTGATTCTTCAATATTTTCGGGCGAAATTATATTATTTTTAACTTTAATACTAATCTCCTTAACAGTATTTATGATTTCTTCGCGAGAACCGTAGCTAAGTGCCAAGGTTAACGTCATGCGCGAGTTGCCCTTGGTTTTGTCTATAACCTCATGCAGTTCTTTGTATGCTTTTTTAGGTAATGTGCTTAAGTTTCCAATAGCCATTAACCTAATATTGTTGTCTTGTAATGTCTTTATTTCTTTCCTTAGAGCAGAAACTAATAGCTTCATTAATGTTTGAACCTCTAGTTTCGGGCGGTTCCAGTTTTCTGTAGAAAAGGCATATAGTGTTAAGTTCTCTACACCAAGTTCTGCACAAGCCTCTACGGTTGTTCTTACAGATTTAGTGCCATTTTCGTGCCCAAAAGCACGAAGCATACCTTGTTGTTTAGCCCAACGTCCGTTGCCATCCATAATTATGGCAATGTGTTTAGGTAATTTGTCTAGTTGTATGTTTTCTTTTAAGTCCATTTTAATCGTAACAATAACAGGGTTTAATTCCGAAGGTGTAAGTTAATGTAATTCCTGTAAAAGTGTACCAATCGTTATTATTAATATTTCCAAATTGGTATTGTTGGTTTTCACTACTTTCCGGGAAGTTACCATCTATATTGTCGGTAAAGGTGTAGCGCGCTCCAACTTCAAACCCAAGTATAAAATTGCCTAAAATGTTTGTTTTGTAACCAATAGCCATAGGTATCCCAACGGTCCAATCTTTTCCGCCTTCAGGGATTTGCAGACCATTTTCAAAATGATTGTTGCTAAATTGTGTAGCCGTAATACCGCTATATAAGTATGGTGTGCCAATTGTTTCGCCTGAATGAAGATTAAAATCTACAAAAGTAAGCTCCATTCCAACAGCTATTTCTAGTAGGTTAGAGTCTAAAGAATAGTCGCGTTGTATACGGCGTGGGTCTTTAGAATCGCTGTCTTCTGCTTTTAGGTCGGCGTATATTAAGGATATTCTATACGAGTGTCTAGTGCTTCTATTCCATTTGTATAGTAGTCCAATGGCTGGACTATTAGGGGCGATAAAGTTAGTTTCGCCAACATCGCCAATTAAATTACTGCCACCTACATATACACCAATTTCGTTTATTTGAGCATGGTTTATTTGGGTGCTTAATAGGCTTAATGCCAATATGATTAAATATCTCATAGATGTTTAAAAGTTTGCAAATATAATAAATAAGAATGGACTGTTGCAATTTGAGGTTAACAGTATGAGTTTAAAACTGTTTTTATTTGAAATTATTGTTTTACGAATAATTAGAATTATGCTTTGGCTATTATGTTTTAGTAGAAGACAAGAGTTTTACATCGATGTAATAGGAGGCATTAATTGCTCTGAAAAGATAATAGATGAGTGGGTTTTTGAATTGAATTAACTTTAAGATGTTCTAGTTTTTAATAAATGAAAGCTCATTTTTGTTTTACATTGAATGAAGTAAGGATGGTTACATATTGGTTAATACCCATAGTTCAACTTCTTCAGTGCTTCTCCAATATTGATCCCTTTTTGTTTTAGATGAAGCCTTTTTTACCGATTTTTTATAACATTTTTCCAATTGAAATCTATTGCCATCAGCTAATTCTGTTTCTATTGGGTGTTCTTGTGATGCGTTTGTAATTTGTGCTAAGTTTGAAAATATAAGGACGAGCTTTCCTTGAGGTGCTAATCTTTGTTTTGCCGCTTCAAAAAAATCTGGGAATAAGGTTTTGTTGTAGTAAATAGCATTATCTATACTATTTATGTTATGAGTTTCTGGTAACCAAGGCGGGTTGAAAATAATAAGTTCGGTTTGGTTTTTCCATTTGCCAAATAAGTTTCCGAAGTCTAATTCTATTTTCCGAGAGAGTTTGGTGTTGCCCATGAACTCGCTTAGGGCAAAAATGGCATTTGGGTTTATATCGGTTGCAAATACTTTTTGAAAACCGTGTTGTACCATTAATAAAGATAGCACGCCACAACCTATGCCAATATCTATTGCCGATTTTTTTGCTCCGCTGTAGTGTTTTAGCCAGTTATCGAAAAGTGATAAATGCTCAAAACGTGTTGGGAAATACGTTCCATAATAAGGATGCATTTTATTGCGAAGTACTGGTATGGAAACACCGTTTTTATACCATTGCCAAGCACTATTTAAACCTTGTATTTGTGGAAACGTTAAAAAGAAGTGGTTGTTTTCGGGATAAAATTTTTCTAACCAGCCAATACTAGGCGATTTTTTTGCCGATAGTTTTTGGTCTGTAACCTCTAATAAAATAAGATTTGAAAGTTTAAAGTACTCCGAGCGATAGGCTTGCTGTTCTATAAATGATTTGTTTGGTAGTTTTAAGTTTAGATGGGTGTGAAGGTCTTTTAGTAGCGCCATGCCATCGCTATAAAAATCTTTTATAAGTATGGGTTTTCCTTTTACAAGGTTTTCAATAGTAAGTGCGATGTCGGTATCTCGCTTAAAGGATTTTAATGTTTTGCTAAAAGCAATAGGTGTGGGTTTATTTACTTTTAGATCGGTAAGCATAGGCGGATTTGGTTTTTCGATAAGGTAGGTAAACCATAATGCCTATTACTGCTATTTGAAATTAATTGAGTTCTTTCTTTTTTTGAAGGTATTGTGTAGGTGGTTGTAAATATTCTGAAAATCTAAAAACATTGCAAGTACCCGCGTTAGGGATTGATGCGGCATCCTTTTTTGTGCGCGCCTTATGTTTGCAAATGAAGACGCGCCTTATGGTTTAAGACTGTTTTATAGTTTTTGGCTAGGTGTATTGTGCACAATAAAAGATATAGCGGAAAGCCCGACCCTTGTGGTAACGCCCAAAAAGTGAATTATTGATTACGTTTATCTTCGCCCCAAAGTAGTTTTTTTCTAAGGGTTACTAGGAAGCTTTCGCTAGGTAAATCGATCATTTTTATTCTGAAATCGGCCTTTTTTATGGTGATTAATGTGCCATTATCTAAGGTTGCAATTCTAGAATCTAGAGAGACTAGGTGTTGTTCTTCACGACCATTTACTTTAAGTTGTATTTCGGTAGAATCTGGTATTATTAATGGGCGTGCACTTAAATTGTGCGGTGCTATTGGTGTTAATGCAAAACTGTTAGCTCCTGGTGTTATTACTGGTCCGCCGCAACTTAATGAGTAACCTGTTGAGCCAGTTGGTGTCGATACAATGAGGCCGTCGCTCCAATAGGAGGTTAGGAGTTCGCCGTCTAAATAAGTTTCTACGGTTATCATTGAGGTGGTGTTTTTTCTGCTTACTGCAATTTCGTTTAAAGCGAAATTCATAGATAATATATCGTCGTTTTCTGGCGATGTTTCTACAGAAAGTAAAGTGCGTTCGGATATTTTATAATTGCCATCTATAATGTTTTGCATGGCATTTTCTATCTGGTTTACTTGTATGGTTGCTAAAAAACCAAGGCGACCTGTGTTAATGCCAATTATTGGGATATCTAGATTTTTCACATAGGTTATGGCACGTAAAATTGTACCATCGCCACCAATACTTACTAGTAAATCGAAGGAGTTATCGAGTTTGTCGAAGGTTTTAAATGATGAATAGTCGCTTTCGTTTTGCGATTCACTTTTTATAAGATTCGAGAATTCGGTTTCAATATAGGCATCGAATTCTTTTTTGAGTAAATAGTTTAGAAGCGTTTCTACAGAGGTGGTAGTTGTTTTGTTGTAAAAACGTCCAAAAATTGCAACTTTCATAAAATTATATATCTAAGTACTTGTTTAAATAATCCGATCGTTCTTTTAGGCTTTCAATATAGCTGTCCTCTTCGTGGCCAGAAATAATATTATAACTGTAACGCCTGAAGGTTTGTATAATTTCGTTTAGGCCTGTGTTCCCTATTTTAAGCGTAACTTGTACTAAGTCGCTATTCATTTTAGATATAAATGCGCCAAGTAGTTTACCATCGTTAGATTCTACAATTTGGCTAATTTCACTAAAAGAGTAATCATTCACTCCTTTTTCAATAACCAACACCCCTCCAACTTCGGAGAAAAAAGGCGATTCGTTAAAAAGGCTAATCACATCGTTAAGTTCATAATACCCAAGATATTTATTTTGCTCACTTAAAACGGGCATAATATTGGTTGAGTTTTTAGCAAATGCTTCTAAAACATCGAGCCAAAGCGTATCGTGACGTACAAAGAAATCTTCGAAGGCGTATGGGTATTCCGATAGAGGTTTAGTGCTATCAAAACAATGTGCATCGGTTTCCGATAAACTGCCTAAATATGTTCCGTTTTTATCAGACACTGGAATATGCGAAAACGTTAACTGATTGAACAGTAATTGTAGTTCACTAATTTTACTAGTGTTCTGTAGTGGTTTTATATCGTTTATAATGTATTCCGAAAGTTTCATAACGCCCTTTTAATAGGTATGCAAATTAATCAAAAAAATAGCAATTATGCTTGTTCTACTTTGTATTTTTGTGTTTTAAAATGTATTTATGACAAAGTTAAGTGTTAATATAAATAAGATTGCCACGTTAAGAAACTCTAGAGGTGGTGATGTGCCTAATGTTGTTGGGTTTGCAAAAGATGTACAACGTTTTGGGGCAGAAGGTGTTACTATACATCCCAGGCCAGATGAACGACACATTAGATATCAAGATGCACGCGATTTAAAACCAGAAGTTTACACTGAATATAATATTGAAGGTAACCCTGTAGAATCGTTTTTAAAACTAGTTTTAGAGGTAAAACCAACACAGGTTACTTTGGTGCCGGATGCTGAAGATGCTATTACAAGTAATGCCGGTTGGGACACTATAAAACACAAAGATTTTTTAGTTGATGTTATTAAGGAATTCCAGAATAACGGTATTAGAACATCCATTTTTGTCGACCCTGTTTTAAAACAAATTGAAGGTGCTAAAGCTACCGGAGCAGATCGAATTGAACTATATACCGAGGCCTTTGCGCATCAATATGGTTTGGGTAACGAGGCTGCAATAAAACCTTACATTGAAAGTGCCGAATTGGCAAATAGTTTAGGTTTGGGTATAAACGCAGGTCACGATTTATCTTTAGATAATACAGCGTTTTTTAAGCAAAATGTACCGGGATTATTAGAAGTTTCTATAGGTCATGCTTTAATTGCAGAAAGTTTATATTTAGGCGTAGAGAATGTAATACAAATGTATTTACGTAAATTGAAGTAAATTATAGAGTTTAGATTTAGAAAATAGAATATATAGAAATAGGAGTGAGGTGCTGTTTGTACTTTAGAAGGATTTAAGACGTATATGGAAGAGAAAAGATTGTTACATTCAAATATTTTAGGTGAAGGAAAACCATTTGTAATTCTTCATGGATTTCTAGGAATGAGTGATAACTGGAAAACACACGGAAAACATCTTTCTGAACAAGGGTTTGAGGTGCATTTAGTAGATCAAAGAAATCACGGTAGAAGTTTTTGGGATGCTAATTTTAGTTATGAAGTGCTTGCTGAAGATTTGAAAACATATTGTGAAGCGCATAACTTAAAAGATATTACATTACTTGGCCATTCTATGGGTGGTAAAACCGCAATGCTTTTTGCTTGCGAATATCCCGAATTGGTCTCTAAATTAATAGTAGCCGATATATCTCCACGTTTTTACCCAGTACATCACGATGGGATTTTAGCAGGATTAAGTGCTTTAAATTTTGATGTTATAAAAACAAGAGGAGAAGCTGATACTGCTTTAAGTGGTTATGTTGATGATATTGGCACCCGACAGTTTTTATTGAAAAATTTGTATTGGATTGAAAAAGGAAAATTAGCATTGAGAATAAATCTTGATGTTTTAAAAGAAGAAGTATCAGAAGTTGGTGAAGCTTTACCAAGTTATTCTAATTTCGATAAGCCTGCGTTGTTTATGCGTGGTGATCGTTCGGAATATATAGGTGTTGGTGATGAAGCTATTATTAAAAATCATTTTTCTGATTTTGAAATCGTTACTATTGCAAACGCAGGGCATTGGTTGCATGCAGAAAACCCGAAAGACTTTTTTGCGGCTCTACTTAATTTTATTTAATCTTAAAATAAAAACATTATGAACACAATAATTAAACTTTTAGTAAACGCTATAGCTGTATTTGTATTAGCAAATGTGCTTTCCGGAGTTCAGGTAGATGGTTATCTTTCTGCAATAATAGTAGCATTGGTATTATCTATTTTAAACTTATTAATTAAACCTATTTTGGTTATTTTTACTTTGCCAGTAACAGTTATTACATTAGGCTTGTTTTTGTTAGTAATTAATGGGTTAATTATTCTTCTAGCCGATGAGTTTATTAGTGGTTTTTCTGTAGATAATATTTGGTGGGCTATATTGTTTAGTGTGCTTTTATCTATTCTTCAATCTATATTACAATCCTTTTTTACTACCGATAAAAAGAGCTCATAAATAAAGAAGAATTATTCAATTTGAAGTTAAGAAAACGCGAAGTGAATTAAAATGCTTGTGTTGGCGTGGTGTCCGTAAAGGAAACCTCATAAAATCAGCAAATTAAAAACTTTGTTAGGATGTAAAAATATTGTACTTTTGCATCCCGATTTTAGTTGCTAAAAAATCTAAGAATTATACAGATTAAATTTTTTACTAAAATTTGGTTTTTCTATTAACTTAGAAGAATTCAAAGAAATATAAGGTTTTAGACCTAATTGTTAAATGCCTTTTCAGGCTTATATCATTAAAAATGAATATTACAAGAGAAAACGTTGATGCATTAAATGCAGTGGTAAAAGTAGATATCGCTAAAGAAGATTATAGCGATAAAGTTGAAAAAATCTTATTAGATTACCGCAAAACAGCAAATATTCCTGGATTTAGAAAAGGGCATGTGCCAATGGGAATGGTGAAAAAACAATACGGAAAAGCAGTTTTGGTTGATGAAGTAAACAAACTTTTGCAAGATGCTTTAAACAAGTATTTAACTGAAGAGAAATTAGATGTTCTTGGACAGCCGTTACCTAAAACACAAGATGAAATTAATTGGGATGCCGATCAATTTTCATTTGAATTTGAATTAGGTTTAGCACCACAATTTGATGTTGAATTAAAGAGCAAAAAAGCCATCACACAATATAATATTGTTGCTGATGATAAAATGATTGATGAACAAATTGAACGTATTCAAAAACAATACGGAAAATTAATTCCTCAAGATGTTGTAGAAGCAGATAGTGAAATTACTGGTGCTTACACAAACGAAGAAAAAGAAATTGATAACACAGTAACTTTAACTTTAGATAAATTTAAAGGAAAAGCAACAGCAAAGCAGTTTGTTGGAGCTAAAGCTGGAGATGTTATTGTTTTAAAAACAAAAGGTCTTTTTGAAGATGATCACGATTTAATGCATGCATTAAAATTAGGTCACGATGAAGTACATGGTTTAGATATTGAAGTATCTTTTACTATTACTGAAGTTAACAAAAGAGAATTAGCTGATTTAGACCAAGAATTATTTGATAAGCTTTTTGGTGAAGGAGCAGTTAAATCTGTATCAGAAGTAAGAGCAAAAATTAAAGAAGATGCTGAAAAGCAATTCGTACAACAAGCAGATCAAAAGTTATTAAACGATGTAACAGAGCATTTAGTTGAAAATACTAAATTCGATTTGCCAGCTGAGTTTTTAACGAAGTGGATGCAAACTGCAGGTGAAAAAGAAATGGATGCTGACCAGGCTAAAGAAGAGTATGAGAAGTCTGAAAAAAGCTTACGTTACCAATTAATTGAAGGTAAGTTAATCGAGGCTAATAACGTGCAAGTAACTATGGACGATATTAAAAATCATGCAAGAGAAATGATTAAAGGACAAATGGCTCAATTTGGTCAAATGAATCCTTCTGATAAAGAGTTAGATGATATCGCAGCACGTGTATTATCAAACCAAGAAGAGGCACGTCGTATTTCAGAACAATTAGTAAGTCAAAAATTATTATCTGTTTATAAAGAAAAGGCAAACCTTAAGGTTAAAGAATTAAGTTACGAAAACTTTGTTAAAGAAGTTTACGGCGACAAATAAATAAATAATAAATGATTATCTTTAGGCGCTTAAATCTATTAGATTTAGGCGCTTTTTTATTCAAAAACAAATTATATAAATAGTTTTATTTAGCACAAACGCTTTTAAGTCAATGTGTTAAATTGAATTTAATATCAAAATAATATATGGATTACGCAAAAGAATTTGAAAAATTCGCGATAAAAGATCAAGGTATTAGCAGTACATACTACAATAAAATTATTAGTAGTATGTACCCAACTAATTTAACGCCAAACATTATTGAAGAACGCCAAATGAATATTGCCGTTTTTGATGTGTTTTCGCGTTTAATGATGGATCGTATTATTTTTCTAGGAACCGGAATTAATGATCAAGTTGCAAACATTGTACAAGCACAACTTTTATTTTTAGAAAGCACAGATGCTAATAAAGATATTCAAATTTACATTAACTCTCCAGGAGGAAGTGTATATGCTGGTTTAGGTATCTACGATACTATGCAGTTTATTAAGCCAGATGTAGCAACTATTTGTACAGGTATGGCTGCTTCTATGGGAGCTGTTTTATTATGTGCAGGTGCAAAAGGAAAACGTAGTGGTTTAACACATTCACGTGTTATGATTCACCAACCTTTAGGTGGCGCGCAAGGACAAGCTAGTGATATTGAAATTACGGCAAGAGAGATTTTAATCTTGAAAGAAGAACTTTACAACATTATTAGTAAGCATTCTGGTCAAGATTACGACAAAGTATACGAAGATAGTGATAGAGATTACTGGATGAAAGCCGATAAAGCTAAGGAATACGGTATGATCGATGAGATTTTAGCTCGTAATTAATAAAAAAACACTAACTTTAAAGTGTTGGTATAAAGGGGATTGAAATTTATATGCCTCAAAACAAGGAAGATTAATGGCAAAAGAAGAATTAGAATGTTCGTTTTGTGGTCGTAAAAAACCGGAAACAAATTTGTTAATAGCAGGATTAGATGCACACATCTGTGATAGATGTATTGAGCAAGCTCACGGTATTGTTATAGAAGAATCTAAACAAAACGATAGCAGCGATTTATCTGCGGAATTAAAACTACGTAAGCCTTTACAGATTAAAGAGTTTTTAGATGAGTATATTATTGGTCAAGACATGACTAAAAAAGTAATGTCTGTAGCCGTTTATAATCACTACAAACGCTTATTGCAGCCACCAACAAATGATGATATTGAAATTCAAAAATCAAACATCATTATGGTTGGGCAAACCGGTACAGGTAAAACCTTAATGGCGAAAACCATTGCGAAAATGCTTAACGTACCTTTAGCTATTGTAGATGCAACTGTATTAACAGAAGCTGGTTATGTAGGTGAAGATGTAGAAAGTATTTTAACACGTTTATTACAAGCAGCCGATTATAATTTAGAAAAAGCTGAAAAAGGGATTGTTTTTATTGATGAAATTGATAAAATAGCACGTAAAAGTGACAACCCTTCAATTACTAGAGATGTCTCTGGTGAAGGTGTACAACAAGCTTTATTGAAGTTATTAGAAGGTACTGTTGTAAACGTGCCACCAAAGGGCGGGCGTAAACATCCAGATCAAAAATTCATTGAAGTAAATACTGAAAATATTTTATTTATTGCAGGTGGAGCTTTCGATGGTATTGAAAGGCATATTTCAAAGCGACTAAATATGCAGGCAGTGGGGTATAGTGCTTCTATGTCTGACGAGAATGTGGATCAAAGTAATTTGTTACAATACATAATTCCGAAGGATTTGAAAGATTTCGGTTTAATTCCTGAAATTATTGGAAGGCTTCCTGTGTTAACGTATATGGATCCTTTAGATTCTAAAACATTAAGAGCCATTTTAACAGAGCCTAAAAATGCTATTATTAAGCAGTATAAAAAACTGTTTAATATGGATGAAGTAGAGTTTTCTATTAGTGATGGAGCTCTAGACTTTATTGTTGGTAAAGCTATTGAGTATAAATTAGGAGCAAGGGGATTACGTTCTTTATGTGAAGAAATTTTAACCGATGCTATGTTTGAATTACCAAGTAGCGAGGATAAAAAGTTAAATGTGACTCAAGCTTACGCTGAAGAAAAACTTACAAAAACAACCATTAAAAAACTGAAAGCAGTTTCTTAAAGTTAAATTGTATTATAATTTAAAAAGCCATTTGTAAATATATTTACAAATGGCTTTTTTATGTTATATAAACATAAAAAAAACCGACTCTAACACATTGTTAGGGTCGGCCTTAAAGTCAACTAGTTTTAGGGAATAAGTTAACTTTAGTTATTGATCATTACTTTATTGATAGCATGTATTACACCATTTCCGGCTTGTACATCTACAGCTATAATCCCAATATCTGTAGATCCAGATCCATCGGTAATATTAGCAATATTATTTCCTGTTCCAGGTAATGTAATGGTAATATCATCGCCTTCAATTGTAGTTGCTGTTGTATCACCAGGATTGTTTAACATGCTAGATGTTACGTTTGCTTCTTTTATTACATGGTGTAATAATATTTGCGTTAACGGTCCTTCTTCTGGAACTGCAGCTAAAGCAGCAAAGGCATCATTTGTTGGTGCGAAAACCGTAAAGTTTGGATTTAAGTTATCAGAGTTTCCTGTTTCTGTTCTTGAAAGTACAGCTGCAAAATCTGTAGCAGGCGTTAAAGTTGTTAAAGCTTCTACTAAAGTAGAGAACGTTGGGTCTGCAAGTGCAAAGGTTACCACAGTTGGTATATCGATAACCGTATCTACTGCGTGAATGATACCATTAGTTCCAATAACATCTGCTTGTATTACACTAGATATTCCGTTAAACATAACGCCATTAGTTGTGTTGTAATATAAACTTAATGGACTTTCTCCAGGTCCAGTTGCTCCTGTGTTGGTATATCCAGCCTCTAGATCTACTAAAGCCGTCGAAGTTATAGACGAACCAATAATAACATGATTCAGTAATATTTGAGATAAGGCAGCAGTATCAACGTCTCCTAGTGCTGTACCATCTAAAAAGGTGTTAAAAGCGGTATTAGTAGGTGCTAAAACTGTAAATGGTCCATCGCCACTAAGTACGTTAACTAAATCACCATCAGCACTACCTAAAGCTGCTACTAAATTGGAGAAGTCTGAGTTTGCTACAGCAAGATCTACAATGCTTGGTAATCCTAAAACAGCATCTATAATATGTACTGTTCCATTAGATGCACTAACGTCTGCTGCTGTAACTGTTGCAACGTTGTTGAAAGTAACTCCATTAGTTGCATCAAAATAAATACTAATATTCTCATCTCCTGCTCCAGTAGCACTTCCCGAAGTATATCCAGATCCTAAAGAAACTAAATCACTAGCAGATACATCGGCCATGATTACATGGTTAAGCAGAACTTGAGATAATACATCTGTTGGTACCTCTTCTAAAGAAGCAAATCCGTTATCAGATAAGAAAGTTGCAAAGGCATCATTAGTAGGTGCTAAAACTGTAAATGGTCCGTCTCCACTTAATACGGTTGCTAAATCTCCATCAGCTCTAAGTAAGGCAGCTACTAATGAGCTTAAACTCGGAGTTTCTTGTGCCAATTCTACAATGTTTGGTGTTGCGGCTGGTGTTTTAGTGCCATCGTCATCACTACTACATGATGTTGCTATTAATGATAGACTAAAAAGTGCGATAAAAAAGTGTTTCGTTTTCATAATGTCTAATTTATTTTATTTTTTGTTAGACAAATATATGTAAAAATTTAATATTGTCAAACAATTTTGATAAAACGTTAGACAAAACAGGTTTTTAATCGAAGTGTAATTATTATTTTTTGTTTAAGTTTGTGTAGTAAATATTTAGACATGAGCAAGTATACAATGGCACAAATAGTGGCTTTAACTGGTATTAAAGCACATACTTTGCGTAAGTGGGAGACTAGATATAATTTCTTGGATCCGGAACGTACAGATACTAATATTCGTTATTATTCTGATAATCAATTGAAGAAATTATTGAATATTGCTGTCCTGACCCGGAATGGTTACCGCATTTCTAAGATTGATAAAATGACGGATGATGAAATTCATAAAACCATTTCTGATGGAATTACTGAAGGAAATTATGAAGATGAAATTAGTGCTCTCGTTATTAGTATGCTCGATATGGACGAGGTTTCTTTTAATGACGTGCTAAGAACTCAAATAGTTAAAAAGGGTTTATTGGCAACAGTAACAGAATTAGTGTATCCCTTTCTTAATCAAGTAGGAGTACTTTGGGGAATTAATAAAGTCATGCCAGCTCAAGAACATTTTATTTCGAATTTAATTAAGCGGAAAATGTTCGCTTCAATTGATGTTCTTGCTTATCCTCCAAAAGGTGCTCCAAGTATATTAATGTTTTTAACTGAAGATGAATATCATGAAATAGCACTTTTACTTGCGTATTATATAGCCCGAGAAATGGGATGGAATGTATACTATTTAGGTCAAGATGTGCCTACGGAAAATATTAAACAAGTTATAAAAAAAGTAAAGCCAAACTTAATGCTGTCTATGTTTGTAACACCAACAGAGCAACCCGCTAAAGTAAAAGTTGAAGCGATACTAGAGCAAGGAGATGTGCCTTTGCTTATTTCTGGTAATCCAACAAATTTGGAAGGTATTATGGATGATAAAAGAATTATCTATTTATCACATCCAAATGATTTAATTAAGAATTTAAAGGTAATAAAACCTGCTTAAGTTTATAAGCAGGAGGAAGGGTTTCTCGTTTTTCTTAAAATGAATTTAAGCATACAAAACATTTAATTCTAGAAGTTCATTGATGTAATCTCTAGTATTTGAAAGTCGTGGAACTTTATGTTGACCACCAAGTTTGTTATTTTGTTTAAGCCAATCGTGAAATAAATTTTTTCTGGCTATGGTGATTTTTGGTTTATTTAAAGTAATACTATTATAACGCTTCGCTTCATAATCTGAATTTAAAGCCTTCAACGCATTGTCAAAAAGTTCATTAAAGTAATCGATATCTGTAGGCGGGGTTTTAAATTCTATAAGCCATTGGTGCGCACCTTTTTCTTTTCCTACCATAAAAATAGGGGCAGCGGTATAATCTACTATTTCTGCTTCAGTTTTGGCACACACATTTTTTAGAGCTTCTTCTGCATTTTCTATAATAAGCTCTTCACCAAAAACATTAATATGGTGTTTAGTGCGGCCAGAAACTTTTATCCTGTAAGGACTTAAGGAAGTAAACCTAATGGTGTCGCCAATTTTGTATCGCCACAATCCGGCATTGGTTGTTATTATAACTGCGTAATTTTTATGTAACTCAACTTCGCTTAACGGAATTGCCTTTTCTTCGGATGTGGCATAAATGTTCATAGGGATAAATTCATAGAAAATGCCGTAATCTAACATTAGTAATAATTCATTCGAATCATTTCTATCCTGAATAGCGAAAAAACCTTCCGAAGCATTATAAATTTCATAATACTTAAAATCCTTTTGAGGTAATATTTTTTGGTATTGATCTTTATAAGGCGTAAAACTTACTCCTCCGTGAAAATAGACTTCTAGGTTTGGCCAAACCTCGTGTAAACTTTGTTTTCCAGTAGTTTCTAGAACATTATTTAAAAGCACAAGCATCCAAGAAGGAACGCCAGCTAAACTTGTTACTTTTTCATTTATAGTTTCGTTTACAATGGCTTGCATTTTGTGTTCCCAATCGCTCATTAAAGAGACTTTGTTGCTAGGAGTACTGCTGTATTCGGCCCAAAATGGCATATTATCAATTAAAATTGCCGATAAATCTCCGAATACGGTGCCGTTTTGTCTAGAGAGTTCTTTACTTCCTCCTAAGCGTAAACTTTTGCCTGTAAATAATTGCGAATCTTCGTTGTTATTTAAGTACATACAAAGCAAATCCTTACTCGCCGCATAGTGGCAATTTTCTAGAGATTGCTCGCTTACGGGTATAAATTTACTTTTAGCTCTGGTTGTGCCGCTAGATTTAGCAAACCATTTTATAGGTGTTGGCCAAAATAAATTATTCTCTCCATTACGCGATCGATCTATAATGTCCTGCCATCCGTCGTAATTTTTGATTGGTACACGTTCGGAAAATGTTTTGTAATTTTTTATAGACCTAAAATCGTATTGTTTACCTAATTCAGTGTCTTTAGCCGTGTACAGTAGGCTTTGTAGTAATTCATTTTGAACTTCATTTGGGTATTTTAGGAACAATTCTATTTGATGAAATCGTTTTTTTAAAAACCAAGAAGCAATTGAATTTACTATAGGGATTGGCATAATTATTTTTATCTTTAATTTTTTAAAAATAAGACTTTTTTTTATGACTTACCAAGGTGTTTTGACAAAAATGGAAACCGAATTTTCTAACCCGATTCAGTATTATTTGGTTTTTGATTCTGATTTTATAAATATGAATCAATTACTAGGAAAAACGATATCTATTGAATTTGTAAAATACCAATGTTTAAACTGTGGATTAGACAAACCAATATTCCGCCAAGGCTATGATAAGCAATGTTTTTATAATACCGCACAAACTGGAGATTGGATTATGCGACCGGAATTAAGCACAGCGCATTTGGGGCAAGAAGATCGCGATTTGGAATATGAAAAACGTGTGCAATTACAGCCACATATTGTTTATTTAGCGAACTCTAGTAATGTGAAAGTTGGGGTAACGCGAAAAACGCAAGTACCTACACGTTGGATCGACCAGGGGGCACACGAAGCATTGGAAATTGTAGAAGTGCCTAATAGGTATTTAGCGGGCGTTACAGAGGTTGCTTTAAAGTCTTATGTAGCAGATAAGACAAACTGGCGTAAAATGCTTAAAAACGATAATGAAGACGAGAATTTAATAGAATGGCGGGATCATTTAAAACAATACATTCCAGATGAAGCTGCTCAGTACTTTATTGAAAATAATACTGAAACTCATTTAGACTTCCCAGTAGATAAATATCCGCTTAAGCCTAAGAGTCTAAATATTAAAAAAGATTTAAAATATATAGGGAAGCTAGTTGGTATAAAAGGTCAATATCTCATTTTTGAAGATGAAACCGTGTTTAATATAAGATCTAACGAAGGTATAGTAGTAAAAATATCCGTTTAATTAAAAAATCCCATTACGACATAATCGAATGGGATTTTTTATAAGCTTCAAACTAAGCAAAGACTAAATTTCTTCTTGGTCTCTTAAGTTTTGAATGTAAGCTGCTTTCTTTACTTGACGACGTCTTTTTACAGATGGCTTAGTGAAAAACTGTCCTTCACGTAAATTCTGCATCACTTTGATGTTACGGTGTTTTCTTTTGTAGCGTTTTAAGGCACGCTCTATATTTTCACCATCTTTTACAATAATCTTTAACATAGATACTCTTTTAATTAATTGATTTTAAGTTTTAGGCTTATCCTAAATACGTTTTTAATACTTTACTTTTTGAGGTTTGTCGTAATCTACGAATACCTTTTTCTTTTATTTGTCTTACACGTTCCCGTGTTAAACCAAAAGAGTCACCAATTTCCTGGAGGCTCATAGGTTGTTTTTTACTAATACCATAATAATGACGAATAACCTCTGCTTCTTTTTCCGAAAGGGAATTTAAAGCACGGTTAACTTCTATATTCAAAGCGTCTTGCATTAAACCAGAATCTGGTCTAGGCGATTCGCTAGAATTCATTACATCATACAAGTTTGATGTTTCACCTTCTTGAAAAGGAGCATCCATAGAAACATGGCGCCCAGATATTTTCATAGACTGTTTAACATCGGTTAATGAAAGATCTAATTTGCTTGCAATTTCTTGCGCACTTGGTGGTCTTTCATTCTCTTGTTCTAAAAATGAATAGGCTTTATTAATTTTATTAATCGAGCCAATTTTGTTCAAAGGTAATCTAACTATTCGAGATTGTTCAGCTAAAGCTTGAAGAATTGCTTGACGAATCCACCAAACGGCATAAGAAATAAATTTAAATCCTCTGGTTTCGTCAAAGCGTTTCGCCGCTTTCACTAGGCCAGCATTGCCTTCGTTGATTAAATCGGGTAGAGTTAGCCCTTGATTTTGATATTGTTTTGAGACTGAAACTACGAACCTTAAATTAGCGGTTGTGAGTGTATCTAGAGCTTTTTGGTCGCCATTTTTAATTAATTGGGCTAGTTCGACCTCTTCTTCAGCAGTGATTAGTGGTATTTTACTAATGTCTTGAAGATATTTGTCTAGGGATTTTGACTCGCGGTTGGTAACTTGTTTCGTAATTTTTAATTGCCTCATGTAGTGTTTTTAAAGTTATACTAAAGGATAATATAACTAATTTGACGAGAAAACCTAATTGTTAGAGGTTTATCTTTAATTATGATGAAAATTGTAAAGTTTTCATTTGTTTTAACTTCGCTGCTGCTCAAAATTATTACTAGCGGATCGGAAGTTAAATATGGATCAAAAGGAATCGTTACCCTAGAAACTATTTTATAATTGGATAAATTTTGAGTTGAGATTATAGCTAAACCTTGAGCTTCAATGATTTTTTTAATTCTAATTAGTAAACCAGACGTGGTGTTATATTTACAGAATGATATAAATTGAAAATCCCCAAGAGTTTCAAACTCTTGAGGATTTTTAACTTTAACCATTGTCGGTTATTTATAGCAATGTGCTATAGCTAATTAGTTGATAAATGGATTGTTTTGTACTTCTAATAAAGGAATTTCCAAAGTAAGACGATCGTCATTATAAGGAATTACTTCGCCTGCTAAGTATAAATGGTTAGTACCTCTTACAACATTCGCTTTGTTTCTTTTAAGAGCAAGTAAACTTTTTCCTTCGGCAAAAAACTCAATACGTGTTTGTAAGTATATTTCATCTATTAGTGCTTGTCCGGTTAAGGTGTCAACATAAGCATAGTCAGCTGCTGAGTCAAAACGTTCAGCTAAAATTTGCTTTAAACGAGTTTTAGCATCTTCTTCAGCTCCTATTTTTGCATTCATTTCGGCAGATAACATGTATAATTCATCAATACGCATGTAGATGTAATCATCTTCAATAACTCTTTGACCACCTCTAACTCTTGCAGCATTGTAAAACTTCTTGAAAGGAATTAATATATCTGAATCTTGTAATTGGTTTACCTCATCGTCAATATCTGCTTGAGTAGCAAATTGAATTTTACGTTGATCTGTATCTTTAATTTGATCGTATAATCCTTGATCAATTGCTTTTTTATCACCAGCCCATTGGTAGCTATATGTGTAGATATCCATTTGGCCCCACCATGATATCAAATCTAAGCCAGTATCAGTTGTGATATCTGCACCCCATAACCAACTTGGAGTTTCTACAGAGTTGAATCCTCCAATAGTTTCTGCCTTTGTTGTAATAGGAAGACCTGAATTTGCTATAACTTTTTCAGCTAAATCTCTAGCTAAAATATCTGTAGCGTTAGTATCCATAGATCCGTAAACATAAGCTAATAATGTGTTTGCAACATCTTCATTAACTTCAAATAATTCAGCTCTGCTGTAACCTTCTAAAAGTGTTGCTGCTTGTTCTAAATCATCTATCATTTGTGCATAAACCACTTGAGTTTCGCTTTGTTCTAAAGCATCTCCATCTGTGTTTATGTATAATGGCAATACTTTAGAAGTCGGAGTGTATTCTGGGATATAAAGCTGAGTTAAGTAAAAGTACGCATATGCACGCATAGCTTTAGCTTGTCCCATTGTTGTTTTATTGGAGTCTGTAATAGTAGCATCGTTACCTCCTAATGCATCAATAATTTTGTTTGCAGATCCAATAATTCTGTAGTAGTATCTCCAAGCTGAATAATTTGCTCTTGTATACGTGTTATCCACAGTAACTAATAATGGTGCAAAACTGCTATATCTGTTATATCCATTTGCTGTTAGAGCTAAATCTCCTGAAAGGAAATCTGAATAAATGTCATTACCTTTTTGTCCAAAATCGGCATGATCAGTTGTTCCTCCAGTTCCCGTTGTGTACATAGAATTGAATAGACCACTAAGTGTACCGGCTAGTATGCCTGGGTATATTTCTCCAGTTTCACCAACATCCGAAATGGAAACGTATTGTGTCGGAGTTTCTTCAAGAAAATCTTCTCCACAACTAAAGGTAAACGTAGCAACCGCTACTACCAAAAGTGATTTTATATATTGTGTTTTCATATTATTTTTTTTTTAATTAGAATTTAATTCTTGCTCCTACCGTAATTGTAGATAATGGTGCGTAAGTATATGACGTTGTTGCTCCAGTCTCAGAAGTATTAGGATTAAAACCTGCTCTAGCACTGTTAATAAATAAATTATCACCCGAAACCCATAAGTTGATAGATTTGATTGTGTTATTTACTAGGAAGCGAGATGGTAAGTTATATCCAATTCTAGCATTGTTTAAAGATATGTAATCTGTTGAAGTAATGAAACGGGAAGACGTTGAGTTTACTTGAGTATTTACATCACTTATTAATTTAGGAACGTTAGTAACATCACCAGGAGCTTTCCAGCTGTCTCTAATATCTGTAGACCAGTTGTTAGAACCTGCTTGATCATTACTTACTAATCTAGCATAAGCAGCATCATAACCGTAACCACCTAAGCTATATGCAAATTGCGTACTAATTGTGAAATCTTTGATTCTTGCATTAAGTCTAAAAGCACCTCGGATATCTGGTATTGCAGAGTGTCCTGTGTATTTTTGAGTAGCATCGGCGTAAACATTTGTTGTTGTTTTCTTGATGTCTGTGTTGTTTGGATTATCATTTTGGTATTGAGATAAACTAGCGATAGATTCACCTGAATCTACAACGTCATTACCATTAGCATCAAAATAATATTGATTCCAAAGTGGATCTCCATTAGCAGTATCTACACCAGCCCATTCTCTAATATAAAAATCATATAAGCTATGTCCTTTTGAACGACCATAATTTCCACTTTGATCTAGCGTTTTTTCAAGACCAGTTGCTGTTTCAATAGGCATTTGTGTTAATTCATTATTTAATATCTCACCGTTAAAAGCAAAGTCTAAACTGTAGTCAGCTTTGTCAATGATATGTGTAGTGATATCAAATTCTAATCCTCTATTTACCAAAGAACCGTCATTAACTGTAATTAAAGATTCCGAAGAAGAAGGAGCTAATCGCTTATCAAATACTAAATCGTCAGTATTCTTAACGTAGTAATCAATGTTAGCATCAACGACATTATTGAAAGCTGTAAATTCAATACCTGTTTGAAACATTTTTGATGTTTCCCAGGTTAAATTAGGATCTTGAATAGAGTTAGGTACTAAAGAAATACCACCTAATAAGTTGTTTATTTCATAAGTGTTTTGTCCACTGTAGTAATCTGCACCAGCTTCATCACCAACTAAACCATAACTCGCTTTTAATTTTAAAAAGTTTATTGAGTTAGAACCTTTTAAGAATTTCTCATTACTCATTACCCATGAAGCTCCTACTGAACCAAATGTGCCCCATTTATCTTTAAAGAATCTTGAAGAACCATCTCTTCTGATAGACCCTGTTAAGTAGTAAGTATTGGCAAAGTTGTAGTTTGCTTGCGCGAAGTAACTTTCAATAGATCTTTGTAATCTGTATCCTGTAGGAGGAGAAGAACTTACAACATAGTTGTTTGCTTGATCAAGTCCGTTTTGAAGGTTTACAACATTAGATTTACTAACTGTAGCATATTCGTATTTGTTCTTGTTTGTTTCGTGTGCAGCTAAAATGCTTATGCTGTGAGATCCAAAAGTATTAGAATATCTAAGTAAGTTTAATAAGTTTTGTGTAATATCGGTTGTGTTCACTTTAAATAAACTACCGCTTTGTCCGGCTGCTGATCCATAAAAAGGATTGTTTATTACATTTCTAACTCTATTGTAATATTGAACACCATAACGTGTTTCATAAGTAAGGTTCTTAGTGATATCAAATTTCATTGAGAAACTACCATTTACCGAATGACGATTGTTACCATCTTGGTCATATTGAGAATCTGCAATAGCATTGGTTAATCCACCAAAACCTCTATTTACACCGTAATCATACTGGTTTCCACCATATTTTGTGTCTGGTATTGTATTACCATCAGAATCTCTTGTGAATAATGGGTAGATTGAAGGAATGTTATCTGAAAACCAAAATACACTACCTGAATCTTCAGATTGTCCATTTGCTAAAGTTTCACCATAAGTATATCCTAAATTAGCAGTAGCTGTTAACCATTCTTTCGGTTTATGGTTTACGTTTAATCTTGCAGAGTAGCGTTTGTAAGATGAATTTTTTAAGAAACCTTTTTGATCTAAATATCCAAAAGATGAAAAGTACTTTGTTTTCTCAGTACCACCACTCATTTTTAAGTTAGCTTCAGTTAAGAAAGATGCTTGGAAACCATAATCAGCCCAGTCTTCAGGAGTGTATTTCGTTGTTACACCAGCACGAACTTTTCCAGTTGCAGGATCAATTAATTCTGAAACGTTATTTACGTTATAGTTGTTGTATTCTGAGTTAATACCTCTAGCAGAGTATAAATATTCATTCGCATAAGCAACAGCATCATTATTTGGGTCAAAACTTAACGTTCTGTTTCCCATAGCCATCCATGATAACTCTACATATTCGTTAGCGCTATCGATAACGTCATATCTAGGAATTAATTGAACATTTACACCAGTTTTTACATCAACTTCCACTGAAGAAGTTCCTTTTTTCCCTGATTTTGTAGTTATCAAAATAACTCCATTTGCACCTCTAGCTCCGTAAATAGCAGTAGCTGTAGCATCTTTTAAAACTGTTGTAGTTTCAATATCGGAAGGGTTTATTGAGTTTAAACTCCCGTTATCAAAACGATCTCCATCAGAATCAAAAGAAGATGTTGTCATTGGAACACCATCAACTACATATAAAGGATCTCTGTTTCCGTTTACAGAACCAAAACCTCTAATACGTATTGTTGCAACAGTACCTGGTTGACCTGAAGTGTTAATTACATTTACACCAGCAACCTCACCTGCAAGGGCTTGAGATACATTTGAGAAGGTTTTAGCTTCTAATACACCCGCTTTGATTTCTTTAATAGAACCAGAAAAGGCTTGTTTTGTACTTGTACCGTAACCAACAATTACAACTTCTTCTAAAGCTGCTGCATCTTCTTGCATTGTTACATTAACGGTGTTGGACTGTCCAACCTTTACTTCTGTGCTAGCATATCCAACAAAGCTAATTACAAGAACTGCTCCTTGATTAGCCTTAATAGCATATGCTCCATCGAAATCTGTTGAAGTACCTGTTGAAGTACCTTTTACTAAGACTGTAGCTCCTGGTAACGGTAAACCAGAATCATCTGATACTGTTCCTGAAATTGTCTTTTCTTGTGCAAACGTTAGTTGCACAACAAACGCTAATAGTAGCGTTAGTATTCCACTAAACTTTTTTTTCATTTTATAATTATTTGAATTAGTCGGTGCCAAAAATCACTATAAAAAGTTAATAAAACAATAAATAATGGTTAAAATTGTTGTTTTGTGTTATGATTTTGTAGAAAAACTTGTAAAAGAGTTGAAATCTGTAGTTTGACTGAAGGAAAGTTAATATTTAAGAGATTTATTTGGTAATTTGTTAATGCCTTTTAGTAAATTTTTAATTGTTTGAATAACTTTTTCTACTATTAGGGTTAAATATTTTTCTTTCAAATTTAAAGAGAAAAGGTTTCGGTGTCTTACTGTTTATTATTAAATAATAGTAAATGGTTTTAAAAGATAAGTAAGTGTTATTTTTAATAACGAATAATAATGTTTAATCTTAATTAATGGTTTAAATCAATCTCCTTTTTAAGTTTACTTAATTGAAAACTTGAAATGAAGCTGAACCTCTTAAATTACCTTCTCTTTTAAGTATAGTCTGTATTGTTGCGAGTTAAAGTAGATGCTTCTGGTCTGGCTAAATCATCTCCGTATGCACTATATACTACTAAGCTGTAACATCGCCCATCGCATAATGTTATAGAGATGCTAGTTGAAGCAGTTTAATCTAGAAAAGCTGTACTCGTACTGGGAACAACTATGACCTTCAACGTCAAAAATCTCATAAGATATTTCACTTCCATAGCTATCAAAAGTAAAATCAAGAGTACTATTTACTTCTAAGTCGCAAGTTTGCTTGGCTTTGGATATTAAGTTAAACCTGACATGTTACTTGGGTTTACACCGTTAGTAGGGATTAACTTAAAGGCATTAAAGGAATTTAAGGTAATAATCTGCTATGGCTATAGTAAATATTCCTTTATTACTGTTTGCATATATAGTGAATGATGTAGGGATATTGTAAAACATTAATTGTTTGTTTTTTAAAAAATACTGTATAAAATAAAACGGTCGGTAAACATTTTGTTTACCGACCGTTTGGATACTAAATATAACTTTATTAAAAATTAGTTTTGTCTCACTAATTTTTCTAAGAATTCTCTAGTTGCACCTGTTCCTCTGTCATAACCTGTAGTTAATTCTACAATATGTTTTCCATCAGACATAAGTGTTTGTTTGTTTGTTGTATCATCACATGTAACCATTTCAAATACGCTTTTTGCACAATTCATGATTGGAGACCCGTTTAGTAACGTTGGTTCTCCTGCAAGATCAGTATCCAAAACAGTAATAACGTTTGTATCTGGATCTACAGTAAAGTAAAAATCATTATCATCTGGCCAAAATGCAATACCAACATGTTTGTATAAATCTGGAGATACGGCAGCAATAGATACAGTACCTGAATAGTTTGCAATAAAAGATCCAGAATTCCAATATTCACCTACTTCAACATCATAAGTTCCTGCTAAAGTAGTTTCAGGAAGTGCTTTTAATGTTAAAGCGATTGAGTTAACATCTGATACAGCTTCTGAAGATTCAACGATTTCTAAAACGATGTCCTTAAAATCGAAAGGAACAAGATTACCTGTTAATACAACTATCGATGCATTGGCAGTTTTTTCACCTGCAGGAATTGTAAATGTAGTTTCACCTAATTCAAACTCAACACCTTCTTTTGCTGGTGAATCTGGGCTAGCTGCAATAGTAACCGTTACATCTCTGTCTAAAGGAACATTTTTTCCTCCAAAGAAAGTAATTGGAATTTCATAATCTATTGATGTAACAGCAGGATCTAAAATAATGTTTAGTTCATCTGTTGTGTTTTCAAATTGAGCCAATATTGGACCTTGTCCAAAATCGATTTTTGTGTCGTCTAATAACGCATCACAAGAACTTAGGGTGATAAGACTCCCTAGAGCTAGGACAAAAAATGTCCTGATAAATTTAATTTTTTTCATTTTTATATTTTTTATTTCCAAAATGGAGCGTTAGTAAATACATCGTCTGCAGTTTGTGTAGGTACGTTGTTCACGTTTCTTGCGTATTCTGAAGATGGGTATAATAATCTTATTGGTCTAACACCATCAGATTCAGCAGGAATAGGTAATCCAGCAGGGTAACCTGTTCTTGTTAAATCAATCCAAGATTCGATAGAAGATGTTCCATTTAATGCTACCCATTTTTGAGTGATGATAGCTTGGATTTTGTCTGTTGAATCATCCCAACTAACATTAATGATATCTTGGTTATAATAGGTTTGAGCTTCAGTTTCAGCATCTTCAACACCTAATTGTACGAAAGAAGCAGTAATTGCAGCTTCATATAAAGCTTGAGCAGCAGCATCTCCACCTGGTAAGTATCCTCTTACAGTAGCTTCTGCTTGTACAAATAGAGCTTCAGCTTCAGACATGACAATTTGATCCTGATCTGCACTAACTAATAATCCAGGTCCTACTTTTGATAAATCATCAGATGTAAATCCTACACCAGGTAAAATAGTAGACTGTTCAGCTCCTTTATAACCACCATTAGCAGCTTCTTCATAAAGTCTTTCTAGTCTTGGGTCGTTTGCATTTGTTAAAAAAGCAAGTGCATATTCTGAAGCAACAGTAAAATCTTTTCTGTTTTGTTGTGCTCCGTTTGGCTGTACAAAATAATCGAAGAATGGACTCTGTTGATTGTCACTAGCTGTATAGCCAGGGTTAACACCTGCAGTAGCATGTATAAAACCTCCACCATTAGCAGTAATATCTGCTATTTGAGAAGCGATGTAAGCATCTTGACCAGTGTTGCTCATTCTTACAAGCATTCTTAATCTGATACTGTTAGCAAATTCTACCCAGTAATCCATGTGACCTTCAAATAAAATATCTTGAGTTCCAGGGTCTTCTGCTGCAGCAGAATTATTAATTAAATCTACAGCAAGACCTAAATCTTCGATTACACTTTTGTATATGGTCTCAGCGTCATCATAAGCAGGAGTTGTATTGTCTCCTCTTAAATTAGCTTCAGTATAAGGTACATCACCATATAGGTCTACTAACATTTGGTATTGAAAACCTTTTACAATTTTAGAAATTGCTTTGTAGTTAGAATAGTCAACAGCTCCAGAAGGATCTTCGTAATTTTCAATGTAAGTAAGGTTTTTGAAAATTGTAGCGTACGAAGTTTCAAAAATATTTGAAAAGTCGTCAGCACTAAAGTTATATCTACTGTATATAGCATTCGCAGACCAGTTAGAAGGTGTAGCCCAGTTAACAACTAACTGATTCCCTAAATAGGTCATTGTACGTCCGTTTAATTCTCCGAAATCTTCAAGAGCAACTGGTAGTGTTAAACTAGGAGTCGATATTGATGGATCATTAGGATTTTCGTTGACATCTAAAAAGTCATCGCAACTCACACTAACTATCGCTAGAGCAAAAAGGGATAAAATTGCTTTTTTCATTTTTATATTTTTCATTTTTATTTTTTTAGAATGTTAAGTTTACACTCATACCAAACTGTCTTGTAGGAGCTGTTTGATTTTGGTCACCTACACCAACTGCATTACCAGTGGTAAAGTTAAATTCAGGATCTGTAGTAACATTTGAAGCTGGTCTCCAAGTCACTAAATTTCTACCAAAAAGTCCGATAGATAAATCATCGACACCCATTGCTTTTAAGGCATCACCATCGAAAGTATAAGATAATAAAACTTCTCTAAGTTTTAATGTAGTTGCATCAGAAACATAGTTTTCTTTGATTTCACCATATGAATCCCAGAAAGCGTTACCACCACCACTTGTTAATCTATTATCGTTAGCTACATAACCACCATTACCATCAGAGTAAGAAGAGTTAGGGAAAACGAAAGGTTGTCTTCCTGCAGTAGCACTGTGTTGAGATAAACCTGTAAATTCGATAGCATCTACAATAGCATTGTAAAATACGTGACCTGTTCTATAATCTGTAACTGCATATAAGTTCCAGTTTTTATAGCTAATGTTTGTGTTAAGACCTAATATGTAATCAGGAGTTGTTTTACCTTGGATTTGGTTTGTTGGATCTTGAATTGGATCTCCATCATCACCAACAATAATTCTTCCTTGATCATCTTTTAAGTAAGATGTTGTTCTTAATTGTGGGTAAGGTTCTCCTACTTTAGCAATAACTTGAGCAGAATCAAAACCTCCAAGACTTAATTCATCAACACCATCAGCTAAAGAAATAACTTCAGACTTAATTGCTGCATAAGTTAAACCAACATCCCATTTAAAGTTGTCTGACTTTAAAATGACTCCGTTCAAGTCTAATTCTATACCTAAGTTTTCAATTTCACCTACGTTTACTACAGCTGTAGATGCTCCAGAGGCATAAGATATACCTGCATTTACGATTTGGTCTGTAGAGTTTGTTTTATATCCTGTTATGTTAGCAGTAAGTCTGTTTTTGAAAAAACCAGTTTCTAAATTTACTTCTAAAGAAGTTGTAAATTCAGGGTTTAAAGCAGGACTTGGCACTGTACTAGATTGAGATAAACCAACTGTTGTTCCATAAGGGAAGCCTGTTGGAGCAAAGAAGGTACCTTGAGTTCTGTAAAGCCCTGGATCGTTACCAGTTTTTGTTAAGTTAACACTTGCTTTTAAGTAGCTTAAGCCTCTGTCAGATGTAATATCGAAAGCATCTGTTGCAGCAAATGATAAACCTGCACCATAGTAAAAGAAAGAGTTACCATCTTTAGGTAAGGTTGAAGACCAGTCATTTCTACCAGTAGCAGATAAGAATAAGTAATCTTTAAAGCCTAAAGTGAAATCTCCATAAACACTCATTCTTCTATAGTTACGTGTTCTTTGGTTGCCAGAACCAGAGTCAGGGAAATCACCAGCTAAAATATTACCTGTAATTGTTGAAATGTTATAGAAATCAGGGATAATTAAGTCGTTTCCTGCAACTGCTATAGCGTTATCATCTTCGATTCTTGTGTTTTGTCCAGTAGTTAATTGAACATTGAAATCTTCAGAAATATCTTTGTTAAATTTTAACATGAAATCTGAGTTTAATCTAGAGCTTGTTAGCATAGCATCTGCTGTACGTGCACCATACTCATCCATTCTAGCATACGTATTTTCTAATTCGAAAGCGTATGTAAATGCTCCATATTCTCTTTTAGTAGTAGTATTAGATCCTGTATAACCAACATTTAAAGATGCAGTTAACCAATCTGTAATTTCATAATCAGCGAAAGCAAGAACGTTAAATTCATTGATATCACTTTTCAATCTTTGCGTGTCTACAATAAAGTAAGGATTTTCATAGAAAGCAAAGTAAGATGTTTCATTTCTTGTAAACTCTCCTGTTCTCCAGTTTTTCAATTGCTCCATTGGTAAGTGTAATGGAGTGTTTATAATATTCCAGTATAATGGTCTATCTTGACGTCCACCTGCTCCAACTACGTTTGAATGAGATCTAAAGAAAGATAAGTTACCACCAACACTTAGTTTGTTGTATTTTTTACTTCCTTTTAATCTAAAGTTTGTTCTGTTGTAAGCATCGTTAGGAACAATACCTTCAGTGTTTGTTTGATCTAAAGACATTAAAAATGTTCCATTATCATCACCACCACTTACAGTTATACCATGTCTCACTGTGCTACCTTGTCTGAAGAAATCTTTATGGTTATCTTCAATTGGTGTAAAAGGCACTTGCCATACATCTCCATTATCTAAAGTTTCACTAGCGTCAACTAAACGACCATCAAAACGAGGTCCCCAAGCAACATTTTCTAGAGGGAATAAAGTTCCATCAGGAAATCCACCAACACCAAATTCATTTTGGAATTCAGGTAAATAAGCAGCGTTTTCTACTTGGTAAGATCCGTTGTAAGTAACTTTTAATTTTCCTTTACCAGTTTTAGTTGTTACTAAAACAACACCGTTTGTTGCTTCAGAACCATAAAGTGCAGCTGCATTTGCTCCTTTAAGAACACTTACATTTTCAATGTCGTTTGGGTTAATACGGTCTAAAACACCTCTGTCTGATGGGAAACCATCAATAACAACAAGTGCTTCGTTGTTTCCTAATAAAGATCTGTTACCCCTTAATACAATTCTAGTACTTGGGTTAACACCGTTATTAGTTGTGTTAATTTGTAAACCTGCAACTTTACCAACCATTGCAGTTGTTACATTAACTGCTTTAGTTTTGGTGATGTCTTCATTTTTTAAAGTTGATACAGAGTAGGAAAGCTCTTTTGCATTTCTTTTAATACCTAATGCTGTAATTACAACTTCATCTAAAGCAGCGGCATCTTCTGCCATTGATACGTTAATTGAATTGGACGATCCAACAGCAATTTCTTTCGATGCATATCCAACAAAACTAAAAACCAAAGTAGCGCCTTGATTTGCTTTAATTGCATATTTTCCATCGAAATCTGTTGAAGTACCTGTTGAAGTACCTTTAACTAAGACTGTAGCTCCGGGTAACGGTAAACCAGAATCGTCTGATACTGTTCCTGAAATTGTCTTTTCTTGTGCAAACGTTAGTTGCACAACAAACGCTAGTAATAGCGTTAGCATTCCACTAAACTTTGTTTTCATTTTATAATTATTTGAATTAGTCAATGTCAAAAATCATAATAAAAAGTTAATAAAACAATAAATAATGGTTAAAATTTGCTTTTTAGATGTCAATTTTACTGAAAATTGTGGTGTTTGTTAGGAAATTGTAGTTAGATTTAATGAAATGATAAAAATATACATGCTAAATTTAGTATTCTGTAATTTGTTTAGTGTGAAGATTAAAAGATATTAATAAGAGTTTCTTCAAAACGCAGTCTTTGTGTAAGATTTTAACTATATAACAGCTGGTGTTATGGTGGTTAGCTATCAGTTTTTATTGAAAAGTTTTAATTAGCGAAATTTTATTCATGTTTGATTTGATAAGAATTACCTATTTATAAAATAGTTTGGTACCTATTGAAAAGGTATTAATTTTGAAAAGTCGATCACAAAAAAAAGAGACTATCTTTTCAGATAATCTCTTTTTAACATTTTGCAATTAAATTGTACTATTTTATTTCGGCTTCACCAAATTCAATATTAAGTTCAGTTAGGCTTGTTCCTCCGTTCGTTGAAACAACATCTCCTATTTTTATCATACCGTACTCCGTAACATCACGTGTAATTTTGTAGATATATAAATCGCCATTTGTAGCATCGGTAACTTCTGTTTCTTTTGTTCCAGCGTCATAAAGTCTTTGGGCTATTAGTAAATCTTTTTCTGCAAAAAGTTTGTCTATAGTATTATAGTATTCACTTTCACCAGATAAATCTCCAACTTTTACAAAATCTATATCAGTTGTTCCCTCTTTTTCAAAACCAGTAGGGCTTTTAAATTTAATTTCCGCATCTTCATTATTAGTGTCTGTGTAAAAAGTAGCAGTGTCTAAGTTTAATTTATTCTTGGTAAGATCTGAACTTAATATAACTTTTGAACTTGTATCAAAAGTTTGACTTATTATAGGTATATAGGTTTCTAGTGAATCTGTAAGTGTTCCACTGGTAGCTATAAATCTATAATATAATGTGTCTTTTACAGCAAGATTGTATCCGTAAGATGTATCTGTGAAATTGGTGAAAATAATAGTGTCACCATCTACATTTAAAGGAGAGCCAAGTGGAGTAGTAGGAGCGTAAGTTCCTTCTTTTCCTTTTTTCCACTCTAGAGATATGTTATCTATTACTGCAGATTTTGTAGATGCTTCAAATATTAAAGTATCTTCCACTGCTGTGTCATAAATAATGGCGTCTAACCCTTTTTCTAAAGAAAGTGCTTTAGTTATTTTTACAGTAAAATCTTTTGAATAAGGATTTCCATTAGAAAGTGTAGAAACAACGTTAATATCAATTCCGTCTTCTTCATTTCCAATTAATGTGCCTAGAAGAGACGAGTTGAAGGTAGCTGTTTCTGCAGAAACATTTGCATTAACAGTGTTTGCTCCTTTTGTCACCGCCATATCTGTAACAATAACATCATCTGCTGTGATAATCGAAAATTCCATAGTATGATTTTCGTCTAGATTACTTATGCTAGACGTCTTTAATATTACGTTAGCGCCTAAATCTGCATAGTCAATTTCTCCCTCGTCTTCGTTACAAGAAATTAGTATGCATATAGGTAAAATAAAAAATATTTTAAGTTTTTTCATAATTTATATTTTTATGACTGTTTTAATTAAAGTTTATCAAAAAATAGTTTCGTTTCTAATTCATCTCCACCAATACTTGTGCTAGCGGCGTTTAAATTAGCTCCGTTCAAAGAAAGTTCAACCGTTGGATATGTAAATCTGTAAGGGGGTTGATCGTTATTTGTTTCAGCATCTGCAGGCGCTGTTAATACTGGAAAATCTAGACGTCTCCATTCAGTCCAGGATTCAAAACCTCTATTGTAAAGCGCTAGCCATTTTTGAGTTCCAATTTTCTGTTTATAATTACCTGCAGCGCTACTGTATGCTACGCTTCCTTGACCTAAGTAAGTGTCAACTTCTGCATCAGTTCCTCCCCAATATTTAATAGAGGCAGCGATTGCGTTATTGTAATTTGTTTCTGCAGTTCCTGTAATAAAGCCTCTTTCAATAGCTTCTGCTAATAAAAATTCAACTTCAAAATAAGTCATTAATGGAGCTTCCAATGTTGGATCTTTTCCAATTTTGTCAGACACGTGAGAGTATTGACTGAATGAGTTTAATTCTCCAGAAATACCACCTTTATAAACACCGTTATATAATGTGAAATAATCATCTCTGCGAGGATCGTTTAATGTAGTCATCATATCCACAATAGTATTTGTAGGAACATAATCATCACGACCAGATAATACTAATGCTGCGTAAACAGGGTTTGTATATGGTGCGGCAGTTTCAAAAGCTATTTTCATGTCATCATCAGCAGAAGTGAAAACACCCGCAGCAACTGCAGCGCTAACCACTGTTTCTGCTTTTGCAGGATCTGAATCGGCTATTAACATACCCATTTGAAGTTTCAATGAGTTCGCAAATTTTAACCATTTTTCAATATCTCCGTTGTAAACAATATCTTCTGATGCTGAAAAACCAACTTCATCAGTTATAAATTTAGAGATTACATTTGTATCTAGTCTGTCTAATAAATCATTGAAAACAGTTTCTTGATTATCAAAAACAGGATTTAAAATATCGATGTCTAATGCCTCTGTATATGGGATGTCTCCAAATGAAGTTACTAAAACGTAGTAAGTATAAATCTCATAAAGTTCTATAGTTGCTATTTTATTTGTTTGCACATCTGGAAGACCTGAAACTAAACTTTTAGATTCTTTAAAGTTTTTTAAAACATCACGATATAAAGTTTCCCAATGAAACTCGTCAATATTTCTTGTTTTTAAATCATAATTAGCTTCATCAGTATACGTTGTTTCTGTCCAGTTTTGAACAATAAGACGAAAAATGTTCTCATTAACACTTGTTTCCGTCATTTGATTAAATAACTTGTACTGTGCGCTTGTAAAAAGAGATGCATCAGTGGTTACTGCAAAATCTTTTTTGTTTACGTTAAGCTCTTCTAAATCTTTAGTACAAGAAAGTGCGACTAAAGCCAAAAGTGCGATTATTATATTTTTTTTCATTTTTCTATGTATTAAAATTGAAGTTTAACATTAAGTGCGTAGTTCTTCGTTGTAGGCAAAGAACCAGATGAAAGACCTTGAATATTACCAGCCCCAAAACCTGTTTCAGGATCTGCATCAGGAATGTTTTTGTGGATAATCCATAAGTTAGAACCTACAAGAGTTATAGATAGATTATCTAATGATAACTTAGATGTAATATCTTTTGGGAAGTTATAAGATAAACTAGCCTCACGTAATTTCACAAAAGAGGCGTCGTAAACAAATTCACTTAATGGTAGTGTTTGGTAACCTGTGCTTCCAAAACCACTAGCGTCTAACCTTGTTGTATTTGGTGTTCCATCTTCTAAAACACCTTCGTAGATAAACCCACCACCATTAGATAGTGTGTTTCTTACAGGGTTACCTAAATCGTTAATAAAATCTGAACTAGCTAAAACTCCTGTAGCTTGCCCATAACGTTGATCTAAAGAGAACATGTCTCCACCGCTTCTAATATCTATAAAGAAGCTAAATGTTAAGTTTTTATAAGAAAGCGTGTTTCTTATACCTCCTAACCAATCAGGATTACCATTACCGATAATTTGATCTGAAGCAGTAGCTAATGGTACACCATCTGCATCTATTACTTTTTGACCATTTTCATTGTACGTATAATCGCTTCCTTTTAAAGCTCCGTAAGATTCACCTATTCTTGCTACAACCTGAGCGTTAAAAGAACCTAATAATAATTCGTCTAATCCTTCAGCTAAAGACACAACAGTGTTTTCGTTCTTAGACCAGTTTACATTAACTTTCCATTTAAAATTGTCTGTTATATCAAATTCGGTAAAAGCAGATAGTTCAATACCTTTGTTTTCTAATTCTCCAGCGTTTATAATCTTACTTAAGTAACCCGTAGTTTCACTTACTGAAACTGGTACAATTTGATCCGTTGTATTTGTTTTATAATAAGCAATATCAAAACCAAGATTTGCTTTTTCTAAAAACTTCATTTCTAAGCCTATTTCATAAGATCTTGAAATTTCTGGTTTTAAATCTGGGTTTTTCTTTGAATTACTTACGGCAGCAGCAGCATTTCCTTGGAAAGATGTTAAACTTGTGTAAGTGTCATTAATTTGATCAAAACCTGTAGCGTTTCCAATTTGTGCCCAGTTAGCTCTTAATTTACCGAACTTGATTGCTGGTACATCTATGTTTTGAGAAAATATATAAGATCCAGAAACTGCAGGGTAGTAGTATGAGTTGTTAGCAGCAGGTAGTGTAGATGTTTTATCTCTTCGTAAAGTACCTTCTATAAATAAGAAGTTTTTGTAACCAAGGGTTGCTCCAGCATAAAAACTTTGAACTTCTATTGTTTCATCTCTTTCTTTAGGGTTAGGTAATGCATCAGTTGAATTTTGAAGTGAATATACACCAGGTACTTTAAGTCCACCGTTTGTAGCGGCAGTAACCATGTTTAACGTGTTATTTCTAATGTTTCCACCTAAAAATGCGCTAAAATCTAAATCATCAGTAATGTCTTTAGAGTAGTTTAAAATCACATCTAAATTTGTTTCTCTAGAATTAATGTTTCTTCTTAAGTATCCTGAAGTTTGGTCATTTCTATTATAACTACCATCACTTCCTTCATTAATACCAAAAGCAGTAGGTACAGATCCAACAGCTCTTCGTTCTTCTTGTATTTCACTATATTGATCTACAGACGCTTTTCCTGTTATACTAAGGTCTTCTATAATGTCATATTTTAATTGAGCGTATCCTGTAAATCTATTTCTACCATCACTTTGATAGTTTTCGTAACGTGTCCAATATGGATTATCCCAATATATCGGTGTTAAGTCTGTTGGAGATTTTGGGTTCCATGTAATATTTTCACCTGTTTGAAAATAAGCTTCTCTTTGTCTTTGGTAATCAACATTATTTTGTCCCCATTGGCGCATAAAACCAACAATATTATCATTGTATCCTGTTGAGTTTCTACCTACAGTTTCGGTGTTAATGTATGTAGCATATCCCGTTGCTTCAAGTTTATCTGTTAATTGGGCAGTTGTAGCTAAAGAGAATGTGTTTTTGTTTTGAGAACTATTAGGAAGTAATCCACTAGCGTCATAATTAGAGTATGATAGTCTAAATGATCCGGCATCGAATCTTTTCGATACAGAAACAGAATTTGTAAAAGACGTAGGAGTTTGAAAGAAGGTTAATGGTCCGTTCTTTGAAGCTTCCCAAGGTCTTGCAACTCCGTAGGTGTCTGTTAATTGAGGGTATAATGCATCCCATTGAGTTAAGTATAAACTAGAGTCAAATTTAGGGCCAAAAGAAGCATCATCGTTTACGTTAGCGTAGTTATCAATAATTCCATCTCCATTAAAGTCTGATGATTCGAAATTATAATCGTTTCCGCCATAACCAGCTCCATAACCAGTTTGAAATTCAGGAAAAGTACTTCTGTCTATACTTCCAGTACTGACATTAGAAGATATTGTTACAGAGTAATCTTTAGTGTTAGATCCTTTCCCTTTTTTAGTGTTAATAACTATAACACCATTTGATGCTCGAGAACCGTATAAAGCTGTTGCAGCAGAACCTTTTAAAACATTCATAGATTCGATGTCGTCAGGGTTTAAATCCGAAACAGGGTTACCATAATCGTAACCAGTAGCTCCTTGAGATTGAGTTCCTGTGTTTGTGTTTCTATTAGAAATAGGTACACCATCAATAACAAATAAAGCCTGGTTTGATCCTGTTAGCGAGGTTTGACCTCTAATAACAACATTGGTAGAACCACCAAGGTTATTAGTTCTTTGTATAGAAAGACCAGCAACCTTACCAGAAAGTTGATTAAGAACATTGGCTTCTTTTACAGTAGAGATTTCTTCGTTTCCAATTTCCTGAGTTGCATACCCTAAAGATTTTTTACTTCTTTTAATACCTAATGCGGTTACAACAACTTCATCTAAAGTTGCCGCATCTTCGTCCATTGTTACGTTAATAATTTTGGATGCTCCAACAGTTATTTCTGTTTTAGTATATCCAACAAAACTAAAAACAAGGATTGCTCCTTGGTTAGCCGTTATTGAATAATTACCATCGAAATCACTTGAAGTTCCTGAAGAAGTTCCTTTTACTAAGACAGTAGCTCCGGGTAAGGGTAAACCTGCGTTGTCTGAGATTACTCCCGAAATTGTCTTTTCTTGTGCAAATGTTAGATGCACAACAAACGCTAGTAACAGCGTTAGCATTCCACTAAGCTTTGTTTTCATTTTATGATTATTTGAATTAATTAATGTCAAAAATGACTACAATATGTAGGAAAAACAATAAAAAATAGTTAAAATCTATTATTTAGGTAACAGTTTTATGTATAAATCAAAATAAGACTAAAAAATTGTAGTTAAACTTATATGAATCTTAGAATTCGCTATCTTAAATTTCTGATTCTGTAATTTGCCGTTAGCGTAATTTAATTTAAAAACACCAGCTTTAGTTAAAATTCCAAATCCGAAACCGTATCCAAAGAGTTTTTCTTGGGTATTTAAAATGTTGTTTTCTAAATATGCTGCATCTATTATAGAGTGAACATAAATAGAGTTGCTAATTTGGTATCTATATTCTGTGTTTAGTAGTCCATAGGTTGAAGCGTAAAGGCTATTCTCTTCAAATCCTCTTATTGAGTTTATGCCTCCAAATCTTGCTAGTTCATTTTCAAGATAGTTGTCTGAAGATAGTAAGGAACCATTTATTCGTGTGTAAAAACTGTTGGTAGAGTTTAAATTGAAAATTTTAGAAGCATCAATATATAGTTGAGTTTGTTTTCTTGATGAATTGGTTTGTTCGCGATTCCCAAAGTTCGTTTCAAAATAAAAATTACTATTAATAGGGAAAAGCAAATTATAAGATTGAGGTTTTATATACTCATAAGCTATAGTGTAATAAGATGTTTTGTAATCTGTAATGTTCGATGTGTTGATTGTGGATAGTAAATTGTTAGATTCTAAATTGGTTATACCCGTATAGATTTTATGCTTAGAGTTTATTTGGTAATGGAGTTTTATAGATTGATCTACGGTTGTAAAAGAAGAATCGCGCTTAAAAATTTGTAATTCAAAATCTAAACCTATTGGTGTTTTAAATATATAAGGAAGGGTTGCATTAACATTAAACGTTTTTTGGTCATTTTCATCACTTTTGTAAAGTAGCCGAAACGATTCGCCAAAATTTAAGTTGTTGGTTAAGTTTAAATTTAAATATCCGTCGAACTCAATATTGTTGGTTTCTTCATTGGTTCCAAAACCTAGAAAGCCATCAAAATTATTGCTTTGCGATTTTTCTAGATATAGATAAAGTGATGTTGAATCTTTCGAGAACAAAACTTCTGGTGATTTTATTTGGCTAGCGAAACGTAAATCATTGAGTTGTTCTGTTTTGTTTTTTATTGTTGTAATGTCAAAAGCTTGGTTTTTCTTTATTTTCAAATAGTGCTTTAAATAGGAGCGAGGGAATTTTTCGTAACCTTTAATAATTATTTCGTTAACTAATCTTTTTTCTTTGGGAGAGTCAATGTTTAAATTGGCTTTCAAATAAGTTTTATTTTCGATTGAAATGTTGTCGAGATGTAATGTTGAGAAGGGAAAGCCGTCTTCTGTTATTTTCGCATTGATAAATTTTAGCGCATTTTCTATTTGTTTAAAAGGTAATTCAAAGTAATTGTCAAAAACTTTAGTTGAAATTTGATGTAAGATGTTTTTGTTAATTAATTGATTGTTGTAATAGACGTGGACTGTTTTGTATTTTGTTCTTAAATTTATAGTGGTAGAAAATAGAGAGTCGTTTATTTTTGAAACTTCAGAAGTTTCATGTTCAATGTATCCTTTTTTAAAAAGGCTGTTTTGAATAAATTCAATTTCGGATTTAATCGAAAAATAATCTTTGTGAGTTTTTAAATAGTTTAGAGAATCTATAATCTTTGTTTCGGTCTCATTACTTCCGTTTATTTCTAAAAATAAAGTTTGACAAAACACTTCCGTAGAAAAGGTTAAATATATTAATATAAAGGTAAAGAGTGTTTTTTGCAAAATGAAGTTTCTGATTAAAATCTGATTTTTAGTTTAACTTTTTGTTGATTCAACTTTTTAATTTTGAGTGTTTTTAGAAAATTTTAGAAGGTTATCTCTTTTCATGTATTGATGTGTATTCTTTATGTAAATCTAACGGAAAAAGCGCAAAATTAATATCTTGAAGCCTTCTTTTTTGTAAAACTCTTAAAAATTAACGAATTACGATTTGAATAATTAATTTTAATTACTACATTTGCACCCCTCTAAGAAGAGGATTAACAAAAATTATATAGAAATATATGCCAACAATTTCACAATTAGTACGAAAAGGAAGAGCCAAAATAACCAAGAAGAGTAAATCGGCTGCTTTAAATTCGTGTCCACAAAGACGTGGTGTGTGTACTCGTGTTTACACAACGACACCTAAAAAACCTAACTCAGCAATGCGTAAGGTAGCAAGGGTTCGTTTAACAAACGGTAACGAGGTTAATGCATACATCGGTGGTGAAGGACACAATTTACAAGAGCACTCGATAGTATTGGTTAGAGGTGGAAGGGTAAAAGATTTGCCAGGAGTTAGATATCACATCGTTCGTGGTGCCTTAGACACAGCAGGTGTTGCAGGTAGAACACAACGTAGATCTAAGTATGGTGCAAAACGCCCTAAGAAGTAATTAAAACTTTAAGAAGAAGACATGAGAAAAAGAGCAGCGAAAAAAAGACCGCTTTTACCAGACCCTAAATTTAACGACCAGTTAGTGACTCGTTTCGTTAATATGATGATGTGGGATGGAAAAAAGTCGGTAGCTTTTAAAGTATTCTACGATGCGATTGCAATTGTAGAAGAAAAGAAAACAGACGAAGAAAAAACAGCTTTAGAAATCTGGAAAGATGCCTTATCTAACGTTATGCCTCACGTAGAAGTACGTAGTCGTCGTGTTGGGGGAGCAACATTCCAAATTCCAATGCAAATTCGTCCAGACCGTAAAGTATCTACGGCAATGAAATGGTTAATTAGCTATTCAAGAAAAAGAAACGAAAAATCTATGGCTTTACGTTTGGCTTCAGAGGTTTTAGCAGCAGCTAAAGAAGAAGGGTCAGCAGTTAAGAAAAGAGTAGATACTCACAAAATGGCAGAGGCAAACAAAGCATTCTCTCACTTTAGATTCTAAGACATGGCAAGAGATTTAAGATTAACAAGAAATATAGGTATTGCTGCACACATTGATGCAGGAAAAACTACAACTACAGAACGTATACTTTATTATACAGGAGTTTCTCATAAAATTGGTGAAGTACATGATGGTGCTGCAACAATGGACTGGATGGAGCAAGAGCAAGAACGTGGTATCACAATTACGTCTGCAGCTACAACTTGTGAGTGGAAATTTCCAATAGAAAATGGTGAGCCAACTGCAGATGCAATGGATTACCACTTCAATATTATTGATACTCCTGGTCACGTGGATTTTACTGTAGAGGTAAATAGATCTTTACGTGTATTAGATGGTTTAGTATTCTTATTTAGTGCAGTTGATGGTGTAGAACCACAATCTGAAACTAACTGGAGACTTGCAGACAACTATAAAGTGCCAAGAATTGGTTTCGTTAATAAAATGGACCGTCAAGGATCTGACTTTTTAGGTGTTTGTCAACAAGTAAAAGATATGTTAAAATCAAATGCGGTGCCAATCGTTTTAAACATTGGTGACGAAGATGATTTTAAAGGTATTATCGATTTAGTAAAAAACCGTGCTATTGTATGGCATGATGAAACTCAAGGAGCAACTTTTGATGTTATTGAGATTCCTGAAGATTTAAAAGAAGAAGCTCGTAAATACCGTGCATTACTTATTGAAGAAGTTGCTGGTTATGATGAGAACTTATTAGAGAAATTCATGGAAGATGAAGATTCTATTACAGAAGACGAAGTGCATGCTGCACTTAGAGCTGCTGTTATGGATATGGCTATCATTCCAATGATTTGTGGATCTGCTTTTAAAAATAAAGGTGTACAATTTTTATTAGATGCGGTTTGTCGTTACTTACCTTCTCCAATGGATAAGGAAGGTATTAGAGGAATGAATCCTGATACTGAAAAAGAAGAATTACGTAAGCCAGATGTAAAGGAGCCATTTGCTGCTTTAGCTTTTAAAATTGCTACTGATCCTTTTGTAGGTCGTTTAGCATTCTTTAGAGCATATTCTGGTCGTTTAGATGCAGGTTCTTACGTGTTAAATAACCGTTCTGGTAAAAAAGAACGTATTTCACGTATCTACCAAATGCATGCTAACAAGCAAAATGCAATTGACTTTATTGAAGCTGGAGATATTGGAGCTGCTGTTGGATTTAAATCTATCAAAACAGGAGATACACTTTCGGATCAAGCGCATCCAATTGTTTTAGAATCTATGGATTTCCCTGATCCCGTAATTGGTATCGCAGTGGAACCTAAAACTAAGGCTGATGTTGATAAATTAGGTATGGGCTTAGCTAAATTAGCTGAAGAAGATCCTACATTTACTGTACGTTCAGATGAAGCTTCAGGACAGACTATTATTTCTGGAATGGGTGAATTACACTTAGATGTAATTGTAGATCGTTTACGTCGTGAATTTAAAGTTGAAGTAAACCAAGGTCAACCACAAGTTGAATATAAAGAGGCTATTACTGCTTCTGCAGATCATAGAGAAGTTTATAAGAAACAATCTGGTGGTCGTGGTAAATTTGCTGATATCGTGTTTACGGTTGAACCAGCTGATGAAGGCGTAGTAGGTCTTCAGTTTGAATCTGTAATTAAAGGTGGTAACGTTCCTAAGGAATTTATCCCTTCAATTGAAAAAGGATTTAAAATGGCAATGGTTAATGGACCTTTAGCAGGTTACGAAATAGATGCTATGAAAGTAACATTGAAAGATGGATCTTATCATGATGTGGATTCAGATCAACTTTCTTTCGAATTAGCAGCTAAATTAGGGTTTAAAAACTGTGCTAAAGCGGCTAAAGCTGTAATCATGGAGCCAATCATGAAACTTGAGGTTATTACTCCTGAAGAAAACATGGGTGACATTGTTGGAGATTTAAACAGAAGACGTGGTCAAATGAGTGATATGGGTGATAGAGCTGGTGCAAAAACTGTAAAAGCTACTGTTCCATTATCAGAAATGTTTGGTTATGTTACTACTTTAAGAACATTATCTTCTGGTAGAGCAACGTCAACAATGGAATTTTCACACTATGCTGAAACACCTTCTAATATATCAGAAGAAGTGATTAAAGCAGCTAAAGGAGAACAATCTTAAAAAGTTAAGAAAATGAGTCAAAAAATTAGAATAAAATTAAAGTCTTACGATCATAACTTAGTAGACAAGTCTGCTGATAAGATTGTAAAAACCGTAAAAAGTACAGGTGCTGTTGTAACTGGTCCAATTCCATTACCAACTCACAAGAAAATTTTCACTGTTTTACGTTCACCTCACGTTAACAAGAAGTCTAGAGAACAATTTCAATTAAGCTCTTATAAGAGATTATTAGATATTTACTCTTCATCTTCTAAAACCATTGATGCTTTAATGAAATTAGAGTTGCCAAGTGGTGTTGAAGTAGAGATTAAAGTATAATTTGATTATAAGCTTAGGCTTGTATAGATTAAATATTGAAGACATCAGGATATTTTTTATCCTGATGTTTTTTTTTGGAATTGAAAATAAGCATTGATTTCATTAGGTTTTATGGGGTTTTGAAAGAATGATTGGAATATACACTTTGAAATGAGATGTATTAATTATATGGTTATTACGTTTTTATACAGAATTAATTGAAAATCATTTTTTTAAACGGAAATAAAACTCTACATTTGCATGCTCAAAATATGGAGTTTTACTCCGTATTTACATGTCCCACCAATGCGGTTGCGGGAAAAACGGTAAAAATACACTTCAAGGCTGAAACGTATTTTCAGCCTTAAATGTTTTTAATAAATAGTAAATCATTAATAAATAATTAAATATGTCTGGGTTAATTGGAAAGAAAATCGGTATGACCAGCATCTTCGATGAAAACGGGAAAAATATTCCTTGTACAGTAATCGAAGCTGGGCCATGTATCGTTACCCAAGTCAGAACTGAAGAGGTTGACGGCTATGAAGCTATTCAACTTGGTTTCGATGACGCGACAGAAAAAAGCGCTACTAAAGCTGACTTAGGTCATGCTAAAAAGGCGGGTACTTCTGTGAAACGCAAAATCGTTGAATTCAAAAGTTTTGATTCGGAGTACAAATTAGGTGATGCAATCACTGTTGATCATTTCGCTGAAGGCGAATTTGTTGACGTTGCTGGTACATCAAAAGGTAAAGGATTTCAGGGTGTTGTAAAACGTCATGGTTTCGGTGGTGTAGGTCAAGCTACTCACGGTCAACATAACCGTTTAAGAGCGCCAGGATCTATTGGAGCTGCATCTTATCCTGCTCGTGTTTTTAAAGGCATGAAAATGGCAGGTAGAATGGGTGGAGACACAGTTAAAGTTCAAAATTTAAAAGTTTTAAAAGTAGTTGCTGAAAAGAATCTACTTGTGGTAAAAGGATGTGTTCCTGGCCATAAAAACTCTTATGTAATTATTAGAAAATAATGAAAGTAGCAGTTTTAGATATAAACGGAAAAGACACAGGTAGAAAGGCAGACCTTTCTAGCGATGTGTTTGCTATTGAGCCTAATAATCACGCGGTATACTTGGATGTTAAACAATACTTAGCAAACCAACGTCAAGGAACTCACAAGGCTAAAGAAAGAGCTGAGATTTCTGGATCTACTCGTAAGATTAAAAAGCAAAAAGGTACTGGTACAGCTCGTGCAGGTTCTATTAAGTCTGGTGTATTCAAAGGTGGTGGTCGTATGTTCGGTCCAAGACCGAGAAATTACAGCTTTAAACTTAATAAGAATCTTAAGAGATTAGCTCGTAAATCAGCACTAAGTATTAAAGCAGGAGAGAAATCGATTGTAGTTTTAGAAGATTTTAACTTTGAATCTCCAAAAACTAAAAATTTTACAGCTGTTTTAAAAGCTCTTGATTTAGAAAACAAAAAGTCACTGTTTGTATTGGGTGAGGCTAATAAAAACGTATATTTGTCTTCTCGTAATTTAAAAGGCTCTGAAGTAATAACTTCTTCAGAAATAAGCACTTATAAAATACTAAATGCAAATCAAGTGATTCTTTTAGAAGGCGCTTTAGAAGGAATTCAAACAAACTTAAGTAAATAGAAACAATGAGTATCTTAATTAAACCTATAATCACAGAAAAGGCGACAGCTAATAGCGAGTTGAGAAACTGCTATACGTTCTCAGTGAAGACTAAGGCGAACAAGGTAGAAATCAAAAAAGCGGTGGAAGCTGCTTATGGTGTTTCTGTTGAAAAAGTTCGTACTATAAATGTCCGTCCAGATCGTAGTACCAAGTTTACTAAAACTGGTATTCAACATGGTAAAACAAATGCAGTTAAAAAAGCAATTGTACAACTGGCGGAAGGTGAAATGATTGATTTATACAGTAACATGTAATTAAAGACAGATGTCAGTAAGAAAATTAAAACCAATCACCCCAGGACAGCGATTTAGAGTAGTAAATGGATATGATGCCATTACTACTGATAAGCCGGAAAAGAGTTTACTCGTTCCGAACAAAAGATCTGGTGGTAGAAACAGTGAAGGAAAAATGACTATGCGCTACATTGGTGGTGGTCATAAAAGAAAGTATCGTATTATCGATTTTAAAAGAGACAAAGCTGGGATTCCTGGTGAAGTTGCTTCAATCCAATACGATCCAAACAGAACAGCTTTTATTGCATTATTGAATTATCAAGATGGCGAGAAAAGATATATTATTGCGCAAAATGGACTTCAAGTTGGGCAAAATGTAGTATCTGGTAAAGAAGGTATTGCTCCAGAAATTGGAAATGCAATGCCATTAAGTGAAATTCCATTAGGAACTATAATTTCTTGTTTAGAGTTACGTCCTGGTCAAGGTGCTGTTATGGCGCGTAGTGCAGGAGCTTTTGCTCAATTAATGGCAAGAGATGGTAAATTTGCTACGGTAAAATTACCATCTGGTGAGACAAGATTAATTCTTGTTAACTGTATGGCAACTATCGGTGTTGTATCTAACTCTGATCACCAATTATTAGTAGGTGGTAAAGCAGGTAGAACAAGATGGTTAGGTAGAAGACCTCGTACTAGACCAGTAGTAATGAATCCAGTTGATCACCCAATGGGTGGTGGTGAAGGTAAATCTTCAGGTGGACATCCTCGTTCTAGAAATGGTATACCAGCTAAAGGTTACAGAACCCGTTCTAAGACTAAAGCAAGTAATAAATATATTGTAGAACGTAGAAAGAAATAAGACATGGCAAGATCACTAAAAAAAGGACCTTACGTTCATTATAAATTAGAAAAGAAAGTAGCTGTTAATGTTGAGTCTAACAAGAAAACAGTTATCAAAACTTGGTCTAGAGCAAGTATGATAACTCCGGATTTCGTTGGACAAACTATCGCAGTACACAATGGCCGTCAATTTGTTCCAGTATATGTTACTGAAAACATGGTAGGTCATAAATTAGGAGAATTTTCACCAACACGTTCATTCCGTGGACATGCAGGTGCTAAAAATAAAGGTAAAAAGTAGTAAGCTATGGGAAGTCGTAAAAAACAAATGGCAGACGCTATTAAGGAAGCAAAAAAACACGTTGCTTTTGCTAAACTTAATAACTGTCCTACATCACCGAGAAAAATGCGCTTAGTAGCTGATTTAGTAAGAGGCGAAAAGGTAGAACATGCACTTAATATTTTAAAATTCAACCAAAAGGAAGCTTCTGGACGTTTAGAGAAATTGTTATTGTCTGCAATTGCAAACTGGCAAGCAAAAAACGAAGAAGCTAATTTAGAAGAGGCTGAATTGATTGTAAAGGAAATAACTGTTGACAGCGGATCTATGTTAAAAAGATTACGTCCAGCACCTCAAGGTCGTGCACACAGAATTAGAAAACGTTCAAACCACGTAACAATCGTTGTTGGAGCAAAAAATAACACACAAAGCTAAGATAGAAGTATGGGACAAAAAACAAATCCAATCGGAAATCGCTTAGGTATTATCAGAGGATGGGAATCTAACTGGTACGGAGGTAATGATTATGGAGATAAGCTTGCCGAAGACGATAAAATTAGAAAATACGTTCACGCGCGTTTATCTAAAGCTAGTGTTAGTAGAGTAATTATCGAAAGAACTCTTAAACTTGTAACCGTTACTATCACAACGGCTCGCCCAGGTATCATTATTGGTAAAGGCGGTCAAGAGGTAGACAAGTTAAAAGAAGAACTTAAGAAAATTACTGAAAAAGAAGTTCAGATCAATATTTTTGAGATCAAAAGACCTGAACTTGATGCATTTTTAGTAGGATCAAGCATCGCTCGTCAAATTGAAAATAGAATTTCATACAGACGTGCAATTAAGATGGCTATTGCTGCTACAATGCGTATGAATGCTGAAGGGATTAAAATCCAGATTAGTGGTCGTTTAAACGGGGCAGAGATGGCACGTTCAGAACACTACAAAGAAGGACGTATTCCTTTATCAACCTTTAGAGCCGATATTGATTATGCTTTAGTTGAGGCACACACTACTTATGGTAGATTGGGTGTAAAAGTATGGATCATGAAAGGTGAAGTATATGGTAAAAGAGAACTTTCTCCGCTTGTTGGATTATCTAAGAAGCAAGGAAAAGGTGGAGCCGGAGGACGTGGCGGAAACAGAGATAACAAACCTCGTCGTAGAAAGTAATTTTTTATAAATAAAGAAAAATGTTACAGCCTAAAAGAACAAAATTTCGTAAGCAACAAAAGGGACGTATGAAAGGTAATGCCGGAAGAGGGCACCAACTTTCAAGTGGAACTTTTGGAATAAAATCGTTAGACTCGAATTTTTTAACATCACGTCAAATTGAAGCAGCACGTATCGCAGCTACACGTTACATGAAAAGAGAAGGGCAACTTTGGATTAAGATATTTCCAGACAAGCCTATTACAAAGAAACCTCTTGAAGTACGTATGGGTAAAGGTAAAGGTGCCGTAGAATATTGGGTAGCTGTTGTTAAGCCAGGAAGAGTATTATTTGAAATAGGTGGAGTGCCTTTAGACGTTGCAAAAGAAGCATTACGTTTAGCAGCACAGAAACTACCTGTAAAAACTAAGTTTTTAATCGCTAGAGATTACGAAGCATAATTTATTTGATATTATGAAACAATCAGAAATTAAAGAATTATCTGTAGCTGAGTTACAAGAGAAACTTGGTGAAACAAAAAAGAGTTATTCAGACCTAAAATTGGCTCATGCAATATCTCCTTTAGAAAATCCAATTCAATTACGTTCTATAAGAAGAACTGTAGCTAGAATTGCGACCGAATTAACTAAAAGAGAATTACAATAATTCTGCTGAAAGATGGAAACAAGAAATTTAAGAAAAGAACGTATAGGAGTTGTTACTAGTAACAAAATGCAAAAATCAATAGTTGTTGCAGAGGTTAAAAAAGTAAAACATCCTATGTATGGAAAATTCGTATTAAAAACGAAAAAGTACGTAGCACACGACGAAACAAACGACTGTAATATTGGTGATAAAGTAAAGATCATGGAAACAAGACCTTTATCTAAATCTAAATGTTGGAGATTAGTAGAAATCCTAGAAAGAGCTAAATAATTATGTTACAACAAGAATCAAGATTAAAAGTAGCAGATAACACCGGAGCAAAAGAAGTTTTAGTCATCCGTGTTTTAGGAGGAACTAAAAGAAGATATGCTTCTGTAGGAGATAAAATAGTTGTTTCTGTTAAAGATGCAACTCCTAATGGAAACATTAAGAAAAAAGCAGTTTCTACGGCAGTTGTTGTGCGTACAAAGAAGGAAGTAAGAAGACCAGATGGATCTTATATAAGATTTGATGATAACGCTTGTGTTTTATTAAACCCAACGGGTGAGATGAGAGGAACACGTGTTTTTGGTCCTGTTGCTAGAGAGCTTCGTGATAAATCATTCATGAAGATTGTATCATTAGCACCAGAGGTGCTTTAATACAGAAAATATTAAGATGGGAAAGCTTAAAATAAAAACTGGAGATACTGTAAGAGTAATTGCTGGAGATCACAAGGGATCGGAAGGTACTGTTCAAAAAGTATTAATAGAAAAGAACAAAGCGATTGTTGAGGGTGTAAACATGGTTAAGAAACATACTAAACCAAGTGCACAAAATCCTCAAGGAGGAATCGTAGAAAAAGAAGCAGCTATTCATATTTCTAACTTATCTTTGCTAACTTCGAAAGGAGAAGCAACTAGAGTTGGTTACAGAGTAGAAGGCGATAAAAAAGTAAGATTTTCATTAAAATCTAATGAAGTAATATAGTTATGGCATATTCACCAAGACTTAAAGAAGAGTATAAAAGCAAAGTAATTGCAACTCTTACAGACGAATTTGGATATAAAAATGTGATGCAAGTTCCTAAACTAACTAAGATAGTAATATCTAAAGGTGTAGGTGCTGCAGTTGCAGATAAAAAACTAATCGACTACGCAGTAGAAGAATTAAGTATTATATCCGGACAAAAAGCTATTTCGACATTATCTAAAAAGGATGTTGCAACGTTCAAATTACGTAAAGGTATGCCAATTGGGGCAAAAGTTACTTTACGTGGAGAACGTATGTACGAATTTTTAGATCGTTTAGTTACTTCTGCACTTCCACGTGTTAGAGATTTCAACGGAATTAAAGCTACAGGATTTGACGGACGTGGTAATTACAATTTAGGAATTACTGAACAAATTATTTTTCCAGAGATAAATATTGATAAAGTTAATAAAATCTCAGGAATGGATATTACATTTGTAACGACTGCCGAAACTGATAAAGAAGCAAAATCATTATTAACCGAATTAGGATTACCTTTTCAAAAGAACTAAGATATGGCTAAAGAATCAATGAAAGCCCGTGAGGTAAAAAGATCAAAAACAGTTGCTAAGTATGCTGAAAAACGTAAAGCTTTAAAAGAAGCTGGAGATTACGAAGCATTACAAAAGTTACCTAAAAATGCATCTCCTATTCGTCAACATAATAGATGTAAATTAACAGGAAGACCAAAAGGATACATGAGAACTTTTGGTATTTCACGTGTAACATTCAGAGAAATGGCCAATCAAGGTCTTATCCCTGGTGTAAGAAAAGCTAGTTGGTAATATTATTTAAATAATCGGATTTTAGGTTCAACACCAACGTTGAAAACCGAAATCACAAAATCAATTCATTATGTACTCAGATCCAATTGCGGATTATTTGACAAGAATTAGAAACGCGGTGCGTGCTAACCACAGAGTGGTAGAGATTCCAGCATCTAATTTAAAAAAAGACATCACTAAAATATTATTCGAACAAGGATATATTTTAAGTTACAAGTTTGATGACTCTTCAGTACAAGGTTCTATTAAAATAGCACTTAAGTACAACAAAGAGACAAAAGAGCCGGTAATCAAAAAACTTCAACGTATTAGTACTCCAGGTTTACGTAAGTATGCTAGTTCTAATGATATGCCTAGAATCTTAAATGGACTTGGTGTTGCTATTGTTTCTACTTCTCACGGAGTAATGACTGGCAAACAAGCCAAAAGAGATAATGTAGGTGGCGAAGTATTATGTTACGTTCACTAATTTTTAAACCAGAAAGAAATGTCAAGAATAGGAAATAATCCAGTAGCCATTCCAGAAGGTGTAACAGTTGACGTTAAAGATAACGTAGTAACTGTAAAGGGAAAATTAGGTGAATTAACACAAAATTACGATTCTATTGAAATTAAAGTAGAAGATGGTAATGTGATGGTAGCACGTTCTTCAGATTCGAAAGATCAAAAAGCCAAACATGGTTTATACAGATCTTTAATGAATAACATGGTAGAAGGTGTATCTAAAGGTTGGACTAAAGAATTAGAATTAGTTGGTGTAGGTTATAGAGCATCAAACCAAGGACAAAAATTAGACCTTGCCTTAGGATTTTCTCATAACATTGTTTTAGATATTGCTCCAGAAGTAAAGGTTGAAACAGTTTCAGAAAAAGGAAAAAACCCAATTATAAAATTAACGTCATTCGATAAACAATTAGTTGGTCAAGTAGCTGCTAAGATACGTGGATTTAGACCACCAGAGCCTTATAAAGGAAAAGGTGTGAAGTTTGTTGGTGAAGTATTAAGAAGAAAAGCTGGTAAATCAGCATAATAATTTAGTTATGGCATTGACAAAGAACGAAAGACGACTAAGAATAAAAAACAGAATTCGCAAGGTAGTTTCTGGAACAGAAGCTAGACCTAGATTAGCTGTTTATAGAAGTAATAAAGAAATTTATGCTCAGGTAGTTGATGATGTAAACGGTAAAACGATAGCATCTTCTTCTTCTAGAGATAAAGACATAAGTGCTGCAAAAGGTAATAAATCTGAAATCGCTGAACTAGTTGGTAAGGCATTAGGAGAAAAAGCTTTAAAAGCGGGTGTTGAAACTATTGCTTTTGATAGAGGTGGATATTTATACCACGGAAGAATTAAATCATTAGCTGATGGCGCTAGAGCCGCAGGACTTAAATTTTAAGAAATTATGTTCAAAAAATATAAAAGCGCAGAATTAGTAAAACCAGGTGGATTAGATCTTAAGGATCGTTTAGTTGGTGTGCAAAGGGTTACTAAAGTAACTAAAGGTGGTAGAGCATTTGGTTTTTCGGCAATCGTTGTGGTTGGTGATGAAGCTGGTGTTGTAGGACAAGGTTTAGGTAAATCTAAAGATGTAGCTAGTGCAATTGCAAAAGCTGTTGAAGATGCTAAGAAAAACCTAGTTAGAATCCCTATCATTAAAGGAACTTTACCTCACGAACAAAAAGGTAAATTTGGTGGAGCAAGAGTAAATATTATTCCTGCTGCTCCTGGTACAGGTGTAATTGCTGGTGGTGCTGTACGTACAGTATTAGAGGCCGTTGGTATTCACGATGTATTATCTAAATCTCAAGGATCTTCAAACCCTCATAACGTAGTAAAAGCAACTTTTGATGCTTTATTACAATTAAGAGATGCGAATGCCATTGCAAGAGACAGAGGTATTTCACTTCAACAAGTTTTTAACGCTTAATAACGACAGAGATGGCAAAAATTAAAGTAACAAAGGTTAAAAGCGCAATCAATCGTACGCTAAGACAAAAAAGAACTTTAGAAGCTCTTGGTCTTAAAAAGATTGGTCAGGTAAAAGAGCATGAAGCTACACCAAATATTCTTGGTATGGTTGCTAAAGTTTCACATTTAGTTTCTGTTGAAGAAACAAAATAATATAACTGAAAATGGATTTAAGTAATTTAAAACCTGCAGAAGGTTCAGTAAAAAATCAAGGAAAAAGAATAGGTCGTGGACAAGGTTCTGGTAAAGGTGGGACTGCTACACGTGGTCACAAAGGTGCTAAATCTCGTTCTGGATATTCTAAGAAATTAGGTTTTGAAGGAGGTCAAATGCCTCTTCAAAGACGTGTTCCTAAATTTGGTTTTACAAATATTAACCGTATTGAGCACCAAGGTATCAATTTAGATACTTTGCAACAATTGGTTGATGACAAGAAAATTGAAGGTACAGTTGATTTTGAAACATTATTCACAAACCGTTTAGTAGATAAGAACGATTTAGTTAAGATCTTAGGACGTGGAGAATTGAAAGCAAAATTAAAAGTAACTGCTCATAAGTTTACTGCTTCAGCAAAAGCTGCTATTGAAGCTGCTGGAGGAGAAGCTGTAACTTTATAAGACTTATTTTAAGTATGAAATTTATAGAATCGTTAAAAAATGTTTGGAAAATAGAGGAACTAAGAAACAGAATTCTTATTACATTAAGTCTGTTATTAGTTTATCGTTTTGGAGCTCAAATAGTTTTACCTGGAATTGATGCTACGCTATTAGGTAGTTTAGCTGATAAAACAGATAGTGGAATATTAGGGATTCTTAATGCCTTTACTGGTGGTGCTTTTGCTAATGCTTCGGTATTTGCTTTAGGTATCATGCCTTACATTTCGGCTTCTATTGTTGTTCAGTTAATGGGGATTGCAATTCCTTATTTGCAAAAGCTTCAAAAGGAAGGCGCAAGTGGTCAAAAGAAAATCACTCAAATTACGCGTTGGTTAACAATAGCAATTTGTTTGTTACAAGCGCCTGGATATTTAGCTAGTTTACCAGCTTTAGGTATTCCTGAAAGCGCATTCTTACTAGGGCAAGGTCCATTATTTTATTTTTCATCTGTATCAATTTTAGTTACTGGTTGTATATTCGCTATGTGGCTAGGAGAGAAAATTACAGATAAAGGTATTGGTAATGGTATATCTCTTTTAATTATGGTTGGTATTATCGCAAGATTACCACAAGTGTTTTTACAAAATGCCGCTACTAGATTAGAAGGTAATAATGTAATGCTTATTCTTTTTGAATTAGTAATTTGGTTTGTAATTATCCTTGGTTCTATTATGTTGGTTATGGGAGTTAGAAAAATTGCCGTACAATATGCTAGAAGAACAGCAACAGGAGGTTATGAAAAAGCTGCAATGGCTGGATCAAGACAATATATTCCGTTAAAGCTTAATGCATCTGGTGTAATGCCAATTATATTTGCTCAAGCGATAATGTTTGTTCCTAGTTTAATTGGTGGTTCTTCATTCTTAAAAGAAACTGCAACCGGAATATGGATGCAAACTAATTATTCTGATATATTCGGTTTTTGGTACAATGTTACATTTGCTTTATTAATTATTGTGTTTACATATTTTTATACTGCAATTACCGTTCCAACAAACAAGATGGCAGACGATTTAAAACGTAGCGGTGGATTTATCCCGGGTATACGTCCAGGATCTGAAACATCTGAATACTTAGATAAAATAATGTCTCAAATTACCTTACCAGGTTCTATATTTTTAGCTCTATTAGCTGTATTTCCGGCGTTTATTGTTAAACTTATGGGAGTACAACAAGGTTGGGCTTTATTTTTCGGAGGAACATCATTATTAATTATGGTTGGTGTTGCAATTGATACTATGCAACAAATAAATTCTTATTTGTTAAATAGACATTATGATGGTTTGATGAAGACAGGTAAAAATAGAAAAGCAGTAGCTTAATATATACTATGGCAAAACAAGCAGCAATAGAGCAAGACGGAACAATTATAGAAGCATTATCTAATGCGATGTTCCGAGTGGAATTAGAAAACGGTCACATTGTGACAGCACACATCTCTGGTAAAATGCGTATGCATTACATTAAGTTATTACCAGGTGATAAAGTGAAATTAGAAATGAGTCCTTATGATTTAACTAAGGCTCGAATAACTTATAGATACTAATACGAATACGATGAAAGTAAGAGCATCAGTTAAAAAGAGAAGTGCAGATTGCAAGATCGTGCGCAGAAAAGGCAGACTTTACGTGATAAACAAAAAGAATCCTAGATTTAAACAAAGACAAGGGTAATTATGGCAAGAATTGCAGGTGTAGACATACCGAAAAACAAAAGAGGAGTAATTTCCTTAACTTATATCTACGGAGTAGGTAGAAGTAGATCAAAAGAGATTTTAGCTGAAGCTAAAGTTGATGAAAGTATTAAAGTTCAAGATTGGAATGATGACCAAATAGCAGCCATTCGTGATGCTGTTGGAACATTTACAATTGAAGGTGAATTACGTTCTGAAACTCAATTAAACATTAAGCGATTAATGGATATTGGATGTTACAGAGGTATTCGTCATAGATCTGGTCTTCCATTAAGAGGGCAACGTACTAAGAACAACTCTAGAACCAGAAAAGGTAGAAGAAAAACTGTTGCTAACAAGAAAAAGGCAACTAAATAATAATTAGTCTTTGGTATTTAGACGTTGGAAGGAATCTGTTTGAAATTATAATAGTTTAGGATTCTAGCGACTATCACTAAAACTAAAAGCTAAAAGAAAATGGCAAAAACAAGCACAAAAAAACGTAAAGTTATTGTTGATGCAGTTGGAGAAGCTCACGTTACAGCTTCTTTCAATAACATCATTATTTCACTTACCAACAAAAAAGGAGACGTAATTTCTTGGTCTTCTGCTGGTAAAATGGGATTTAGAGGGTCGAAAAAAAACACACCTTATGCAGCTCAATTAGCTGCTGAAGATGCTGCAGGCGTAGCAACTGAAGCTGGTTTAAAGAAGGTAAAGGTTTATGTTAAAGGACCTGGAAATGGTAGAGAATCTGCTATTCGTTCTATTCATAATGCAGGTATTGAAGTAACAGAAATTATTGATGTTACACCATTACCACATAATGGATGTCGTCCTCCAAAAAGAAGAAGAGTTTAATCACGTTTTAAATAGCGTGCTTTAAATGAAGCAAGTATAAAAAATTAATATCACCTCGTATGTAGGTGGTATTAATTTTTTGTGTAAATTTGCAAACTGAAATTATTAACAAGTATCAATACGGGAGATCAACGATTATCGAAGGATAAGATTAAGACCTTAATTCATAATCACTCTTAAAAACAATTTATTATGGCAAGATATACTGGTCCTAAAACTAAAATAGCTCGTAAATTTGGCGAGGCAATTTTTGGAGAAGATAAATCTTTTGAAAAAAGAAATTATCCTCCAGGACAACACGGAAACGCTAGACGTCGTGGAAAAAAATCTGAATACGCAATCCAATTAATGGAAAAACAAAAAGCTAAATATACTTATGGTATTTTAGAGCGTCAATTTAGAGGTTTATTTAAGAAAGCAAGGGCTGCTCAAGGTATTACAGGTGAGGTTTTATTACAACTTTGCGAGTCTAGATTAGACAATGTAGTATTTAGAATGGGAATTGCTCCAACAAGAAGTGCTGCTAGACAATTAGTATCTCACAGACATATTACGGTTAATGGTGAATTGGTAAATATACCTTCTTATTCATTAAAAGCTGGAGATGTTGTTGCTGTTAGAGAAAAGTCTAAATCACTTGAAGCGATCGATAGGTCTCTTTCAAACTCAAGTCAAGTATTCGAATGGATTACTTGGAATACGGCTACTATGCAAGGTACTTATGTTTCTGTTCCTGCTAGAATCCAAATTCCAGAAAACATCAACGAGCAATTCATCGTCGAATTATACTCTAAATAATAATTAATTATATTGGTATTTAGCCAAAGGATTTATTAGTCTTCTTCATACTTTTAAATCGCGCAACTAAATAACAATTAAAACGAAGAACAATATGGCAGTATTTAATTTTCAGAAACCTGATAAAGTAATCATGATTGATTCTACTGATTTCGAAGGTAAATTCGAATTCAGACCATTAGAACCAGGTTACGGTCTAACAGTAGGTAATGCACTTAGAAGAGTTTTATTATCTTCTTTAGAAGGTTTTGCTATCACGTCTGTTAGAATAGAAGGTGTAGATCATGAGTTTTCAGCAATTGCTGGAGTAGTGGAAGATGTAACAGAAATCATCTTAAACTTAAAACAAGCTCGTTTTAAAAGACAAATTGAAGATATTGATAACGAGTCTATCTCTATTTCAATTTCTGGTCAAGATAAAATTACAGCTGGTGATTTTCAGAAGTTTATTTCTGGTTTCCAAGTATTAAATACAGAATTAGTAATCTGTAACTTAGACCCAAAAGTTAATTTCAATATGGAAATTACAATTGAAAAAGGTAGAGGATATGTTCCTGCTGAAGAAAATAAGAAAGCTTCTGCACCAATTGGAACTATTTTTACTGATTCAATTTACACGCCAATAAAGAATGTTAAGTATAGTATTGAAAACTATCGTGTTGAGCAGAAAACTGATTATGAAAAATTAGTTTTTGAAATCATTACTGATGGATCAATTACTCCACAAGACGCTTTAACGGAGGGCGCTAAAACATTAATTCACCACTTCATGTTATTCTCTGATGAGCGTATCACATTAGAAGCTGATGAAATTGCACAAACTGAAACTTATGATGAGGAATCTCTTCACATGCGTCAGTTACTTAAAACTAAGTTAATCGATATGGATTTATCGGTTCGTGCTCTTAATTGTTTAAAAGCTGCTGAAGTAGATACTTTAGGTGACTTAGTATCTTTCAATAAAAATGATTTAATGAAATTCAGAAACTTCGGTAAGAAGTCTTTAACTGAACTAGAAGAGCTTGTAAATGTTAAAGGTTTAAACTTCGGAATGGACTTAAGTAAATATAAATTAGATAAAGATTAATTAATCATATTTTGCTCCTCGATGTCGAGTTTAGTAGCAAGATGATAACACAAATGTCATGAGACACGGAAAAAAAATAAACCACTTAGGTAGAAAAACTGCCCACAGAAAATCAATGTTAGCTAATATGGCTTGTTCTCTAATAGAGCACAAACGTATTAATACAACGGTTGCAAAAGCAAAAGCTTTAAAACAATTTGTTGAGCCAATGATTACTAAGTCTAAAGAAGATACAACACATAACAGACGTATTGTGATGGCTCGTTTAAGACAGAAGGAAGCTGTAGCAGAATTATTCAGAGATGTTGCTGCTAAAATTGGTGACAGACCAGGTGGATATACAAGAATTATTAAACTTGGAAATCGTTTAGGTGATAACGCTGATATGGCAATGATAGAGCTTGTTGATTATAACGAGATTTATAACGCTGATAAAGCTAAGAAGAAAACAACAAGAAGAAGTAGAAGAGGTGGTTCTAAGCCAGCTGCTGCGCCTGTTGAAACTCAAGCATCAAACGAAGAAGAATAAATGTTAATAAGCATTTAATATATTAAGGATAAACTATTTTAGTTTATCCTTTTTTTTGCGCAAATTTGTAAAACTTTTGTTCCTTATGTAAGGAATTTTATCTCAACTATATGAAATATCAAAAAAGACAAAAAGCCATCATTCTATTAGCCGATGGTACCATTTTTTACGGTAAGGCAGTTGCAAACAAGCAAGGCACTGCATTTGGAGAAGTATGTTTTAATACTGGAATGACCGGTTATCAAGAAATTTTTACAGATCCATCGTACTATGGTCAATTAATGGTTGCCACCAATGCACATATTGGTAATTATGGTACTAATAAGAATGAAGTGGAGTCTGACTCTATTAAAATTGCTGGACTTATTGTTAAAAACTTTAGTTACGAGTATTCTAGAGATGACTCTGATGGCTCATTAGAGGAGTTTTTAGATAAGAATAATCTTCTAGCTATATCTGATGTAGATACACGTGCCTTAGTAAGTTATATTCGTGACAACGGAGCTATGAATGCGGTTATTTCCACCGATGTAGATAATGTTGAAGGTTTAAAAAAACAATTAGCAGAGCAGCCTAAAATGGAAGGTTTAGAGTTAGCTTCTAAAGTTTCTACTAAAGAACCTTATTTCTTTGGAGATGAAAACGCAACTTATAAAGTAGCAGCTTTAGACATTGGTATCAAAAAGAACATCCTTAGAAATATAGCAAAAAGAGATGCTTACATAAAAGTCTTTCCTTATAATGCTAAATTTGAAGAGTTGGAAGCTTTTAATCCCGATGGTTATTTCTTGTCTAATGGGCCTGGAGATCCAGAACCTTTAGTAGAAGCTCAAGAAGTTGCTAAAGAAATTATAAAAAGAGACTTACCTTTATTTGGTATTTGTCTTGGACACCAAGTCATTGCTTTGGCAAACGGAGTATCTACATATAAAATGCATAATGGACATAGAGGAATTAACCATCCTGTAAAGAATATTAAAACAGGTAAAGGAGAAGTAACCTCTCAAAATCATGGTTTTGCTGTTAATAGAGAAGAGGCTGAAGCAAATGCCGATTTAGAAATTACACACGTACATTTAAATGATGATACAGTAGCTGGTTTGGCAATGAAAAATAAAAACTGTTTTTCTGTACAATACCATCCTGAAGCAAGTCCAGGACCACACGATTCAGATTATCTTTTCGATCAGTTTATCGAAAACATTAAGAATAAATAATTTTAAGAAACCTCAAATAGTCAACCGATTATTTGGGGTTTTCTTTTACTAAAACGTTGTAGATATGTTTTTACAAATTTCTTCTAAAACATATAAAAAATAACAAGATTTAACCGTAAATTTGAAATAATTAAAAGATTAAAATAAACAAAATTATGAGCATAATAATTAATATTCACGCTAGACAAATTTTAGATTCTAGAGGAAATCCTACTGTTGAAGTAGATGTTGTAACAGAAAATGATGTTTTAGGAAGAGCTGCTGTACCATCAGGAGCATCAACAGGAGAACATGAAGCCGTTGAGTTAAGAGATGGTGGTGATGCTTACATGGGCAAAGGTGTTTTAAAAGCCGTTGACAATGTAAATTCTATTATTGCTCAAGAATTATTAGGTGTTTCTGTATTCGAACAAAATCTAATCGATAAGATTATGATTGAGTTAGACGGAACTCCAAACAAATCTAAACTAGGAGCCAATGCTATTTTAGGTGTGTCTTTAGCAGTAGCTAAAGCAGCAGCAGGAGAGTTAGGTTTACCTTTATACCGCTACGTAGGTGGTGTTTCTGCTAATACGTTACCATTACCAATGATGAACATTATTAACGGTGGTTCTCATAGTGATGCTCCAATTGCATTTCAAGAGTTTATGATTATGCCTGTAAAAGCTAAAAACTTTACACACGCTATGCAAATGGGAACGGAAATTTTCCATAACCTTAAAAAAGTATTACACGATAGAGGTTTAAGTACTGCTGTTGGTGATGAAGGTGGTTTTGCTCCAAACCTAGCAGGAGGAACAGAAGACGCTTTAGAAACTATTGCAAAAGCTGTTGAAAATGCTGGTTACAAATATGGCGAAGAAGTAAAAATCGCATTAGATTGTGCTTCTGCTGAATTTTTTGAAAACGGACAGTACGATTATAAAAAATTCGAAGGTGATTCTGGAGTTGTAAGAACTTCTAAAGAACAAGCAGAATATTTAGCTGAATTAGTATCTAAATATCCAATTATCTCTATTGAAGATGGTATGGATGAAAACGATTGGGAAGGTTGGAAATACCTAACTGAATTAGTTGGTGATAAAGTTCAATTAGTTGGTGATGATTTATTTGTAACTAACGTAGAGCGCTTATCTCGTGGTATTAAAGAAGGTATTGCAAATTCAATTTTAATTAAAGTAAACCAAATTGGAACCTTAACTGAAACTATTGCAGCTGTAAATATGGCACACAATGCTGGTTACACTTCTGTAATGTCTCACCGTTCTGGTGAAACCGAAGATAACACTATTGCAGATTTAGCAGTAGCATTAAACACAGGACAAATTAAAACAGGATCTGCGTCTCGTAGTGATCGTATGGCTAAATACAACCAATTACTTCGTATTGAAGAAGAATTAGGTGAAGTAGCTTATTTTCCTCAAGAAAATGCATTCAAAATAAAGTAAACTTCATTTTAAGTTTATAAGTAAAAAGCGATTATTTTTTAATAATCGCTTTTTTATTTCCTATAGATGTTAATAATTCTTAAATCGACGAAATCGTTTGCGATATTCTCAAATAAATAAATAGATATTTTGTAAATTAGCGCAACTTAAATTAAAACTTTTTTAAAAAATTATGTCAGATAAAGCTATACTAGAAATAAACGGCAAAAAACACGAGTTCCCGTTAGTAACAGGAACAGAAAATGAAGTAGCCATGGATATTAAAACGCTTAGAAGCGTTACTGGTGGTGTAACAACAATAGACCCAGGTTATAAAAATACAGGATCGTGTGAGAGTGCTATTACATTTTTAGATGGTGAAAAAGGTATCTTGAGATACAGAGGGTATTCTATTGAAGAGTTGGCTGAAAAAGCAGACTTCTTAGAGGTAGCATTTCTTTTAATCTTTGGAGAGCTTCCTAATAAGGCTCAACTTGATAAGTTTCACGATGATATCAAGAAAAACTCAATAGTTGACGAGGATGTTCATAAAATTTTGGATGCATTTCCTAAATCAGCACACCCAATGGGCGTGTTATCATCTTTAACAAGTGCATTAACAGCTTTTAACCCAAGTTGTGTTAATGTAGATTCTGAAGAAGATATGTACCAATCTGTAGTACGTCTTTTAGGTAAATTCCCTGTTTTAGTAGCATGGACAATGCGTAAAAAGAGTGGATTACCACTTGATTACGGAGATAAAAATTTAGGTTATGTTGAGAACATCTTAAAAATGATGTTTAAAGAACCTAACGAGGAGTATACTCAAAGCAAAATATTAGTAAATGCCTTAGATAAATTATTAATCTTACATGCAGATCATGAGCAAAACTGTTCTACATCCACAGTAAGAATTGTTGGTTCATCTCATGCCGGATTATTTGCTTCTATTTCTGCTGGTATTTCTGCACTTTGGGGACCACTTCATGGGGGAGCTAACCAAGCAGTTTTAGAAATGCTTGAAGGTATTAAAGCAGATGGTGGAGATACTAAAAAATATATGGCAAAAGCTAAAGACAAGGAAGATCCTTTCCGTTTAATGGGCTTTGGTCACCGTGTTTATAAAAACTTCGATCCACGTGCAAAAATAATTAAAGTTGCTGCCGATGAAGTATTAGGAGACTTAGGAGTAGAAGATCCTATTTTAGATATCGCTAAAGGTCTTGAAAAAGAGGCTTTAGAAGATCCGTATTTCGTTGATAGAAAATTATACCCGAACGTAGATTTCTATTCAGGAATTATATACAGAGGTATGGGGATCCCAACAGATATGTTTACAGTAATGTTTGCATTAGGTCGTTTACCAGGATGGATAGCGCAATGGCGTGAAATGCGTTTAAAGAAAGAACCAATTGGTCGTCCAAGACAGTTATATGTAGGTGAAACTTTAAGAGGTTTTAAACCTTTAGAGGAAAGATAAAATAGTGTTTTATAAAAATAAAGAAAGGTCTATAACTTAATTGTTATAGACCTTTTTTATATTTACAACATGATAAAACTTAATATTAAAAACGAAACATCTAGACTTCGCGCTGTTATTTTAGGAACAGCTAAAAGTAATGGCCCTATACCGGCTGTAGAAGATTGTTATGACCCTAAAAGTGTGGAGCATGTATTATCTGGTACTTATCCAAAAGAAGCTGATATGATTACTGAAATGGATGCCGTTTTAGAGGTTTTTAAAAAGTACGATGTAAAAGTTTATCGCCCAGAAGTTATTGAAAATTGTAACCAAATTTTCTCTAGAGATATTGCTTTTGTAATTGAAGATAAAATAATAAGAGCTAATATTTTACCAGATAGAGAAGAAGAGGTAGAAGCTATTCAATATATCTGCGATCAAATAGATGTAAATAATAGAATTATTCTACCAGAAGATTGCCATGTTGAGGGGGGAGATGTGATGCCGTGGAACGATTATATTTTTATTGGTACATATTCTGGTGAAGATTATCCGGATTTAATTACAGCGCGCACCAATATGGATGCTGTTATTGCCATACAAGAATTGTTTCCAGAAAAAACAGTAAAATCTTTCGAGCTTAGAAAATCAAATACTAATGCCAAAGAAAACGCTCTGCATTTAGATTGTTGTTTTCAACCAATAGGAAAAGGAAAAGCTATCATTCATAAAAATGGTTTTTTAGTTCAAAAAGAATACCAATGGTTAGTCGATTTCTTCGGAAAGGATAACGTTTTTGAAATCACTAAAGATGAAATGTATCAAATGAATAGTAATGTTTTTTCAATTTCCGAAGATGTTATTATTTCAGAAAAAAACTTCACACGTTTAAATACTTGGTTAAGGTCTGAAGGCTTCACTGTTGAAGAAGTTCCTTATGCCGAAATAAGTAAACAAGAAGGTTTGTTGCGCTGTACAACCATGCCTTTAATTAGAGATTAAATTTTCAACTATATATTTAATAATACTTTTGTAATACATTATGCAACAAACTACAAATACAATTTTAATGATTCGTCCGGTTAATTTTAGGATGAATGAGCAAACGGCTGTAAATAATTATTATCAAAAGGATTTAGAAAATACTTTACCTAAAACGGTTAATGCAAAAGCACAGCAGGAATTCGATACTTATGTTGATAAGTTAAGAAACATTGGGGTAAACGTAATTGTGGTTAATGATACAGAGGATACTGATACGCCAGACTCTATTTTTCCTAATAACTGGGTGTCATTTCACGAAAACGGGAATGTTGGTTTATACCCTATGTTTGCCGAAAACCGTCGTGTAGAGCGTCGTGAAGATATTTTGGAAACTCTCGAAGAAAATGGATTTGTAATAAATAACGTTATAGATTATACAACGGCGGAAGATGAAGATATTTTTTTAGAAGGAACTGGAAGTGTAATTTTAGATCGTGTAAATCGTAAGGCTTATTGTGCGTTATCTCCAAGAGCAGATGAAGATTTATTTATAGAATTCTGCGAAGACTTTGAGTTTTTCCCTGTTATTTTTAACGCAAATCAAACTGTTGAAGGAGAAAGAAAAGCTATTTATCATACAAATGTAATGATGTGTGTTGGTGAAACTTTTGCGGTAATTTGTTTAAGCAGTATTGATGATAAAAAGGAACGCAAAAATGTGTTAAAGCATTTAAAAGAAGACGGAAAAACCATTATTGATATTACGGAAGATCAGGTCAATAATTTTGCGGGCAATATGCTTCAGGTAAAAGGAAGTGATGATACTTCGTATTTAATAATGAGTCAGTCGGCTTTTGATAGCTTAACAAAACAACAAATAAATACTATAGAACAACATACTAAAATACTATCGAGTTCTTTAAGTACTATAGAATTTTGTGGAGGTGGTAGTGCACGCTGCATGATGGCCGAAGTATTTCTACCAAAAGCTTAGTTTTATTCTTCTGGTTTCGATTTGGGTAACTGTATGTAAAATGTTGTACCAACGTTTACCATACTTTCTACCCAAATTTTACCGTTGTTTAGTTCAACCAGTTCTTTACAAATAGGTAAGCCTAAGCCTGTGCCTTTTTCATTGTTTGTGCCAGAGGTTGTAAACGGAGTGCTTTTAAAGAGTTTATTAATATTTTCTTCAGGAATTCCAATACCAGTATCAGCAATACTCACAATACAACTTCCATTATTTATATGGTTGGTAATACTAATCACATCACCTTTTTTACAGAATTTAAGTGCATTGGCTAATAGGTTTTGTATTACTATTTCAAACATGCTTCTATCCGCGAAAGCGAAATCACGAAGAGAATTATTCATTAGCGTGATACCTTTCTTTTCCATTCTTTGTTCAATAAGTTGCACTTTGTCTTTAAATACTTCCTGAACATCAAATAGAGTTGGCTTAGGCTCTAAAGATTGCATTTGAGACTTAGACCAGTTTAATAGATTAAAAAGAAGTAGTGACGCGTTATTGGCATTTTCACTTAATTCTGGTATTAAGGCATCGAACTCTTCTTTTGTTAACGAACCGTCTTTTAGTAAATTAATAAAACCTGTGATAGACGATAGCGAATCTTTTAAATCGTGAGAAATGATTGAGAATAATTTATCTTTCACATTTATAACATTCTCAAGGTTTTGTGTTTCCTCTAGTAATGCAGCATTTTCTAATTCAACTAAAGTATTTCTTTCTTCAAGTTCTGTTGCTCTTTTAGCATTTTTATTTCCTTTAAGGTAAATAACTATTAAGATTAGAACAGCTATACAAAGTGCGGATACTAAAAAATATACATAGAAGTTATAGTGATTAAATTTTAATCGGCTACCAGATGCACTTTCGTCAATACTTTTAATGTCTTGTGTTAAGTTTGACGATGTCAATGTATCAATAACTTCAGAATCAAAGTCTATCGTAGTTGGGCTTGTTACAGGAGCTTGCACAACTTCAACAGGAGCCTGTAAATCAGCTTTTAATTCATAATATTTACCTTGCCAGATAAAAGCATTATAGAAATTCCGTTGCGTAGAGTCTACGGCTTTCATTAACTTGTATTGCTTAAGTAATTCGGATTTATTATTTAAGTTTTTTGCAATTTCTCCAGCTTCGAGTAGTTGGTTTTTAGCTGTCTTTAATCGGTTTTTCTGTAAGTTTAAATCACCAAGGTTATTTAATACAGTAAGTAAATTATGCTTGTTGTTACTAGCTCTGTTTAAGTTGTAGCCTTTTATTAGGTAATTTGTAGCCTTATCATAATTTTTAATCGCCAAATACTCCCCACCTAATTTAGGATATATGGACGCTCTTAATGTATCCGAATATCCTTTTAAACTCAGTAACTTTTCAAAATAAAATATAGATTTTTTATGTTCTTTCTTTTTATAATAAAGGTCAGAAAGTCTTTGGTACGTTTTATTTACTCCACTAGAATCTTTTAATTGTTCCTGTAGAGCTAAAGCTTTTATGTTGTAGGTTATAGCGAGATCTTGTGCATTTGTGTGGTAATAACTTTCGGCTAACGTATTGTATGCTAGGCTAAGTTCTTCTTTTAAATCACTGTTTTCTAGTGTTTTTGTTGCAGCCAAAGCATGTTCTATACCTTTAGTAAAGTTGCCGCGGCTACTTTCTAGTGTGCCAATACTGTTGTGTACTTTGGCAACAGCAATAGTGTCGCGTTGTTCAATAAATAAGTTTTTGGCTTTTGCAAAGCCACTTATAGCATTGATGTAGTCGTTCTTTTCGGCATAATACAAGGCTTTGTAAAATGTAGTTTCTGCAATACCTTTTTGGTAGTTGAAAGAATAGGATAGTTTTTCACTAGCCTGAACATATTTCATACCTCTATCATACTCCTTTAGAGCATACAGCGATTTAATTAAATGTAAATAGGGAACAACCTTGGTGGAATCTTGTTTTTGAAAAGCAAGTTCAATAAACAGACTATCTATTTCTTTGGTTTGTGAAAAACCAAGAAACATAGTAAAAAATAGAAAAGCCGTGATTATTTTCCTCATAAAACGTCGCAATCACTTTTAAGCTAAACTATAAAACAACCGTGTAGTATTGAGAGCGGTTATAGTTGTTTTGGCTACTAGAGAACTGTTAGTTAGGTGTTATAAAAAATTAATTTATTTTTTGTTGTAATAGCATTACGTTGCTAATTTTATAAAAAGCATGTTTATAATCTAATTTTTAGGGCTTATTGCCAATATATTAGATGAAATACGACTTAAGTTTTTTCGAATATTCGACGAATAGTTAAAAGACAATAAATACTGATGAAATACAATTTGGATAGCTAATTATTTTTGAACCCTTTACTCAGTAATCCCTTTAAAAACATAGGGTTATGCCTACAAATAAAGTTTGTTTTTTTGTGTAGAAGAGTTCGTTTTTACTTTTATATATTAAGACAAGTTTTTACAATTAGGCATAAATAAAAATTTTATCTTTGCAGACTTAAAGTTACAAGACATGAATCTTCAAGAAACCTTATCAAATCAAGTAAAACAAGCTGTTTTATCTTCATATAAAGTAGAATTAGACACTGTAGAATTTCAAGCAACAAGAAAAGAATTTGCTGGAGATATTACGGTAGTTGTTTTTCCTATGCTACGTGTTGTAAAAGGAAACCCAGTTCAAATTGGTGAAACAATTGGAAACTATTTAGTAGATAATGTTAGCAGTGTAAAAGCTTTTAATGTCGTTAAGGGCTTTTTAAATATTGAAATTAGCGATTCTTATTTTATCGATTTCTTTAATGAAATAAAACAAGAATCTGCATATGGTTTGGTTGCTCCAACGGCAGGTGATAAGGCGGTTATGGTAGAGTATTCTTCACCTAACACAAATAAGCCATTGCACTTAGGCCATGTTAGAAATAACTTGTTAGGCTATAGTGTAGCCGAAATTTTAAAAGCTTCGGGTAAAAAAGTATATAAAACTCAAATTATAAACGATCGTGGTATACATATTTGTAAAAGTATGTTGGCTTGGCAGAAGTTTGGCGAAGGAGAAACACCGGAATCTACAGGGTTGAAAGGAGATAAGTTAGTTGGTAACTATTATGTAAAATTCGACCAAGAGTATAAAAAAGAAATTCAAGATTTAATTACTAAAGGAAGTTCTGAGGAAGAAGCTAAGAAAAATGCACCTATTTTATTAGAAGCTCAAAATATGCTTTTGAAATGGGAAGCTGGTGATGAGGAAGTGGTTAAGCTTTGGAAGGAAATGAATAGTTGGGTTTACGATGGTTTTAATGTTACTTACAAGAATTTGGGAGTAGATTTTGATACTTTATATTATGAGAGTAATACTTATTTATTAGGAAAGGAGTTTGTTGAGCAAGGCTTGAAATCTGGTGTTTTTGTTAAAGAAGAAGATGGATCGGTTTGGTGTGATTTAACAGAAGACGGACTTGATAAGAAAATTGTACAACGATCGGACGGTACTGCTGTTTACATGACCCAAGATATAGGTACAGCCATACAACGTATTAAAGATTTTCCTGATGTTGGCGGTATGGTTTACACCGTAGGAAACGAGCAAGATTATCACTTTAAAGTGTTGTTTTTAATTCTGAAGAAACTCGGGTTCGATTGGGCTAAAAACCTGTACCATTTAAGTTATGGTATGGTAGATTTACCTAGCGGAAAAATGAAAAGTCGTGAAGGAACTGTTGTTGATGCTGATGATTTGGTTGAAGAAATGGCTAAAACAGCTGGAGAAATTTCTGAAGAATTAGGAAAACTTGACGGTTACTCTGACGAAGAGAAACAAGAACTTTATAAAACAATTGGTTTAGGCGCCTTAAAATACCATATTTTAAAAGTGGATCCTAAAAAACGTATTCTGTTTGATCCTAAAGAATCTATCGATTTCCAAGGAAACACAGGGCCTTTTATTCAATATACTTATGCTCGAATTCAATCTATTTTAAGAAAGGCAGAGATAGAAAATTCAGATTTAAAAAGCACGGATTTACACCCAAAAGAAAAAGAACTAATAAAGCAACTTCAATTATTTCCAGAAGTTGTACAAAATGCGGCAGAACAACATAGTCCTGCTTTAATAGCTAATTATACTTACGATTTGGTTAAGGAGTTTAATTCATTCTACCAAAATGTATCTATTTTAGGAGCAGATAACGATGTTGAAAAACAATTAAGAGTACAATTATCAAACACGGTTGCAAACACTATAAAAAATGCTTTTTCATTATTAGGAATTCAAGTTCCTGAGCGTATGTAGGACCATGGTTTAATAATATAGATTAAAAAAAATCGGCTTTTCTTTATAGGAAAGCCGATTTTTTTGTTTTTGATAATTGCTTACTTGCTAAGCTTCTTCATTAAAAAACACTTTGTAGTAGTGCATTTTCTTTTCCTCATCATAACCACGTTCTAAATATTCTTCCGAGGCATCGGGCGCATCAATATCGAGTTTAATTTGGATGTTGGTATCTAACTTTATATCAGTTTTAATCTTTCTTTTTTCTTTGGTAACAACAGCCTCTGCAACATCAAATTGATTTCTAATAATGTAGCTTTGTTCACCTTCAAACTCTTTTTTGTAAGAGTCGAATTCTTTTTTGTGTTTATCCTCTTCGAACAATTCGTCTTTAAAACGCTCGATGTTTACAATTTCATTTTCTTTAAAAAAATCTATCGATTTAGCTAAAAAAGTGTTTTGCTCTTTAGCTCCATAATTAGGTTTTAAAACATCGGTAGAAAAGTCTTTTAATAGTTCTATATATTGTTGTGTATGGTTGTTAGCATCATCAGCATACTTAATATTTAAAAAGTGATTTAACCAATAAGCAGCATCATAACTATTATTATCTACACTTAAAATAATATTGCCTTCACCATCAGATTGATTTAAAATTAAACAACCCTTATCTACCTTTTTAGAACTTATTCCGTTTTGTACCAAAACATCATAACTATTGTTTTCTAAATACGTTTGAAAAAAATTTACCTTGCTTTCAATTTTAAAAATACCAATAGCATTTGTGGTAATATCTCTAAATTCGATGCCTTCAAACATCACAATTAAAACATCACCTGTTTTTATCTGTGCAGAACTGGATTGCTCGTATAGGTGCGTGACAATGTGTTTAGAAACTTCAACAAAAGCCTCTTCATCATTAAACATTTGAGCCGAGTAGCTGTTTATTTCGTTTAGTGTAATATTGGCATGGTGGTTAAAACGGTAACTTTGTACAACACTGCCAAAAGGACGAAGGAGAAAAGGGAGCATCAGCTCGTAACTAGCTTCATCAAATTCAACGAGGTTGTCGGAAAATGCATTTTTAGTATCGTTAAATTTATTACCAACTTTATGAATTATGAATTTTGATATTTCGGCATTTTTTCTTGTAATCATTTGCGTTTTTTTAAGTAGAGTAGTTTGAGTTTAAACTAAAAGAATAGATTAATTAATTTGATAAAGTAAAACCGAATTAGAGTCTCCTTTAGTAATAAACTCTAGGTTTTTGTCTTTATCACTATTTGCTAAGTCTATTTTAGAGTTGGCATACACCGGGAAATTTGGTAGCAACTTGGCTTGGCTATCGAACAAATACGTTTTTTGCGACTGTAAGTCGGTAATGGAAACGTAAATTTTATTGTTTAGAATAAATATTTCGGCATCGGCATAATTTCCATAATCTAAATTTATGGTTTTATTTCTAATAGTTAATTTGTTTTCCGATTGATATACTAATGTTTTACTTGTAGTAGCGATGTTATTTTTGCTAGATAAATTGAGGTTTTGGGTAGTAACATTACCTTTTGTATCAATACTTATTAAATCGCCTTTATTGGTGGTAGTTGTAAATTTACTGAGGTATATATAAATAGGTTTGCTTGAAAACGAAAGTGTAGTTTTCGGTGTTACTCTGGTTTTTCCAACACGATCTAATATTAAAAGTTTGTTTTCGGTTGTTATGGTAATATAATCTTTATTCCCAATTCTAAAGTGTTGTGGTTGCGAAATAATAGTGTTGTTGGCTGCTTTAAAGGTAAATCCTTTTACAATTTTTCCTTTAGCATCGTACATTAAAACGTTTTTACCTTGAGTTACTAAAAGACGATATTTTTTGTTGTTATCATAATCAAAAACAGAAAGTGGCTGTGTAATAGCATCGCTGAATTTTAAAGGGAAGGAAGAAACATCTTTGCCTTTTCGGTCTAAAATATAAACACGGTTTGGTGTAGCAAAGACAAGTTGTAGTCTGCCATTTTTATAGATGTCAATTTGTTCAATTTTACCTAAAACAGGACCTTGTAACTGTTTTTTCCACTGTATTTTTCCACTGTTAGAAATTAAGTATAGGTTATTCTCAATATCTTGAACTACAATATCTTTTTGCTTTGTAATATGGTTGGTTACAAATTGTGGAGTGTTTAGTAAATCGGCATCTAGCTTGATGTTGAATTCTTCGGAAATAGATTGTTCTACGGCCTTCGTTTTATTCTTTTTTATGATAGCATTTACATGCGAAAAATTAGTGTCGTATATAAATTGAAGTGCCGATGTTTTGTATGCTTCTAAGGTTAAGCTAGGCGTTTCTGTTAGGTTTTTATTTATAATTGTTTCTAAGCTATTTGAATTGGTTATCATTAAAATTGAAGCAGCATCGCTTAATTCTTCCTGAACATCTTTGAAATAATTTCGAGAGCCTAAAGTTGTTTTGTTTTGATAGTTAGAGATAATGTTCTGAAGCATTTCTAAATCTGCTGCAAAAACAAAAAACTGATCTAGAACACAATATAATTTAGCTTGGTTTGAAGAAATTAAAGGTGAGAATGTTTCAAGAAATAGGCTAGAATTACTAAAGTTATAAATAGAAATATCTCTATAGGTTTCTTCTATATTTTGTTCTGCAAGTAAAGCATCTTTAGTAGCTATTATATCTGTTGAATTTAAAACGATAGCTCGTTTTTCATCTTCATAAATAACACCAATTTCGATAACGTCATCAAAAAGATTAGTAGTGCTCGTTATAGTGTCTTTTTCTCTAAAAAGAGCTAGATTATGTTTTAATACTTTAAAATCGTTAAAAGTGAAGCTCATAAAGGCATCACTATTCGAAGGTGTAATATGTTGAATTGTGTTAACCTGCGGAATGGTGTTTTTAAAAATATTTACTAAACTTTTTGCAGAATCGGTGGCTTTAGTAATTCCATTAAATTTTAAAGTGTTTTGGCTCGCGTCTATATCTAAGGCCAAATAATTTGTAAATGTTTTTAATGGGATAGAATCTTCAATAAAAATTGAACTTATAACGTTGGCTTTAGTATCGATTATTACAGATAGATTTTCCTTGTCTGTACTTTTGTAAATCTTTTGTTTTTCGTTGTCGATGCTAACTGGAGTAGAAGCTAATTCTATTGTTTTTTTAGAAGAGGACGCTATAAATATACTATCTATAATTGCGCTGTAAAAAACGTTTTTGTTAAGCGTACTTTTTATAATGGTACTCTTTTTAAAAGGAAAAGATTCTTCTTTATAATTTTTTAGAGAATCTGTAACAAATAGACTATCGTGGTATTTTGTAATTAGGGTGTAGTTTAAACTATCTTCTTTTGTTTTTGAAAAGCAAATTAGTAGTGGGCTATTTGATTTTAAAATATCTAAATTTGCGAATTGGGTCTCTAAATTCTGATAGATATTAGCTTTGGAAAACTGCTGAATGAGTTCGCTATTGCTTATAGTGCTTTGCAGACTTTCAATGTTTCTAGCCTTTAAAACAACGGCACTGTTTTTAGGTATAAAATCGATTAAGCCAGTCCGTTTTTTTTTAGTATTGGAACAGCTTAAAGTGATAAATAATAAAAGAATTATTGAAAGAAAACGCATGAATAAATTAATTTTTACAAACCTACGATTTTTCGGTTTTATAATATTAAAAAAGTATTAATTACTAGTGTAGCTAGATAAGGTTTAAACTGCTTCGGGCAAAAGTCTAAACGATTTTCTATGGTATTTTGTAATGCCAAATTCTGCTATAGCACGTCGATGCTCTTTAGTAGGATAACCTTTGTTTTGTTTCCAATTATACATAGGGAACTCTTCATGAATTTTATTCATATATAGATCTCTATATGTTTTTGCTAAAATAGATGCTGCAGCAATGCTTAAGTACTTACCATCACCTTTAATAATGGTTTCAAAAGGGATGTCTTTAAAAGGTTTAAACCTGTTACCATCTACAATAATAAATTCTGGCTGTGGTTCTAGTTGCTGAATAGATTTATGCATCGCTAAAATTGATGCGTTTAATATATTTATATGGTCAATTTCTTCTTGAAAAACGTGGGAGACTCCAAAGGTTAATGCTTGTGCCTCAATAATAGGTTTTAAAATATCACGCTTTTTCTCACTAAGCTGCTTGGAATCGTTTAAGATGATGTTTTTAAAATTTTTAGGCAAGATAACTGCGGCAGCGGTAACTGGTCCGGCTAAACAGCCTCGTCCAGCTTCGTCTGTGCCACATTCTAGGAGTATGTTTGAGTGGGTGTTTAAAAGCATATGGCTAAAATAGAATAAAGCCAATAAAGATTCAAGATGAGTAGTGATAATTTTGTAGATATAGAAAAAGCCCAAGGTTAAATTTTAACCTTGGGCTTTTTTTAGGTTTATTAGCGATACTGATAAACGTTAGTTTTATATACAGTTTATTTTCTAATAGTAAACCAAACGTCTGGATCTACTGTACTAGTTAATTTAACGACTGTAGGGTCATCAGCAGGTGTGCCTTCTACTTCGTAGGGTTCATTATCCACAATTAGTGTTATTAGAGGATCTAAATGTCCATACCACTGCCAGTTGAAGCCTGCACCTTTTCTAGCTATAGACAATAATTCGGGATTACTAAAAAGTAAAGGGAATGTAACGTTATATTCTGCGTAATATCCAGATGAATAGAACTGGATGCCAGTAGGTGTTATTGTATTCCCAAATTCTATATCTGTAGACAACGTTTCTCCATATATAGCGCCATTGTTATTATAAATATTAACAAAAGTATTAAAAAAGGTGTCAGAAACTTCACCAGCGCCAATAACATTAATTATCCAATTTTGACTTGTATTAAGAGGAGGGAATACAATGTCTAAAACTGTACTGCCATCTAAAGAAATTAATTGATTAGCATCTTTGTCTAGCGTGAATTCAGTCACTTCATTTCCATTAATAGTGGTAGTTTCGTATAGCTTTATACCTGTGTCAGTATAAATAAAAGCTACTACCGTGTCTTCTTCAAGATCCTCACCAGGGAATGTAATGTTACGATTTGATACAGGAATTTGTGTTATTTCCCCGTCTGTAGACATTATATAAACAGCTCCATCTAAATAATCGACAATCTCTTTTACTTTTGTTAAGTAAGATTGAGGTGATTCTGTTAATTTAATTAATTTTAAATTATTGTCAGAAACAGTCCCTCTAGCATTCAAAACGTCTTCAACATCAGTATGAGATAAGATAAACTCATGGTCTCCACCTTTTGCCTGGTATTCCGCAGCCGATGGTGTAGAAAACTCATGCATCACAGAGTTGTAAGTGTCAAAGGTTAAAACAGGTCCTCCTATAGATAGTATATCATAGCTAGAGGTCTCTGGGATAGAGAAGTCAGCTTGGCGTTCTGAATATACATCTACCATGTTGTTATCGTCAAAAGATAAAATGTAATTGTAACCACCATATATTTGTAAATCATGTGGGTAGTATTCAAATATCCAACCCTCAGTAGGTTCTGTTAATGTTGCTTTAATTTCAGTTACAGCTTCTGAAGATCTTTCAGAGGCTGAAGTATCAAATGCAGGATCATCACCAATTTCGGTGCAAGAAAATGCAACCAAAAGGATTAGTGTGCAAAATTTAAATTTATTTATAATTGTTTTCATATTTCTTAGTTTATGTTATCTAAATCTTGATCATTTAAGTTCGCAGATCTTGTTTGGATTTCATCACGTAAATCATCAATGTTTATTGACCAAGTTGTTTGAAGATATTTTTTTACAAGTTCCATTTTTTGAGTAATAATTGGACCACCTGTATCACCAGCCGCCGCTATTATGTCATCCCATGTAGAGGTAGAACTTGTTATATAATGAGCAATTAACTCAACAAAATCTTCAGTTGCTTCTTTACTTGCGTAGTTACTAATATAACCAGCGGCGTTAGATGGGTTAGCAGCTGTCCAGCTTTCATTCCATGAATCACCTACGTAAGTTGTTTCAGTGATGGCATCAAAATCAGAAGAGAAATCAACGTTTTGATGTAATATATGAGAAAACTCGTGATAAATAGTTCTGAAATAAAGAGCATTTAATGTTTCAATATTAGTTACATCTAAGTTGTTGATTTCAAATAAAGAAATTTTTAAACCACCTTCGGCTGTACCAATAATTCTAGTACCATTATTTTGATAAGCAGCAGAGCCAACCATTAATAATTGTTTAGGAAAGAATTTTTTCATAAAAAATTCTGGTGCAACAGCATCATAAGGTTCTAAACATAAGTATTTAACTAGGTTAGACATCTTAATTGAGTTTTCTAGAGTCGCAGGTACCAATGTGTGATTGAAATTGGTTTCGATATCTGGTAATTTGTATAAAAAACTGATATTGTATGGGTCTACATATTCTCTATCAAGATAGAGGTCAAATTTATTTTTTTCACCATCATCTCCATTTACTACGCTCACATTTCTATCTAATGCATCTGTGTTTTCACATGAATTGAAAATGACAGATGAAAATATAAGGAGTATTAAAAAATTTATTTTTTTCATATTTATATATTTTAAAATTACTTTTTATCTTGGGTTTGGAGTAATACCAGCACTAACAACATCTTGAGGTATTTGTAGTGCTTTACGGGGATCATCAGCTTCCAATTCTGCATTAACACTTATTGCGTTATTTAAACCAATTAAAAAACGAGAAACTGGAATACCATAACGTTTAATATCAAACCATCTTAAACCTTCGTGTAAAGTAAGTACACGCCTGCATTGCAGTACATAGTGTATCAAGTTTTCTTGATCACCAGCGGTAACTGTAAATTTAGGGTTTAATTCTTTCTTTTGAGTAATGTTCGTTCCAGAAGAATAATCTAGGCTGTTGTAAAAACTATTTACATCTGCTAAGGTTACAGTTCCTGGGTTTGCGTAAAAATTAGTACTCCAAGTATTAATGTCATCTAGTCCAGCATCAAACAAGCCAAGCATAATATTTGCTTCAGCTCTTACCAAAAGAGTTTCATCTGTAGTGAAAGGTACTAAAATGGTTTTGCTATATCCAATTTGTGCAACAGGATCTGTATACTCAAACCTGTAAGGTATTTTGTAAAGTAACGATTTATCTAAATTTGTTGCAGAATAGTTAAAAGGACGAAATTTATGTGCAAATGTAGATAAACTAGATGTTGGATTCCATGGTAAAGGAGCAAGAGAGGTTTGCTCATCTGCTATTTTACGGCTATGGTTAAAACGAGCTCCAGAATAGTAAGCGCCAAATACAACTCCCATACTTGAAGTATAAGCTTGTACTAATAAATTACTGTTATCTTCTATATATGCATTGGTTACTACGGTGGTCGTTCTTGGTAAGTTACCTAAAGCATCCCAATCTCTTAATGCGTTTGCAGGATTAGAACCAAGTGCAGCAGTAGCATAATCTTTTGCTTTTTGCCATTTTTGGTAGTATAAATTAAATCTTGCAGCGAAGGCATTAGCTGCTCTCACATTAAAATGATAAGACGGTACATCGTAAATAGAATCGTCAATTAAAGGTAGTCCATTTTCAATATCGGCATTTATTTTTTCATAAACTTCGGCTACAGTTCCTCTTTCGTAAGAAGGATTCAAGGTTGTTTCCGGATCTTCTAGAAAAGGAACTCCTAAATCGGTTATGCTTGATTGTTCGTTATAATGTTTACAGAACACATTTACTAGTACAAAGTGACCGTAAGCTCTAGCTACTAATGCTTCTCCTTTTTCAGGCAAAAGATTGTCTGGAGTGCCTAGTTCTTCTATAGCTGCTAAAGCTTGATTGGCATGTGCTATAGCTAAATAAGCACTTTCCCAGGCTCCAAGTGGATCATCGTTACTAGTTTCAGTAACATCTTCCCAGTATGCCATTTGGCTATCGATTCTTTCTCCGTAAGGATTGCTTGTACCTGCATCATCGACATTATCTGAAGATAGCTCTGTGTACAAAGCATGTGTAGATTCTGGATATGCGGATACTAACAGCTTTCTAATCTTTGTAGCATTGTCAAGTTCTGCTCTATTATCTGGTAATTCATCTAAGAAATCATTACAAGACACCACAAACAGCGACAAAAGCAAAGCCTGAAATAGTATTTTAATATTTTTCATTATCTTAATATGTTTTCGTTATTTTATTATAGACCTAATCTAAGTGAAAAGGTAATTTGTTTTGCTAATGGTGAAGCAACACCACCTGAGTTGAAAAATTCAGGATCTTGACCGTTTAATTTTTTATCAGAATAAAGTAAGAACAAGTTGGTAGCATTTACACTCATAGATAAGCTGCTAATTTTTAGTTTTTCGATTAAACTTTGGTCAAATTGATAGCCTAAAGTTACTTGCTTAAGTCTAATAAAATCTCCCTTCGCTATTCTAGCAGTGGAGTAGTTGTAAGCATTATAAGCAATGTCTAACTCACTACCACCATAATTGTCAACTTGTCTTGCAGAAGCAATTCTAGGTATATCTGTAAAGTTTTCATCACCAGGAGTTACCCATCTGTTTTCAAATTCTCTAGGAAAAGCAGTTAAGTCTGTATACTCATCATTAAAGATAGGGTTAAGTCTCACTACATTACCAAAAGAGTAGGAAGCAAAAACATTTAAGCTAAAACCTTTATAAGTAAATGTATTCCCTAAACCTCCAATATCTGTAGGGTCAGCAGAACCTGAGTATTCTAAAAAGTCAATATTATCTCTTTCTTGAAAGTAAATATCGCTTACAGTGGTTTCACCGTTTTCATTAGTAAATGTAGGTAATCCTTCAGAGTTTAATCCTTCAAATGGAATTGAAAATATAGACCTTACAGGGTATCCTGTTCTTGCAAAACCATTTCCTGTAATTAAATCAATTACTCTAGATCTGTTTTCTAATTCAGTAACCTCATTGGTTGTTTTAGAGTAGATGAAGTTTGTTCTCCAAGAAAAATTATCAGTTTTTATATTGGTAGATGAAATCGATAGCTCAAGTCCTTGAGAAGTCATAGAAGCTACGTTACCAAATTTTGTTGCTTCACCACCGATACCTTGGGTGTTTACAATACCTATTAAATCATAGTTATCTCTTGTGTACCAATCGAAACCTACATTTATTCTGTTGTCTATAAAGCCAGCATCAAAACCAATATTAATCTCATTTTTCTTTTCGTAAGTTAAGTCGCTGTTTTCTAAAGATTCAATGGTTAAACCACTTTCTCTTACACCAGAACTAGGTCTCCACGGGTTTACACTTCTAATATCAACGGCTGAGTTTGTAACATCAAAAGGTCCGCTATCTGCAGTTAAACTGTACGATGCTCTAACTGTGAAGTTAGATAAAACAGGATTTAAAGCCTCAAAGAAATCTTCTTCATGAGCATTCCATGCACCAGATATATTCCAAGTTGGAAGCCATCTAGATTTTGTAGATTTTCCTAATCTATTTGTTCCTTCATAACGAACAGTACCATTTATAGTGTAACGTCTTTTCCAAGAATATGTAGCATTAGAAAAGAATGCAACACCTCTATTTTTTGTGTTATTTAAACCGTAGTATAGAGAGTTTTCTTCAACTTGTTTTTTGAATAATTCATATCCATAAAAAGGAATTTCTCCTAATGAATATTGTAATCCCCAACCTGTAAAATTAGTTCTGCTTCTATCTATAGAATTTAATTGCATACCAGAATAGAAGTTTACAGTATGAATGTTGTTAAATACATTCTTGTAAGAAAATGTAGAAGTTAAATCGTATCCTAAAGATTCATAATCTGTTTTTCTATAAATACCTCCTTCTGGTAACACGCTAATAGGTGTTGCAGAGGTGTCGTCTGGATCTGTGTATAAAAATGGATTAGCATCTCTAATAGTCGCGTTTTCTGGGTAAATACCAGCTCTATATGCATTTGCTTGATTAGAAAACTCTGTAGAGTGATGCTCTTGAGTTGACGTTTGGTATTTTAAAGCACCTAAAACACTAATCTCAGTTTTTTTAGTAGGCTTGTATTTTAATTGAGCCTGAAATCTTAAATCAGTCGATTTTAAATCGATGTAATTCTCTTCCAATTCATCTAGAATATTGAAATCTGTATAATTAGCAATATAAGATTGATTTGGATCTAATGTTCTTGAAGAGTTAATTGCAAAAGAGTAAGGGTTGATGTCAAAATCTCTTCGAACCTCACCAGTAACAACATCTGTTTCTTGTGCTAAAGTACCTGGAGCTTTTTGATTTCTAAAAGACACATTACTAATAGTATTTAACTCTAATTTATCAGATAATTTGTATGAAGAATTAAAGTTAGCTGTGTATCTATTTACGTTACTAGCTTTTGTCCATCCCGGATCTAATAAAGCACTTACCGATCCATAATAAGTAGATTTCTCTGTACCAGAAGACATACTAATAGAATGGTTTTGCATTAAGCTAACATCAAATAATTGTTTAAACCAGTTTGTGTTTCTGTATTCTGCCATTCTTAAAAATTCTGCAACACCAGAGGCATCGTTTTTTACAGCAAAATTTCCACTTGAGTCAACATCATAAAATGAGTTGTAAAGTTTTCCGTAAACACCAGAACTAGCAGCTGTTGATACATCTGCAGGATTTAACCAACCAGATCTTCTCATTTCTTCATAAACAGACATTTGATCTTGAGAATTCATAACATTAAAGTCGTTGTAAGAAGGAATTGTTCTAAACGTAGATTCAACGCTATAGTTAATTCTGCTTACGCCTGCTTTACCTCGTTTTGTTGTTATAACAATAACCCCACCTTTAGCACGTGCACCATAGATTGAAGTTGCAGAACCATCTTTTAATACATCAAAAGTGTCAATGTCTTCAGGGTTTAATCCTGCTATAGCAGAACTTATTAATGTTGTAGCATCACCAGACGATAAATCATCTGCTGTAATTTCTACGATATCTTCAATAATAACACCGTCAATTACCCATAACGGTCTTGAACTTCCATAAATAGAAGTAGCACCTCTAATTCTAATTTTTGGTGCTGCACCAAAAGTTCCGGAGACATTTTGCACAGTAACACCTGCAGATCTACCTTCTAGTGATCTACTAATATCTGGCGTACCAGCTAATTTGATTTCGGTTGCTTTAACCGAGGAAGCAGCACCAGTAAACAAACGTTTATCTGTTGTTGTAATTCCTGTAATTACAATTTCGTCTAGACTTTCAGAACTTTCTTTTAGAACGACATTAATTGTGTTTCCTTGTGTTACTGTTTTTTCAATGGTTTCCATGCCAAGGTATCTAAATACCAGCACGTCTCCGGGTTTTGCCGAGATGGCATATACTCCGTCAAAATCGGATGTAACTCCAGTTGCAGTGTTTTTTAAGATAACCGATACACCGGGAAGTACTCCACTAGCATCAGAAACCGTTCCTGATACCGTTTTCTTTTGTGCAAAAGACATCTGCATAAAAGACACCAGGAAAAGCGTAAAAATTAAGGTAGTTTTTAATTTCATTTATAATTGATTTGAATTAGTGTTGCAATAATATTAAATTTATGTTAATAACGGGTTTATTGGTGTGATAAAAATAGAGAAATATTGATTTTGGTGATTTTTTAATAGGTTTATGATGGTAATGGTGTTAAATCGGTATTTTTTTGTGTTTTTTTGAGAATAATGTATTTCCAGGTAGGTATCTCGTTTTTGTCTCGTTTAAATGGTGTGTTAGTTGTGAAAATTGGATAAAAAAAGGAATGAAAAACTCTACTAGAGTTTTATTGTTATATATTTTTTTTGAATAAAAATTCGTACAATTTTTTATAACAGATTGTCTTTTGTGATTATTGAATAATCATTAATTTTGAAATTTTAGTTGTTTTATTTTATTAAAAAATATAAAAATAAGGATATAATTTAAGTAAAATCATAAAATGGTGAATGATGTATCGTTAATTATTTGAATTTGTTTGTTTCTTTAGTATTAAATTAAGAGGTTTGTTTTTGTTAGTGAAACTGTCAATTCTTTTTTTAATCGTAAAATGAATTGTGTTTTATAAAATTTAAAACTTCAATTATTTTTTATAAAAATCAGGATTAATAAAGTTTTACTAATATCCAATATACGGCATGTAAATTTCACATTAGTAAATAATCATCATCATTAAACATCAATCTAAAATAGAAAAGGAAGAAGAAATATGGTCTAAATTTGTAAGAGGTGATAAGAGTGCTTTTTCATCTATTTACAGTCTACACATCGATTCTTTATTTTCTTACGGTATGCGATTGAAACCGGATAGAGATTTTGTTAAAGATTCTATTCAAGATGTTTTTTTAGATGTTTATGAACACAGGGAAAAACTCTCTAGACCAAATAATATTAATTTTTATTTATTTAGAGCTCTCAAACGAAATATATTTAAAAAGCTTAAAAAAGAAAGGAAAACAGACGATTTTAGTGCATTGAGCACCATGGATTTTGTTACTGAGTATAATGTTGAGCATGCAACTATCGATAAAGAAATTGATAAACGTAACAAAAAAATTATTACGCAAGTAATGAAAGAGCTTACGTTTAAGCAACAGGAAATATTGTATCTAAAGTTCACAAAAGGCTTTAGCTATATTGAGATTTCTGAAATAATTGGTATAGATCATAATTCTGTACGTAAACAAGTTTATCGAGCTATCAAAAAAATACGAGAAAATCCTGTTTTTAATGTGCATACCAATATCATATTCTTTATGTTATATCCTCGGTTAAGCTAATTAATTTCTTCATTAATTTAGTGCCTCTGATATTCTTTTCAAGTCTATAATTTCATAAAAAGAAGGCTTTATTAAAAAAAAACTTAAAAAAAGTGTCCACAAAAATAAAGTTTTGAGCCCTATGTGAATATAGACCTAAATTATGAAACCTTATTCTAAATATCTTGAAGACAGCTTTTTTATAGATTGGATATACAAGCCAACGCATGAAAGTGATGTTTTTTGGGAAACCTACATTTTAAATAATCCTCAAGAGCAACAGGTAATTTCAGACTTAAAAGAAGTTTTGTTAGCGATAAAAACAAACGATTTAAATCTAACGGAAGCAGAAAAAAAGGAAATGCTGGGGAAGATTTTGGATAAAATGATGTCGTCTAAAAAAACATCTACAGAATTTAATTTATTTAAAAAATATTTTAAATATGCGGCCATGTTGTTGGTTCTGCTGGGGGTAGGTCTTTTTTTTAAAAACATGTTTAGTCAACAAAATCCTACTCTAGTCAAAAATTTAGACATGATGTCTTTGGATTCGTTAACACATACGCAACTAGTATTTAAATCAGGAGAACCACTTTTAATAAATAAAAAGGAGTCTGAAATTAAATATACTAGCTCGGGTAAAGTTGTTGTGAATGCTAATGACACTATAACTAGTGTAACCGAAGAAAAAGAAAAAGAAACTTATAATAAATTATTGGTGCCTTATGGACAACGTAGTAAGATAACTTTATCCGATGGATCTGTTGTGCATCTTAACGCAGGAACAAAATTTATTTTTCCCGAAAAATTTCTTTTAAGAGAACGTACTGTCGTTTTATCAGGTGAAGCTTTTTTTGAAGTTAAACCTAATAAAGAACGTCCGTTTATTGTGAAAACAATGGAAGAGAATTTTTCGGTTGAAGTCTTAGGTACCAAATTTAATGTGTCAGCATACCCTGCAGACGGCTGCATCTTTACAGCTTTAACAGAAGGTAAGGTTAATGTAGTGGAAAAAGGTTTTTTTAACAATAAAAAAACAGTTTTAAAGCCAGGTCAATTGGCTACATGGTCTAAAAAGAATGGTAATGTCGAGGTGAAAAATGTCGATACCGATAATTACACCTTATGGACATCAGGGCTTTTATATTTTGAAAGTGAATCTGTGATAAATATAATTAGAAAGATTGAGCGTTTTTATAACATAGACATTGTGCTGGATGAAAAATTGGATATTTATAAAATAAAAATAAGCGGGAAATTAGATTTAAATGATAAGATAGAAAAAACACTTCAAAATTTAATGTTCATAACAAAATTTAAAATAGAATTAATAGATGATAAATACATTATAAAATAAAAAAAAAACAGAGAATGCGCCAACATTCTCTGAATAGAAAACTGTTAAACTAACAGCTTATTTATGCTTAATTAAAAACAATCAAACTTATGAAAAAAAATCAAAATTCTTGTAACGCCTTATTGGATTTCAGGAATAAAACTCTATTTATTATGAAGGGGCTCAGTTTCTTTTTACTTCTGTTTACATTTTATTCTTTCTCAAATTCCTATTCTCAAAACGCCAAATTGAAAATAGAGATTCAGAATGCTACATTAATGAATGTAATTAAAACTATTGAAAACCAAAGCGAATTTGTTTTTATTTATAAAGATGAAGTTTTACCTGAGTTAAGAAAAGAACTAGGTGATGTTAAAATTAAAGATAAAACGATAAACAAAGTTTTAGAAAGAGTTTTAAATACAGATATATTTAGTTACTCTATTAACGAGCGCCAGATTATTTTGGATAAAAAGGAACAAGTGTCTATCGTTAAATTTCAGTCAAGAACAATTTCAGGAACTATTACAGATGCAAACGGGGTTCCTGTTGCAGGAGTAACTATTGTTGTCGATGGTACTAATCGAGGTGTTGTCTCTGATTTTGATGGTAATTATGCTATAAAGGCGGAAAAAGGTGAAGTTCTTAAAATGAGCTTCATTGGTTTGGAAACAAAATTTATCACTGTCGGCGCTTCAGATACTATCGATGTTGTGATGTCAGAAGATGTTGAAAGCCTAGATGCTGTAGTGGTTACCGGATATCAAAAAATTGATAGAAAACTATTTACAGGTTCTGCATCTACCGTTAAATTAGAAGATGTGAAACTTGAAGGAGTTCCAGATGTTGCAAGAGCTTTACAAGGCCAAGTAGCTGGTGTGGAGATTGAAAATGCATCTGGAACTTTTGGGACGGCTCCAGTAATTAGAATTAGAGGTAACTCATCAATTAATGGTATTAATAAACCTTTATGGGTTATTGATGGCGTTGTTTTAGAAGATGCTGTAGAATTATCAAATCAGGATATAACCACAGGGAATTTAGAAACTATTTTAAGCTCGTCTACAGCAGGAATTGGACCTAACGATATTGAATCTTTTACAGTATTAAAGGATGCTTCTGCAACGGCGCAATACGGGGTGAGGGCTTTGAATGGTGTAATTGTTATTACGACTAAAAGAGGAGAAACAGGAACTCCAAGAATTAATTTTTCTAGCAGTTTAACAACAAGAACAAAACCAACTTACGGTCAATTTAATATATTAAGTTCTGGAGATGAAATGGCGATTAACCAAGAACTTTACGAAAAGGGATGGATTGATATAGCTAACTCTAATACAGCTAGAAATCACGGAGTGTTTTCTGATATGTTTTACAAAATAAGAAATAACGAAATCAATTGGGGCCCAGGAGGAACGCCTAATTACGATTATTTGCAACGTTATGCCGATGCAAATACCGATTGGTTTGATGTGTTATTTAAAAATTCATTTGTTAAAACAAATAGTTTAAGTATTAGTTCTGGTACCGAAAAATCTAAATATAGAGCATCTATTAGCTATATGGATGATGAGGGACAAACTATAGCCGATGATGCTAAAAATCTAACGGCAAATTTAAATGCCGATTTTAAAATTGCTGATAATATAAGTGTTGGGTTTAAATTAACTGGTAATGTTAGAGATCAAAGGGTTGCCGCTTCTCAAGATCGAACATTTGATGCGCTTTCTGGAGTTTTTGAAAGAAATTTTGATATTAATCCATTTAATTTTGCTTTGTATACCAGTAGAAGCATGACGCCTTATGATGAAAGTGGGGATTTACAATATTACAGAAGAAACTGGGCGCCGTTTAACATTTTACATGAAGTAGAAAATAATTATGTAGACTTAGATTTAACAGATTTGTCTTTACAAACTAGTTTTAATTGGGAAATTAATGAAGATTTTACTTTTAATACCGTTTTACAAGGTAGATGGTATGGAAGTAGAGCAGTACAAACTGTGCATGAAAACTCTAATAATGCAGCAGCATATAGAGCGGATGATCCATTATTAGTTAATAGTAATATTTTCTTATTTGATGACCCTGATGCTCCCGAATTAGATCCTTACACAGTATTGCCTAATGGTGGTTTTAGAAATACAACTAATAACACGCTTGTAAATTATTTTATGCGTAATACTCTTAATTACTCAACGCGATTTGGAGACAACCATCAAGTAGATGTTCTTGTTGGTCAAGAAGTACGATCTAGTGATAGAACTAAAGAATATGCCGAAGGGTGGGGATATTTATTTGATAAAGGAGGTCTTGTGTTAAGTGATCCTAATTTTATAAGATTCCTAGATTCTAGAGGTGATGATTATTTCGAAGTTAATGAAACTAGAAATAGAGCTTGGGGTACATTTGCAACGGGAGCATATGCTTTAAAAGGAAAATATATTGTTAACGGTACTTTTAGGTATGATGGAGACAATAGAACAGGTAATTCTAAAACAGCACGTTACTTACCAACATGGAATGTTAGTGGAGCTTGGAATATCCATCAAGAATCATTCATGGATAATGTAGATTGGGTAAACCTATTAAAACTTAAGTCTACTTATGGTTTATCAGGATCTAATCCTTATGATGCTAGTGCGGGTTTAATTGTAAGTGGAGATGAGCCTTTACGTCCGCAAGCATCGGAAAGAGAAATAGCTTTAGTTATCAACCAATTGGAAAATTCAGAATTAACATTTGAGAAATTATACGAATGGAATATTGGTTTAGAAACAGCATTTTTGAATAATCGATTAGGAATTGAATTTGAATATTATAGAAGAAAATCTGAAGATTTAATAGGTTTTGTAGAAACTAACGGTGTTGGTGGTGAAGGACGAAAATTAGGTAATATTGGCGAGCTAGACCGTAATGGTTTTGAGTTTACTTTAAGAACAACCAATTTTGAAACAGAAGATTTTAGATGGACTTCAAATTTCAATTATAGTTATTCTAAAAGTGAGATTACAAATTGGCAATCTCGAGATCGTATTGGCGATGCTATCAGTAGAAATGGCGGTAACTTTGTAGGATATTCCGCTGGCTCGCTATTTTCAATTCCTTTTGCAGGATTAGATGCTAACGGTATACCAACATTTTACGATAAAGATGGAGGTGTTATTCAATATTTAAACTTGCAAGAAAGAGAAGATGTATTAGATTATGTTACTTATGAAGGGCAAACGGAACCTACCTTCTTTGGAGGTTTCAATAATACTATTTCTTATAAAAATTTAGATCTTAATTTTGGTTTTTCATATAGAGGTGGTAATAAAATCCGTTTGGACGATTTATATGATGTGCGTTTAAGTGATGGTTCTGCTAGGTTATATGATGATTTTAGTTCTCAGTCGGGCGACTTAATCAATAGATGGACATTGCCAGGTGATGAAAATGTTACTAATATCCCTGCCATACTTTCAGCTACTGCAGTTGAGGCATTAAGATCTCAAGGATTAAACCCTTTTGATTTATATAATAAAAGTGATATTCGAGTTGCAGATGGGGATTTTGTGAGGCTTAAAAACGTAAAACTTACCTATAGATTCCCTAATAGTTTTATAGATAAAACTTGGATGAAATCTGCATCAATGAGCTTATCTGCTCATAACCTTTGGTTAATTTATTCCGATGATAAATTGAATGGTGTAGATCCAGAGTTTTTTCAATCGGGTGGTGTTTCTTTACCATTAACAAAAACATACACCTTTACTCTTAATTTTAATTTTTAATGCTATGAAGAAAAGATTTATAATACTATTTACTCTAGTTTCATTTTTTTCGTGTGATTCTTATTTAGATGAGGTTCCAGATAATAGGCAGGAAGTAAAGACTTTAGATGATGTTTCAGAGTTATTGGTTTCTGCCTATTCTCGAGCAACTTATAATTTTGTTGAAGCGAAATCAGATAACGCAACGTATATTATTCAAAACACTCAATACCCTTGGATGACCGAAAATTATACTTACGTACCCGTAGTATCTAGCGAGCAACAAGATACGCCTACTTATTTTTGGGATAATACTTATAATGCAATTGCTCATGCTAATCAAGCGTTAGTTGGTTTATCTGAAATAGATGGAGGTGATGACGATTTTAGAAATTCATTAAAAGGAGAAGCCTTAGTTTCTAGAGCTTATAACCACTTTATGTTAGCTAATATATTCGCATTACATTATAGTGAAGCAAATAAAAGTGCTTTAGGTATTCCTTACATTACGGCTCCAGAAACAGAATTAAGTGTTTCTTATGAAAGGGGGACTTTAGAGGAAACATACAATTTAATTGAAAAAGATTTATTAGAAGGACTGCCTTTAATATCTGATGATTATTATGTAGGAACAGGAAAGTATCACTTTAATAAAAGTGCAGCTTACGCTTTTGCTTCTCGTTTTTATTTGTTTAAAGGAGATTACGTAAAATGTATAGAATATTCCAATAAACTTTTAGGGGAGGGCGTAGTGAGTATAAACTATATACGTGATATGGATGAAGTTTTTACAGGTACTGGTTCTGTTCAAATTGCAAATAATTTTATAGACGTATCAAAGCCAAGTAACTTGTTAGTGGTAAGAAAAGAAAGTTTCGCTGTTACTAGATATACTAGGGGATTTCAGGCAAATAGTGCTCTTCTCACTGAAATTTATGACCAAGATAATCCACAAGGATCTTCTGATTTTCGTGATTTAGGTTATGGTTTTTCATCATCATCTGCAAGAACTCCACCTAAGTACACGGAGCTCTTCGAATATACAACATCTACAACGGGGTTTGCTTACTTTATTATGCCAGAGTTGCGTAGTGAAGAGGTGCTTTTAAACAGAATGGAGGCCTATATTATGGAAAATAGATTGGAAGATGCTTTAAATGATTACAACACTATGTCTCCTTTGAGGTATAGTAACGGTGGGCAACTAACCTTAGGAGAGGTAGCTGCATATTATGGAGGTACTGAGAAAGATGCCATGTTTAGTTTGGTAATATCTGAACGTAGAAAAGAATTTCTTAGAGAAGGGTTAAGATGGTTTGATATTAAGCGTTTAGGACTGGAAGTGTATCATGTTGTTTCAACAGATGGAGACGGTAATGTTGTAACTGATGTTACATTGGCTGGTGACGATTTAAGAAAAGCTGAGCAGTTACCGGCTAAAGCAATTGCTAATGGTATTGAGGAAAACCCAGGTTACTAATTATAAAAAAAAAATGAGAACAATGAAAAATACAATTAAATATTTTGCTGTTATAATACTAGCAATATTTAGTATTCAGTGCACATCTGAAGATAGTAATGCGGTATATGTACAGCCTGAATCTGGAGCGTTAACACATCCAAACGATCTTTATTTATACGATAACAATGGAGAAAGTTTGTTTGAAGAATTTAAAACAGCTACACGTTGGAGGTGGAATGATAATTTTATAGATCCATCACAAAGAGCTACACCTATCAATGCGGAATTGGTAATTCCATCCACACAATTGGTCCGTCATTTGTGGATCGAGCCTTATTCGTCGTCTGGAGAAGGTGGAGATAAATTAATTCAAGATTTATTTCCTGCAGAGTTAGTTTATATTGGGTCTTATATATATAAAGATGATGGATCTAGACTTTTAGGGTATGCTGAAGCAGGAGCTCGTGTTACCTTGTTGAATTTGAATAGTTTAGATTTCTCTAATCGAACTTGGCTAGCGAACCCAGGAGGAGGGATTTTGTCAACAGTTCATCATGAATTTTCTCATATAGTACATCAAACTTATGGTATGCCTGTTGGATTTAATACTATTTCTGAAAAATATTTAGGACAAAACTGGTCCAACGGTGTAAGTCGTGATGATGCGATTAAATTGGGAATGGTTAGAAATTACGCAACTTCAAGTGAGTTTGAAGACTTTTGCGAAATTGTATCGCATTTATTAGTTGTAGATAAAGAAACATTCGATGAAGATTTTATTACACAACAAGATTGCTCGTCATTAACAGATCTAGATGAAATTATAAATTGTAGAGAACTTAATGAAGGACGTCAATTAATTCAAAAAAAAGTAGAGTTAGTAGTAGGTTACTATAAAGACAATTTTAACATTGATTTATTAGAGGTTAGAGATATTATTCAAGAGCGATTGGATAATGTAGTGGAAAATGGAGCAATTCCAGATTAATTAAATTATAACTAACATAATAAAAATATAATAATGAAAAATATATTTAATCTTATTACAAAATTAAATTTACTCCTTCTGCTTCTTTTTGCCTTAGGTTGTACAGATAATGATGTTGAACCATTATTCGAGCAGTCGATAAAAGAGAGAACAGACGAGTTTATAGCAAATTATCAAGAAATTTTAACCAAGCCAGAAAATGGATGGGTTGGTGTTTACTCCCCAAATAACTCATTTGGGGCATATACTATGGTTATGGATTTTGATGAAAATGGTAATGTTAAAATTAATTCAGATTATGAAACAGGTGGTCAAGATAATACCATAACTTATAGATTAGACAAAACATTAAAAATTGAATTAGTTTTAGAAACTTACGCAGTTTTTCATGAAATATTTTCTTTAAATGATAATAGTAATCAAGGTGAGTTTGTATTTAATATTCTTTCTGCTACTAGTGAAGAGATAGTACTTGAAAGTAAATTAGATTATGGTGATGATATTACTATTTTTACCTTAAGGCCAGCCGCTGCCGATAGTATTAATTTTGATCAAGTTTATGAGTCTGCTGAACAAATTGAAGGAGATGGAACAGAGTCTGTATTTAGAAATATTTTATTGAATGATGAAGTTATAGCTACTTTTGATTATAATAATTCATCAAGGCTTGCAACTATAAGTTATATAAAAGAAGATGTTACAATATCTGTAAGTGCTCCCATTGCGATTACGGCAACAGGTTTTAGTTTTTTGAAACCAATTGATGTTAATGGTACTAGCTTAATTAGTTTCGAATATAATGAAACAGATAATGTTTATGAAAACATAGATCAAGGTTTAGTAATCTTGTATGATAATATACCAGGTTTACCACTAGCAACACCTGCATTTGCTGGTTATGCAAATTTGAGATATAATTATGTAGATACAGAAAGATCGAGTACTGCATTTAATGATCTTTACGCCAAAACTCAGGAAGATTTCACTAATGCTAATGGTGGTAGAACTATTTATAGATTTTACTTATACAATATATTGCCAGATGCAACAGGAGATCCTTATCTTTCTATACAGTACTTAAGCGGAAGTTCAAGTTACAGTATGAATTACTATTTAGAACGTCAAATTGTTGATGGTAAAATGTATTTTGAGGTTACAGGGCAGAGTGGTAATGCAGATAGTAGAGGTGCAACAGTAGTTGAACTTGTAGATGCTATTGTAACAAGTGCTTCTGGTTTTTATATGAAATATGATGGAACCTTTTCTACTTATACTAATCCTACAGTAACGATGATTAATGGTGATAATACTAAATATGCTATTAATTATTATCAATGGGGGTCTTAATTTTTTAACATAAATAATATGCGTGTTAAAAAGCCAACTTCTAAGTTTTTAGAAGTTGGCTTTTTAGGTTTATAGAACTGAATGTTTTTTTATATTGATTCTTAAATAATTCTCAGCATTTTTCAGCGTTATCATATTTTGTCTTTACATTTGCAACGGTAATATTTGTAAAAGTAAAACCAAAGCAAGATTTTTGTATTTATGAATAAAATAGTTCTATCATTCTTTTGTTTGCTGTTGTTTAATGCGTTAAACGCACAAAATACGCCGCGTGAATTACCCGAGAGCAAGGCACCTAAAACAGAGGAGCAAGATAGTTTGAAGCCTCAAAGTAAACTGTCTAAAGCTGTTTTTGGGAAAGATAAAGAAGACGAGAAGCCGAAAATTCAGGACTATCTTATTATATCTCATGAAAATGATACCACTTTTGTAGATACTACATTGTCTGTGAAAAAAGATTATAAATTCAATTATTTAAGAAAAGATAATTTCGGATTGATAGCCTTTTCAAACTTAGGTCAAACATATAATAGCTTAACTTACAATTTCCAAAGTACCGATTTGGTGCCAAACTTGGGTGCGCGTGCTAGGCATTTCAATTACATGGAAATTGAAGATATTAATTACTACCGTGTACCAACACCGCTGACAGAATTAATGTATAAAACAGCTTTTGAGCAAGGGCAGTTACTCGATGCGTTTTTTACTGTAAATACAAGTCCACGTTTTAATTTTTCCATAGCCTATAAAGGCATGCGTTCCATTGGTAAATACCAACACATTATTACAAGTACGGGTAACTTTAGATTTACATCAAATTATCGGTCTGAGAATGATAGATACCAAGCACGCGGCCATATTGTAACCCAAGATTTATACAACGAGGAAAACGGAGGGCTTCAAGATGAGAGTATTGAGTATTTTGAGTCTGGTGATGAGGAATTTATAGATCGATCTATTCTAGAAGTGAACTTCGAAGATGCCGAAAGTATGCTGAAAGCAAAGCGTTTTCATTTAGAACACAGCTATGCTTTTATAAATCAAAAAGACTCATTGTCTCGTAATAATTTAAGTTTAGGTCAAGTTGTTTCGTTTGAAGATAAGTATTTTGAATACAGCCAATCTAGTGCCGAAACCGATATTTTTGGTGAAGCTTTTAAGAGTTCAAGTTTACAAGATCGTGCAACTTTAGAACATTTTCACAATCAATTTCAATTAAATTATAGCAACAATATTCTTGGCGATGTACAGTTCGATTTAGGTTATGATAATTATAATTACGGTTATGATAAAATCGTTGTTCTAAACGGAACAACAATAACAAACCGTCTTAAAGGTGATATTCTATCGGCTGGTGGAAAATACCACAAGGAATACAAAGGTTTCGATCTTTTAGGTGAAGTAGGATTAAACGTGTCTGGAGATTTCGATGGAAACTTTTTGAAGGCTCAGGCTAGTTTCAAATTAAACGATGATATCAAAGCTATTGCATCGCTTAATCATAGCTCTAAAGCGCCAAATTTCAACTTCTTGCTGTTTCAAAGTGATTATTTAAACTACAACTGGATAAATAATTTCAATAATACAGAAACACAACAATTGGCATTCGAATTAAAATCAGATAAACTAGTTAACTTGAGTGTCGATTATTCTACCATTAGTGACTATGCTTATTTTCATTTAGATGAAACAACTCAGTTGGTCGCGCCAACTCAATACAGCGGCACTATAAATTATTTAAGAGCTAAACTAGATAAGGAAATTAAAGTCGGAAAGTTCGCTTTAAACAATACCTTTATGTACCAAAATGTTACAAATGGTGAAGGTGTTTTAAATGTGCCTGAATTAAACTTACGTAGCACACTCTATTATTCTAGCCATTTGTTTAAAAAGGCGTTGTTTCTTCAAACAGGTGTAACCTTAAATTATTTCTCAAAGTACAACATGAATGCTTACGATCCTGTTTTAGCGGAGTTTTATGTGCAAAACGAACAAGAGATAGGGGAGTTTCCTAGGTTAGATTTCTTCTTAAATGCTAAAATACGTCAAACTCGAATCTATTTAAAAGCAGAACATTTTAATGCAGCCTTTACAGGGTACGATTATTATTCGGCACCTAATTATCCGTATCGAGATTTCTCAATACGTTTTGGTGTGGTTTGGAATTTCTTTTTATAGGAAACGTTTATTGTTATAAAATTTCAGCTAAAGCTTAAAATTAAACTTTAGAAACTAACGATTTTATAAACACAAATCCGAAGCCTAAAAATAGCATCAGGTGAAAAGGGAAGAGCCCAAAATCGCCTCCTTGGTTACCAACAATAAAAGCACTGTACATACCAAAACCGAAGTAAGCCATAAGTAGGCCTTCAAAAATAACGTTGATAGATACTGTTTTCTTTATGTATTGGTTTGTTTTTAAGTTGTCTTTAAACTTACTAATGTTGAATTTTGGTGTACGTACAAATTCACTTTTCTTACCAATATGACCTTCAATTACAGCAATAGTATTGTGTAGTGAAAAACCCATAGCTATTGAGAAAAAGACAAAGAACATGGCTATATAATTTACAAAGTTCTTTACGCCGCCACCATAGATGTTTTTATACATTACCCAATAGCAGATAAAGAATATTAGTGTGCTTATCACAAAGAAACTCATTACAATAAAATACGTTTTTAAGTGCGCGTATTCATTTTTTATGTAAAGCATTGGTATACTCAAAATAGCAACTAATAAAATATTTAAAAACATGGTGCTGTTCAGTAAATGCAACAAGCCGTGTATTTTTGTTTTAGTTGAAATGTTTTTACTTTTAAGAACACGCCATTTCATTTTCTTAAAATTTTCTGCTCCACCTTTATTCCATCTAAACTGTTGCGAACGTGCGGCACTAATAACAACTGGAAGTTCTGCAGGAGTTTCTACATCTTCTAAATACTTGAATTTCCAGTTTTTAAGTTGTGCACGGTAACTTAAATCTAGATCTTCAGTCAAGGTATCACCTTCCCAGTTTCCTGCGTCGAGAATGCAAGCTTTACGCCATAAACCAGCGGTACCATTAAAATTTATAAAATGTCCTTTACTGTTTCGTCCTACTTGTTCTAGGGTAAAATGCGCATCTAGAGCAAAGGCTTGTATTTTAGTAAGTATAGAGTAATTTCTATTGATGTGTCCCCAACGGGTTTGCACAACACCAATTTCAGAATCTTTAAAATAAGGAACCGTTTGTTTTAACCAGTCTTTTTTAGGAAGAAAATCGGAATCGAAAATGGCAATAAATTCACCTTTAGCAATCTCTAAACCTTCTTTTAAAGCACCTGCTTTAAACCCAACTCTATTTGTACGGGTAATGTGCTTAATATCCAAACCTGTTGCTTTAAGTACTTCTACTTGAGCTCTTGTAGTCTCTATGGTTTCATCTGTAGAATCGTCTAAAACCTGAATCTCTAATTTGTCATTTGGATAATCAATTTCTGCTATATTATCCAGTAACCGTTGCATAACATACATTTCATTGTAAACAGGAAGTTGTATGGTAACAAAAGGAATTTCATCTGGATTGGATAAATCGAATTTTACAGATTTATCGGTTTTTCTTTTCGCCGATAAGTAATTGAAAAGTAAGTTAAGTTGTGCCAATGCATACATTAAAATAAGTAGTAATGCAATGGTGTAAATTGTAATTATTATGCTCTCTAAAATCATTTCTTTATGCTGTATTTAAAAATCCATCCCAAGATTTTTGCGCCTGCAAATATAGCCCCTTTTACCGTACCAGACACTTTTGAGACGCCTATTCTGTTTCTATAATTAACAGGGACTTCTGTGTAAGATAATTTTTGCTTTAAAGCCTTTAGTTGCATCTCTACAGTCCAACCATAAGTTTTATCCTCCATGTTAAGAGCTAGTAACTTATTGTATTTTATGGCTCTAAATGGTCCAAGATCTGTAAATTTAGCGTTAAAAAACAAGCTCATTAAGGTTGTTGCTAGCCAATTCCCAAAAATTTGTGGCATAGTCATCGACCCAGCTTCTCTTAATTCTTTTACACGGGCTCCAATAACAAAATCTAAATTATCATTAATTATAGGTGAAACTATTTTAGTAAGCTCTTCGGGGTAATCGCTATAATCACCATCTAGAAACACAATAATATCTGGTTTTTTAGATTGGTTAGCAATATACTCCATGCCTTTTAAACAAGCATATCCATAACCTTTATTTGTTTCTTTTAAAACGGTAGCACCTGCATTTCTGGCATTAATTTCTGTATCGTCGGTAGAGTTGTTGCTTACCACAATAACTTCGTTAACAATGTCAGGAATGGCTTTAATAACATGTGTAATGGAATCTGCTTCGTTGTATGCAGGAATTATGACTTTTATTTGGGTCATCTTAAATTAAGTAGGTTGTTTTCTTTTTTAAAATCTTTTAGGTTGTACCATTCTTTAATTTTTTTACCCGCATTGTATTTGCTAGCAGAAATAATATCGCCGTTTTTATACTTTAAACAATATCCGTTTTTCTGATTAAATTTAAGTTGACACTTGTGGCTAACCTGTCCTGAATGGTCATAAAACACCCACCAATTTGTTTTTTTTCCGTTAACAAAGTGGCCTTCGCTTTCTTTTAATCCATTTGGGGCGTAAAAATACCAATATTCTATAGGATTATTGTTTGAAAAGTGACCTTCTTTTTTAATTTGGCCATTATCGTAGTAAAATTTCCAATAATCTTCTTTTTTATCCTGCTTAATCCAGCCTTCAGATTCTAAACTTCCGTTTTCGTAAAATGTTTTTACATAAGTCTCATTGTCAAAACTATTGAAAGACATAGAAACTAAAAGCAGGTAGCAGATATATTTCATTATTTTTTATTTACTAAATCCATTAAATCAACATCGTTACCAAGTAAAACATCTGTTGGATTTATACGGCCTTCTTCTGGTCCGTTTTCTAATTTTAAAACTCCTCTTGGGCAAACTGCAGAACAAACTCCACAACCTACACAACTAGAGCGTACAATATTTTCTCCTTTTTGTGCATAAGCTCTAACATCAATACCTTGCTCACAGTAAGTAGAACAGTTTCCACAAGAAATACATTGCCCTCCATTTGTTGTAATTCTAAATCTAGATTTAAAACGTTGTACAAAACCTAAATATGCAGCTAAAGGGCATCCAAAACGACACCAAACACGGTTACCGAAAATAGGGTAGAAGCCCGTACCAATTACACCAGCAAAAATAGAACCGATTAAAAAGCCATATATATCTTGTATGGTTTGTGTTTTAATACCTAATACTTGGCCTTCACCAGAAAAGAAAGTGTACAGAGCAAAACCCGTCATGACTAAAACAAATATCAAAACAGAATGGATTATAATACGTTCTACTCTCCAAGATAATAATGTTTTACTAGAAAGTTGTCTGTATGGATCTCCTAATGTTTCGGCTAAACCTCCACAGCCGCAAACCCAAGAACAATACCATCTTTTTCCGAAGAAGTAAACCATTACCGGTACTACTATAATAGTTAAAACAATACCCCAAACTAATATGAATAAGCCAAAAGCACCACTAGCAAGAAGTTCTTCTAAATTCCATCTAAAGAAAAAATCGTAATCTAAAGGGAACGCATTTTTAAAATCGTACCAAGGTTTCTCAAAACGCACTAGAATTTCTGGAATTAAGAAAGCAAATACAATTTGAAAGAATAAAACAGATGTCGTTCTTAATATTTGATATTTGTTATGGCGGTATTTAATATACATTCTAACAGCCATTACCGACATTACTGTACAGTATAGAAAGCCATATAAAAACCATTGACTTGCAGGATTTCCGCTTATAGATTTGCTAATAGGGTCTACTAAATATACCCAGTTTACAATATAATCAGGAAAGAAATAAAGTAGAATGTAGAATGTAACTAAAAAGATAAATGCAAACCAACCAATCCAACCGCGGTTTGTGGCAGCATTCAGAAAAACACCATTGTTTTTAATACCAGGTTTTCCTAGTAAAATAACATCCGGAACTATATACATAAGTGCTCCAATAATAGCTAAGCCAAACGTTAGAAACCACATAAGGCCAGTACTATCTGGAGCAGGACCTTTTCCTGCTGATTTAGCTAGTGAAAAACTTAAACTATGCGGTTTTCCTGAGATTTTATATTGAAATTGTTTTCCTTTTTCGTCCCAATTTTTTTCAGCATCATACTTCTTAATAAGATTGTCATAATGATTGTTAGATGCAGCATATGCATTTCTAACCGCATTAGAAAACTGAAAAATGTTTAAATCGTTAGTGGTAACAACAGCTTTTTGTAGAGCTTCACCTATAACTTCGCTTTTATAATTTTGCTCTTTTAAAAACGTATCTAACTCAGCTTGTTTTAAACTGAAAGAACCTGTGAAAATGGTTCCTATGAAAATGGCAAGTCCTAATAGAAAAAGGACTAAACCGGTTTGTTTTATTGCTTTCATATCTTATGCTTTGCTAAAAATACGTTTCCAGCTTTTCTTTTTTAATTGAATGTTAGTGTTGTTCTCTTGGTTGAATTTTGCAACGATTTCCTTTTCGTGAAGTTTGTAAAATTCAGGATCGAAATTAGCATCGGCTAAGTGTTCTAAAACATAATCTACCGTGCGCTTTTCATTTAAAACCTTGTCGAAAAATTCGTGACGCATTCGTATTCCGAAGTTGTTAATACCAATAAATTCTCGAGTGGTTTTATCGTAATTAATATGAATACATTTTTTACCATCTTCATGTTCCCAATAAAAACGTGATTCATGGTCTTTAGCTTGTGCCCAAACCCAACCATAAGTTTGGTATTCTATATCGATAAATTTGGCAGAATTAAACCAATGCCCAGGTTTGTATTGTGTTTTATTATCGCAAATAGTTTGTGCTAAAGTTTCTCCCATCATACGGCCCGTATACCAAACGGCTTCAATAGGGCGACGTTGGTCAATACCTTCATGTTGCTCGGCACAATCGCCAATAGCATAAACATCTTTTACATTAGTTTCTAGGTAACGATTCACTTTTACGCCTCGACCTATTTCAATACCAGAATCTCTTAAAAAATCTATATTTGGAGCAACTCCTGCGGTTAATCCAACCACATTACAAGGAAGTTCTTCTCCTGTTTCATCAATAATAACCGATTTAACATTGCCGTTTTCATCAGCAACTATCTCTTTTAAGTTGGTAGAAAGGCGTAAATCTATACCGCTACTTAAAATTTCACGGTTTATCATGTTGCTTTCACCTTCTGGTAATACACCATTCCAAAAACTATTTTCTCTTACTAAAAATGTTACCGGAATATGGCGAGAGTGTAGCATTTCGGCCATTTCAATACCAATTAATCCGCCTCCCACAATTACGGCACGTTTACACACTTTGTTATTTGGAGCATATTTTTCTAGATTTTCTAAATCTTGTTTATGGTACATGCCCATAACGCCATCTAGATCTTGACCAGGCCAACCAAATTTGTTTGGTTTACTTCCGGTAGCTATAATAAGCTTGTCGTAGGTTAAAGAATCTCCATCTGCAAAGTGAAGCGTTTTATTTTCAGTCTCAACTGTTTTAACAAAAGCCTTTTTTAATTCTATTCTATTCTTTTTCCAAAACCAATTTTCATAGGGTTGCGTATGTTCAAACGTCATGTGCCCCATGTATACATACATAAGTGCTGTTCGAGAGAAAAAATATTCGGTTTCAGCCGATATAATAGTAATTTTTTTATCAGAAAGTTTTCTAATGTGTCGCGCTGCGGTAACACCCGAAATTCCATTCCCGATTATAACAATATGTTCCATAATTTTTAGAATTGTGATTCTTTAGGTCGTTTTAAAGATAAGAACTTAACTTGGTGCATTAATTTAGAATAGATTTAAATAGAGAGGGCCTCTGTAAGGCAAAGCCTAATTGTCAGACTTTTCAAAAAACTTTTTTAAAGTGTAAGTTGGCTAACAAATAAAAAGCAAGAGGAAGTTTTACTTTGTATCATTAAAATTTATAAAATGAAAAAACATATTATTATAGTATTTACCATGAGCTTATTATCGGTTACGAGTTTTGCTCAAAACACAAACGAATTCTTTTCTAAAGCCGATGCTTTTTTTAAAACCTATGTAGTTAATGGTAAAGTAGATTATTCTAAAATACACAACGAACCTAAAACTTTAGATGAGGTTTTAAAATTAGCCGAAGGTATTCCGGTATCAAAAACAGATGCTAGTGTTTACCAAGCATTTTGGATAAACGCTTATAACTTATCAGTAATAAAAGGCATTGTAGATAACTATCCGCTAAACTCTCCTCTAGATAAAAAAGGCTTTTTTGATAAAACAACATATGCTTTAGGTGGTAAAAACACAACGTTAAATAATATAGAACATAAACTTTTACGAGAGGTTTTCAATGATGCTAGATTTCACTTTGTACTTGTTTGTGGCGCTGTAGGTTGCCCTCCATTAATAAGTAAAGCATATTTGCCTAAAACAGTAGATAGCCAAATGACGAAGCAAACTAAAATTGCCCTTAATGGAAGCTTTTTAAAGGTGAATGCTAAAAAGAAACGTGTTGAGGCTTCTCAAATTATGGAATGGTATAAAGGCGATTTTACCATGAATGGGAAAAATGAAATTGACTTTATTAACCTTTACAGAACTGAGAAAATAGCTGCCGATTTTAAACTGAGTTACTTTCCTTATAACTGGAAAACTAACGCGCTATAATACTAATTTTAAAACACATAATGATGAAAAAAATACTAACAACTTTATTATTAACTATATCTTTAGTGGGCTTTGCTCAAGAAGATACTACTGAAAATGAAAAAAGTAATATTCAAACCTATACACCATCAAAACTATTAAGTAGTGGCCAATGGGATATTAAATGGTTTAATAATTTATATACGGAAACCAAAGATTTATTTGGGCCAAATGGTTCAAAACAAGATATACCGAGAAATACATTTTTTACGTCTACGCTGGATGTTTTTACGGGTATTTCAGCTAACAGTAAATTAAATGTTGGTTTGTTATTAGAGTTTCGTTCCAATGTTGTTGCAGGTAGAGACGCTTTAGATGTTTTTAAATTTGATGGAGAAACAAATTCAGCACGTTCTGGTTTAACATCTTTCGCACCAGCAATAAAATTTAATCCTATAAAAGGTGTTGGTAATTTTACTATTCAAACCGCTTTTCATATTCCTTTAATAGACAATGAAACTGAAAACGGTGTGTTTTTAGATCAAAAAGGATTTATTTTTCAAAACCGTTTCTTCTACGATTATAGTTTTTCGGGTGATAAATGGCAATTATTCTCAGAGCTTAACACAGAGTATAACTTTGGAAAAAAAGAAGATAGCTTTGCAAACAATAGCCTGCGTTTAACACCTGGCGTATTTTTAAGTTATTTCCCAAGTTCTAAATTTACTGTATTAGGGTTGATACAACACTCACAATTAATTGATGCTGGAAATGATTTCTCTCAAGATTTTACAGCACTTGGTGGTGGTTTAAAATATCAATTAACAGATGTTCTCAATGTAGAAACCCTTTATACAGGCTTTGTGAGAGGTAATGATACAGGGCTAGGGCAATCTTTTAACATAGGTTTAAGAGCTTTGTTTTAATGTTTAGTAGTAAATTAGGAGCAAAAAAACTTTTTTAATGAGAAGAAATATATTCCTAGTTTTACTTACCCTGTTTATTTTACAGAGTTGTAATGCCCAACCAAAAAAAATAAATGGTGTTAGTTTTGTAGCCTCTCGAGAAGCTATTTCTCAAAAAAATGTAATGCCAGTAATTAATATAAATGCCAATTTTGCGGCAGTTATGCCTTTTGGTTTTATTAGAGATATTACGCATCCCGAAATTGCTTTTAATACACAAAGGCAGTGGTTAGGCGAAACTAAAAATGGTGCACAGCAATATGCCGTAGAACTTCAAAAGCACGGTATAAAAATAATGATAAAACCTCAAATTTGGGTGAGTCATGGCGTGTATACTGGGCATATAGAAATGGCTACGGAAGCAAACTGGAAAGTTTTCGAACAATCGTACTCTAAATTTATTTTAGAATATGCCAAGTTAGCCGAAGAGGTAAATGCCGATATATTTTGTATTGGTACAGAACTAGAAAAGTTTGTTGCAAACAGACCAGAATACTGGAACAATTTAATTGTAGAAATTAAAAAGATTTATAACGGTAAATTCACTTACGCTGCCAATTGGGATGAGTTTAAACGTACTCCCTTTTGGGCGCAAATGGATTATATAGGTATAGATGCTTATTTTCCGGTTAGCGAAACCAAAACACCAACAGTTGCGGAGTGTATGGCTAATTGGGGCACGCATAAAGCGGTTATTAAAAGTACATCGGAAACTTATAAAAAGCCGATACTATTTACAGAATTTGGTTACCGAAGTGTCGATTTTACGGGTAAAGAACCTTGGCGAAGCGATAGAGCTATGGATTCCGTAAACCTAGAAGCACAGACTAATACGTCTGAAGCTTTGTTTAAAACCTTTTGGATGGAAGATTGGTTTGCTGGAGGGTTTATTTGGAAATGGTTTCATAACCATGAAAAATCAGGTGGAGAAAATAACTCGAGGTTTACGCCACAAAATAAACCTGTAGAACAGTTAATAAAATCTCATTATGAGGCTTATAAGTAATTTAAAACTTTTAATAATATGCTTATTTATTAGCGCTTGCGATAGCGATGATGGTGCTGAGTTGCTTTTAAATAATAATACCATTTTATCTGAAGTTTTAAGCGTTAATATCTACGAAGAAGATGCTGTTATAGCTTGTGCGGCTAGCACAGATTATGATGCTAATTTGGTTAATGTTTATTTTTATCCAGAAGCAGGAGCTCAATCTTTTAAATTATATGAAACCGATGCTTTTACGGTAAATGGCGAAGATTTTTCAGAATACAATTTTATTGATTTAGAAACCAAACCACTTTTTAATGGCGCTTTGCGCTTTTTTGAAACCACATCTAATGCTGCTTGGTTTACGGTGGTTTATCAGGTGGGTGATGTTATAAAAGTTGCAACACCTGTTCGGAATAAAAAAAGCAGTCAACCATCGCAGTGGACCGATGAGGTGCTTATTAATCAACAGCAATCAGGAATGCCAATTTTTTCATGGGATGTGCTTTCCGAAGAAAACAATGCTATTTTCTTTGAAGTTTTAACTACAGAGAGTTCCGATTTAATCTCAGGAACCTATACCTATAACAATCAATTTCAATATTATAAACTCGATAATGTGGTGCTAAATATTACTCCAGATACACCGCCAAATTTAATATCGGGAAATAATTATATATTTACAGTAATGGACGTGAGCTTGGATAATTGGGTAAACCAAGTGATTATGACGCCATTTACTGTAGAATAATGAAAAAAACTTTACTTTTTATTTTATTAATAACCTTTGCTCATGGTGTGGCTCAAAACCATATGGTGGCCGATTTAAAAATTCAGGGGAATAATAAATTAAAAACATCTTTCATTAAAAGTTTAGCGTCTATAAAAGGTGGTAGCATTTTAGATTCAACCATTATAGAGCAAGATATTAAACGATTAAAGCGTTTGCCGTCGGTTGCTCATGCGTATTATCAAGTTTTTTTGTCAGATGATGGTGCTTACAATGTGTTTTATGGCATTGAAGAAAACTTTACCCTTATTCCTTCACTTAATATTTATACTACCGATAACGATGAGTTTGCCTACCGCGTAGGTTTGGCAGAATTTAATGCTTTGGGCAGAAATATTGCCGTTGGTGGTTTTTATCAAAAAGATGTTTTTAATAGTTATGCTTTAAACTTTAGAGCGCCTTATTTGTTTTCTAAACGGTTTGGTTTGGCTTTTAACCTGCAAAGTTTAACGACTCTAGAACCTGTGTTTTTCAATAATACATCGGCTAATTATAGGTATAATAATAAGTCTGTAGAAATCTCTGGTTTGTACGAGTTTAATTTTAGTAATAAGCTCGAAATTGGATTAAATAGTTTTGAGGAAGATTACCAATACCAAAGTGGTGAAACTAGCGAAAATGTGCCGCTAGAACTCAATATACCCAAGTGGCTTATAAAGGGTATTTACGATTATAATATGTTAGATTATTTTTATCAATATATTTCCGGATTCCGAAGTCAGTTTAATTTTCAGTTTGTAACCTCTAATCAAGATGGGGTTGATGATTTCTATATAGGCTGGAACGATTTTTTTATTTTCAAACGCGTTGGCGAAAAAGGGAATTGGGCAAATAGAGTTCGGTTAGGTTTAGCATCTAACAACGATACGCCTTTTGCACCATTTTCTGTAGATAACAATATTAATATACGTGGCGTAGGAAATACTATAGATAGAGGCACCGGAGTTATTGTTGTGAATACCGAATATCGCCACACACTTTTCGAGAAAGATTGGTTTGTTCTACAAGGTAATGCCTTTATAGATGCTGGTTCTTGGCGAAATCCCGGTGGCGAACTATCCGATTTTAGTAGAAGTGAAAACATGAAACTTTACCCAGGCATTGGGTTGCGGTTTTTTCATAAGAAGATCTATAATGCTGTTTTTAGAATAGATTACGGCTATGGTATTTCTAAAAACGCCACGCAAGGTTTAGTATTTGGTATTGGTCAGTACTTTTAATTTTTTGATACTTTACCGTTATTTTTTTTTAATTGCTGAAGTTGTTTTACGTAAAAAAAACTTATTTTTATTCGGAAGAAAATTCTTTCGGTATAGAGAGGTGGGATATTTCTATGAATCATATACCTTAGTTACCTGCAAGCTGAAAAACAGAACTTATGAAAAAAATCGGAACATTAATTTTACTGTTAATTTCCTCAAATATATTTGGACAAAACCTCTCTGAATGTGGAATTGACAATAATCCGAAACTCACTCAAGTGGAGTCTGAATATCTGAACGCATATCTGAATGAAAAACTAAACGGATTTGACTTTAAGGACAAAAAAGTGATTTTCATAACTGGGAATAGCGGTAACCGAATTGGAACTAAAAAGGAATATTTTGAGCACATAAAAAAGTGGGATGAGAAAAACTCTAAAGTAGCGACTGGTATTGATATTCTGACTAATGAGCAAAAATCGGAATCTGGAGGATACGATGTTATTGTGACTTATTGGGTCAAGGTTTTGACAGAAAAACGGAAAAATAAAATATTAATAGGAATAAAAGCCAGCAGGTAACATTGTATAAAAACAATGCTTAGTTTAGTGCTTAATCAAAGGTTAGTGCGCTTTTTCTAGCTTCTGATTTTTCTACGGAAAATCCTCGCATACAAAACTGCACTATTCTTATACTTAAACGTTGTGTTTCATCTGAAAAACCGATAATAAATAATGTCCTTCAGTAGCAGAAAATTCGATTTTTATATTCTCTTTGGAGACAATCCTAAAAGCGGATTCTTATGGACAAAGGAGTTTTGGACTTCAAAAACGGAGCCTTTACTCAATCAGATACTAAATTTATCTGTTAATAAAATTGAAACTGGACTAAAAGTACTTGAATATGATTTCAAAAACACAACTGATAAATATCGGGGAGAACTTAAATTCGGACAATTAAAATGGGATAAAAAATCACATAACAAATGGATTTTAGAAAAAAATGACACCAAATTGTTTACGCATTTTGAATCTTGGACACCAAAACGGACAATTTGCGAAAAAAATGATAAATCTCCAGATGTTTTTATTGCTATCTGGAATGAAAGACATTTAGGAGAAGATAGAAATTATCAATTTGATTATTTAATAACCATAGCAATTGCTAAAGATTTGAATAAAGAAACTAAAAGCGTAATAAAGAAAGTTTCTAAATGCCTAAATGCAAAAAAAACTATTTTTTGCGAGAGAACTTGGGGGCGTGGGAAAATTGACAAAAATGAATGCTGGGAATTTAGAAAATGGATACAAGACATTTCTAGCAATGGTATTTATAAAAAAGACGGGAAATTGAATATACACGAAACTAAATTTGAAAATATTGAATTTGAGCCCTATTGGGAAATTATCGACTAAAAAAAGCTGAACATGCAAAACTTTATAAAAATAATTGTGGTTTTGTGCTTAATCAAAGGTCGTTGTTATTTTGTTACGTAAACGTTATTATACTTTAAACTTTTTAATACTCTCGAAAAATGATAAAAAGAAATTTAGCTTCAATATTTGTAATAGCCTCTTGCGTTTTGGGTATATTAAATATTGATTTTTCAAACATTTCAGACCCCAACGAATATTGGCTTTTGATTTTTTCATCGTTAATTATTTTAGCATCTATAATATTCACTTTAAATACGGAATCAAAATTTAATAAAAACAAATAAATATGAATTATATAAAAACAGGATTAATCATTTCGACAATTATTATTTTTCTTTCTATGGTGTTTTTAGAGTATGATGTGCTAAGTGTTAATACCATTAAAGATGTTTTTGTAATTCCTGCATTCATTATTAATGTAGCTTTGATCTTTAAGGTTTTTAAGAAGAATAAACAAAATAGCGATGTTGTGTAGGCTAATTTAATAAACATCCAAACGCAACCTTTTTGTCAAAATTTCATCTACAAAGCAAAATCTAATTCTGATGAAAAACTTCTATTTACTTTTAGTATGCGTTACATTAATTTTCCAAAGTTGTAAAAGCGATGATTGTGGAGATTGCTTTACGCCACCTAATAGTTTTATTTTCGAAATTGTAGACAAAGCGAGTGGCGAAAACGTATTTACGAATGGTACCTATGTGGCTGGTGATATCGAAATAACAGACCGTTTGAATGATAATGAACGTATTGAGTTTGTGTTTATTTCAGAAGATAATATAAATCAAATTCAAATTGGTTCAATAGGTTGGGATACAGAAATTGTAAATTTAAAAGTGAGTATTTCGGGTCATGAAATTTTTAATCTTTATGTGGATGCCGAAAGAAAAATGGGTGAGTGCTGTAGTTATACAGAATACAACGCAATCACGATTATAGATGCTGAATTTGAATTGGATGCTGAAACTGGTATTTATAAAATACTTGTGGATTAGAAACTATTTCCTAAGTAGTTGTCTAAATAAATGTTATTGGAAAAAATTAGGTTGAACTGATTTTTGAATTTTATAAAAATAGTATCTTGGGTAAATTTATGGAACGATATATAATTATAATAAGCCTGATTAGTTGCAATTTTGTGAGTGCTCAATTCTTCGGTAATAAAGCCTTTTATTCATCAGGTGAATTAAATTTTGGAAATTACATTGGTGTTGATTTAAATTTAAATTATGTTTATAAAGAAAAGTATTCATTTATAATTGGATATACGGGTAACATTCGCAAGCCTAAATCACAGCCCAGTGATTATTCTTCGGGAATAGTCGGAGTGTTTTCTTTTGGTTTGGCTAATCCTCATGACCAAATGGAGAACTATAAAATAGGCGTTGGGAAAATCTATAAGCTCAATGAAAGCGGTACCATTAGGGTTAATATGTCTGTTGGAGTAGCTTACACTACGATAAGAGAACCTGAGAATTGGCAAACAAAATCTGATACTTTTTTTGTAGAGAATTATACATGGAACTATAAAGCTCAAAATACATTGAGTTTAATTCTTAATCCTAAAATAGAATTTCCGTTTACGAGGTATTATGGGTTAACAATTTCTCCTATGGTGCAAATAAATAAAGACCGTACATATTTTGGAATAGGAGTAGGACAAATGATTGGGTTGTTAAGGCCTTAAAAAAAATATGATTTCTATAATACACAACACATTGATTTTACCCCAAAATGATGCAAAATTAACAGATAAATAAGCATACAAATACATCAATTTCAGTGTTTTAAAAAATGGATGATGACTATACCTTTGTAGTGTAAAATATTGCAAAAAAGAACAAGTCCAAATCTTAATATTATGTTTATATCTCAAGCTTACCAATGTTATCAAGTATTACACGAAGAAAAGAGTTCAATTTCAAAAACGAGTAAACAAACAAATACGGATGTTAGTTTTTCTCAAAAATTAAAACAACTTTTCAGTGTTAAAAAGCGTGTATTCCAATCGTAATAAATAGTATAATATATAATGTTGTGTTTATTCTAGAACAACAACAAGATCTTCTGAGTTTACCATATAGCCAGTTTTTAAAACAATTTTCTTAACGGTAGCATCGGTATTTGCTGTAATTGTTGTTTCCATTTTCATGGCTTCAATAATAAATAATGGCTGATTTTTACTCACTTTTTCGCCTTTTTTAACCAAAATAGTAGAAAGCATACCTTGTAATGGCGCTCCAATTTCGTTATCATCGTTTTTATCGGCTTTCATGTTTTCAACTTTATCAACTTTGATAGCGGTGTCTTTTATTTCAACACTTCGACCTTGGCCATTCACTTTAAAATAAACGGTTACAATACCATCTTCATTAGCTTTACCTATGGAATCTAAAGTAATAAGTAACGTTTTTCCTTTATCGAGCTCAACAATGGTTTCTTCACCAATTTCCATTCCGTAGAAAAAATTCTTGGTCGGTAAATTCATGAGGTTATCGTATTTTAAATGCTTATTGAAAGCATCTGTAAAAACCTTAGGGTAGAGTTGATAAGATAGAAAATCGGTATAATCTATAGTTCTGCTTAAATCGTGTTCAAATATTTTTTTGAAATCCTTGTATTCCTGATCTAGATCTAATGGCGGAATATGCGCATTTGGTCTGTCCGTATAAGGTTTTTGGTCTTTTAAAATTAATTTTTGCAACGCTTCCGGGAAACCGCCAACAGGTTGGCCAAGTTCGCCTTTAAATAAATCTACAACCGATTGTGGAAACGAAATACTATCGCCGCGCTCAATAACATCTTGTATTGTTAAATTGTTGCTCACTAAGTATTGTGCCATATCTCCAACTACTTTGGAGCTCGGTGTTACTTTTACAATATCACCAAAAAGGGTGTTTACTTCGCCGTACATTTTAGTAATTTCATGAAAACGACTTTCTAAACCTAATGCTTGTGCTTGTGGTTTTAAGTTTGAATATTGTCCGCCAGGAATTTCATGTTTAAAGACTTCGCCAGATCCGGCTTTTAAACCCGATTCAAATGGGTAATAATAATCTCTTACGGTTTCCCAATAGTTAGAATATTCATTTAGAGAATCAATATTTATACTGCTGGCTCTATCTTGAAACTTCATCATCTCTACCACGGAGTTAAAGTTTGGTTGAGATGTTAATCCGGATAAACCACCAAGTGCCACATCTACAACATCTACACCAGCTTCAATAGCTTTTAAATAAGTGGCAGATTGTATTGATGAGGTATCATGTGTATGTAAATGGATAGGGATTTTAAGTTCAGATTTTAATGCTGAAATTAATTCGTAGGCTGCATAAGGTTTTAGTAAACCAGCCATATCTTTCACGCCTAAAATATGTGCGCCTGCATTTTCAATTTCTTTGGCGAGATTAACGTAATATTTTAAGTTGTATTTTGTGTTTTCTGGATTTAAAATATCATTGGTGTAGCAAATAGAACCTTCGGCTAAACCGTTTGTTCTCGTGCGTACATGCTCGATACATGGACCAAGAGATTTCATCCAGTTAAGTGAATCGAAAATTCTAAAAACATCCACGCCATTTTCCCAAGCTTGTTCTACAAATTCACCAATTAAATTATCAGAATATGCTTTGTAGCCCACACCATTAGATCCGCGAATAAGCATTTGTAGTAAAAGGTTTGGCATCGATTTACGTAGCATACGTAAACGTTCCCATGGGTTTTCTTGTAAAAAACGTAAGCAAACATCAAAGGTGGCGCCACCCCAAACTTCCAGACTAAAAATATCAGGATGATTTTTGGCATAACCTTCGGCAACCTTTAGCATATCGTAAGTTCGCATACGCGTGGCTAATAAACTTTGGTGTGCATCGCGCATGGTAGTATCGGTAAAATGAACTTTTTTTTCATTCATTAACCATTGAGAAAATTTTTCAGGACCAAGTTTTGAAAGCAAATCCTTTGTGCCTTCAGGAAAACGAGCATCTGGATCAAATTTTGGAACTTTTGGTTTTATAAACGTTTTAGAATGATCTATTTTTTTAACATCAGGATTTCCGTTTACAATAACATCACCTAAATAAGTAATGAGTTTTGTAGCTCTATTTCTAGGTGCTTTAAATATGAATAAATCCGGATTGGCTTTAATAAAGTTAACAGTAACCTTACCTTGCCTAAAAGTATCATGTTTTAAAATATTGTCTAGAAAAGGCATATTGGTTTTTACACCGCGAATTCTAAACTCTGCCAAGGCTCTACGTATTTTTCTACTTGCACCATCTAACGTTCTACTATTCGCTGTTACTTTAACTAGCATAGAATCAAAAAATGGCGAAATAGTAGCACCTTGATAAATACTTCCGGCATCTAAGCGAATACCAAAACCAGAAGCGCTCCTGTAGGCAGATACCGTGCCGTAATCGGGTTTAAAATCATTTTGTGGGTCTTCGGTTGTAATTCGGCATTGCAACGCATAACCGTTTATTTGAATAGATTCTTGATTTGGTATTTTTATTTGCTCATCGGCCAGTTTATAACCGCCAGCAATAAATATTTGTGTTTTTATTAAATCGATGTTTGTAATAACCTCCGTAACGGTGTGCTCTACTTGTACACGCGGGTTTACTTCAATAAAGTAAATAGAATCATCATCGTCTACTAAAAACTCAACCGTACCAATGTTATTATAGTTTACGGCTTTACAAATTTTAATGGCGTAATTGTATAGGGCTTGTTTGGTTTCATCTTTTAAACCGTATGATGGAGCAAACTCGATTACCTTTTGGTAGCGTCTTTGTACGGAGCAATCGCGCTCAAATAAATGCACGGTATTGCCATAGCTATCGGCAACAATTTGAATTTCGATATGCTTAGGGTTTTCTACAAATTTTTCAAGAAAAACGGTATCGTCTCCAAAAGCATTTAAGGCTTCGCGTTTACTTTCATTAAAAGCTCCTTTAAGTTCGTCTTCTTTTCTAATAACGCGCATACCACGACCACCACCGCCAGAAGCCGCTTTTAGCATAATTGGGTAACCTATTTTTGTTGCTTCGGAAAGTGCTACATTAATATCTGTCAAAGGTTTTTCATTACTTTGAATAATAGGAATATTGTTTTCTACAGCCACTGTTTTGGCTGTGATTTTATCACCTAAAGCTTTTAAAACAGAAACTTTCGGACCAATAAAAATAATGCCGTTATCTTCACAAGCTTGAGCGAAATCAGCATTTTCAGATAAAAAACCATAGCCAGGATGTATGGCATCGGCTCCATTTTTTAATGCTATTTTTATAATAGCATCAATATTTAAATATGGTTTTAAAGGCTCGTTGTCTTCTCCAATTTGGTAAGATTCGTCTGCTTTGTATCGGTGTAAAGAGTAGCGGTCTTCAAAAGTATAAATTCCTACTGTTTTTATGCTTATTTCGGTACAAGCTCTAAAAATTCTAATTGCAATTTCACCTCTATTGGCTACTAATATTTTTTTTATTTTCAAGGTAGTTTCGTGTTTAGTTTGTTTGGTATTAAATATAGCTAAATTATTTGTAATATATTTCTTTGATATGCCTTATAATTAATACAAAACAAGAGTTTTAGGTAGAAAACCGTTAGATAATTTTTAATCTAAATTTAATCTTACAATTTTTTAAATAATTTATATTCCGTTAGCTTTGCTTAAAAAGGAAAATACATGCGTACAATAGCAATTGGAGATATTCACGGTGGGTTAAAAGGTTTGGTTCAACTTTTAAATAAGTTAGAGGTTAGAGATGAAGATGAACTTATTTTTATGGGTGACTATGTAGATGGTTGGAGTGAGTCGGCTCAGGTTGTGCAGTTTTTAATTGAATTGTCACAAAAAATAGAATGTGTTTTTATTAGAGGAAATCATGATGTTTGGTGTGAAGAATGGTTGGAAACTGGAGAGGTGAACATGACGTGGTATATACATGGAGGTATGGAAACGATGGCGAGTTATGATGATTTTTCAGATGAAGAAAAGAAAGAGCATCTTGCCTTCTTTAGAAAACTTAAATTATATCATTTAGACGATCAAAATCGATTGTTTTTGCACGCCGGATTTACATCTATGCATGGCGTAGAGAAAGAAGTGCATAAACCTACGCTATATTTCGATAGAACACTTTGGGAACTTGCTTTGGCCATGGATAATAACTTAGATACTAAATCGTATTTCTACCCAAATAGATTAAAACATTATCATGAAATTTATATAGGGCACACACCAACAACTAATTTTAAATGTGATATTCCTATGAATGCTATAAACATCTGGAATGTAGATACCGGAGCGGCTTTTAAAGGTAGAATTACAGGTATGGATATTGAAACTAAAACGTTTTTACAAAGTGATCCTGTTTACACCTTATACCCAAATGAAAAGGGACGTAATAAGGATTAGTTATTACACCCTTTTTTGAAAAATAGTTATGTTATGCCGACAAAGGAGACATCGCATAATATTGACTTTCATTATAAATGTAGAAGAAATCAACAGCGAAGAACATTGCAGTATATAGTTCTGTTATTTGTTATAAAAGTCATGTCGACAAAGGAGACAACACATAACGGTGGTTTTAATTCCTCATGAGATGTTTCCTTTGTCGACATGACAAAAAGATTTTTATTTTTTTACTCTAAACTTTTAAAATCTTTAATAGCTTGGTTAGGCTCAATAACATTATAACCTTTCCAAAATTCCGGATCGTATTTTGGTAAATACACGGGTTTTACTTCTGGTTTTTCTTTAAAGTCGTTAAAAGCAACTTCTGTTATTTGTTCGTTTTCAAAAACAACTAATTCGCTTTTTTCCTTAATGGCCATTATAAAATGAATATCAGTATCCAATTCGTTTTGTTTACGTCTGCCTTTAACGTGTTTGTTTTTTTCAATAATGGTTAATGGCCGTTTAATTCCAAATTGGCTGCCTTCTTCAACTTCGGCATATTTTAAAGTATATTTCTCGGCTTCGTTTTTAGAATAAATAAGCGTTCCTTTTTTTAGGTTTCTTGTGTGCGATAAGCCAAATAATTTAAAACTATTAAGCACTTTTACGTTTTCATAATCTATTCTAACAATCGCAAAATCATCAGTGTTTACATAAATTGTTCCTTTGAAATCTTCTTTTCGTTTTGGTGTAAAAGTTATTTTATAAACGAACTCATCATTTAAAAAACTATAATCTTCCACTTTAAATTCAAAACGATTTTGTTTTTCTAAAAAGTTTAAATCGCTGTCTTCAAAAATAAAACTACCATGCTCAAGTCTCGCAATAGCCGATTTACGGTAATTAGCAAAATCTTTTTTGCGCTCAGCTTCTTTCTTTTTTTCTTCTGCGAGCATAGCTTCGGTTTTTTCAACCTCTTCCTTTTGCTCACCGTAATCAAAGGCAGTAGAGTCTATATCTGTTTTTACGCCAAATAAGCCCGATTTAATTTTGAAATATGAATCACGTTTTACATTTTCTTTTAAAATAGTATTTAGTTTTTCTTCGTAGGTCTCAAAACTCATTTCTGCGCTTTTATCATATAGATGAGAAGCCTTAATAATATCTATTTTTTGCTTATCCTTTTTACCTGGTATGCCGTATGAGTTTGCTAGAAGCTCAGTGTAATCGTCTGCGTTTTTCGGTATGGCAGCAATTAAACTATCTATAAATTGTTGATTAAATTCAGGAATAGTCGATTCGTTAACCTCAACATCACTTTTTATTAAATTTTGAAATGATGAAGCGCGATAAAATAATTTTCTTTTAATAAAATTATAATCATAATTGTTTGCTAAGTTTTCTTGTACTTTTTCAATAATTTCCTCTGGAGTATAATTTTTGTTAGAAACTAAAACTTCATCTAATTCCATGGCTTTTGTGCTTAGAAAAACAATGCTGTCTTTAAAGTTTTTAGCAAGAAATTGTTTGGTTTCGTAACCTAAACATCTAATTTTTAAAGAATCTTTCTTGCCCGATTTTTTATTTAAATAAATAAGAAAATCGCCATTAGCGTTACTAATAACACCGGAGTTATCATTAATAGAAATAGTAGCATACGGAATAGGTTCTTGCGTAAGAGAATCTAAAATTTTGGCACTAAGCGATTCTTGTGAGTGGCTGTAAATTGATAGTAAACCGATGGCAATAAAAATGTAGAAATGTTTCATGTATCTTGTTGTTTCTTATAAAAGTAGACGAATTACCGAACCATTTGTAACATTTAATTTTTCTTTAAGTGAATTTTATAAGTTTTTAACACGGTATTAAAACTCTGTTAAACAAGATGGTATAACAGAATTTAACCTTATTTTATTTTGAAATAAAAAATGAAATTAGAAGCAATTAAAAATGAATTTACCTAATTATTCTGTGCTGCAATATGCTTTAAGTAGTAGTGGTTTAGTTTTTCTGGAGAAGCACCAAGGCGCTTTTTTAAATGAATGGCCCAGAAATGAAATTGAAGGTTGAAGATACCATGATTGTTGTATTTTCTAGCTGAGGTTGTTAGCCAGTCTTGCAGCACAACAAATTGCTTGCGTTGGTATAATTTGGAAATAAAATCATTGTCTTCGTAAATGGTGAAATTTTCATCAAAGCCACCAATATCTTTAAAAAGAGCATGTGTAATAAATAAGCTCTGGTCGCCACCTCGACACACTTGCCAATTAAACTGCGTAAACCAACTCGCTAATTTTAACCACCAATGGTTGGAGTCAAATTTCATTTTAAAACAACCAGAAGCGTTGCCGTTTTCTATAGCCGATAATATAAGTTGATCGTATCTATTTGGCGGGAAAGAATCGGCATGTAGAAAGTATAGAATATTACCGTTAGCCTCACTTGCTCCAAGATTCATTTGTTTGGCACGACCTTTTTCAGAGTTTAAAACTTTAATATTTAATCCTAAGTTTTTAATTATTGGTATCGTGCCATCGGTACTGCCACCATCGACCACAATAATTTCTGAAATATTGTTTAAAGCAGAACAATCTATAAGATGAAACAACAAGTTTTCAATCGTCTCAGCTTCATTTAAAACAGGAATTATAATGGAGATTTTATTCATTTAAATTCCAGTTATAGTCTTTGTAGCTTTTTTTCGCTTTCGCGGAAATGTCTAAGTTACTGTATTGGTTTAGAAAGTCTATGATGTCTCCATCTTGTTTAAAATCTTTAGAAAACCACTGAAATATTTTTGAGATTTTAATGCTGTTTTCCGAAAGTTCGTTACGTTCCGAGTCACTTAAAAACTCTTTAGTAGCGTTGGTAAGTTGAGTTTCTAGATTTGAAGCAGTAAAGGCAGTGTTTTGTAGTTTAGGACAAGACACGGAGGCACAAACTATAGCAAAATGAATACGTGGTTCGTCCATTTTACGTAATATTTCATGCTCAATATCACTTAAATTAAACCATTTGTCTCCTAGTTTCCAAAAACGTTGATCCCATGGTTTATCAATATCTTTTATACTTTTTAAAGGGTAGTTTTTTAGAATTAAATCTACCGTTAGTGCATTGTATGCATTTATCCAAAAGGCAAGTGTTTCTTCTCTAGAAAGTGATGTAAAGCTAGCGTCAGTATAAATAAGGTTTAAACCTTGTATATAACTCAGTAGTTTCGCTTTATCCGTTTTAAAGGCTTTGTAGTTTACCTGTCCAGCACCCGAAACATGTTTTTGTAATAAGTCATTCCATAATATGTGAGTAGCTACTATTTCTCTTTTAGTAGTTTCTTCAATAATATCGGTTTGGCTTACTGTTTCTTGGGGAGTGTTTATAGCAGGAGTTTCTGCTTCGCTACTTTCTTTAATAAGTTTTGTTTCTTCTATTTTTTCCGGTTCAGTGTTTACTGCTGGTAGGGTAGAAGGAGTGGTTTGTTCTGGTGCTTTGGTAACAGCTTTATTAGCGCTGCAAGCGAGCAAAAAAAAACTAAAACTGAAGTAAATTAAATATTTCATTTTTTTAACGGATAAAGTTCTTGACTTAAAAAATCTTTCGGGAACTTCTCATCATCCTCAAAACCTAATTCAATATCTCTACCATCGTGAGGGATATAGTCGGTTTTAAAAATGTAGTCCCAAATACTTAACGTTAGTCCGTAATTAACACCAAACCTAACATCGTTTGGTAAGCTTTTAACATGGTGCCAAATGTGCATTTTGGGGTTGTTAAACACGTATTTTAAAATACCATAATCCCAACCTAAATTGGCGTGATTTAAATGACCAATAGCAATACTGAAAAAATAAACAATAGCAACATCTTGCGCGCTGTAATTGGCTATTAATGCTAAAGGAATATAGAGTAACGATTTGTAAACCACTGGCTCCATCCAATGATAACGGAGGTGTGCGGCAAAGCCCATTTCTTTTACTGAATGATGGACTTTATGGAAATTCCAAAAGAATTCAAAACGGTGCAGTAATCTATGTGTGTTCCATTGCACAAAATCAGAAACTAGAAAGAAAATAATCAATCCGAGCCATTTTGGTAAATCTTCAGCATCAAAAATCTGCAAATCTTTTAGAGATAAGCCTATCATTTTTAGAGTATCATTTAAAAACTCTGCGGCCGTATTAGAGAGGGCCATTAAAATAATGAGGTTTAAAAGAAAGAAATTGAAGAACATGTAAAACGTATCTAACCAAAAGTCTTTTCTAAAAATAGATTGATTTTTCCGCCAAGGAAAAACAATTTCTAATACCCAAACAATAAGAGAAATGGCTATTAAGCCATAAAAATAATTATCCCAGTTGTTTTGAAAGAGAATCTCGTTTTTAAGATAATTCCAATAACCAGAATAGGCGTTTTTTATTATGTCTAGGTATTTATTCATATAAAACTAAATAATCTAATCTTGATTATTAAAGTAAATCAAACTCATTTCAAACAGAGCATTAAAGGCAACTATATGCCAAATTGCTTTTTGTCTTTGTATATTTTAAATAAATTATAAGCAAATGATACACCAGCTATAATCCATATACCTCTATAAAGCCAAATGTTTATTTTTATATCGAAAAGTACGCCGTATTTTTCGTCTAATAGAAAGCTAGTTAGTACTTTATATATGGATAAAGCGAGTATAATTACGGGGATTAATATTTTCAATTTAGAGTGTTTTTATCAATTCTTTAAAAAGTGTAATCATTTCTGGTTCAGCTTTGGCAGCCATAGCTATAATTTCACTAATATCTACAGGTTGTAAGTTGTTTGGGTCGCACTCATCGGTTAGTACCGAAATAGCTGCAGCTTTTAAGCCTAAATGGTTAGCAACAATAATTTCTGGAACGGTGCTCATACCAACAGCATCGGCACCAAGAATTTTTAACATGCGGTATTCTGCGCGTGTTTCTAATTGCGGTCCAACTACACTGGCGTAAACACCTTCGTGAAGTTTTATGTTGTTAGCTTTAGCAATGGCTTTAAATTTGTTGTTAATAGCAACATCGTAGGGTAGACTCATGTCAGCAAAACGTTCACCTAGCAATTCTACACCTTTAAACGCTAATGGCGAGCTACCTTGTAAATTTAAATGGTCGTCGATGAGCATAAGTTCACCCTTTTTGTAATCTAAGTTTATAGCGCCCGATGCATTAGAAACCAATAAGGTTTTTATGCCTAATTTTTCCATTATACGCACAGGATATGTTACATCTTGTAACGAGTAACCTTCGTATATATGAAAACGGCCTTGCATTATAATAACCTTTTTGCCTTCTAATTCTCCATAAATTAGTTTGCCTTTATGAAACTCTACTGTAGCAGTCGGGAAATTTGGAATGTGATTATAGCTTACTTCTTTTATGATGGTTATTTCATTTACAAGCTGGCCTAATCCCGTGCCAAGAATAATACCTATTTCTGGCTTTTCAAATCCTTTGTCTCTTAAATAATCTACCGTTTCTTCTATAAATTTAATCATGTAATTGTTTTAGTTTTTCTTGTAATTCCGTGTTAGACTGATAAAATTTTGAAGCTATTAAATCTTCAAAAGTATCAATGTCATTTAAGGTCTCTAAAGTACTAAAACTTACTCGGTTTTCTTTTAATTCGTTAAGCGTTTCTTCTAATAAATTATCTTGACTCCATGGCTTGTTTTGAAATACAAAATCGTGGAATTTAGAAAAACCAACAAGATAGTAACCACCATCTTCAGCTGGGCCAAAAACGACTTCATTACTCTTTAATGCTTGTAATCCGGCGTTAATTTGAGACTCGGTAATATCTGGTAAATCGGAACCAATTAGTACAATTCTATCATAGCCATCTTCAAAACCTTGTTTAAAAGCATGACTCATACGGTCTCCTAAACTTTCGCCTTGTTGTACGGCTTTAAAGTTGTTTTTCCATGTGTTTTCTACTACCGCTTCAGAAAAATAAATTCGCTTATCTGCTCTAATATTTTTAATAGATTTTTCTGTAACGTCTACCAATTGGGTATACACATCAAAAGCACCTTGATTGCCAATTGTAGCTGCAAGCCTGGTTTTTACTTTGCCTAGTTTTATGTTTTTTACAAAAACAATAACGAGTTCTTTATTCATATACTTTTATTCCTTTTTGTAACCACTTGCTCCATGTTTTATTGAAGGTATGGATACTATCTGTTTCTTTTTCTTGTTTATTATAAACGGGGAAATCATTGCTTTTCCATTGAAAAATACCGCCGTATAAATTTTCTACATGTTTATATCCTGCTTTTTTAAGACTGTCGGCAATGGATTCCGATCGAATACCAACGGAGCAATACACCACTATTTTGGTGTCTTTATTCGGTACTTTTTTATAAACACTATCTATTTTAAAATGATCGTAACCAACGTGAATAGCATTTTTTAAGTGGCTGGTTTCATATTCTTCTAGTTCTCTAGAATCGAGAATTATAGCATTGTTTTTTGGCATAGCTAATTCCTGTACACTTATGTAAGGCACACTATTATCGTTGTATTGTTTTAATAGTTTGTCAATTGATTTTTGAGCAAACATAGAAAACCCATGCAGAATTAATAATAAGAATAAGCTTTGTTTCATGTTGATTTAGTCTCTCAAATTTAATAAAATTACATTTGGTGGTGATTTTGATTTAAATAATCTGAACTCCAAAACCTTGTAAGCCACTTTCTATAGCTGGTAAAATCTCGGTGTTGTCCCAAATACCGGTAACAATAGTTCTTGCATATTCTTTTGGAAGCGAATCGTTTAACATGAGTTTGTTTGTTAATCTGTAATTGTAATTTAAACTATAATGTTTAAAACTGAATGTGTTTTGCGAATCGTCTAAAATTGCATACCACACATTTGGACTTCCGTCGTTTGCAGGCATGCCAATAACACCTGGGTTTAACCATAGTTTATTGTCGTGCTTATCTTGAAAAGGTAATCCGCAATGACCACCAATAACAACATCAAATTCATTGCCGTTAAAACTTGGTGCTTTGGCATCCCAAGGCGTGGATTTGAAAATAAATTCTGATGTATTTTCAAAAGAACCATGAACGACTAAAACCTTCCGGTTCGCATAATTAAACGTAATATGATCGGGTATGGAGCTAATGAAGCTTAGCGAATCTTTAGAAAGTTTACTTTGTGCATAAGGATACCATTGTTGAGAAAATCCATCGCATCGAGATCCTTTTCTAAAATCGCAACCACAATCTGTCGCGCCTTCGCTAAGTTGTACTTCCACATTACCCGCAATACTTTTGGCATTCCATATTTTAAAAAGCTGTACGGTTTCTTCGGGCTGTGCACAATAACCAACAATATCTCCGGTACAGATACAACGCTCTGGCGGGATATTTTCTTTCTCGGCAATTTGTTTTAGAGCTTCTAGGGCTTGAAGGTTGCTGTAAACACCTCCAAAAAGTAAAACTTTACCAGAAATTTGACCTAATTCTTCTATTTTTTTATCCATTTTGGAATAATATATAATGTGATACAACTTAAAACGCCCCAGAAATTAATCCAAAGTAAATCGGCATATTTTCCTTGAGTGAAAATGAGTGATTCTGGGAATATGTTTAATACTAAAATGATACCGAAAACTAATCCACAACTTACGCTGAGATAATAACTTATTTTAGGAACATCTATATTCCAGAATAGAAATACTGGCGTTAAACCAATAACCATAGTTCCTGATATGGTTGTGGCCGATAATATTTCAGCATCTAAAAACACAGGAATTGTGCCTAAAACAGCTATGATTATCATAGAAAGACGACCGAAGGTTACATTTTTTCCTAAGTTTAAATCAATGGATAATAACTTTGAAAAGGATGAAAACGTAGAGTCTAAAGTAGAAGCAGCCGAGGTAATCATAATGAAATTTATAATGAGTAAAATGAATACTCCAAATATTTTACCGACTTCTACAGCGGCTTGCCCTTGTATATTTTGAGTTTGGGCATAAACGCCAATGATACTAAATAGAATAATGCAAAGCGCACCCAAAACACTAGCGATTAAAAAGCTTCTTCTTGTAACTTTAGGGGAACTGATAAAAGCTCTATCTGTAAGAACAGGATCGTGAAATGGATAACTAAAAGATTGAATGATGGCTGCGAAAAATAAGTTTAAACCTAGCTCAAAACTCCATGTTCCAGATGATACAATATCTTGAGTTGAAAAGTCTTCGATTGAAAATATATGATACAAAATAATGAATAGTAATACCGAAAATAACCCCATTTGGATAACGTCGGTAAAAATAGAACTACTCAATCCGCCTTTTAAAGCGTAAGCTAAGGTTAGTAGCGTAAATAGAAGTATGGACCAGTAATATGGAGAACTTCCTGTTTCGCCAAAGTAACTGCCAATAACCATGGTGTTGCTCCATACTTCGTTAAAAAGTCTAAAAGCAATTAAAATTGAAAAAATGGCCATGGCACCTTTTCCAAATTTTGTAGTTAAAAAGTGGTGAATACTCTCAAAACCACCTTTAACTCTTAATTGATAAAGTAAAATACCTGCCACAGCAAAAGATAGATAATACCCAGCATAGGCCACACCACCAACTAAACCAAATTGCAAACCAAGGTTGGCTGCATTGGTTATGCTTTTAGCAAAAATCCAAGAAATTATAAGGCTTCCGGTTAAAACTACGGTACCTGGTTTTTTTAACCTTTTGGTTGCTTTAAAAAACTGATCTGTTGTTTTAGCAAAGGGCGATAAAAAAAATAATATCAAACTCGATGTTATAATTAACCCCCATTGCCATGTTATTGTGTCTATATTATTCATTCCACCATACGGGTATGTTAATACTATTGTTATCAGTGTTTATTGCGGCTTTTGCGTAATGTTCTGCATTTAAAGTTTCTTCTTCTGCGGGGTAAGGCATGCGTACAGGAATCAGGTTATTGTTTAAACTAGCCGAAATTGTTTTTAATTCAGGAAATCCGGTTCGGTTATATTCAATCCAACCTTCATACCCGTTTATAATATTTGCAATCCATTTTTGAGTTATTATTTGTTCTAAAGGCGTTTTGTCTGTATTATAATAAGCGGCTTGCTCTGTGAGGTAATTGACTGGTAAGGCTGTGTTCCAATATTCGAAAGCTAAAGCGACACCGTGGTTATAAAGTTGTTCTGCATCGGCTGTAATTAAATTCTTTTCAGCAGCTTCGGCTAGAGTAAATTGCACTTCCCAAGCGGTTATAAAATTAGCATCTAAAGTTGAGGTGTCGTCTCTAAAAGCGGTTCCTGCTAAAGAGTAGTCTGCTAGTTTTGGTGATGTTGAGGTAGCATCAATACCATTTAATAACCCATTAAATTCACTGGATTTTGAGTTTGAAAAAGGTTGGAACAAAGTGCTTATACGGGTGTCATTCAAATCAATTAGGATATCTTCCATAGTTTCAGAAAGCACAAAGTTTGTGAAATCCCCAATTCTTAATTGTGCCAATCTAAAGCTGTTTGGATCAGAATTTGTAAAGTTGAAAATGGCGTTTTCTGAATTTTCTTTGATGTAATTATCAGCATCATAAATCGCTTGTAATTCTGCAGAAACATCTTCTTTATTCGAAATACGTATCAGGTGTTTAATTTTTAAGGAATTTGCAAAGCGTACCCAACCTTGTAAATCACCATGGAATAAAATATCACCTTCTAATGAAATAACATCTGTATAATTTTCAATTGCAGCAATACCTTTGTCTAGATTATCTAGAATACCACCTTCGCTTAGGTAAATATCTTCTTGATTATCATAACTTGGTGTTACCGTAATAGTCGTGCCATTGAAAGCTTCATAATAGGGTACATCACCAAATAAATCGGTTAAGCCGGCAGCGAAATAAGCTTTTAGAATAAGTGCAGGGCCTTCGTAAACTGTAAAAGCATCAACGGTTCTAGACTGATTTAAAATAATTTCATTATCCCGTAAATTGGTGTAAAATATAGACCATGGGTTGCCTCCTAATTGAGGTGATTTAAGCGCATGTCTGTCGAATAAATTGAAACCTAAGGCTGTTCGGTGTTGCGATAATAAATCACCAGCAACAAAACCTTCATAACTCATTTCTTCACCATAATTATAAATAACTTGGCGTAGCAATAAACTTGGTTGTACCGAAACAGGCGCGTTTGGGTTTGTGTTAATATTTTGAAAGTCGTCCGTACAGCTAGCTATAGTTAGTAGACTTAAAAAGGATAATATATATAGTATGTTTTTCATGAATAATATTTTTAATTTCCGTTAAAACGAAAATGTGCTTTTAAAAATCAATGCCCACTTTTAAACCAAAACTTCGGGTTGTGGCATAACTTAAATCTTCAACACCATTAACAAAACCATTGCCTTGTACGGCAAGTTGTTCTGGATCGAAATGTGGGTTTTCAGTAATAGCAAATAGATTATTTCCTGTAAAAGAAAGTGTTAATGCGGCACCGTTAGTAAGCCCTAGAACTCCTTCGTTTAGTTTAAAACTGTACCCCAAAGCAAATTGGCGTAGTTTTAGAAAGGAGGCATCATATACATTATTTTCTTCGTGATTTCTGTTGTAAAATTGTCTGTAATAACTTTCAGCAGTAAGGGCAACGGTGTTGGGTAAACCTGTATTGATATTTACACCTTGGGCTACAATGCCTTCTTCTGGCCTAAATGCTGTTTCGGATAATTGACCGCCAACGTTTCCTAAAGCCCGAGTTCGTGAAACAATTTCTCCGCCTTGTCTCCAATCGAATAAGAAACTCATATTCCAATTCTTGTAGTTGAAGTTGTTGTGCCAACCTAAAGTGAAATCAGGATTGTAATTACCTAATTTTTTTAAGGTGTTATCTTCAATGAAATCGCCACTATCACTAATAATAAATTCACCATTTTCATTTTTGGAATATCCCGTTCCGTAGAAATCACCTAAACGCCCACCTTCTTCAACTTGAAACCAAACAGTTTGGTTTGCGCTATCGTAAATTCGGCTAAAAGCTAGTGTTAATCTGCCATCGTTTTGTGGTAAATTTTTAACGATAGATTTATTGGTTGCAAAATTAAAGGTAGAATGCCATGTGAAATTTTTAGTTTTAATTGGTGTTATGCCAAGTACAATTTCAACACCTTTACTATTTACAGTTCCTCCGTTTACTACTTGCTCATTATAGCCTGATGAGGTTGCAATAGGTAGTGAAATAATTTGATCTTTAGTATCTGCATTGTAATAAGTGAAATCGAAACTTAATCGGTCTTTAAAGAAACGGAGGTCTGTACCAATTTCAAAACTTGTGGTTTGTTCTGGTTTTAAGTTGGCGTTAGGTATAAAGTTTTGATCACTAAAAGTCGGCTCACCATTAAAAGTGGTTTGCGAAACAAACGTTCCTGAGGTTTGGTATGGACTGGTATCATTTCCTACTTGAGCAAGACTCGCCCGTATTTTTGCGAAAGATATGGCATGAGGTAGTTTTACTACATTAGATAAAATAAAACTAGTAGAAACCGATGGGTAGAAAAACGATGTTCCATCTACAGAAAAGGGAGTGGCTAATGCGCTAGACCAATCGTTTCTGCCGGTAACATCTAAGTATAAATAGTTTTTGTAGCCTAATTTAGCAATACTGTAAAGTGAATTAATGCGCTTTTTACTTTTAAATTGAAAAACTTCAATAGGAGAAGCAGCATTATTAAGACTGAAAATTCTTGGTTGCGCTAAATTAACCGTTTGCGACTGTTTGGTAGATGCCGTTTGATTTAAGCGATTACCACCAGCTGAAAAATCAAAAGAGAAATCGCCAAATTCGTTGTTGTAATTAATTAAGAAATCGGTATTAACTTCTCTGTATGTAACATCATGTTCTGCATAAGCACCATTTTGAAAACGATTACTACTGAAGTTTCTAATCAGTTGGCGCGTTTCACTACTGTAATCCATACCTGTTCTAAGCGACACGCTTAAATGATTGGTTAGTTCCTGTTTTATGGCAATATTCCCGAAAATTCGATCACGCTGAAAAGCATTTTTGTTTTCATATAAAATAAAATAAGGATTATCGAAAAAGGCATAGTTAAACGCATATTGTTGCACACCTTCTAAACCGGGCTGCCAATAGTTTTTTAAATTATCGATGTTGAGCGAACGTGGGCCCCAAGCCACTAAAGAATAATTCACGTTTTCGCTACCGTAACCATTAGATGGTCTGTTATCACTGCTAGAGTTTACATAGCTAAAAGAACTGTTAATCTCCGTTTTATCGCTAGGTTTAAAATTGAGTTTTGTAGCAACAGTTTGGCGATCTAAATTTACACCCGGAATAATAGATTCACTTCTTAAATCGGTGAATGATAATCTATAGCTACCATTATCAAAACCATTTGAAATTGAAATGTTATTCGTGGTAGTAACTCCTGTTTTATAGAAGTCTTTTAGATTGTCTGGGTTAGAGTTAAACGGTGTCGCAGTTATAGGTAACCCGCTGTATAACGATGTGTCGCCTCCTCTTACGAAACTACCATCAGGAAGTTGTACGGGGCTATCAAATTGAGGGATTAAAATACCTGCATCTAATTTTGGTCCCCAAGAATAAGTTAAGTTATCACTTGTTCCACCACCTAAACCATCTACGAATTCAAACTGTCCAGATTGTCCTTGTCCGTATGTGTTTTGAAATTCAGGAAGTTTAAAAGCAGAATCTAAAGTTACCGATGTATTTAAACTCACTCTAAAACCTTTTTGCTTGTTTCCGTCTTTGGTTTTTATGACAATAACACCGTTTGCAGCGCGTGTGCCATAAAGTGCGGCAGCATTAGCGCCTTTTAAAACAGTAACCGATTCTATATCGTCTGGGTTAACTTCCATGGCGCCATTTCCAAAATCTATTTCTTGAAAACCCGCCGCAGCTTGGTTGGTGAAATTAAAAACGGTTTCATTATTAATAGGCGTGCCATCAACAACAAAAAGCGGATTGTTATTAGAGAAAGATGCTTCGCCTCTAATAGTGATTTTAGAGGTAGATCCAACTCCCGTTGCGCCTTGTGTAACGGTAACTCCTGCTAATTTGCCTTGTAGGTTATCCAGGAAATTAACCGTTTTTACTTCTGTTAAGTTTTTAGATTTAATAGCTTGTACCGAATAACCTAGCGCTTTGGTATTTCGTTTTATACCTAAGGCGGTTATAACAACTTCGTTGAGCGCGGCGGCATCTTCGGTTAAACTAACGTTTATAATCGTTTTGTTTTCGGTTGAAATTGTTTCGGTTTTATACCCTAAAAATGAAAATTGTAATGTTTTTGTTTCTGTTGAAATTTCAATAGAGTAATTTCCGTTTTCGTCGGTAATTGTACCTGTTGTGTTGCTAGTTATATTTACAAAGGGTAAAGGCTCATTGTTTTCCTTGTCTGTAACACGACCAGTTATCGTCGTTTGTGCATGCGTAATACCGTATATGGTAAATAGCATGCATAGTAAAATATGCTTCATTTAATTGAATAAAAGTTAGATAAACCTTCGGGAAGATTTAAAAGAATAATAAGATTTATTGTAAATGAAGTAGAGCGGGGGAGCCCTTGTTGTGTTGCCTTTTTAAGATGAAGTTATTAAAGGCTGAAATATGGTAAGCTATTAGTTTAGTTGAAATTGAAATAGACTGAAGTAAAATAGATTTAATAGCAGCCGAAATGCTTTTGAAGCTATTTAAAACACGTTCTATATCGGAAGCATTATCAATATCTGTTAATACTTCTAAATAATGAATTTTGGTGTTGTTGGAAGCTAAAGCTTTCGATATGCTTCTATTTAAACTAGTTGTTTGCCAAGGTAAATTTAAAAAAGCGTCTTTGTTAAACAGTTGCTTTTTTAAGCCCATTAAATAAAAACCACCATCTGTAGAAGGACCTAAAACAACATGATTATGTTTTAGCTTCTCGGCAGTTTTTAAAATATGTTTTGCAGTTAAATGTGGCGTATCATTCCCAATAGTAATAATGGCCTGGTACCCTTTGTTGTAAATAGATTGAATGGCGTTTGTAAAACGTTCGCCAAAATTTGCTCCAACTTGTTGGTTTTCGCTTAGATGAAAATAAGGTAAGCCTGTTTTTTTTGCAATGTTTATAGTTTGAAGGTTTAACGCTTCAAACAAACCGCTTGTTGAGGATAATGGTTTTGATACCATCTCCTTTTCAGCAGAGTTCGCAAAAATTAATATGGCTACTTTATGGTTTTTCATTGGTTATGCAACAACGCCTTGGCAGCTACTTCCTGCACCTGCGGTACACCCGTAACAATGTTGAGAAATTACAATGTTTCTGCCTTCTAAAAGTTCTTCATTGTATTCGCTAATGTGTTTTGCTTTGCTATTTACGGGTAAATTAAGCATTTGATTAAAATCGCAATCAAATAAATAACCATCCCAACTTACAGATAATGTATTGGTACACATTACGTTTTCTACAGCAGATGGATTATAAGCTTCTACTAAAGAATACATATAATCTTCATAATTTTCCGAAGCAATAAGGTAATCTAAAAACCTTGCGATTGGTAAATTTGTAATTGCAAATAAATTATGAAAATCAATATCGAAATCTTCTTTTAAAGCTTTTTTGAAATCTTTTTCCATTGAAGCTTGATCGCCTGGTAAAAAGGCTCCCGACGGATTGTAAACTAAATCTAAACGTAAATCACTGCTTGGCATACCATAACCAATAGCGTTTAAATCTTGTAGTGCTCTAATCGATTTATCGAAAACACCATCGCCACGTTGTTTGTCTGTTTTTCCACGTGTCCAATGAGGCATAGAGCTCACCACGTGTACATTATGTTTTTTAAAGAATTCTGGTAAATCGTAGTATTTTTTGTTGGCTCTAATTATGGTTAGGTTAGAGCGCACAATAAAATCTTTAATGCCTGCTTTTGCAGCTTCTTCTACAAACCATCGAAAATCAGGATTCATTTCTGGAGCGCCACCCGTTAAATCTAAAGTGTGTGCACCGGTGTTTTTAATAACCTCTAAACACTCTCGCATGGTATCACGCGTCATGATTTCTTTACGATCTGGACCGGCATCTACATGGCAGTGATCGCAAACTTGGTTACACATGTAGCCTACATTTATTTGTAGAATTTCTAATTTTTTCGCTTTAAGCGGAAATTGGCCGGTTTCGGAAATTTTATCTTTAAAGGTTGGTAATTCTCCATTTTTGAAAATACCATTCGATAAAATATCGAGTTGCCTATTGCTATTTGCTAAGTCGCTTTCGCGTTTTTTTAGAGACTTTGTTGCCATTAATAGTTTTTATAAATTAAGATACTGTTTGCTTTGTGAAAACAGTACTTGGCGGATGGGTGCGTTAGGGATTGAGGTATTTGTTGAAGCTCTTTTTGTGTTGTTGCGCTTATGCAACACAAAAAAGCGACTGCCGAAAGCCCGACCCTTTTCGGGTAACGCCCAAAAATTTCTATCCGTCTAATTTGTTTACTTTATTCATCATTTGTACGCCGTGCACTAGTGTTGCACCACTTTTTATGGCTGCGCCTACGTGTATAGCTTCCATCATTTCTTCTTTAGTTACGCCACGTTGCAAGCCATCTTTTGTGTAAGCGTCTATACAATATGGACATTGCTCGGTGTGAGCAACGGCAAGCGCGATAAGTGATTTTTCACGAGCTGTTAACGCGCCTTCTTCGAAAACTTTTCCGTAATACTCAAAAAATTTCTCGCCTAAATCTTTGCTCCATTCGGTGATTTTTCCAAATTTTCTTAAATCGGCTGGGTCGTAATATGTTTTTGACATGATTTTATTTTTTTACGAAATAATGAAATCTATTTGTAATTGTCGAGGACTTTCGTGATTCTTAACAAAAAAAGACTCAAATATTTTGAGCCTTTTTTTATAATTAGTGATTTTATAATGTAGTAAGGTGTTGTTATTCCTTAATCAAGCTTCTAGAAATAACGATTTTTTGTATTTCTGAAGTGCCTTCGTAAATCTGTGTTATTTTGGCATCACGCATTAAGCGTTCTACGTGATAATCTTTTACAAAACCGTTGCCACCGTGTATTTGTACAGCTTCTACGGTGTGTTCCATAGCGACTTTACTAGCGTATAGTTTTGCCATGGCACTAGATTTATCGTAATTAAGGCCTTGGTCTTTATCCCAAGCAGCTTTCATAACAAGCATACGTGCCGCTTCAATATCGGTATACATATCTGCTAATTTGAATGCTATGGCTTGGTGGTTGCAAATTTCGGTACCAAATGCTTTACGTTGTTTGGAGTATTTTAATGCAAGTTCATAAGCACCAGAAGCGATACCTAAGGCTTGTGCAGCAATGCCAATTCGTCCGCCAGAAAGCGTTTTCATGGCAAAACGGAAACCAGAACCATTAACACCAATACGGTTTTCTTTAGAGACTTTCACATCGTTAAATTGAAGTGTATGCGTGTCGCTACCGCGAATACCAAGCTTATCTTCTTTTGGTCCAACATGGAAACCTTCCGTACCTTTTTCAACTATAAAAGCGTTTATACCATGCGAGCCTTTGTCGCGATCGGTTTGTGCTATTACTATATATACATCGGCACGACCGCCGTTTGTAATCCAGTTTTTTGTACCGTTAATTATATAATGATCACCATGATCTATAGCTGTTGTTGCTTGCGATGTGGCATCACTGCCAGCTTCGGGCTCACTCAGGCAAAAAGCGCCTACAAATTCACCTGTAGCTAGTTTTGTTAAGTATTTTTGTTTTTGTTCTTCACTACCATAAGCTTCTAGGCCGTAACAAACTAAAGAGTTATTTACGGAAACTATTACAGAGGCCGAGGCGTCTATTTTAGATAGTTCTTCCATAATTAACACATACGAAATGGCATCCATACCGCTTCCACCGTATTTTGGATCTACCATAATGCCTAAAAAGCCTAATTCACCCATTTTTTTAACGAGAGATTGCGGGAATTCTTGTTTGTTGTCGCGTTCAATTACGCCAGGAAGTAATTCGGTTTGAGCAAAATCGCGAGCAGCGTCGCGTATCATAATATGTTCTTCTGAGAGTTTAAAATCCATAATTCGTAATTAAAAGGTGTTAAAAATGTAAAAAATGTTTTCAAATATAGGTTTTTAGTGTGAATATTTCAATGGGTATTGTTATTTTTACATCCGATGGAAAAAAAAGAATATCATGTTGTCGGCGTAATGTCCGGAACATCTCTTGATGGCATAGATTTAGTTGAAGCCAAATTTGTTTTTAATGGTACATGGCATTTTGAAATTATTTGTGCCGAAACAATTAGTTATTCTCAGGCTTGGCACACGAAGTTGAAAGGCTTGGTGGATTGCTCTTTAGAAACTTTGAAGTTAATTGATGGCGATTATACTGTTTTATTGGCTGAGGTTATAAAAACCTTTATCTCAAAAAATAATATTAAAAATATTGATGCAGTTTGTTCTCACGGACACACGGCTTTACATAGACCCGAAAATAAATTAACCTATCAAATAGGAAATAAACCTATTTTGGCAAAACTTATAAACGAAAAGGTGGTTTGCGATTTTAGAGTGGAGGATGTTGAGCTTGGTGGGCAAGGTGCTCCTTTAGTGCCTATTGGGGATCAATTATTGTTTCCTGAATACGATTTTTGCTTAAACCTTGGTGGTTTTGCTAATATTTCTACCCAAATAAAAACGGAACGTATCGCTTATGATATTTGTCCGGTTAATATTGTGCTTAATATATATGCTCAAAAACTAGGTTTTAATTATGACGATGGCGGAAAAATTGCAGCATCGGGTAATTATATGTCCGATTTGGGTAATCAGCTTAATCATTTAGAGTTTTATAAAGAAACTCCTCCAAAATCTTTAGGCTTAGAATGGGTTAATAAAAATGTACTCCCTTTAACTGAAGCATCTCAAGCTAGTGAAAAAGATATTTTGCGTACATGTTCTGACCATATCGCAGAACAAATATCGAATGTAATAAAGTCTGGAGCAAGAGTTTTGGTGACGGGTGGTGGTGCTTATAACGATTATATTATTTCGAAAATTAAATCTAATATTGGAGCCGAAATTATTATTCCGAATGCCGATTTAGTGGAGTTTAAAGAGGCGTTAATTTTTGGTTTTCTAGGTATATTAAAACTTCGGAATGAAGTGAATTGCTTACAATCGGTTACAGGAGCATCAAAAAACCATAGTTCGGGGAGAATTTATTCATAAAATAACGAAAATTTAATCTCACAAGATTTCTAGTTTTTTTATATTTGTTACTTGTCATTAATAATTTAAAATTTTACATAAAATGAATCAACTTTAGCTACAGATATCGAAGAACTACTCGTAGAGCGTAAGCTAAAAAGAATATAATTTATTGAAATTTTAAAACATACAAATTAATGAAAGCATTACTAAAAAAGTACGAAGATAAAGCACCTGAAATAGTATTTAACTGGAAAGACTCTGAAACCGAAGCAGAAGGTTGGGTTGTAATAAACTCATTGCGAGGTGGAGCAGCCGGTGGGGGAACACGAATGAGGAAAGGGTTGGATATGAACGAGGTATTGTCTTTGGCAAAAACCATGGAGATTAAATTTACCGTTTCTGGTCCTGCAATTGGCGGAGCCAAATCGGGAATTAATTTCGATCCAAAAGATCCAAGAAAAAAAGGTGTTTTAGAGCGTTGGTACGCTGTGGTTTCTCCTTTGCTTAAAAGTTATTACGGAACTGGAGGCGATTTAAATGTAGATGAAATACATGAAGTTATTCCAATAACCGAGCAAAGTGGTGTTTGGCATCCGCAAGAAGGTGTTTTTAACGGACACTTTAAACCTACGGAAGCTGATAAAATAAATAGAATAGGACAATTAAGACAGGGGGTAATAAAGGTTATTGAAAATCCCGATTTTTCACCAAGTGTTTCAAGAAAATATACCATAGCCGACATGATTACTGGTTTTGGCGTTGCCGAAGCTGTAAAACAATACTACACTATTTACGGTGGATCTGTAAAAGGAAAACGTGCTGTAATTCAGGGGTTTGGGAATGTTGGAGCAGCAGCTGCATTTTATTTGTCTCAAATGGGTGCAAAAGTGGTTGGAATTATCGATATTGCAGGTGGTTTAATTAATGAAGAAGGTTTTACTTTTGAAGAGATAACAAAGTTGTTTTTAGCCAAAACAGGGAACACCCTAGAGGCCGAGAATTTAATACCTTTCGAGACGATAAACCAAGACATTTGGAAGTTACAAACTGAGATATTCGCACCTTGTGCAGCATCACGATTAATCACTCAAAATCAAATTGATGAGATGATAAATAGTGGGTTGGAGGTGATTTCTTGTGGGGCTAATGTTCCTTTTGCAGATAAAGAAATATTTTTCGGTTCCATTATGGAGCACACCGATAGTCGCGTAAGTTTAATACCCGATTTTATTTCTAACTGCGGTATGGCAAGAGTGTTTGCTTATTTTATGGAACGCCGCGTACAAATGACAGATGAGGCTATTTTTAATGATACCTCTGATAAAATTAGAGAAGCGATAGAAAAAGTATATTTAAAAAATAAATCTAAAACAGAAATAAGCGCTACGGCTTTCGAGCTTGCGTTAAGTCAATTAATCTAAAAGAAAATCAATTTTAATATTTAATATGGAAGCAGCAATTATTTTAGTATTTGTTTTTGGCTATTTAGCCATAACGATGGAGCATAGTATCAAAATAGATAAATTAATACCGGCCTTAGTCATGATGGCTATTTGTTGGGCTTTAATTGCTTTAGGGCTAGATGGATTTACTCAGTGGTTCGATTCTGCTAACCATAGCTTAATGGAAAATTTTGGAGGTTTACCTTTAAATGATGTTTTAGATGAAAGTGGCCATGTGGTGACTTCTGGTAAAATGAGTTTAATGGAAAACACGTTGTTGCACCACTTAGGTAAAACTTGTGAGATTTTGGTTTTCCTTTTAGGGGCGATGACAATTGTTGAAATTATTGATTATTTCGATGGTTTTTCAACTATTAAAGATTTTATCAAAACAAAGAAGAAAAGTAAAATCCTTTGGATTTTTGCCATTCTAGCATTCATTTTATCTGCAATTATTGATAACTTAACTGCTACTATTGTTTTAATTTCAATTCTTCAAAAAATTGTTAAAGATAGAAGTGTACGTATTTGGTATGCAGGTTTAATTATTATTGCAGCTAATGCTGGAGGTGCTTGGTCTCCTATTGGAGATGTAACAACTACTATGTTATGGATTGGTAAAAAAGTATCAACAGGGCATTTAGTAGGTTATCTATTATTACCATCATTTTTATGTATGGCAGTTCCAACGTTTATCGCATCATTTTTACCAGCGTTTAGAGGAGATTTAGATGTAGAAGAAGTTGTAGAGAAACCAAAATCTAAATTTAGTGGTAAAATGCTTTACTTAGGTTTAGGTGCTATTGTATTTGTTCCAATTTTTAAAATGGTTACACACTTACCTCCTTATGTTGGTATGATGTTATCTTTAGCAGTTGTTGCAATTTTTGCTGAAATATATAGTAATGCTAAGTTTAGCATGACGGATCATGATTCTGAAGAGAGCGAAGCTGCTGCACACCATAGCCCAGTTCACCATTCATTATCTAAAATTGAATTACCAAGTATTTTATTCTTCTTAGGTATTTTAATGGCTGTTGCCGCTTTAGAGTCTTTAGGTATCTTATTCAATTTTGCTGGATCTTTACAAGATTCTATGCCAATGTTAGGAACAGAAATTCACCCAGGTGGACACGAAGGTGTTTCCGATTTAGTAGTATTATTATTAGGTGTAGGTTCTGCGGTTATCGATAACGTGCCATTAGTAGCGGCTAGTTTGGGTATGTTTCATGAACCAATGGATAATGAACTTTGGCATTTTATTGCCTATTCAGCAGGAACAGGTGGTAGTATGTTAATTATTGGTTCTGCAGCAGGTGTAGTAGCAATGGGAATGGAGAAAATTGATTTTTTCTGGTACCTTAAAAAGATTGCTTGGTTAGCCTTAATAGGTTTCTTAGTAGGAGCTGTAGCCTTTATGTTTACAAGAACTTTATTTTAATATATAGTTATTTCGCTTGCGCGGAAAAGTGGCACACATGTTGATTATAGTGTCGTCTATATGATAGATTTTTAAACAAAGTGCGGAGGTTTTTGCACTTTGTTTAAAATAGTATTAGGACGACTATAATTTAATATCAAAATAGACGTTATAAAGTTGCAATAAATTAAGATTATATGCTAAACACAATATTACAAAACGTACCAGACGGTGCAGAGGTATTAACAGAGGGAGAACCAGTTGAAAAAACGCTCTCGATAATAGAATTAATTAGTAGCGGTGGTTTCGCCGGGCAAATTATTATTGCTATTCTATTTTTATTATTAGTAGCTGCCATTTATATTTATTTCGAACGTTTGTTTGCTATTAAAGCAGCATCGCAAGTCGATGCTAACTTTATGAATCAAATAAAAGATCATGTAAGTAATGGTAAAATAGAATCGGCACAAGCACTTTGTACACAAGTGAATTCTCCGGTTTCTCGTTTAATAGGAAAAGGGATTTCAAGAATAGGAAAACCTTTAGCTGATATTAATACGGCAATTGAAAATGCGGGACGTTTAGAAATTTATGGCCTTGAGAAAAACGTAAGTGTATTAGCAACTATTTCTGGTGCTGCACCAATGATTGGTTTCTTAGGAACTGTTGTTGGTATGATCTTGGCGATTTTTGAACTTGCAAATGCTGGAGGAAGTATTCAAATGGATGTTTTGGCTAGCGGACTTTACACAGCCATGACAACTACGGTTGCTGGTTTAATTGTAGGTATTGTTGCTTATATTACTTATAACCATTTAGTGGTTAAAACTGATAAAGTAGTATATCAAATGGAAGCAAATTCCTTAGAGTTTTTAGACCATTTAAACGAACCTTCTTAATATGAATTTTAGAGGAAGAAATAAAGTTACGCCGGAGTTTAATATGTCGTCTATGACGGATATTGTATTTCTGCTACTTATCTTTTTTATGATTGCTTCCACCTTGGTAACCACCAACGCAATTGATATTTTACTACCAAAAGCGAGTGGTAAAACCGAGAATAAAAAGTCGATAGCAGTTAGTATTAAAAAAGATTTAACTTACTATATAGATCAAAGTAGGGTAGGCGAAAGCGTGCTAGAATCTGAGTTAATTGCGGCTTTATCTAAAAAAGAGCAACCAACCATTGTTTTACGAGCAGAGAAATCTGTACCAGTAGAGCATGTGGTGAAGGTTATGGATATAGCGAATAGAAATAAGTTTAAAGTTATTTTGGCTGTTCAGCCTAACTAATGACTTAAATTAGGTACTGCGTTTACTATGAAATATTTCAAAACCAAACATGAAAAAGATTCAGCAAAAATAACCACTTTGATAATGGTTATTATTTTGTTGCTACTCTTTGTTGTGGGGCCTCCGTATATGGATCCACCTGAAGAATACGGCGTTGCTGTAAATTTTGGAACTACAGATTTTGGTAAGGGAGACGTGCAACCTAAAGCACCTATAAAATCTGAACCGCGTGAAGTTGAAGAACTTCCTGAGCCAGAACCGGAAGCGGTTCCTGAGCAAGCAGAAGCTGCAAAACCAGCAGAAACAAAAGAAGAGGTTTTAACAGCAGATAATGCGGAAGAGATTGCTATAAAAAAACAAAAAGCAGCTGAAAAAGCTAAAGCACAGGCCGAGGCGAAAGCCAAAGCAGATGCTAAAAAGAAAGCTGAAGCTATCGCTAAAGCGGAAGCTGAACGAGTTGCTAAAGAAAAACGCGAACAGGAAGAAAAGAAAAGAAAATTAGATGCTTTAATTGGAGGTGTTAGTAAATCTGAAGGAACAGAATCTGGAGGAGAAGGAGATGATAATAAGGCTGGTGATAAAGGTCAGTTAGATGGTAATCCATATGCACCAAGTTACTTCGGGTCTGGATCAGGAAGTGGTGGTGTTGGTTACGGTCTTAATGGGCGTGGTCGAGCATCTTTCAATACGGTGAAACAAGATTGTAATGAGTCAGGGTTAGTGATTGTGAAAATCATTGTAAACCAAAGTGGACAAGTTATAGAAGCTGAGCCAGGAGTAAAAGGAACTACTAATACGGCACAATGTTTATTAGAACCAGCAAAAAAAATAGCGCTTTCTCATAGATGGCCTGCAGATTCTAAAGCACCAGCAAAACAAATAGGTTTTGTAAAAGTAAACTTCAAATTGGGGCAATAAAACATGACATATAGCGATACTTTAGATTGGATGTTTTCTCAACTGCCAATGTATCAGAGGCAGGGTAAATCGGCATATAAAGTCGATTTGAGTAACACAGTTTTACTTATAAATCATTTAAATTATCCACACCGAAATTTTAAAACCATACACGTAGCAGGTACCAACGGAAAAGGTTCTTCTAGTCATATGTTAGCTTCTGTTTTACAAGAGGCAGGTTATAAGGTGGGGTTGTATACTTCGCCTCATTTAAAAGATTTTAGAGAGCGTATTAAAATAAACGGTAAAGAAGTAAGTGAAACATTTGTAACAGGCTTTATTGAGCGTAATAAATCGTTTTTTGAGGCTAATCAATTATCGTTTTTTGAAATGACTGTTGGTATGGCATTCGAATATTTCTCTGAAGAAAAAGTAGATGTCGCTGTTATTGAAGTAGGTTTGGGTGGCCGATTAGATTCTACAAATATTATTACACCAGAGGTTTCAGTAATTACAAATATTGGGTTAGATCACACACAGTTTTTAGGTAACAGCTTGGACTCTATAGCTTTTGAAAAAGGCGGTATTATAAAGCATAATGTACCTGTTATAATAGGGGAGACTCAAGAAGAAACTAAATCTGTTTTTATAGATCTAGCAACTAATAATAATGCTGATATTACTTTTGCAGATCAACAAGTACCTAATAATTACGCTTCTGATTTAAAGGGAGATTATCAAGTTAAAAATATTCAAACGGTTGTAGCCGCGATTAAAATTCTTCAACAGAAAAGCTATAATATTTCTTTGAGCAATATAAAGAAAGGTTTATCAAACGTTATAGAAAATACCGGTTTATTAGGTCGTTGGCAGGTTTTAAATCATGAGCCTAAGGTGGTTTGTGATACAGGTCATAACCGTGAGGGATTAACGTATGTAATGAAACAGCTTTCTAAAGAAGTTTATAATCACCTACATATTGTATTCGGAGTTGTAAATGATAAAGATTTAATATCCATAATAGATTTATTACCAAAAAAAGCAACTTATTATTTCTGCAAACCAGATATATCTCGTGGACTAGATGCAGAGGAATTAAAGATGTTTTTCAGTAAGTATAATTTAATTGGAGAGAGTTATAAATCAGTAGATGAGGCTTATAAAGAAGCAAAGGAAAAAGCAAACATCGATGATTTTATTTTTATAGGAGGAAGTACTTTTGTAGTAGCAGAAATAATTTGAATTTTTTTCAAAAAAAGTCTTTGTAAAGTCAAAAAGTAGTGTATCTTTGCACCTCCTAATAATTAGGGCGCGTAGCTCAGTTGGTTCAGAGCACTTGGTTTACACCCAAGGGGTCAGGGGTTCGAATCCCTTCGCGCCCACATTAAGTTTAAGATAGCTCTTAGGCTTTTTTTATATGTAAAAAAGGAGTTTACTCTTTGTAATTGTTAGGGCGCGTAGCTCAGTTGGTTCAGAGCACTTGGTTTACACCCAAGGGGTCAGGGGTTCGAATCCCTTCGCGCCCACAGAAATTTAAACCTAAGATGAATATCTTAGGTTTTTTTTTATGTCAAATATTTACGTAAATTCTTTAAGAGTGTAATATTTTTACTATTTTAGGATAATCAATCCACTCTCATGAATAGATTTAATATTAAAGATACTTATAAAGAAATCTTTAAATCTCACGATAATCCTTCTCTCAAAAAGCATATAGAGAAATTTATTGAGTTGGATACTTACTTGCCTTATAGTTCTACCTTTTTCTGTGTTACTAATACTCAAGATTTAACTTTTGAATATATTAGTAAAAATATGACGGCTTGTTTGGGTTTGGATAAAGCTGATTTAAAAGCTCGTGGTATGCGTAATTTTTGGGCTAGAATGCATCCTGATGATTTGGAACAATGGCTACAAGCATTAAATGAATTAATGAATTTTACGCTAACTGAGATTTCCTTAGGTAATAGAGAGCGTATGAGTTATACTTGGAATTATCGTTTAAAGAATGCTAAAGAAGAATATGTAAATTTAATACAGACTACAACGCCATTAGAGTTTGATAGTGATAGTAAACCTATAATAGGTTTGGCACATTATACGGTTTTACCAGGTGAAATGGAGATGCAAGTTTGCGCGTCTGCTAAGTTATTGAATTGTAACGATGAGTATGAAACGGTGTATTTTAGTAACTTTTCTCATAAATTACTAAAAGGCGGTATTAGTAATAGGGAGCGGGATATTATTAGACTTCTTGTTTTAAATAAAACGAGTAAAGAGATTGGAGTTAGTCTCAATATAAGTTCTAATACGGTGGATACACATCGAAGGAATATTTTAAAAAAACTAAATATATCCTCTACTGGAGAGTTAATCGGTATGCTTAAAATTAATAGAAGCTTATTGTAATAAAAAAAACAAAAATACTCAATTTGAGTATTGCGCAGATTGCATAAAAACATGACCTTTACAGTGCTATTAATTAGTTCTTAGGGAGAATTATTTAAACAGAAGGTGCTTGGTTTTATATCAGGCACTTTTTTTGTTTTTAATTTAAAAGTCGCTCTAAGGCCATGCCTCTAGAACCCTTAATTAAAATAATAGAATGTTCTATTTTTGAAATATGGAATACAGCTTCTAAATCGGCAAAAGATCTATACTTTTTTAATCGATTAGATTTAACATTTACGTTATAAAAGTTTTCGCCTACTAGAATAATTTGTTCTATATTTAATGATATGGCTAAATCCGCAATGTTTTGATGTTCAATTACGGCTTCTGTACCCAGTTCAAACATATCGCCTAAAACAGCTATTTTATTGCTGTCTTGTTTTTCAAAATTTAAAAGAGCAGCATGCATACTTGTGGGGTTTGCGTTATATGCATCGAGTATAATTTTATTACTATCTTTTTCTATAATTTGAGAACGGTTATTAGTAGGTGTATAGCTCTCGATAGCTTTTTTAATTTTGGAAATAGCAACTTTAAAATATTCACCTATAGTAATTGCAGCTGCTATGTTATTGAAGTTGTAATCACCTATTAATTGGCTTTTAATCTCTTCTTCTTTAAATTTAGAAATAACAAATGGTTGAGCCTTTTTAAAATTAATATTTACATCCGAATTTTTATTTCCGAAGGTGAAACGCTTAGCGTTTTCTGTTTTATCTACTTGTACGTTGTCATTAGAATTAACGAAAATCATTTTATCATTGGCTATTAGAAAATCGTACATTTCACTTTTACCTTTAATTACGCCTTCAGCACTTCCGAAGCCTTCTAAATGTGCTTTTCCAAAATTGGTGATGTATCCAAAGTCTGGCTTGGCTATCTTACACAAAAATTCAATTTCTTTTTGATGATTCGCTCCCATTTCTACGATGCCAATTTCAGTGTTTTGGGTCATTGATAGAAGCGTAAGGGGTACACCAATGTGGTTGTTTAAATTGCCAATGGTTGCTGTTGTTTTAAAGTTTTGAGACAGGACGCAATTAATGAGTTCTTTTGTGGTTGTTTTTCCATTGCTTCCTGTTAAGGCTAAAATTGGTGTTTTTAAGTACGACCTATGGAAGGTTGCTAGCGTTTGTAAAGTTTCTAGAACATTAGCTACCAAAATGGTGCTATCTGAAGTTTGGTATTTCACTTCATCAACAATAGAATATTTAGCTCCGGCCTTTAAGGCTTTTTCGGCATAAGTATTACCATTGAAATTTTCTCCTTTTAAAGCAAAGAACATGTCGTTATTTTTAATTTTTCTAGTATCTGTTGATACGCTACCACATTCTAAGAAAAGGCTATGTAATTGTTCTATTTTCAAAACTTAAAATTTTAAAATAAATGTATAAAAAAAAGTCCTAACATAATGCTAGGACTTTTTATATTTATTAACGAATGCTTGTTTTAGTTTTTCGTTTTGTTTCCTCCTTTACTTTTAGAGCCAACACGAGACATTGCACATCTAAAACCAATATAGTCTGTTGCCATATCTTGCGGGAAGTATCGACGTTGCGCAGGATCTAACCAATATTCTCTGTCTTTCCAAGAACCACCTTTGTAAACACGAACTTCGTCGTTAATTAAAGATGTTCTGTTGTTTGATTTATCGTATTCTCTAACAATGTTTCCTAAAGAATCTCTAGAGATATTATGTTTAGGAGAGTTATACATTGCACTAGATTTTCCAGAGTCTTCATCTTCGTCACCGAAGCTTTCGAACTTTCTTGAAGAACGCTTGTCTCCATCTCTAAAGTTTATCTCGTTACTTTTATCAAAATTTGTTCTTTGGAACGTTTCATTTTCATCAACAGGAACTTGCATAATTTCACCAGGTAAATTTCTAGCAATAATTTTTCCGTTAGATAAAGTATCATAAACAATTTCATCCGAAGTAATTACTTTTACAGAACCATCTTCATTAATAGCGTTTTTAGTGTAAACGTTTCCACGGTAGTAATTAAAGTCATTAAATTCATCATCAATAATAGGTCTGTAAACATCGGCAACCCATTCAGCTACATTACCAGCCATATCATATAAACCAAAATCATTTGGAGCATAAGATTTTACTGCGTTTGTAATATCGGCACCATCATCAGACCATCCAGCAATTCCACCGTAATCACCTTTACCTTGTTTGAAGTTAGCCATTTGGTCACCTCTAATTTTTCTTTTACCAGAACGTGTGTACTGTCCGTCCCATGGGTATTTTTTACGACCTCTATAAAGGTTGTAGCTTCTAATTTCACTTAAACCTAAAGCAGCATATTCCCATTCTACTTCGGTTGGTAGTCTATACTTTGGAGCAAGAACACCTGTTTCTCTACTTGCGTAAATGCCAGATTCGTTTCCTTCTGCATCTACAGTAATATTTCTATTTCTTCTAGAGTCAACAGGTTCGCCTGTATCCATAGAACTAGGATCGATAGTGTATCTGTTTGTGTTAAATGCATTATCAGGATCAATATCAGTGTGGTTTATTTCACGGTATCCTGCTTTGCTTAAGTTTAATTCGTTAACACGGTCTGTTCTCCAGTTAGAAAACTCTACAGCCTGAATCCAGCTAACACCAACTACAGGATATTCTCCATAAGCTGGGTGACGCAGGTAATTCTCCGTCATAACTTCATTGTATCCTAAACGGTTTCTCCAAACTAATGTGTCTGGTAAAGCTCCGTTATAGATCGCTTTAAAGTTTTCCTCAGAAGGAGGGTAATAACGTTTTAAATAATCTAAGTATTCTAAATACATAGCATTTGTAACCTCTGTTTCATCCATGTAAAAGGACATAACATGTTGTTGGTTAGGGCTGTTGTTCCAGTCGTGCATAACATCGTCTTGCACACGACCTTTAGTAAATGTACCACCTTCAACAAATACAAGTCCTGGAGATGTTTCCTGTTCTTTAAAATCTGTATTATACTGAAAACCACCTTCTCTATCGTTAATGTTCCATCCAGTTGCTCTAGAGCTATTTTTAGAACTCGAAGATTTTTTACAACTTGTAGACACTACTGCTAGTGCTACAATTAATAAAACCTTGATTGTCACTACTTTTTTCATATTCATACTTTTAAGTAAGCTAATAATATTTTGGTGCTGCAATATAAGAATTAAACCTTACACAACAAGCTATTTTTTACATTTTAACCAAAAAAAGAGGTGTTTTGTCCTGTTTTTTAAGCGTTACATCGATGTTTTGAGGTGTATTCAGGGCCTCTTTTTGTTCGATTGTGTTGTATAAACGAATGTTTTGCTAATTTATTATTGTATTTTTGATGATGTTTTAGAAATTATTGCGTTTTTAATACTAACTCAAAGCTAAAGACGTTATTTTAACGATGAAAAAGAATTTATTCCTATTTATATTACTAATATCTATTACTGCATTTGCCCAGCAAAAGACGTTTACTCTCAATTGGCAGGCATCTCAAACCATTTCTGGAAGTTCTTATAGTTTAGAAATTCCTTATTTTAATGAAGAGGTGTGTGATTTCGATTTTGAATTAGGACTTCAGTTTGTTTCTCAATGGGAAGTTGCTTCTTCTGTTAATGAAGAATCTGTTGCAATATCGAAAGTGAGTTATACGAATATATCTTTAGCAGAATTAAAAGACTTACCAGTTAATAAAATTCCAAAAAAGTTGTCTTATACTTTAAAAAACTCTATTGCAAGAGGTAAGCAATATGCAATGTTAAAGTTATCTCCTATTATATATGATAATGGAATCTATAAAAAAGTTACGCAATTTCAAGTTAATTATTCAAACGGAACATCCAGAAGAAGTGCCGGTTTAAATAAAGCTTTAGGAACAAAAGCGATTTCGAATTCTGTTTTGGATAAAGGGGAATGGTTTCGGTTTTATATTGATACAACAGGTGTTTTTAAATTATCAAAATCGTTTTTAAAGCGCTTAGGTGTTAATGTAAACAGTGTAGATCCCCGAGCTATTAGAGTTTTTGGAAATGGCGGACGTATGATTCCTTTTTCTAATAGTGAAGATTATCCCTTTGATGTAGCAGAGAATGCTGTAAAGTTTGTAGGGGAAGAAGATGGTGTTTTTAATGATTCCGATTATATTTTATTTTACGGGCAAGGCCCAAAGCAGTTTAACGAGGAAAGCAATACCAACATTAATTGCTATACTGATAAGACCTATTATTATATTAATACCGGTTCTGGTAACGGAAAGCGTATTTCTCAATTTACACAACCAACGGGTTCGGTAGATTTAGAAATCAATACGTTTCAGGATTATCAATATCATGAGTATGATAATGAAAATATTGCTTTACTCGGCCGTCGTTGGTTTGGTGAGCGTTTTGATGTGGAAGCGGAACAAAACTTTAAATTTGAGTTTCCGGAAATTATAACATCAACACCAATAACTTTAAAGGTCTACGTTGCAACAATTTCATCAGAGTCTACTTCAATGGCTATAGCTGTTAACGGGAATGAGTTGTCAACGTTAGTTTTACCAGGAGCAGACGATCCAACACTTGGTAATGATAGGTTTTATATCACTAATACTTCTGTGAGTTCTGCAGAAGTCGATGTTAAATTGAGTTATAACAATCAAGGAGATCCTAGTGCGCTCGGATATTTAGATTATATTTCTATTGAAGCTACTAGGGCATTAAAATTTATAAAATCTCAGTTTTATTTTAAAAATAAAGCTGTAGAATCCGCTTCTGGTGTTGGTAGATATACCATCGAAAATGCTTCTGAAATTTCCGAAGTTTGGGATGTTACCGATATTTATAATATTACTAATGTTGAAAATAGTGCGGCTGAAGATAATTTTACGTTCACTTCTAATTTAGGAGTGTTAAAAGACTATGTTGCCGTTACACCTTCGGATTATTATGAACCTAAATTTGACGGAAAAACAACTTTAGCCAACCAAAATATAAAAGGAACTATATTTTTAAACAATCAAAATGAGTTTCAAGATATAGATTATATTATTGTTGCACCAGATAATATGTTAAGTCAGGCCAATCGCTTAGCTCAAATTAACACAGATCAATATGGTTTGATTGTAAAAGTTTTAGGGTTAACCGAAATTTATAATGAATTCAGTACCGGAAATCAAGATATTGGGGCTATTAGAAATTTGGTAAAGTATGTTTATGATAATGCCAGCACACCCGAAAATAGAATCAAATATCTATGTTTATTCGGCGATGGATCTTTCGATTATAAAGATCGTATACCGAATAATACGAATGTTATGCCTTCTTGGTATTCTTATGAAAGTTTGAATTTAACAAATTCTTTTGTTTCGGATGATTTCTACGGAATGATGGATGATAACGAAGGAACAATGATTTCCAGTGATAAATTAGATATTGCCGTTGGTCGAATTCTTGCCGACACACCAGAACGTGCAAATCAAATGGTCGATAAAATAGAATCCTACTATATAAAGGAAGCTTTGGGTACCTGGCGAAATAATGTGGTAGTAATTTCGGATGATGTAGATTTGGATTGGGAAGGCGTATTGCAGCAAACCACAGATAATATTGGGAATTTAATTACTGAAGAAAAACCATTTTTGAATGTTATAAAAATTCACTCCGATGCTTTTCAACAGGAAACAACAGCAGGAGGAGATAGGTATCCTCGTGTAACTTCAGAAATTATCGATGCTATCGATAAAGGTGCTTTGGTTGTAAATTATTTTGGACACGGTGGAGAGAACGGGCTTGCACAAGAGCATTTGTTGTTTCAAGAAGAAATTAAGGAGTTTCGTAACTTCGGAAAACTCAATTGTTTTGTAACTGTAACTTGTGAGTATACTAAGTTTGATAACCCTTATAAAGAAACAGCTGGTGAAGTAACTTACTGGAATGAAGATTCTGGCGCCATTGGATTAATATCTACCACTCGACAAATCTTTGTGTCCTTCGCTATTAATTTTAATAATAATTTAGGTCAATATTTGTTTTCGTATTCAGATGATGATACTTTTCAGGATAACGAATATCCTTCTATGGCCGAAGCGTTAAGGCTAACAAAAAATAATCCTGCAATATCTAATTCAAGTCAAAGACGTTTAGTCTTTTTTATAGGTGATCCGGCCATGAAACTTGCTTTTGCAGAACCTAATATAAACTTGACCAAAATTAACGATGTGCCTTTAGCGCAAGTAACCGATACATTAAAAGCTTTAAGTTATGTAAAAATGGCTGGTGAAGTAACCGATTTATCTGGTAATTTATTAAGTAACTATAATGGTACAGTATCTACAACTATTTATGATAAAAATATTGAGCGGCAAACTTTAGCAAATGATGGAACAAGACTTAATGGTGAACTTGTAAAATTAGATTTTTCAACGTTGGGCGAAATCATTTTTAGAGGACAAGCATCTGTTAAAAATGGTGAATTTGAATTCGATTTTATTGTGCCAAAAGATGTTGGGATTCCTGTTGGAGTAGGTAAGGTTAGTTTCTACTCTAAAGATGAGGCCTTAGAAAGTAATCAAGCTGGAGCAAGTATTGGTACAGTTAAAATAGGAGGTTTGAATGAAGATGCTCCGGTAGATAATACAGGGCCGGTTATTTCTTTATATATGAATGATGAAAACTTTGTATCGGGTGGTATTACCAACGAGTCGCCAACGTTATTGGCTATAATGGAAGATGAAAATGGTATAAATACAGCGAGTGGTGTTGGTCACGATATTGTTGCCATACTCGATGGGGATGAAACAAATCCAGTTGTGCTTAACGATTATTACCAAACCGGTGTAGACGATTATAAAACGGGAATTTTGAGTTATCCGTTTAGGGATTTAGAACCCGGTTTGCACACATTAACACTCAAAGCTTGGGATGTGTATAATAATTCTGCTGTATCAGAGATTCAGTTTATTGTTTATGATAAAGATGAGGCTTTGGTTATTAATAATGTATTGAATTACCCAAATCCGTTTGTAAATTATACAGAATTTTGGTTCAATCACAATAGTTCCGACCCTTTAGACGTTTCTATACAGATATTCACTGTTTCTGGAAAATTGGTTAGAACATTAAACGGACAAACAGCTACCGGTTTTAATGTTACAAGTTCGCTATCTAGAGACATTGTTTGGGATGGTCGTGACGATTTTGGCGATAAAATTGGTAAAGGTGTTTATATTTACAAATTAAAAGTCCATTCTAACCTTTTAAATAAAACGGTAGAAAAAATTGAAAAGCTAGTAATTCTATAAAAAAATATATATTGCAACTAAATATTAATTCATGAAAACTAAAGTACTCTTATTATTATCATTCGTTTTTGTTGTAAAAATGAATGCTCAAGAAACTACAGTAATTATTCCAAACGAAAGAGATTCTAGAGTTATTACAACAGGCGTTCCTTTTTTATTAATTACTTCAGATGCTCGCGCGGCAGCTATGGGAGATATGGGGGTTGCAACTTCTGTAGATGCTTTTTCTCAACAATGGAATCCTGCAAAGTATGCTTTTTCAGAAACTAAATCTGGAGTAGGTGTTAGTTATACGCCATACTTAAGTAAGTTAGTTAACGATATTTTTTTAGGAAACTTAACATATTTTAATCGCATTGATGATCGTAGTGCTTTTGCAGCCAGTTTAAAATATTTCTCTTTGGGAGATATTGAATTCCGTGAAAACGAATTTGTGAATGCTTTAATACAAAGACCCAATGAGTTTACTTTAGATGCATCATATGCTTTACGTTTATCTCCAGAGTTTGCTATGTCGGTTGCTATGCGTTACATGAGATCCGATTTAAAGCTAAGTGGTTTAGGTGGTGATGCTACAGCGGCAAGTACGTTTGGGGTAGATATTTCAGGTTTTTATCAAAGTGAAGAAGAAGCTTATACTGATTTTAATGGAAGATGGAGAATGGGATTTGCTATTCAAAATATTGGTCCTAAATTCTCTTACGAGGAAGGTGGGGTAGAAAATTTTCAACCTACTAACTTGCGTTTAGGAGCAGGTTTTGATTTTATATTCGACGATTATAATAAAATAGCAGTAACAGCAGAAGTTGCCAAATTATTAGTGCCAACACCGCCAAAGTTAGGAACAGAAATTGTTTTTGAAGACAATAATGATAATGGAACTTATGATGAAGATGATGGAGATGTTCTAATAAGCGAAACAAATAATGTTATTTATGAAGGGCAATCTCAAGATGTTGGTTTTTTAGCAGGTATGTTTCAATCTTTTGGAGATGCACCAGGTGGATTTAGTGAGGAAATTAAAGAGTTTACATATTCATTAGGAGCTGAATATGTATATCAAGATTCTTTTGCATTCAGAACAGGGTACTTTAACGAAAGTGAAGAAAAAGGAGCTAGAAAGTTTTTTGCTCTAGGAGCAGGATTTAAGGCCAATGTGGTAAATATAGATTTATCTTACCTATTCTCAGCTTCTAAAGTTCAGAGTCCTTTAGAAAATACGTTACGTTTTTCATTAACATTTAATATAGGTGCTGGTGAATACCGCGAATACTAAAATATAAACAAATCAAAACAAAAAAAAGACTGCTCTAAAAGCAGTCTTTTTTTTGTTTTAGTCTAAGTCATTTCTATATTTATAAACCTTTATATTTTTCAATAGCTTCTCTAATTTTTTCAATTCTATTATCTGGATCAGGATGTGTGCTTTTAAACTCTGGAACACGATTTGGTCCCGCAGCAGCTTTCAATATTTCCATAACGCCAATCATTTCTTCAGGATTGTAACCTGCTTTTAGCATAAAGCGGACACCTAATTCATCACTTTCAAGTTCATCATCACGCCCATTTGTAAGTAATGTGTTTTGTCCAATACCACTAACTAAGCCTCCCATGTCTGCACCCACAGATCCGGCAGTGGTTAAGCCCTGCCAATATTCACTCTCGGCAATACGTTCGGCACTATGGCGCCCAAGAACGTGACCAACCTCATGACCTAAAACACCAGCTAGCTGATCTTCATTCTCCAATTGAGAAAACAAAGCGTATGTAATAAATATTTGACCACCCGGAAGAGCAAATGCGTTAATTGTGTTTGGGTCGGCGAGTAAATGAAATTCGTACTTATAAGGTGTTTCTCTTGCAATACTATTATTTACTAATTTGTTTCCAACATTATCTACCAAAGCTTGATATTGATTGTTTTCATGTAAACCACCGTGTTGCTGTGCTATTTGTGGGGCGCTTTGTAAACCAATGGCAATTTCTTCATTGGCATTCATCGAGATAGTTTGAGTTCTACCCGTGTATGGGTTTTCTTCACGTTGGCTGCATCGTTTAAAAACAAAAAACAATGCGATTGCGGCACCTATTAATAGTCTTACTTTTAGATTTTTTCCTCTCATGGTGGTTGGTGTTTTGGTAGTTGTGAAATTACAAAAAAAATGAATTATATAGGTTAGACACTCTTTTTACTCATCAGTCACTTAGATTCAATTGCTTTTTCATTACATAATGTGGTCCAATACCTTTTATGTTAAAGGAGTGGCCAATAACACGGTATCCATTCCTTTTATAAAAATTAACAGCAACCTCTCGAGCATTACACCAAATCAGATTTGTTTTTTCTTCCTTTAATATAGTATCGCAATACTTTAATAATATGTGGCCAATCCCTAAACCTTGTTGATGTTGTAAAATAGCCATACCTCGGAGTTGATATTGATTCAATTCTGAGAACTTCGGGTTATTGTTTTTTAGTAAAGAACAGACTCCAATAAGTTCTTCAGTATTATAAATACCAAAATGTAAGGTTGTTTCTAAATCATCACCATCAAAGATGCAAGATTCTATGGGTTTGCCCTTCCTTAAAACAGGATGTCGTATGGTATACGCGTCAACTGCTTGTATTTGCTTTACGGTATAATTTTGTTTTTTCATAAAATCAAACTTAATTAAAATATTTATCTTCACTAAAAAAAAGAATGGCTATTGTATTTAAAATTATTGATCAACAATATATAGACTTAATAATTCCTTTAGTTCAAAAATTAAACAATAACCAAGTTGACGATGTTGTTTTACGAGAACGTTTTCTTGAAATGTTTATGCAAAATTATGAATGCGCGGCTCTTTTTAAAGATAATGAACTTATTGGTGTTTGCGGGTTATGGTTTTGCACCCGTCATTATTCAGGTAGGAGTGTCGAGGTAGATCATGTTTTTATAGATGAAAAGTATAGAGGACAACGTTTTGGAGCACAATTTTTTGAATGGATTTACAATTACGTAAAAAATAAAGGATGCGAGGCTGTAGAGCTAAATACCTATGTATCAAATCATGGCTCGCATAAATTTTATTTTAATGAAGGATTTAAAATTTTAGGCTATCATTTTTTGAAAAAAATGTAAATTTTATTTTGATAGATAAGTATATTGTGTGTATATTTGCACCCGGAAATGCGAGAGTAGCTCAGTTGGTAGAGCGTCAGCCTTCCAAGCTGAATGTCGCCGGTTCGAACCCGGTCTCTCGCTCTAAAAGCTTCATAGAAATATGAAGCTTTTTTGTTTTCCATACTTTCCTCTTAAATATAGAATTCACATGTTTTAGTTATGTTAGTTTACCAACTGGTGGTTAAATCTACTTGGTAGCAAAAATCTTAATATTATAATTACCTTATTATAGTATATATCGAGAGCTTATTTTATCATTAATAGTTAAAAGAGAATTTGAGTGTATCCCATTAATGTGCCTTTGTTGCACATTAATAGGTCGGGCTTTCCGCTATATCTTTTTTTTTTTTTTTTTTTTGTTACCATTACAATTGGTTTGTTTAAATAAATAAGTATTAGATTATTTGGTATACTATATGTCTAATCATTCTTAAAAAAAAGGATGCCGCATTAATCCTTTACGCGGGTGTTGTCCGTTGTAATTAGTGCAAATCCTAAGAAATACAAATATAGAAAAGACGTTGCTTAATGAAATTTAAAATTAATATAGAGTCAATTCATTTAAAATAAGCTTATTAAGCGAGAATAGAAATAAACTTGAAAAAAACATTAATAAAAAGGTTGCCAGAACCAAAAAGGGATCTATATTTGCACCCCGCTAAAAAAGGTAAAACTTTAAAGGCGTAACGTTCATAAACAGGTTGATTGATTAAGATTTTAAAAGTTGTAAAAAACTTTTAAAAAAAGAATTAAAAAACATTGTGAGTTTCAGAAAAGGTTGTAAGTTTGCAGCCGCTAAAAACGGCAACGTAATTAGCTATAAAGTTCATAAGTATATTGTTTAGT
>NZ_SORL01000014.1:0-144247 GCF_004368925.1 Algibacter lectus
GTAAAGTTGGTACAACATCATTGCCACAGTTATCTTTTATCGTAGCTGGTGCTCCTGGATCGGTGGCATCTGCTGGACAATCTACGGTACTACTTCCGTTAACCGGAATCGTCATACCATCAGGCATGTCGATCGTGTAGGTGTATTGCCAAACTTGAACGTTGTCTGCGCAATCTCTATACTCGTATTCCCAAATCATGTCACCTTCGCAGGCTACTGCACTTGGAGTTGTTAGTAAAGTTGGTACAACATCATTGCCACAGTTATCTTTTATCGTAGCTGGTGCTCCTGGATCGGTGGCATCTGCTGGACAATCTACGGTACTACTTTCGTTTGCAGGAATAGTCATACCATCGGGCATGTCGATGGTGTAGGTAAAAGTATAAACGGCAACATTTCCAGCACAAACTGGATCCGTATAAGTAAAAGTATAAACCTTATCTCCTTCACAAACTGGATCCGTATTAGCTGTTATTACAGGTGTAATAGGTGATCCATTTGAATCATTTACAATCGGAGTGTCCGGTTGAACTGCATCGGCTGGACAATCTACAAAATCAAATTCATCTTCCGGAACCACTAATTGAGAATGCACTGTTACTTGATAGACATAAACATCATTAATATCTCCACCTACATTTACTGAAATTGCATACTCAACAATTTGATCGACTCCAGATATATTAACTAAAGTATCCGCAATTAAAGTCGCCGACGTTGTTGACAAAGTCTCTCCCGTAACATTTGGATTATCTGTAGCAGACCAACTGTATGTTTCTCCTACAAAATTATTATCACTTGTTAAGTCATGATTTAATGTTTCATCACTACAAATTGTATCTATTGGATGTACGGTAACGGTAACATCTGCCGTTGGATCTACAAAATTACCCGTTTTTGCATTACCTGTTGCTGTTACGGTATTTGTTATATCTGCTTGATTTGAAATATCTGCAGCCGTTACTTGATAAGTAGCTGTCCATGTTCCTGTTTCTCCCGGTGCTAAAGTATCTATTTCATTATCTGAATTATCAGCATCTGTTCCTGTTGTGCTTTGCAATGCAGGAGTCGTTATTGTTCCATCCGCTACATGAACATCAGCAATAGTGACATTATCAATAGTGACATTATTATCATTAGTGACCACATAGGTATACGTTATGGTTTGCCCTTCTGTAACATTAAAATAATCATCTACAATTTTTGAAACCGATAAAGATGGTATGGAAATTAATGGCGTAATAGTAGGATCTGCTGCTGTAATTCCGCTACTAAAATTATCAGTTGTTGTATTATCATCTGGATCATCAGATAAATCTGTAACACTACCATTGTTTGGATCAAGACTTCCTACTGTTGCTCTATTTACTACTTCCCCTTTATCTAAATCTGCCTGCGTAATAAAGTGAGTTACTGTAAATGTTGCCGTTTCTGTAGGTTGCATGGTATCAACTATACCGTCAGAATTATCTGCATCTGTACCTGTAGTGCTAGACAAAACAATAACATCAGCATTTGGATCTACAATATTAATTTCAGTTAGAGTTACATTACCAACACTTGTTGCCACGATAGAATAAATAACAGACTCTCCAACAGCATCATAGGCTCCATCTGCAGCTGTCAAATCTACTTTTGTAACTTGCAATTGTCCAAATTGAGGAATTGATACTACAGTAGCATCATTAGGAGCTGCAGTTGTTGGATCATCAGAATCATCTGAAATCGTAGTACCTTCAACAGGCTCTGTTCCACTAGCTGTAGCTGTATTTGTAACGTTTCCATTATCAAAATCGGCTTGTACAATAGTATGTTGAGCTGTAAAAACAAATGACGCTCCTGCTGGTAGATTAGGTAAAGTAGCAGGAGAGATACTTCCAGAATCTGCATTTCCATCTGTTACCGTTACATTATTTAAACTTACATTACCCGTGTTAATTACGGTTATTTCATAAGCGATTACTTCCCCTAAATCATCGTATAAACCATCTGAAGCTGGTTGTGCTATTTTTTCCACTTCTAAACCTCCCAATTGTTCAATTGGTGTTATAGTTGGATCGTCTACTGCATTATTTGTATCATCTGGATCATCAGATACATCAGAAATAACATAACCATTAGCTAATGTAGCATTCGCTGTAGCGGAATTAACGACTTGCCCCGCTTCAATATCTGCCTGAGTAATAGTATGCGTTGCTGTAAAATTAGCCGATGCTCCTATGGCTAAATTTGCAACAGAACTAGGTGTTAAACTTCCTGAATCTATTTTAAGGTCGGTAATTGTAATATTCGTTAAAGCTGTATCTCCCGTATTTGTAACAATAAAATCGTAAGTAATCACTTCCCCTAAGGTATCATAACTACCATCTACAGCAGCTCTATCAACCTTAGTAACTTCTATTTCGCTATTTATAATATTTACATCTTCAGTTTCATCATCGAGTAAAACATCGCCTTCAATTTCTGTTTGTGTATTAACAACAACATTGGTTACCGTAGTGGTTGCGGTTACTTCATTTACCGAAGCAACAATTTCAATAGTATGTATTTCTCCACTAAACATATCTCCAATAGACCAGTTAGGTGCCGACCAAGTTCCATATGAAGGCGTTCCACTAACAAAAGTTAATTCCGGAGGAAGTAAATCATTAATAACTAAATTGGTTACTTGGTTTATCCCTAAATGCTCGACGCTAATTGTAAATATAACGTTATCACCTTCTAAAACGGGTGATGTATCTACGACTTTAGTTAGCACTAATTCCGGATCACAATTATAAGCGGATATAACCGCAGAATCGTAAGTACAAGTACCTCTGGTCACTCTCACAAAAAAATCTCCAGGTTCCGAAGGTGTATATACATTAGTAGTTTCTCCTAAAATTTCTACACCATTTTCAAACCATTGATAAGCATCGAAACCACCAGTAATTTCAATAACATCGGCTCCTGGCAAACAACCACCTCCGGTAATATCTAGCTCCACTATTGGTACGGTATCAAAGCCAGAAAAATACCCAGCGAGACCTGCGTTACTGCCAAAAGACATAAATGTACCAACTGCTATTGGTCCTGTTGATGTTACATTAACCTCACCTGTTAATCCATTTATAAAAAAAGTTTTCCAATCTGCTGTTCCAGCAACAGGTGTAGAAACCAGAGGTCCAACAATAACCCCATTCCCATCGGTTACCTCTATAGAACTATCTGGTGTAGACGTCGATGCTAAAATTGTTAAAGCAGATTCATTCGAATTAACACCAGCAATACGATGTATACTTGAAACTTCATCTAAAATATTTGGTAATAAACAATTTACAGGCGCTATAAAATTCATCCCTAAAGTTTGCCTTCCAGACAAACCAGATAAACATTGATATGCATAAGCTTCTTTCGATGTTTGAATATACATATTTCCACCTGCCGAATTCACAGACCAATTCGCTACTTCTAAATACTCCCCATTATTAATAGTACCCTGATAAACACCTCCAGCAAACACATCGGTTGCATTTTGAGTTGCCACTATAATAGCAAATTCTGTTTCATTACCTGACGCTCCATTTCCTCTCACAAAAACATATTCGCGACCTAAAACATTTGTAGGTACTGGCTGATCTAGACCAACATCACGAGACCCAGATCCCGTTCTTACTCCAACATTTAAACCTCCTACACTTATTGCTATTTTTTTATCAGAAGTAAGCGTCGCTCCTAACCAACCATCAATATTTGCAGTGGTTGCGTTTTTTGGAGCTTCTATGACATAAGTTTGGTATTGTTGAAGTGTTATGGTTAAAAAATCTGGAGAACTAGCAGGAATACCGGATGGTTCTCTAAAAATACAACCAGGATCATAACCAAAAACAGTAACCGTTGTAGTCCCGGGATCTGTAGCCATAATACCTAAACTTGTAGATAGCGTACCATTGGAAGCATTGTTCGCAATACCTCCCCATCTAAAATCTGTTCCTAACGCAGCTTTTCCTTTTGATGTTAACGAACCGGCTTGCGCACCAGAACGCCCTCTATAATTAACGTAAAATTTTTGACCTCCAGGAGCTACAAACCGCAACCCTGCTGTTGATAAAGCTATACCTGTACTCACATTATCTATTAAAGTAATACCATTATCGCCATTACCTAAACTTAACCCTGTTGTAGAAGAATCTATAGTGTAAGGTGCCCCATTAGACAAGGAAATGGTTAAAGATGATGCAGTATTGGTGCCTATATAAACCTCAACATTAAATGTTCCTTCCGTTGCGGGTGTTGACAAATAAATAGCCTGCTGATTAATTGATTGATTATTGGTTCCTTGTTTTAATGGTGGTAAATAATGCTCACTATCTAACTGAGCAAAACTATTGGTTATAAAAAAAAGGAATACAGATATAAAGAGTAATATTCTTTTCATGTAAGTAAATTTTGTAAAACAGCCTGTTCAAATTTTGGGGCGCTGCCAATTAATCAATAATACAGGGACTATTATAAAATAATCGATTGTAACAAAAATAGAGCTAAATAATCTAGGAATGTAACACAAACCCGACAAAACAAAAGCTAATTGAAGAAAAGATACCGTTTTTCGAAGAAAACAAGGGTGTTTTATGAAAATAAAACGAGTAAACCCTTTAATTTTATGTAAATAAAGGACTTAAATAAGCTAAAAAAGTATTACAAATAATTTTAGAGAGAATGATTTTATGCCAATTTACAAATGCACAATTTTATTTTTAATAGCATAAAGCACCAAACCAATTTTATTTTTTACATGGAGTTTTTGGAATAAGGCATCTCGATAACCATCGATTGTTTTAGGACTTAAAAACATTTTTTCGGCGATTTCTTTATAGGTTAATTCAGAGCATACTAGTTTTATAAACTCTAGTTCACGCTCTTTTAATTGATAAACCGCACTATGCTCATCATTTAAAGAATTAACTAAAATACTAGACACTTCTTTAGTATGATAGTACCCTGTAGAAATCACCTCTTTTAAAGCCGTTTCTAAAATTTCTTTTTCAACATCTTTAAGTAAATATCCCTTTGCTCCTGCTTTAAGCATTTTTATAATAGTTCCCTCTGCACCTTCCACCGAAAGAGCTATTACTTTTATCTGCGGATACTCTTTTTTTAAAACCCCAGTAGTTTCTATCCCATTCAAAATAGGCATATTAACATCCATTAAGACGACGTCTGGAATATTACTAGGAAGCTTCAATTTATCTAATAATTCCTGCCCATTATTACATTGGTATGGCACTTCAAACTTACTAAACGCATTAACTAGCCCAGCAATTGCCTGAGACAATAAAATATGATCTTCAACAATGACTACCTTGTATGGATTCATGATTTATAATTATATGTTATTGTTAACTGCGTGCCTTGGTTTAGTTTAGAAAAAATATTAACACCTGCATTTACTAGTTGCCCTCTACTTTTTATGTTCGACAATCCTATACCCGAGAAGCTATTAGGCTCTTTCATATCGAAACCTTTCCCGTCATCTTTAGCCATTATTAATAGCTCGTCCGCTTTGTAATGTAACGTTACATCTAAATGCCTTGCTTTAGCATGCTTCATGGTATTAGAGAAAAATTCTTGCAAAATTCTAAATAACACTATTTCCGTTTTCTCATTAATTATTCTTTCTTCACCTAAAACCTCTATAGATGCTTTAATAAAATTAAGCCTATTAAAACGTTCAATTTCCTGTGTAACAGCCTCGGTAAAACGCATTAACTTTAAAGCCTCCGGATTAATAAGTTTAGATAACGACCTCAACTCTGTTAACCCCTTGTTTAGCGTTAGCTTTACATCTTCAATATTTTTTGGATCCTGAATTTGTATTTTGGCCAGCGTTAATAACTGCCCAATATTATCATGCAATTCCCAGCTTATATTTCTAAAGGTTTCTTCTCGAATTTCTATTTGAGTTTTAGCAATTTCCTGCTCAAATTGCTTTTCTATTTCTTTTTGTTTTAATAATAAAAGATTTTTTCTTCTGTTAAAAACAACAAATAGCGCTACAAGTATTAAACATAAAAAAACTAATGTAAAAACGGCAACTAATATTGCTTGTCCTTCTCTCCCCATATAAACCCGAAAATAAAACAAATATTCATTACTATACTTAAAACACTACTTATTTCTAGAATATACTTTAAATCTACCAACTCATAAAGATAATTTCTAACCACACGAACGGGTATGTTTCCGGCTAAATAAAGCAAATAACCAACACTAACCCAAAACATGATATTTGTTTTTATAAAAAGTACCTCATCAGTATTTAATATTTCTGAAAAATAAAAAACAATACTCGTTATTAACAGAACAGATGCTATTAAATATGGAATAGTTTGTATTTGATTTAAGTAATTTTCAAAACACATGTTTATAAAAAAACTTAGTACATAGATCAATAAAAATATTTTAGTGAATTTCTTGTGTCGCTCTATCTTCAAACATTTATTGAATAATATAAACAAAAATGAAAAATTGATAAAATGAAAAATATTATAAATAATAACATTTACAGCAACTCCCATTCTTGTTAAGGTAAAGCCTAAAAACTCATTAACTGCAGTGTACCACAATATCACTAAAAAATACTTTAAGAACTCCCGTTTATACTTATAGAAATAAAAAGATCCCACAATAGCAGCAAAAAGTTCTATATACTTTATTGAACTTCTTATTGTAATAAACGAAATGTCTAAAATCATATATTTTCTTATAGGTTATATTAATCTTTGTACGGTGGAGGTGTCATTTCTCCTTCATTATAAATGGTGCTAGTTTCTTCAGTTTCAGCAGAAAATAAACTAGCACTAAAACCTATACCAGCTTTTTCAATCTTCTTAGCTTGTTTTCTAAATAACTCAAGACGTTCTTTTTTGTTATGATCATCCATAAATTCTTCTACTATCTCAAACTGACCTTTTAATTTATTGGAAGTGCTAGATTGTATAATAAATGGTAAATGGTTTAGATTATTATATTCTTTATCTCCTCCTTCTACAGCAACAGTAGGTATCATAAAAACAGTTTGCTGTTTAGGATGATTAATTGTTCTTCCACTTTCAAAATTTTCAGAATTAGGATAAGCAGCAAAATATATTCTAAGACCAGAAACATCTTGTTTTGGATTTGCTTTTTGAATAGATTCAATATACTTTAAATATGCCTTAATTTCATCTAAAGAATACCATATAAACTTAGTATCCTCAAAATTACGGTCTCTGTATAAATCTTGAAGTTTTGAATCGAGAACCTGAACTCTATTTTTATCAAATTCAGCAAACATTTCTTTACCCTGAGCGGAAGAAATTAAATGTTTTTTAAGTATATCGTCTTGGGGTTTAATATTGTCTATAGGCTCTTCTCCTTTTAGCGCACCGCTAGAAAAAATGAAAGCAAACAACAGTAAGGGAATAATTAAAAATGGATTAAAAGATTTCATATTACATTGATTTTGTGTAACCTCAAAGTTAACGACTATAAAATTAGCGCATAAGAGGAAAAACACCCTTTTTCAAATAAAAACAAGCATATCACCCGTTTTTAAAAGGATAAACAAAAAACTAATGCATATTCCTACTCAACACATCTTAGCTTATCCATAAAAAACTCTTTATAACTTATGTTGTCAATTTCTCTAATACCTTTTGTCCCTCTTAATTTAAGCGATTTTATAGGCGATTTTTCTAAGCTTAGAATTTGCGACTTCGTTAAATCTGCCTTAAACAAAAACTCACCACACTCCATATTCCATGAGTGATACAAGGTTACAGATTGATTGTTTTCCAACTGCACCACCACATTAGAACGGCTGTTAGATAGATAACTAACACAACCTAAATCTATAGAAGCATTAATGAAAACAGAAATCTTTTTACCGTATTTAAATAGCTCGACATTTACCTTTTCACTTATGGTATAAGCCTCTGTTTTTATGGTTGTTTTTTTAGTAAAATCGTCATATTCATCTAATAAATAATGACAATTATTACGAAATTGCATACGTTCCGAGTTTTGATTTTCGGCAATACGATTACTCTCTTGCTCTTTATTAGCATTAACCTGAGCTATGGAATCTCTAATTCTATTCGCTTCTAGCTCAACCGCCTGTTTTATGGCATCGGCCTGGTTATTTAAAGCCTTTTGTTTCTCTGCTTCTTGTAGAGCCAAAGCATGCTCGATTTCTAAACGTTTAATATGCGCCGCGTTAGCTTTATTTATAGAATCACTAATTCTAGCAGCTTCCTGCTCGGCCTGACGCTTCAAAGCTTCGTTATAAGCAAGTGCCAAACGTTCCTTTTTCAAAGCTTCCTCTTCTGCTTTTTCAAGAGCCTTTTTTAATTGACTTGCCTCCAATTCTGCTGCTATTTTTTGAGCCTTAGCATTTTCTCTTTCAATTTCTAATCGTTTATTTTCGGCTACTTGTACTAAATCTAAAGAATCCTTTATACGCTTAGCTTCTAATTTTGCTGAGCGCTCTCGCGCTATTGCTTTTTCTCTTTCAAAAACTAAACGTTTTTTCTCATCCTCTTCTGCTTTTATAATCGAATCACTAACACGCTTAACTTCTATCTCTGCAGCTTGCTTTAAAGCTAAAGCTTCTAACCTTTCTTGCTCTAAGCGTTTATTTTCGGCTGCTTTTGCCTGTATTATAGAATCTTTTCTGCGAACTTCTTTTAATTCAGCTTCTCGCTTTAAAGCCTCCAAACGCTCCCGCTCTATACGCTGCTTTGTAGCTTCGTTTGCTTGGGTTATCGAGTCTTTTACTTGTTTTATTCTTAGGTCTTCTGCTTTTTTTAAGGCCATTGCTTCGGCACGTTTTAAAGCTTCAGCTCTTTCATATTTAAGCAGTATTTCTTTTTCTTTAGCTACTTTTGCAATAGAATCTGCAACACGTTTAGCTTCTAAGGCTTCGGCTTGTTTTAGAGTTTCTGCTTTTTCATTCTCTAAACGTTGTTTTTCTTCAGCTTCTGCTTTTGCTCTAAAATCGGCAATACGCTTAGCTTCTAGCTCCTCTGCCTTTTTCAAAGCCTTAGCACGTTCTTGCTCCAATTCTAGGCGTGCTTTCTCGGCTACTTTTGCCTGTGCAATAGAATCGTTAACGCGTTTTATTTCAAGTTCGGCCTCTTTTTTTCTAATAGCAGCTTGTTCTTTTTCTGCTTCTTCTGCTTTAGCTATAGAATCTTCAATTCGCTGTGCCTCTAATTGCTCTGCTTTTTTTAAAGCTTTAGCCCGTTCTTTTTCTAATTCTAAGCGTTCTTTCTCTGCTATTTTCGCTTGAGCGATCGAATCTTTTTTACGCTGTAGCTCTTGTTCTGCTTCTTGTTTCAACTTTAAAGCTTGCTCTTTTTCCAAACGCGCTTTCTCTTCGGCATTGGCTTTAGCTACAGAATCTTTTACACGCTGCGCTTCTCGCTCCGCAGCAAATTTTAATTCTTGAGTCTTTATTTTTTGTAAACGCAAACGCTCTAACTCCTTTTGTTCTAAAGCTTTTACCTGTGCAATAGAATCTGCTACTCTTAACTTCTCAAGGTTTTTAGCTTTTCTTTCTGCTATAGAATCATTTATTATTTTTTGTCTTTTTTCATCTGAAAGCACTTCGCCATATTGAATAAGCTCTTGCATTTCTTGCTTTCGTTTTTTCTCTAACTCAATAGCTTTTAAACTTTCTTTTTCTTGAAAATCGAAATATAAATCGGACATTTTTTCGGTAACCAACAAGTCGATATCCTTAACAATACCTTCCCATTCTTTAAACCGAACTTTATAATTATCTCTTCCTAAAAAACCAATAACAACACACTTATCATTTATACTGAACGCCACTACAGGTTCTGATAATTGATTTGAGGTCTTATCTAAATTTTTATATAAATTACCATCTTCTAAAAACTTAGTAGGTATACTAATATCTTGAGCAAACAAACTCATAGAAAACAATAAAAAGCAAACGTATTTAATCAAAATTTAATTTTTAAATTAATTTAATTCCCGTAAGAAATCAGTTATGCAATAATACTCCAATTTAAACATTTCTAGAATAGTTATCCAAACTTTCTAAGGAATTCGTTACTTAAAATCAATAACTTTGCCCAATATGACTGTAAACGACATCATCGGAAAATATACTATTGAAGGTTTTAATCAAGATGAAGAAAAAACACCTTACCAAGGCCATCTAAATCTATCTATTGATGCAAACCAAAGAATTGAAGCGCAATGGATTATTGGAAACTCACAGACACAAACCGGAACCGGTTTTTTTAAAAACAACATACTCGTTATTAATTTTAATTATGAAGGTGAAGACCAAAAAATCTACAAAGGTGTTGTGGTTTACAAATGCCTAACCCCCGATTTACTTGAAGGTTTTTGGTCTGAAAAACATGGAAACCCATTATTTTTAGGAGAAGAACGCTGTTTTAAAATAACAGAAAAAAGAGAGTTATTAAATTAAAAAAGCCCGAAAACCTAATGATTTTCGAGCTCTTTTGAAATGAATTCTATTCTCTTATTCTAGAATCTAGATATACTGATTGATAATATTCTCAAACAATTCTTGCTTACCGCTTTGTAATTGCAGTTCACCATTATCTTGAGCAATTTTATACAAATCTTGTAAGTTTAATTTACCAGCTTCAAAATCTTTACCTTTTCCAGCATCGAAAGAACTGTAACGCTCTTTACGTAATTTATCGTAAGCTGAATCTGTAATAATTTTATCGGCTGTTAATAATGCTCTAGCAAAAGTATCTGCTCCACCAATATGTGCATGGAAAACATCGTCTAAATCGGTTGAGTTTCTTCTAATTTTAGCATCGAAATTAACACCACCACCTTGTAAACCACCAGCTTTCATGAAAACTAACATAGCTTCTGTTGTTTCTTGAATATTGTTTGGGAATTGATCGGTATCCCAACCATTTTGGTAATCGCCACGGTTAGCATCTAAGCTACCTAACATACCAGCTTTTGCAGCCGTTTCAATTTCGTGTTGGAACGTATGTTGTGCTAATGTAGCATGGTTTACTTCTATGTTTATTTTGAAATCTTTATCTAAACCATATTCTCTTAAGAAACCGATAGCTGTAGCCGAATCGAAATCGTATTGGTGTTTAGATGGCTCCATTGGCTTAGGCTCGATAAAAAAGTTTCCTTTAAAACCTTGAGCTCTTGCGTAATCTCTAGCCATGGTTAAAAATTGTCCCATGTGATCTAATTCACGCCCCATATCAGTATTTAATAAAGACATGTAACCTTCACGACCTCCCCAGAATACGTAGTTTTCACCACCTAATTTAATAGTCGCATCTAAAGCTAATTTTACTTGTCCGCCTGCTCTAGCTACCACATCGAAATCTGGATTTGTAGAAGCACCATTCATGTAACGTGGGTTAGAAAAACAGTTTGCTGTTCCCCAAAGTAATTTTACACCACTTTCGGCTTGTTTACCTTTTATGTAATCTGTGATAGTCTCTAATCTACTTTCTGACTCTGCAAATGTTGCACCTTCTTGAATTAAATCGAAATCGTGGAAACAGAAATAATCGAATCCCATTTTTCCAATAAATTCGAAAGCTGCATCGGCTTTATCTTTTGCTGCTTGAATTGGATCTGATGATTTATCCCACTCAAAACTTTGTGTTCCTGGACCAAATGGATCTCCACCTTGCCCACAGAATGTATGCCAGTAAGCAATTGAAAATTTAAACCATTCTTTCATGGTTTTTCCTGCTACAACCTGGTCCGGATTGTAATATTTGAATGCTAATGGATTATCAGATTCCTTACCTTCAAATTTAATGTTGCTAATGCCTTTAAAATATTCTTTAGTAGCCATAATGTTAAATTATTTGTTGATATTATTTTTTATTTTTCTAATGTTTGTTTGCGTTAGGGATTGCAGTGAAAAGCCCACAGCCTGACGCAGGAAGTGCGAGGACTTGTAACGTAAAGCCCGCCCCTTGTGGTAACGCCCTTATTTTATTTATTTAATACGAGTTCTAGTTCTTTTTTCCAGTTATTGTATGCTTCGGTGTATGGTGTTTTGTCTTTAAACGGCATAAAAGTCATAACATGATCGTTGTCCATTATAGTTTTTCCAAAGGCCTCAAAATCGCCTTTATGCAGGTTTGCTGCACGTGCCGCACCAATAGCTCCGGTGGTATTATATATTTCTATTTCTTGCCCAATTAGGGTTGCTACGGTGTTTGCAAAGATCTCGGAACGGAATAAGTTATCGTTGCCAGCACGGATTACGCTAGCTTTAATACCATCGGATTTTAGAATTTCCATGCCATATAAAAATGAAAAGGCAATACCTTCCAAAGCAGCACGACATAGATGTGCTTTGTTATGATTGTTAAGGTTTACGTTTACCATACGCGTGCCAATACTTTTGTTGTTTAGCATACGCTCGGCACCGTTTCCAAATGGTAAAATACACACTCCATCTGACCCGATTGGAATCTCGGATGCAATATTATTCATCTCTTCGTAAGAGCTTACGTCGAGATTATTTAATAACCAACGGTATTGTATTCCTGCTCCATTGATGTTTAATAACTTACCTATATTTTTATTTTCTTTAGTATAGTTTACGTGTGCAAAATTATTTACTCGCGTGCTTTCTTTACCCGAAAGACTATCGGTTACAGCATACACTACACCAGATGTTCCGCCGGTTGCAGCTACTTCGCCTGGATTAAAAACATTTAGAGACAGTGCATTATTTGGTTGATCTCCGGCACGGTAATAAATAGGTGTTCCGGCTGCAATACCACTTTCTTGCTCGCCATGCTCATCAACTTGAGATTGGTTACAAAAAGTATCTACAATGTCTGGAATTAAATCTGCACTAATACCATAATGTTCTAATAGAAAATTGGCTACGCTATCGTTTTTAAAATCCCAAAAGATGCCTTCGGAAAGTCCTGAAATTGTTGTGTTTATTTTATTTGAAAATTTATACGCCACATAATCGCCAGGCAACATAAATTTGTAAATTTTGCTATAAATATCGGGCTCGTTATCTTTTACCCATTTTAATTTTGAAGCTGTAAAGTTTGCTGGAGAATTAAGTAAATGCTCGGCACATTTAGCCTCACCAACTTCAGCGAAAGCTTTATGACCGATTTCTACCGCACGACTATCGCACCAAATGATACTTTTACGCAATAGTTCTCCATTTTTATCGACCACCACCAAACCGTGCATTTGATAAGAAATACCAATACCTTTTATTTCTGTACGGCTTACATTATATTGCTTTTTTAAACGTGTAATGGCATTGCAAATATGCATCCACCAATCGTTTGGTTTTTGCTCGGCCCAGCCGTTTTTTTGCGCAAACATGCCCATTTCTTCTTTAGGCTCTTGTACTACACCTAAACTTTTACCTGTTTCTGTTTCTACTAACGCGACTTTTATTGACGAACTGCCAATGTCGATTCCTAAGTTGTAATTCATTATAATGAGTCTCTTAAAATTAGTTTGGTTGGTATGTATTCTTGAATTCTTGCTTCTTCACTAACAAAACTTGCCGCTTTGGCACCTAGCACTTTAAAATCTGTTGAAATAACCGAAATACCTTTGTAGATAAATTGCTTCATAGGTGTTTCATTATATGATAAAAACCCAACATCTGTACCTGGCTCATAATTATTGCTACGGCATTGCTCTAGAAAAAAGCCTAAAACACGATCACTAACACTAATATAAGCTTCGTTTTTTTTAATGATAAATTCTTTTGGGTTGGTAATAATATCAAAATTAAAACCTGCTTCTTTACAGTAGCTTTTAAAATATTTTACCGTTTCTATAGGGTGATGTGTAAATGTTGGATAAACAAGTATTATTTTTTTGTATTTCTGAAAAGCTGGCGTCGCCTCCTTTAATGTAGTGTAAAATGATTTTCCGAAATCTTGAAAAACAAAATTATTGTTCTTTTTAGCATGTACATTCCAATCTATTAACAACAGTTTACTATCGTCAATATCGGACAAAACCTCAGCAACTTCTTTATTATCGAAAGTCATTACCACGTATTTATAATACTTGCCTTTACTGTTATTAATTATGGTTTTGAAGTTATCGATATTATAGTGATGAAACTGAATATCGGTAATAACATTTTCGGGTAAATTATTTACAAAAGAATGATACAATACTTCCTTATATGCTTTAAAGGTATCTAAAAGCAATAACACTTTACGTGTTTCATTGGCTACATAATAACCTTTGTTTGGCACAGACTCGATTACACCATGCTCCTTCAAAACAGAATAGGCTTTGAAAACAGTATCACGAGAAAGCTGAAGAGATTTACATACCGCATTTACCGATGGCAAGGCATCGCCACTGGTTAACCTGTTGTTTGCAAGCTCGTTATTTATAGCATTAACTAATTGTTGATACTTTGGTGTTTCGCTATTTATGTTAATTTCAAAATTCATACTTAAAAAACCATACTGTTCTGGTCTGGTATGCAAATATAGAAATTAAATCTTACTCAGTATTATTATTTTTTAAAAAAGTTTTTTTTTAAGGCACAAAAAAACCATGTACATTAAAAAACATACATGGTTTATAAAAAAAATATTTTAGACGAAACTTAACTCACTTTCTGCTCTTTTTTTACTTTGCGAAGCATTCTGGTTTCTGCTCGTTTTTCTTCTTTGCGCTCATTAAAAACACGAACGCGTTCTAACAAGGCTTCTTGCTTTTCTACTCGGTCTTGGCGCCTTTTTTCTTGTGCTTTTTTCTGCATTAGACCTTCTTCTTTTTGCCTGGCTTTTTCTTTAAAAACAGACCAATATGAATAGCCATACATACTAACAAAGAGCAGGGCTATTATACCAATAATGACATAACCATTTTCCATAAATTCTATGAGGGATTAATTAGAATTAAAACTTAAAAACCAGTAGGTTAAACTATATTTTTAAATCAAAATAAAGTTAGCGAAAACAAATATGATAGAAGAATAAAAAAGACTATCAGTAAGAAAAAACAGATAAACGTAAAAATTACAAGTTATTTTGTTTTAACCTCAAAATCTTTAGATTTCCAATTTAAAACACCGCCTTCTAATTCGTATATTTTGGTAAAGCCTAATTCCTTGAAAATAGCGATACTCTTACCACTTCTTCGGCCTGACTTACAATAAATTATCAATGGTTCTTCCTTATCTAATTCCGCTAAAGATTTAGAGAAATTTTCGGAGAAAAAATTAATATTTTCTGCTCTAGAAATATGCCCAGCACCAAACTCTTCTGGCGTTCTAACATCAATTAATTTCATCTCTTTTTGCTCTTTCAAAAGCACCTCTAATTCTTCTGGCGTTACTTTAGTAACAATATCATCATTTTGTGCTTTACAGTTAAACATGATAGCACAAAAAAAGATAGTTATCAGTATTGAAATTTTCTTCATAAACTATTATAAATCTACAACATCACCAGTCCAATCAAGCATGCCGCCTTCTAAATTATATGCATTAGCAAAACCTAATTGATCCATAATAGCACAAGCTTGCCCACTACGGTTGCCAGAACGGCAATACACATAATAATTTTTGCTTTTATCCAGCGCTTCTATTTCACTTATAAATTCTTGTCCTTTATATATATCGATATGCTTCGCGCCAGCAATAATACCATCGGCCACCTCAGCATCTGTTCTTACGTCTAAAATTACCGCATTATCATCTTTGGCTAATTGCTCCGTCCACTCCTCTTGTGTTAAATCTTCCATTGTTATGTTGTTCTTTTTTTGTTTAATATTTTATTGAAAACAAATTTAATATTTATAACATGATAGACGAAAAAAAACCTGAAGTATTACACCTCAGATTTTTATCAGTCTTTCTAATCATATTAATTCATTATACTTTTATACCACAACCTATTGCTCTTGTTTCTGTTTCTTTAACGTCTTTTCCGTTAAGCAAAGCATCTACAGCATTTTCAACATATTTAGTTGTTACAGCATTTGCATCTTTATAATTGTCGTCGATTGCTCCAATATATTTCACCTCATTACCTTGGTTTGTTTTCTGTAAAACAAAAACATGAGGTGTTTTTGTTGCTCCAAATTTCGGATAGATTTCTTGCTTTTCATCTATTAAATAAGGAAAAGTAAATCCTTTTTCTTCTGCACGCTTTTTCATAGCCTCTAAACTATCGCCAGGCATAACATCTGCGTTATTAGGCATGACAGCAATTACTGGATAACCTAACTTTGCATATTTTTTATCCAACTCTACAATTCGGTCTTCATACATTACAGCATATGGGCAAGTATTACAAGTAAAGGTTACTATAAAACCTTTAGCATTTTTATAATCGGAAAGTGAGACCATTTCACCATCAATATTCTTCAAAGAAAAATCTTCAGCAATATCACCAATACCATAGCCTCCAGCACTGCTAGATGTTTTTAAGGTAAATGCACTTGCACAAAGCACCACCAAAATTACCGACACTATTTTAATTGTTTTTTTCATAACGTTTAATTTAAAAATTGCTTTAATTCATGCTCTAATTCCTCGTAAGTAAAAGATTTTTCAAAAAATTTACGTTCTCCGTTTTTATAGATTATTGTTGCTGGTAACGAGCCGGACCAACTTTCATCAATCTGCGGAATCCAAGAGTTACTATCAACATCATCTAAAGCGATAACTTTCGATTTTAATTGTTGTTTCAAAACAAAAGGTTTCAATTTAGAATCATACATATGTGGAAAATCTAAACTCACTAATGTAAAATCTACGTTCTTATTACCGTATTCAGACTTCAGCTTTTCAAAATATGGCAATTCTTTAACACATGGTGCACACCAAGTCGCCCAAAAATTGATAACATGAATTTTACCATCTTCCTTATTCAGAAATGGTTTTAAACCCTCAAAATCATAAACCTCAAGATTAAAATCGCTTTCTGGTGAAGACTGAATTTCGGTTACTTCCATGTCTTGAATTGAATCGTTATTTTTTTTATTATTATTTCCGCACCCCACAATTAACAGTACGGTTATTACAAAGAGATATCGTTTCATAACTATAAAATTAATTCATCTTATTTTACTTTTCTGCCTGTTTAACAAACTTTTATACAAAAACAGAAAATTCCTCAAAATTTTACATACATTTGTATGTACAACAGTTATTTAACTGGTACGTATTATGGACTATTCACGACATATAAACTCTAAATTACCTATAAATAAAAAATTGGTTATTAGCTTACTACAAACTATAAACGAAGTGAGTTCTAAAATGAATTCAGCACTTAAGCCTTACGGAATTTCTGAACCACAATTTAATGTGCTTAGAATTTTACGCGGGCAAAAAGGCAACCCTATTTCTTTAGCTGAAGTTCAAGAACAAATGATTACCAAAATGAGTAATACCACGCGATTGATAGATAAACTAGAAGCTAAAAACTGTGTAAGACGCGTAATTAATGCTGAAAACAAACGTAAAATAGATTTAACAATAACCAATGTAGGTTTAGATTTATTAAAAAGAACAGACGACATATTAACAACAACAGAAAACGAATTAGTGGCTGGCCTAACCACTAACGAAAAAGCGGAATTAACTGCGCTTTTGAGAAAATTAAGGTTAATAGCAAAGTAGGGTTTCCCTAAACCCTTAGTAACCAACCAAGACTGCTGTACTTATTATAGCAGTCTTTTTTTTAAAGGAAATCCCTAACAAACTAAAGCTATTTTTCGTTTTTTCGTAAAAAATGAATAAAGTTTTGTTTAATACTTTTTCAATCTTTATATTTGAACCAACATAAAAAATAACAATGAACATATTTTTAAATAATTCTTGGTGGTGGAACTTTCGAAACTAAAATTCGTGAAGAAACCCGAGTATATTTAAAACTTAAAATATCCAAAAGGCTTGTCATTCACGACAAGCCTTTTTTTTATTTTAAAACTGTTCACTTTTTGGCCATTTGCCGAAATACAAAAAACAATAAATGGAAAAATTTAGTCTATACACACATCACAAAAAAATATTAACAGATACCATTACACCTGTATCCGTTTACTATAAAATACGCGATAAATACCCAAATAGCATTCTATTAGAAAGTGGCGACTACCATAGAAGTCATAAAAACTTCTCGTACATCTGTTTCAATCCAATCGCATCTATAAAGGTAGAGAATGAAGTGATATCGCAAACTTTTCCAGATGGCAGTTCAACCTCACTTAATATTACAAGCGATATAAATGTAGCCGATGAAATTCACGATTTCACCAAACGTTTTAAACCACAATCCGACGAAGATTTTAAGTTTATAAACAACGGTATATTTGGTTACACTGCTTACGATGCCGTACGGTATTTTGAAGATGTACAAATTAGCAAAAAAGACAACTCGGTAGTTATACCAGATATCTATTATGCGGTTTACAAAAATATCATTGCCATAAACCATTACAAAAACGAAGCTTATATTTTCGCGCATTGCTATGATGATGCCGAAAATAATATCGATGCCATTGATAAACTTATAAACGTGCAAAACTTTGCATCTTATAATTTCAAATCTAAAGGTGATATACAATCTAATTTAACCGACGACGAATTTAAAAACCAAGTTGAGTTAGCACGTAAACACTGTGCACGAGGTGATGTTTTTCAACTCGTATTATCACGTCGTTTTTCACAAGAATTCACTGGCGACGATTTCAATATCTATCGTGCCCTTCGTAGCATAAACCCATCACCATACCTGTTTTATTTCGATTATGGCGATTTTAAAATATTTGGTAGTTCGCCCGAAGCTCAACTTATTGTTTCCGAAGGTATGGCAGAAATCCACCCTATTGCCGGAACTTTTAAACGTACAGGCGACGAGGAAAAAGACGAAATATTAGCAGAAAAACTTAAAAAAGACGACAAAGAAAACGCCGAACACGTAATGCTTGTCGATCTTGCACGAAACGATTTGAGTCGTCACGGCAGCGAAGTAAAAGTAGTAACCTACCGCGAGGTTCAGTTTTTCTCGCACGTTATTCACCTCGTTAGTAAAGTCGTTGGCAAAAAACACAAAAGCACCTCAACCATGCAAGTTGTAGCCGACACTTTTCCGGCAGGAACTCTAAGTGGAGCACCAAAACACCGCGCCATGCAACTTATCGAGCAGTACGAAAAAACAAGTCGTGGTTATTACGGTGGTGCCATAGGTTTTATGGATTTCGAAGGCAATTTTAATCACGCCATCATGATCCGTACTTTTTTAAGTAAAGATTATAAATTGAACTGGCAAGCAGGTGCCGGAATGGTATCAAAATCCAATGCCGAAAGCGAGCTACAAGAAGTATTTAACAAACTCGGCGCATTAACAAAAGCCATAAAAGTAGCCGAAGACATATAAATAATTTGGGCATTACCCGAAAAGGGTCAGAGCTTTGAAGAGAGTCTCAGTATTCAGTAGCAGTTGGCAGTGTTTACTCGAATGAATAAAAAAAGCAACAGTGAGTAGTTGCAGTTAACAGAGCTTACTCAGATAAAAATAAAAAAGTCAAAGTAAACCAACACCTACTCGACTAACAAAATAAATAAAATTCAGAGTCATCTGAAAAAAAATAAACATATGAAAGTACTAGTCATAGATAATTACGACAGTTTTACATACAATCTAGTTCATTACCTAGAAGATTTAAACTGCGATGTTACCGTAGTACGTAACGACAAACTCACTCTAGACGATGTTAAACCGTTCCATAAAATCGTACTATCGCCAGGCCCAGGAATTCCAGACGAAGCTGGTTTACTAAAAGCCATTATAGAAACTTACGCACCAACAAAGAGCATTTTAGGTGTTTGCCTTGGCCAACAAGCCATAGGTGAAGTTTTCGGAGGTTCGCTTATAAACCTAGAAGACGTTTACCACGGTGTAGCAACCAATGTTACTATAACCGTAGACGACGAAATTTTGTTTAAAGGTTTAGATAAAAACATAGAGGTTGGGCGTTACCACTCATGGGTAGTAAACCCAAACTTACCAGAAAGTTTAGAAGCCACATCGGTAGATGCCAACGGACAAATTATGTCTTTGCGTCATAAAGTTTACGATGTTCGTGGTGTACAATATCATCCAGAATCGGTTTTAACACCTAACGGAAAAGCGATATTAAAAAACTGGGTGGAGAATTAAAAGCAGTATTCAGTCGCAGTGAAGCAGTACTCACTCGGATGAAAAAACATAATTAACCAACAACTAATAACAAGTAACAATTATCTCTTTTACAGAAATGAAGAACTTACTAAACAGATTAATAAACCACGACACCCTGTCTACCGAAGAAGCTAAACAAATCTTGGTAAACATATCGAATGATGCGTATAACCCGAGCCAAATAGCATGTTTTTTATCAGTTTTTATGATGAGAAGTATTACTCTCGAAGAACTAAAAGGTTTTAGAGATGCACTTCTAGAGCTTTGTTTACCGGTAAATCTTAGCGATTTTAACGCTATCGATATTGTAGGTACTGGTGGCGATGGTAAAAACACATTCAACATCTCTACCCTATCGGCTTTTATTACGGCAGGTGCAGGTGTTCATGTTTCTAAACATGGAAATTACGGAGTTTCATCTACATCAGGTTCTTCAAATGTTATGGAGCATTTAGGTGTGAAATTTTCTAATAATGAAGATTTTTTAAAACGCGCTTTAGACCAAGCAGGTATATGTATTTTACATGCACCACTATTTCACCCAGCAATGAAAAACGTGGCGCCTATTCGTAAAGAACTTGGTGTTAAAACTTTTTTCAATATGTTAGGGCCTTTAGTAAATCCGTCGTTTCCAAAAAATCATGTTTTAGGTGTTTTTAATTTAGAAGTTTTAAGACTTTATAGTTTCTTATTTCAAAACACAGGGCACAATTATAATATTGTTTACGCTTTAGATGGTTACGATGAAATTTCATTAACAGGGAAAGCGAAAATTATTTCTAATCATACCGAAAAACTTTTTTCACCTGAAGATTTAGGCGTTTCAATAATTAAACAAGAAGATATTTTTGGTGGCGATACCATAAAAGATGCCGCAAATATATTTGTTGATATCATTTCTGGAAAAGGAACTGAAGCGCAAAACAACGTAGTTTGTGCTAATGCCGGTTTAGCTATTGCTACTTCAAAACAAATTCCCCATCAAGAAGGTTTTGAACTAGCAAAAGAATCGCTGTTTTCTGGAAAAGCAAAAACAAGTTTAGATAAATTAATTGAACTGAGTAAGTAAAAAAGTTAACAGTGGCAGTCACAGTTTTCAGACTTACTCACACACATAAAAATTAAGTTTAGAATTAAGCAGATAACCATTAAAGTCGAAGTCGTCTTCAAATTAAACTCTGCCAACTCAACACTAAAAAATGAACATTTTAGACAAAATAACATTAGATAAAAGAAATGAAGTAGCTCTTAGAAAGCAACTCATTCCAACATCGCAACTTGAACAATCTGTTTTATTCGGAAGACAAACCGTTTCTCTTGCTAATAATTTACGTAATAGTAAATCTGGAATTATCGCCGAACATAAACGCCGATCGCCATCAAAATCTGTAATTAATAACAACTTAAATGTTCAAGATGTAGCAAAAGGTTATCAAGATGCTGGCGTTTGCGGTATGTCTGTTCTAACCGATGGAAAATACTTTGGAGGCTCTCTAGACGATTTATTAACAGCAAGAGCAAGTTGCAACCTACCATTACTTAGAAAAGAATTTATAATCGATGAATACCAAATGCTAGAAGCGAAGGCTTATGGTGCAGATGTTGTTCTTCTTATTGCTGCTATTCTATCTCGAGACGAAATAAAACAATTCTCTGAGTTTGCTAAAAGCTTAAATTTAGATGTGCTTTTAGAAGTACATAACGAAGAAGAATTACACAAATCGATTATGCCGAGTTTAGACATGCTGGGTGTAAATAACAGAAATTTAAAAACCTTCGAGGTGAGTTTAGAAACCAGTAAGTTATTAAGCACACAGATACCAAACGATTTTGTAAAAGTATCAGAAAGCGGCATAAGCAGCGTTGAAGCCATTAAAGAACTTCAACCTTTTGGATATCAAGGATTTTTAATAGGTGAAAACTTTATGAAAACGAATAATCCTGGGGCAAGTGCTACCGATTTTATAAACCAATTAAATAAATAAAGTTTTACTGAATTTATTTTAGAACAACACAATTTGAACATCATGAAACTGAAAATTTGCGGAATGAAATATCAAGAGAATATGACTGAAGTCGCTGCTCTACAGCCCGACTATTTAGGTTTTATATTCTACGATAAATCGTCTAGAAATTTCGACACATCCATTCCCGAAATATCAAATTCTATAAAAAAGACTGGTGTTTTTGTGAATGAAGATTTAGAAGTTGTTATTGAAAAAATAAAAACATTCAACTTACAAGCTGTTCAATTACACGGCGAAGAATCCCCGGAATATTGTAACGATTTAAAAAATCGACAAGCTGAACTTGTTTCTGCATCTCTTGAAATCATTAAAGTATTCTCTATTAAAAACGAATTCAATTTTGAGGTTTTAAAACCTTACGAAGCCGTTTGCGATTACTTTTTATTTGATACCAAAGGAAAACACCCAGGCGGAAATGGCTATACTTTCGATTGGAATGTGCTAAACAATTACTCGTCTACCAAACCCTTCTTTTTAAGTGGGGGTATTGGTTTCGATGAAATTGAAGCGGTTAAAAAGTTTCAGCAAAGTATGGCTTCCAAATACTGTTATGCACTAGATGTAAACAGTAAGTTTGAAATAGAACCCGGATTAAAAAACATAGAATTATTAAAAGACTTTAAAACAAATTTGTTTTTCCATGCAAACCATGGAACAGACTCAAATTTAAATAAACATATGGAAAACTATAACGTAAACGAAAAAGGCTATTACGGCGAATTTGGTGGTGCATTTATTCCAGAAATGCTTTACCCGAATGTGGAAGAGTTACGCCAAAACTATTTAAAAGTGATGGCCGAACCAGATTTCAAAAAGGAATTCGATCAACTTTTAAAAGATTATGTTGGTCGCCCATCACCTTTGTATTTTGCTAAACGTCTTTCTGAAAAATACAACACTAAAATTTATTTAAAGCGTGAAGATCTAAACCATACGGGCGCACACAAAATAAACAATACTATTGGCCAGATTTTAATGGCCAAACGTTTAGGTAAAACTCGAATTATTGCTGAAACAGGAGCTGGACAACACGGTGTTGCCACCGCTACTGTTTGTGCTTTAATGGGACTAGAATGTATTGTTTACATGGGTGAAATTGATATTGCGCGTCAAGCACCAAACGTAGCCAGAATGAAAATGTTAGGCGCTACTGTTGTGCCTGCTCTTTCTGGAAGTAGAACTTTAAAAGATGCTACAAACGAAGCCATTCGCGATTGGATTAACAACCCTGTGAACACACATTATATTATTGGATCGGCTATTGGGCCACATCCATACCCGGATATGGTTACCAGATTTCAATCGGTAATTTCCGAAGAAATAAAATGGCAACTAAAAGAACAAATTGGGAGAGAAAACCCAGATTATGTTGTGGCTTGTATTGGTGGCGGAAGTAATGCTGCCGGAACGTACTACCACTATTTACACGAACCGGATGTAAAAATTATTGCTGTTGAAGCGGCTGGTTTAGGTGTAGATTCTGGAGAAAGTGCCGCGACTTCTGTTTTAGGACACGAAGGTGTTATTCATGGTTGTAAAACCTTGTTAATGCAAACTAAAGACGGACAGATTACAGAGCCCTACTCTATTTCGGCTGGTTTAGATTATCCTGGTGTTGGCCCAATGCACGCACATTTATGCAAAACGGGACGTGCTGAATTTATGTCGATTACCGATGATCAAGCTATGACGGCTGGTTTGGATTTATGTAAACTAGAAGGTATTATTCCGGCTATTGAGAGTTCGCATGCGCTGGCTATTTTTGAAGAAAAAACCTTTAAACCAGACGACGTGGTTGTTGTGAGTCTTTCAGGACGTGGTGATAAGGATTTACAGAATTATATTGAATATTTTAAGATATAAGTTTCATTTTTTCATTTCCGCGAAGGCGGAAATCTCAAAGTAAAACCATGGACGTACATTACGTTTACATATTAACAAATAAGAACCATACAGTTTTGTATGTTGGGCGTACTAAACAATTAAAGGTTAGGCTAAATCAACATAAAAACAATAGTTCAAAATCCTTTACAGGAAAATATAATGTTGATAAATTAGTTTACTTTGAAACAACGAAATACGTAAACAACTCAATAAAAAGAGAGCGACAAATTAAGAAATGGAATAGAGCCTGGAAAATCAATTTAATAAATAGTTTAAACCCTGATTGGAAAGACCTTTCCGAATACATTTAAAAGATTCCCTCCTTCGAGAGAATACAAAATATTCTTACTATGAATAGAATAAATAAAAAATTACAAGAAGATAAAAAACTGCTATCTATATACTTTACAGCAGGCTACCCGAGTTTAACCGATACTGTTTCCATCATTGAAGATTTGGAAAAAAACGGTGTAGACATGATAGAAATCGGACTTCCGTTTAGTGACCCTTTGGCCGATGGCCCAACGATACAGGCAAGTTCGACGCAAGCACTGAAAAATGGTATGACTACCGAGGTCCTTTTCGATCAGTTAAAAGGTATTAGAAAAACGGTATCCATTCCATTAATAATTATGGGGTATTTTAACCCGATGTTACAATATGGTGTGGAAGCGTTTTGTAAAAAATGTCAGGAAATTGGTATCGATGGTTTAATAATTCCCGATTTACCTGTAGATGTTTATAACGATGAATACAAAGCGACTTTTGAGAAATACGGCCTGATAAACGTATTTTTAATTACGCCGCAAACCTCTGTGGAGCGTATTAATTTTATCGATTCGATCTCGAATGGCTTTATTTATATGGTAAGTAGTGCTAGTGTTACAGGAAGTAGTTCTGGGTTTGGAGACGAGCAAATGAGCTATTTTGAGCGTATTGCAAAAATGGAACTAAAAAACCCACAAGTTATTGGTTTTGGAATTTCGGATAATGAAACCTTTACACAAGCTACCGAACATTCTAAAGGCGCCATTATTGGTAGTGCTTTTATAAAGCACATTACGGAAAACGGTGTTAACAAAACGGAGGTATTTGTGAAATCGATACTCGGTTAAAATGAAAATGCTTAACGATTGGAAACTTGTTTTACTAATTTGTTTAACTTTAGGTTTAGCTCCTTTTTTCCCTGAGCCTCATATTCTAGGTAAACTCAAATGGATACTAGGTGGAGCAACAGGAATGAAACTTAAAGATTGGTTTGATGTTTGTTTACACGGGTTTCCTTTTGTGCTATTAATACGAATTGTGCTCTTAAAAATGTTTTCAAAAGAGTAAAAAATAAAGAACAAATATCGTTAGTGAATTAATAAAATTTATTCTTGCCTAAAAATAAGATAACATGAGTAAAACAGAAAAAATTGTAATTATTGGTGCTGGTTTCGCAGGACTGAGACTTGCACAAGATTTAATAAATCACCCAAATTACGAGGTGTATTTAATTGACAAGCAAAATTACCACCAATTTCAACCACTTATGTATCAAGTAGCGACAGCTAGGCTTGAACCTGCGAGTATTTCCTTTCCGTTACGAAAGGTTTTTCAAAAAGCAAAAAACGTAAGAATTAGGATTACAGAAGTCGCAGAAATTAATTTCGAAAACCAGTTTGTTAATACACCTATTGGTGATTTTGATTACGACCATCTGGTTATTTCTATTGGTTGTACAACCAATTATTTTGGGAACGAAAACCTAAAGAATTTCGCTTACCCAATGAAAACTATTCCTGAGGCTATACAACTTAGAAATAGAATTCTGCAAACTTTTGAAAACGCGCTTAACACCAGCGAACCCGAAAAACTGCAAACTTTATTAAATTTTGTTATTGTTGGTGGTGGCCCAACTGGTGTAGAATTAGCGGGTGCTTTAGCAGAAATGAAACAACACATTTTACCTAAAGATTACCCTGATAAAGATTTCTCTAAACTTAAAATATTTTTATTAGAAGGCAGTCCGAACACACTGAGTCCGATGAGTGAAGGCTCTCAGAAAATGTCTCAAAAGTATTTAGAAGAGCTTGGTGTTTCTGTTGTTACAAACACCTTTGTTAAAGATTATGATGGCACCATTGTTACCCTAAATACAGGAAAAACAATAAACTCTAAAAATGTAATTTGGGCAGCAGGTGTAACCGGAAATGCTATTAAAGGTTTCCCTGAAACTTGTATAACTCGTGGCAATCGACTTATTGTTAATCGACAAAACGAAGTTACTGGTTTAAAACATGTTTACGCCTTAGGCGATATTGCATACATGGAAACCCCTAATTTTCCGAAAGGCCATGCACAAGTGGCTAGTGTAGCTTTGCAACAAGCTTCGCTTTTGGCTGAAAACTTAAGTAGAAAAGTTAAAAACAAACCATTAAAAGATTACGAGTATACCGATAAAGGTTCCATGGCAACTATTGGCAAACGCAAAGCCGTTGTAGATTTGCCTAAATTTAGTTTCCAAGGGCGTTTAGCTTGGTTTACCTGGATGTTTATTCACTTAATGCTTATTTTGAGTATTAAAAATAAACTTCTGATTTTCATGAATTGGATGATTAGTTATTTCAACAACGACAGTACGTTACGAATTATAATGAAGCCTGTTGCCACAAAAGTTAAAACCACAAAAGAATAATGCCTTTAAACATCGTTTTAGTTGAACCAGAAATACCGAATAACACGGGAAACATAGGCCGTTTAGCTTTAGGTTCGGGCTCACACCTACATCTAGTAAAACCTTTTGGTTTTGAAATATCGGATGCGCGATTAAAACGTGCCGGACTCGATTATTGGAAACACCTTTCTATTACGTATTACGATAATATTGATGAATTCTTCAAAATAAATCATGATAAAAAAATGGCCTTCATGTCTAGCCATGGTAAAAAAAAACATTGGGATATTCCTTTCAAGGACGATTTATTTCTAGTTTTCGGAAAAGAATCGGTTGGTCTTCCTAAATGGATTAATGAAACCTACGCAAATCAACTTTATAAAATTCCGCTGTACAGCGAACACATCCGCAGCTTGAATTTAGCAAATGCCGTTAGTATTACAGTTTACGAAGGTTTGAGTCAGTTAAGGCTAAAATAAAAAGAGTATTAAAATATACAAAAAAATATTTTCTTAAACCATTAAACTATTTTTTAAAAAAAGTGTCTAAACATGAAGTTTAACTAAAAAACTAATATAAAATGACATCAAAAAATTTAAAATTCGGTTTAGCTGTTATGGCATTATGTGCTGTTACTATTACTAATGCACAAGACAAAAAGAAACCAGATCCTGAGAAAATGTTTGCTTCTTATGATACTGATGAAGATAAACTTATAACTTTAGATGAGTTTAAAGCAAAAAAGCGCAAGAAAGAAATGGAAGCTGAAGTTTTAGAAAAACGTTTTGCTAAAATGGATGCTGACAGTAATGGCTCTGTAACTTTCGAGGAGTTTAAAGCTGGAATGGCAAAAGGAAAAGGCAAAGGAAATAATAAGAAAAACTAACAAGCTAAACAATATTAGCTTACATTTTATAGTGAAAAGACAGCCAAATGCGCTGTCTTTTTTTTTGTGAATTAATTATATTAAGCTACATTTTTATTACTAATAAATAATCGTATTTTTACAGCTAATAAAACCAAATCATTAATGGGTAAAATCATCGCAATTGCTAACCAAAAAGGAGGCGTTGGAAAAACAACCACGTCGGTAAATCTTGCCGCATCCTTAGGTGTATTAGAAAAAAAAGTATTACTTATAGATGCTGACCCTCAAGCAAATGCAAGTTCTGGAATAGGTATAGATGTAGAAACTGTAGAAATTGGAACCTACCAACTTTTAGAGCATTCTAACACCGCAAGAGAAGCCATCATGAAAACTGATTCGCCAAATCTTGACATTATACCTGCTCATATCGACTTAGTTGCTATAGAAATTGAACTTGTAGACAAAGAATCGCGTGAATACATGCTTAAAAAATCGTTAAAAGAAATCAAAGACGATTACGATTACATATTAATAGATTGCGCGCCATCACTAGGGTTATTAACCTTAAATGCTTTAACAGCCGCTGATTCCGTAATCATCCCAATTCAATGTGAATACTTTGCATTAGAAGGTTTAGGGAAGTTATTAAACACTATAAAAAGTGTTCAAAAAATACACAATCCAGAATTAGACATTGAGGGCTTATTGCTTACCATGTACGATTCCCGTTTACGCCTATCTAACCAAGTGGTGGAAGAGGTACAAAAACATTTTAACGATATGGTTTTTAAAACCATTATACAACGTAATGTTCGTTTAAGCGAAGCACCAAGTTACGGCGAAAGCATTATTAATTATGATGCTGGTAGTAAAGGCGCAACCAATTACTTGAGTTTAGCAAGAGAAGTTATCACTAAAAATGCTTAATTATGGCGAAGGCAACAAAAAAACAAGCTTTAGGTAGAGGCTTATCAGCACTTTTAAACGACCCAAGTAACGATATCCAATCTGCCGAAGATAAAAATGCAGATAAAGTTATTGGGAACATTGTTGATTTAGATATCGATTTTATTGAAGTTAATCCATTTCAACCCCGAACTAATTTTAGTGAAGAAAGCTTACGCGAGTTAGCGTCTTCTATAAAAGAGTTGGGTATTATCCAACCTATAACTGTTAGAAAATTAGGTTTAAATAAATATCAACTCGTTTCGGGAGAGCGTCGTTATAGAGCGTCTAAATTACTAGGTTTAGAAACTATTACGGCTTACGTTAGAATTGCAAACGACCAAGAATCGTTAGAAATGGCCTTGGTTGAAAACATTCAACGTCAAGATTTAGACCCTATTGAAATTGCACTTTCATACCAACGTTTAATAGACGAAATAAACCTAACACAAGAGCAAATGAGCGAGCGTGTTGGAAAAAAACGTTCTACTATTGCCAATTATTTACGTTTATTAAAGTTAGACCCAATTATCCAAACAGGTATGCGCGACGGCTTTATTTCTATGGGACATGGCCGTGCTTTAATTACTATCGAAGACCAATCGATTCAATTAGATATTTACGAAAAAATCTTATCAAACAAATTATCGGTTAGAGACACCGAAGTATTAGTTCGTAATTATAACAACGACGAAACTGTTGCTGCTCCTGCAAAAAAGGAAGCCAATACAGCTATGCCAAATTTTGTTAAAACTGGCATAAGCTCGTTCTCGGAATACTTTGGACATAAAATTGACGTTAAAGTCTCTAAAAACGGAAAAGGAAAAATTACAATTCCATTTCATTCCGAAGAAGATTTTAACCGTATTAAAAAATTAGTCGAAGGTGATTCAAAATAAATTTCTAATAACAAGTTTTTGCGCTTTTCTATGTTGCTTTTCTTTATTTGCTCAAGATAAGGCTCCTCAGGAAGAACCTCTTCCGAAGGAAAAAACAAAAGAACTGCCAAAAGAATTTGTAATAGATTCTACACTACAAATAACAGAAGCTTACGATCCGTTAAGACCTGCAAAAGCTGCGTTTTACTCAGCAATTTTACCAGGTTTAGGGCAAGCTTACAACAAAAAATATTGGAAAATCCCTATTGTATACGCTGCATTAGGAACAGGAGTTTATTTTTACATAAACAACAGTAATGAATACACAAGGTATCGCGATGCCTATAAAAGTCGTTTAGCCGGATTTGAAACCGATGAGTTTTATTTCGATTCCTCTGGAACAAAACTTGACGAACCACGCGTAAGTACAGAGAGATTAGAAACAGCACAAGAATTTTATCGAAAAAATAAAGAAATTTCACTTCTTGTAACTATTGGCCTGTACGCTTTGAATATAATAGAAGCCAATGTGGATGCCCATTTACTACAGTATAATGTAGATGAGAATTTATCTTTGGCACCACACTACCAATTTAATGAGGTTGATGCAACTAGCAACCTTGGACTAACTTTAAATTTTAAATTTTAATATGAACATTGCTTTACTCGGATACGGGAGAATGGGTCAAACCATAGAACAAATAGCCATTAAACGCGGCCACAATATTGTTTTAAAGGTTGATAAAGATGATACAGATTACGATATTACTAAAGCCGATGTTGCCATAGATTTCAGTATTCCAAACGTAGCTTTCAACAATATTTCAAACTGTTTAAACAACAACATTCCTGTTATTTCGGGAACAACAGGTTGGTTAGATAATTATGATAATGCTGTAGCGTTGTGCGAAGAGAAAAAAGGCGCTTTTATTTATGCTTCAAACTTTAGTTTAGGTGTAAATATTTTTTTCGAATTAAATAAAACACTAGCTAAAATGATGAGCACCTTAGAGCAATACAATGTCTCTATGGAAGAAATTCATCACACAAAAAAGTTAGATGCACCAAGTGGCACTGCCATTACTTTAGCAGAAGGTATTATAAACAACAATCCACATTATGATGGTTGGATGCTTGACGATAAAGCTGATAAAAAATTACCTATAGTTGCTAAACGTATAGAAGATGTTCCAGGTACGCACACAGTAACTTACCAAAGTGAAGTAGATACCATTACTATAGATCACGTGGCACATAACAGACAAGGTTTTGCTTTAGGAGCCGTAATTGCATCGGAATGGATTGTTGGAAAAACAGGTGTTTTCACAATGAACGATGTGTTAAACATTGGTTAAAAAAATAAATTAATGTAACGCTACATCTCATTTAGCTACTTACATCAATAAATAAAATATTTAGGATTATGACGTTAATGCAATGGTTTATATTCATTTTAATAATTCAGGTTATTCATGGATTAGGTACCTGGAAATTATATATTAAAGCCGGTCGCCAAGCCTGGGAAGCATTTATTCCTGTTTACAACGGCGTAGTTTTAATGAAAATAATTAACCGCCCAATTTGGTGGGTTATTCTTCTTTTTCTTCCTATAGTAAACATGATTATGTTTCCTGTAGTTTGGGTAGAAACTGCTAGAAGCTTTGGAAAAAACAAACCTTTAGATACTGCTTTAGCCATTCTTACATTAGGGTTTTACAACTATTACCTCAATTACGCTGCCAATGTAACTTATATTGAAAATCGTGATTTACAACCAAAATCTTCTTCTGGAGATTGGGTAAGCTCTATTTTATTTGCCATTGTTGCTGCCACTATTGTACACACCTATTTTATTCAACCATTTACGATTCCGTCTTCTTCTTTAGAAAAATCTTTATTAGTAGGCGATTTTCTGTTTGTAAGTAAATTTCATTATGGTGCTAGAATACCAATGACAACTGTTGGAGCACCAATGGTACATGATACTATTCCTGGTTTAAAAAAGAAATCATATTTATTCAACGATAATTTCGAAGAACGTAAAACATCATTAGTCAATAAACTACAACTTCCGTACTTACGTTTTCCTGGTTTCGAAAACATAGAACGTAATGATATTGTTGTATTCAATCAGCCAGCAGATACATTGCTGGACATGAACGATTTTCAACCAGACAGAAACTATTACAAACCTATAGACAAAAAGACCAACCTTGTAAAACGTTGTGTTGGTATTGCAGGAGATAGCTTAGAAGTTCGTGATGGTTTTGTTTATATTAACGGAAAGAAAAACGAATTGCCAGATCGTGCACATTTACAATTTAGTTATTTGGTGCAACCAAAAACCAATCAATTTAATCCTGCATATTTAAAAGAACGTTATGATATTACTGATGGTTTTGGTATTATTAATAACAACAATACCTACTATTTTTCAGCGATTTCCGATGAAGCTTTATCACAGTTTAAAAACCATCCAAACGTTGCAAGCATAACGCCTAACAAGAAAGAAAAAGGCGTTCGTGATGCTAACATTTTTCCTCATGATCCAAATTATGATTGGAATGTAGATTTCTTCGGACCATTATACATTCCTGAAGAAGGAAAAACAATAGATATCAACTTAGATGTTTTACCACTTTACAAACGCGTAATTAGCGAGTATGAAGGCAATGATGTAACCGTAAGAGGTAACCAAATTTTAATAAACGGAGAAGTTGCAACAACATACACTTTTAAACAAAATTATTATTGGATGATGGGTGATAACCGCCATAACTCTATCGATGCGAGAGCATGGGGTTTTGTACCGTTTGATCACGTTGTTGGTAAACCTGTATTTATATGGATGAGTTGGGATGGATCTAGCCCACGATGGGAACGTTTCTTTACAACCGTAAGCGGTTCTGGAAAAGCAACATCTTTTTTAATTCCATTTTTAATTCTGTTAGCAGGATATTTTGGATTCAAAAAATGGAAAGAAAGAAAAGCGGCCAATAGCTAATTATTGACTTAAATTTTATGGATAACACACTACTAGAAAGTCTACTTAAAGCCTTAGAGTTTTCGCCAGAAAACATAGAATTGCGATTTCAAATTGCAAAGCTATATTCTGATGCTTTAAATTATGAAGAAGCAGAGAAGCATCTATTATTTATTTTAGATAAACAGCCTACAGAAGCTCATAAATTTCTATTAGCAGAATGTTATTTTAAACAGAAAAAATATAATTTAACAGAGGTTATCCTCGAAGAACTTATTGAAAACAATGAAGCGACTACTTATTTAGAACTTCAATGTTTTTGCTATATAGACCAAGACCAAAAGGAAGATGCTCTTGCTACCTACCAACGTATTCTAGAAATTGACAAATCGTTTAGAAATGACGAATTTGAAAATTTATTTAGAATTCCGGTTGAAGATTTTGATGATGATTTTATAGATGAAGATGGCATATCTTTTCTAAGAAAACCAGACATTAATTTCAAAAATGTTGGTGGTATGGAAAAAGTAAAAGAGGAAATTGATTTAAAAATCATTAAGCCGCTTTTACATAAAGATTTATATAAAGCTTACGGTAAAAAAATTGGCGGAGGTATTTTACTTTATGGACCTCCAGGATGTGGTAAAACCCATATTGCACGTGCTACGGCAGGTGAAATTAATGCCAACTTTATAAATATTGGCATTAACGACATTTTAGATATGTGGATGGGAAGCTCTGAGAAGAACTTACACGAAATATTTGAAACCGCTAGAGCAAACACACCTTGCGTTATTTTTATAGATGAAATTGATGCCTTGGGTGCCAATAGAAATGATATTAATAAAACCGCAGGAAGAACTGTTATCAATCAATTTTTATCAGAACTTGATGGCATTGATTCTGATAACGATGGTATTTTAGTATTAGGCGCCACAAACGCACCTTGGTATATAGACCCAGCTTTTAGACGTCCTGGGCGTTTTGATCGTATTATTTTTGTAGCACCACCAGATGAAATTGCTAGAGAGGAAATATTCAAAATTGAACTAAAAGAGAAACCTACAGACAATATTAAGTTTCAAGATTTAGCTAAAAAAAGTAAAGAATTTTCGGGAGCAGATATTAAAGCAAGTGTAGATATTGCCATAGAGCAAAAACTACTCGAATCTTTTAAAGATGGCATTCCTAAACCATTAACTACTAAAGATATTTTAAAAGCCTTTGGTAAAATGAAAGCTTCTACCAGAGAATGGTTTAATTCGGCAAAAAACTACGCTTTATACTCAAACGATTCTGGTTTATATGATGATATTTTAGTCTACCTAAAAATTAAAAAATAATGGATAGCCCAAATCTAGAACGCGGCATTCAGCTTTTTCAAATTGGTAGATATCAAGATGCTATCCCCTATTTTCAAACGGCTTTAACCGAAGATGTCAATAATAGTAATGCTAAATATTTTTTGGCACAATGCCTATTCCTTACTAAAGATTTAGATAAAGCGCTAAACTTGGCACTTGATCTTCGTGCGGAATTACCTAATTGGGCTAATGTTTACTTTTTACTGTCTCAAATATATTTACATCAAGATGATGTAAAAGAAGCGGAAATAAACATCGATAAGTCTCTGGAATTAGATCCATACGATGATACCGCTTTTGGACAAAAAGCATACATTGAAATTACAAAAAAGAAGTTTGAAGCGGCTTTAAATTTTGCCAACGAAGGGTTGCGAATTAATCCAAAAAGTAATTTCTGCCAAAATGCACGAACCACAGCATTAACAAAATTAAATAGAAAAGAAGAAGCAAAATCTTCTATTGAAAACTTACTAGAAGACGATCCTGAAGACGCTCACTCGCACGCTAACGTGGGCTGGAGTTATTTGGAGCACAACGATACTAAAAAAGCATTAACTCATTTTAAAGAAGCCTTATCACTAAACCCAAATTTAGATTACGCTAGATCGGGAATGGTAACCGCTATAAAATCTAAAAACAGAGTTTACAACCTCTATTTGCGTTACTCCTTTTGGATGAACAAGCAATCGGGAAAAAACCAATGGATTTTTATTATCGGTATTTATATTGCTTATAAAATTTCAGCAAAGCTCATTGCAGCGTCGGGTTATACTTTTTTATTAATCCCGCTAATTATTGCATATCTATTATTTGCTCTAGGCAGTTGGATTATGGAACCGCTTTCTAATATGCTACTTATTCTCGATAAATACGGCAAGTATTTATTAGACAAAAAAGAAAAACTAAGTGGTCAAATATTTTTCGCTCTACTTGTTGGAGCATTACTTATGTTTTTGGGTAATGTTTTAACAAAAAACGATTATTTCACCATGCTAAGCCTAACGTGTTTAGCCGCTATTTTACCGCTAACCCGTGGTGTTTTGGCAAATACCGAAAAATCTAAAATAATCAACTTAGTTTACGGCGGTATTATGCTATTCGTAGCCATTGTATTGTCGCTTACAGGTGGCTCTATTGCTCATATTGGCATTACGGTTGGTATTATGTTTATTGCGTATACTTGGCTAAGCAACTTTTTTACTAAATAATGAAAACTCTAATTCATCCCACATATTTCCCGAGTATTGCTCATTTTGTAGCTATTGCAAATACAGATGAATTGGTATTTGAAACCGATGATAATTTTTTAAAGCAAACCTATAGAAACCGCGCTTACGTATACGGTGCCAATGGTAAACTTACTTTAAATATACCCGTGATACACTCGCAAAAAAACAGGCAAAAGTATCGTGATGTTAAAATATTTAATGAAGAAAAATGGCAGAGCTTACATTGGAAATCTTTACTTTCAGCTTACAGAACATCTCCTTTTTTTGAGTATTATGAAGATGAGCTTCAACCTTTATTTGAAATGAAAACTGATTTTATTTTAGATTTTAATTTGAAGTGTTTTGAAACTATTACCGAGTGTTTACAATTAGACGTCCACACATCAAAAACTGAAATCTACCAAGAAACTCCAACAGATACTAATGATTTTCGATTTTTAGTACACGCAAAAAAAGAACAGCCACAAAACTTTGAAAGCTATACACAGGTTTTTAACAACAAGCATGGGTTTATTCCCAATTTAAGTATTCTAGACTTACTTTTTAACGAAGGCCCAAATGCACTAAATTATTTAGAATCTCAAACCATTATTACGCCCTAATGTTACAGTCTATCGCACATTACGGTTGTCATTTTCTATTGCCTTTGGCTGTGGCGCTTATTTGGTTTAAACCGAATTGGAAAGTTGCGTATTTAATAATGATTGCAGGAATGCTAATAGATTTAGATCACTTGCTAGCCGATCCTATTTTCGATCCAAATAGGTGTAGTGTTAACTTCCATCCCTTACATACGTATTATGCTTTGGCATTTTATATCGCTTTACTTTTCTTAAAAAAAACACGTTTAATTGGCTTAGGCTTAGTAATACATATTATTGCCGATACGGTAGACTGCTCTTTTATGTAAAAGATTACTTATTCTTAAAACTCTAACACCCGAATTTTAGGCCTAATAAACAAAACTTACTCATTTTCTAAACTAAGTGTTGTACTTATTGGATAATGATCAGAGAAGTGCTCACTGTAGCTTTTATAGCCATTAATAGCAAAAGCTTCATCGGTTAAAATAAAATCTATACGCATTGGTATAAACTGAAATTCATGTGTGCGCCCAAAACCATTACCGGCTTCCTTAAAAGAATCGTTAAGATCTCCCTTTATTTTTCTATACACATAAGAAAAGGCGGTGTTATTAAAATCGCCACAAATAATCATTTTGTATTTACACTTATTTTTGTGCTCCAAAAACAATTCAGTTTGGTTTTGTTGTTTTTTAAAAGCAGAACCTATACGTTGTAAAAGACGTTCGGAATTCTCTTTTTTTAAACTCTCTATTTTAGTATCGATACGAAGAGATTCCAAATGAATATTATAGACTCTAATAGTATCTTTTCCTTTTACAACATCGGCAAATATGGCGTTGTTTGCTGTTTTAGGAAACTCCACAGATCCGGAATTTATAATTGGAAAATTAGAGAAAATTGCTTGTCCGTATTTTATTTTTTTACCCGATAGTTTTTCGAACTTATATTTAAAACTAGACAGGTTAATATTCTCGTGCGGATGATATTCTTGAATGCTTAATATATCGGGTGCTTCTGCTTTTATAAAATCTACAATTTTCACTTCTACTTGGTCTTCTGGAATCCATTTATAAAGATTAAACAAACGAACATTATAGTTCATGACTTTAAAATTTTGATCGGATTCTATTTTTTTAGATGGTGAAAACTTGTATAAAGATCCAAAAGTTAAATACGCAAAAAGCAAAACTACTAAAGATGTTAATAGTTGCTTTTTTAACTTTACCAACCAATAAACTACAAAGAGTGCATTAATAATAATTAAAAAAGATACGCCTAAATTTATTACGGATAGGAATGAAAATGTTTTTGGTGGTAAATAAGGAAAAACCATTGACAGCAATAATAACATCGCCACAATACTGTTGACGATATATATTATTTTATTAATGAAACTTAGGTTTTTCATTTTTGCTTTATTTGACTTCTATAGATACTCACTTTTTAATTAAATTAACTTTGCCCTTAGCAGATTTACCCGCGTTAGGGATTGAACGGTTTGTTTGAAATCCTTTTTGTTTTTAGCAAAAAACAAAAAGATTGAGTAGTGAAAGCCCGACCCTTTTCGGGTAACGCCCAAAACATTAATAATTACAATAACTTATTTACCTGCCCTGAAAAGCAATTCTTTTTCTTCGGCTGTTAAACTATCGTACCCACTTTTACTGATTTTATCTAAAATAATATCAATTTTTTTCTGATTATTAAACTGGCTAAAATCTGATTTTTTATAACCACCGACCTTACTTTTATTTTTATGAACCGTTTTTAAAGGTCCTTTTTTTGAAGCTTTAAACATATTTGCAATAGCATCTACAAAACGCTCGAAACCGCTACCAATATCGTTTCCTTTTACCAATTGCGTGGCATAAACGTAACCTAAAAGTGCACCGCCGAGATGCGCCAAATTACCACCTGCATTTAACCCAAATAAACCAACAATGTCTAAAACAACAAGGCCAACACCAATATACCAAAGTTTAAGATTGAACATAAAAACACGTACATCTTGGTTAGGCATATAAGCACACAAGAAAATTAACAAAGCTCGGACAGCTGCCGAAGCGCCAACTAAACTAGAGTTACCACCAAAAAAACTAGGTAATAACGCATAGCCCAAAAGAAACATAGCTCCACCACTTATGGCTCCTAAAAAATAAATATTTAAGGCTCTTTTTGGGCTAAATAAATTAAGAAACATACGTGCAATGACATACAGCCAAAGCATATTGAATAGTAGGTGTAAAAATTCGTAATGTACAAAAGCGTAACTTACTATAGTCCATGGGTTCACTAGAGCCGTAAAAGCATTGCTAGGTAACTCGAACCACCTTAGGAATCTTGGCAAAATTAGCCCTACTAAAAAAACAACAACATTTACCGCTATTATTTTCTCTAATATGTTAAGCCGTGCTAACTTATATTTTATATCGGTAGTTAAACTCATTAGTTCCAACGGTTATTATTAAACTGTGTTTTTTTCCAATAATACATGATTAAAAACCCTGTAATTGCGCCTCCAACGTGGGCCATGTATGCCGTATTGCTTGGACTGAAAAATGACTGACCAGTAACGCCTGAAATTAAATCTAAAATAATGATTCCTGGGATAAAATACTTCGCTTTTATAGGAATTGGTAAAAAAATCATCATTAATTCTGCATTAGGGTTCATCATGGCAAAAGCAGCCATAATCCCCATTATACAACCAGATGCACCAACCATACTCGCGTTAAACGCCGGATAAATTTCCTTAAGCAGTGTTATTTGAGATTGCGATACTCCTGCTACAGTTTCATTATTGGTTAACATGGCTTTGATACTCTCTGAAGATAAACCAGAATCTAACAATGCATTATAATCTGGTAAATATTGAAAATAGTAAAAACCAACTTGTAATAATACAGCGCCTAGACCGGCAGAAATATAAATAAACAAAAAGCGTTTAGCTCCCAGAGTTTGTTCTACTGGCGAACCAAACATCCATAAAGCGAACATATTAAATAATAAGTGCGTGATACTTAAATTTTGGATATAACCACCACCATGCATAAACATGTGCGTAATTAATTGCCATGGTTTAAATAATTCGTTTTGAGGAAAATACATTGCGAACCATTGATAAAAACCACCATTCCCTATAAATAAGGTACCGATAAACATAATCACGTTAATGATTATTAGGTGTTTAACGGTTTCTGAAATTCGCATCATAATTTATATAAATTTTTTGTCTAATTCGTCAACACTCATCGTTACAAATGTTGTTCTATTAGCCGGCGAAACATTAGGTTCTTTACAAGCAAACAGCTTATTTACTAAATGCTCTTGCTCGTCTTTTTGCAAAGACTGCCCTGTTTTTATGGCTAAACTTTTTGCCATAGATTTTGCTAGTAAATCGGTTGCCGAAAAATTACTGTCGGGCACTTCATTTTCTACATCACTAATAAGTTGCTCTAAAATAATAGACACCTCACTTTCTGGAACGCCAACTGGAACGCCTATAATTTCTATAGACTCTTCTTTAACGTTAGAAAACACAAAACCGGTATGCTCTAAATCTTCTTTTAACTGAATAATAACTGCTATTTCTTGATTTGAAAAATGTAAATCTAACGGAAATAATAGTTGCTGACTTAAAGCGCCTTTGATCGTTAGGTGCTGAAGGTAATCTTCATACAAAATACGTTGATGCGCTCTATGCTGATCGATAACCAACATACCAGATTTAATAGTACTAACAATATACTTATTATGTAATTGGTATGTGGTGTGGGTTTTCTCGATATCTTTATCGAACATGGAAACCGTAGCTTCCTCGGTTTCAAAATGTACTTCGCTAAAATCTTGTTGCGTTTTTGTACCTTTAGATTCTAAACCAACGTATAAACTCTCCCAACTTTCTGTTGGTTCTTTTTTATAAGAAACGGCTCTCTGTTTCACTGGAGCTTCATCCTGAAATGGATTAAAACTTCTATCTACTTCTATAGTTGGTGTACTCGCTCTAGCAGATTCTTTTTTAAGCTCGTATGGCGTATCTAAATTAGCATCGCGCTCAAAATCCAAAACTGGAGCAATGTTAAACTGCCCTAAACTGTGTTTTACAGCCGAACGAAGAATAGCATAAAGCGTATGCTCATCGTCAAACTTAATTTCAGTTTTAGTGGGGTGAATATTGATATCAATAGTTTGCGGATCTACTGTTAAATTTAAAAAATAACTGGCGTGTGTTCCGTTTTTAAGCAATCCATCATAAGCCGATGCTATGGCATGATTTAAATAGGCACTTTTTATAAACCTATCGTTCACAAAAAAGTACTGTTCACCTCTGGTTTTTTTGGCAAATTCAGGTTTACCAACAAATCCAGATATTTTAAGCACTTCAGTTTCTTCTTCTACAGGCACTAATTTTTCGTTAGTTTTTGTTCCGAAGATATTTACAATACGTTGTCTATAATTACTAATTGGTAAATTAAAGGCTTCGTTTCCGTTGTTATAAAAAACAAACCCGATGCCTGGGTGCGCCAAGGCTACACGATGAAACTCGTCTATAATATGACGTAATTCTACGTTATCCGATTTTAAAAAATTACGTCTAGCAGGAATATTAAAAAACAAGTTTTTAACTGAAACAGAAGTCCCTTGCGGTGTTACTACCACATCCTGGCTGGTAACCTTACTACCTTCCATAACAATGGTGTTTCCAACATCATCATGAGGTTGTTTAGTTTTCAACTCAACGTGTGCAATGGCCGCAATACTCGCTAAAGCCTCACCACGAAAACCTTTGGTATGTAGCTGAAATAAATCTTCTGCATTTCGAATTTTAGATGTTGCATGACGCTCGAAACTTAATCGCGCATCGGTAGTACTCATCCCTTTACCGTTATCGATAACTTGAACAAGTGTTTTACCTGCGTCTTTTATTATCAGTTTAATAGAGTCCGAGCCTGCGTCGATTGCATTTTCAAGCAATTCCTTAACAACAGATGCTGGACGTTGAACAACTTCTCCAGCAGCAATTTGGTTTGCGACATGGTCGGGTAAAAGCTGTATAATGTCTGCCATATAATTATTTAGAAAAGAATATAGATAAATCGAAATCGATAATAAAGAAAAACACTAATAATAACACACCTACAATAATTAAAATGCGTCGGTTAGCTTCACGATCTCTATTATGCTTTAATTCGTTTAAAGCATTGTTTAGTTTTGTTTTAAATCCTTTGTTTGGTCCAACAGTGGTTCTGTATTCGTCAAACTTATGTTTTATTTCAAAAGGGTTTCCTTCACCTTTATCGTCAAAAAAACGAGGTGTATAACTGAATTTTTTATTTTTTCTTGCCTTTAAGATTCCCATAATTTCTGCGTTTTTAAATGATATGTATTACATGTATTTTTTCTCTAATAAATACATACAAATCAATAATAATACCAAAAATAAAATCAAGCTTTTTACGGGCATTGCACCGCGTACTTTTCTCTTACCTGCTCTATTTTCTTTCCATTGAGAAATATAGTCTTTGGTATTAGAGTCTTTGTTTAAACCAGAATCTGCTTTCTTTTCTTCTGAAAAACGAGATTGATAATTAAAGCTTCTATGTTTACGTTGTTTAAACAAAATCTAGTGGTGTTATCTTTCAAAAGTACTTAAAAATAGGCAGAAATAGGGCTTAGAAATGCTAAAAATATCTAAAAGTTAAGAGCTAAAACAGGTAAACCCACCCGAATTAAAATATCAAATTCCAAAGGCGTTGATTAAAACACCTTTGGAATTTATTATAGTTTTATAAAAGGTATTAACTAATTCTGCGTAGTTCTGCCATTTTAATTGCAGCAATAGCAGCTTCAGTGCCTTTATTACCATGTTTACCTCCAGAACGATCTATAGATTGTTGTATGTTGTTATCGGTAAGCACACAGAAAATAACAGGAGTTTCTCCTTGCACATTTAAATCTTTGATCCCTTGTGTTACCCCATCACATACAAAATCGAAATGTTTGGTTTCACCTTGTATTACAGAACCAATAGCAACAATGGCATTAACCATTTGTTCTTGCATTTTTTTACATCCGTAAATAAGCTCGAAACTACCTGGCACATTCCAGCGTACAATATTTTCTGGGTCTACCCCATTTTCAATTAAAGCATTATATGCACCTTGATATAAACCTTCTGTAATAGTATCATTCCATTCTGAAACAACAATCCCAAATCGAAAGTCTTTCGCATTTGGGATTGTTGTTTTATCGTAATCCGATAAATTTTTATTTACTGTTGCCATATATGGTAAAGCTATTATTTGTTAGCCAACACCTGCGCTTTTCCGATAAACACATCTACAGTAGAAGCTTCGGTAGCGTTTGGATATTTTTCTTTAATTTGAGTAAAGTAATCTAAAGCCTTATCAGCTTCTCCTAAATCTAAAGCAATAGCACCTGCTTTGTATAAATACATAGGTGTAGTATACTCGTTATCTCTCATTTTAGCTGCTTTTTCGTAGTACTCTAAAGCATCTTCTTTTTGGTTTAACTGTACAAAAGCATCACCTATGTTTCCTTTTGCTAAAGGCGCTAAAACTTCATCTTCACTATCAAAAGCACTTAAATACTCTACAGCATTTTTGTAATCTTTCAATCTTAAATATGCTGTTCCTGCATAATAGTTTGCTAAGTTAGCTGCATCTGTACCGCTATATTCTTCTATAACATCTAGCATACCAAATTTACCTTCACCACCAGTTAAGGCTAAGTTGTAAAGAGAATCTTTAGCAACACCTGTTACCGCTTGGTCAAAATATTTTTGTGCTTGAAACATATCGTTCATTGCATTTTCTTGTTTAGGTGCAGCTACAAATTCTTTGTATGCTAACGATCCTAAAACAACTAATGCTACAACACCAATAATAATAAAAATATATTTTTGGTTCTTCGCTACAAAATCTTCTGTTTTAGAAGCTGTTTCATCAAGGGTGTTAAAAACTTCAGCCGTTGTTGATCCTTCTTCAATATCTTGTTCTTTCTCAACTTTCGTTTTCGGTTTGTAACCTCTCTTATTATATGTCGCCATTTTCTGTTTCTATTAATGTGGCGCAAAAATATAATTTTTCTTCAGAACTAAAAGGGTATTTATTTGATATTTTTCAATAATTTGCACTTCTTTTTAAGACTTTACCCTCTTTATGCGCTTTAAGTTGCTATTTATATGATTTTAAAATCACTTTCATTACTCAATTACAAAAATTTTGAAAGCAAAACCTTTGCTTTCAACGAGAAAATTAATTGCATTGTAGGCAATAATGGCATTGGAAAAACCAATGTGCTCGATGCTATATATCATTTATCCTTCGGGAAAAGCTATTTTAATCCGGTAGCTACTCAAAATATTAAGCACGACGAGGAGTTTTTTGTGATTAATGGCGATTATGAAAAAGAAGAAAAACTAGAGAAAGTAATTGTTAGTTTAAAACGCGGACAAAAGAAAGTTATAAAACGTAACGGAAAAGCTTATGATAAGTTTAGCGAACACATAGGTTTTTTACCCTTAGTTATTATTTCTCCTGCCGATAGAGATTTAATTATTGAAGGCAGTACAACACGTAGAAAATTTATTGATAGCGTAATTTCACAAAGTGACAACAGCTACTTAAACACGCTAATAAATTATAATAAAATTTTAACACAACGGAATGCGCTACTTAAGTACTTTGCACTAAACCACACCTTTAACAAAGACACTTTAGACGTATATAACAGCCAGCTAACCGATTTTGGAACTAAAATTTTCGAAAAGCGCGATGCTTTTTTACAAGAATTTATTCCTATTTTTAAATCTAGATACGAAGCTATAAGCAATGGTAATGAAGATGTAGATTTAAATTACCACAGTGATTTGTTTGATGATGATTTAAACACCTTACTAAATAAAGTCATTAACAAAGATAAAGCCCTTCAATACACAAGTGTTGGTATACATAAAGACGATTTGCATTTTAATATTTCGGGACACCCTATTAAAAAATTTGGAAGTCAAGGTCAACAAAAATCGTTTTTAATCGCTTTAAAACTGGCGCAGTTCGATTTTATCAAAGCACAAAGTGGTGTAAACCCTATTCTATTACTCGATGATATTTTTGATAAACTAGATGAACAACGTGTATCTCAAATTATTAAATTGGTTGACGATGAAAATTTCGGACAACTATTTATAAGTGACACACATGCTGAGCGTACGGAAAATGCTGTTAAACAAGTACATCAATCTTACGAGATTTTCAAATTGTAATACGCATGGATTTAGAGTATCATTATCAGGATTTATATGAAACGTCAATTAAAAAAATTAAAGCTGACGACTACCAAATTGACACATTAATCCACGACCCAACCGATAAACGTTTTGGAATTACACTTTTAATTCGTCCTTCCGAAGAAGTAAAACACAACATTCAAAAGTTTTTAAAACACCTAAAAACCATTGATCCCAATCAATATTATTATGAAAACTCAGACATTCATATTACGGTAATGTCTATCATTTCTTGCTATAACGGATTTAATTTGGATCAAATTGATATTTCAAAATATATAGAAGTTATAAAAAAAAGCATCATAGAGCAACCGCTTTTAGAAATTGAATTTAAAGGGGTAACAGCTTCGCCTTCTTGTATTATGTTGAAAGGTTTTATGAAAAATAATAGTTTAAACGCTATTCGGGATAATTTAAGAATTCATTTTAAAAACTCTAGTTTGGAGCAAAGCCTAGACAAACGCTACACTATACAAACAGCACACACCACTGTAGTTCGATTTTGCAATCCCTTAAATAACAAAACAGCATTTTTAACAGCAGTAGAATCGTATAAAAACTATAATTTTGGTACTTTTAAAGTTGATAACCTAGAATTGGTTTACAACGACTGGTATCAAAAAGAAGGACATGTAAAAACACTATTCAATTTTAGCATTTAATCTACAAAACTCTCATAAACATTTAACCTCATGGCAAAACGCAACAACGATAATATCAGTATTTCCGACGCATTAAAAGAATTTGTTGAAACTAACCGCTTAGAAAAAGGTTTAGATAAAGTTAATGTATCTGATGCATGGGCAAAACTTATGGGAAATGGCGTGCACAACTACACAAGTTCGGTAACGCTAGAGAGAGAAACCCTGTACATACAACTTACCTCAAGTGTTCTTAGGGAGGAATTAAGTTATGGCAAACAAAAAATAATAGACATGCTAAACGAAGAGTTAGGAAAGGATATTATTAAAAAACTGGTTTTAAGATAATTAGAGCAAAAGAATTAAAATAAAATATTTAAGATTATTTAGTTACTTATTGTTTTTTACATTATCTTTGGCACTTAATTATTTATAATACAAATTACAATGAGTAAAGGTACCGTAAAATTCTTCAACGATTCTAAAGGTTTTGGATTTATCACAGAAGATGACAACAACAAAGAACATTTCGTACACATTTCAGGACTTATCGATGAAATTCGTGAAGGTGATGCAGTTGAATTCGATCTACAAGAAGGTAGAAAAGGATTAAACGCCGTAAACGTAAAAGTAATCTAAGATTTATACTTTAACAATTACAACTTTAAAAGTCTGTCAATTTAAATTGACAGACTTTTTTTTGTTTGCTATTTAAACAGAATAACTTTCATTTTAAAATTGTGGCATCACTTTTGTATTACAGTTAGTAATAATTTAATATTTTAATACAATGAGTAAAGGAACAGTAAAATTCTTCAACGATTCTAAAGGATTCGGATTTATAACAGAAGAAGGTTCAAACAGTGAGCATTTTGTTCACATTTCAGGTTTAATCGATGAAATTCGCGAAGGCGATTTAGTAGAATTCGATTTGCAGGAAGGCAGAAAAGGATTAAACGCCGTAAACGTAAAAGTAATTTAGTATATACTAGTAAACTTTTTTAAAACAAAAATCCCGCAACATAGGTTGCGGGATTTTTTATGTAATACTATTTTTTAAAACACTCTTAAGGCATAGCCTTGATGGATTAGTTTTAATTAAAATTGCTCTCTTCCAGCGAAGTGAAATTCACCTTCAATAGCTGCATTCTCGTCACTATCACTACCATGTACAGCATTTTCGCCCATAGACGTTGCATACATTTTACGAATAGTGCCTTCAGCTGCATCTGCAGGGTTTGTAGCACCAATTAAAGTTCTAAAATCGTTTACTGCATTTTCTTTTTCTAAAATTGCAGCAACTATTGGGCCTCTAGTCATGAATTCAACTAATTCTCCAAAAAATGGACGCTCGTTGTGTACAGCATAAAATGCTTCAGCGTCAGCTTTTGTCATTTGTGTTAATTTCATAGCTACAATTCTAAATCCTGAAGCTGAAATTTTTTCTAATATTGCACCAATGTGTCCGTTTTCAACAGCATCTGGCTTTAGCATTGTAAATGTTCTATTTGTTGCCATTTTTATTTTTTTAAATTTCTGCAAAAGTACAGTTTTATATTTGTTTACAGCTTAATAGGTTTGTAAAAGTTTTTGTTGCAATATATTACCTACACCTCGCATTTCCATAAGTACTGTTTTTGCTTCAAAATTAAATTTCAAAACACCAAAACTCAATTCAGGAACAACCTCTAAAACCCTGTATTTATTAGACTCTGAAGTAAAACCATTATAAACATGCGTTAAACCGCTAGATGTGAAATCTACTAAAGGAAAACTAACACCTTCTATTTTTGTTTTAGAAAATTCTGAAATATGTCGATCTCCAGAAAGCACCATCACACCTTTGGCATTAGATTTTTTGATTAAAGACTTCAACTTATCGACTTCGTGCGGAAAATTACTCCACTTTTCAAAACCATGTTCTGCAGACAATACCTGAATGCTACTTACAATTATATTAAAATCAGCATCCGACCCATTTAATTCTGCCTCCAACCATTGCCACTGTTTCTCACCCAAAATGGTACCTTCTCCGTAAACACCAGGTTCATATCTATTTTTATTTTTTTTGTCATCCGTTAATGCTGTCCGAAAATAACGAGTATCTAAAACAATAACTTTCACACTACCATTTAATGCCTTTACAATTTGAGAACTATAAACACCTTCGCGATATCGTCTTTCACTATCTTTTGGTACTTTCAAAAAATCCAAGAACAATTGCTGACTACCCTTTTTAGCTTCAAACTCGACACCACCATCGTTTAAGCCATAATCATGATCGTCCCATGTTCCTGTAACTTCAGTTGTTTCTCTTAATGCTTTATACCCTTTATTAGCAAGTAAAGTTTCATAATCAGCTCTCAATTTAACCATATCATCAGTATCAGCATAGACATTATCGCCTCCCCAAATCCATAAATCGGGCTTATGTTTTAGGACTTCAACCCAAAGTTTATTTTCGACATTTTGCTTATTGCAAGACCCAAAAGCAATAGTTGTATCATATTCTGTTTCTACATTTTTATTAAGTTCTAATTGCGATGTTTTACAAGCCCAGAAAACTGAAGCTAGCACAAAAACACTAAATATCAATCTTGTTTTCATCTACTTTACCGTTAATTTTTCTATAAAAGTACAAGATTCTATTTTAAGTCTATATTATTAAATTGTATCTTCGTTTCCTATGAAAAAAGAAGACATTACCAACATAAAGGAACTATTATCTAGCCCTAAAAAAATAGTTATTGTTCCACATAAAAACCCTGATGGCGACGCTATTGGATCAACTTTAGCGCTTTACCATTATCTTTTAAAAGGAAATCATAATGCGACTGTTATTGTACCAAATGATTATCCTACTTTTTTAAAATGGATTCCCGGAAATGACACAATTTCGGTTTACGATTATCAAACAAAAACCTGTAATAGTTTAATTGAATCTTCCGATATTATTTTTACTTTAGACTTTAACGCTTTCCATAGAACTGGAAATATGGAAATACCACTTTCTGAAAGCAAAGCTCTAAAGGTAATGATAGACCATCACCAAGCACCAGATGATTATGCTACTTATACATATAGTGATGTAAGCATGAGTTCTACTTGCGAAATGGTTTATAATTTTATCGACATGCTAGGCGATACCAATTTAATTGATGCCGATATTGCAACTTGCATTTACGTGGGAATTATGACAGATACCGGATCGTTTAGATTCCGTTCTACCACAAATAAAACACACGAGATTATAGCGAAGCTTATTGAAAAAGGTGCTGACAACACTAAAATTCATAATAATATTTACGACACAAACAGCTATGAACGTCTGCAACTATTGGGTTGTGCCTTAAGTAATTTAAAAGTAGTTCCAGAATCTAGAGCGGCATATATTACGCTATCTCAAGATGAACTTAATCGTTTTAACTTCAAAAAAGGAGATACTGAAGGGGTTGTAAACTATGCATTATCACTAAGTGGAGTTGTACTTGCCGCTATTTTTATAGAAGATAAGCAAGAAGGAATTATTAAAATATCTTTACGTTCTAAAGGTGATTTTTCGGTAAACGAAATGTCTCGCGCTCACTTCCACGGCGGTGGCCACACCAATGCAGCCGGTGGCAAAAGCGACCTACCACTAGCTGAAACTATTGAGAAATTTATTAGTATATTACCTAGTTATAATAATGCTTTAAACAATGAATAAACTAATTGCCACAGCCTTACTTGCCCTACTTGTTTTTAATTGTAAAAGCCCAGAAGCAAGGCAACCTATTTCTACAAAATCGGGATCGTATATTGATGCTTCTATCGCTCTTAACAAAAAACGTTTTGCAAAAGAAAAAGCCGTTATTGAAAAAATAATGGAAGCCGATGATGACACTTATTTAGCCTCAGACACTGGTTTTTGGTATAAATACCAAACTAAAACAGAAAGCGACAGCTTAAAAACACCTGGCTTTGGAGACCTAATAAATTTCGATTACGATGTTAAAAGCCTTAATGGAAACGAAATTTACTCTAAAGCAGATTTAAAAACGCAAAATTATGCTATGGACAAGCAAGAACTTTTTACAGGTTTACGCCATGGCTTAAAACTCATGAAAGCTGGTGAAACTGTAACCTTTATTTTTCCTTCAGATCGTGCATACGGTTATTATGGAGATGAAAATAAAATTGGTCCAAATACACCTTTAATTTGTGAGGTTACCGTAAACTCTATTACCCAAAATCAAAACAACTAATATGTATTTATTAAAAAACGCTATAAAACTCGTTCTCTTTACATTAGTACTTAACCTAACATCCTGCAAAGCGCAATATCCAGATTTAGAAGATGGTATATATGCCGAATTCATTACAAACAAAGGCGTTATGGTGGCTAAATTAAATTATGAAATAACACCCGTAACGGTTGCTAATTTCGTTTCCTTAGCTGAAGGCGAAAATACCATGGTGGATAAAAAATTCAAAAAGAAAAAATTCTATAACGGCATTATTTTCCATAGAGTTATAGATAAATTTATGATACAAGGTGGTGATCCTACAGGCACAGGTTCTGGTGATGCAGGTTACAAATTTATGGATGAATTTTCTCCAGATTTAAAACATGACAAACCAGGTATACTATCCATGGCTAACTCTGGAGCAAATACCAACGGATCTCAGTTTTTTATTACAGAAGTTCCTAAACCTAATTTAGACAACAGGCATAGTGTTTTTGGTGAATTAGTTATTGGCTTAGATGTTCAAGATAGCATTTCTAATGTAGAAGTAGACAGAAGCGACAGACCTATTGAAGATGTTATTATTGAAGAATTAAACATTATCAGAAAAGGTAAAGCTGCCAAGAAATTTGATGCACCAAACATTTTCGTAAATCATTTTGCTGAAGCAGAACGTATAGCAAAAGAAAAAGAAGCAAAAGCCGCTGCTATTCTAAAAGCAACTCAAGATAAATTTAAAGCTCAAAAAGAAAAGGCAATCGCACTTCCTTCAGGCTTAAAATATCTAATTACAGAAAAAGGAACAGGAGAAAAGCTACCTGAAACTGCAGAATTAATAACGCATTACGCTGTTTATTTTGAAGACGGAAGCCTATTAGACACAAGTAAACTAGAAATAGCCGAAGCTTTAGATGCTGTAAACGAACGTAAAAAAGCCCATAATGCTTACCAACCTATTACTGCCGAAATTGGTCCAGATGCCAAAATGATTGCAGGTTTTAAAGAAGGCTTACAACAACTAAGTGTTGGAGACAAAGCGACCCTATTTATTCCATATCACTTAGCCTACGGTGAATCGGGAAACCGAGGTATACCAGGAAAAACCAATATTATATTTGAAGTTGAAGTTTTAGAGCTTTTAAAATAAAGAATACAAAACTTGAATACATCTCTGATATTTATTGATGTTTTAACGCAACATAGAATTACAAAGAAGCTTAGAGCACGTACAACTCTGAATTCTTATTTTTAAATAAAACATAACATAAAACCAGTCTGAAACGCTTAATTTCGCACTGAAAAACAAAACCTATGCAACTATTAAAATTTGATTGGAATCCCGTAACAGGAATCGATATTATTGGGAATTTTAAAATCCATTTTTACAGCCTTATGTGGGTTACCGCCTTTGTTATTGGTTGGTATATAATGAAACGTATTTTTACTAAAGAAAAAATATCGTTAGAATATTTAGATCCTTTATTTATTTATACTGTGCTTTCTACCATGATAGGTGCGCGCTTAGGTCACGTTATCTTCTATCAATCGGAATTAATATCTCAAGATTTTTTAAGCATCTTTCTTCCAGTAAAATTTAAAGGAGGCTTTGAGTTTACAGGCTTTCAAGGTTTAGCGAGTCATGGTGCTGCTATCGGAATTATTATTGGCATGTATTTATACAGACGAAAATATAATTACAAATCGATTTTATGGATTTTAGACCGCATTGTAATTCCTGTGGCCTCTGGTGCTATTTTCATTCGTATTGGAAACTTTATAAACTCTGAAATTATAGGTAAAATTACCGATTCTAGTTTTGGTGTTCGTTTTATTCAAGATGAATATTACAAAAATGAAATTATGCAACGTACAGGCATAAACGATGTTCAAGCTGCCTATAACGCTGTAACCAATAACCCAAAATTCAGTAGCTTATTAGAAGCTGTACCGTACAGACATCCAGCACAGTTATACGAATCGTTTTGCTATATTTTTGTCTTTTTAATTCTTTTATATTTCTACATAAAAACAGATAAAAGAGACCAAACAGGCTTTTTATTTGGCTTGTTTCTAGTCCTACTTTGGACGGTAAGATTCTTTGTGGAGTTTGTAAAAGAAGCGCAAGTTGATGAGCGTGCTACTTGGGCATTAAACACAGGGCAATGGTTAAGTGTTCCATTTGTACTTTTAGGGCTTTACTTTATGTTTATGTACAAACCTAAAAATGCAGTAAAATAAAATGACTTTAAAACAATTTGGTTTCATTTTAGCTATAGGTTTTACCGTATTATCCCTTTCAAATTGTAAAGATGAAGCTAAGGTAATCACTCAAACCGAAGTACTTTTCACTAAAGAAGGCGAGCTAACGATTACCAAAGCAAATGATTCTAAAGTAGTTTTAGATATTGAAATAGCTGACACCGATTTTGACATCCAAACCGGATTGATGTATCGAAACTCCATGGAAACCAACCAAGGTATGCTCTTTGTTTTTGATGATGTCACCGAGCGTTATTTCTATATGAAGAATACAAAAATAGCATTAGACCTTATTTATATTAATGAGAATAAAACTATTGTAAGTTTTCAGAAGAATGCAAAGCCATTTGATGAAACTTCTTTACCGTCTAACGCTCCTGCAAAATACGTTTTAGAAGTTAACGCTGGTTTAGTCGATCTTTGGGAACTTTCTGTTGGAGATTCTATTAATTACAGTAAGATTTCGAAGTGAAAAAGATAAAAACAGTTTACATAAAGCCTCTTCTAGGTCATAAAAAAAGCATAAGATTTAATATTTTATGCTTTTTTTTATATCTCAAGTATTCAAATTTTCAACCTAAAACAATAATTTTATATTGGCATAAGAATTCTCTAATGCCTTAGCTGTTTTCTTTTTACCTAACCATTTCACTTTAGTTATACCTTCTTTTTTTTGAGGCTTAAGTTCTCCGGTAAAACTCGTTTTCATTTCAAACCAATACGTGATTTTTATTTTGTAGCGTCCATTTCTCTTAAAAATATGATACGTAGTTTCTAGCGGTCTCACAATTTCTAAACCTTCTACTTTGGTCTCTTCTTCAACTTCACGAATTGCCGTTTCCTCAATGGTTTCGTTGCCTTCGGCTTTTCCTTTAGGCAAATCCCATTTATCATTTCTAAAAATAAAAAGCACTTTTCCTTCATCATTATACACCTTTCCACCACCAGCAATTACATTGGGTAACTTCTTTAAAAACTTAGAAAGTAGTTTACTTTCATTTTTATGTGTAAGCCTAACCTCTTGTAAATTGGTTCTATTCAACTTCCGTATAGCTCGATATAAACCTACTCGTTTTAGCTTATAAGTTTTGTAACCTTCGCCCTTCTCGGTGTTGGTTGTTAAAGTTATTGGCTTATTATTTACAAAAATCTTGTGCATGGTTAGATTTGATTTAATGATATGGTAAAAATATCATTTTTACTCACAATCTGCTTATTGTTGAAAAAAAATATTTTTATTCCATTTACAACATCAGAATAAAAGCAAATTTATACGTAATTTTACGGCATGATATTCAACAAAGACACCGCTAAAAAAACTGCCGAAGTTTTATTGCAAGTTCATGCAATAAAATTAAGTCCAAAAGAACCTTTTACTTGGGCTTCTGGCTGGAAATCACCAATTTATTGCGACAATCGTATTATACTATCGTATCCAGCGATACGTAATTACGTGCGCGAAACCATGGCTAAACATATTGAAAACCAATACGGAAAACCAGATGCTATTGCAGGAGTAGCTACAGGAGCAATTGGTATAGGCATGTTGGTTGCCGAATACTTAGGGCTTCCGTTTATTTATGTTAGACCAGATGCAAAAGGACACGGCCGGAAAAACCAAATTGAAGGTTTTATTGAAGGCGGACAAAGTGTTGTTGTGGTCGAAGATTTAATAAGCACAGGAAAAAGCAGTTTAAACGCTGTAAAAGCTTTAAAAGAAGCTAAAGTAAATGTGAAAGGCATGGTTGCTATTTTTACTTACGGATTTGATGTCGCTACAAAAAACTTTGCAGAAGAAGGTGTTACATTAAATACATTAAGTAATTACGAGAATTTACTTGAGCAAGCGCTAGATACTAATTACATTTCTGAAAAAGAATTAAAAACCCTATCGGAGTGGAATTCCAATCCTAGTGAATGGAACGCTATTTGATATAAAATACGTGTACTGTAAAATAAAATAGCTTTTAAAAGCTATTTTATAGTCTAACGAAAAAAAAATAACACAATGAATTTAGAATCCCCAAAAGTTAACGTTACTAAATCGCCTCAAGAAGTTTTCAACTTTTTAGAAGATATAAAAAACTTTAAATCTTTAATGCCTGAAAACATTAGCAAGTTTGAAGTTTTGGACGACGACAAATTTCTTTTTGCTTTAAAAGGCATGCCAGAAATTGTTTTAAAAAAGAAAGAGGTTATCCCTCCAAATAAAATTGTTTTAGGTGCTGCAGGCGGAAAACTCGATTTTTCTTTAATTGGAAATATTGTTGAAACTGCAGATGGTAACAGTGAAGTACAATTAGAATTTGCTGGTGATTTTAACCCAATGATGGCCATGATGATTAAAGGCCCAATCACAAAATTTATTGAAACTCTTGCTACAAATATGCCAAAAGCTATTTAATACAACAGTGAAATTTCTTTTAAATCAAAGGTTTTTATAATTTCATCTTCTAGCAATACTACTAATTTGCCTTCAGGAGAAGTTCCTTTTATAAAACCAGAAAACATAGAACCTTCAGCATCTTTAAATGTTGAAGGTTTATTTTTTCGAAATAAATTGACTTCATATTCTTTCTTCAGGACTTTAAAGTCTCCTGTTTCTAAAATTCCGAAGTAATATTCTAAATTTAAAACCAGAGCAACCAACACTTCATCCAAAACAAAAACCCTACCCGATATTGATTTTAACGACGATGCTTTTGTTAAATTCTCGAATTCTGTTTGGTTTACATTCAACCCAATTCCTATAATAGAGGCTTTTAACTGACTTTGTTTTATGACATTTTCAATTAAAACACCACAAATCTTTTTATTTTCTGACAAAATGTCGTTCGGCCATTTCACACTTAATTTAGGAATACCAAGCTCCTTCAAAGTTTTTATTATCGCCAAAGCAGTAACCACACTTATATAAAAAGCCTGATCAGTTTCTATGCGAGAAACGTCTTTAAACACACTAAACGTAAGGTTTTTTGCTGTTTTCGATTCCCAAACTGTCCCCATTTGCCCACGACCTTTAGTTTGGTTTTTGGTTGAAACAACAGTAAAATCTTCCACATTACCCTTGCTAATAAGCTCGCGTAAATAGCTGTTTGTGGAATTGATGGCATCAAGTTTGATTATTCGCATACAGAAGTTATTGCACTAGTATAAAATCTTATGATTATTTTAAACCATAAAGAACTAAAAAAATAATAACTTTGCACAAATTAAATAAAATTAATGGCGAAACAAAATATAAACTCAGACCAATTAATATCTGTAATACTCAGTGGAATTGAAGACGTTAAAGGAAAAGAAATAAATATACTAGATTTACGAGAGATTGAAAATACGGTTTGTGACTACTTTATAGTTTGCGAAGGGACTTCCAATACACAAGTAAGCGCTATAGTTAATTCTGTTCAGAAAAAAGTAAGCAAAGAACTTAAAGATCATCCATGGCACACCGAAGGCTTAGATAATGCCGAGTGGGTGTTAATGGATTATGTTAATGTTGTAGTACATGTTTTTCAAAAACAAATTAGAGAGTACTATGATATTGAAAGTCTTTGGGGCGATGCAAAAATTACAGCTATAGAAACGAGTTACTAAAAAGAGACATGGCAAAAGACAAGAAAAACGCAAAGGAAAATAAGCCTAAATTCAGTCCGTATTGGATTTACGGAATTATAATCGCTCTATTTTTAGGGTTTCAACTATTTAGTGGTGCCAGCTACCAAGAAGGCAATATTACTACCCCATCCGATTTTTTTAAATACTTAAAAGATGGTGATGTAGCACGTGTTGATATTATAAAAAACACGCGTGTTGCTAAAGTTTACCTAACAAAAGACGCTCAAGAAAAAGAAATTCACAAAAATTCTAAACCAGAAACATTTATTCCTTCGGCAACAAAATTGCCTAATTATAAATTTGAATTTGGTGATTTACAGAATTTTGAAAACGAATTAAATACAACTACCGAAAACTTAGCTACAAAACCTGTTGTAAAGTTTGATACCGAAACCAACGATTGGAGTAATTTATTAATGGGTATTTTACCTTTTATTTTACTAATTGGTGTTTGGGTATTTATTATGCGTAGAATGTCTGGTGGTGCCGGTGGCGGAGCAGGCGGACAAATTTTCAACATAGGAAAATCTAAAGCAAAACTTTTTGACGAGAACACAGAAGTTAAAACAACTTTTAAAGATGTTGCTGGTTTAGAAGGTGCTAAAGAAGAGGTACAAGAAATTGTAGACTTCCTTAAATTTCCTGAAAAATATACAACCTTAGGCGGTAAAATACCAAAAGGCGCCTTATTAGTCGGCCCTCCAGGAACAGGTAAAACATTATTAGCAAAAGCCGTTGCAGGTGAAGCTAAAGTGCCTTTTTTCTCATTATCAGGTTCTGATTTTGTTGAAATGTTTGTTGGTGTAGGTGCATCTCGTGTTAGAGATTTATTTAAACAAGCAAAAGAAAAATCTCCTTCTATTATTTTTATAGATGAAATTGATGCCATTGGTCGTGCCAGAGGTAAAAATGCCATGTCTGGAAGTAATGATGAACGTGAAAACACATTAAACCAATTACTAACGGAAATGGATGGTTTTGGTACCAACACAAACGTTATTGTAATTGCAGCAACTAACAGAGCCGATATTCTAGATAAAGCTTTAATGCGTGCAGGTCGTTTTGACAGACAAATTTTTGTTGATTTACCTAACTTAAGTGAACGTAAAGCTATTTTTGAAGTTCATCTTAGACCTCTTAAAAAAGCGCCCGGTTTAGATATTGAATTCTTATCAAAGCAAACTCCAGGTTTCTCTGGTGCAGATATCGCTAATTTATGTAATGAAGCTGCTTTAATTGCCGCAAGAACAAATAAAAAAGCTGTTGAAAAACAAGATTTCTTAGACGCTGTAGATAGAATTATTGGTGGTTTAGAACGTAGAAGCAACTTGTTCTCTGTTGAAGAAAAACGCACCATTGCTTATCACGAAGCAGGACATGCTGTTGTAAGTTGGTTCTTAGAGCATGCCGACCCGTTGGTAAAAGTAACTATTGTACCTCGTGGTAGATCTTTAGGTGCTGCATGGTACTTACCACAAGAAGCATACATTACCAGAACAAATAAATTTCTTGATGAAATTTGTGTTACAATGGGTGGACGAGCTGCTGAAAAAATTATTTTTAACGAAATTTCTACTGGTGCCTTGGGTGATTTAGAAAGCGTTACTAAAAAAGCAAAAGCTATGGTAATGATTTACGGCCTTAATGAAAAGGTTGGAAACATTACCTATTACGATCCTGCTGGAGAAAGTGGTTTTGTTAAACCATACTCTGAAAAAACAGCTGAACTTATTGATAATGAGATTAAAGACATCATCGAAGTTCAATATCAAAGAGCTGTCGAGTTATTATCTTCAAAGAAAGATTTATTAGACAAATTAGCTCAAAGATTAATTGAAAGAGAAGTTATATTTAAAGACGATTTAGAAGAGCTTTTAGGAATATCTCCTTTCAAAAAGAGCCCTGTTATAATTGATAAAACTGAAGAAAAAGAGTAACGAGAAATATACAAAATAAAAATTTTGTTAAGCTTTTTGTAAAAATCTTAAATTAATCGTATGGTTAATTTAAGATTTTTTATATTTGAGGAATCTCTCGAAAAAAACAGTTAATTGCACCCAGCTAAATGAGTCTTTTCAGAAAAATTTTTGGTTTAAAAGCTGACAAATCAGACGATGAACTAAAATCCACAGACCGCGGCAGATATATGCCGGAAGTTAAGCTACCAATAGACGAAAGGTTTACTATAAACTTTAAAGCTAATGGCGGTAAATTTCTGTATTGTGAAAATTTATCTGAAGTTTTTCAAAATCTTGAAAACATAATACAAGAAAATGCTTGGGACTCAAAAAATGTACTGCTTTTAGATTCAAACTTAAAAGACAAGTTTAAAAATTCCGATTTAAAATCGACTCGAGTAATAAGTGAAGCCACATATTTTTTAACAACTTGTGAGAATCTTATTGCTAACGATGGTTCGCTACTTATATCATCTAACCAAATATTTGAGAAAAAACTTAACGAACTACCTTTAAACTTTGTGGTTTTTGGTACAACAAGCCAAATGGTAGAAAACATTGGCGAAGGTCTAAGAGGTATTAAATCTAAAAACCGCCAAAAAATACCAACGAATATTACTACAATTAAGCAGTTTAAAGCGCAAGATGATAAAGATTTTTTAAGTTATGGTAGCAGCGCAAAAAACCTATACCTTTTACTTTTAGAAGATCTATAAGCTTCATTGTTTATGATCAAAATCTTAATTGCACAAAAGAGAACTGTTATGTATATTACATGTGTCTTTATAAAAAACCATAATTAAAAGCACATGAAAGAAACCATTACCCGATCACTCTCAGGCCTGCTTTACGTTGTATTACTTATCACATGCTTATGGTTTGAGCAATCTATAACGGTACTTTTATTTGTTTTTGGCTTAATTAGCATGAATGAATTCTTGAAATTGATTCAGTTTAAAAGCAAAATTCCTTATTTCATATTCATTTTAATTTACGGCTTCATAGCTTATGTAAAACATTTTAAAGTTGAACATATAGCGGCCAATGAATTTATTAGGATCTTTATTGTACTTACTATTTTTGTTCTACTATTTTTAATTAGAGATTTATTTTCAAGAAAAACAATTCCGCTTTTTAGTTCTAAGCGCTATTTACTTACCACATTTTACATTACAAGTGGTTTTTCATTCTTATTTCTAATTGCCCATTACTTTAAAACCTACAATCCAAATATTTTATTAGGCTCTTTAATTCTAGTTTGGGTAAACGATACCTTCGCTTATTTAGTTGGCAAAAACTTTGGAAAACAGAAGCTTTTTGAAAAAATTTCACCTAAAAAAACCGTAGAAGGCTTTTTAGGCGGTCTATTTTTTGCGTGTATAGCAAGTTTTTTTATTGCTAGTTGCACAAATACATTAAACTCTACATACTGGCTTATTTTAAGCATAATAGTAAGCGTAACAGGTACTTTAGGCGATTTAATAGAATCTAAATTTAAGCGCCAAGCCCAAGTAAAAGACAGCGGAACTATAATGCCTGGCCATGGAGGTCTATTAGATCGATTAGATAGTATTATATTTGCAGCACCATTTATATATTTGTTTTTAAGAATTTTGCACTATGTTTCATAAAGAAGGAAATAAAATTATAGTTATCACGCTTGTTTTAGTCGTGGCCATGTTTTTATTAATTGATAGTTTTATAAACATATCATGGCTTAGAATTTTGCTAATGCTAACTGTATTGGCTTTTCTAATTATAATTCTACAATTTTTTAGAAACCCAAAACGCTTAACAGCTGCAAATAATAAAACTGTAGTATCTCCTGTAGATGGTAAAGTTGTAGTTATTGAAGAAGTTTTTGAAAAAGAATTCTTTAAAGAAAAACGTTTACAAGTTAGTGTATTTATGTCTCCAATAAATGTGCATGTTACGCGTTATCCTATTGCTGGAAATGTTATTTTTAGTAAATATCATCCTGGTAAATTTTTGGTTGCATGGCACCCTAAAGCTAGTGAAGAAAACGAACGTACAACAGTCGTTGTTGAAAACGAAACTTACGGTAAAGTTTTATACAGACAAATTGCTGGAGCATTAGCAAAACGTATTGTAAACTACGCAAAAGTAGACGATATAGCGACGCAAGGTGCTGACTCTGGTTTTATTAAATTTGGTTCAAGAGTTGATTTATTCTTACCTTTAGACACTAAAATCAAAGTAGAACTTAATCAAAAAGTTCGAGGTGGTGAAAGTATTATTGCAGAAGTTAATGATTAGTAAAGAATTAGAAATACAGTTTGAAGATGCCGTAAACCGGGTAAATGCGCATACAGAGCCATTTCCTGCAGATACGCTTTTAAAACTATACGCCTACTACAAAAAAGCTACAAACGACTATAGTCGCCCGAAAAGCAAGAAGCCTATTATCAACGCTTTTAAAACAAATGCTTTATTTCAAGTAAAGAATATTAGTGAAAGTGAAGCTATGGAAACTTATATTGAACTTGTAGATAATTACTTTTTATATCGCGAGTAGTATTATTAATACTTCGTTTTCCTTAAGAATACATCCTAATTAAACATTTTAAACTGAAGCAGCTTCATTTAGTAATAAATTGAAGAGCACTTCACTAATAAACTCATTTGCTAACACAGCTAAAATGAGTTTTTCCCCCTTTTAAAACTTCTTAAACCAACACTTCTTGAATACATTTTAAGCCGTAGCACTAAACACTTATATAAGTTATCACGTTTTCCGAAACAGACGCTTAAACTCATTATTTTATAAAACAAAAAAGGATATTTTGAATTAATCAAAATATCCTTTTTTATAATTTATAGTTTTAGTTCGTTTAAACCAAACTTGCTAAACTCGCTTTTAAAGTTTCAATTTTAGCTAAAGCATCAGCTTCTTTTTTCTTCTCAGAAGCAACAACTTGTTCTGGAGCACCGGCTACAAAACGTTCGTTAGAAAGCTTTTTCTGTACAGATTTAAGAAAACCTTCAGTATAACTTAACTCTTCAGTAAGTTTTTTGATTTCAGCTTCAACATCAATAGCGCCATCCATTGGAATAAAATACTCGTTAGATTTCACTCTAAACGTTAATGCGCCGTCAACTGGTTCTTTAACGTATTCTAAAATCTCTAAATTACCAAGTTTCGTAATAACCTCATCAAATGTAGCATCTGAATTTTCATTATTAATTACAGAAAAACCAATAGCATCTTTAAAAGCTATATTTTTTTCTTTTCTAATCGTTCTAATTCCAGAAATAACCTCCGAAGCAAACTCAAACTGAGCAATTAATTCATTATTAATTGGTTTAGCTTCTGGCCATTTTGCAACAATTAATGCATCTTCTGGAGCTCTTTCAGAAATATATTGCCAAATATCCTCCGTTAAGAAAGGCATAAATGGGTGTAATATTTTTAAATTATCTTCAAAAGCAGACATTACTTTATTATAAGTAACCGCATCAATAGGTTGTTGGTATGCTGGTTTTACAATCTCTAACAACCATCCGCAGAAATCATCGTAAATTAATTTATAAATAGCCATTAAAGCATCGCTTAAACGGTATTTACTAAAGTGATCTTCGATTTCTACTAAAGCTGCATGAAATTTAGCTTCGTACCATTCTAATGCAATTTTACTAGAATTTGGTTGCTCAATACTATCACTCACTTCCCAAAGGTTAGTTAAGTTAAAAGCATTCCAAATTTTATTTCCAAAACCTTTACCTTGTTGGCAAAGTGTTTCATCAAACATTAAATCGTTTCCGGCTGCTGAACTCAATAAAAGTCCAACACGAACTCCATCGGCACTGTATTGTTCAATAAGTTTTAAAGCATCAGGAGAGTTCCCTAAACTTTTACTCATTTTTCGGCGTTGCTTATCGCGAACTAAGCCGGTTAAGTATACGTTATTAAATGGTTTTTCATCTTTATACTCGTAACCAGCAATTATCATTCTAGCTACCCAAAAGAATAAAATATCTGGCCCCGTAACCAAATCGTTGGTTGGGTAATAATATTTTATATCCTCGTTTTCTGGATTTCTAATGCCATCGAAAACGGACATTGGCCATAACCAAGATGAAAACCAAGTATCTAATGCATCAGTATCTTGACGTAAATCTGCTGTTGTTAAAGTAGCATTACCTGTTACTTTTTGAGCTTTTTCTAGTGCAGATTCTATATTTTCTGCAACTACAAAATCTTCTTTTCCATCACCATAGAAATAGGCTGGAATTTGTTGTCCCCAAAGCAACTGACGAGAAATATTCCAATCACGAATATTTTCCATCCAGTGACGGTATGTATTTTCAAATTTCTTTGGAAATAGTTTAACCTCAGCATTTTCACCTAAAACAGCTTCAATCGCAGGTTTTACCAACTCTTCCATTTTAAGAAACCATTGATCGCTTAAACGTGGTTCTATTACGGCTTTTGTTCTTTCAGAAGTTCCAACTTTATTAATGTGCGTTTCTGTTTTTACTAAAACACCTAAAGCTTCCAGTTCTTTTGAAACCGATTTTCTTGCTACAAAACGATCTTGACCTTCAAATTGTAAACCAAAACTATTTAAAGAAGCATCTTCATTAAAGATATCAATAACTTCTAAATTATGCTTATCTCCTAAAACCTTATCATTTTCATCGTGTGCAGGCGTTACTTTTAAACAACCTGTACCAAATTCTAGATCTACATACTCATCTTCAATAATAGGAATGACTCTTCCGCAAATTGGAACGATTGCTTTTTTTCCACGTAAGTGAGTAAAACGCTCATCGTTAGGATTAATACAAATTGCTGAATCTCCGAAAATAGTTTCCGGTCTTGTAGTTGCAATGGTTAAAACATCTTCACTACCTTCAATTTTATAATTAATATAGTATAAATTTCCTTGACGCTCTTCATGAATAACCTCTTCATCAGACAACGTTGTTTTAGCCTCAGGATCCCAATTCACCATACGGTAACCACGATAGATAAGTCCTTTTTCATGTAAATCAATAAAAACTTTTATTACGGCTTCCGACATATCGTCGTCCATAGTAAATTTTGTTCTATCCCAATCGCAAGAACAACCCAGTTTTTTTAATTGCTCAAGAATTACTCCACCGTATTCGTGCGTCCATTCCCAAGCATGTTCTAAAAACTCTTCGCGTGTTAAATCGTTTTTATCAATCCCTTGTTCCTTTAATTTAGCAACTACTTTTGCTTCTGTAGCAATAGATGCATGGTCGGTTCCGGGAACCCAACACGCATTTTTACCCAATAAACGAGCACGACGTATTAATACATCTTGAATAGTATTGTTTAGCATATGCCCCATGTGCAAAACGCCAGTAACGTTTGGTGGCGGAATTACAATGGTGTAAGGTTCTCTGTGATCTGGTGTAGAATGAAAATAATTATTTTTCATCCAGTAGTCGTACCACTTACTTTCTACCTGACTTGCATCATATTTTGATGGAATTTGCATACTTTGGAATAGTTTTTGAATATTATATTGCAAAAGTACTTATATTTCTTTTTCTGTGAAAGCAATAAGCGGTATTGAAAAACATTTAAAACCAATACGCTTTTTCATTTTTAAATGAATTCGATAAAAAGGTGTCTGTACTTCGAAACAAGTTAAATATGTTAATAAACATGTAATACATCCATTATTTTTGCAGATGATGGAAAAAGTGAGTATGTTTGACTTGATTTTAAAATTATTAACAATAAATTTTCCTACAATTTAGGATAACAATTGTAACCTATAGAATATTAAATAACAAAATCATGAAACAAATTATTACAATTTTATTTATCGGACTAGTAAGTTTCTCGGTAAATGCACAGGCTAAAATAGAGTTTAAAACCGATACAATCGATTATGGTACTATCGAAAAAGGATCGAACGGTGTTCGTGAATTTGAGTTTACTAACACAGGAAACGAACCATTAATTGTATCTAAAGTATCATCTAGTTGTGGTTGTACTATTCCTAAAAAACCAGATGCTCCAATTATGCCAGGAAAAACAGGTGTTATTGAGGTGAAATATGACACGAACCGTGTTAACCCAATTAGAAAAACAATTACTGTAATATCTAATGCTGAAACTCCAACAGTAGCTTTAAAAATTAAAGGCTTAGTTGTAAACGAAGTTACAGATGGTGTTTTACAGAAAAAAGATAAAAATATTGTTGAACAATAGACGTTATCTACAATAATTTAGAAAAAGGCTTAAAATCTCAAGATTTTAAGCCCTTTTTATTTTAACATATCTACCAGTTTAAAACTATAAGTTAATACTTCTCCTCCCCTTTCAACTTTTAACTTTATGCTCTTATTATGATTGCCATAAAAAAGCTCCATTAAATCTTGTAAAAGTGCAAACTGATGCGCCGGTTTATTATTTACACTTAAAACGGTATCTCCTATTTTTAATCCTGCTCTATAAGCAGGTGAATCTATTCGTAACTCCAAAATAACATAAGCTGGTTTTAAGCGGAGTTTATAATTGGGGCTGTATACAATTTGGGTATTATCTTCAACCGTACTACTTTTATTCTTGGTTTTTGGTGAAACAAACCCTGTATCATCCTTTACCAGGCGCACGCCATTATGTGCTAATTCTATCCCACTTTTATTATACCGAAAAGACTCTTTAAAAAACCTGTTTTTTTTAAGCCTTACTTTTCCTTTTCTATAATTAAAAACAATATTAAAACGCTTTAAAATATCACCAGAAACACTACCATGTCGCTCTTTATGATCTAATGCATGTCCTATTGATGTGGTATCCGGAAATGCTACATTAGGGTTTTTAATTGTAAATTTATTTAAATGAAAGGCCTTAATCTTAGAGCGTTTACCATAAACACTTCCGCTTAATCCATGCCCTAAAAAATCTTGAAAAAATTTAGCATTGGAGTTAATACCAATGGCTTCATTTTCAAACAACCAAAGTGCATCGCTACCTCCAGAATCTATGAGCATTTTTACAGGAATATTCCTGTTATCAATATCAACCACACCATTTACATAAGGTTTATTTTTATAAAATTCTAAATTTAACTCCTCACAACCTTTACACGATTTACGACGGTAATCTTCTTGATTAGTAAGTTTTAAAAAGCGCTTGGTATAATTGATTTCAACAACCAAATCTTTAAACAAATCGTAGCCAATAATACCATGTATAGGCAGTCCGAGTTTATGACTAAAATTTAAACTAGAATCGAGAATAGCATATAAATCTTGATTGATATTAATGGCTTCTCCAATTCTAAAAATATTATTCTTGGACCGTAAAGCTTCAATAGCATCGCCTTCCCCTAAACCTCTTAGCATTATTTTTTGGGCATTTTTAATTTTTAAGGAATCGGAGATGTTCAAAAAATTAAAAACTATAGGCTTACTTACACCTGTATCAAGCAAAAAAGACAAGGAAACGCCGTTAATTTCAACAGGTATGATTATTAAGTTATTAACGAGCTTAAATTTCACTTTATCGACACCTTTCTTACTATTTACTATAAAATAGTCCTGTGAATAGCAAAAACTGCTACTCAAAACATATAAAATAATAACATAAAATGCCCTTTTCATATAGAATAAAAACTAATCTCTAACAATTTAGTAAACATTATCATAACTACAGTATTAAAGCCTTGTTTTAAAAAATATCTAGGATTATTTTTGCAACTTTGCAAGTAAACACATATATAATGCCAACAATATCTAAAAAAGGGCTATTGATGCCTGAGTCTCCAATTCGTAAGTTAGTTCCTTATGCAGAAGATGCTATTAAACAAGGGAAAACTATCTACCATTTAAACATTGGACAACCAGATATTAAAACTCCCCAAGTCGCTCTAGACGCTGTTAAAAACAATACTATAGAAATTCTTGAATATTCCAGATCGCAAGGTTCTGATACATATAGAGAAAAACTAGCTAATTACTACGCTAAACATGAAATTGATGTTACATTAGACGATATTGTAGTAACCACGGGAGCAAGTGAGGCTTTACAGTTTTTATTTAGTAGTGTTATGGATCCGGGCGACGAAGTTATTATCTCGGAGCCATTTTATGCTAACTATATTGCATTTTCTATTGCTACAGGCATTAAAGTGGTGCCAGCAGTATGTAATATTGATGATAATTTTGCATTACCAACTCTTTCTGCTTTCGAAAAATTAATTACGCCAAAAACAAAAGCTATTTTAATTTGCAACCCAGGAAACCCAACCGGTTACCTTTATTCTAAAGCAGAAATAAACAAACTTGCAAGCATTGCTATTGAACACGACTTATATTTAGTAGCCGACGAGGTTTACCGAGAATTTGTTTACGATGGCCATAAACACTACTCTATTTTACAAGAAAAAGGAGTCGATGAGCATGCTATCATAATAGACTCTGTTTCTAAAAGATACAGCATGTGCGGCGCACGTGTAGGCTGTTTAGTTTCTAAAAACAAAGCAGTGATGGAAACCGTTCTTAAATTTGCTCAGGCTAGGTTAAGTCCACCAACTTATGCACAAATAGCAAGTGAAGCGGCCTTAGAAACACCACAAAGTTATTTTGATGATGTTATTGAAGAATATGTTGAAAGAAGAAACACGCTAATTAGCGAATTACAAAAAATTGAAGGCCTTAAGGTTGCTAAACCAAAAGGTGCTTTTTATTGTATTGTGGAATTGCCAATAAAAGATTCCGATCATTTCGCTAAATGGTTATTAGAATCTTTCGACGTCGATGGAGAAACAGTTATGGTAGCTCCTGCCGCAGGTTTTTATTCAACTCCAGGTGTAGGCTCAAACCAAATCCGTATTGCTTACGTACTTAAAAAGGAAAGCTTAATAAAAGCTGTAAATATTTTAAAACAAGCTTTAGAAGTTTATAAAGATTAGTGCCAGTGCAAATACTTAACAACATATCCTTAAAACCCTACAATACGTTTGGTATTGATGCGGTTGCAAAACATTTTACGTCAGTATCATCTATTAGCGATTTAAAAACAGTTTTAACCTTAGAAAATCATCCAAACAAACTAATCCTTGGAGGAGGAAGCAATTTATTGCTCACCAAAGATTACGATGGTTTGGCACTTCATGTTAATTTAAAAGGAATTGAAATAATTTCTGAAGATGAAAACACCGCCATTGTAAAAGCTCAAGCTGGCGAAAACTGGCATGAATTTGTAATTTGGTGCTTAAAACATGATTTTGGAGGTTTAGAAAATCTATCGTTAATACCTGGAAATGTTGGCACCACGCCAATACAAAATATTGGTGCCTATGGTATTGAAATAAAAGACACCTTTGAATCTTGCGAAGCCATTAACCTTGAAAGTCTTCAATTTGAAAGTTTTACCAAGGAAGATTGTAATTTCGGTTATCGTAACTCCACCTTTAAACAAGAAAACAAAGGAAAATATATTATTACTAGTGTGTGCTTTAAGCTTTCTAAAAAAAACCACACACTCAACATCAATTATGGCACTATAGCCAATGAACTTGAAAATAATGGCATTACAAACCCAACTATTCAAGATATTTCTAAAGCCGTAATTGCTATACGCCAAAGTAAATTACCAGATCCAAAAGAAATTGGGAATAGTGGCAGTTTTTTTAAAAACCCTGTAATTTCTAAATTAGAATTTAACGAATTACTAAAAAACTTCCCGAATGCACCTAGTTATCCCATATCAGATAATGAAGTAAAAGTTCCTGCAGGTTGGCTTATTGAAAAAACAGGCTTTAAAGGAAAACAATTTGGTAATTATGGCGTTCATAAAAAGCAAGCTCTAGTTTTAGTAAATTATGGTGGAGCAAAAGGTTCGGATATTTTTAATCTCTCAAAACTCATTCAAAAAACGGTGAAAAGGCTTTTTGATATTTCAATTGAAGCTGAAGTAAACATCTTATAATTAAAAACAATCCTAACTTTGGTATATTTGCATATCATAAAACCAACTTTATATTGATTTCAGCTATAGAAAAAGACATAGTTTATTTATTAGAACGTGGTGATAAAAAAGCTATTACGCTATTGTATGAGAATTATGCAGACTCTCTATACGGCGTAATTCAGAAAATTATCAGCGATGAGGATACAGCGCAAGACGTTCTACAAGAAACTTTTGTTAAAATTTGGCGCTACGCTAAAAAGTATGATTCTAGCAAAGCCAAACTATTTACATGGCTGTATCGCATAGCATATAACACGGCTATAGATAAAGTAAGATCTCTAAAAAATAAAACAACCAAAGAAGTCCAGATAGAAACTTCAAGCGTATATAAAATAACTACGAACCAACTAAATGACGATGTTTTAGATATACAAAAACATTTAAGCACTTTAGAAGAAAAGTATCAAATAGTAATAAACGCCCTCTTTTTTGAAGGTATGACCCAGCAAGAAGCTAGCGAAGAACTGGACATTCCGCTAGGCACTATAAAATCGAGATTAAAAATTGGATTACGAGAATTGAAAAAAATTTATAATCCTTAAATTATTAACGTCATGAATGAAAAAATAACTAATTTTTTAAATTCTGGCCTATTAGAAAAATATCTAATTGGTGACACGACTTCTGTGGAAACAGAAAAAGTGGAATCTTTTATTTCAAAATACCCAGATGTACAGAATGCCTACAACAGTTTACAACATAATTTAGAAATTGTTGTAAAAACAAATGCTGTAGAAGCGCCTAAATTTATTTTAGATAATATTTTAGACGAACTAGATGAGAAACCGGTAGTGAAATTAAACGCAAAAAAGAAATATAAAGCATGGTACAAATACACAATTGCAGCTAGTCTTATAGCTTTTATTTTTGCAGGAACCTCTTACTCGTTTTACAACCAAAACCTAAAACTTTCTAAAGAAAATCAGGTAGTTGTAGACGAAATATTTGACTTAAGAAGCGATATTGAGAAAAACAATATGATGCTCGATAACGTAATGAGGCAACTTTTAAAACTTAACAATCCCGAAACCGAAAAGTATATCATTTCTGGTAACGAGCGTGCTAAAGATTTAAAAACAGTAGCCTATATTAACCCTAAAGAAAAAACATCGATGATTGATGTGGTATCTTTACCAGAGCTACCCGAAGAACAATGCTACCAAATATGGGCCGACTTGCAAGGAGAAATGGTGAGCCTGGGTATTTTAAACGAAACAGATCGTAAATTAATGAATTTACCTTATGCGGAAAACGCATTAGCTTTAAATATAACTATAGAACCGAAAGGTGGTAACACCGTAGCTTCTGTTGAAAACTCTGTTGCAGAAATCACTTTACATTAAGTACTTTTTTAGCAACACGTAAACTAAACTAAATTTAAAAGCCTCATTTATTTATAAATGAGGCTTTCTTGCTATTAATAAAACGTCTTATACAATTTTACACAAATTGCTAATCGGGCTTATTCTTTTTATTCTTTCTCGAACAATGCTCTATGTATTATTCCTGCAACAATAGCACCCGCAATTGGAGCTACCCAAAATAACCAAAGTTGCCCAGTAAATTCTGGTCCAGCAAATAAAGCTTGACTAGTAGATCTCGCGGGATTAACAGATGTATTTGTAATAGGAATGCTTATTAAATGAATTAAGGTTAAACCTAAACCAATAGCTATTGGAGCAAAACCTTTAGGAACTCTATAGTTTGTGCTCCCTAAAATAATTAAAAGAAAAAACATGGTTAATAGAAACTCGGTAACTAAAGCAGCTGTTACAGAATAACCGCCAGGCGATAAATCACCATAACCGTTAGCAGCAAAACCACCAATTGTTTCAAAATCTGCTTTATTACTTACTATTAAGTACAACGCACCAGCAGCAGTAACCGCTCCAATTAATTGAGATACCACATAGCCAATTAAATTCTTGGCTTCAAACTTTCCGCCAGCCCATAAACCTATAGACACTGCCGGATTAAAATGTCCGCCAGAAATATGCCCTACAGCATAAGCCATTGTTAACACGGTTAAACCAAAGGCCAAAGCAACACCAGCAAACCCAATTCCTAACTCAGGGAAAGCGGCTGCAAAAACGGCACTACCGCAACCTCCAAAAACAAGCCAAAATGTTCCAAAAAACTCCGCAAATAATTTATTCATAATTAATAATTTTTACTTGTTAGCAATACTTAACACACTGTGTGCTTTCATTTTAGACACTATTTTTTCCAATAGGTCACAATTCATCAATTATGAGTTCCTTTTTTAAAGGTTAAAATCATATCTTTGTAACCTATTATTTTTCAAGGTTGAAAGTGTCGTGTTTCTGTAATTTTATGAAACTAATTTCGACTTATTTAAAAATTAAAATCTCATTTTATTATGAAACTTTTACTTATAACTGTTGCATTGTTAGGACTTGGTATTGCTGGAATTGCCATTAAATTATGGGCAAAAAAAGACGGTAAATTTGCTGGAACATGTGCCAGTCAAAATCCAATGCTTAATAAAGACGGTGAAGCTTGTGGTTTTTGTGGAAAAACGCCAGATCAATATGCCGATTGTAGCGAACCTCAACATTCTTAAAATTTAATGGTTATACTTGATACGTTACTCTACGCATTTATTGCTGTAGTCTTTATTCAAGTGGTTTATTATCTTTTTATTTTTGGAAATTTTGCTTTTCTGAAAATAAAAAAACCATCTTCTAAAAAACTTCCGGTTTCTGTTATTGTTTGTGCGAAAAACGAAGCTGAAAATTTAAAAGCATTTATACCCTCAATAATCAATCAAGATTATCCTGAATTCGAAATTGTTTTAATTAACGATGGTTCTCATGATGACACCTTAAATGTTATTGAAGAGTTTGCAAAAACAAACGATAACATAAAAATTGTTAACGTTAAAAACATTGAAGCTTTTTGGGGCAATAAAAAATATGCTTTAACATTAGGTATAAAAGCCTCTAAACACGATTATCTATTATTTACTGACGCTGATTGCCAACCTGTTTCTAAATATTGGATAAAGGATATGAGTGCTCATTTCAGCAATAAAAAGTCTATTGTTTTGGGGTATGGTGGATATTCAAAAGTAAAATATTCATTTTTAAATAAACTTATCCGTTTTGAAACGGTAATGACGGCTGTTCAATATTTTTCTTTAGCGAAAATAGGCATGCCATATATGGGTGTTGGTCGAAATCTAGCCTACGCCAAAACAGAGTTTTTTAATGCTAACGGCTTTATTCAGCACATAAAAGTACGTTCGGGCGATGATGATTTGTTTATAAATCAAGTAGCAAATTCAAAAAACACAGCAATTAGCTTTTCTCCTAATAGTTTCACCTCTTCAATACCTAAATCGAGTTTTAAAGCTTGGTACAAACAGAAAAGGCGTCACGTTTCCACAGCGCAATTGTACAAACCTAAACACAAAATATTATTAGGCTTATTCTATCTTTCCAACGTTTTATTTTGGTTGCTTGCTATAGCACTTTTAAGCACGATGTACAACTGGCCTATTGCTCTTGGCTTATTTTTACTTCGAATAATTATTCAATATATAGTTATCGGCTTTTCATCGAAAAAACTTAAAGAAACCGATGTTTTACTTCTACTTCCTTTACTAGAAGTTACGCTTATTATTTCTCAATTCGCTATATTTATAAACAACTTAATCTCAAAACCTAATTTTTGGAAATAAACGAAGCCATAAAACGAGCAAAGTCTAACGACCAAAAAGCCTTTAATTTCTTATTAAATTTATACTGGGATGATGTTTATGGTTTTCAATTAAAACGCATTCAAAATGAAAATGATGCTGAAGATGTTACAATCCAAACCTTTTCTCGGGCTTTTGATAAAATTGAAACTTTCGATGAGAAATACACCTTCAAAACTTGGTTGATTACCATTTCTAAAAATTTGCATATTGATTTACTTCGGAAGGAAAAAAACTCCATCACACAAGTTATTACTAATACCGATAAAAAAGCATTTCAAGTTTTAGACGAGTCGCCTTCGCCGGAAGATATTTTAATTACCGAGCAGCATCTAGCCAAGCTACTGCGCGACATAAAAAAACTAAAACCCCATTATCAAGAAATAATAAACCTACGCTATTTTCAAGAGCTTAGCTATAAAGAAATCTCAAAACAATTAAACGAACCTATGAATAATGTAAAAGTTAAACTTTTACGTGCAAAAAAACTACTTGCAGAAATTATTCAAGATAAGTAAACAAGGGTACTTTTTATAGAATACTTTGTATCTTTGCTTTCTACATTTTAAAGATATGAATAGCGAAACAATTTCAAATATACTCCCAGAACGTCAAGCTAAACCAAAATGGCTTCGTGTAAAGCTTCCAACCGGAAAAAAATACACAGAATTACGTGGTTTAGTAGATAAATATAGTCTAAACACTATTTGCACCTCGGGAAGTTGCCCGAATATGGGCGAATGTTGGGGAGAAGGTACTGCTACGTTTATGATTTTAGGTAATGTTTGCACGCGTTCTTGCGGCTTTTGCGGTGTTAAAACCGGGCGTCCAGAAACTGTAGATTGGGATGAACCTGAAAAAGTATCACGTTCTATCAAGATCATGAAGATTAAACATGCCGTTTTAACGAGTGTTGATCGTGATGACTTAAAAGACATGGGAAGCATTATGTGGAGCGAAACCGTAAAGGCCGTTCGTAGAATGAATCCTGAAACAACCTTAGAAACTTTAATACCAGATTTTCAAGGTATAGAGCAACATATTGATAGAATTATTGATGTAGCTCCAGAAGTTGTATCGCACAATATAGAAACAGTGAGACGCTTAACCCGCGAAGTACGTATACAAGCTAAATACGACCGTAGTATGGGGGTTTTAAAATATTTAAAACAACAAGGACAACGTAGAACAAAATCTGGTATTATGCTTGGTTTGGGGGAAACTCGCGAAGAAGTTATTGAAACTCTTCACGACCTTAAAGCGAATGATGTTGATGTGGTTACTATTGGGCAATATTTACAACCAAGTAAAAAACACCTACCTGTAAAACAGTTTATAAACCCAGATCAATTTAAAGAATACGAAGAAATTGGACTAGAATTAGGTTTCCGTCATGTTGAAAGTAGCGCACTTGTAAGATCTTCTTACAAAGCTCAAAAACATATCAACTAAGCATGATTCACGTTGCAATTAATGGCTTTGGAAGAATAGGACGCCGTGTTTTTAGATTACTTCAAGATCATCAAAATATAAAAGTTGTTGCTATAAACGATTTGGCCGACACAAAAACACTGAGTCATCTACTAAAATACGATAGTGTTCATGGTAGGTTTAACGGTGAGGTTTCTTCAGATGAAAATCATATTATTGTTAACAACGAAAAGGTCACTCTCTTAAATGAGAATCACCCAAAACTTATTGATTGGGCGCCTTTTAAGGTTGATTATGTAATTGAATCTACAGGGAAATTTAAAACAATTCCGGAGTTAGAATTTCATTTAAAAAACGGAGCAAACCACGTAATACTAAGTGTGCCTCCTATTGAAGATGATATAAAAACTATAGTACTAGGTGTTAATGGCGATAGTATTGATGGTACCGAAACTATAATATCCAACGCGTCTTGCACAACAAATAATGCGGCGCCAATGATCGATATTATAAATAAACTTTGTGGTATTAATCAGGCTTACATAACTACGGTTCACTCCTACACTACCGACCAAAGCTTACACGACCAGCCACATAGAGATTTACGTAGATCCCGAGCTGCGAGCCAATCTATTGTACCAACAACAACGGGAGCAGCAAAGGCTTTAACCAAAATTTTCCCAGAGTTAGCTAATGTTATCGGTGGTTGCGGTATTCGCGTACCAGTTATAAACGGTTCTTTAACCGATATTACATTTAATGTAAAACGCACCGTTTCTATAGAAGAAATTAATAATGCTTTTAAAGAAGCCGCCAACACCAACTATAAAGGTGTTTTAGAATATACGGAAGATCCGATAGTGTCTATAGATATTGTTGGTAACACACATTCTTGCATCTTCGATTCGCAAATGACTTCGGTTATTGGCAACATGGTCAAAATTATTGGTTGGTATGATAATGAAACGGGATATTCCTCAAGAATAATAGACTTAATATGCAATTTATCAGTAAAAAGATGTACTTTGTCGAAGTAAAAATTTATATTTGTTGGTAACCATATATTTATGTTCAAAATAAAACCCTCTTTAATCGCTCTAATGGTGCTGTTTAGTGTTTTAGGTTGGTCTCAACAGACCATGGAGAACGACCCTGAACTTATTCAAAACAACATAGATCACTATATAAAACAAGCACAGTCTGCATTAGAAACTCATAATACTTATGATGCTCTAAAGAGTTTAGATGACGCTTTGGTTTTGGCCGAAAAAACGGAGGATCAACAAAGTAAAGGACTTATATATTCTTTCAAAGGCCGTTTAGAACTTATTCTAGAACAACCAGACAAAGCCATAATTTCTCTTAATAAAGCGATAGAGATACAGCGCATGACGAAAGACGACGTCAATTTGGCGCGATCTTTTAAAATTTTAGGTGAAGTTTTTCTTAATAAGAAAGACTATACTCAGGCTCTAGACTATTTTATTTCATCAAAAAATCTTTTTCAACAAACTCTACAAGAGCGTAAACTTGCGCAAACTTTACTTCTAGAAGGTAAAACATACATGCTTCTAGAAAACTATAATAAGGCAAGAACAACACTTGAGCAAGCCTTAGTTTTATCTAGAAAAAACGACCTTTTAAGTACAGAGAGTGAAACTTTAATAAACCAAGCTATTGTTTACAACAAATTAAACGATTATAAACATGGTTTAGAAGCTAGTACAGAAGGCTTAAAAATAGCAAAAGCCAATAATTTTATAAACAACAAAAACTTAGCATACAAAGTACTTAGTGATATCTCTTATGCTACCAGAGATTTTAAAACATCACGAGATTATTTAGTTTTACATACAGAATTATCAGACTCAATTCGTGGTTTTAAAAACAACTTAGCAAAACAACAAATAAACCAACCTTTACTCAGTAACATGAGTGAAGAGCTAGAAACGGTTAACAAAAAGCTAGCAAAAAAAGAAGCCGAAAGTAGTATTAACACCTTAATATCAATATTGAGTGTTGCTCTAATTACAATTCTTTCGTTACTAACATTATCACTTTATAAAAACAATAATATTCGTTTAAAAACGAATAATATGCTTCATAAAAAAAACGGAGAACTTATTCTTGCGAAAGAAAAAGCAGAACTAGCTTCCAAAACTAAAGCTAACTTTTTATCTACAGTAACTCACGAGCTACGTACACCGCTTTATGCTGTAACAGGCTTAAGCAATATGCTACTAGAAGAAAACCCAAAGCCAGAACAAGTACAGCATTTAAAATCGCTTAAATTTTCGGGCGACTACCTATTAACATTTATAAACGACATTCTTCAAATTAACAAAATTGAAGCGAATAAAGTAGATCTAGAACCAGAACCATTCAACCTAAATAAAAAGATAAACAATATTGTATTGGCTCTAAAAAATTCTGCCGAAGACAATAATGTTAATATACATTTTGAATACGATAAAGATTTACCAGAAAACTTTATTGCCGATCAACTAAAAATATCTCAAATCCTTATTAACCTTGTTGGTAACTCTATTAAATTCACAAAAGATGGAGATATCTGGATTCGTGTTTACAAAATAGATCAAGTCGATAAAATTTACACATTACGTTTCGAAATTGAAGATAACGGTATTGGAATTACTCAAGAGAAACAAGACCATATGTTTGAAAGTTTCTCTCAAGGGTCCATACAAATTAACAGAAAATACGGTGGTACAGGCTTAGGACTATCGATTGTAAAAGGCTTAATTGAAATTTTAAAAGGGCAAATTTACCTTAAAAGTGAATTAGGAAAAGGGACTACCTTTTACTTTGAAATTCCAATTGAATTTAGCGCCATAAAAGAAGCTGCAGAAACAAAAGCAGATTATTTTGAAGGAAATAAAGACGAACTAGATCTAAAAAGTGTGAAAATATTAGTAGTTGAAGACAACAAAATCAACCAAATGATTACCAAAAAAATCTTGACTAAAATGGATCTTCAGTGTGAAATCACCGATAATGGTGAAGATGCTGTAGAGAAAATTAAAGCCAACGATTACAACATTATTTTAATGGATATCCACATGCCAGGTATTAGTGGTATTGAGGCGACCAAGCGTATAAGAATGTTTGATAAAGACTTAACTATTTTCGCGCTTACAGCGGTTACTATTGAAGATAAAATGCATGAGTTTGATGAAGCTGGCTTTACCGATATTATTCCAAAACCATTTAAGCAAGATGAGTTTGAAAAGAAACTTTACAATGCTTTAGCCGCTAAAAAAGATATATCACCAACGGCTTAAGCAGTTAAATACGCTTTGATAGTATCTCTAAATTCTGGTTCCTTATCGACAGCAATAGCTATAGGCAAATAGAATAACTTATCTTTTAAAACCTCGTAATCTTTAAGACGCATAAAATCCTTTTCGGTAGTTACTATCAATTCTTTTTTACTCAATTCTGCAATATCAGCCGGTGAAAAATTATGATGATCGTTAAAATTTAAATGGTCGAATTTTAACTTTTTGGTTTCCAAAAAATCAGTTAAAGGCTTAGAATTCGCAATTCCTGTAACTAAACAAAATGAAGTTAAATCCTCAACTTTCATTGTTTTTTCAGCAGACAATAACGTTTCCGCGTAAGCGATATTACTAAAAAACACATGTTGATTCTCATCAGCATTAATACGTTTTAAAACCAAAGTTTTATCTGTTTCGTTTAAATTATCAGGGCATTTTGTTACAACAATAATATTCGCTCTGTTAGCTCCTGACCTTGGTTCACGAAGGTTTCCTGTAGGCAAAACATAATCTTTAAAATATGGATTTGCATAAGTGGTTAGTAAAATATTGAAACCAGCCTCTACTTTACGGTGTTGATACGCGTCATCTAATAAAATAACTTCGGGCGCATTTGGTAAATTCATTAATTGTTCAATACCATTTTGTCTATCGGCATCTACAGCAACTAAAACATCTTCCTTAAATTTATTATAAAATTGAAAAGGTTCATCACCAATCGTTTCTGCGGAAGCGTTTTTATCACCTAATTGAAAACCCTTAGTTTTACGCTTATAACCACGACTTAAAGTCGCTACTTTATATTCATTTTTAAGCACTGTAATTAAATGCTCAATCATGGGGGTTTTGCCTGTTCCACCAACACTTAGATTACCAACACAAATTACAGGCGTGCTATAAGACTTAGATTTTTTAATACCCAAATCGAATAATTTATTCCGTAACCAAGTTGCCAAATAATAAAAAGGCATAATAGGAAACAATATGTATCTCAAAATTTTCATCACCACGAAAGTAATTATTTTATCTTTGATGTAAAATTTATTTCAATATGATCATTCAAGACGTTATAAATCAATTAGAGCACTTGGCACCTTTAGCTTATGCCGAAGATTTTGACAACGTAGGCCTTTTGGTTGGTGATAAAAACTCGAAACTTACAGGCGTTTTAGTTACACTAGACACGCTAGAAGCCGTTGTAGACGAAGCCATAGAGCAAAACTGCAACCTTATTGTAAGCTTCCATCCTATTATTTTTAAAGGTCTAAAAAAAATAACAGGTAAAAATTATGTAGAGCGCGTGGTTTTAAAAGCCATAAAAAATGATATTGCCATTTACAGTATGCACACAGCTCTCGATAATTCGCAACAAGGTGTAAACCACATTATTTGCGAGCAATTACAACTTAAAAATCAACACATTTTAATACCACAAAGTAAGACTATAAAAAAACTTAGCACTTACGTACCTAAAAATGAAGCCAACAAACTCCGTGATGCTTTATTTGCTGCAGGTGCAGGTGCCATTGGTAATTATAATCATTGTAGTTTTAACGTAGAAGGCTATGGCACTTTTAATGGTAACGAAAACGCTAACCCAACTATTGGCGAAAAGGGCAAAACGCACACCGAAGACGAAACAAAGATTACGGTAAGTTTTGCTAAACATTTAGAATCTAAAATAATAGACACCCTATTTAAAACACATTCTTACGAAGAGGTTGCTTACGAAATAACAACTTTAGAGAATAAAAATCAAAATATTGGCATGGGTATGGTTGGCGAATTAGCCGAAGCCATGGACGAAACCGATTTTTTACAACATTTAAAAATAAAAATGAATACAGGAGCCATTCGTCACTCCTCATTTTTAAACAAAAAAATTAAAAAAGTAGCCGTTTTAGGAGGTTCGGGAAGCTTTGCTATTAATAACGCTAAAGCAGCAGGCGCTGATGCCTTTGTAACCGCAGATTTAAAATATCACGACTTTTTTATGGCCGAAAACAGTATTCTTTTGGCCGATATAGGGCATTATGAAAGTGAGCAGTACACAAAAAACCTTTTAGTAGCGTATCTTACAAAAAAAATCACTAATTTTGCCATCATTTTATCAAAGACAAATACCAATCCTGTTAAGTATTTTTAAAGTATGGCTAAAAAGAAAGAAGTAACTGTTGAAGACCGCTTAAGAGCTTTATACGATTTACAACTCATAGATTCTCGTATAGACGAGATTAGAAATGTTCGTGGAGAACTTCCTTTAGAAGTTCGTGATTTAGAAGATGAAGTTGCCGGATTAAATATAAGATTAGAAAAACTTGTTGCAAGTTTAGAAGTTATAGACAACGACATCACTGGAAAGAAAAATTTAATGGAAGAAGCAAAATCTTTGATTAAAAAGTACAGCGAACAACAAAAAAACGTTAGAAATAATCGTGAATTCAACTCTTTAACAAAAGAAGTTGAGTTTCAAGAATTAGAAATTGAATTGGCAGAAAAGCACATTAGAGAATTTAAGGTGCAAATCGAGCAAAAGAAACAAGTCATTTCTGAAACTAAAGAGCGTTTAAAAGAACGTCAAAACCACTTAAAGCACAAGAAAAATGAGCTTGATGCTATTTTAAGTGAAACAGAAAAAGAAGAACAAGCTTTGTTCCAAAAATCTGAAGATTACAAAACACAAATCGAAGAGCGCTTGGTTGCTGCTTATAACCGTATTCGCAAAAATGTGAAAAACGGTTTAGCTGTAGTGCCAATTGAAAGAGGTGCATCTGGAGGATCGTTTTTTACAATTCCACCACAAGTACAAGTAGAAATTGCTTCTCGTAAAAAAGTAATTACCGATGAACACAGTGGTCGTATCTTAGTAGATGCTGCACTTGCAGAAGAGCAAAAAGCTAAAATGGAAAAATTGTTTTCTAAACTTTAATCCATTTACAACACATAAAAAAAGCCTTTAGTTAATCTAGAGGCTTTTTTTTATGCCTATATTTTTGGCAATCCCTTCGGGTCTAGCTTTCCGCTAAAGTTTTGTCTCGATGCGCGCCTCTCCAAAAGCGACCGCAGCAATCCCTATTTCGGGCCACTTTGTCAAAAAGTGCGTAACCTGCACGCTATAACCATATTTAAAATACATCTAGCAAAATAATTTTACATAATTCCCTTTAAGTTTTTATAACTTTATACGTCTAAAGCCATAGAACAAAACATATCTCATGAAACATATTATTCCAATCTTAGCAATTACATTATTTTTTAGTTGCCAAAATACAGCACAAAACAAAAAAGAACAACTAGACGTTCAAACTGCAGACCCCATAGAAGTGCCAATAAAAAGTGGAAAAGCGCGTGCCTACTTTGCTAGCGGATGCTTTTGGTGTGTAGAAGCCATTTACGAAAGCATAAAAGGTGTAGACGAGTCTATTTCTGGCTATTCTGGCGGCCACACAACAAAGCCAACCTATGCAGCAAGTAACACCGGCAAAACAGGTCATGCTGAAGCCGTAGAAATTATTTACAATCCAGAGGTAGTAAGCTTCGAAACTCTAGTAGATGTTTATTTTGCATCGCAAAACGTAACTCAAGTAAACGGACAAGGAAACGATCGTGGTTCTCAATACCGCTCTATCCTTTTTTATCAAAATGAAGCACAGAAAGAAATTATCTTAAAAAAGAAAGCAGCTCTTGCAGAAAAGCTAAATGTAAAAATTGCAGCAGAAGTTTATCCGTTTCAGAAATTTTGGGTAGCAGAAGATTATCATCAAAATTACGAGCGTTTACACCCAGACCATCCTTACATTCAAAATGTATCGGTACCAAGATTAAATAGATTTAAAGCTAAATTCCCGAAGGAATTATTGAAAGCCTCACATTAAATGATTTTCTTAAACCGAATACTTAGTAAAACTCAAAACTATAAAATGACAATATATAAGTATCTTTTAGCATTAGCATGCAGTATAACGCTTTTTGCTTGTAATAATAAGAAAAAAGAAGTGGTAACACCTTCTCCTCAAGAAAACGCGACAACACCTGTAAAACCCGTTTCAAAGGCAGAAGTTATTTTGAACCAAGCCATAGAAGCTCATGGTGGTGACCTATACAATTCAGCTAATTACAGCTTTGTTTTTAGAGACAACACCTATAATTTTAAAAATGATAACCAAAATTACAAGTACACCAAAATTTCAAAAAAGAACAACAGCATAACTATCGATGTTCTTAAAAATGGTAAACTTTATAGAACCGTTAATGGAGATACCGTAAACCTAAACGAAAAACAAATTAAAGGAGCAACTGGTGGTATAAATTCTGTTATTTACTTTGCCACATTACCGCATAAGCTAAATGATGCCTCTGTAAATAAAACGTACATAGGCAACATAACCATTAAAGACAAAAACTATGCTGTTTTGGGCATAACATTTAATCAAGAAGGTGGTGGAGACGATTTTGATGACGAATATCGTTATTGGATAAATACTGAAACTAAAAAAATAGACTACTTAGCTTATAACTATTCTGTAAATAAAGGAGGCGTTCGTTTTAGAGCTTCTTACAACAAACGGGGTGTAGATGGTATTATTTTTCAAGACTACACAAACTACGAAGCCGAAGTAGGTACGCCATTAGACCTGCTTCCAGAACTTTTTGAAACCGGAAAACTAAAGGAATTATCTAAAATTAAAACAGAGAATATTATTAATTTATCGACTAAATAATATTTTAAAATCAAAAAACAGACAGACTTGTCTGTTTTTTGATTTTTTTATCTATATTTGCACTATGAAACATTCTGAAGTAAAAAATAGAATCATTGAAACGGCTTCGTTCTTATTTTATAAGAACGGCTATAATTCCACGGGAATCAATGAAATTATTTCAGAAGCAGGTATTGCAAAAGCAACGCTTTACAATCATTTTAAATCTAAGGAAGAAATTTGCCTGGCTTATCTTAAATTTAAAAACTCAAGTTTTATACAAGATGTAGAAGATTTCACAACATCTAAACCAAAAGGTAAAGCTCAAGTTCTAGCTATTTTCGATTTTCTCGAACTCTTTTTTAGAGATAAAGATTTCAACGGTTGTTGGTGTATTAAAACCGTTTCTGAAATTCCGAAAGACAACGAAATTATAAGAGCCGAAATTCAATTGCAAAAACATAGTTTTATTGATCTTATATCAAAACTTATTACAAATAATTTAGAAAATGTAAAAGAAGCGCAAGTTAAATCTCTTGCTAGACAAATATACTTACTCTACGAAGGTGCTGTTGGCGAAAGCCATTTACACCAAGAAGATTGGCCAATAAAAGAAACAAAACAATTGTGTTCGCAGATCATATCTTAAAAAAATTTGCACAAACAAAGACAGACTTGTCTGTTCAATTTTAAACTTTAAAAAATAAATAACATGAAAGAATTCGAAAACAAAGTAGCCTTAGTAATTGGCGGAACAAGTGGTATTGGTAACGCAACAGCAAACAGCTTATTAGAAGGCGGTGCAACTGTACATATTGTCGGTAGAAATATTGACAAAGTAGCGGATACTCCAAACTTAGTTAAACATGCCGTAAACATTTCTAAAACAGAAGAAGTAGATGCATTAGTATCTAAAATTTCAGAGTTAGAAAACTTAGATTTTCTAGTAAATGCCTCTGGTATTTTTGGTCCAAAACCATTTTTAGACCATACTATGGAAGATTACAACTCTTATTTAGATTTAAATAGAGGGTTCTTTTTCATCACTCAAAGTGCTGCTAAAAAGATGAAAGCTACTCAAGGCGGATCTATTGTAAACGTAGGTTCTATGTGGGCAAAGCAAGCCGTAAAAGCAACACCGTCTACAGCATATTCAATGCAAAAAGCAGGTTTACATTCTTTAACACAACATTTAGCAATGGAATTAGCAGAAGATAACATTCGTGTTAATGCCGTATCTCCTGCCTTAGTAAACACACCTGTGTATCATGGTGTTTTTGGAGGAGAACAAGCTGCAGCAGAAGCATTGGTTGGTTTTAACGACTTTCACCCTATTGGTCGTTTTGGAGAATCTCAAGATGTAGCAAACAGCATTGTATTCTTACTTTCAGACAAAGCATCATGGGTTACAGGTGCCATTTGGGATACCGATGGTGGCGTTATGGCTGGTAGAAACTAAAAACATATCATGATAAAAGCCATAGTAAACAAAATACTACGGCTTTTTATTTCATTTTAATTTAAACCCATTTGATTAATAGCATTAAAATGGAATAAACACTTACATAATACATTATGAAAAATATAATTTACGCAATATCCATCCTACTCCTTTTTGCTTCTCGTAAAGACAACACCTCAGCACAAACCAACAGAGTAGAAACAAAAACAGAAACCTCCATTCAGCATGAAAATGTAGCCTACAAATCCATCGAAGTCAACGGGATGAATATAGCCTACCGAGAAGCTGGAAACCCTGAAAACCCAAGTATTGTTTTACTACATGGTTTTCCCGCATCATCACATCAATACAGAAAAGTATTAAATCAGTTATCAAATGAGTATCACCTCATCGCTCCTGATTATCCTGGTTTTGGTAATAGTGATTTTCCAGATTCAAAAACATTCGAATACACTTTTGATAACCTAGCGACAACCATAAACGCTTTTCTTGAAAAAAAGAATATTAACAATTACGCTATAATGATTCAGGATTATGGTGCCCCAATTGGTTTCAGGCTTGCCACTGCAAACCCAGAAAGAATTACAGCCATAATTAATCAAAATGGAAATGCTTACGAGGCAGGTTTAGGAGATGCTTGGCAAGGTATTAGAGCGCTTTGGAAAGACAGAAACGAAACTACCGAAACAGCATTATTACCAGCCTTTTCTTTAGAAGGATTAAAATGGCAATACACACACGGCGTTAGAAATATAGAAACCGTAAATCCAGATAACTGGAATTTAGATTACTTAAGACTTTCTAGACCGGATGCTCATGCTGTAAATTTAGATTTATTTTACGATTACCAAAACAATGTAAAATTATACCCAAAATGGCAACAATATTTAAGAGACAATCAACCGCCTTTATTAATTGTTTGGGGTAAAAATGATGCCTTTTTTCCTGAAAGTGGTGCAGCAGCCTTTAAAAAGGATGTTACAAATATTGATTACAACATTTACGATACGGGGCATTTTGCTTTGGAAGAAGATGGCGATGCTATTATTAAAAAAATGAGGAGCTTTATGCGCAAGCATACAAAATAAATACGTCTAATCTCTCAATCAGCAATTTTCAACCTGAAAACAAAAACAATGAAACACTTAATAATTATTTCAATTTTAAGCCTGTCATTATTTAGATGTAACAGTATTAAAGAAGATAACAACTTCTTTTTACCTCCCGCAACCACATACAACTATGCCGAGATTGATAGTGTAAAATTGTTTTACAGAGCTGCTGGTGATAAGAAGAATCCAGTTATAGTTTTACTTCATGGTTATCCATCGTCTTCACATTCCTATAGAAATTTAATTCCTATGCTATCAACGCACTACTATGTTATTGCGCCAGATAATTTAGGCTCGGGTTATAGCGCTCACCTAGACCCGAAAACAACTAAATATACCTTTGATTTATTAGCCAATTATACTCAGAAACTTTTAGAAACACTCCACATTGAAAACTATGTGATGTATATGCAAGATTTTGGAGCTCCTATAGGTTATAGAATGATGATGGAAAACCCTAACCGTATTGATGCTTTAATTGTGCAAAACGCAAATGCTTATCTTGATGGTCTAACCGAAAAAAGGCAACACTTTTTTAGAACAGTTCAATCCGACACCTCTAAAACACAATATGATTTTTTATACAGCCTAACCGGAAAAGATGCCGTGATTAACAAGCAGTATTTATTTGATTTGGATGAAACAAATATGAATATACAAAGCCCAGATGCATGGACACACGATTTGGCTTTTCTAAATTCAAAAAAAGATAGAGACATACAGGTACAACTATTTCAGGATTACAACACCAATTTATTGAGCTATCCACAATGGCAAAACATGTTAAATAAAAATCAACCCAAAACACTAATTGTATGGGGTAAAAAAGATTTAAAATTTAATGCAAATGGAGCTGAAGCTTACTTAAAAGATTTGCCAAACGCAGAGCTTCACCTTTTGGATGCAGGCCATTTTGCTGCTGAAGAAAAAACACGAGAAATAGCCGAGTTAATCTTGAAATTTTTAGATAAACATGATATAAAATAAAAAAGCTACTTTCCTAAACCTTAGTCGCTTTTAAAGTGAAAATTAAAGGATATAATTTATCCTGGGTTACAAACATACCGTTATCGGCTTCAGTCAAATTCGGCAATACATTGTAAGGGCTCTCATTATGTTCGGTTAAACACTCAATATGTAATCCGGCTTCGGTAAGTGCAGAAATCACTTCACCTAAACCATGATTCCAACCATATTCTTTACTCGTTATTGCCGATTCTTGGTCAGCGTATGTACCTTCATACTCTTCATAAATCACCTCATCTTGCATATAGCCATAAGTCATTATTGGTTTTTCATTTAAATAATCAAACATCCAAACTATGGGGTGAAACTCCGCCATAAAAAAAGTCCCACCTTGTTTCAGGCGTTCGGCTATCATTCTTCCCCAAGGTTTTAAATCGGGCAACCACCCAATAACGCCATAACTTGTAAATACAATATCGAACTCTTCTTTTATATACTGAGACGTTTCCAAGACATTGCAACATACAAACTGAGCATCTAACTCTAATTCTTCACTTAAAGATTTTGCAAGTTTTATACCCTCATCACTTAAATCTACACCAGTACATTTAGCACCTAGCCTACTCCAACTTAAAGTATCTTGTCCAAAATGACATTGTAAATGGAGAAGAGATTTTCCTTTTACATCTCCCAAAGCATCCAACTCGTAAGACATTAAAGAAGACCTTCCTTTTTTAAAAGCTTCCATATTATACATATCACTTTCGGCATGTACTTTTACTTTCTGATTCCAAGTAGCCTTATTCGTTTTAAAATATTTAGTATTATTTGTCATCTTCAAAGTATCTTTACAAAAAATCTAAATTATGAAAAACTTCATCTACATAACTCTAATAACACTATTAATTACATCTTGTAAAGACAATACCAAATCTATTCCTGAAGTGAAACCATTAACCATTGCTGAAAAAATAGCCAATGCCCACGGTTATGAAAACTGGAAAAATGTTAATGAAATTGCTTTTACTTTTAACGTAGATAAAGATAGTACACACTTTGAAAGACGCTGGGTTTGGAAACCTAAAACTAACGATATCACATCTATTACAAGCACAGATACTATTAGTTACAACCGCTCTGCATTAGATTCTATTAGCTTAAAAGTAGACCCAGGTTTTATTAACGATAAATTCTGGTTGCTTATACCATTTCAATTAGTTTGGGATTCTGGAACAACCATTTCCACGCCAGTTAAAACAGAAGCTCCAATAAGTAAAACGGCTTTAAATAAAATAACGTTAACCTATTCTAACGATGGCGGCTACACACCCGGCGATGCTTACGATATTTTTTATGATGATCACTTTTTAATTAAAGAATGGATTTTTAGAAAAGCCAATCAAAAAGAACCATCGATGATGACTACTTTCGAAAACTATAAAGACATTAACGGGTTAAAACTTGCTGCAGATCACAAAAAACCAAATGGTAATTGGAATTTAAATTTCACTAATATTTCTATAAAATAAAAAGAACAATTTTAGGCTAAGTTCACCTTCATTGTAAACAAAAACGAGGTGCCTACATCAACTTCGCTTTTTAAAGATATGCTACCACCAAGCATTTCTATATAGGCTTTTGCTATAGTTAAACCCACACCAGAACCATGTAGGGCATTAACATTTTCAACATCTACTTGATAAAAGGTATCGAAAATATTCTCGAAATTATCCTCATGGATCCCAATACCTGTATCTTTTAAATTAAATGCTATAAGGCTCTCGTCTTGGCGCTCGCATGTTAATTCAACTATACCCTCATCTGTATATTTTATAGCATTTTTTATAAGATATTTTAAAACAGAAGTTACCTTATCGCTATCCGAACTTATGTAAGCATCTTGTATAGCAATAGAATTATTTAAAATAAACACGATACCTTTTTCTTCTGCTTCTGGTAAAAATGCATTGTAAATGGTATTTATATTATCGTTGATATTAAACATTTTAATATTTGTAATCATTAAACCAGATTCTATAATAGAAATATTAATAATATCCGTCATAATATCCAATAACTGCTCACCACTATCCTCGATAACCTCTATGTATTCCTGGTAATCTGGATCATCTTCATTGTATTCCCTCAAAAACTGTGCACAGCCTAAGATACCGTACATCGGTGTTCTAATTTCATGACTCATATTAGCTAAAAACGCCGATTTTAATTTATCCGATTTCTCAACCCTGTTTTTTGCTTCTACCACATTATTATGCTTTTTAAACAACTCATTTTGTAATTCATTTTCTTTTAATAAAGCAGTATGTAATTGGTTTATTAAAAATGAAACAGAAAGAACTAAAAGCAGGTTAAATAATAAATTATTCAACGTAATAATAGCTAAGAGTTGAAACTCATACTGTTCAAAAATGGGGAGATAAAAAAGATTAAAACATGAACCCAATAATAAAACCCCATAAAAAATCGCGATAATTAAAATAGAAAACAGTCCATGTTTTTTACCATTAAAAAGCGTGATTAAAATAGATAATGCAAATATTAGCACGCTCCCATTCCCCTCGAACCCAAGCACCACAAACATGACAATAGATAGGATAAAGAAATTAATTGAAAACAATATTTTCTTGGCATAAAAACTAAGTCCTCGATAAAACACCGTAAAGATTAACACCAAAACAGTACATGTATTTAGAACGGCAATTATATCTTCACCCCTAGCAATGGCGACATAAGTACTAGGTACATAAGAAAATAAACCTAAGACAAAAGTTAATAATAAAATAGAAATAAAAAGTTTATCTCTAAAATATGGCAACCCTTCTTTTTCTTCTCGTTCTGAAAATCTACTATACCGGACGTACCTTTGTACATAAGATTTCCAAATATCACCTAACATGGACACTTTTGTTTTATTCGTTAATTCAATAAAGTTAAACAATTCCTACAAAATGAATTAGATTTAAGTCAAGTTTTTATTTGATATAATTGTTTTATTTTTGCTAGGAACAGAAAATCCACAAACCTTTGTCTGAATTTAAAACAGGTCTAGAATTTGCAAAACAGCAGGACCAAAACGATATATTAAAATCGTATCGCGACGCATTCTACTTACCAAAAAACAAAAATGGGGAACCACTTATTTACATGACAGGGAATTCGCTTGGGCTACAACCAAAAGCGACAAAACAATATATTAACCAAGAACTAGAAGACTGGGCAAACTTAGGTGTAGAAGGTCATTTTGAAGCTAAAACACCTTGGTTACCATACCATGAGTTTTTAACTGAAAGTATGGCACATGTTGTTGGCGCAAAACCAATTGAGGTTATTGTAATGAATACGCTTACTGCCAACCTACATTTTATGATGGTTTCATTTTACAAACCAACAAAAAAACGCTATAAAATTTTAATTGAAAGTGATGCTTTTCCTTCAGATAAATATGCTGTAGAATCGCAATTACGTCACCACGGATATGATGATAAAGAAGGTGTTGTACTTTGGAAACCTAGAGAAGGCGAAGAACTTTTAAATTATGATGATTTAGAAGCTATTTTAGAAGCTCAAGGCGATGAAATTGCCCTAATTATGCTTGGTGGCATAAACTATTATACCGGTCAATTTTTCGATTTAAAACGTATTGCAACGTTAGGCCATAAATATGGTTGTAATGTTGGTTTCGATTGTGCTCACGGTGCAGGAAATGTTCAATTAAATTTACACGATTCTGGTGCCGATTTTGCTGTTTGGTGCACTTATAAATACTTAAACGCTGGTCCTGGTAGCTTGGCGGGCTGTTTTGTACACGAGCGCCATGCCCATAATAGAGAGTTAAATAGATTTACAGGCTGGTGGAGCCATAATAAAAAAACACGTTTTAATATGCGTGGTGAATTCGACCAACTTCCTGGAGCAGAAGGTTGGCAACTTAGTAACCCGCCTATTTTATCTATGGCAGCAATAAAAGCTTCTTTAGATATGTTTCAAGAAGTTGGTATAGAAAAACTCACAGCAAAATCTAAAAAACTAACTGGTTATTTCGAGTTTTTACTTAATGATTTAAGCGAAGATGCTATTAAAATCATTACACCAACAAACCCAGACGAGCGTGGTTGCCAGCTTTCTATTCAAGTTAAAAATGCAAACAAAACATTACATAACAAACTCACCGAAGCTGGTGTAATTAGCGATTGGCGCGAGCCCGATGTAATTCGCTGTGCACCTGTACCTCTATACAATTCTTTCGAAGATGTATACCAATTAGTTGAAAAATTAAAAACTATTTTAAATGAGTAAACAGCAAAACGTAATTATTATAGGCGCAGGACTTTGCGGAAGTTTACTTGCTTTACGCATGGGGCAGCGCGGATATCGCGTTTCGGTTTTCGAAATGCGTCCCGATTTACGAAAAGTAGACATTAGTGCAGGCCGCTCTATAAATTTAGCCTTTTCCGATCGTGGTAACAAAGCCATGAAACTTGTTGGTTTAGAAGATAAAGCGCAAGCCTTATCCATTCCCATGCATGGCCGTATGATTCATGATAAAGAAGGTAACACCTTTCAATCTAATTACAGCGGAAGAACTCACGAATACATTAACTCCATTTCTCGTGGCGATTTAAACAGCCTTCTTTTAAATGAAGCCGAACGACACGAAAATGTAAATATATATTTCAATAAAAAATGTAAATCAGTAGATTTTGAAAACACTTCTGCCTTATTTAAAGATTACGAAACCAAACTCGAATTTACAGAAAACGCCGATATTATAATAGCTACCGATGGTGCAGGATCTGCTTTAAGAAAAAGTTACTTTTTAGGTAAAAAATTCCTATTTAGTTTTTCGCAAGATTACCTATCTCACGGCTATAAAGAATTAAGCATACTGCCAACAAAATCGGGCGATTACAAAACACACAAAAACGCATTACATATTTGGCCTCGAGGCGATTTTATGCTTATTGCTTTACCTAATTTAGATGGAAGTTTTACCGTCACTTTATTTTTAAGTTACAGCGAAGGCGAATATAATTTTGATAATTTAACCACACCAGAACGAGTAGAAACCTTTTTCCACAAAGAATTCCCAGATGCTTTAGAGCTCATGCCGAATTTAACACAAGACTTTTTTGAAAATCCAACCGCCGCATTAGGCACCGTAAAATGTTCGCCATGGCATTACAAAGGCAATACGCTTTTAATGGGCGATGCAGCTCACGCTATTGTCCCTTTTTACGGCCAAGGCATGAACGCTGCTTTTGAAGATGTTGTAGAATTTGATGCTATTTTAGATGACCATGAAGGCGATTGGCAAACCGTTTTTGAACGTTACGAAAACCATCGTAAAAAAGACACCGATGCTATTGCAGATTTAGCACTCGATAACTTTTTAGAAATGCGCGATCATGTGGCACATCCTGTTTTTCAAGAAAAGCGTAAAATAGAAATGGCTTTAGAAAAAGAGTTTCCTACCAAATACTCTTCAAAATATAGCTTGGTCACTTTTAACGAAAACATAGGCTATCAAGAAGCTATGCTAAAAGGGCGTGCTCAAGATAAAGCCATTCTTAGTCTTTTAAAGAATCAAAGTATAACGCCATCAGAAAACTTAAATAGTATTCTAAAAAAGGTGCAACAAGAAACCGAAAACATCTTAAATCTAAATTCTGCTTTTTAGAATATTATAGTTCCAAAAACCAATTAATATTTAACATTTGGAATATATAGAATTCATTATAAATTGTAACTTTATAAAAACTTAATTCAAAATATAAAAAATGAGTAAACTAGTTTCTCCTTTAAATTTTAAAGCTTGGATTGAAGAAAACAGACATTTATTAAAACCACCCGTTGGTAACAAAGTGGTTTGGAAAGATGCCGATTTTATTGTTATGGTTGTTGGAGGTCCAAACAGCCGAAAAGATTATCATTACAATGAAACTCCAGAGTTTTTCTATCAAATTGAAGGCGATATTGTTTTAAAAATTATTGATAAAGGCACGCCTAAAGATGTACATATAAAAGAAGGTGATATTTATTTATTACCAGCAAAAGTGCCACATTCTCCGCAACGTGGAGCCAACACTGTTGGTTTAGTTATCGAGTACAAACGCCCAGAAGGTACTAAAGATGCTTTAGTTTGGTTTTGCGAAAACTGTGTAACCAAACTTTACGAAGAAGATTTTACACTAGAGAATATTGAAACCGATATGCCTAAAATTTTCGATAATTATTACAGCGATCAGCACAAACGCACCTGCCCAAATTGCAGTGAAGTTATGCAACCTCCTAAAAAGGTTAAAATTGAATAGCACTTTTTAAAACTTTAGATATTCCTGTTTGAAGTCGTATTTTCTAAACAACATAAAACTTTTTTCGCTTTCGCTGAAACAAAACACATGAAACGTAAACTTAGAATTAACGGACATTCCCACTTACTTCCCTATCCGGAAGAAATACCTGATTACATGCAAGAAAAAGGCATTTTTTGGGTGGATAAAGACCGGAAATTTATGCTTCAAAAAGATTGGAAACGCCCCGTAACCGACTCTAGTTTTTTCCTAGACGAAAAATTAGAATGGATGGAGCGCAACAAGCTAGATCATGCTGTGGTGTTAAATCTATCGCAACTTTATGGCAATGGTTTACGTGTTGAAGAAATGAAAAAAGCGTTACGTTTTCAAAATGATTTTAACGCACGTATTCAGCGAGAACACCCTAGTAAATTCACTTGTGGCTTTGTGGTGCATCCAGGTTTTATTCGTAGTGCCTGTTGGGAAATTGAACGTTGCGTAGAAACGCATGGCATGCAATTGCTTTGCTTACCAACGCACTACATGGATACCATTGGCACATGGCGTTGTATTTTTGATGAAGAAAACGAACCTATTTTCGAGTTGGCTAACAAATACAATTTAGCCGTTGAAATTCACCCTTACGATGGGGAAAAATTTATAAAATTAGAAAATACATCTTGGCGTTTTCATCTTATTTGGATGTTGGCACAATGTGGCGATGCATATCATTTTTTAACATTAAACGGTTATCAAGAAAAATATCCAAACATGCGTACTTGCTTTGCTCATGGCGGACAGTTGGCGCAAATTAATTTGGGCCGACGTATTCAAGGTTTTGATGGCAGACCCGATTTATTCGAAGGTAAACACCACCCAAGAAAAGCCGTGGGGCATAAAAACATATTCTTCGACACTTTGGTGCATGATACTGGCGGCTTGGAGTTACTAATTAGAAATCACGGTTCTAAACAAGTTATCATGGGGCTCGACGATCCTTACCCTTTAGGTGAAATGGAAAGTGATAAACAATCATCATACCCAGGGAAAATTTTAGATTTAGCTGTGGAACGCGACATTATTACCACCACCGAATACGATGATATTTGGGAAAATAACGTGGTGCAATGGCTTTGTGGTGATGATGAAGTAGCAAAAGAAAAATTAATAGCTAGAATTTTAGGATAATACGCAGCTCCTTTTAAGTATCAGAAGACTAAAGATTATAAAAAAGTAATACTTTTGTGTTTTATTCATTACGAAAAGAACAAATTCTAAATGCACTTTTTACCCGAAGAATTAGACGCCTATGTTGTAAACCATTCTGAAGACGAACCTTCATTATTACAGCAACTTACCCGCGAAACGTATCAGAAAATTTTACAGCCTATTATGCTCAGCGGTCCCTACCAAGGGCGCGTTTTAAGCATGATTTCTAAACTTAAAAACCCAAAAAACATTTTGGAACTCGGCACTTTTACAGGTTACGCCTCTTTATGTTTAGCTGAAGGTTTACAAAAAGATGGTGAGTTACACACTGTTGATGTGAATGAGGAACTATTTGATTTTCAACGTAAATATTTCGATAAATCGGAATATGGACACCAAATTTTTCAGCACCTCGGGAATGCCATTGACATTATCCCGACTTTGGATAAAACCTTCGATTTAATTTTTATTGATGCCGATAAACCAAACTACGTCAATTATTTTCATTTAATTATTGAAAAGCTAAATCCAGGTGGTATCATTATTTCCGATAATGTGTTGTGGCATGGTAAAGTAATCGAGCCTCTAGACCCTAAAGATAAATCGACTAAAGCTGTTTTGGATTACAACACACTTTTAAAAGAAGACCCAAGAATAGAAACCGTTGTTTTACCTATTCGTGACGGGCTGACGGTGAGTAGAAAACGATAAAAATTAATAAGATTTTCGCTTTCGCGGAAATTAGAAAACATATATTTTAAATGTTTAGTAAAGAAGAATCAAGAAAAATGAGAGAAGAATTCTGGACCAGTTTCGGAAAATCTTTCCCACGAAAGTGGATTTTATACAACACAAAATTAAAAGGGTTAAGCTTTAAATTTCATTTTGATAACCGAAGTGCTTTAATCGCTTTAGATCTTGAAGACGATTTGGAACACCGCATTAATCATTGGGAAAAACTAGAGGCTTTAAAATCTATTTTGTTAGATGAATACTTGCCTGACGCCATTTACAACGAAGCTTATTTTTTAGATAATGAAAAAGAAATTTCGAGAATTTATGTTCCGTTAGAACAAAAAGTTTCTATCCACAACAAAAACACATGGCGCGATGTGATGGAGTTTTTTAATGTAAACATGAATTTATTTGAAGCTTTTTTCGAGGAATACAAAGATGTTATTGAAGGTTAACACTTCAACTAGAACAACTTTTCCATTTCAAAATCGTCCATAACAAAGCCGTTTCCAATATCGGTAACAGATGCTTTTACGTTTTTAAAGCCTAATTTTTCGTAGGCTGCAATAGATGCTGTATTATATTTATTCACCTTCAACCTTATGCCTAAAAGTTGTTGTTTTTTTGCCTCTTCATCTATAAAATTTAAAGCAACCCGACCAACACCTTTTCCTCTAGAAGTTTCTGCAACGTACAATTTACTTAAAAATAAAAAATCGCCTTCTGGCTTAATGGCCATATAACCAACAGGTGTTTCGTTATAGATTAAACAGTAAAACTGCACGCCTAAACGAACTTGTTCTTCAATCGCTTTCGCGGAATTAAATTTTGCTAGCATATACTCTACCTGCTCTAAACCGATAATATCAGGATAATGCTGATACCAAATTTGGCTCGCTAAGGTTTCTACTAACTTAAAACCCTCTTGAGTTTTTACACTTTTAACTGCTATCATATCACGTAATTAAAAATCATGAAAAAATGAAAAACGGCTCCCGACAAAACAAATAAATGCCAAATAACATGGTTGTATGGAATTTTTTGAATGGCATAAAAAATAATACCGATGGTGTAAGATAAACCGCCTGCAAACAAAAACAAAACACCATTGCTTCCTATGCCGTCAGATAAAGATGTAAAATCGAAAACAATAAGCCAACCCATGACTAAATATAGTAAGGTTGAAAAGAGTTCAAACCTTCCTGTAAAGAAAATTTTTAAAACAACTCCAAAAAGAGCAATACCCCAAACAACCCAAAACATTGGCCACCCAAAACTTTGGTCGAGTGTAATTAAACAAACAGGAGTGTAAGTTCCGGCTATAAGTACATAAATACTAATGTGATCTATAATCCGAAATATATGTTTTTGCTTCTCTTTTATAACAGAATGGTACAATGTTGATGCGGTAAATAAAACAATAATAGAAATGCCATAAACAATAACACTAAACAAACCCCATGGCGTTTTGTGCGCATTATATTTTATCAATAAAATTAACGCTACAACACCTAAAACAGCACCAATACCATGGGTTAGAGCATTCAGTTTTTCTTCAAAAGGTGTTTGAATTCGCATAATTTATGGTTTTTCGGGTGTGTTTCGCCACTTTTCTGTTAGGGTATAAAAATCGAACGGAATAGCCGATTTTTGACGCACTAATCGTCCGCTTTGAAAGTTTCGCTGTAGGATATCTTCAATTAAATAATCCTCTTTTTCATTTTCAGGATCGAATTCTCGTTTTAGTGAAATATCGAACATACTTGCCGTGGTATTATACCAAAAGGCACGCCAACCGTTTCGTAATTCTTTCACTAATTCAAACGTAGTAATTCCGGTTTGTCGATGTATTAATTTCACGAGTATTTGCCCTTCGGTACGACTCATTTTCTTTAATTCATCTGAAAATTCACCTTCAATATATTTCTGTATTTTTCTAGTATACTTTTTCTTTTCCCGATTTTTAGTAAGTGTCGCTAAATGCTTAGTTAGTGAATCTAATCGATCTGCAGCCATTTTTGCATACGGGTATACTTTTAACGTTTTTCGGCGCAAAATTAAATACCGAATACGCTCCTCTCTATTCTCAAATTTAAGCCGAGGTAAAATCATTACAGCATCTAAATCTATAGTGGTTCGCGGAATGCTATCGCCTTTTATTATTAAATATTTACCTACAGTAGTATCTTGCTCCACATCGCTAACTTGCGCGATAAGTAACATCGGGAATATGAAGAATATGTATTTAAAAAATGTCGTCAAAATATCACAAGATAATTAGTATGTCAAAATTAATAATTTACTCCCTTTAAAACATTTTTTTTCTATTTATATTATTATTTTAGTGCAAAACTTAATAAAATGGCAAAGAAGAGTATACTGAACGAAAAGTCTATGGACTTTCTTGAAAAATATTTAAATAATGCAGCTCCTACCGGATACGAATGGGAAGGACAGAAAATATGGATGGATTATTTAAAACCGTATGTAGATACTTTTATCACAGACACCTATGGTACTGCGGTTGGGGTAATTAATCCGGATGCAAAATACAAGGTTGTGATTGAAGGTCATGCCGATGAAATTTCGTGGTATGTTAATTATATTTCTGATGACGGACTTATTTACGTGATTAGAAACGGTGGTAGTGATCATCAAATTGCACCAAGTAAAATTGTAAATATCCATACTAAAAATGGTATTGTAAAAGGTGTTTTTGGTTGGCCAGCCATACACACAAGAAATAAAGCGAACGAAGAAGCTCCAAAACCTGACAATATTTTTATCGATTGTGGTTGCAAAACTAAAGAAGAGGTAGAAAAATTAAACATTCATGTTGGTTGTGTAATTACTTACCCAGATGAATTTCATATTTTAAATGGTGATAAATTTGTTTGTCGTGCATTAGATAACCGTATGGGTGGTTTTATGATTGCTGAAGTAGCTCGTTTACTAAAGGAAAATAAAAAAGAATTACCATTTGGACTATACATTACAAATTCTGTACAAGAAGAAATTGGTTTACGTGGTGCCGAAATGATTACCCAAACTATTAAACCAAATGTGGCTATTGTTACCGATGTAACACACGATACAACCACACCAATGATTGAAAAGAAATCTCAAGGTGACTTACAAATTGGTAGCGGACCTGTAATTGCTTATGCTCCTGCAGTACAACAAAAATTACGCGATTTAATTACAGAAACAGCCGAGGCTAAAGGCATTCCTTTTCAACGCTCTGCACTTTCTAGAGCCACAGGAACAGATACCGATGCTTTTGCTTACAGTAATGGAGGCGTAGCTTCTGCTTTAATTTCTTTACCACTTCGATACATGCATACTACTGTAGAAATGGTACATAGAGATGATGTTGAAAACGTTATTAAAATGATTTATGAAACGTTATTAAACATTAAAGATGGAGAAACATTTAGTTATTTCGACTAATTACATTTAAATATAACACACAAAAGCCTCATTTACATGAGGCTTTTTTAATCTTAGTTTATGGACGAATATATCGATATTGTATCCGAAAATGGTGACCAAACAGGTAAAGTAGCTTTAAAGTCTGAAGCTCATAAAAACGGATGGTTTCACAATACCATTCACCTTTGGTTGTTTACGCGTCAAGGTGAAATTTTGCTCCAGCAGCGCTCTCATAAAAAAGCCATCTACCCGCTACTTTGGGATGTATCGGCTGCTGGCCATATTGATGCCGGCGAATCTATAGAAACCGCTGCCATACGTGAAACTCAAGAAGAATTAGGTTTATTACTTAAACCAACTGATTTAATTAAAATAGGCGTTAATAAACATTTAACAGCTTATGCAGATGGAGCTATCCAAGATAATGAATTTCACCATGTTTTTATTGCTGAACTAAAAGTCGACATCACAGAACTTACTGCACAAGAAGAAGAAGTTGAAGCATTAAAACTCGTTTCTTTCAGTCAGTTTAAATTACACTTAGAAAACAGTACCGACAATCATTTTATCCCCTCAAACAAAGCATACTATCAATTTGTACTCGATAAATTAAAAGCACAAATTTAATTTACTTATCGAAAATCTTATTTAAAAAACACCTTAATGGCATTACTACTTTCGGCAATTGCACCTGTTTTTCTAGTTATTATTTACATCTACATAAAAGATAAATACGAGAAAGAACCAAAGCGGCTTATGCTTATCGCTTTTTTATTAGGCGCCGTAATTAGCATTATTATTACCTCGTTAATGTATTACGTTTTCGATTATATTTTACCACTAGACGACCACACGAGTCTACTTCAATTATTTATAAAAGCCTTTTTGGTTGTTGCCTTAACCGAAGAATTCAGCAAATACGTTATTGTGCGCTATTTTGCTCAAACTCAAAAAGCTTTTAACGAACCATTCGATGGTATTGTATATGCTGTAGTGGTCTCCATGGGTTTTGCTGCTACCGAAAACATTGTTTATGTTTTTGACAGTGGTTTTGAAACAGCTTTTTTACGTGCCATAACAGCAATTCCTGCGCATGCTACTTTTGGCATTTTAATGGGCTATTTTATGGGAAAAGCTAAATTCTCTAAAAACAAAATAGTTTTAAACTTAACCGGTTTACTACTCGCTGTAATTTTTCATGGTGCTTATGATTTCTTTTTATTCATCGATTTTATTCCAGGAATTTGGATAGGTGCTTTCGTTTCACTTTTTATCGGAATTTTACTTTCTAAAAAAGCAATAAAACAACATCAAGAAAACTCTCATTTTAAAATTGAATTATAACATAATTTTCCTCTAATAAAAGTAAACTCATTCTAAAAAATATAAGTCCGAAAGTGATTTAATTACTTTTTAAACATCTTGATATACTTTTATTGATTCAATAAAGTAAACATAACATTGAATCTTAAAATCCTTATATTTACTACAAACTAATCTGGATTTTATGAGTAAACAGTTTATAACGAAAGTGAACAATAATCAGGTTTTTGAAATTTCGAAAGAAGATGCATACCAACTAGATGCTATAAATACTTCCGAAAACAGCAGACACATTCTTCATAATAACAAATCGTATCAAGTTGAAATTTCAGAAAGCAATTTCTTAAATAAAACTTATACTATACAAGTTAATAACATCACTTATAGAGTTGAAATTTCTGACGATTTAGATAGATTAATAACAGAAATGGGGTTTGAAAACAACGCTTCTAAACACATTAATGAATTAAAAGCGCCAATGCCTGGATTAATTTTAGAGGTTTTTGTTAAAACAAGACAAGAGGTTAAAGAAAACGATCCGCTATTAATATTAGAGGCCATGAAAATGGAAAATATAATTACTTCACCACGAGACGGAATTATCAAATCGATTTCTGCTGTAAAAGGTGATGCCGTAGAAAAAAACTATTTATTAATTGAATTTGAATAATTAATATAAAACATGAAGAAAATATTAATTGCAAATCGAGGAGAAATAGCCATTCGTATAATGAAAACGGCTCAGAAAATGGGTATAAAAACAGTAGCCGTATTTTCTAAAGCAGATCGAAATGCACCACATGTTAAATTTGCAGATGAAGCCGTTTGCATTGGCGAACCACCATCCAACCAATCATATCTACGAGCCGATAAAATTATTGAAGTTGCTAAAAGCCTTAATGCCGATGCCATACATCCTGGCTATGGTTTTTTAAGTGAAAATGCCGCTTTTGCGGAAGCATGCGAGGCTAACAACATTATTTTTATTGGTCCAAAATCGAAAGCCATTAAAATAATGGGGAGTAAATTAGCTGCAAAAGATGCCGTAAAGCATTATAATATCCCAATGGTTCCAGGAATCGACGAAGCCATAACCAATGTTGAAAAAGCGAAAACCATTGCAAAAGAAATTGGGTTTCCTATTTTAATAAAAGCATCGGCAGGTGGTGGCGGAAAAGGCATGCGCGTTGTAGAGCAAGAAGCCGATTTAGAATCGCAGATGAATCGCGCTATAAGCGAAGCCACATCTGCATTTGGAGACGGCTCCGTTTTTATTGAGAAATATATAAGTTCCCCACGACATATAGAAATTCAAATTATGGCGGATAGTCATGGTAATGTGTTGCACTTTTTTGAAAGAGAATGCAGCATACAACGCCGTCATCAAAAGGTTATTGAAGAAGCTCCATCATGTATTTTATCGCCAGAACTTCGTGAAAAAATGGGAGAAGCCGCTATAAAAGTGGCCAAATCTTGTGATTACTTGGGAGCAGGAACTGTTGAGTTTTTATTAGATGAAAATCAAAATTTTTATTTTTTAGAAATGAATACACGTTTGCAAGTGGAACATCCGGTAACGGAACTTATTTCTGGAGTGGATCTAGTTGAACTACAAATAAAAATTGCACGAGGCGAAGCACTTCAAATAAAACAAGACGATTTAAAAATTAAAGGCCACGCATTAGAGTTAAGGATTTATGCCGAAGACCCATTAAATAATTTTCTGCCAAGCGTAGGTAACTTAGAAGTTTACAAACTACCCGAAGGTGATAACATTAGAGTAGACAACGGTTTTGAGCAAGGTATGGATATCCCTATCTATTACGACCCCATGTTGGCAAAATTAATAACCTACGGAAAAACGAGAGAAGAAGCCATTCAGTTAATGATAAAAGCTATTGATAATTATCACGTTGAAGGCGTACAAACCACATTAAATTTTGGAAAGTTTGTTTGTAACCATGAGGCTTTTCAATCTGGAAATTTCGATACGCATTTTGTAAAACAACATTATAATCCAGAAGCTATTAAAGCTGAATCGGAAACTGAAGCCAAAATTGCCGCACTAATTGCCGTTAAACAATATTTAGAAGACCAGAAGATTTTACGATTACCTATTAAGTAGGCAACATTAAAACCTCGGAATAACAAAAAAGCCATGGATTCAAAAGTAGACCAACTCAACAAACGTATTGCCGAAGCTCATTTAGGCGGCGGAAAAAAACGCATAGATAAACAACACGCCAAGAAAAAACTAACCGCGAGAGAACGTGTAAATTACATAATGGACCAAGGTTCTTTTGAAGAAACTGGTGCATTGGTAACGCACCGAACCACAGATTTTGGTATGGAAAACCAATTGTATTATGGCGATGGTGTTATTACAGGCTATGGCACTATTAATGGTAGATTGGTATATATTTACGCCCAAGATTTTACTGTTTTTGGTGGTGCCTTATCAGAAACTCATGCTGAAAAGATTTGTAAAATAATGGATTTGGCTGTAAAAGTAGGCGCTCCTATTATCGGTTTAAATGATTCTGGTGGCGCTCGAATTCAAGAAGGTGTACGCTCACTTGGTGGCTATGCCGATATTTTTTACAGAAATGTACAAGCCTCGGGAGTTATTCCTCAAATTTCGGCTATTATGGGGCCTTGTGCTGGTGGAGCAGTCTATTCTCCTGCCATGACGGACTTCACTTTAATGGTAGAAAACACAAGCTACATGTTTGTTACGGGTCCAAATGTTGTAAAAACGGTAACTAATGAAGAAGTAAGTAGTGAAGATTTGGGTGGCGCACAAACCCATGCCTCCAAATCGGGTGTTGCTCATAAAACCTCAGCAAATGATATTGAATGCTTAGATGATTTAAAAACACTTTTAAGTTATTTACCACAAAACAACACCGAAACCGCAAAGCCTTTAGATTATAATTTACAAGATGAAGTTCGAGATGTGCTCGCCACTATTGTTCCTGATAACTCAAATAAACCTTATGACATGCATCAGGTTATTTCGGGAATTATCGACACCGATTCTTTTTACGAAATACATAAAGATTATGCCGAAAATATTATTGTAGGTTTTGCTCGCTTAGGCGGAAAAAGTATTGGTATTGTTGCCAACCAACCGCAATTTCTTGCAGGAGTTTTAGATGTAAACAGTTCTAAAAAAGCAGCAAGATTTACACGTTTTTGCGATTGTTTTAATATACCATTGTTAGTGCTAGTAGATGTGCCTGGTTTTTTACCAGGAACAGATCAAGAATGGAATGGCATTATTGTAAACGGTGCTAAACTGTTATATGCCTTAAGTGAAGCTACAGTGCCACGAGTAACCGTAATTACCAGAAAAGCTTATGGTGGCGCTTACGACGTTATGAATTCTAAACACATTGGAGCCGACTTAAACTTTGCTTGGCCAGGTGCCGAAATTGCTGTTATGGGAGCCAAAGGTGCCAGTGAAATTATATTTAAAAAAGAAATTTCTAATGCCGAGAATCCTTCAGAAAAACTTGCAGAAAAAGAAGCCGAATACGCCGAAAAATTTGCAAATCCATACCGTGCTGCTCAACGTGGTTTTATAGATGAGGTTATTCTTCCTGAAGATACAAGAAGAAAATTAATTAAAGCTTTTGCTATGTTAGAAAATAAAGAAGTTAACGTTCCAAAACGTAAACACGGTAATATTCCGTTGTAACACTACAACATATTTACAATCTCGGCATTATACATAAAGGTGTCTTGCCAGCGCGCGTATCTAGCGTCCGGTTTTTCAGCAAATACTAAATATTGACATTTGCCAATACTTTCTGGCGTTCTAGTTACTTCAGCTAAATTATTATTTCTAAATAAAAATTCAGAGTCGTCTACAATACACATTTGTAGTCTATTTAAATTTACTGCATTTAAGTAAAACAATCTATTCAATCGCTTTGGTGTAGCAATTACAATATCGGTACCGTAATAGATTTCATCACGTTGATCGTCAATATTTTTTTCATCGTAAGCACAATAAACACGCAAATCGGTACCACGCTTATAGCTATTAAATTCTAACTCCAAATCTAATGCTGTTTGCTTGTCTTTTACAAAAATAAGGGCTCGTGGAGCATCTTCATGAGCGTTTTTCAGTTTCTGAATAACACTTATAATTATGCTCGATGTTTTCCCTGAACCTTTTGGCGCATAAACATACATGCTCGAACCACCTTTAATTCTGGACAAAATTTTCTTTTGAAGAGGCAATGGCGTTTCAATGCCTTTGGTTTTAAGCGTATCTTTTAATGGCTCAATTAGTTTTTTAAATGACATAAAATGAAGTTTCTTTTAATAGATTTTCAAAGATAGGCTTTTCATTATCTAAAAGAGAAACCTTAAAAACAAAAAAAGACGTTCATTACTGAACGTCTTTCTCTTTTACCTAAAAAATTAGGCTGCTATTAAAACTCTAAATCGGCAACTAAATCGAATTCATCGTAAATAGCCTTATCTTTCAAATCATCAAAAAAGCTTGCAGAACCATACTTTACACCGTATTTCGTTCTATCTACTTTTAAGTTTGCGGTTGCTTTATTTCCATAAATAGAAATTGTAAATTTTACTGAATTTGTTTTTCCTTTAATGGTTAATTTTCCAGTAACATCATACGAGTTTTTACCTGAAGCCTTGACCTCTATAAATTCTAAAGTTGATGTATTATGAGTTTCAACACCAAAGAAATCATCAGATTTTAAATGACCTTCAAGTTTTCCTTTATACTCGCCTTCTAAATCGGTAGATACTAAAGTTGTCATATCTATAGTGATGTTTCCGCCAATTAATTTATCGCCATCAAAATCTAAAGCACCAGACTTAATATCGATAGTACCTTCGTGAGAACCTGTAACTTTATAACCTTTCCAAACCACTTTACTACTTTCTGTTTTAATCTCTTTTTTATCCTTTTCAATAGTTGTAAAAGAAAATGTAAAAAGCGCTACAAAAGCAACAAGTGCTATATTTTTAATTGAATTTTTCATTGTGATATAAATTTATTTATCTGTTTATATATTATACCACAAAGGTGCGACGCTTTTAAAAACTATACATTGAAGTAGATTATTAAATGATGTTAATCTAGTTTAACATTTACTTTTATTCTGAAGTTATATTTTTTTTTAAGATGAAGAATTATTGGCTTTTTTGAGCCAGCTGACTTTTAATTTTACTAAGAAACTCTTTAGTAATACCAAGGTATGATGCCACTAAATATTGTGGAATACGTTTTTCTATTTTTGGATATTCTTTTTTAAAGATTATATAACGTTCTTTAGCAGTAAGACTAAAACTGCGCACAATTCGCTTTTGCGAAGCTGTATATGCACGCTCCACTATTTGTCTAAAAAACCGTTCTAGTTTAGGTATTTCGGTATATAATATTTCCGAATTATCGTAAAGAAACATAACAACTTCTGTATTCTCTAAACATAGCACATTATAATCGGCAGGTGTTTGCGAAATAAAACTCCCCATATCGGAAGTCCACCAATTTTCTATTGCAAAAGATAACACATGCTCCTGACCTTCTCTATCTAAATAAAAGGTTTTGGTACAACCCGAAATAACAAAACAAACATGTTTACACACATCGCCTTGCTGTATAATATATTGCCCTTTTAAATATTTTCTACAAACCACTTTAGACTTTAAAAACGCTTCTTCTTTAAGCGTTAAATCTACGTGGTTTTCTATATAATCTAAAAGCGGTTTTATATTCATTTATATGTAATTATTCGAATCAAATTTAGTGATAATATTATAACGTTAATAAATGTTAATTGAATACCTGTAGATTTATAATATTTTACCTTTGCCCGATGGAAAAAATCAAAAAAGTAAAGTTTGAATTCGTGGCTTTAATGGCATCCTTAATGTCTATTGTTGCCTTAACGATCGATGCGCTTTTGCCAGCTTTACCCGAAATTGGAGCCTCGCTAGGCGCTACAAGCTCAAGCCAGAATCAGCTTTTGATCACCATGATTTTTTTAGGCATCGGTTTTGGCCAACTTATTTTTGGACCTATTTCAGATAGTTTTGGTCGTAAACCCATTGTTTACGTTGGGTTTATTGTTTTTATTATTGCCAGTATTATTTGTGTAACAACAGAAAGTTACGAAATGATGCTTTTTGGACGTATTCTACAAGGTATTGGCTTGTCTTCACCAAGAAGTTTAAGTACCTCTATGGTGCGTGATGAATTTAGTGGCGATTACATGGCTAAAATTTTATCTTTTGTAGTTATGTTTTTCATTTTAGTCCCGGTTATAGCTCCTATGTTTGGTCAATTTTTAATGAACCTTTTTAATTGGCAAGCTATATTTTACTTCAACCTAATTTTTGGTTTAATCATCATGATTTGGTTTTGGCTGAGACAACCCGAAACTTTACCAAAAGAAAAACGTATAAAATTCTCTTCGCATCTATTTATCAATGGCGCTAAAGAGTTTTTTAAATATAAAGAATCTGTAGCATTTACTCTAGTTTCAGGTTTTATTACCGGCTCGTTTATGGTATATTTAAGTACCTCGCAACAAATTTTTCAAGAGCAATATGATTTAGCTGAAATGTTTCCATATATTTTTGCCAGTCTTGCGATCTCTATTGGTTTTGCCACATTTTTAAATAGCCAACTTGTTGAGCGATTTGGTATGATGAAAATTGCATATTACTCTACTCTAGCTTATGCTTTTATTTCGGTATTATATGTGGTTTTATTTTCATCTGGACAAAACCCAAGTATTTATACTCTTATCTCATTTTTAGCTTTACAGTTTTTTGCTGTTGGTTTTTTATTTGGAAATTTACGAGCATTAGCCATGCAACCTATCGGGCATATTGCAGGAATTGGAGCTGCAATAAATGGTTTTTTATCAACTGTTTTAGCGGTACCTATTGCACATTATATTGGCACTTTTGTAAAAACATCGGTTTTACCACTGTTTATTGGATTTTCTCTTTTTGGTATTTTATCTATTCTTGTTTTCGTTCTTTTAAGAAGAAAAACACGTTTAGCAGCCGCATAAAACGCATCTTTTTTAGATCATAAAACCACATAAACTATAGGGTTTAACATTTCCACCAAAAGGTTAATACTTTCATATTTTTAAATAATACCATTTTTGAATATAAATTTATCATCAATTTCGGGAATAACCTGCATTTTCATAGGGCATTTCATCAATAAAATAGCATTCTAACTTTACATTGCATAAGCTTCCGCACCAATAAAAACTTTCGTAATTTTGCTAGCTTATAAGTTTCACTTAGTAATATAAAAATTAAGACATGAGTAAAATTATGACCGTCGACATTCTGTCGAGTATTAAAGGTGCACAACCCTCCGAGGCTGTCAACAAATTATTTGATGTGATTAAAAATGCACAGCCAACAAATAATAATACCTTTAATAATAATCATAATAATTCGGTCTCAATAAACGATTTAAGAGACGATGTTGTTATTGAAAGTTCTGCAATTGAAAAACAGATAATCATCGAAAACTTTCCGAAGGAAAAAAACGGATATTTAGTAGTCTCTAAAGTGATAGAAGAATAAATATGGATTCTCAAATACTCAAAATCCATCAGCAATTGGTGGATAAAGAAATAACTTGCACAGCATTAGTGCAAGACAAATTAGCCCAATTAAAACAAAATACGCACAACACGGTTAACGCCATGTTAGATACTATGGCGCTAGATTTAGCAGCCAAAGTAGATGCTAAAATTGCCAACGGCGAAACTATTGGTTTGCTAGAAGGCATTCCTTTTGGTATTAAAGATGTTTACATGGTTCAGGGCACGCTAACAACGGCGAGTTCTAACCTGTTAAAAAACTACAAAGCTGCATATACGGCAACGGCCATTCAAAATTTATTGAATGCAGGAGCTATTCCTTTGGTAAAAGAAAATTGCGATAGTTTTGGTCATGGTTCATCTTCAGAAAACACCATTTTTGGCGCGGTAAAAAACGCTATAAACCCCGATTTAGTTGGTGGTGGTTCTAGTGGTGGTTCTGCAGTAAACGTTGCAAAAAATTACACCGTTTTTTCTATTGGTGGAGATACAGGAGGTTCGGTTCGCCAACCTGCTGGCTACAATAATGTTTATGGTTTAAAACCAAGTTACGGTCGTATTTCTCGTTATGGTTTAATGGCTTATGCATCGTCTACAGACTGCGTTGGACCTATTGCACAATCTATCGAAGATATTCGTATTGTGCTAAACGTAATGAGTGGCAAAGATATTAAAGATCAAACCTCTTACGCTTCCGCGGAAATATCTCAGGCGCAACTTTTAAATTCCGAAGGTATCAAAACCGTTGGATACTTTAAAAACTTTATTGAAAGCCCAGCGATTGATCCCAAAGTAAAAGCTGATTTTTTACAAGCTATCGAAAAAATTAAAGCAAAAGGTATTGAAGTTAAAGCATTAGACTTCTTTGAATCTGAAACTTTAGTATCTACATATTATACTTTGGCTATGGCCGAAACCGCTTCAAACCTATCGCGTTTAGACGGTACAAATTACGGTAACAGAATTGAAGGTGATAATCTAAAAGAAACCTATTCGGTAACACGTTCGGAGAATTTTTCCGAAGAAACAAAACGCCGTATCGTTGGTGGAAATCAAGTATTATCTCAAGGATTTTCCGATGAAATTTATTTGAAAGGTTTAGCACTTCGCGATACCATTTCGGCTAATTTCGAAGATGATTTTAAAAATGTAGATATCATACTTTCACCGGTAACACCAAATACGCCTCCAAAAATTGGCGACAGTTTAAAAGATCCGCACGCCATGTATTTATCCGATGCTTACACGGTTGGTTTTAGTTTAGGGCAATTACCCACTTTAACTGTTCCACAAGGTACAGCAACTGGTTTACAAATTACAGCAGCAAAACATAATGACGAACTCGTTTTGAAGTTTGCTAACTTCTTAAAAGATACGATATAATGGAATTAGAGCAATTAAACGAGCTACTTAAAAAGCACGAATTAGAGTTAGTAATCGGTCTGGAAACACACGTACGATTAAACACAAAATCAAAATTATTCTGTTCTTGTCCAAACGAAGAAATAGATACACCTAACCAAAACATTTGTTCGGTTTGTACTGGCCAAATGGGTGTTTTACCATCTATTAACAAAGAAGCTATTACAAAGGCTATTTACTTTGGTAAAGCGGTAAAATCTACGTTTGAAAACGAAGTGATTTCTTGGGATAGAAAACATTACGAATACCCAGACAACCCGAAAAACATACAAATTACACAGTTTCATAATCCTGTTATTCCTGACGGACAAGTATCTTGTTTCAGAAATGATGGATCGCAATTTACGGTGAATTTAACGCAAGTTCACATTGAGGAAGATGCTGCGAAATTGATGCATGAGAAAAAAATATCTCTAGTTGATTTCAACAAAGCAGGTGTTCCACTTATTGAAATTGTTACAGAACCTTGTATTCGCCATATTGAAGATGCTTCAACCTATGCGCAATACATTCAGCGTATTGTTCAAAACTTAAAAATATCTGAAGCTAACCTTGAAAAAGGAGAGTTTAAATCGGATGTTTCTGTATCGCTTCGTAAAAAACAGAGCTACGAACTAAACCCGAGAACTGAGATTAAAAACTTAAACTCGTTTAAGTTTATGATTGATGCTTTGAAGGAAGAAGTAGAAAAGCAACTTAATTATTACGTAGAGAATAAAGCTTTTAGACCAGACCAAACTACGGTGCTTTGGGATGCCGATTTAAAGCAAACTAAAACCATGCGAAAAAAGGAATTTGAGGCCGATTACCGTTTTATTTCGGAGCCAGATTTACCTTTTGTAAGCATTAAAGACGTTGTAGAATCTATTGATGTTGATTTAAGCACACTCCCTTTTGCTGTAGAATCTATTTTAATAAAGGGTGGTGTTTTACCACAGGATGCTAAGTTTTTTACAGCCGATTCATTACGTTCGGAAACCTTTGTTGCGATTAATAATGAATTGAAAGATCCATCATTCGTTGCAAAAACGTTAACCAATAATATTAAAGCAGAAGACTATACAAGCATTGAAAATATTGCTGACTTTATAGAAATTTTTAGCTTATTTAAAAACGAAAATGTAACGCCTGTTTTAGCTCAAAACGCTATTAAGTCGTTGTTAGAAGATTCAAAATTCGATTACAAAACGTATTTTGAAGCCAATACTATTTCCGAAGAAAAAATAGAGAATGCCATTGCTAAAGTCATTTCTGAAAATGAAGCTGTTGCCAATGATATTAAATCTGGAAACCAAGGAAAAGCTGGTATTTTAGTAGGAAAGGTAATTGCTATAATTGGTAAAGGTGCTTCAGGAAAAGTAATTCGTGAAGGGATTTTAAAACAAGTTCAAACTTCTGGAGCTAATATTGAAGCCGTTGCCGCTAGTCAACAACCTGAAACGAACAAAGTTCAAACTGTAAAACAAAAAGAAGAGGAAGTTCTACCAGAAATTCCTTTAATTATAAAAGACGAATATAGAACGCATTTAATCTCAGATGTATCTGAAGATAACATTGCAGAAACGGTTACTTTTTCTGGATGGGTTTCTTCTGTACGAGATCATGGTGAATTAATGTTTATTGATTTACGCGATTCGAGTACTCAAATTTTCCAAGTCCGTTTAAGCCGAGAATCTTTCGCCAATTTAGACGAGCTTGTAAAACTTAAGCCAGAATCTGTTATTACCGTGACTGGTACTATTGTTCAACGTAAAGAAGACGACTATAATGCGGCTTTAAAAACAGGAACTATAGAATTAGAAGCAACCGATTTAGATATCTTGAACCTCTCTAAAACGCTTCCTTTTGAAATTAAACGCGCTACAAAAACAAATGAAAATGTTCGTTTTCAATATAAATATTTAGATCACAGAAATGATGATGTACGTCGTGTAATCGTGAATCGCCATAAGGTGATTAAAATGATGCGTGATATTTTAGACGATCAAGAATTCCTTGAAATTGAAACCCCTATTTTAAGCGCTGGTACCGATGAAGGCGCTCGTGAGTTTATTGTACCAACTCGTAAACAAGCTGGCGCATTTTACACGTTACCACAAGCCCCACAACAGTTTAAACAAATGTTGATGGTTAGTGGTTATGAGAAATATTTCCAAATTGCACGTTGTTTTAGAGATGAAGATTCTCGTGGTGATCGCCAACCAGAATTTACACAGCTCGATATAGAAATGGCTTACGCGAGTATGCAACAAATTATCGATTTAAACACGAAAATGTTTAACGCGATTGTGAAGAAAATTTATGGTAAAAAATGGGTTTTACATCCGTTTGAAGTAATTACATATAAGGAAGCCATGGATTTTTACGGTTGCGACCGTCCAGATTTACGTTTCGGATTAAAATTACAAGATATTACAGAAATTGTAAAAGACACCAGTTTCCAAGTATTTAGCAAACCTATTGATGAAGGTGGTATTGTAAAATGTATAAAAGTTTCTGCCGAAGAACAAGGCAAAAAACGTTTATCTAAAGGACAAATTGAAAAACTTACCGGCATTGCACAACAACATGGTTTAGGCGGTTTAGCATATATTATTGTAAATGAAAATGATTTACAATCGCCAATTATCAAGTTTTTAGGTGAAGATATTGCTGCTGGAATTATAAAAACTACCAACGCTCAAGTTGGTGATATTGTGTTTTTCTCGGCTGCCGATTATGAAACAGCTAACAAAGCTTTGGATGCGGTGCGCCAAGAGTTAGGAAGCATGTTACGTTTGATTAACCCTAAAGAATTACGACCTGCTTGGGTGGTAGATTTTCCGATGTTTGAAAAAACAGATGAAGGCCGTTGGACGTTTACGCACAACCCGTTCTCAATGCCTGCAATATATGATATTGAGAAGCATATGAATGGTAACGAAGATGAAATTGGAAGCATTATTGCACAGCAATATGATTTAATTCTGAATGGTTACGAAATTGGAGGAGGCTCTGTTCGTGCACACAAACCAGAAATTTTAGAAGCCACATACAAGAATATGGGTTACAACAAGGAAGAAATGCTTAAAAGCGTTGGTACTATGTATAAAGCCTTCCATTATGGAGCACCACCACACGGCGGAATTGCTTGGGGTGTAGACCGATTAATGATGATTTTAGAGAAAAAAGCATCTATTAGAGAGGTTATGGCATTTCCAAAAACAGGAACTAGTGAAGATTTACTTTTTGGAGCACCTTCATTATTATCTGATAGAAAAATAGAAGAAATGAATGTTAAAGTGATGCGCAAGTAGCACTTTTAAATTTCATTTAAAATAAAACTAAAAGCTTCAGTTAATTCTGAGGCTTTTTTTGTTATAAAGAACTAAGAGACAACATTAACAAACATCGAAAAAACTAGAGATACTAAAGTAACCAAGCGAATACAATCACCTCACAACCAAAAATTATTAACAAACAACTACCACACTACTTCTCCTCTGCCATATAATACAGACGCTTTAAGCTTCTTTTAAGCATGGAGAACCTGTACACTCCAATAATAAAAAATAAGACACTAAAAACTAAACCGATAATAGTTAAATATTTAAAGTTTGGAAATTCTTTAACCTGATACAAAGCGAGACTTCCTAAGAGTAAATAAAGCGACGAACGTATGTAGGATAGCAATGTGCGTTCATTTGCTAAACGTGTACGTTCTATGGCTAGGTAATCTCGTAGAATAACTTGTTGATCGGGTTTAAAATCGCGACCAAAACTTAAAAGTTTCATGTTTCTAAATTTTCATATAAAAATACATATTTTTCATCGAAATCTAATTAATCGCATGATTTACAATTCAAATTAAAAAAGGTTAACCAAGTATTGTTAACTTTAGCAAAGTAAAACGACTGTTTAAAATCAAAAAAAACATTTAAAATTAAAATCATGAAAAAAACAACCCTATTAACAAGTCTTGTATTTGTATTCGCACTTTTATTATCAACAAATGTAAGCGCACAAAAATTCGCGAAATTAGACAAAAGCCCAATGGATGCTGCTGCTTTCCCTACAAATTACAAAGAGGCTAATAAATTAATAAAAATAATTTATAGCCGTCCACAACTTAAAGGAAGAGACTTAGCAACTTTAGCACCAAATGGTAAAGTTTGGAGAGTTGGAGCAAACGAAGCTGCAGAATTAACACTTTTTACAGATATGAAACTTGGAGATTCTAGTGTTAAAGCTGGAACATATACTTTTTATTTAATTCCTGACGAAAAAGAATGGACTGCAATAATCAGTACAGATTTAAATGTTTGGGGTTCTTATTTTTATAATGAAGCTAACGATGTTGCACGATTATCTGTACCAGTAACTTCTGGAAAAGATTTAGATGCTTTCTCAATTGTTTTTGATGAAGCTGATGGTGCAATCAACATGCATTTAGGTTGGGGAACTACTCGTATAGCAGTACCTTTTACTAAATAAGAAAAATATAATTTTATTAAATAATAATAAAATCCCGAAAGCATAAGTTTTCGGGATTTTTTATACTCTTAAATCTAGTCGAAATACTTCATTTATAAAAAAAACAAAATGGACTAAATGGTAACTCTTTCAACAGTTGCTTTACTATAAACTTCTGTTAAACAAAATTGCCAATTACTTAAAAACATTACCTTTGCAATTAATTATGAAGCAAGTATTCCATAAAATAATGTCTTTTGCAATGGCTTTTGTAGTGTTATTCTCTACACTGTCATTCACTATGAACATGCATTATTGTGGCGATACTTTAGTAGAAACTGCATTGTTTAACAAAGCAGAAGGTTGCGGCATGAAAATGGAAAAACCTGCAACTAAAAAATGTTCTATTACAAAGAAAAACTGCTGTAATGATGAACAATTAGTAGTTGATGGTCAAAATGAGCTTAAGCTTAATTTAGATCAAATATCTTTTGAGCAACAGTTTTTTATTGCTTCATTTGTTTACACCTATAGCACTCTTTTTGAAGGTGTCGAAAATAACACCGCTACGTTTGAAACGTATCACCCACCACTCGTCAGAACGCAAATCTTTAAGTTAGACGAGACGTATTTAATCTGATTTTAAAACAATAGACTGTATTATCCAGTGATTTATATCATTTGGATAATGTACTGTATTCGGTGTTTTCCTATTTGGAATAACATCCCTTTCTAATTGTTTTAAACATCAAACTTTATGCTAAATAGAAGCATTAAATTTCTAATAGAAAATAAACTCGTAGCCGTATTATTACTCGTCCTTTTTATTGGTTGGGGAACTGTAAATGCACCATTTAATTGGGATACTGGCTTTTTACCAAACGACCCTGTTGCTGTAGATGCCATTCCTGATATTGGCGAAAATCAACAAATTGTATTCACAAAATGGGATGGTCGATCGCCTCAAGATATTGAAGATCAAATTACCTATCCATTAACCTCTTCCCTATTGGGAATTCCTGGAGTAAAAACCATTCGTAGCTCGTCTATGTTTGGATTCTCTAGTATCTACGTCATTTTTGAAGAAGATGTTGAGTTTTACTGGAGTCGTAGTCGTATTTTAGAAAAGCTAAATTCTTTACCAAGTAACTTATTGCCAGAAGGTATAAATCCTGCTTTAGGACCGGATGCTACAGGTTTAGGGCAAATATTTTGGTACACTTTAGAAGGTCGAGACACAGACGGAAACGTGACTGGTGGTTGGGACTTACAAGAACTAAGAAGCATTCAAGATTACTATGTAAAATACGGTTTATCTTCTGCTAGTGGTGTTGCTGAAGTCGCTTCTATTGGTGGTTATGTTCAAGAATATCAAGTCGATGTTAATCCCGAATTAATGCGTCAATACAATATTGGTTTAAACCAAGTTGTAAAAGCGGTTAAAAATAGTAATCAAGACATTGGTGCCCAAACATTAGAGATTAATCAAGCGGAATATTTAGTGCGTGGTTTAGGCTATGTAAAATCTGTTGAAGATATTGAAAATGCTGTAGTGACTTCCGCCGACTTTACGGCTATTAAAATTAAAGATATTGGTAAGGTTACGCTAGGTCCTGCTGCACGAAGAGGAATTTTAGACAAAGAAGGTGCAGAAGTTGTTGGTGGTGTTGTAGTAGCAAGATATGGCGCCAATCCTATGGAAGTCATTACCAATGTAAAAGCTAAAATTAACGAATTAAAAGGTGGTTTACCTTCTAAGGTTTTAGCAGATGGACGTACATCGCAATTAACGGTGGTTCCTTTTTACGATCGTACAGAATTGATTGTAGAAACCTTAGACACCCTTAACGAAGCATTGACATTAGAGATATTAATTACCATTTTGGTGATTATAATAATGGTTTTTAATTTAAGAGCTTCCATTTTAATTTCAGGATTATTACCAGTTGCAGTCTTAATGGTTTTTGTTGCCATGAAACTATTTGACGTAGATGCCAATATTGTTGCGCTTTCTGGTATTGCTATTGCTATTGGAACTATGGTTGATGTTGGCGTCATACTTGCCGAAAATATGATTCGACACCTCGATGATGATGCTTTAAGACTTCGCGAAGATGGTACAGCATACACTATAAATGAGGTTATTTACAACGCTACTGCGGAAGTATCTGGTGCTATTTTAACTGCAGTTTTAACTACCATTATCAGTTTTGTACCTGTATTTACGATGATTGGTGCCGAAGGAAAATTATTTAGACCCTTAGCCTTTACTAAAACGATGGCATTATCAGCCTCTTTGGTGATCGCCTTGTTTTTAATTCCACCTTTTGCAGCGTATTTATTCAGAAAAACAACATTAAAAAATTCCTTCAGATATTTTTTAAATGGCGTTTTAATACTTGCGGGAATTGCAATTATTATTTACGGCTTTTGGTTAGGATTACTCTTAGTCGCTTTTGGTATCACTGGTTTACTAGGTGTTTTAGAGAGATTAGATAAGAAAAAAATAAACTTAATAAATATTATTATTTCCTCGATTGCAATTGTATTTCTATTGGCCGAATATTGGAGACCATTAGGTTTTAACCGCAGTATCATTGTCAATCTTATTTTTGTTGCTATTATTTGCTTCGGAATTTTAGGTGTGTTTTCTGTTTTTAGAAGGTATTATAGTCAGATTCTAAACTGGGCTCTAACCAATAAAGTATTGTTTTTAATAATTCCTGGGACTATTCTTGTATCTGGATTTTGGATTATGAAAAATACAGGAAAAGAGTTTATGCCTTCCTTAAATGAAGGCTCATTTTTATTAATGCCAACCTCCTTGTCTCATGCTGGTGTTGAAGAAAACAAACGTGTACTTCAGCAATTAGACATGGCGGTTGCGACTATTCCAGAAATTGAAACTGTAGTCGGAAAAGCTGGTAGAACAGATTCACCTTTAGATCCTGCACCTTTATCCATGTATGAAAACATGATTCAATATAAATCGGAATACATGCGCAATTCCGAAGGAAAAAGACAGCGTTATAAAGTGAATGCTGACGGGTTGTTTGAATTGAAAGATAATGTCATTCCGACAGAGCGAGGCACGAGTGACGAGGAATCTCATCAAGAGATTTTTCACGCTGTTCAGAATGACAAAAAAGGACGTTTTATTCCTTCTGGAACATCTATTAAAGCAGATCAACTTATCGAAGATAACAACGGTGAATATTACAGAAACTGGCGACCAGAAATTAAAACTCCTGATGATATTTGGAACGAAATTGTACGTGTCACCAAATTACCAGGCGTGACGTCTGCACCAAAATTACAACCTATTGAAACCCGATTGGTCATGCTACAAACCGGTATGCGTGCGCCAATGGGAATAAAAGTAAAAGGTCAAGATTTAAAACAAATTGAAGCGTTTGGCTTAGAATTGGAACGACTACTAAAACAAGCGGAAGGTGTTAAAATAGAAGCTGTTTTTGCAGATAGAATTGTTGGTAAACCTTACTTGCTAATTGATATCGACAGAGAAAAAATAGCACGTTATGGTATTTCAATAGCAGATGTACAAAGTGTTTTAAAAGTAGCCATTGGTGGTATGGCATTAACACAAACCGTTGAAGGACGAGAACGTTATGCTGTAAGAGTACGTTACCCAAGAGAGTTACGTGGTAATCCGGAAGATATAAAAGACATTTATATTCCTGTAGAAACGGGTAGTCCTGTTCCTTTAAGTGAATTGGCAACCATTAAATACGAGCAAGGTCCACAAGTCATAAAAAGTGAAGACACCTTTTTAGTTGGGTATGTCTTGTTTGATAAATTGGATGGTTTTGCAGAGGTTGATGTTGTAGAAAATGCACAAGCCTTGTTTCAACAAAAAATAGAATCTGGAGATCTAATTGTTCCAAAAGGAATCAGTTACAAATTTACTGGTACTTATGAGAATCAATTACGTGCAGAAAAAACATTGACTGTGGTTGTTCCGTTAGCATTGGCTATCATCTTTTTAATACTTTATTTTCAGTTTAAATCTGTTAGCACATCATTAATGGTATTTACCGGAATTACCGTGGCATTTACTGGTGGTTTTATCATGATTTGGCTATATGGCCAAGATTGGTTTTTCAACTTTAGCTTGTTTGGCGAGAATATGCGAGACCTCTTTAACATGAAAACCATTAATTTAAGTGTTGCCGTTTGGGTTGGTTTTATTGCACTATTTGGTATTGCTACCGATGATGGTGTGGTTATGGCCACCTACCTAACACAAACTTTTGATCGCGAAAAACCTGCTGATAAAAAAAGTATTAGAGCTGCTGCTTTACATGGTGCCGAAAAACGTATTCGTCCGTGTTTAATGACTACAGTAACCACCATTTTAGCGTTGTTACCCGTTTTAACATCCACCGGTAAAGGAAGTGATATCATGATTCCGATGGCAATTCCAATATTTGGAGGGATGGTTATTGACATTACCTCCTACTTTATTATCCCGGTTTTATATAGCTGGAGAGAAGAGTTTAAATTAAAAAGAGCAAACAAATGAATAGAATAATTTTAATACTGATAGGTCTTTTAACGGTTAGTTTTTCTAATGCTCAAGAATTAGAAAAACACATAGAAGAGGCTTTAAATAATAATCCTGAAATTCAAAAATTCGAGATGCAGTATAGCATTGCTGCCGAAAAAATGAATGAAGTTAACACGCTTCCAAACACCGATTTTAGTGCTGGCTATTTTGTAAGTGAACCAGAAACACGCACAGGAGCACAACGTTTTAAAGTTTCAGCAAAGCAAATGTTGCCTTGGTTTGGGACTATTACTTCGCGCGAAAATTATGTAAGCGCATTGGCTGATGCAAAATATGAAGACATTGTAATTGCTAAACGAAAGCTTGTTGCTTCGGTGTCGCAATCGTATTATAATCTTTACGCTAATAAAGCAAAGCAAGTAGTTTTAAACGAGAATATTAAATTATTAGACACCTACGAAACATTAGCTTTAACCTCTGTTGAAGTTGGTAAAGCATCTGCAGCAGATGTATTACGATTGCAAATGCGTCAGAATGAAATGCAACAATTATTAGACATCTTAAGTCAACAATTTTTAGCAGAGCAAACTAATTTTAATAAGCTACTAAATCGGGATAAAACTATTGCTGTAAATGTTGTAAATGCATTGCATATGCCTTCAGAAGATTTTGAAATAAATTTGGAAAATTTAGTATTACATCCAGAATTGTTGAAGTATGATAAACTGTTTGCTTCCGTAGAAAAATCAGAACTAGTAAATCAGAAAGAAAGCAATCCAATGATTGGTTTTGGTTTAGATTATATCGCCATTTCAGAAAGACCAAATATGAATTTTAATGATAACGGAAAGGATATAGTTATGCCAATGGTTTCGGTTTCAATCCCAATATTCAACAAGAAATACAAATCACAAACCAAACAAAACAAATTGCAACAACAAGAAATTGAATTTCAAAAACAAGACCGTTTAAATACATTAGAAACACTTTTAGACAAAGCAATAAACGATAGGAAATCGGCTAGAATAAGTTACAATACACAAGTAAAAAACTTAAAACAAGCTAAGGATGCCGAATCGATTTTAGTAAGAAGTTACGAAACAGGAACTATTGATTTTAATGATGTTTTAGATATTCAAGAATTGCAATTGAAGTTTCAAATGAATCAAATCGATTCTATTAAAAGTTACTATTTACAAACGACAATTATTAATTATTTAATTCAATAATAATGAAACATACATATCACATACACGGAATGACTTGCAACGGATGTCGTAGTCATGTGGAAGACACCCTTTCAAAAGTAAAAGGTGTTTTAAAAGCTACAGTTGATTTAGAAAAAGCAGAAGCTACGATAGAAATGGATTCACATATCGCCTTAGAAACCTTTCAGGAGGCTTTAAAAAACGATGGTGGCCGATACAGGATACATAATTTAGGAGACCATAATCATGCTAAGGACAATAGTAATACTTCCGTAGACATAAAAAAAGGACATGGTACCGGTACTTTTTACTGTCCTATGCATTGCGAAGGCGATAAAACCTATGATAAATCTGGCGATTGCCCAGTATGCGGAATGGATTTAGTGGAAGAACAAAACCTATCAAATACCACAACAACACAATGGACGTGCCCAATGCATCCTGAAGTTATTAAAGACGAACCCGGAGCGTGTCCCATTTGCGGAATGGATTTAGTACCATTGGAAGCAGATGCTTCAGCAGAAGATAAAACCTATAATAAACTATTAAAAAAGTTTTGGATTGCAGTCGCTTTTACTGTGCCCATATTTTTAATAGCCATGTCAGAAATGCTTAGCAATAATCCGTTGTATACTGTTTTAGAGCAAAAAACATGGAATTGGATCCAGTTTGTATTGTCTATTCCTGTTGTGTTTTATGCCACATGGATGTTTTTTACACGTGCTTGGACTTCAATTAAAACAAGAAACTTTAACATGTTTACGCTTATCGGAATAGGTTCTGGTATTGCCTGGTTATTTAGTGTATTCGCTATGTTATTTCCAGACGTATTTCCTGCAGATTTTAAAACCGCAGATGGCAATGTTTTTGTGTATTTTGAAGCTGCAACAGTGATTCTAACTTTAGTATTATTAGGACAACTATTAGAAGCAAAAGCGCATAGTCAAACTAGTGGTGCAATAAAGGAATTACTAAAATTAGTACCCGCAACCGCAACATTGGTAACAGAAGGCGAAGACAAAGTTATTGCAATTGATAAGATTGAACAAGGCAATTTATTACGTGTAAAACCTGGAGAGAAAATACCCGTAGATGGTAGTATTATTGAAGGACAGAGTAGTATTGACGAATCTATGATTACCGGAGAACCTATTCCTGTTGATAAAATTGTAGCCGATAAAGTAACCTCAGGAACCATAAATGGCACAAAGTCGTTTGTAATGAAAGCTGAAAAAGTAGGTTCGGAAACATTACTGTCTCAAATCATTCATATGGTTAATAACGCCAGTCGTTCTAAAGCACCAATACAGAAACTGGCAGATAAAATTGCTAAGTATTTTGTACCTACCGTATTACTAGTTTCTATAATTACCTTTATTCTTTGGGCAGTCTTTGGTCCAGAACCAGCGTATGTATTTGCGTTTGTAAATGCCATTGCTGTATTAATTATTGCCTGTCCTTGTGCTTTAGGATTAGCAACACCAATGTCTGTTATGGTTGGTGTTGGTAGAGGTGCACAATCTGGTGTCTTAATTAAAAATGCAGAAGCTTTAGAGACAATGAATAAAGTAGATGTGCTTATTGTAGATAAAACAGGAACGATTACAGAAGGAAAACCATCTGTTGAAAAAGTGATTACTGTGACTAAAATTGAACAAGAGCTACTACTCCACTATATTGCTTCTTTAAATCAATACAGCGAGCATCCTTTAGCAGAAGCTATTGTCAATTATGGTAAATCAAAACAAGTCGCTATTACCAAAGTAAACGATTTTGAAGCGGTAGCAGGAAAAGGCGTTATTGGTACTATTGATAATAAAAAAGTAGCTTTAGGAAATGCTAAATTATTAGAGCAATACTCTGTTTCTATATCAGAAAGTTTAGCTAGTCAAGTAATTGCAGAGCAAGAACAAGGAAAAACAGTGTCTTACATCACCGTAAAAAATGAAGCTGTAGGATATGTTACTATTTTTGATGCTATTAAAAAGACAAGTCAAGAGGCTATAAAACAACTTCAGGACAATGGTATTGACGTTATTATGCTTACTGGTGACAATAAAAACACAGCTAAAGCAGTCGCAAAACAATTAAAACTAAAACATTATAAAGCAGAATGTCTTCCAGAGGATAAACTAAACGAAATAAAAAAATTGCAGCAGCAAGGAAAAGTAGTTGCTATGGCTGGAGATGGTATTAATGATGCACCAGCTTTAGCACAGTCGGACGTTGGTATTGCAATGGGAACAGGAACCGATGTTGCTATTGAAAGTGCTACAATTACTTTAGTTAAAGGAGATTTACAAGGCATTGTAAAAGCTAAAAACTTAAGTCATGGTGTGGTTAAAAACATACAACAAAACTTGTTTTTTGCTTTTGTTTATAATGTTATCGGAGTACCAATTGCAGCAGGAATATTATATCCATTTTTCGGATTGTTATTATCTCCAATGATTGCTGCTTTAGCAATGAGTTTTAGTTCAGTATCAGTAATAGCCAATGCATTACGTTTAAGAAATATTAAAATATAGTCAAATGAAAAAATATATAATTTATACAGCAATATTAGCGGTTGGGTTACTATTGGGATGGTTTCTTTTTGGAGGTACTTCTAATACTGAAACAGAACATAAGCATGATAATGCAGCAGAAACTAACCAAATGTGGACTTGCTCTATGCATCCACAAATAATGCAACCCGAATCTGGCCCATGCCCTATTTGTGGTATGGATTTAATTCCTGCAGAAAATAGCGCTAAAGGGTTATTAGCCGACCAGTTTAAACTATCTGAAAACGCTATGGCATTAGCCAATATTCAAACGTCAATAGTTGGTAATGGTAATACGGAAGATAATGCCATAACATTATCAGGTAAAATTGTAGAAAACGAAGACAATACAGCCATACAACCTGCGCATTTTGACGGAAGAATAGAAAAATTATATGTCAAGTCTTTAGGCGAAAAGGTTAATAAAGGACAAGCTATTGCTAAAATTTATTCGGCAGCTTTAATTGCAGCACAGCAAGAATTGATAACGACCTATAGTATTAGAGCATCCCAGCCACAGTTATACAAAGCAGTGCAAAACAAGTTTAAAAACTGGAAAATTCATGGTTCTCAATTAGACGACGTTTTAAAAACGGGACAAGTAAAAACAAGTTTTACAATCTATTCTCATGTGTCTGGTATTGTTACAGAAATTGCGGTGAGTGATGGTGCGCATATTATGGATGGAAAACCCATTTTTAAAGTTTCTAATTTAGCAACAGTTTGGGCAAATTTTGATGTGTATGAAAACCAAATTAGTCAATTCAAAAAAGGACAAAATATTGACGTTGTGACTAATGCTTACGCGAATAAAGTATTTAAAGGTACTGTAGATTTTATAGATCCTATTTTAGATACTAGAACTAGAACTGTAAAATTACGAGTAGTACTTAATAACAAAGACCAAATATTAAAACCTGGCTTGTTTGTAGAAGGGAAAATAAAAGGAATCACTACAAGTAAATCCGATGTTTTATCTATACCAACAACAGCCGTGTTATGGACAGGAAAACGCTCTGTAGTCTATATTAAATCGAATCCAAATGAACCTGTTTTTGAAATGCGTGAAATTACATTAGGTACTCAAATTGGTGATAAGTATCAAGTTTTAGAAGGTTTAAACACTGGTGATGAAGTGGTAACCAACGGAACCTTTACAGTAGATGCTGCTGCACAGTTACAAGGCAAAAAATCTATGATGAATAAAAAAGGAGGTAAAGTTATGACTGGCCATGAAGGCCATTTAGGAATGGAAACGACCACAAATACAACGCGTCAAAAAGGCCCTAACACGGAACGAATAGACGTTTCAAAACAATTTCAGAATCAATTAAAAGTCGTCTTTAATGATTATATCCAATTGAAAGAGGCTTTACTTAAAGATGATATAAACACTATTAAAGCAGAATCAAAACAACTATTGAATGATTTGCCTAAAGTAGACATGACATTACTAACAAGCCAAGAGGCACATAAACAATGGATGTCACTTGAAAATGAACTAAAAACTGTTACTACTTCACTTTCAAATACTTCAGAAATTGAAGATCTAAGAGGTCATTTTAAAAATCTGTCCTCAAAATTAACAGACGCCATTGAAGTTTTTGGAATAAACGAAAAAGTGTATAACCAGTTTTGTCCTATGGGAGATAATAACAAAGGTGCTTTTTGGTTGAGTAAGGAAGAAAAAGTAATCAATCCTTATTTTGGAGGTAAAATGCTGACTTGCGGAGAGGTAAAACAAATTATAAACTAATTAATAACCAAAATTTAAAACAATGAACTTTTCAAAGAAAAATCACAAACACAAAATTATTAATATGAACAACGTGAGTAAAAAAGTAATTTTAAGCTTAGCTATTATGGCTACAATGGGTTTAGTAAGTTGTAAAAATGAAACTAAACAAGAAACAGAAACAACAACCGAAGTCTCTAAAGCTATGGCCAATGCAGAGGTTTCTTTTGGAGTAAGAGGAAATTGCGGTATGTGTAAAAGCACAATCGAAAAGGCTGCAAAGAAAGTGGAAGGTGTCGCAAATGCCGTTTGGGATGTTGAAAAAAAGAAAATTGATGTCGCTTTTGATGATACTAAAACAGACGCCATGTCAATACACAATGCTATTGCTGCTTCTGGTTACGATACAGATAAGGTTTTGGGTAGCGAAGATGCTTACAAGGGTTTACCAGCATGCTGTCAATATGATCATGATATGCCTCTCAACCAATAAAAACAACTACGAATAGTATAAAACCAAAAAAACCGATTCAAAAATGAATCGGTTTTTTTATGGTGGTGCCTCCAGGAATCGAACCAGGGACACAAGGATTTTCAGTCCTTTGCTCTACCAACTGAGCTAAGGCACCATTGCTTTGCTAAGCGGTTGCAAATATATACTCAATTTTCGTTTCTGCCAAAGGTTTTTTTATAAAAATTCAAAATATTTTATATTCAACTGATGTTCTTCGTTTTACAAATGAAATTAATTTTCAATATTATAAAATAATTAAGATTTAATTTCGTGTTGCTTTTGTAATTTTACGTTTTTATATGTTTATGTATTTAATAATAGATGTTGGCAATTCGTTTGTAAAGCTTGCTGTTTTTGAGAATGACACTCTTAAAAGCAAACAAGTTGTAAAGCTAAATGATGTTATAAAAGAAGTTAAATCTTTAAGGAAGAAATATTTAGAAATTGAAAAAGCTATAATTTCATCGGTTGGAAGATTAACTGAAAGTGACACTTTAGTATTAAGTACGCTTTTCGATCTTACTATTTTAAATAGCGAAACAAAACTTCCGTTTACCAACTTATACCAAACACCAAAAACTCTAGGAGTAGATCGTATGGCTTTAGTTTGCGCGGCCGTTAAACAATTCCCAAAACAAAACACATTAATTATTGATGCTGGTACTTGCATTACTTACGATTTTGTAAACGCCAATAATGAGTATTTAGGTGGCGCAATTTCCCCCGGTTTACGTATGCGTTATGCATCATTGAATAATTTAACGGCAAATTTACCGTTACTAAATACAGAAATGCCTGAATCTATTATTGGAGATTCAACTAAATCATCCATACACTCAGGTGTTGTTCATGGTGTTTTAAATGAAATTGACGGAAATATTGCAGACTATAAAGAAAAATATTTAGATTTAACAATTATTTTAACAGGTGGCGATACTAATTTCTTGTCTAAACAATTAAAAAGTAGCATATTTGCCAACTCTAATTTCCTTTTAGAAGGACTTTACTATATTTTAAAATTTAACTCAATTTAATGATAAAAAAACTTGTACTCGTTTTTATTGCAATAATTGCAATGCAAAGTTACGGACAAGAAGGAACGGCATCTCCGTATTCTTTTTATGGTATTGGAAGCCTTAAATTTAAAGGAACAGTGGAAAACAGAAGTATGGGTGGCTTAAGCATCTATACTGATAGTATACACGTTAACCTAAGAAACCCGGCATCTTATGCAGGCAAAAACTTAGATATATTAAACAATGAAAGCCGACCAGTAAAATTTACAGTTGGTGGAACATATAATAGTACAACCTTAAAGAGTGACACAAGCAAAGACAATGCATCGTCCTCTACCTTCGATTATTTAGCTATGTCTATCCCAATGGGAGATTTTGGTTTTGGTTTTGGTGTTATGCCCTACACAGCTGTTGGTTATAAACTAGAAGCTTATAATGACGATGGTGAAACTATATCTAATAGATTTAGAGGTGAAGGTGGTTTAAATAAGGCTTTTTTAGGTTTTGGTTATCAAATTAGTGAAGGGTTCAGCGTTGGTATAGATTTTCAATATAATTTCGGAAACACCCAAAATAGCACCATCGAATATGTTTACGATAGCGAAGGAAACCCTGTGCAATACCAGGCTAGAGAAAATAACAGATCGGATTTAAGCGGACTAAACATTAACTTAGGAGCATCGTACAGAACCATGCTAACCGAAAAATTAGAACTTATTTCTGGAATTACTTATACACCCGAAAGTAACTTATCTTCTAAAAACCAACGTTCTTTTTCTACAATAACAACAATTGCAAGTGGATCTGAATTTGCTTTAAATACTATTGAAAGTGATTTAGGAGATTTAACAGAAACAGAATTAGTACTACCATCTAAACTTACTTTTGGAGTTGGTATTGGCCAACCAAGAAAATGGTTTGTAGGTATAGAATCTGAATATTTAAAAACAAGTGACTTCACAAATGCGTTATATAGTAATGGCGCAACCTACGAAGATCAATCTGCAATTAAACTTGGTGGATTTTTTATTCCGAAGTACAATTCTTTCTCAAGTTACTTACAACGTGTAGTTTACAGAGCCGGTGTACACTTCGAGAACACAGGTTTAAATATAGAAAATGAATCGATAAACGAGTTTGGCATGTCTTTTGGATTAGGATTACCAGTTGGAAGTTTTTTCTCGAATGCTAATTTAGGTGTAGAAGTTGGTAAACGCGGTACCACAAACAGTAATTTAATACAAGAGAATTTCATTAATTTCCAATTAAGTTTATCTTTGAACGATAGATGGTTCAGTAAAAGAAAATTTGACTAACAACATAAAATTTATATCATGAAAACTAAAATTACACTACTATTAACGCTTTTATTTGTTGGGGCAAATATTGGCTTCGCACAACAAGATGAAGAGTGCATGTCTAAACTTTCGATTTTTCACGAGTATGTGAAATCGAAAAACTATGATGCCGCTTACGAGCCTTGGATGGCAGTAAGAAATAAATGTCCTAAATTCAACAACGCCATTTATATTGATGGAGAAAAGATTTTAGAAGATAAAATCGATAAATTAGAAGGTGCTGCAAAATTACCTTTCGTTAACGATTTACTTAAACTTTGGGAAGAACGTGCCGAGCATTTTGCTAGTAAAACACCAACAGGTAAATATGGTGCTATGGCTTGCCAATTAAAATACGATAACAGAGACATATTAAATTTAGACAACGCGGCATTATACGCTTGTTATGATGAAATATATAAAGCTGATAAAGATAACTTCACAAACCCTCAAAGTTTGTATACATACTTTTCTTTAATGGTTGATTTGTATGATGCAAAACAAAAAACTGCTGCAGAATTATTTAACAAATATGATGATGTTGTTGAAAAAATTGAAGATGAAGTAAAAAACACTTCAGAAAAACTTAACGCATTAATTGCTAAAGAAGATGCTGGAACTGAATTAACTAAAAAAGAAGGTCAGTATAAAAGATATTATGGTCAAATTTTAGGAGCATTCGATCAAGTTTCTTCTGGAGTTGATCAAAAATTAGGAGAGCGCGCAAACTGTGAAAACTTAATTCCTTTATACCAAAAAGATTTTGAAGAAAACAAAAACAATGCGGTTTGGTTACAAAGAGCTGCTGGAAAAATGTCTGAAAAAGATTGTACAGACGACCCATTATTCTTTAAGTTAGTAAATGCTTATCACGAAATTTCTCCTTCTGCGAACTCTGCATACTACTTAGGTATCTTAAAAGATAAAGAAGGTAAAAACAGTGAAGCTATTGCATTCTACAAACAAGCTATTGATTTAGAAACTGATAACTTCAAGAAAGCTAAATTAAATAACAAAATTGGAATTAAATTAAAATCTAGAGGAAGCTACGGTCAAGCTAGAGGTTACTTTAGACAATCATTACAGTTAAACCCATCTAACGGTCGTCCACACTTATCTATTGCAGCTATGTATGCAGCAAGTGCGAACAGCTGTGGAGATACAAACTTTAACAAAAGAGCTGTATATTGGTTAGCTGCAGACGAAGCTAGAAAAGCGGCGCGTGTAGATCCTACTTTAAAAAAGGCTGCTGCTGCATCTGTTGCAAACTATTCTGCAAAAGCACCACAAAAAGCTGAAATCTTTAACTGTTCTTGCTCTGGACAAAGCATTAAAATTGGATGTTGGATTGGAGCTTCAGTTACCGTACCAAATATTTAATGAATAAGAAAATCACATATAATATTTCTAACATAGTCATGCTTATTTGCATGGCTATGTTTTTTTCATGTAACAACAGTTTAAAGGAAGTTCAAAAAATTGGAGTTTCGGAAAACGAACCTATTGGTGTTGCCGAAAATATTAATTTAAAGCATACCGATTCTGGTCGTGTTACTGCTAATTTAATCAGTACTAAAATGCTCGATTACTCTAATCGAGATTTCCCTTATAATGAATTTGTTGACGGTCTTACCCTTTACTTGTACGATGACAAAAACCAAAAAAGCACTATTGTTGCAGACTATGCAATTATTTATGCTGAAACCGATTTGATAGACTTGCAAGGTAACGTAGTAATAACAACTCAAGATGGTAATATCTTAAAATCCGATCAACTATTTTACGATCAAAAAAAGGAATGGTTATTTACCAATAATGCGGTTACATTTCAAACCAAAACGGACGTTATTCATGGTAACGGATTTGACTCTGACACTAAATTCACCAAAGCCGAAGTATTAGAAGTTACCGGTATTATCACTATGGAAGACTAGTAAAAAGATTACTTCTACTCTATTTCCTCTTACATTTTACACCACAAATAATTCAAACTAAAACAGTATTATAAATAAAATCGTACTGCTAATATTTTAATTATCTTTGTGCTAGAATAAAATTCAACTGATGAACTATTTGAAATTTTCAAAATTTTTATATTTAGCATTCGCTATTTTCTTAATATATGATATTTTTAAAACATGGAGTATCGATAGAAGTCGCGCATACTTAAGTCTCTTTCTAATGGCTATAGCGATATTCATGTTCTTTTTTAGACGTCGATTTGAAAATAAAGGCAACAACTCTAAATAAATGAGCATTTATGTTATTATCATAATTGTATCATTAATCCTTTCTGCTTTTTTCTCAGGGATGGAGATTGCATATGTATCTTCAAACAAAATTCATATAGAAATTGAAAAAAAACAAGAAGGCTTACTTGCTAAAATACTTAGTAAACTTACAGTAAAACCATCAAAATTTATAACCACCATGCTTATTGGGAACAATATAGCCCTTGTTATCTATGGTTTTTTCATGGGGGATTTATTAGTAGATTGGTTCCGGTCTATGTTGCCAACCCCTTATTCTCCTCTCAATTACTTACTTAATGATTTAAGTTTACTAACCCAAACTATAATTTCTACCATAGTCATTTTAATAACTGCGGAATTTTTACCGAAAGTCTTCTTTCAAATTTATGCGAATAAATTAATTAAAGCTTTAGCCATACCCGCATATATTTTTTACATCCTATTTAGCCTGATATCCGATTTTGTTATCTGGATTTCCGATAATGTTCTAAGAGCTTTTTTTAAAACCGAAGGCGATCAAATTCAACTGGCCTTCACAAAAGTAGAACTAGGTAATTATATCACCGAACAAATGGAATCTGTAGAAGAGCATGACGATGTAGATACCGAAATTCAAATATTTCAAAATGCATTAGAATTTTCCGAGGTAAAAGCCCGGGAAGTTATGGTGCCAAGAACAGAAATTATTGCCGTAGAAATTAACGAATCTATTAAAAGTCTAAATGCGCTTTTCACTGAAACGGGTTGTACAAAAATTTTAGTTTACAAAGAAACCATTGACGATATTTTAGGTTACGCGCATTCTTTCGAACTCTTTAAAAAACCAAAAACTATAAAGGCCATGATGCTGCCTGTAGAGTTTGTACCCGAAACCGTTTTAATAAAAGACGTACTTGGTGTACTTACAAAAAAACACAGAAGCATAGCTGTTGTTCTAGATGAATATGGGGGAACCGCAGGTATTATGACGGTAGAAGATATTGTAGAAGAACTTTTTGGTGAAATTGAAGACGAACACGATACTGTAGATTTAATTGAAGAAAAGCTAGAAGATGAAACTTTTAATTTTTCAGCGCGTTTGGAAGTAGATTATTTAAATGAAACCTATAAAATTAATTTGCCAGAAAGTGAAAACTACGAAACTTTAGGCGGTTTAATTGTAAACCATACTCAGCAAATTCCGGCACAGAACGAAGTGGTAAGAATGGAAAACTTTCAATTTACAATTTTAGAGGTTTCAAACACGAAAATTGACTTAGTTGAGCTTAAATTAGTTGAAGAAGATTAACATTTCAACAATTTTAAACTTATAATTTAAAGACAATTTCATTATTATTTTCCCTTTTTAAAAAGTGATTCTTTTTTAAATAAACCCTTCAACTTACTACCAATAACGCCATTAATTACACTTACAAATCACGACATTACACAAAACACAAAATAACCCTTTCATTATTAAATAGAAAATGGTATTTTCGCGCACGATATTTTCATCAATTTAGTCGTAAATTGACAACCAATAATAACAAGCTAAATCCTATATAACGGATTTATTATAAAACATTTTAATTACAGATGGCAGTTTTAAATAAAATCAGACAACGTTCATTATTCTTAATCTTGATAATAGCGTTAGCGTTATTTTCTTTTGTATTAGCAGATTTATTTAAAAATAGTGATGCACTTTCAGCAAAATCGCAAAATATTGTTGGTACTGTTAATGGTACAGATATTACTCGCGAATCGTTTCTTCAAAAAGTAGATGTAGCGCAACGCCAAGCTGGTGCAAGTGCAACAAGTACTCAGGTTATGAACCGTGTTTGGGATCAAGAAGTACGTGAAGCTGTAATGGGTGCTCAATTTGAAAAATTAGGGATTTCTGTTGAAAAAGACCAAATGAAAGATTTACTAAAAACAGCGCTAGCATCTAGCCCTGAATTTTTAAACGAAGCTGGTTTGTTTGACGAAGCAAAACTTAATGAATATATCGCTAACCTAAAAGAAACATCGCCTGCAGGTTATGAAAGTTGGGTTAATTACGAAAAACAATTAGCAAACAATGCGTTACAACAAAACTACTTTAACTTAGTTAAAGCTGGTTTAACAGGAACACTTGCCGAAGGTGAACTAGACTACATGCTTGAGAATAACAAAGTAGATATTAAATATGTACAAGTACCTTATACTTCTATTGCTGATAGCTTAGTAAAAGTTTCTAAATCTGATATTTCTAGCTACATTAGTAAAAATGCTAAGAAATACGAAGTTGAGGCATCTCGCGATATTCGTTTTGTTGAGTTTAAAGAAGTTGCAAGCGTAGAAGATGAAAATGCAATAAAAACAGAGTTAACAAAACTATTATCTGATCGTGTTGAGTATAACGACGGTACTAAAACTAACGAAAATATCACTGGTTTTTTAAACACAAAAAACAACGAAGATTTTATCAATTCTAATTCTGATATTAAATTTGACGATCGTTTTGTATTTAAATCTAGTTTACCATCTGCTGTAGCAGATACTCTTTACAACTTAAATGAAGGTGGTGTTTATGGTCCTTATAAGGATAATGGATACTACAAAATCTCAAAAATAGTTGCTGTAAAACAAATTCCAGATTCAGCTAAAGTTCGTCATATCTTAATTCCTTTTATTGGAACAAGAAGTTCTGGAGCTCAGGCAACTCAAACAGAAGCACAAGCGAAAGCAACTGCAGATAGCCTTTTAACAATTTTAAAATCTAACCGTTCTAAATTCCCTGAATTTGTAACAGAATTCTCTACAGACCAAGGAAGTATTGAAAATGGTGGCCGTTACGATTGGCATGCATACAATACTATGGTTCCTGAATTTAACGACTTTGAATTCGAAGGTTCAACTGGAGATTTAGGAATTGTAAAAACAATGTTCGGTTTTCATATTATTGAAATTGAAGGACAGAAAAATAAAACTAAAGCTGTAAAAGTAGGAACATTAGCTAGAAAGATTGAACCATCTGACGCTACTGTTGATAAAGTATTTAGAGATGCTTCTAGTTTTGAAATCTCTGCGGTAGATAAAGATTATGAAGCTTTAGCTAAAGAAAAAAATTATACAGTACGCCCTGTTAACGGGATTAAAGCTCTAGATGAAACTATACCTGGTGTTGGTAACCAAAGACCAATTGTACGTTGGGCATTTGAAGCTGACGCTGAAGTAGGTGATTTAAAACGTTTCAACATTACTAACGGTTATGTAATTGCTCAATTAGTTGCAAAACATGATGCAGGTTTAATGTCTGCAGATGATGCTACAGTAACTGTTTTACCAATTATAAGAAAAGAGAAAAAAGCAGCAATGCTTAGAGATCAAATTTCTGCAACAACTTTAGATGATTTAGCTGCTGAACAAAAGAAAAGTATACGTACAGCTTCTGCTATCAACATGAAAAACCCAACTATTTCTGGAGCTGGTAGAGAGCCATTAGTTGTTGGAGCTGCATTTGGATTAAAAGAAGGTGAAACGTCTAAATTAATAGATGGTGCCATCGGTGTTTACATGATTCAAGTTACTAAAGTAACTCCTGCTGCTCCCTTAGACAACTACCAAGCTGCTGCTAATAGAGTTGAACAACAAAAATCTAATGTTGTAAATTCTAAATTATACAACGCATTAAAAGATGCTGCTGCAATTGAAGATAATAGAGCAAAATCTCAAGTTCAATAAAACGAACCGATTTTAATTATATAAAAAAAAGCCTCATTAGTTTGAGGCTTTTTTTTTGCGTTATATTTAAATAATTATTTGTTCTTATTTAAGTTAATGTTTCTTTTACAAAAACTAAAGCACCATATCTTGATAAGCTAATACGGTATTATAACCTTTAGCTTTAAAATACGCAGTTGGATCTTGTTTAGTTGTTGCTAAAACAAAATCTCCACCCCAAGCACCAAGACTTTTAACAGCACCTTTAAAATCGCTAAATAATCGATCTTTAACAGGAACTTGTTTTGTTATTTCTGCAATTATAGATTCATGCTTTTCTATCAAAACTTCAAATGCCGTTAAAGTTTCTACATGTATCATCTGCTCCGTAATACTATTAATTTCATTAATTGAAACCAGTAAATCGCCTTTATGTTCACGATAATGCTTAATACCATCGCGACTATTCTGTTTCTTATTTAAATGAATAAAATAAAGATTCTTCATAAATATTGGATTAAAGCTTAACGGAATAACATCTATAGCTTTCGATTTTAATTGATAAGTGATTGCAGAATTATTTTGAGCGCAAGCAATATCATAACCACTACCTCCAAAAGTTTTTTCTAAAAGTTGATACGCATTCACTTTTGCCCAATTAGCTATATTATTAATTAAGGTTGATGATGTACCTAACCCCCAATTTTTAGGAAAATCTAATTTCGTCGTTACCTTATATCCTATTCCATCTCTCAAAAACTCTGGATTGAGCGCTTTAGCTGCTTTTAATATTTCTATTAACCTAATAGAAGTCTCATCGGTTTCACTTGAGTTTTGAATAGTGTGATTTACTAACTCAAACTCTTTTTCGAACCAAACCAATCCCTTTTCATCTAAACTTCTCCAAATAATTTTGGCTTCATTTATGTTTTCAACTGTTAACGATTGTCCATACTTAGTTGGTACAGCCAAAGAAATGGCACCATCTAAAACGACGTATTCCCCTGAAATTAATAATTTTCCGTTGCTAAAATACTCCTTCACACTATCTGTTTAAATTATAACTTTTATTTCATAGGTTTTCGCTTAATCATACCACCTTTTAAATCTTTTACAATACCCATAACAATAAACGCGTTTCTGTCTATTTTATCTATTTCGGTTTGTAACCTAGCGAGTTCTAATCTCGTAACTATGGTGTAGATTATATCTTTATCATAACTATCGCCATTTGTTCCATAACCACCCTTTCCTGCATAAATAGTACAAGCTCGACGTAACTTTTCAGTTAGCATAATGCGCAATTCTTCATGCTTATTAGAAATAATAGTAACGCCCACATATTCCTCAACACCATCTACAACAAAATCTACTGTTTTTGCCGCAGACAAATAGGTTAATATCGCGTAAAGAGCAATTTCAATAGATAGCACATAAGCACCTATTGAAAATATAACGATATTAATTAACAACAATACATCTCCAATGGTTAGAGATAATTTTCGTCCTAAATATATAGCCAATACTTCAGTTCCATCAATAACACTTCCACCACGCATAGACAATCCAATACCTAAACCAAGGAAAAAACCACCAAAAACGGCTATTAATAATTTATCTTCCGTTATGATTGGGTATTCTACAAAATGTACCACAAAAGCTAACAATGTAATAGCTGCAATACTTTTTAAGGCAAATTTGTTTCCAATAGTTTTAGAAGCGAGAATTAAAAAAGGAATGTTTACTAAAACTAATAATAAGCCCAACTCTATAGAAGTTACGTTTTCTAACAATAAAGAAATACCTGTTGCACCACCATCTATAAATTGATTGGGCAATAAAAACCCTTTTAAACCAAATCCTGCCGAAAACACACCTATTACTATAAAAATATATTCTTTTATAGCATGCGATAGCTCGACCTGAAATTTGCGAACCAAAGGCACAATTTGTTTTATACTTACGGCTTTACCCTCAGCATTAGCTTGTTTTTTTTTGAGCTGCTTTCGGGCAACATCAACTAATATTTTGGATAAAAATGGATTCATTTTTGAGTTTTTTTAATCCAACCAGTTAATAAAGAAATACTTTATTCTAGCCTGATCGGGAATATGAGCACTCTCAAATTTCAAGTCCATATCGAACCTTAGATTGGCTGGTAATTCCTTTTTATCAATAGTAAAACTTGCATTAATATCTTCTACTATAACAACAATAGAATTAATTAAATTACTAATACGTGAAATTTTGTAATGGTTTCTAATATCCTTGAATACACTTATAGTAGATAAATTTTTATTGGTTGCAAAACGTGGATCCATAATACGAATACCAGATATTGTAGATGTAGAATCTAATGCATGTTTAGGCATTAAGGTTAATAATTTCTTACCTCCTTTTTCGAAAATCTCTATATTATTCACGTTTCCTAAAAACTCATCACCACCTATAAATCTCACAATAGAATCGTTGGCATAAATGTGTTTTATGTCTTTAACTTGAGTAGAATCAGTTAATAAACCTATGTGGTGTTTTGAAATCTCAAAAGGATCTTGATCTTTCTTGCAGCTCGTAAAAACGACTGCTAAACAAAATAGGCTACAAAGTATTTTATACATAATAATATTTCGTTTATTTAATTTCTATTATAATAAAAGTTACTTATTTCTTTAACACTTTGGTTAAAATACCAAAAACCGAACGAATAAACGTAGCGCTTGTAAGCACTTTAACTATAGGATTCATGGCTGTACTTCTACGTCTTGTTGTAGTTTTTCTTTTAGATTCTGCTTTCTTAAGAGCCTCTTGTTCTTTTTTCGCTTTTTCTTTAGCTTCGTCAGCTTCAGCTTCTTTTATCTTTTCATTAAGCATTTCGTAAGCACTCTCTCTATCAATAGTTTCATTGTATTTTTTAACCATTTTAGATTTTGACAACAAACTACTTAGTTCCATATCGGTTAGTACATCCATTCTACTCATAGGTGCTCGCATCATGGTGGCAGCCAATGGTGTTGGACGTCCTTTTTCGTCTAGTGCAGAAACTAATGCTTCTCCAATTCCTAGAGATGTTAAAACTTCTGTAGTATCATAATATTCGGAATCTGGATAGTTTTGTGCCGTTAACTTAATAGCCTTTCTATCTTTAGCGGTAAAAGCTCTTAAAGCATGCTGAATCTTTAAACCTAATTGGCCTAATACAGCTTCGGGAACATCGGTTGGGTTTTGCGTAACAAAATATAAACCAACACCTTTACTTCTAATTAGTTTTACAATGCTCTCAATTTGATTTAATAAAGCTTTTGAAGCTTCGTTAAAAATTAAATGCGCTTCGTCTATAAACAAAATAAGTTCTGGTCTATCACTATCCCCTTGTTCAGGGAAGGTCGAATATATTTCAGCCAACAAACTCAACATAAAAGTTGAAAATAATTTTGGTCGATCTTGAATATCGGTTAAACGAAGTATGTTTATATAACCACGACCATTATCATCAATACGTAATAAATCTTGTGTATCGAAAGATTTTTCACCAAAAAACAAATCGGCACCTTGTTGCTCTAGCTCGATAACTTTTCGCAAAATAGCTCCGGTGGATGCTGTTGAAATACGTCCGTAAGATTCCGTAAATTCAGCTTTACCTTCTTGCGTAGTGTATTGAAGTATTTTTTTAAAATCTTTTAAATCTAATAAGGGCAGTTTATTATCGTCGCAGTACTGAAAAATAACAGCCACTACTCCCGATTGTGTATCGGTTAAATCTAAAACTCGAGATAATAATACAGGACCAAATTCACTAACCGTAGCACGAAGCCTAACACCATCTTGTTCAGATAGGGTTAAAAGTTCTACAGGAAAAGCTTTGGCATCAAAAGGTAAACCAATTTTTTCGTGACGTTCATCAATTTTTGCATGACCCGGACTTGGTTGTGCCAACCCACTTAAATCACCTTTAATATCCATTAATAACACAGGAATACCTTTATCACTTAAATTTTCTGCTAAAACCTGAAGCGATTTTGTTTTACCCGTACCGGTGGCACCAGCAATTAAACCGTGACGATTCATGGTTTTTAAAGGAATTTTCACATGGGCACCTGTAACGGTTTCACCATCTAACATAGCAGAACCTACAGCTATAAAATCTCCTTTAGTAGCGTTTCCTTCTGTTATGTATTTAAAAAAAGTATCTGTCTTACTCATACTGTATATTTTGCATAAAAATACAGTAAATAAGATGAAGAAAAAAATATGGTTTCAATGGAAAGACATAGAACCGTTGATTTCTATCTGCCTCAAATTTTATTACCTATAAGCTTCATAAATAACAATAATGTCCTCTGTTTTATCAGTAACATTGATAGTAAAACCATCGGCATTAAAGCTTGTTACTTCAGCTGCTGTTAAACCCAAATTATCCCCGTTTTGATTTCCATAACGAATAACTATGGCTCTAGAACTAGAAGCGTATCTAGAAATATCATTAATAGAGTTACCATTTCCTCCGTTAAAAATAACTTGTTGATCTATTACGCCATAGTTAGTAGCATAACCTTGCATAGATCCAAATGAGTTTTGGAAACTATTGTCGTTATTAGATGTTCCGTTATCACCATTTATATTTTCAGTCTCTACGTTGGCATAAGCCGAAAACTTAATCGAGCTTGGTTCAAATGGTAAACCTGTAATAGTTTGAGTTCCGGTATTGGTAATAATAAATTTACCGATATAGGTTGTAACACCTATATATGCACCAGAATCTGTTCCTGAACCTAATATATTTCCAGGGTCAGTACTTACCGTAGCATGAGAGTTTATCGGATTCCATATTGGAGTTACTACCGATCCAGAATTAAACTCAAACTTACTTGTTGTAGTATTGAATATCAATAAACCTATAGCAGGTGATACTATGCTATTTCTTTGGGTAGTAGTTAATCGAGGAATTAAAATACCTTTACTATCTGAGTCAACATCTAAAATTGAAGAATTGTCTGGACTTGTAGTACCGATACCTACCTGAGATTGCGCACAGAAAAAACTAGCGCATAGCGCGAGCATGAGGGAGATTTTTTTCATTTTAATATAGCCTTAGGGAGCTAGTTTATTTTAATTATTCATCGAATATAGCTAGAAAACTTGTTAATAACAAAATTAATTAAGCCGACTGATACCAATATTAATAAATTTAGCGTTTAAAGGACTGCCACCATTATTCAATACATATTTCAACGTTATCACGTCGTTAGCTGATATAGGATACATAACATTTCCGCTTGTTCCCCAATAATCTGTACCAGAAGCTGGCAAGCTAGAAAAACCTCTTGTTAAATATGCTACTAATGCCCCATTAACCTCAAGCGCTATAATATATTTTTTATTACCACCTGGCATATTACTCGTTGATAGCGCAGCACTAAACCAATAATTCCCGGCTTCTTTTATTTTAACCGTGCCATTAGCAGTAACATCGTATGTGCTGGAGTTTGTAGCAATTATATCTGACGGCCCTATAGGAAAATCAACATAAGTGTCATTTGGTGCAGAAAGCGCACTATTCCCTGCTGGATAATTTTTATTTAATATTAAGCTCGCATTTGTTTGACTAGACCAAACACCATTTCTATATACAAAATAAGTGTTGTGGGTTATATTAAAAACCAAAGCACCATCTAAAGGAGTTGTAATCGCAGACATTTCACTAAATGTCATTCGTGGAGGAACAAAAGCACCTACTTTACTATCTATTTGTAAAACTGATCCGTCATCTGGAGTTGTTGTGCCAATTCCTACTTGAGATTGTGCAAAGAAAAAGCTAACGCATAGCGCAAGCATGAGGGAATACCTTTTCATTTTTATTAGTTCTTTTGAGAGAATAAAGATTACTATATGTAACATCGAATGTAAAACAAAATTTCTATAAAAACTAACGAAATCCGTATCTTTGCCAACTTATGAAGAAAGAAATACAACAATTAGTTGATAAAGGAGAAATGCTTCCATTAATGGAAGAATTTTATACTATTCAAGGTGAGGGTTTTCACAAAGGTACCGCGGCATATTTTATTCGAGTTGGTGGATGCGATGTAGGCTGCCATTGGTGCGATGTAAAAGAGAGTTGGAATGCCAATCTGCATCCGCCTACATTAATCACTAACATTGTTGAAAATGCTAAAAAACATAGTGATACTATTGTAATTACCGGAGGTGAGCCATTAACTTGGGATATGACCCCTTTAACAACACAGCTTAAAGCTGAAGGATTACAAGTACATATTGAAACATCGGGAGCTTATAAACTTACTGGTATTTGGGATTGGATTTGCCTGTCTCCAAAAAAAATGAAACTTCCTACTAAAGAAGTTTACGATAATGCCCATGAACTTAAAGTAATTATTTACAATAAAGATGATTTTCGCTTTGCGGAAGAACAAGCTGAAAAAGTAAACAACGACTGCATTCTATACCTACAACCAGAATGGAGCAAACGTGATAAAGTGGTTCCAGAAATTGTTGATTACGTCATGAAAAATCCGAAATGGAAAGTATCATTACAAACCCATAAATATTTAAATATTCCATAATATTATTAGCCTCGAAGTTTTTTCGAAGCTTTTTTATTTTTTGTCGCACAAATCGCATATATTTAAAGAAACAAACCTAACTACCATGAAGTTAGCACTTTTCTATATTTCCCTTTTTATAGTATTTGGTATAAGCTCGCAACAATCGGACATAGAGAAATCTATTTCCAAAATACATTCAAACATCCAACAATCTCAAAATGGACAGCGCTTAAAATGGATGGATAGCCTGGTTTCTATTGTTAAATACAAAACCGATTTACAGTATGATACTATTGTAAATCAAACCATAAATCTTGCTCTAAAATTAGATTCTTTAGAGCTCGCCGGCAACCATATTGCCGATTTAATCTACTACAAAAACAATATAATAAGTAACCCATCAGAAGGGCTAAAGCTGTATAAGAAACACATTAAAACCTACGAACACATGCAAAATAGCCATGCATTAACCAGGTTTTATTTAAATGTAGCCGATAGTTACTACTATCTAAACGATGTAGATACAGCCATTAAATTCTACAACAAAACTATTGTATACGCACAAAAATATAATGAAACACGGTTAGCAGGTTTCGCTCACTTATATTTAGGTTACACAGAATCTGATTTAGGTAAATTTCCCGAAGCTTCAAAAAGTTTAAAAACTGCTATAGATATATTTACCGAAGTAAAAGATAACTTCAACATACTATCTTCAAAAAATGCTCTATCCGTTTTATACAGTAAAAATGCTTTTTTTAAAGAAGCCGAAAAAGAACGAAATGAAGCCATAGAACTCGCTAAACAAGACGACAGAAACGACCACCTTATTAGTCTATACTTCAACGCTGCAACCGATTACAGAAAAATAGCCGACTATAAAAAACAAATAGCATACTTAAAAAAATCTATTGATTGCAATGCCAAATCTGAAAACGAGATGTATTTAAAGTCGACTATTTTAGCCGAATTAGTAATAGCATATGCCGAAAATAATAATTTAGATTTAGCCGAAACTAACTTTAAAGAACTTAAGAAAATCTATTTAAATAATAAGTCTAGTAAAAATCGTGAATCATATATTTCTGCATTAAAATCACTAGAATACCAAAAAGGCAACTACTCTAACGCACTTGCGTATGGAAAAGAATATTTAACCCTAAGAAAACAAAAACGAGGTTATGAAGAAATTATGCTTGCAGAAAAATTTATAGCCAAAGTATATCAAGCAACCGATAACCCACAAAAAGCGAATCAACATTTAGTAAATTATTACACTTTAAAAGATTCCATTACTAGTGTGCAAAACACAAAAACGCTTGCCTATTTCCAAACACTTTACGAAACCGAAAAACGAGATCGAAAAATAGAAGCTCAAAATACCAATATAGAGTTACTCAATGTTGAAAATAAAAACAAAACGCAACAATTAACCTTCGGAATAATTAGCATGCTAGTTTTATTTGCCTGCATATTATTTTATCGCTCTTACGCCAATGCCAAACACCGCGAATTTGTACAGCAAGGCTTTTCTCAAGAACTAATAAAAGCCCAAGAACAAGAACGCACACGTATTTCTAAAGATTTACACGATAGTGTTGGCCAACAACTAGTACTTCTAAAATGGAAAACCCAAGCATTAGATCAACCAGAATTATCCTTGCTCGTGCAAAATACTCTAGAAGAAGTCAGGCATATATCGCGAGATTTATACCCAATTACATTAACAAAACTAGGTTTAACCAGTAGTATTCAAAAATTATTATTCGAATTAGACGAAACCACAGACCTTTTTGTAACCCTAGAAATAGATGATGTTAACACGCGTTTCGATGATGTGGAAACGCTCAATTTTTATAGATTTATACAAGAATCTGTTAGTAACGTTATTAAACATGCTAATGCCAGCACCTTATTTGTAAATATTTTAAAACAAAAAAACGGTATTAAAGTGTTAATAAGAGATAACGGAAACGGTTTCGACATCGACGACACCATAACCCTAAATAGCCTTGGATTAAAAACCATGACCGAGCGCATTAATATCTTAAAAGGGCAACTTTCAATAAAGAGCAAAAAAAATAAAGGCACTGCTATTTTAGTTCAAATTCCAACTTAAGCTAAAATAACAAAGATTTTTTGGGCGGGTTTTTAAGAAAAATAAAAACCGTGCTATCCACTATATCTTTTTTAGAGGGTTATTAAAGTGACCTTCAAAGCAATATTAGAAATCTAATTTCTAATTTGCATAATAAGGCTTATCAAATAAAAAAGGATGCCGTTTCTATCACTCCCGCAACCATCCGCAAAGTAAATCCTATCAATTAATGAATATTTCTATTTTCTAAAGAAAGACATGATTTTATTAAAAATACCGCCAACAGAATCCGGTTTATTAGCCTTCTCACGTTTATCTAAAACTTTTGGTACATAAGTTGCTTTATGTTTTTCCTTGTAATTATATTTTTCTAATATAACATTTACACGTTTTTTATACAATACACCCTTTTCTGGTTCTATCTGAAAAATATAATTTGCATAACCATCTATTTGAGCCAAAACATTACCTCCTTTAGTCCAATATTTACCTTCTATACCATCTTTCTCTATCTGGAATAGAAGTGCTCTAAAACGTTTTAAATCTCCTTTTGGAATATTAGTTTTTTCGTTAACAACAACACCTGTAACCTCTTGTTTAGCATTACGCTTCATGATGCGTAATTTTTCGGGATGTAAATTAAAATTCTCACTATTTACAACGTATCTAGAGTATTTTAAAAGCGGTGTTATTTTGTCAAAACTATCATGAGTGCCAGAAAATGTAATATCATCTACATAGCGCGTGTATGTAAAACCGTATTTATTTGCTAAACCCGTTAATCTAAAATCTAACTTTTCACAAAGAATATTTGTAATCGCCGGACTTGTAGGGGCGCCTTGCGGTAAAAAACGTTCGCCACGTTGCGCGTAATAATCTTCACCTAAAAGGGAAACATCTAGTATTTTAGGTTCCGAACATAAAAGAGAAAAAATAGTTGCAACCTGATTAGAATAACCTAAAGCTAAAAACACACCTTTAATTCGCGCATAAGTAACAGAAGGAAAAAAATTCTTAAAATCCTGATTAATAACAACAGCTTTCCCAACATGTGGTTCGGCATTGGTTTTAATCGATCTTCCTATAACGCAACCATGTGCATTTGAGTGAACAGATACTATATTTAAAACCGATTCTAACACCCAGTGTTGTGCCTTTTTTAACTTAGGCATAGGTGCTGAGATTAAACGATATCCACCAGATTTTTTAGCCATTTGAAATCTTTTGTAATGACTAATTTTGGAGTTTTTTCTTGAAAATGACAAAAACCTTAACTCACCAATAGAAATATTCATAGCTTTCGCTAAATCTTCGGCTGTATGTAAAACAGGTAAGTTTTTAGATTTTAAACGTTCGGTATTAGATATCTGCTCATTTAATTGATGCGAATAATTTTCACCCAAATAAATAATATCTTTCTCTTTAGAAACACGCCATCTCTCAGTCTTTTCCAAACGTTCTTTTTCACGACGTTCTTTAGTTGCTTTTTGAGATTGTTTAGAAGCAAGCTTGCGTTCTTGGTGTTTTTTAGCCAAAAAAGCTTCCGGATCTTCTATAACTTTTTTTTCTTTTAAAAGTTTTTGAAGTTTCTGAGATAATTCTCTTTCTTCGTTAAAAAACGTATTTACAGCTTTAAAATCAAGTTCTCCCTCATTCCAAAACCCTAAGCGTTTCATTTCCGAAAGGATATATTCTTGTTTAGAAGATGCCTTTATTTTATCATAAATTTCTTGTCTTCTTTCCGTAGAATTATTTCTCATATAACAAAAAAAAGGTAGCAATAAGATGTATTTTGAATGCCCTTCGTACGATTCTCAAGACTGAATTGAACAACTCCAGTGAAATAGGTACCATAGTACTATTTCACTTCGTAGAAGTCTAACCGGAAATGGTACTATGGTACCTATTTCACAAGTTAAGTTCGAGTCAGTGACGCGTTCGGTATCTGTAAGCAAGATTGGCGATCCACCAATCAAAATGCAAGGTTTTTATCTTATTACTACCATGGTTTAAATATAATATTATTTTTTATCAAAAGTGATTCTTGTAGCCAAAATATGCGCACAAGGTCCTTTTGTCATTTTATTTTTATAAAACTCATTACAGTTGCACTTAGCATCTGTAATTTTTAAATCTTTATCTATTAATACAACTGTATTATAATTATTACTTACTGTGGCGGTTAACAATACTTTGCCATTCTGTTCTGTAATTTTTAAGTTAGCAACCGCTCCTTGTTCCATTAACCTATATGCGTCCTTATCTGTTTCACTAGAAAAACGAAGCGATTCTATATCAATACCATCACGTTTTAATTCGCGTACACGATAAACTTTATTTTTCAGATCATAAATTACTTTGCCTGCTTGCGCAAAAGTTTCCATCGATTTATTAACTGTGGTAACATCTAAATTTAGATTTTTAGCCAAATCTGTTTCGCTTGCAAACCACGTATTTCGTAATTCTAAATAAATACTTTGCATAGTTGTAGCAGGCACTAACGCACGAGGTGCTAATAATTCTAATTGGCTTGACTGTGTCCAATCGTTCGCTGTCCACCCAGAAAGTCCCAATGTAAAATACATATCATTGGTTAAATGTGCCGTGTAAAATGAAGGCATGCCGTTACCTAAAAGATGAACGCTAAATTTGTTGGTTATTGGCAGTAATCGTTCTAAAAGTAGAATACGTCTACGTCCCCAAACTCTAATTTCCTCATACTCATCTCCTTTATAAATCGATTGATTACAGACTATTTCAATATTCCAAGGTTCAAAAACTGCAACAATAGGCTCATTTGGTTTCAGAATGTATTTAATAGACCGAGGACCCCTACGTTCTTTATTTCTTTTTAAAACTGAAATAAAATTGGCAATATCGATAGCTTCTAGTTCAAAAGATACTTTTTTAGTGGTCATTGCTGTACTCACTTGTAAAAAGCCACGAACCCAACTATCAGGCAAATCAATTTTTACTTCTCTATAATTATCTTCACCTGTTGTTTTAACATCAAAACCCTTAGGATCTATTTTAAAATCTGTCTCTTTATAAGTTCTTATTTTCTGAAACTCTTCATATAATTTCTTAGAATAATCAATGTTTGTGGTACCACACTTAAATTCATTAATATCTTTAAAAACATCATATCCACATGATAATTTACCGTAAACAGATTCATCTTTACTAAAACATTCAAAAAATACTTGATCGGGATGCACCGTAATTACTGGGTCTAAAACCATCCAAGCATCCATATCTCTTTTATATAAAAACTTAAAATAGGCACTTTGTGCTTTATAATAAGGTTTCATTATAGAGTCACGCTCTTTACGAAGTCCATCCATTTTTGCACGTACCTCGTGAATTTCTGAACGCAATTTCGATAAATCGGAACTAGCCTCCGATAACCAAATCTCTTCCTGACCTTTTAACCAAGCCAAATAAGCCGAATTATCTTTTGGTTGAAAATTAAAATCTGCAACCACAACATGATGCAATGCAGAGATAGCTTCTCTAAACGGAATTTTTTTATCTAAAGTCCCTACAAAAAATGTAGGATCGCGAAGTACATCTGGAGCAAAACTAACATTAGTGCTAGATACTCCATTATTAACAGCACTTCCGCTTCCGTATTTATAATTAAATTGCATGTTTTTAATTTGATTTTATTAATAACGGAACTTCAATTTCTGGAAAAACATCATATATACTCAGTAAAACATCAATGTTATTACTTCTATCTTTTATGGTTTTTGTCCCAAGAATACTATTTATTAAACGTACAGTCATTTCTGCAACCACCTTACTTTTAACAGATTCTTGTTCTAAAAAAGCATAAATTCTTGTTTTAGTTGAACGATGTGTATTAATATTAAATAAGCTCGTTTTAAAATATGTTTCCAGTTTTAAAATAACATCTGGACTATCTTTAGCATATGTTTCTAAATAGTTCGTTACAAAAAACTGCATATCCTTTGTAGGATGCTCTTGTAGTTTAATAAGTAACGGCAAACCTTTCTCCTCGCTAAAATGAGCTGTTATCATTTTTCTACCAAAAGCTTGTACTTCGTTTTTAGTATGATCGCAAGCGTATAACAGCATGTTAACTGTCCAGTTTTTTTCTTCAATGCTTCTTTCAAAATAATCGCAAGCCCAATCTATAATATCTTGCCAACTTGAATTAAAAATTAATAATGCCTTTTCTAACTCATAATTAATCTTCGGAATATGTAACTGAAAATAATCTTGAAGCATTTTACGTATTTCAAAAATGTCTGAATTACCTAAAGAGACAAGTTTCTCAACAGGTAACGTGTTTAAATCTATATGTTGTTTAAATAAAGGAAGGCCAAGTTTTTGAGCATATTCGTAATGAGAAAGCACAAGTTTAAACATAAACTCATGAGAAATATCATTTAAATAATGCTTATAGTTTTCTGTTAATAGGCTGTAACAGTTAGCATGAAAACCATCATATTTTTCTGCTTCAATCAATACTATAAGTAGGCTATTAAAAAGACTTGTTTTGAAATCAGTGTCTAAATTAACCAACCGTTCTATAGTTGGTTGTATTGCTGTCCTTACTTCTTCGTATTCAGAAAAACAAAAACCGCTAATCTTTTTACTATTCTCTAGCAAAAAGTGATCAGGAAACTGAGATAACAACTCAATACCAACTTGCCTTAATCTAGCATCATCAGAATTAATATATTTATCTATCGAATCTTTAAATAATAGGAATGTTTCTATTTTATTGTGCTTAGCTAAATAAGCCGCAAATAATTTATTTGTAACACTATTAGAAGATGCCAATTTATTAATCTCCTCCAAAGATACATCACTCAATAAGCTCCCAAAAGTCGTATTTCCTATTAAATTGTTTACCTCTAAAAGATAATCTTCAGTATAGATAGAATGTGATTGAAATAAGCCGCTCAAGGCATTTAAATTAAGTATAAAATTATATTTAGGAATACTGCCATATAAAGTTTTTAAATAATCAATAACCTTTACTTCACCAGTTAGTAATAAACCGATTACAACTTCATCTCGAGAAAAGTAATCCCGTTCATAAAAATTAAGCCAACCAAGTCCTAATTCTATAGCTCTTTCATTTTTGGAACTTAATAATGCCAACATTATAGCATCTTCAGGTTGTACGTTTTTATATTTATCTTTTATAGATTCTAAAATCACCTCCAAAACTTTAGGATGATAATGAGAAACTAAACGTTGTAAATCATCTAACAAAAGTGAATCTAAAATACTGTTATTATCCTTTATAATTCGTAATGCGAAAAACACAGCCTCTTCACTCTTAGCATGACTTAAAACATACAATACTTTTTCAGGGTTGCTATTCCAAACTTCTGGAAGAATTTCTGCTCGTTCTAGATCTTCCAACTTAATATCTTCAGAATAAAACCATTTAGTATTATCTCTGTTTAACAAAGTAGAATTACCATAAAGTACATACATTAGTGCAGTAAACTCATGATATCTTGGAAAGATTCGACGCTCAGTAATATAGCGTCTTTCTACAGAATCATAAATATAATTGTATTGCACATTAGAAGCGTTTCTATCCGTTTTATCATTTAACGAAACTAACATAGCCACTGCATAATCCAAATAACCAGGTATGTTAGTTTTACTTAATTTATAAACTAAGCTATAGGTGTTTTTATTAAAATATTTTCGTGTTTTAGATGAAAACGCTACAGAAGGATTCTCTTTTTTCTTTTCAATATCTACTGAAGTCCATTGCTGACCGATATATATATAATTAGAAGTATATCCAGGTGTACTAACACCCATTCTTTTAGATAACAAGCCTAAAAACTGATAGTCGTCTAATAAGTGGGCCACTCGATAAATATATCTAACAGATTTAAATGTATTTACTTTTAACGGAATACTTTCAAGGAATTGATATAGCTCTTCCCTACCGGAATTTTCTATATCACTATATAAATAAACATAATATAAAACTGAAGCATCAATATTCTCTTCTTTGAGGAAATAATCTTTTAATGCAGCGTAAAATAATCTAGGATGTTTTATATGATTTCCTAATTCTGATGGAAGCGTGTTTAAAATCTTATTTTGAATTTCCTTCTTTACATTATCGTTACCATATTTAAGACAATATGCAACAGCAACACGACCGTTTTTATTTGAAAAATTCTCAGTTTTGAAAACATTATAAATCGAATCAACATGTGTATCATCTTCTAAAATACAAAGCGTATATATAGAAGCATATTGCTCAAATTCGCCATTAGAATTAATAAAACGAGCTATAAGTGTCGATGCTAACTTAATATTAAGTTCTGCACATCTTAAAATAATTTTAGAGACTTTCCAATCTCTAGAATAAGTACCAACAATTGCTTGCTCCAAATACTTTAAAATAGTGTCTTCTCGAGCAGTGTTCTGTTTAACAGGAATAGATACTGAACCGCTCTCACTATATCCTTTTTTCTCTTTACTTTCGACTAACTTATTAAATATAGACAGCGCATCTTCATAATCTACAGGAAAAACTGTTTTAGTTCCTTCTCTTAAAGTTGCTCCTCTACGACCATATCGAAAATTTACCACGAATAAGTCTTCACCAGATTCACATAAATCCACTTCGTATACTTTATCGGATTTGCCTTCTGTAAAATATAGTTTTTTTTGCTGTTGTATCTTCAATTCCAAAACGATTTGTAAGTAAATATACAGAATTATCCAGCTATCTTATATTGAAGAAAATAAAAAAAGTCTTTTTAAATCGTAAACAACTCATTCAATACACATTACCTTTGGTTATTTAGGTTGAGTTTAGCACAAAAAAAATCCTCAACAAATAAATGTTGAGGATTAAAAAAGGCAACGACCTACTCTCCCACAAATGCAGTACCATCGGCGCTAATGGGCTTAA
>NZ_SORL01000015.1:0-134680 GCF_004368925.1 Algibacter lectus
CCGGTTAATCCACCGTCATTATCTAAAGTGATGTTGATTAAGGTATCATCTACTGCCGCTCCGTTTAAGGTATCGTTGGCTGTAACATCGCCTGCGGTTCCTCCTGTAACACCATCTACTGGAGTTGCCGTGAAGTCGTTGATAACAGCATCGATACAACTCACTGTAATAGTGAATACAGAAGATTCTGTTGAACAACCGTTTCCATCTGATACTGTATAAGTAATATTTGTAGTACCTGCAGATATAGCCGTAACTTCTCCTGTACTAGAATCTATTGAAGCCACTCCTGGAGTATCTGAACTCCATACTATAGTTCCTGTGGCTGTTGTTGATAAAGTTGTTGTTTCAGTATTACACAGAAGTCCGTCTCCTGAAATAATTGGAGCATTAGGAACATCATTTATTGTTACTGAAACATCTGAACTATTTGGACACGTTCCCGCCGTAGTATATGTTACTGTATAAGTCGCAGGAGTTGAGGCGCTCACATCAATTTCTCCTGTTGAAGCATTGATTGATAAACCTGCTACACTTGAGAAGGTTCCGCCGGATAACCCTGTAATTGTTGGGGTTGGATCGCTAGCATCTACACAATATGCAGCAGCAGCATAACTGAAACTGGCATCGTCTAAAGCATTGATTGTTACTGAAACATCTGAACTATTTGGGCAAGTTCCTCCAACACTATACGTAACGGTATAGGTTGCAGGAGTTGACGCACTCACATCAATGGCTCCTGTTGAAGTATTAATAATTAAGCCTGGAATACTACTAAATGTTCCTCCTGATGTTCCTGAAACCGTTGGCGTTGGATCTGAATCACTTACGCAATACGCTCCTGCATCATAACTAAAACCAGCATCTTCTAATGCATTTACAGTTAAAGTTGCTTCCGCCTCAGCGAAACAAATATTAGCCTCATTTGTAAAAACGACTCTATATATGTTTCCATCCATGGCGTTAGTAACATTTGTTAACTCAAGTGAAACTGTTGTTCCACTTGCAACGGTACCTGTTTCGGAAGCTAAATTAGAATAACTAATACCATCAGTACTTACAGACCACTGATACGTAACATCTGTACTTGCTGTAGCTACTGGTACATTCGTCCCTATTGGTGCAGCACTTGCAACAGCATCAAACTGCGCTGTTTCTGTTTCGCATTTTATTTCATTTGAAGGCGCTGTATCTATAGCTAAGGTCATCCCTTCTTCAAAAGTATTTAATCCTCCTGCAGTAGTTGTAGGTATTGTGTTGTATGCATTTCCGGTAACTCCAGCTAAAACAACTAATCCATTTGCATCAACACCTCCATTTGCTAATGTTGGTATATCTGGGCCATAAATTCCTGTATCATTGTCATCGGCATCTATATTATTATAAGCTTCATCGGCATCACTACATCCATCGGCATCAGAATCTAAATCTAAGTAGTTTGGTGTTCCATCTCCGTCGGTATCGATACATAAACTAGTCAAAACTAAATCGTCTAAAGCCATATATTCTGCATCCGAACATACTGTACCTGAATCTCCAATTTGTCTATTGTTTATATTTTCAACTTTAATAGAAATCACATCTAAATCTGCCAAAACATCTGTTAGATCTACTCCAAAATTGGTTGTAGTTAAATCTAAAGATATCGCATGCCATGTCCCTGTATTTATAAGACTTCCTACTACACCTGTAAGCGGATATGTAACAGATTTACCTCCTCCATTTAACACAATAATCATATCGCTTGAAGTTGGAGTTGTTCCCCCATAAACACCATTTATCCAATTAAAACTTAAAGTTCCATTATTGGTTAAGGCTGAAAGATCGAGGTTTAAATCTGTAGCGTTTTCGAAATAAACATTCCCTGCAGTTACATCGGTCCATAAAATATAATCAGTATTTGATGGACTGGCCGGTATACTAGAATAATCACAATTTGAATTAGTTAATGTGGCTGTTGAATGCACGGTATTTCCATCATTTCCATCTAAATTATTATTATCAATAATCCACCCTTCATTATCTAAATCAAAATTAACACTATAACTTGTTATATCACATTCTACAGTATCTAATATCCCATCATTATCATCATCTAAATCACAATCATCACCAATACCATCATTATCATTATCAGAAAAAAGTGAACTCGAACTATTACATGAATCACACTCTGCAGCTTGTACTGCACTATTAGTTGAAGACACATCATCTTGACCTGTTGTTCCTGCTCCTACAGTACCAACATTTGTTGCAATAGGTATTCCGTTATCATTTACAGCAGCGTTTATACTTCCATCACTATTTAAATTTGAGTATGTTAAACCGGCATCGCCTTCTAAGGCATCAAAACAGCCATCGTTATCAGAATCTAAATCTAAATAATTAGGTATACCATCACAATCTGCATCGCAAGGAATTACATGGTTTAATGTAAAAGATTCATATGAAAGTGCTGTAGAACCTGAACTTCTGTAATAGTCAATTTCTACCCATTCTACTTTTTCGCCGTTTGAGTTTACTTCCCAAACGTTTAAATTTCCACCGAAGCCACCTGAAACGTTATCAAATGCAACACTATTTGTTCCACTTCCGCTAATTGTTGGTCCACCATTAGTTCCTGTATTATCCGAACTGGCATCAAAATCAGGTCTTTTATAAGTTTGTCCAAATAAAGGCACATTAGAAGTTATAATAATAGCTTCATCTGCAGCTAAATTTCCGTGTGAAAGACTTGAAAGATCTAAAACTTCGGCACCACTAGTAAACTCAATTCGGTATCTAATTCCTCCATCGCAACCAGCAAGTTTATCGATACCAATATTATCACCATAAGTAGCATTTGTAAATCCTTTAAACGAATCTACATCTGCACAAATATTAACATTATTAGATGCCGCTCTCGAAGGGAAAGCTGTTACAGTGTAAGACACAACGTCACCATCAGCAGGGCAACCAGGCACTGTAAAATTTTGGGTTAATGTCTGTGGTGTATTTGTACCATCATGTAATGCCACATTATCAATTGATGCATTTACCGCAGCAGCAGATATGGCTTCTGTACCATTTCCGCATGATTGCTCTACACTATCTAGAATACCATCATTATCATCATCTAAATCACAATAATCGCCAATAGTATCCAAATCACTATCAGAGAAAAGTGAGCTAGAACTATTACAAGGATCGCACTCCGCAGCTTGAACCGCATCATTAGTTGAAGATACATCGTCTTGACCTTCTGTTCCTGTTCCCGCAGTACCAACATTTGTTGCAATAGGTATTCCGTTATCATTTACAGCAGCGTTTATACTTCCATCACTATTTAAATTAGCATATACTAAACCTGCATCGCCTTCTAGGGCATCAAAACACCCATCGTTATCACTATCAAGATCTAAATGATCATAGATACCATCGTTATCAGTATCCCCATAAAAAGGACATAAAACACTAAGTCTCCAACCAATATTATCAGCATTAGCATCAGATGCCTGAGCTATTACAATTCTATCTATAGGTCTATCAATATTAAATCTAAAATTTGCTTCTTGCGCCGCACCTCCTATTATTGCTGCTATAGCATCTCCAGTAACTGGATCATAGGAAGCTCCTGTACCTATTGTCCCTGACGTTGCATAAATAACAGCAGGAAATTGAACTTGAACTCCATTGTTATAAAATTTAATATTTTGACTCTCATTATAAGTACCAGAACCATTTCTTGCTAAGCTTCTTACATTAAATTCTGATGATAATATAAGTTCTGAAAACACAATTTCGGTTGAAGTACCCGTAACATCATTATTTGAATTACGACTCTGCATATCAACCTGTATAGTGCCATCCGTATAATTAGGAGATGTAGCTCCAAAACTACCCGAGCCTAGTCTTGTTGTAGCGACAGCTGTTACATCGCTATCAAAGTCTTTTATATATGCTATTAAATCTCCATCATTAGTATTTGCAGCTATTTGGTTATATGATGAATCTGTAAAATGTATATTGGAAGAAGAAGTTGCTCCACAATTTTTATTGTATTCATCTACATCTAAAATACCATCATTATCGTCATCTAAATCACAAGCATCTGGTATTCCATCATTATCATTATCAGAAAAAAGTGAACTCGAACTATTACATGAATCACACTCTGCAGCTTGTACTGCACTATTAGTTGAAGATACATCATCTTGACCTGTTGTTCCTGCTCCTACAGTGCCAACATTTGTTGCAATAGGTATTCCATTATCATTTACCGTTGCATTTATGCTTCCATCTGGGTTTAAATTTGCATAAACTAAACCGGCATCGCCTTCTAAGGCATCTGGGCAACCGTCATTGTCACTGTCTTTATCTAAATAGTCTGGTATATTATCAGCATCGGTATCTTTACCCAAACAGTATCCTAATTCATAAAACTGCATGGTAACATTACCTGCAACACCATCTTGCTTACCTACTGTTATGCTTATCTCCCTAACCGGCCCTGCAATAGAAACCTGAATAGCATTACTTGGTGAATTCCCACTACTCGCACTACTTATAACTGTTTGACCGGAAATTGAAAAAGCACCTATAGGTAATGTAATATTTGTTAATGTTACAGGTGAAATAACAGCTCCATTATTAGCTAAAAAATCTGCTCTATCAGCATTATCTAACCCTCCAAATTTAAACTCTACATTATATACTGGCTCAGAAAAAGTATAGGTATAAACAGCTACATCTCCATTTGGGAAATCTGTATTATTAGGTTGGGTATTAATATAGTCACCCGAAATACCTCCGTTATTGGTACTACTAACCCCTGAGCTCCATGTTGAAGAACCTTGTAGTTCATAAGTAGCCGTTACAACATCGACACCATTATATGCATATATGTTAGATAGAGTTGCGGATGTAGTACCTCCATTTGTTCCTGTATCAATATTTGTAAAAGTTTGTCCTAAACTAACAAATCCTGGAGAACAATCTAACTCATCAATATCCAATATGCCATCATTATCATCATCCAAATCACAAACATCACCAATACCATCATTATCATTATCAGAAAAAAGTGAACTCGAACTATTACATGAATCGCACTCTGCAGCTTGTACTGTATTATTAGTGGAAGAGACATCATCTTGACCTGATATTCCTGCTCCTGCGGTACCAACGTTTGTAGCAATTGGTATTCCGTTATCATTTACAGATGCATTTATAGTTCCATTAGTATTCAAATCGGCATATACTAAACCCGCATCACCTTCTAAGGCATCTGGGCAACCATCATTATCACTATCATTATCTAAATGATCAGGCGTACCATCATTATCAGTATCTAAAACCTGAAGTAATAAATCTGAATTAGTTGGATTTGCATAAATATCATATGTACATGGATCAAAATTCATTGAGAAAAGACGATTTACACCAGAAGTTGGTTCTGCTCCTATTTTTATTGTGAACTTACCTGTTTGAGAATATCTAGCTGTAAACATTACATTAGTCGCAGTATTATCTATGCCTGGAGCTGTTTGTAAAGAACTTTTAAACATCGTTCCTATAGCGGTAGGATAAATGGCTAGTTCACTGGGGGTTTCTCTAGTATGTACAGAAGAATTTGTAACATCTAATTCGACAAACTCCCTACCTTGTGCACTATCTCCGTCAACATCGATAGCCGTAATATAAAATTGAGGTATTTGTGTAACATTAGAGGTGCCAGTGGTTACAAACTGAAATTCAAATTCAACTGAAGAATTATTTTCTCCTAAAACAGGTTGAAAGCTAGCTATATTAGAAGCATCATCATCAATAGTAGTTATACCAGGGTTTGGTGTTGATGAAACAATAGTAACTAAGGCATCTATATTTGTAGTTACATTAGAAAATCGATATATAGCACCAGAACTTAAAGCTGTACCAGATTCTAAAGTTGCTCCACTAAAAGTTAACGTCGGGTAAAAATTACATGCTTGAACCTGCATTTCATCCGTATCTAAAATACCATCATTATCATCATCTAAATCACAGAAATCTGCAATTGTATCACCATCACTATCTACATAGGAAGGATGAGAAGGGTAACATTCACTGCACTCATCTGATTGTTGTGTTTCATCTTGTGAAGTTCCGACGGTTTGAGACGTTCCCCCAGGAATACCCGTACCATTTATGGCCGCTGTAAGTGCAAAGTTCTCGTCTATGCTATTAAAATCATAATTAGCACTACCCTCAATTGCATCAGGGCAACCATCATTATCACTATCTACATCTAAAAAGTTTGGTGTACCATCATTATCATAATCTAATTGTTTACATGTTGAAACAATTATCTCAATAAAATCTCTTGCACCTGCAGTAGGTTCAGCCATTGGAAATGTTAATGTAAAAGTACTCACCGTACCATTAATTTGTAAACTCCCTGCTGCAGATCCGTCTATATCATTCTGAGTAGATTGTGTGCTATAACCATTTGCAAATATTCCTGGTGTTGAACCTGCACCTCCATCTCTAACAGTGGTAGAAGTTGCTAAAAAATCATCTGTTCCTCCTATCCTTGACCAAGTTAAGCCATTTCCTAATGTAACTTCTGCTGAATTTTGTACATTGTTAGAAGATTCACCAATGTTATCGAAGTGAATAATTGGGTCTGTTACCTGAGTTTGATTTCCAGCTCCATCTTCAAAAATCACGGTTATCATATCTCCAAATGTAAAATTCCCCACAACTGAAGGATTTCCTGCCAAATTCTCCGACCAAAAACCAGCTCCAGCAGAATTAAAATTATCCAAAGAGACAAAATTCGCTGTAGTGTTGCTTACCAATCGTACTACAACTCCATCACTATAAGTATGTGACACATCAACAGTTGTACCACCCCAATTACCAGATGGATTAGAGGTACAAACACCTTCATCAGTATCTAAAACACCATCATTATCATCATCTAAGTCATCAACGTTTAATATACCGTCGCCATCACAATCGTCTACAGCGATGCATTGGGCAGAGGTAAATTGAGTGAAAGCAAAAAGCAGAAATATAAAGCAATAAAATGCTTTGACTTTCTGCGAAGTAGGGATGAATGATTTCATAAGGTACGTAGTTATTTTAATCAATTGTATTACAAATTTAAATGTCCTTAATACGTTACTTTCAGGGAATTCTATTGAAAGTAACAACGAGGCGACCAGTAACTCAAAAGTATAGACGAACGGTTTTAATTCAATCATTAAACCAATCGTCTAAAAGCTACAACACTTTATTAAAAACCGTTTTAACCTACCTTAAAAATAAATAAAAACTTACAAGAAATAACATAAAAAAGCACATTTCCTTAAAAAAATCTTAATAAAAAAGATTTGCACAAGTTAACAGGCTAAAAATAAGGTTCCCATAGACCTGAAATTATGGAACAAAAAAAAAGCAACTTAAAATAAGTTGCTTTTTTTTTCATGAATCAATATCAATTATGCCTGTCCTGTTGGACCAAAATTCAACGGTATTGGAGGTTGCTCATAGTCTTTAATCTCACCGTGTGCGCTCTCAAAACGTGTTACATTTTCACTTAGCGCTTTCAATAAACGTTTAGCATGTTGCGGTGTTAAAATAATACGTGATTTTACTTTACTCTTTGGAACACCTGGCATGATGTTTACAAAATCGACTACAAATTCGGAAACCGAATGATTTATAATCGCTAAGTTAGAGTAAGTACCTTCTGCTACTTTTTCATCTAACTCAATATTTATTTGCCCTTGTTTAGGAGCTTCTTTTTCGTTTGCCATTGAAATTGTATTTTTTACTCCTTATTTGGAAGAAGCCTAATTAATTTTATTAATAAAAAAGCCTTCAAGCAACTTAATGCATGAAGGCTTTTATTTTATAGATTCCCGCCTTCGCGGGAATAACAAATACTAGTTATAATTTAACTCTTGTTTTACTTGCATCATCTCGTCGAATTCTTCTTTAGAACCAACTATGATATCAGTATAACTTCTCATACCTGTACCTGCTGGAATTCTATGTCCAACAATTACATTTTCTTTCAAGCCTTCTAAAGAATCTACCTTACCAGCTACAGCTGCTTCGTTAAGTACTTTAGTTGTCTCTTGGAAAGAAGCCGCAGAGATAAACGATTTAGTTTGAAGTGATGCTCTAGTAATACCTTGCAGTATTGGTGTAGCCGTTGCTGGCTGCGCATCTCTAGCAGAAACTAGTGTTTTATCTTCTCTACGTAAAATAGAGTTTTCATCTCTTAACTCACGAGGCGAAACAATTTGACCAGGTTTTAAGTTAATTGAATCTCCTGCATCTTCAACAACCTTCATTCCGAAAATATCATCATTTTCTAATATGAAATCTGCTTTATGAGCCAATTGATCTTCTAAGAATATAGTATCACCAGAATCAATAATTCTAACTTTACGCATCATTTGACGAACAACAACCTCGAAGTGTTTATCATTAATCTTCACACCTTGTAAACGATATACTTCTTGTACTTCGTTAACTAAGTATTGTTGAACTGCAGATGGGCCTTTGATATTTAAAATATCATTCGGTGTAATAGAACCATCAGATAAAGGCATACCAGCTTTTACGAAATCATTTTCTTGAACAAGAATCTGACTTGATAATTTAACTAAGTATTTCTTAATATCGCCTGTTTTAGACTCTATTATAATCTCGCGGTTACCACGTTTGATTTTTCCGAAAGAAACTACACCATCAATAGCACTAACAACCGCTGGGTTAGATGGGTTACGTGCTTCGAACAACTCAGTAACACGAGGTAAACCACCCGTAATATCACCTGCTTTAGCAGATTTACGAGGTATTTTAACTAAAATTTTACCAACTATTACTTTTTCACCATCGTCAATCATTAAGTGAGCGCCGACTGGTAAGTTGTAAGAGCGCATTGTTTCACCATTTGAATCTTCAATATGAAGTGTTGGAATAAGCTTTTTGTTTCTAGATTCAGAAATTACTTTCTCTTGGAAACCTGTTTGCTCATCTATTTCTACTTGGTAAGTAACCCCTTGTTCGATGTTTTCATACTTCACTTTACCAGCAAATTCTGAAACAATAACACCGTTATATGGATCCCAAGAACAAACTTCATCCCCTTTAGACAGTTTCTGACCATTTTTAACAATAATGGTTGAACCGTAAGGAATGTTATTTGTACTTAATACAATACCTGTTTTCTTATCAATAAGTTTAAGTTCAGATGTACGAGAGATTACAACATCAATTTCGTTTCCTTCGTTATCTTGACCTTTAACTGTTTTTAAATCTTCAATTTCAGCAATACCATCAAACTTAACAATTAACTTATTTTCTTCTGAAATGTTACCTGCAATACCACCTACGTGGAATGTACGTAATGTTAACTGTGTACCTGGTTCACCAATAGATTGTGCAGCAACTACACCTACAGCTTCACCACGTTGTACCATTTTTCCGGTAGCTAAGTTACGTCCGTAACATTTAGCACAAATACCCTTTAAAGCCTCACAACTTAATGCAGAACGTACCTCTACACTCTCAATTGGAGATGCTTGAATGATTTTAGCTATATCATCTTCAATTAACTGACCAGCTGAAACTAACAACTCTTCTGTTAATGGATTATAAACATCATTTAAAGATACACGACCAACGATTCTTTCTTCTAAAGTCTCAACAACTTCATCATTTTTCTTCAATGGTTCAACTTCTACACCTCTTAATGTTCCACAATCTTCAGTGTTAATAATAACATCTTGAGAAACATCTACTAAACGACGTGTTAAGTAACCTGCATCCGCGGTTTTAAGAGCCGTATCCGCAAGACCTTTACGAGCACCGTGAGTAGAGATAAAGTATTCTAAAATTGAAAGACCTTCTTTAAAGTTAGAAAGAATTGGATTTTCAATAATAGATCCACCACCTGCTGTAGATTTTTTAGGTTTCGCCATTAATCCACGCATACCTGTAAGCTGACGAATCTGTTCTTTAGATCCCCTTGCTCCAGAGTCAAGCATCATAAACACCGAGTTGAATCCTTGTTGATCTTCTCTAATACGTTTCATTGACAATTCTGTCAATTCAGCATTTGTTGAAGTCCAAATATCAATAACTTGGTTGTAACGTTCGTTGTTAGTAATAAGTCCCATGTTATAGTTACCTGTAATACCTTCAACTAACGTGTTAGCCTTATCAATCATTGATTGTTTTTCAGGTGGAATAATAATATCACCTAAACTGAATGATAGACCACCTTGGAATGCAAACTTAAATCCTAACGTTCTAATCGCATCTAAGAAATCAGCCGTTTCAGGAACAGAAGTTGCTTTTAAAATATCACCAATAATATCTCTTAAAGATTTCTTAGTTAATACTTGATTTATATATCCAGCTGACTGTGGTACGTGTTGGTTAAATAATACACGACCTACAGTAGTCTCAATAATCATTTTATCAAGTTTACCATCTTCATTAATGTCGATAGTTCTAACTTTAATACCAGCATTCAAGTCTACTCTTTCTTCATTAAAAGCAATTTCTACTTCTTCTGGAGAATAAAAAGTTAAACCTTCACCTTTAATTTTCACTTCTGGTGTAGACGTACGTAGCTTGGTCATGTAGTACAGACCAAGTACCATATCCTGAGAAGGTACTGTTACTGGCGAACCATTTGCTGGATTTAAGATATTGTGAGATGCCAACATTAATAACTGACATTCTAAAATAGCTTCTGGTCCAAGTGGTAAATGCACCGCCATTTGATCACCATCAAAATCGGCATTAAATGCCGTACATACTAATGGGTGTAATTGAATCGCTTTACCTTCGATTAACGTAGGTTGAAACGCTTGTATACCCAAACGGTGTAACGTAGGCGCACGGTTTAATAATACTGGATGTCCTTTAAGAACATTTTCCAAGATATCCCAAACCACTGGTTCTCTTTTATCTATAATTTTCTTTGCAGATTTTACAGTTTTTACAATACCTCTTTCAATTAGTTTTCTAATTACGAAAGGTTTGTAAAGCTCTGCCGCCATATTCTTTGGCAATCCACATTCGTGTAATTTTAATTCTGGTCCAACAACAATTACCGAACGTGCAGAATAATCAACACGCTTACCAAGTAAGTTTTGACGGAAACGTCCTTGCTTACCTTTTAATGAATCGGATAATGATTTTAATGGTCTATTAGAATCCGTTTTTACAGCAGATGATTTACGTGTATTATCAAATAACGAATCTACAGATTCCTGTAGCATACGTTTTTCATTACGTAAAATTACTTCTGGTGCTTTTATCTCAACTAATCTTTTAAGACGATTGTTACGAATAATTACACGACGGTATAAATCATTTAAATCTGAAGTTGCAAAACGACCACCATCTAACGGCACTAAAGGACGTAATTCTGGCGGGATAATTGGCACAACCTTCATAATCATCCATTCTGGACGATTTTCTCTATTTTTATTAGAATCTCTTAAGGCTCCAACAACTTGTAAACGCTTTAAAGCTTCTGTTTTACGTTGTTTAGACGTTTCAGTATTTGCTTTATGACGTAATTCATATGATAAAGCTTGTAAATCAATACGCGCTAATAAATCGATTAAACACTCAGCACCCATTTTAGCTAAAAACTTGTTAGGGTCTTCATCATCTAAATACTGATTATCTTGCGGAAGTGACTCAAGAACATTTAAGTATTCTTCTTCCGTAAGGAAATCCATTTTTTGCAATGGTTCACCTTCTTCATTTTTAGCATTACCTGGTTGAATTACTACATAACGTTCGTAGTAAATAATCATATCTAACTTCTTAGATGGTAATCCTAATAAATATCCAATTTTGTTTGGTAAAGAACGGAAGTACCAGATATGAGCTACAGGAACCACTAAGTTAATGTGCCCTACTCTATCTCTACGTACTTTCTTTTCTGTTACTTCTACACCACAACGGTCACAAACAATCCCTTTGTAACGTATTCTTTTATATTTACCACAAGCACACTCATAATCCTTTACAGGACCGAAGATACGCTCACAGAACAAACCATCTCTTTCTGGTTTGTGCGTACGATAATTGATAGTTTCTGGTTTTAAAACCTCACCTCTAGATTCTGCTAAAATAGATTCTGGTGATGCTAAACCAATTGAGATTTTATTAAACCTCTTTACTGTATTCTTATCTTGTTTTCTTGCCATGTTTTTTAAGTCTTCAGTTTGAGTTCTCAGTCAACATTATTTAGTCTAAAAAATAGTCTATTTAATGTTGACTGTTAACTGCCAACTATTTTTTTACTCTTCTAATCTGATATCCAATCCTAAACCTTTCAATTCATGCATTAATACATTGAATGATTCTGGTAATCCTGGATCTGGCATTGGTTCTCCTTTTACGATAGCTTCGTAAGTTTTGGCTCTACCAATAACATCATCAGATTTTACAGTTAAAATTTCTCGTAAGGTGCTTGATGCTCCATAAGCCTCAAGTGCCCAAACTTCCATCTCACCAAAACGTTGACCACCAAATTGTGCTTTACCACCTAATGGTTGTTGCGTAATTAATGAGTAAGGTCCAATAGAACGTGCGTGCATCTTATCATCAACCATGTGACCAAGTTTAAGCATGTAAATCACACCAACTGTTGCTGGTTGATCGAAACGCTTACCTGTTCCACCGTCATATAAATAAGTATGTCCGTATCTTGGAATTCCAGCTTCATCTGTAAATCCGTTAATTTGTTCTATAGTTGCACCATCAAAGATTGGCGTTGCATAAGTACGACCTAATTTTTGACCTGCCCATCCAAGAACTGTTTCATAAATTTGACCAATATTCATACGAGACGGTACACCTAATGGATTTAATACAATATCAACTGGCGTTCCATCTTCTAAGAATGGCATATCTTCTTGACGAACGATACGAGCAACAATACCTTTGTTACCGTGACGTCCTGCCATTTTATCACCTACTTTAAGTTTACGCTTTTTAGCGATGTAAACTTTAGCTAGTTTGATAATTCCTGCTGGTAACTCATCACCTACAGAAATGGTAAACTTCTCACGACGTAAAGATCCTTGTAAATCGTTCTCTTTAATTTTATAGTTGTGAATTAAATCGGCAACTAATGTATTTGTGTGCTCATCAGTTGTCCATTTTCCAGACACTAAATGCGCATAATCATCAACAGCATTTAACATTTTAAGCGTGAATTTTTTACCTTTTGGTAATACTTCTTCACCTAAATCATTAAAAATACCTTGAGCGGTTTTTCCATTTACTATATTGAAAAGCTTTTCGATTAAAACATCTTTTAAATCTTCAAACTTTCTATCGTATTGTGCTTCTAAAGCTAAGATATCATCTTTATCCTGAGCTCTTTTACGCTTATCTTTTACCGCTCTTGCAAATAATTTCTTCTCGATAACAACACCATGTAATGAAGGAGACGCTTTTAACGACGCATCTTTAACATCACCAGCTTTATCACCAAAGATAGCACGCAATAATTTTTCTTCTGGAGTTGGGTCAGATTCCCCTTTTGGTGTAATTTTACCAATTAAGATATCACCAGGTTTAACCTCTGCTCCAATACGAATCATTCCGTTTTCATCTAAATCTTTAGTAGCTTCTTCTGAAACGTTAGGAATATCATTAGTTAACTCTTCGTTACCTAATTTTGTATCTCTAACATCTAAAGAATACTCATCAATATGAATAGATGTAAATATATCTTCACGAACAACCTTTTCTGAAATTACAATGGCATCCTCAAAGTTATACCCTTTCCAAGGCATAAAGGCTACTTTCATATTTCTACCAAGAGCTAATTCACCTTTTTGAGTTGCATAACCTTCACATAAAACTTGACCTTTAGCAACAATATCACCTTTAACCACAATTGGTTTAAGGTTGATAGAAGTACCTTGATTCGTTTTACGGAATTTCACCAATTTATAAGTTTTGATATCACTATCGAAACTTACTTTAGCTTCATCTTCAGTACGGTCGTATCTAATTTTAATTTCATTAGCATCAACATAAAGAACTTCACCTCTTCCTTCTGCGTTAATTAAAACACGAGAATCTGAAGCTACTTGACGCTCTAAACCTGTACCTACAATTGGAGCATCTACTCTTAATAATGGTACTGCTTGACGCATCATGTTAGATCCCATCAGGGCTCTATTCGCATCATCATGCTCTAAGAAAGGAATTAAAGAAGCTGAGATAGACGAAATTTGGTTTGGCGCTACATCTGTATAATCTAACCTTGATGGCTCGATAACAGGGAAGTCACCTTCCATACGTGCAATTACCTTATCATGTAAAATTTTACCGTTTTCATCAACCTTTACAGTTGCTTGTGCGATTAATTTTTCTTCTTCTTCTTCTGCACTTAAATAAGTTGGTTCATTTTGAATATCAACAACACCATCAGTTACTTTTCTATAAGGTGTTTCAATGAATCCCATTGAATTCACTTTAGCAAATACTGAAAGTGAAGAAATAAGACCAATATTTGGTCCCTCAGGAGTTTCAATTGGACATAAACGGCCGTAGTGTGTATAGTGAACATCACGAACCTCGAACCCTGCTCTCTCTCTCGAAAGACCACCTGGTCCAAGAGCCGATAAACGACGCTTATGTGTAATCTCAGCTAATGGATTGGTTTGATCCATAAATTGAGATAACTGGTTTGTACCGAAGAAAGAATTAATAACAGACGATAATGTCTTAGCATTAATTAAATCTATAGGTGTAAATACCTCGTTATCACGAACGTTCATACGCTCACGAATAGTACGAGCCATACGTGCTAAACCAACACCAAATTGAGAAGATAACTGCTCACCAACTGTACGTACACGACGGTTAGATAAGTGATCAATATCATCAATCTCTGCTTTAGAGTTAATAAGCTCGATTAAGTATTTTATAATAGTTATAATATCTTCTTTGGTAAGCACTTGCTTATCCATACCGATATCCAACTGTAATTTTTTGTTCATTCTGTAACGCCCAACTTCTCCTAAAGAATAACGTTGGTCTGAGAAGAATAATTTATCAATTATTCCACGAGCAGTTTCCTCATCTGGCGGCTCAGCATTACGTAATTGTCTATATATATGTTCAACAGCCTCTTTTTCAGAGTTTGTTGGATCTTTTTGAAGTGTGTTATGAATAATGGCGTAATCACCTTGCTCATTACTTTCTTTATGTAAAAGAACAGTTTTAACATCAACTTCAAGAATTTCTTCTATGTTGTCTTTGTCTAAAATAGTATCACGATCAAGCACAATCTCGTTACGCTCAATTGATACTACTTCACCAGTATCTTCATCAACAAAATCCTCATGCCACGTATTTAAAACACGAGCTGCTAATTTTCTTCCTAAGTACTTCTTTAATCCAGATTTCGATACTTTAACCTCTTCAGCTAAGTCGAAAATCTCTAAAATATCTTTATCACGCTCAAAACCGATAGCACGGAAAAGCGTTGTAACAGGTAATTTCTTCTTTCTATCAATGTATGCGTACATCACTTGGTTGATGTCGGTAGCAAACTCAATCCATGATCCTTTGAATGGTATAACCCTTGCTGAATATAATTTTGTTCCATTAGCATGAAAAGATTGACCGAAGAATACACCAGGTGAACGGTGTAACTGAGATACAACTACACGCTCGGCACCGTTGATACAGAAAGTACCAGAAGGTGTCATGTAAGGAATAGTTCCTAAATAAACATCTTGAACAATAGTTTCAAAATCTTCGTGTTCAGGATCGGTACAATATAACTTTAACCTAGCTTTAAGCGGAACGCTATATGTTAAACCACGCTCAATACACTCTTCAATAGCATATCTTGGTGGATCTACGAAGTAATCTAAAAATTCTAAAACGAATTGATTACGAGAATCGGTGATAGGAAAGTTTTCCATGAAGGTATTGTATAAACCTTCATCACCTCTTTCTTCAGATTTTGTCTCTAATTGGAAAAAATCTTGAAAAGATTTTATCTGAATATCCAAAAAGTCAGGATAATCTGTCTTATTTACAATAGACGAGAAATTTAATCTTTCAGCTTGTGTTGACAACATCAATGGACGGAATTATGATTAAAAAAATAATGATAGTGCTTTAAAACACTAATTAAACTGCAAAAAACAAGTCAAATAATTTGAGTTGTTTTGGGTATTGCTTTTGGTATAAATACTATTATACACAAAATGGTCTAGGTCTGGTAGCGCGTGCTCCAGACCTAAACCGTTATGTTCTTGAGATGTTAAGCTTACTTTAACTCAACCTCTGCTCCAGCTTCTTCTAAAGATACTTTTAAAGCTTCAGCTTCGTCTTTAGATACACCTTCTTTAACTGCACTTGGTGCATCGTCAACTAAACCTTTAGCTTCTTTTAAACCTAAACCAGTTAATTCTTTAACTAATTTTACAACAGCTAACTTAGAGCTACCTGCAGCCTTTAAAATAACATCAAATTCAGTTTGAGCTTCTTCAGCTTCTCCACCACCAGCAGGACCAGCAACAGCAACTGCAGCAGCAGCAGCAGGCTCGATACCATACTCATCTTTTAATATAGTTGCTAACTCATTTACTTCTTTTACAGTAAGGTTAACTAATTGTTCTGCGAAATCTTTTAAATCTGCCATTTTTCTATCGTTTTAATAAATTTTAATAATAATATAATGTAATAAAGTGCGTACTATTTAATACTACTCTGATCTCTCAGAAAGTGTTTTTATAAGTCCAGCTATTGTCCCACCACCTGATTTAAGTGCTGAAATAACGTTTTTAGCAGGTGATTGTAATAATCCAACAATCTCTCCTAATAACTCTTCTTTAGACTTGATATCAACTAACATGTCTAATTGATCATCGCCAATATAAACAGCTTCCTCAATAAATGCACCTTTTAATAAAGGCTTATCAGATTTCTTACGGAATGTTTTAATAAGCTTCGCTGGTACGTTACCTGTTTCAGAATACATCACAGATGTATTTCCTTTTAATACAGAAGGAAGGTTTCCGAAATCTCTTTCAGATGCTTCCATTGCTTTCTCAAGTAATGTATTTTTAACAACTGCTAATTTTACGTTTGCTTTAAAACAAGCACGACGTAAATTTGAAGTAGTATCTGCATTTAATCCTGAAATATCAGCTAAATAGATATTTGCATTGTTGGCTAATTCTGCAGTTAACTCCTCAATTACTTGTGATTTTTCTTCTCTTGTCATAATAAAAGTTTTAACTTAATTAACCAATTTTAGGATCAACCGCGATACTTGGGCTCATTGTAGAAGACATAAATATGCTCTTTACATAAACACCTTTAGAAGCTGTTGGTTTTAGTTTCATTAAAGTTGTTAATAATTCATTTGCATTACCTGCAATTTTATCAGCACTAAAAGATGCTTTACCAATAGCAGCGTGTACAATACCAGTTTTATCAACTTTAAAGTCAATTTTACCAGCTTTTACTTCTGTTACAGCTTTTGCTACATCCATAGTTACTGTACCTGTTTTTGGGTTAGGCATTAAACCACGTGGGCCTAATACACGTCCTAAAGGACCTAATTTACCCATAACACTTGGCATAGTGATAATTACATCAACGTCTGTCCAACCGCTCTTGATTTTATCAAGATACTCGTCTAAACCTACGTAATCAGCTCCAGCTTCTTTTGCTTCGGCTTCTTTATCTGGTGTTACTAATGCTAATACTTTTACATCTTTACCAGTACCATGAGGAAGTGAAACAACACCTCTCACCATCTGGTTAGCTTTACGTGGATCTACTCCTAAACGTACTGCTAAGTCAACTGATGCATCAAACTTTGTATTAGAAATTTCTTTTACTAATGCAGATGCTTCATTAAGAGAATAAACTTTCCCTTTTTCAATTTTTGCTAAAGCCTCTTTTTGCTTTTTTGTTAATCTTGCCATTTTCTAATGTCTTTAATAGATTAATTAGGGAATTGCCCTGTTACAGTTATTCCCATTGATCTTGCAGTTCCAGCTATCATTTTCATTGCAGACTCAATAGTAAATGCATTTAAATCTACCATTTTATCTTCAGCGATAGTTTTAACCTGATCCCAAGATACTTTAGCTACTTTTTTACGGTTTGGCTCTCCAGAACCCTTCTTCAACTTAGCTGCTTCCATTAACTGGACTGCTGCTGGAGGAGTTTTAATTACAAAGTCAAATGATTTGTCTTTGTAAACAGATATAACAACTGGTAATACTTTACCAGCTTTATCTTGGGTTCTAGCATTGAATTGCTTACAGAACTCCATGATGTTAACACCAGCGGCTCCTAAAGCGGGTCCAACCGGTGGCGACGGATTCGCAGCACCTCCCCGAACTTGTAACTTAACTACTTTACTTAATTCTTTTGCCATTTTTAATAATTTAATTCGAAAAAACCTCTCTTTTGGAAGCGAGAAGTTTAATCTATCTTAATGTAACACTGTTATACTTTTTCAACTTGCATATAGCTTAACTCTAATGGTGTTTTTCTTCCGAAGATTTTTACCATTACTTCAAGCTTACGCTTTTCTTCATTTATGTTTTCGATAGTTCCATCAAATCCATTAAAAGGACCGTCAATTACTTTAACAGTTTCTCCTTTTGTGTATGGTATTGCTACTACAGAACTTTCTTCAACAGCCAACTCATCAACCTTACCTAACATTCTGTTTACTTCAGACTGTCTCAATGGCACAGGATCTCCTCCTTTTGTTTCACCCAAAAACCCAATAACATTTGTTACTGAACGAATAATATGAGGAACTTCACCTGTTAAATTTGCTTGTACCATAATGTATCCTGGGAAGAATACTTTTTCTTTATGGATTTTTTTTCCGTTACGGATTTGAATAACGCGTTCTGTAGGTACTAATACTTGGTCTACATAATCAGTAAGACCTAAACGAGCAATTTCATTCTCGATATATGTCTTAATTTTGTTCTCTTGACCACTTACAGCACGAACTACGTACCATTTTTTCTCACTTACTTCAGACATAATTTTTTTTTATTTAATTAGATCAAAGTAAAATGATATAACATTACTAAATACTGTATCTACTCCCCATATTGCAAGAGAGAATATAATTGAAAACACAGCAACCAAAATAGTTAAACTTTGAGCTTCTGCCCATGTTGGCCAACTTACATTGTTTTTAAGTTCTCCAAATGATTCTTTTATATAATTTACAAATCCAGCCATTTTTACTTTTTTTTACAACACCTAAAAAGATGCTTAGTGTAAACACTTCATTGAGATTTATTAATCTCTAATATTTTGCACGGGCGGAGAGACTCGAACTCCCGACACCTGGTTTTGGAGACCAGTGCTCTACCAACTGAGCTACGCCCGTAAATAAAGTCAAGGTATTCCAAAAAGGAATACCTCAACTTCTTTATATGCTTTGGACTATATTAGTCTAAAATTTCAGTTACCTGACCAGCACCAACTGTTCTACCACCTTCACGGATAGCGAAACGTAAACCTACGTTCATTGCAATTGTGTTAATCAATTCAACAGTAATAGTTAAGTTGTCTCCTGGCATAACCATTTCAACACCATCAGGAAGCGCAATGTTTCCAGTTACATCAGTTGTACGTACGTAGAACTGAGGACGGTAGTTATTATGGAATGGAGTGTGACGTCCACCTTCTTCTTTCTTAAGGATATAAACCTCAGCCTTAAATTTAGAGTGTGGTGTTACAGACCCTGGCTTAACGATTACCATACCTCTAGAGATTTGAGATTTCTCAATACCTCTTAATAAGATACCAGCGTTATCTCCAGCTTCACCTCTATCTAATATTTGACGGAACATTTCGATACCTGTGATAGTAGATGTTAATTTCTCAGCACCCATACCAATGATTTCTACAGGATCTCCTGTATTTGCAATACCAGTTTCAATACGACCAGTAGCAACAGTACCACGACCAGTAATAGAGAATACATCCTCGATAGGCATTAAGAAATCTTTATCAACTTCTCTTAATGGCTCTTCGATCCAGTCATCACAAGCTTGCATTAATTCTAATACAGTATCAACCCACTTTTGTTCACCGTTAAGTGCACCTAAAGCAGAACCAGCGATTACAGGTCCGTTATCTCCATCGTACTCATAGAAAGATAATAAATCTCTAACTTCCATGTCTACTAATTCGATTAATTCTTCATCATCAACCATATCCACTTTGTTCATGAATACAACGATACGAGGAATACCTACCTGACGTCCTAATAAGATGTGCTCACGAGTTTGTGGCATTGGACCATCTGTAGCCGCAACTACTAAGATAGCACCATCCATTTGTGCAGCACCAGTTACCATGTTCTTTACGTAATCCGCGTGACCTGGACAGTCAACGTGAGCGTAATGACGGTTTAATGTTGCATACTCTACGTGAGATGTATTAATTGTTATACCTCTTTCTTTTTCTTCAGGAGCATTATCAATTTGATCAAATGATTTTGCTTCAGAATAACCTGCATCAGCTAATACTTTAGTAATAGCAGCAGTTAAAGTTGTTTTACCGTGATCTACGTGTCCAATTGTACCAATGTTTAAGTGTGGTTTTGAACGATCAAAAGTTGCCTTTGCCATGTTTTTAAAATGATTTTAATCTTTGTTATATAATAATATTAGTGTATTCTAATTTTTTCTTTAGAGCCAATGACGAGAATTGAACTCGTGACCTCTTCCTTACCAAGGAAACGCTCTACCCCTGAGCTACACCGGCGTAAAGTTTTTATTCCCTATTCTTTCAATCTACCTTAAAAAAAGATTTTTTAAAAGAAGAGATTCCTGATTTCGCAGGAACTTTGAGCGAGAGACCGGGTTCGAACCGGCGACATTCAGCTTGGAAGGCTGACGCTCTACCAACTGAGCTACTCTCGCATTAATTAAAAATTTCAAATCTAGATTTAGAATTTCCACAAAAGTAGAATTCTTTTTTATAGATTCAAAAATCTTTAAAGGGTATTATCAATATTTCAATAAACTTTCTAGATTAATCGCTTAATCCTTAAAAATTGTGGGGAGAGCAGGATTCGAACCTGCGAAGACGTAGTCAGCAGATTTACAGTCTGCCCTCGTTGGCCGCTTGAGTATCTCCCCTAAATTCAATATTTCAATCTAAAACTCTTATTTCTAAATAATTAGAATTTAAATTTTAAAAGAGCCGATGGAGGGACTCGAACCCACGACCTGCTGATTACAAATCAGCTGCTCTAGCCAGCTGAGCTACATCGGCTTTTTTCTTTTTTTACACATAAAAAAAGTCCGCTATTTCTAACGGACTGCAAATGTATAGATTTATTTAAATATTCAAAACATTTTTTCAATAAATTTTTCATAGGATTTAAAACTATTTTTAAATCCTATGAAAAAACACCTGTTTTAGATTCATTTTTCATCCTCACAAATCAGGATCACCTTAGTAATAACAATACATCCCATTCTTTTCCTACTAAAACAAAGCTGTTTCTATTAAATCGTTCTAAATATTATAAATGTGCTCTTAATTTTTCTTTTCGTTTTTTTAATTGACGTTCTAATGATGCTATGGCCATATCTGCACCTTCCTCAAAACTTTTACATTGTTTTTTTACTACAAAACTATCGCCTGGTACACTTACTCGTGCTTCAAATACTTTATTTTCTTTATCACTGGTGTTTTCTAACTTTAAAAAAACATCCGATTTAATTACCTTATCATAAAACAAATCTAATTTGTCCATTCGTTTTTGGATAAAATCTATCAATTTTTGATCTGCGTTAAAATTTACGGATTGGGTGTTTACTTTCATACTTGTGTTTTTTTTGGTTAAACAATTATTAAAGTTGAAATTAAAAACTTCAGCTTAGTTTACTTTATTTTTTACTCCTAGGGTGCGCGTTAACATGCACCTTTTTTAATTCGGCTATACTATTATGTGTATAAACTTGTGTTGCCGCTAAACTTGAATGACCAAGAAGCTCTTTAACAGCATTTAAGTCTGCACCTTGGTTTAACAAATGTGTCGCAAAAGAATGCCGTAGTATATGTGGGCTCTTTTTAACCTTCGAAGATGCTAAACTAAAATACTCATTAATTACTCTGTAAACAAGTGTTTCATATATTTTAACACCTTTTTGGGTTAAAAACAACCTATTAGAATCTACGAGTACTTCTAACTCATTTCGAGCCTTTAAATAGCTTTTACAGGTTTCGATAACCGATGGTAACAATGGTATAATACGCTCCTTATTTCGCTTCCCTTTAACCTTAAGTGTTTTATTACTTATATCAAATCGAGACAGCTCCAACTCCACTAATTCTATTCTACGAATGCCTGTTGAATAAAACAGCTCTATAATGAGTTTATTACGCAAGCTCTCAAAGTCGGTACCGAAATTCAATTCGTTTAACACGTTTGCTATTTCGGTTTCAGAAAATGGTACTTGTATTTTTTTACTTGTTTTTAGTGCGCGATGTTTTGCTAATGGGTTTAATTGAAGATCTCCTACCTTTAAAAGAAATTTATAATAGGTATTTAATGATGAAATTTTTCGGTTTATACTTCTATTGGAAATACCACTTTCTACTAAAGAAACAATCCAGCTACGAATTTGTGAATAGTTTACATTTTTGATAGAATCATCTTCAAATTCTTTTTCTATATATTTTGAAAAGGCTTTTAAATCTGCTTGATACGCATTTACAGTCAATACCGAATAATTCTTTTCCAGTAGGAGATAATCGGTAAAGGATTGAAAAGACATGTATTTTGGGGTATGATTTGTTTTTAAATATACAATGTTTTTTCATCACTTCGAAGTGAAACACAAATAAAAAAGTAAGATTTAACATCAAAAAAAGAACATAAACGTCATAACATCTTGATGTCGTGATACTTTTTTAAACAAAAAAAATCCCGCAAATTGCGGGATTTAATATTATAAAGAACAGAAACTATACTTCTTCTGCGTCTCTTAATCCTTGGATGTATTGAGCTTTTTGAACCTGAGCTCTACGTACAATAGAAGGTTTGTTGAATTGCTTACGCGTGTTTAACTGGTTTTTTACCGTTGTTTTTACAAACTTTCGTTTGTAACGCTTTAACGCTCTATCTATATTTTCTCCTTCTTTAACTGGTATTATTAACATAGTGTCTTAACCTCCTCTCTTTTAGAATTTTCAGGGTGCAAATATATAATAATTTCTAAATAATAATTAAAATTTAAAATATTTTTTTTGAATTGTTTTATGCAGATATACCACACGCTATCTTTTAGCACTCAGAAAGCAGATTTGCCTGCAAAAACGATTGATGCGGCATCCTTGTTTATGCTTTACCTAAACATAAATTAATGTGAAAAATTGAAATGTTCGCTTAGTGTATTAATAAAACTGAACCTTATTATACTCAAAAAAGATATAGCGGAAAGCGTGTTTGCGCCGAAACCTCATTGTGTTTTAATAGAAACTACACCTTAAATTAAGCTTTCTATATTTAAAAAACACAATTATAATAGGCGCAATTTGCCCAAATAAATTATGTTGCTTCTTTGTATTCTTTTTTGTCGATAATAATTTTCGCTAGAATTTCTCGCAAAATTTCTGATGTTCCTCCACCAATTGGTCCTAAACGACTATCGCGCAAGAGTCTTGCCATTGGATAATCTTCCATGTAGCCATAACCTCCTAGAAATTGTAAACATTGATAAATAACATCATCGGCCATTTTAGTAGACCTTAACTTAGACATGGTAGCTTCTTTCACTACGTATTCCCCCTTATTTAATCGATATGCTACGGCGTAGTTAAATGTTTTACACATTTCCATATCGGTATATAAATCAGCAATGGTATGGCGTAAGGCTTGGAATTTATCGATAGTACGACCGAAGGCTTGACGCTCGCTCATATATTTTAAAGCATATTCTAGCGCAAATTCTGCACGAGCATGGCCATTTATCCCCATTATTAAACGCTCTAAAGCAAAGTGCTGCATAATGTATGCAAAACCTTTATCTGCTTCGCCTAATATTTGATTTGCTGGGATTTCTACATTATCAAAAGCTATTTCTCCTGTATCGGATGCTCGCCATCCTAGTTTGTTAAGTTTAGTTGCAGATAAACCTTTGGTTTCACGATCTACAACAAATATACTAATGCCTTTATTACCTAATTCTGGACTTGTTTTGGCCGCAACTACTAAGTAATCGCTTAAAACGCCATTTGTAATAAATGTTTTTGAACCATTGATAATATATTTATCACCTTTTTTAACAGCAGTGGTGCGCATACCTGCAACATCACTTCCGCCGAAAGGTTCACTAATACACAAACATCCTATTTTATCTCCAGTAATACTTGGCACTAAATATTTTTGTTTTATTGCCTCGTCTCCTTCTGCATTCAAATGCGTCATAGCTAAATAAGTATGCGCCCAAATAGCAGCAGCAAAACCACCTGAATTTATTTTTTGAAGTTCTTCGAGCAGAATTACAGTGTAGAATAAATCTAAATCTAAACCACCATAAGCTTCAGGATATTTAATTCCGAAGAATCCCATATCACCAATTTTTTTCCAAATAAAACGATCTATTAGACCCGTTTGCTCCCACTTTTCAATATGTGGAACAACTTCTTTTTGCAAAAAATCTTGAAGGCTTTTCCTAAAAAGTTGGTGTTCTTCTGTGAAATACATGCTATTCATTAGTTTGTGTTGTCAATCTGCAAATATAATTCAATTATACCGATTTTATTTACTGGGAAGTCTTTTACTTTTAGTAATTCTGAAAAGGAACTAAAACCTTCTCGTAGGTTACGCTGCTCGATAATATGGTGCGCCAAATCGTAATCAATATGCTGCACGGTAACCAATTGATCTACCGATGCTGTGTTTAAATTTATTTTTTCAATTTGTCTTGGTGTTTTTACCGTAAAATCCAATAGTAATTTCTGAATAACTTCTGGCGTTAGGCCATAAACATCTTGCAATTGCACATCGGCTATAAAACCGCCTTTAAATTTATTTCTGAATTTGATAATTCGTTTTGAAAAAGCCTCTCCAATACCATTCACTGCTTGAAGTTGTTTAGCCGTAGCTGTATTCAAATCTTTCTTTTGAGCAAACGTTTTGGGTTTGGTTTTATATGAATTATTATAGAATGATTTAACCGTTTTAGGATTGGTAACCCATGCTGGGAATTTAAAATACGGAGAGATTCTTTTTAATAAAGAATCTGATACTTGAGTAACTTCTTGAAATTGTTTGGATGAGTTTATCCACTGATCTTGTTTTCTAAAATTAAGAAGCCTGTCTATTTCTTGATTACTCATACCCAAAGTAGCGCCTTTGTAGTCTGTAATAAAATTAGGATTGAAAGGGAATATTTTTGGTTTACGGGCTTCTAACTCTATAGCTTTAAGCGAATCTATTTCTTTGGTAAACTTCGCTAATTCCATATCGTTAGTTTCAATATCTTTACCGGAAAAATCAACAAAAAAGTAAACACATTGTAGCACAATAATAAGTAAAGACAATAAAAAAATCCCATGCCTTTGGTTTTTAGAAAACGTGACATGGGATTTCATATATAAAAGTTTTAGATTTTAGTTTTCTAACGCGTCCTTTTTAAGTTTTATAGCTCCTAAATATCTATTTAATTGTTTTTTAACAACTGGGAATAAGAAGTAAAGACCAATCATATTCGGGAATACCATTGCAAATATCATAGCATCTGAGAAATCCCAAATAGATTTCATACTAGCAGCAGCTCCAATAATTACGAAAGTTAAAAATAATATTTTATAAGTTAAATCTGCAGCTTTACCTCTTCCAAATAAAAACTTCCAAGATTGTAATCCGTAATACGACCAAGAGATCATAGTTGAAACCGCAAACAGTACAACTGCTACAGTTAAAAACACATTAGAATAAGGAATATACTCTGCAAAGGCTTTTGCAGTAATACCTGCTCCCTCATAAGATTCGCCGTTGATAATTGCAACACCTTGCCCTGTAACATCTCCATACTCAAAGAAACCACCAAAGTTAAAAATGATAATAACTAAAGCCGTCATTGTACAAATTACAACCGTATCAATAAATGGCTCTAATAAGGCAACCAAACCTTCACTAGCTGAATATTTTGTTCTCACCGCTGAATGAGCAATAGATGCAGATCCTGCTCCTGCTTCGTTTGAAAAGGCAGCACGCTTGAAACCAACTAATAACACACCTATAAACCCTCCAACACCAATTGCTTTTGGATTAAATGCTTCTTGAAAAATTAAACCTACAGCATCATCAATAAGTGTGAAATTACTTAAAATAATGTATAAACAACATATAATGTATAATAATGCCATAAAAGGCACCACTTTTTCTGTAACCGAAGCAATACGCTTAATACCACCAATAATAATGATACCTACAGTAAAAGCCAATATAACTCCAATCCAGAATCCTGCTCCTGTACTTTCTAATCCTAATAAATCTTTTATTACAATTGTAGCTTGGTTAGATTGTGCAGCGTTACCACCACCAAAAGAACCTCCAATACAAAAGATAGCAAACACAACCGCTGCTACTTTTCCGAGTTTCGCAAAACCGCGTTCCTTTAAACCTTTCTTTAAGTAATACATTGGTCCTCCGTAAACCGTACCATCTTCTCCAACATCTCTATATTGCACGCCTAAAGTACACTCTACAAATTTTGTAGACATCCCTAACAAACCACAAATAATCATCCAAAAGGTAGCTCCTGGACCACCAAGTGCAATCGCTAATGCTACACCTGCAATATTACCATTACCAACGGTACCAGATACTGCAGTTGCCAATGCTTGAAAGTGGCTTACTTCTCCTTCACTACTTTCGTCTCTAATAGTATCAACAATATCACCATCTACTGCTAAATCATTTTCAACATTAACGAGGTGCTCTTCAATATCATCTACAGTATTAATATCTACACCTTGAGCAACACCACCTTCACCATAAAGTTCTTTGGCGCCATGCTTTTCGATATCTTCATACTTACCTCTTACGGTTTTAATGGCTTTACCAAAATATCTAATGTTTGGAAAACCGAAATAAATAGTAAAAAACAATGCACTTACTACTAAAAGAATTAAAACAAATGGCGTACCGAATACTTGAAAGAAAATAACGTTTGAGAAAAAATCTGAAATCGGTTTAAATGCCTGGTCTATTTGCTGATCGATACCTAGCTCGGCTGTCTCTTGTGCAAATGTTAAAAAAGGTGCTATTAATGTAAAAATTGAAAGAAGATATTTCTTCATAAGATATTATGTTGGTTAATTAAATTTCAAAAAACTAGTTCATTCCCTTATAGAATGACACAAAAAAGTAGCAAGATGCTAAAAAAAAACGGTATTTTAAAAAAAATACCGCTAAAATCGTATGATTACTACTCTATATTATACTCTGTATTTAATGCTTCTATTTGTTCTGGACGTCCCAAAACAATAATTTTAGAATTTTTAGCCAATTCTAATTCTGCTTCTGGGTTAACAATATATTCTCCATTTTCATCTTTATAGCCAATTACGGTACAACCCGTTTTTCGACGTAAATCTAAATCACGAATGGTTTTAACTTTATTATTACTATGTAATTTCTCTACAGCTACTTCTTCTATATTTATATTCGATTTCCCGACAATAGATAAGTTATCAATAAACTCCATAAGTCCAGGAACCACAACTAAAGATGCCATATGATCTCCACCAATTTTATCTGGTAAAATAACATTATTAGCTCCTGCAAACTTCAACTTACTATAAGACGACTCTTGAGATGCACGACTTATTATATTAATTTTGGGGTTAATTTGTCTAGCCGAAAGTACTACAAATAGATTATCAGCATCACTAGGTAAAGCAGATATAAAACAACTTGCTCGATCTACACCAGCCTGCACAAGCGTTTCATCTTCATTAGCGTTACCTATTACATAAGGTGCACCGTCTAACTCCAACTTCTCAATCATTTCTTTGTTCTTCTCAACAATAACATAAGATCGGTTGTGCGCAGCCAATTTTACAGCCGCCTGCTTTCCATTCCTTCCATAACCGCAAATAATAACATGATTGGCAAACGTATCAATTTTTTTTTGCATCTTTTTCTGTTTTAATTCTTCAATGTGGTCTTTGCTTAAAATATACTCGGTAATGGTAGATAGAGCGTAACCAACAATTACAATACTAGTTAAAATTAAAAAAATAGTAAATATTTTGGAATTATTATCCAGTGGTACAACCTCTCCAAAACCAACAGTGGTTACCGTAATAACCGTCATGTAAAGTGCATCGATAGCGGTATAATCCGATATCATCATGTAACCAAACACGCCAACGAGTAGAATAAGAACCAGCAAAAATATGGCTGTATATATTTTAGTTCTAAAAATTCTTATTAATGGATTCATAAGTTATAGGTCGAAAACCGAAGAGCGTTTTGTGTAAATTAAATCTTTTATACGCATCCAAAAAGCAAGAAATAAATACAAAGCAAAGCCAAAACCAACCGTTACAAACGTTACATACATAAAGGAGGTACGCACCACTTTAGCACGAATACCAAAACGATCGGCAATACGTTGACACACGTAATAACCATGCTTCTGAAAAAACAATAAGGGTTTATAGATATTGTTCATGCTTGCAATTTAAGGATTCCTTTTTTTGTTTAAAAGCTATTAGGTTGAAATATTTAACGCTTTCTTAATATTAATAACAATACCCTGTCAAATATTGAAATCCTTAGAAAAACAATAACTATTTCGTTAAAAGTGAATTTCCAACGGCACATTGTAAACATTTATTTTTATCGCAATACTCTGTTTTTAATTGAATAAGCGATTGTGATTGAAAGGCCGATTTAGACACTTTTTTTAGTTTATTAAAAGCATCGATAATACTATTTTTTTCTGAATTGATTTCTGAAGCTATCTTTAAAATAGAGCCATCTATATCTTGTCCTTTTTGTTTAGCATAACAGAATTTTAAAGGAAGAATAGTGTTTATTAATAGTAAATCTGTGAAAGCCTTTGTAATAACTTTGGTTGAAGGTTTAGATGATTTTTGAAAAGTATAATGTGTTTTCCAAAACTCGGAAGTTGAAACATTAAACAGCTTATAAAAATCTTCGAGCTTATCTATTTCTATCACTTTAGAGAATAAATTTTGATACTCGTGATATAGGTTTGCCAATTGAGATAACCGTATGGTTGGAAAATTTGGCGGTCGTAATCTAAAAAATTGTAACGGCAATACTTGATTTTCTTTAAGCTGAAACTTCTGTTTTAAAAAACTATATTCTTTTGATAAACTTATAAAGTAAGCATCTTCCACAGATTCTGACAATAAATTAGCTTGTCCAAACAGCAAGGCTTCTAAACTTTGCAAATTAGATTGCGATTTTCTAACCACCGAAAAATCGACCGATTGCGCTAAACTAAAAAAAGCATCTCCGTTTACTTTTAGTCCAAAGTTTTTGGCAAGCATTTTAAAAAGTACTGCTTCCCAATCGTTTTTAGATTCTTGCAAAAGCAGTTCAATGGCATCAGCTTTCCGTTCTAGCCGTTCAAAATATAAACGCTCTAGCCAATTGGTTAAAACAAAATCGTTAGTACTAACAAAATCATTTTCACAATTAATCCATGTGTTTTGTTTTGCAAAAAGCTTTTTATAATTGTTTAAAAGTGTAAAATCGATATAATCGCGCAACACTAATGTTGGAATAGGCGTATTATCTTTTCTAAAAATCTCGGTATCATGCTCCCAAACTACGTGTAGAATAACACCATCGTAAGCTGGATCTTGTTCGTGATTGTGCAAATACCAATCGGATGATTTTATATGAATTTCTACATTACCCGCCCAAAGTTGCTCGCCAATAGTAAGTTTTGCATTAAAAAAGTCGGGACCAGAATTAAAGTTATGTTGCCCTACAGAAGTAATAGTTATAGATTGATTTGCTTCTGTTTTTAAACTTTGAGTTTGAAATTTCTTGAATTTCCAGATGTAGTGTAGAAAATCTTCTTGCATTTTTTAAAGATAGAATACCAGTTTAAAATTTCCAAATGAAATTAAAAATTGAATTCTATTAAAGTAAAACACAACGAGGTAATAATCTTGAGGATTAATTAAATTATTAACTTTGCAATCTAGTATAAAACTACATTATGGAACAACTTACGCTTACTACTCCTGCTCTTTTATTTTCGGCTATTTCCTTAATTATGTTAGCATATACCAATAGGTTTTTAGCTTACGCTGCAACTATTAGAAACTTGCACGATAAGTATACTGAGAAAAAAGATAGTGTATTGATGGCACAAATACAGAATATAAAAAAGCGTTTGTACTTAACGCGAAGTATGCAAATTTTCGGCATTTCGAGTTTACTATTATGTGTTATGACTATGTTTTTAATATACATTCAGCAAAATGCTATTGCTGTTTGGGTATTTGGCTTGGCGCTACTTTTGTTAATAGCTTCGTTATCGCTTTTAATTATTGAAATTCAAATTTCAGTTAAGGCTTTAGAGCACCATATTAGTGATATCGAAAACAATAAGTAACACTAGCAAACTATACAAAGCCTAATAAGAAACAAAACCTTAGCTGATGATGCGCTAGGGATTGAACGGCCTGTTTGAGCTCCCCGACCTTAGGAGGGAGCGAGTAGTGAAAGCCCGACCCTTGTGGTAGCGCCCGAAAAATTAAATTTTATTGGAATCGAATGGCTTTTACCGGCGATATTTTCGTGATAATATACGATGGTATTAAAAGCATGAGTAAACATAAAATAAGCGTACCAATATTAAGAGCAACTATATAACTTAAACTTATATATACTGGGGCTTCGGAAACGTAATACACACTTGGATCGAGCGGAAACAGTTTAAAATATTTTTGTGCAAACAGCAGCCCTAAACCGAGTAAATTACCCCAGAATAAACCAAGTAAAATAAGGTAAGATGCATTGTATAGAAAAAGTTTACGGATGCTCCAATTGTTACTTCCTAGGGCTTTTAAAATCCCTATCATTTGTGTGCGCTCGAGTATTAAAACCAGTAGCGCAGTAATCATGTTTATACCTGCTACTAGAATCATGATCCCGATAATGCCGTAAATATTTTTGTCGAATATTTTTATCCACTCAAAAATGGAACTGTATTTATTGCTTACCGTGATAGTGTTGAGCGTAGATGGTGTGTTTTGATAAATTTCGATTCCTTTTTGATCGAGTTGTGAATAATCGGAAATAAAAACTTCGAAGTTCCCTATTTGATCTTCTTCCCAATTATTAATACGTTGTATGTGGCGAATATTCCCTATTAAGTATTGTTGGTCTAATTCTTGAAAACCGGAATTATAAATACCCACGATATTGAATGTTATAATATTTGGTGCTTTTTCAGTATCGTTTTTTGCGAAAACCATTTGAAACTTTTCACCTACTTTAAATCCTAATCTATCGGCTAAGTATTGTGAGATTAAAACCTCTTCACTCCATTTTTTGGTAAAACTTGGTAGTTTGCCTTCTATAAGAAATTCTTGAAAGTAGCTCCAATCGAAATCTTGACCGACACCTTTAAAAACAGCACCTTCGAAATCGGTTTCTGTTCTAATGATTCCGAATTTTGTTGCTACGGCTTGTACGTGCTTTATACCATCAACCTCTTTAAACTCTGGATAAAACTCCTGATTTTTAGAGATTGGCACGATACTTTCTTGTGAGTTGTTACTATCGAAATTACTAATGGTAACATGGCCATTGAAAGCAACCACTTTATCACGAATTTTTTGTTGTAAACCAATACCTGTAGCAATCGCAATCATCATGACCACAATACCAATAGCAATAGCGGCAATACCAATTTTTATTATTGGTGCCGATACACTACTTTTATACGCTTTACTACCAATAATGCGTTTGGCTAAAAAAAACTCGTAATTCAAAATTTATTATGCTATTAAATGTTTTCAAAAATACTGTTTTATTATTTGTTTTAGTAATGATTTCTTGTGGGAATGTCACGAAATCGAAGTCGAAAAGCTTAACGCTTTTAGATAAGGAGAGCCCAAAACAAACTGAAACAAAAAAAAACATCACTGTTGGTGCCAACCAAACGGCTCTTTATTTACCTATACTCCAAGACAAACGTGTTGGTATTGTTGCCAACCAAACTAGTGTTATTTTTAAAGGAGAAACCAATACACATTTAGTAGATTCCCTACTTGCCTTAAACGTTGACATTAAAACGGTTTTTGCACCAGAACATGGCTTTAGAGGCACAGCAGATGCCGGCGAGGTTATTAAAGATGGTATAGATATAAAAACCAACTTACCTATAGTTTCCCTCTACGGAAAAAACAAAAAACCTTCGGTAGAACAATTAAAAAACTTAGACCTAGTTATTTTTGACATTCAAGATGTTGGTGCTCGTTTTTATACTTACATTTCGAGCTTACATTATGTAATGGAAGCTTGTGCTGAACAGAACATCCCTGTTTTAATTTTAGATAGACCGAACCCTAACGGACATTATTTTGATGGCCCTATTTTAGAAACAGCTCATAAAAGTTTCGTGGGGATGCATCCTATTCCAACTGTACATGGCATGACGATTGGAGAATATGCAAAAATGATTAACGGTGAAAAATGGCTAAACCAAAGTATCACTTGTGATTTACACGTTATTCCCGTGAAAAACTATAACCATAACCTAGAATATAGTTTACCTATAAAACCTAGCCCGAATTTACCAAACGACAAATCGATAAACCTTTACCCTAGCCTTTGCTTTTTTGAAGGCACAAACGTAAGTGCTGGTCGTGGAACGGAAACGCAATTTCAGATTTTTGGGAGTCCGTTTTTAAATAAAACTCAGTTTTCTTTTCAGTTTACACCGCAACCCAATCATGGTGCTAAGCATCCAAAATATGAAAATAAATTATGTTATGGGAAAAACTTAACCGAAGCCGAAAACCAAAATACTCTTAATTTAAATTGGCTGATAAAAGCTTACAACAATACGGGAAATAAGGCAGAGTTCTTCAATTCGTTTTTCACGAAACTCGCCGGAACAAAAAAATTACAACAACAAATTGAATCTGGATTAAGCGCTAATCAAATTAAAGCAACTTGGAAAACAGGTTTAGATGCCTTTGCTAAAACACGTTCGAAGTATTTAATGTACGAGTAAACCTTAAACCTATTGTTTTAATATGTTGATGAGCCTATCAGGGTAATCGGTAATAATTCCGTTTACATTATAGTCTATCATGAGCTTTATATCCTTTTCGGTGTTAACCGTCCATGGTATCACTTTAAAACCTCTAATTTTTAAATCACTAACTATTTCTTTATTTAGCAACTTGTAATACGGGCTTATAATAGCTGGCGAATAACTCATTTTATTAAGTTTCTCTATAATAATTTCATTGTCTTCTACCAAAAGGGCAACCTCCATTTTAGGAGATTGAATTTTTATTTCTTCTAAAATCTGTAAATCGAAACTTTGCAAATTGGTTTCGTTACAAGCGTTGTTTTCATTTAGAACATCTAAAACTAATGCTACAAATTCTTTAGGTTTTGGAGTAAAAACGTCATAATACTCCGCATCTGATTTTATTTCAATATTGAATTTTATTGCCGGGTTTATTATTTTAGTTTCTTTTAAAACTTCAGATAAAGATGGTTTGTATGTTTTTACTTTTTCCTGATTTGGGAATTTAGGATGATATTTAGAACCACAATCAAATTGTTGAATATCATTTAAAGTCATTTGATACAAATTATACTTCTTAGCGTCTTCATCTAAAATAGTGTCACCTTTAGTGTCTAAACAAATCACAGGATTCATATAAGGCTCATGACTAACAACAACTATTTTATCTTTAGAAACTGCCACATCCAACTCTAAAGTGTCCACACCTAAATCTAATGCTTTAAAAAATGCCGGCATACTATTTTCGGGTAACAAACCGCGACAACCACGATGCCCCTGAATATCAATCTTGAAATGTTTCAACATAAAAAAGGATTAGTCTTTCTCAGAAATTATAGTTGGTCTTTCATATTTTTTAAAAGGCTGTTTTAAGAGTTCTTTTATGTTTCCGTTAGCTTTTTCATCTGGAAAAACATCAACGCCATAAATTAACTTCTCACGATCAAAATCCATATAAGTACCTAATAATCTATCCCAAACCGAAAATATATTTCCGTAATTAGAGTCCGTATAAGGCAACATATAGTGGTGGTGCACCTTATGCATATCGGGCGACACCAATACATAACTCATTATTTTATCGACACTTTTGGGTAACTTAATATTAGCATGTGTAAACTGCGTAGCCACCAAAGACATCGATTGATACAACATAACAATACCAATTGGAGCACCAATAACAAAAACCCCCAATAGCGTGAACATAAAACGAATAACACTTTCCAAAGGATGGTGTCTATTAGCCGTAGTTGTATCGACTTTATGATCGGAATGATGCACCAAATGCACCATCCATAACATAGGTACTTTATGCTCTACAAAATGCGCTAAATAGGCTCCAAAAAAGTCCATTAGAAATACACCTAGAATAATGTACAACCATAGCGGCATTTCTGGTAACCAGTTTAAAATTCCAAAATCGTTAGCCATTACCCAGTCGGCCGAGTTTAGCAGTAAAAAAGCTAAGGCAAAATTAATAACGACTGTAGTTAAAGTAAAAAAAATATTTGGAGCTGCATGCTCCCACTTTTTATAATTGAATTTAAATAATGGTACCGCACCTTCTAAAAGCCAGAAAAAGGCCAAGCCTCCAACTAAAATTATACTGCGGTGTGATGATGGTATGGTCTCGAAATAGTTTAGAAATGTTTGCAAGAGTGGTTGTTTTTGTTTTACAATATAGTAAAAAAGTTATTATACCAAGCCTAGTAAAATAGCAACCAGACTTCAAAACTAAACCTTAATGCGCTTTTTCATTTCTTCTACAATATTAAATGCAGCCGGACAAATAGCCACGTTTTTTAAAGTAAGATGCGAAATTTGTTGAAACTTACTTCTATCTGTATGTGGAAACTCACGGCACGCTTTTGGACGCACATCGTAAATAGAGCAATAATTATCGGCTCCTAAAAAGGTACACGGCACACTTTGTAAAACATAATCATTCTCATCATCTACACGTAAAAACTTCGATATAAATTGCTGTGTTTTCATTCTAAAATGCTTAGCAATTCTATCTACATCTTTATCTGTAAATAACGGCCCAGTGGTTTTACAACAGTTAGCGCACCCCAAACAATCGGTACGTTTAAACTCTTGTTCATGCAAATCCTGCATAACGTAATCTAAATTTTTAGGCGGCTTCTTTTTTAGCTTTGTGAAGAATTTTTTATTCTCGTTATGCTTATCTTTGGCCTGCTTTGGAAGATTGTTAATAATGTCTTGCATGGCGCAAAAATAGTATAATTTACGAGATTTATACTTGCGTAGAAATAAAATGAGATTTCCTTTTTTTCAAAGGAATAAACAAAGTATTATTTATGAAAGACCTTTTCGGACAAGCCTTATTAGATTACCAAAACGGAAACTATACTGAAGACATTATAACATCTACAAGTATTTCTGATGATGATGCCTTGCCAATTCCTTATCTATTTCGCCAATTCGAAGAAATGCCGAAGCTAGAGCAAAAAGCTTTAAAACTAGCAAAAGGAGACATTTTAGATGTTGGTTGTGGCTCAGGAAGCCATAGTTTGTATTTACAAAAAAACAATAAAAAAGTTAAAGCTATCGACGTTTCTAAAGGCGCCATTGAAGTTGCTAAACTTCGTGGTGTTGTAAATGCTGAAATAAAAAATATTTTAGATGAAACTGAAACGTTTGATACCATTTTATTATTAATGAATGGTACCGGAATTTTTCAAGAGTTATCTCAAGTTTCAAAATACTTAACTCACCTGAAAGGGTTGCTTAATTCTGGTGGACAAATTTTAATGGATTCATCGGATATCAAATACATGTATCAAGATGAAGATGGTGGTTATTGGATGGATACTAACTCGAACTACTATGGTGAATTAGATTATTTTCTATCTTATAAAAATGAGGAAGAAATCCCAATGAAATGGTTATACCTAGATTTTGAAACTTTAAAATTGGCTTGTGAAACGGTTGGCCTTAAATGCGAGATTATAAAAGAAGGTGAACATTTTGATTATTTGGCTCAATTGACGCATTTTGAATAGTTATGGTGTTGTTTAACTCAATATTTTAAACCACATAAGCCTATTCTAACATTGAGCTTTATATGATTTCTCCTTACGTCGAAATGACTAACGATTATGCTTCTTTAAATGTTTTTGTCATAGCGACATTAGAACGTATCACAATCGACCTCGTAAACTTTAACATCTGCTTTTTATTCAATAAAAAAAAGCTAAAATTCCAAAAATGAAACCTTAGCTTTTCTAAATATTATAGTTTTAAAACATTTCGCACTTTCGCGGAAACATCAAAAATGGATATTAAAAATCGAATTTAAATGTTGCTCCTGCTAAAAACTGAATAGCCTGAACGGGTGTATTTTGCCAACGTTCGTAATTATTATTGGCTATATTGTTTGCTTTGGCAAATACCGAAATTTGCTCTGTTACGTGATAACCAACATGCGCGTTAGCATCAAAATAACTATCTAAAGTAACAGTTTGTGGTGTTGATGTCGTTAAGAAAAATTGATCTTTACGTTCGCCTGTGTAAAATAAATTAGCTCCTGCAAACCAGTTTTGATTAATTTGATAATCTAAAAACATAGATCCTTTTACATCTGGTAAATTCCATGCTTCGGCTTCGGTATCGCTAGAATAGCTAAAATATTCGGCTTTTAAACCTAAGTTAAAGTTTCGGTTAATATCAACATTTATTTCACCTGAAACTCCAAAAGTATTAATATCATCGTAAACAACTCCAAACGAGTTTCCATAGGTATAATCGTCACCAGAACGTGTAATTTCGTTAGATATAAATAAGGCTCTGTTTTGGCTCGATTCATAACTTCCGTTAACGTTATAACTCATAGTACTAGAAAGTTTTCCTTTTAAACCAACATACGCATTGTATTGTTTATCTGTTGGTGTAATGAATAATGTTGGAGAAACAAATGGGTTTTCGGTAGCAAAATCGTAATAAGAATTCTGCTCTAAATCACCTTGAATACCTCCATAAGCAATTACCACATCGCTAACCACTCTATAGGTTGCTGTAATATTTGGATAGATATAGAAGTTGTTTGATCCGCTTTCAGTATCATTTAAATAATAGGCCGAAACTCCAAGATTTAATGTTAAATCGTCTCTAATAAGTTGGTAGCTTGGCATAATACCAACCTGAAAATTACCATAATCGATACTTTCTAAACCAGAATATAGGTTACTAAAACCACCACCTAAATAATCAATTTTTACTTCCGTAGAAATCTCTTCTCCATTAACAGGAACATCTACTTTCCCTTTTGCTATAAAACGATTTTCTCCTGAACTTTGATTATCAGCAAAACGTCTAAACAATACACTTCCAGAGTTGATGTAAGTATCTTCAAAACTAATATCTCCTCCCACATGTGCATTATAAAATGCGTGACCAACATTTATATTATCGTCTTGCGCAAAAACCACTTGAGAGTTTGGAACACCATACCAATTGTAGTTTGAGTATTGAAAACCCCCTTCTACATTCCAGGCCATATCGCGCATACGACTCGCATAATTCACGTTTATTTTTGAATCTGAAAATCCATCATCAAATTCTACACCCTCGATATTTCCTCCAGAAGAATGATGACTTACATAGCCACCAACACTTTCATTTCGACTTATGGCATGATTTAAATATACTTCACCTAAAATAGTAGTATAACTACCCACACCAAGTGTTGCGTAATTATCAAACAATTTTACAGGTTTTGCTTTTTCTACAACTGCCGCCTTACCTTTTGAAGGTGTAAAGGTTGACGCTACTGGAAAAGAAAAAATATTATATTTAATTTCTTTTTTAGTTTCGGTAGTCGCATCGTCTAAAGTTGGTGCTTCTTTTACTTTAAACGCATCGGAAATTGATGGCGCGTATGGTTTAACAACGTCTATAACACCTGTATTTAAAGTATCATTCTGTTTGCTTTGTGCATACCCAAGTGTTGCTATACATGTTGTTGCAACGGTTAATATTCTATTGATGTGCTTACGCATATTTTATAATTTTTATTTCTTAATTAAATTCTAAGATTCAAATTCTAACCTACTTAAAATGGCTTTTGAATAAAACTAATCTTCTGGTAAAATAGATGAATTGGTTTTAGATTCCTCTTTTTTAATTTTGCTTAATTCAGCTTTAGCTTCTGCTACAACATCATCAAATTCTTTAAAATTTGTAATAACACTTTCTAAAATATATGTGGCCTGAAAAGCATCTTTTAGAGCATAAAAATTCTTAGCCATTAGCACTAAGCCTTTCGCACTATAATATTTGTAACCCGAGTAGTTTTTAGCTAATTGCTGCACCGTAACATTAGATGCTTCGTGCTTACCTTCCTTATTTTTAAAATAAGCGTTGTAATATAAAGCCTCGGCAGCAGTTTCGCCTGTAGCTACTTTTTCTACTTGAGTGTATGCCGTTTTTGCTAAATCTTCATTATTTGTTTTAATAGCCGAACGTGCAATTATAACTTGAGCATCTGCTTGAATTTTATTATCGATTTTAGGATTCTTAAGCACTTTTTCGGCATAAGACACGGCTTCGTTATAATTATTCAATTCGTAATTCGCTTTCATTAAATTAGATTGCGCAAACACGACGTTTTGAGGAAAATTCGCTTCACTCTCTAATCTTGCTAAAATAGGCATCGCTTTGTTCCAGTTTTTAGAACTTAAATAAAACTGAGACAACTTCATTAAAGCCTCCTCTGTGTATTCACTTCGAGAAGCATCTACAACATATTTATAATGTGGAGCAGCATTCTCTAACAAATTGTTTTTTGTATAAAGTTGTGCCACATAAAAATGTGCTTGTAAAGCATGTAATCCACGTGGAAATTCGCTTAAATACTTATTAAACTGTGTGATGGCTTTATCTGTATTATTATCTAAATATTGTTTTTCAGCCGCCTCGTAAGTGGCATTATCTAAATCGGCATCGGTAACTTCTACAAAATCTAATTGTTTAACCCAAACTGCATATTCGTTTACTCGACCTAAATCGATATAAATTAATCTTGCCGTTGCAACCGCTTGCACAGCTTCTGGAGTACCAGCATAATCGTTTGCTACTTTTTTAAACTTGACTAGAGCCTGCTCGTTTTGACTAGAGTTATAATACACCAAACCTTGACGTAACAATCCTTTTGGCACAAACGAACTCATTGGGTACTCGTTTGCCAATCTATCGTAAATCGGCATAGCTTTATCAGTTTCATTCGCTTTTACATATGAATTACCTAGCTCGAACATAGCATCATCACGAAGTTTAGATTTTGGATATTTTGAAATAAAATTACCTAACTCACTTATTTTTCCAGAAGCATTTCCGGCATAACCGGTACTTATTGCTTTTTGAAAAAAGGCATAATCAGATTCTATTTCATTTAATCTAATAGCATTCTTATAAGCATCTATAGCACTGCTATATTGACTTGAAACAAAATGCCCATCACCTAAACGTAAATACGCATCATTCAACCTTACTTTATCATCTTTTTTACTTGAAATAAATTGATTGAAGTACTTTGTAGCTTGTTCATAATTTTTAAGCTTGAAGTAAGTGTAAGCTAAATTATAATCTAAGTTTTCAAACTCAGGAGTAGATGTCGCTTCGTTTTGTTGCTGAAATTGTTTAAAACCAATTAAAGCATCGTCATAATTTGTTAAATTATAATCGGTTTCGGCTTTCCAAAAGGTTGCTCTAGCTGTAAATCTTTGGTCTTGTTGTTCTTTTAATGAACCATTAAAAAGCGCCGACGCTTCTTTAAATTTATTTTCATTATACAATTCTAAACCACGGTAAAATGCTACTTTTTGATAAGCTACCTTGTTTTCGAAACTACGTTTCCCCTCTAATAACTTAAGCGCTTCTGTATAATTTTTTGATGTAATGTAAGAATCTATTAAAAGCGTTTCCACTTCTTCTTTATAACTTGTATTTGGGTATTTCTCTAAATAACCAGCTAATACTTGTGGTGCCGATTGGTAAGAGTTTCCTATTTCGTAACTAATTTTAGCATAATTAAGCCAAGCATCTTCTTGGATTTTTAAATCGAAATCCATTTCCGAAGCATTTTTAAAAGCATTTAAAGCCTCTTGCTTTTTTCCTAAATTAATATAACTTTCACCTAAATGATAATATGCATTTTGAGCAATTGAGTTTTTACCTCCAATAATTTTATTGAATTCCGACACTGCATTTTCAAAATCACCTTGCTTGTAATACGCATAACCTAATTGGTAATAATCGGTATTACTCCACTTCCCTACGCGATCTCTTTGTCCTTTTTTTCCTTGATATGCCGTTAAATAAGGAATAGCCTCTGCATAATTTTCTAGGTTGAAATAACTTTCACCAATAATTTTAGAAAGCTCAGACACTTCATCTGCATCACTTTTACTTAATTGAGCTTTGGCTAATTTAATAGCCTCTTCAAACTTACCTAGTTTAAAATGTAAGTCTGCTTGATAGTATGATAATTTTTCTTTGTAACGCTCTTGGTCGTTTACTTGTTCAAAATATTCATTTGCCTTATCGTAATCATCACCTTCATAAGCCATAAAACCAATGTAATATTTGGCCTGCGACCCATACTCTTTAGAGTTTTCTACTTTAGTTAAATACTTTTTGGCTTCTTTAAATTGCTTTGTTGTAAAAGCGGTATAACCATTATTGAAGTAAAACTTTTCTTTTTCAGATTTACCTAAAGCATTTACATCTACTTTTTGATACCACTTTTGAGCGTAGGAGTATTTTCCGTTAACGAAATAATAATCGGCCACATCTACGAAAGCGGTGTTTCTTTTGGTACTTGTTGGATAATCGTCTACAAAATCCTCAATAAGTTGATCGGCGTTTTGCTGATTTAATCTTACCGCACAATTGGCTATATAATAGGCACAGTCGGACTGTAAAACATCTTCTTCTGCCGTTTTTTCAACATTAGTAAACAGCGATTTAGCAGCTAGATATTGTTGATTATTATAAAGTGATAATGCTTTTTGATACTCTACCAAATTACTAGTGTAAACAGCCGATTTTTGTGCCATAACCTGACAACTAAAACCAATGACAACCAGCAGTGAAAAAATATTATTTTTAATCATTAACAATTCGTTTTTTAATTTAAAATCAAAGATAATTGAATATTAAATCTATAACGAAATAATCGTGCCATAATTATAATTAGAGGTGTTAAAAATTCAAAAAACCTACCAACAATCTATCTAGAAATTAAAATTAAAGTTCGCTGGTAAAAACGTCTCTCAAATTTTTCGTGCTTAACTTTTCAACTTTTCAGTTTTTAATAATACATTTACAGCACTTTAAAAATCTACTTTTATGTCGAATGCCATTTTAGAATTAAAAAACGCGTCTATTTTTCAGGGAGAAAGCTTAGTGCTTTCTGATGTTAATGTTGAAATTAACAAAGGGGAATTTGTGTATTTAATTGGTAAAACGGGTACCGGAAAAAGTAGTTTTATGAAAACACTTTATGGCGATTTACCGCTTACCAAAGGTGAAGGCCATATTGTTGACTTCAACTTGAAAACTTTAAAGGAAAAAGAAATCCCGTTTTTACGCCGAAAATTAGGTGTGGTTTTTCAGGATTTTAAATTACTTCCAGATAGAACTATAAACGACAACTTGATATTTGTTTTAAAGGCTACAGGATGGAAAGTAAAAGCTGAAATGAATACTCGTGTCGAAGAGGTTTTGAATAAAGTAGACATGAAAACTAAAGGTTTTAAATATCCGCATGAGCTTTCTGGTGGCGAGCAACAACGTGTTGCAATTGCACGGGCTTTACTTAATAACCCTGAACTTATTTTGGCCGATGAGCCTACCGGTAATTTAGATCCACAAACGAGTATTGAGGTTATGGAAGTTTTACAAGACATTAACAAAAATGGTAACACCATTTTAATGGCAACGCACGATTATGCTTTACTTTTAAAATACCCCAGCAAAACACTTAAATGTGATGAGAATGCGGTTTACGAGGTGGTACAACGTAAGAGTTAATTCCTTTTTTTGTAGACGTGTGGGTTTTTACGAATCCCTTTCTTAAACACTTTTCTAATTAGCATCCTTAAACTCGCGTCACAATCTAAGATTAGATTGGTAAATGTGCTTTCTGGGCGTCCTCTGTATTTAGTTACATGAAACTTATCAGAAGACTTTAAAGCATTATCACTAAAATAATAGTTAGAAATACAGCACCTACTATTATCAATTTGCACCTTATTTACAGAATGCCAAGAGAGATCGTGTGTAGCCATAATAACTAACCTATTAAACTTACTTTCTATTAAAACCGGGTCTTTTCTAGGTCCATTTGGCCAAAGCTCTAAATGGCCTCCATTTTCTTTTTCCCAATTTGGGGTTACATAATATAATAGATTTAAAACTCGCCAACGCTCACGACTAGCATCATGTGAATTATCTAAATGTGGGTGCAGAAAATTATCTTTAGCCATTAGTGATAAACCTCCAGCATACAATGAATCGTCTGCATATAAAGATTTAATATCACAAATATCTCCAATTAAATCGATTATTCTTTCATCTTGAAAAGCGTACAAAACTTTTTCTAAAAGAGGATTATGTTTGTCCATTTGCGCAGAAACATGCTTAAATTCTCGTATACTGTTTAAGCAACGCATTTCAGATTTATCAGGAAAAGCATCAAAACATTGATTCGCTAATTTTTCTGGCAAAAGATTATCAATAAAAAAATACCCTATTTCATTTTTTGAGCTTTGATACTGGTTTATCAGCTCTTTTTTTTTAAATGTAATTTGATTAAATATTATTTCTGAAATTTCTCTTCTATCCATATTAACAGTACTGTTACTTACATAATTCCGTTCTATCAAAAGTAAATATAGTTATTAAAAAGTTTAGTTAGTATCAAAACAAAGTACTTACTAATTCTCTGACTACAATGCTTGCATTGTAATTTTTTAACACACTAATTCGATTTTCTGTTTTAGTATATGGGATTTTAAATATTTTATTAACTACATCCTTATATTGAGCTTTACTCTCTGCTACTTCACATAATCTAAGAACACTTATTTCATCAATCATTTTATTATTTACGATGCAATGCTTGCCTTTAAACAAAGCGTTAAAAACTTTAAGCTTAGTCCCGGATTTTTGATAAGAAAACAAAGTGTTTACATGAGCATTTTTAATTAATACATCCAAATCATCTCCTGCGTCAATTAATTGAAATGATATGTTTTTATAATTACTCACTTCCTTAACAAGCATTTTATTAGAAACCGAACTTGCAATTATAAGAGGATGACTTAATTCTTTAAAAACATTAATTATGAATAAAGCCGATTTAACATTATCCGATGTTGTTAAATCTCCATGATATAAGGCATATTTGCCAAATCCATCCTCCCCGAGCACCTCTGTATTTCCTTGAAATACTGGTAAAAAAACAGATTCATTTTTAAAATTCGCACTGTAATACTCAAATTCGTCTATCGACAAAGAAAAAAGAACATCCGCTTTTTCTAGAATAGGTTCAAATCGTTTAAACTTAAGCCCTTCAATAAAAAAAGCTATCTTTTTTATAAGATTAGTTTCACTATAACCTAAGCCCCAACTGTAATTATGTTCTATATTATGGCATCTAACAGCTACTTTGTTTCTAAAAACATTATTTTTTAGTATTCCAGTTGTTTTTATTGTTTCGAACAAAATAGGTGCATTTTGTTTTTTCAAATTAAAAACTAAGTCTTTAGACAACCTCGTATTTACAGCATATGGAAGTATTGAAATAAATTTAATAAACGATTTATTCCTTTTGTAAAATGTAATACTTTCACAATAAGGTTTTAAACCGGAAACATCTGTTCTATCATCATAATAAGCATGTAAATAGACCTTAACACCTAACTGACTAAGCGCTTTAATTTTATAAAAAACGTCTATAACTCCACCAAAATTCGGAGGATAAGGATTATCAAATGAAACTATTTGAATGGCTTTTCCATGCATAAAGACAAATTTAAATCAATATGCTTAGAAACTGAGTATGCAAAATACCTTATTTTTGTTAAAACCGGATAAAATTAATGACGCCTTACTTTTCAATCATAATACCACTGTATAACAAAGAAGATTTTATTGCAGACACTATAAAAAGTGTTCTTAATCAAACTTTTACAGATTTTGAGATTATTGTTGTTAATGATGGTAGTACAGACAATAGTTTAAAAGAACTACAATCAATAAAAGATCATCGAATAATTACCATTCAACAAAAAAATCAAGGTGTCTCAATAGCGAGAAATAACGGCATAAAAAATGCTAAAGGCGATTATATAACTTTATTGGATGCAGATGATGAATGGAAACCAAACCATTTGGAACTATTTTATAAAACCATTAAACAATTCCCCAATGGAGCTTTGTTCTGTAATGCTTATGATATAAAATCATCAGACAACTACATAATAAAAGCAACTTATAATATAGAACAGGTTGATCACCCTCATATTATTAAAGATTACTTTAAAGCAAGCTTAATAGATGCTATTGGCTGGACTTCTGCCATTTGTTTTAATAAAAAAGATTTTTATGATGTTGGTGAGTTTGTACCCGAATTTACTTCTGGACAAGATTTAGATTTATTAATACGGTTTGCTCTAAGAAAAACAATCGTTTTTAATCCTACAGTAACATGCTGTTACAATAAAACTGTAAAAAACAGTTTATCTAAAAAAAAATATCAAGAAATTAGATACACTATTGTTAATAGTTTTAAAGACGAAGAAGCGCAAAACGCTTCGTTAAATAAATATTTAAACCTAAACCGTTACGCACTTGCTATGCAGTGCAAACTAATAGGAAACAAAGCGCTTTACAAAAAATTAATCTCTGAGATTGACTTAAAGCCTTTAAACTTAAAGCAAAAAACACTACTAAGAACACCACGATTTTCAGCAATCTTAATGAAGAAATTTTACTTTTTCCTTTTAAAAAACAAACTATATATTTCCTCTTTTAAATAATTTAAAATCGTTATAATCTCTTATATAATCGTCTTCATCAAACACATCTGATGCCATCACTAAACACACAGAACCTGATGAAAAGTTCTCTAGCTCTCTCCATACACCCACAGGAATTAACAAGCCTTTATTAGGTTTGTTAAGCATAATGGTTTTAACATTTTCACCATCGTTCAATTTCACCTCAAAACTGCCACTTAGCGCAATAAGGGCTTCCAACTGTAGTTTATGAGCGTGTCCTCCTCTACTAGCATCACATGGTACATCATACAAATAATAAACACGCTTAATATCAAAAGGAAGTGTGCTTTTTTCTATTACAGAAATATTACCTCTTGGGTCTGTGATTTTAGGAATATCTATAATTCGAATATCTTTTATCGTTTTATTAATCATCGTTTTTCATTTAATAAATTACTCCATTCTTCACCTACCTTTAACAGACTCAAGTGTTCTATGCTTAACCTAGAGTTTTGTTTACATGTTGTATATAAATCTTTATTCAAAACAAATTTATTCATAGCTCCTGCCAAGGCTTGTTTATTATAGTTTTCAACTATTAACCCGTTATATTCATTTACAACTATTTCAGACACTCCTGAACATTCAACAGATAAAACAGGGGTTCCTACCGATAGTGATTCTATTAATACTCTTGGAAAACCTTCATATCTACTCGTTAAACAACAAAACCTAGCATGTTTAACATACGGAAATGGATTATTAGTAAACGGCTTAAAATTTATATTGTCACTATTTGCTTTATACTTAAGCATATCTTTATCTTTTCCGTCCCCCAAGATTAAAAGCTTAATATTTTCCTCTGGTAATTGAGATATTTTGTAAGCATCTATCAATAAAGAAACATTTTTAACTTCGTCACTTAACCTGCCATAAAACAGAATATAATCTTCTGTAAAATCTATTCCCTCTTCAGTCGAAGAATTATTGTCATCGATTTCTACAGGGTTATTAATTTTTATAACATTTTTAAACTTATAAGAGTTACTAATTTCATCTCTAATTTCTTCGGAAACTCCAACATAAGCATAAGCGTTTCTAAAGATTCTCTTACCCCAAAACATACTTTTAGTAAAATATTTTGTGATTTTTCTACTCCGAATTACATATATTATATTTTTATTTTTATACAGAATTCTTCGAGTAAAAAACTCAATGATTATAGACTGTCTAACCCTGTTATCTATGATAAAATCGAATTGATTTTCTTTTAAATAATTTTTAAAAATAAAAAACCGATTTAACCTACCTTTGATAGAGTTATCTTTTTCTTTTAATTCACCAAGATTTAATAATGATCCGGCATATTCGTAATCAACATCTTTTAAAACAGAAACAATGTGCACATTATAACCCAAATTATCTAACATTTTAGTTAGTAAGGCAGAAGAGCGTTCAGCCCCTCCACCTCCTAATGAGTTTACAACAACACAAATTTTCTTTTTATCCAAAATATCTTATTTCTTTGAAGAACTGTTTAATAATTTCACCCAAGTCTTGAGCACCTCTTTATCAGAATATTTTCCTACTGAAGACTTGCTGTTCTCTTTACAAATCGCATACAGTTCTTTATCAGAATACATATTATCAATTGCTCTTTTAAGCGCGATAAAGTCTTGATCTTTAACTAAAATTCCGTTTTTTTTATTTTGAATAATTTCTGAAGGCCCTACTTTACAATCAAAAGAAATTACAGGAACACCTAAAGCTAATGCTTCAATTAAAACAATTCCAAAACCCTCTAATTTACTCGACAACAATAGAAATTGACTCGACTTGATATATGGATAAGGATTGTTTTTAAAGCCTAATAATTTAACCATATTACTTAAGTTATTCTTTAAAATAATTCCCTCTAACATTTCTTTATCCTTACCTCTACCTAAAATAAAAAGAGGAATACCGTTTTTTGCAGGCAATGAATCTTTATAGGCTAGTATGAGTTTATCGAACTGTTTTACTTCATTTTTTAATCGTCCAACCGCGACAATATATTTACCGTCTAATGGCTGAATCCTTTCTTTACTTTTAAGAATAATATCTGTATCGTAAAAATTTGGTATATAGACCAAATTCTTAAAATCAAACAACTGCTTAGTTGCTCCATAAATCCCTTCAGAAACTGTAACTACCGCCTTAGCTCTATTATATAATTTGTAAAATAAAATATGCCTAGGCATATAATTATGAATTCTAGAAGAATGAATTGTTAGAACTGTTTTTTTTATATCATAGATAAAAAAATGAAACATAAGCTCTCTAAAAGAATTGCTTTTAATTCTGAAATCTAAATAGAAATCTGCATTTATTTTATTCCATGTTTTTTTAAGAACAACCATTTTTTTTAGAGATTTAAAAAATGGGATTTTATGAATAATACCACTTAAATCGTAAAGTTCGCCTTTGAAATCATAATCTATCTCGCCTTGCATGGCAATAATAGAAACATCAAAATTTGCTTCATGAAAAGATTTTGACACCAATGAAGCTGCTTTTTCTGCTCCTCCACCTGTTAAGCAATCTACAAGAATGCATACGCTCTTTATCTTACTTTTGGTCATTTTCTAGTATTGCAAATTTGCTAACAAATATAATTATAACTCTAAAACTCATAGTATATTTGTAAGTTTACTAAATTAAAATTAAACAAAATAAAAAATTAGTCTTTTTGATTATAAATCAGTGCTATGTTAAACCTTAATTCTTTAGTAACTGTAATCTGTTCTTGCTACAATCATAGTGATTATATTGAAAAAGCATTAAATTCCGTTATAAATCAAACCTATAAAAACATTCAATTGATAATAATTGATGATTGTAGCAATGATAATTCTATTGAAATAATTGATAAGTGGATCTTAAAAAACAAAACAGGCTTATTCATTAAAAACGCAAAAAACTTTGGCCTTACAAAATCTGTAAATTCTGCTTTCAAAAATGTTGAAGGCACATATTTTATAGATTTAGCTGGAGACGACGTATTACTACCTCACTGCATAGAAACTCAAATATCAATATACAACGCTTATTCTCAAGATAAAATTGGTATTGTTTATGGTAATGCAAAAGTAACGGACACAATCAACAATACATCATATATATATTATGATAAGTTTTTTCAAAGTAAAAAAACAACCTCACCTACAGATGGTTTTATTTATAAAGAAATACTCAACCACTCAAACACTATTTGCTCGGTAAGCGCTTTAATCAACACTGCTTTATTTAAAAAACTAGGAGGCTATGATGAAAATCTAGCTTATGAAGATTATGACTTATGGCTGAGAGTAGCACGAAAATACAGCATACTATACGTAGATAAAGTTTTAGTAGAAAGAATAAAGTTAAAGACTTCTCTAGGAAACATAAATTTCCAAAGATTTAACAAAAAGGCGCTACAATTTAAATACTCTACCTACCTAATTGTAAAAAAGACGCTAAAAATGAATTTAACCAAAGAGGAAGATTTAGCTTCTATTCAAAAAATAAACTTGGAGGTAAAACAAAACTGGAAAGTTCTAAACATTTTATTAATTGCAAAATATTATATTTTATTACTCAAATTAAAATTTAGAAAATAAAGTTAAAATACTTTAAGAAATTAAATAATCACCTCTAATCACAAAAAAACTAAACCTTTCCAATAATTACTGCAGGGCAACCACCAATAACGGAATTTTTAGGAAAACTTTTTGTGACTACTGATCGTGCGGCAACAACCACATTTTCCTCTAAACAAACGCCTTTCAAAATTGTTACATCGTTCCCGATAAAAACATTATCATGAATTATAACCGATTCAGGTCTAGGATCACTTTCATGTCGTTTTTCAGGAGCTAGATTGTGAAAATTACTATCCATAATACTACAATTATAACCGATAAGCACATTACTACCGATTATAATTTTTTTTTCTGCAATAATTGAAACGGCATTATTCATGCGGGTATTGCTCCCTATAGTAATTTCAGAAACACTAGTTCTAGCCTCAACGTATGCATATGTATTATGAAAAAAAGGAGAGTTAACAACTCCAAATTTAACATTATCGCCCATTCTAACCTCTCCTTTTCCCTTAAAAACTATCGGCTGAAATGATTCGTAATCACCATGTATATTTGGATTATTACTGTATTGCTTATAAATAAGTCGTTTAATCCAATTATCTAATCTAAAAACTATTTTACCAATCATTTCTGTAAATATTTAAACATGAATTACCCGGCCCTACCAATTTTATAATTACTTATTAAATTTCTCTTTTATAAAAGATTTAACATCTAATTTTTTGTTTAAATTATATATCGTAAAAACACTAGATATCAAAATTAGAAAAACTAATAAAAAGCTTTTAAGTAGCACATCTCCTATGTAAGTAATGCAAAAAGTAGAAAACACCAATAATAAGCAAACAAAATAAACCTTTATAAACTCTGAAATAAAAACAAATTTATACCTAAATTTCATTATTAAAGAAATAATAACAAGGTGCAAAAAATAATAAATTATATAACTAACTCCCAATCCTAACAAACCATAGTTTGAGTATCCAAAAATATTTATTACTAGAAGTAAAACATTAAAACCTATTGCTGTTTTTATAAAAACACTTGAGTCACCATTTGCAATAATAACGTAGCCCAAAGACCAAGAAACTGCTTTAAATAAAGTACCCATAATTGCTATATTTATAAATAATAAAACTGGTAGAAAAGCTTTCGAATAAAGAATTACTATAAAATATTCTGCAAAGGTTAAAAATAAAATAATTACAGGAGTAATTAACAACACCACTACCATTGTCTGTTGTGTCACCGTTCTTTGAACACTTTTAATATCATTTATAATTTCAGATAGCCTAGGAAAATAATCTTTACTCATAGACTCAAAAATGAGTCCCACATAAGAATTTATAATTATCATACCGACATTATAATACCCTACTTCCGTTAAACCTCCTACATTTGTAATATATACCTGAATTAAATACGCTACAAATAAAGTAATGATGCTACCAACACTTAATGTTACACCAAGTTTAATCATTGGTTTTCCTTCATGAAATACATTTTTCAATGATTTATGATCCGATTCAATTTCTACCGACAACGTAAAATACTTTGATATTAAATATCCTAAAAACGTTGTTAAAATAATAGTTGGAATAATAGCTTCTAAACCAAAAAAATAATACAAAGGCACTACTATAAAAACAGAACATACGCTACTATATAAATTAACCATAGCTAATTTCTTTAGTTTCCGTAAGCCCTGTAATATAGCCATATTACCAAATGTCAATTGTTTAAATAAGACAGCTACGGAAATCCAAATAAATGAAAACGTAAAAGATTTACTTTGGAAAGCAATCTCACTTAAAAAAGGAGATAATATTGAAGTTACGACCGTTCCCAAAACACCTGTAACCCATAATAATCGTTTTAGATTATAAATAACATTAGATACGTTTCTTTTATCTTCTAATTTATTTGCAAATGCTATTTCCTTAATAGAACTTGTATCTAAACCCAATTTAAAGATGCTAGTAATTAAGTGTATCGTAGAATTCAAAACTCCCATAATACCTACTCCAGCAGGACCTAAAAATATTGCAGCAAATTTAGACCTTAGTATTCCTGCTAATATATTTATGATTTGAACACCTCCAAACAAAGACGCACCCTTGAATACTTGTCTGTATGCTTTTTGGTTATCTGTCATAAAATAGATACTGTTTTAAATTAAAACTTATTTACAGCTTTAACTATTTTATTAATTTCCTTTATTTTCAAAGCAGGATGTAACGGTAAACTAACTACCGTTTTATGCATTTTTTCTGTTACTCTAAGAGATAGCGTGTTATAACCATAGAATGCTTTTTGTTTATGAGGAGGAATAGGATAATGTACCGAAGTTTGGATATCACAATTCTTTGTGTAGTCTACAAACTTTCCCCTTTCCTCACACCGAACAACAAATTGATGAAAAACATGATCTTTTTCACCTGAAAAATAAGGTAAAGTAATTTTAGAATTATTAATGTTGTTTAAGTACAAGTTAGCCAGTTTATTTCGCTTTAAATTATCACTATCTAAATGTTTCAGCTTAACACTTAAAAATGTGGCTTGCAACTCATCTAACCTGCAATTAAAACCTTTAATATCATTTCTGTATGTTGATGTTCTGCCATAGTTTCTAAGTTTGAATATAGCTTCAGCTAATTCCGTGTCATTGGTAGTTACTGCGCCAGCATCTCCTAAAGCACCTAGGTTTTTAGTTGGATAAAAACTAAAAGCTCCAGCATCAGAAACATTCCCTGCTCTTCTACCATCTATATATTGCGCACCATGTGCTTGCGCTGCATCTTCAATTAATAATAAATTATTTATTTTACAAACTTCTTCTAAACGCTCTACATTATACAATTGCCCGTATAGATGAACACCTAAAATAGCTTTTGTTTTCTCTGTAATAGCAGACTCTATTTTACTAACATCTATATTATAAGTATCAATATTAGGCTCTACTAAAACTGGCACTAACCTGGTATTTGAAATAGCTAAAATAGTTGCTATATATGTGTTTGCTGGCACTATAACTTCATCACCTTCTTTTAATTTACCTAGCAATTTATACGCTTCAAAAATAAGTTGAAGTGCATCAAGACCGGAACTAACACCTATACAATGCTTTACTCCACAATAGGCAGCAAATTGCTCTTCAAACTTTAAAACTTCTTCACCTAAAATGTATTGTCCTGAATTTAAAAATGCGTCAAATCGTGCTTTGAATTCTTTTTCAAAATTCTTATTAATTAATTTTAAATCTAAAAACTTAATCATATAAAAACGTTATTAAGTAAGGAGTAATTAATAACGCTTACTTTATAAAAATCTTGCGTTACCGTTCTGGCCCCAAACCCTTCTTTCCAAAATTGAAGGCCTTTATTAATATGCAAACCATTATTCTCGTTTGATGTTCCAAAATCGAAATACGCTTTATCTTTAAATACGTTTTTAATTAAATGATGATGTAAAAAATCTAAGTGGCCTTGCGTATTTTTATTTTCATTACCCGAGATGTATTGAGAATGCGCCACAAACTCAGTTTCAAAGACAGTAGTTCCTGCTACAATTTGTTCATCATCATAAACATTAAATTGCCTTATATTCTTCGGAAAACGTTTTTTTAACAGTCTAATTTCTTCTAAACCATGAACAGGTTTAGTATGGTGTTTATCTTTTAAATTTTTAATAAGAATTGAATTCCAAAACAGCTCAAAATCGTCTTCTTCCTTAACATCTAAATGATGTTTAACACCTCTTCTGTACCCCTCTAATCGATTATTCGAGATTTTTAATTGTTCTCCTTTTAAATTAATAACCGACAAGGTATCTTTCCTTAATAATTCGGCTTTCAAAACAAACATTAAATAATCTATTTCTTCAGTAAAAACACCGGTATATATAGCCGGCATTTGTTTTAGAACTAAGCTTTTAAAACCAATTGAATTCAAATACTTTAGAAGTTCCTTAAAAATAGCAAGTACATTTTCAAATTTAATTTCCTTTTGAAAAACAAGACCACCGTAAGTTAAGCCTTGATGCGAATAAATCTCATCACCCAACGTATTTGCCGGTAAAACAGCTACTAGTTTATTTTTTTTGTAAATGAGTAAGGAAAAATCTTGAAATCGATCTTTATGATAATCCATAAAATCTCTTTGAAATAAAAAAGTAGCATTTTTTGCTTTAGCTACAAATTGATTCCATGCTCTATAATTTGAGACGTTATATCTAACAATATTAATATCGGTCATTAAAAAAAATATCCTTAAGATTTACATAGGTTATTAGTTCTTTATTTTTTCCTTAAAGAAATCTCATTAGAATCAAGACCAAATAAAGAACTCCATAACAAAAGAATAACAATACCAAAGTACATAAGATAACTAACAAAATGCGCAAATACAGCACCTTTTACTCCATCGAATATACCTATAAAATAAACACTTGTAATGTATAATATTACAACCAAGAAAAGCTCTGTTAAAATATAATGCCAAAACATTTTTTTCGCCAAAAATTGATAGGCAATAATTACAGCAAGAATTTTAATAAAATCACCAAGTAACTGCCATAAAAACAAATCTTCAACAGATCTAAACTCATTGGTAAACACAAGACTTATAATAGGCGATTTCAATGCATAAATCACTAAAAAACCGCCAATCAAAATAGGAACTAATATTTTGTAATAGCTAGAAATCTCTTTCCTGAATTTTTTAACATTGTTAATTTTAGACAATCGAGGTAAAATAGACATCCCGACTATAGAGGTTACAAACATTAAATAATATCTAGATATTCTATTCATGGCTTCCCATAAACCCGCTTCCTTATAACCTAACCCCTCGATTATATAAGAACGGATACAAATAGCAACAAGCGGCATAAGAACCGCTGAAAACAATGCCATAATGGATATAGGCCAGGTTTTTTTAAAAAAACTGAAACTTATATTTTTTACCTGAACAAGGTTTGCCAAACTACGCCTATTAAAAATACCAACAAGTGTGATTAAAAATATTAAGGATTCTGATATCACTACAGATATTAATGCTCCATCAATTTTACTTTGATAAATTAAAACTAAGGCAATCGCAACGCTTAAAAGCTGACCTATAATATTAATTTGGCACATGTTTTTGTATTTCCCAAAACCATTCATGATAGAAAAGGAATACATATTTATAGCATAAAAGGGCAATGCTATTGCAAATATTTTAATTATATCTGCGTAGTTATTGTACTTCGGAAATATAAAATCATTGATAGTTTCGGCATTTAAATAACACAACATAGAAACTATAACCGTGCTAACAAACCCTACATAAAACACGGTAGAAAGTGTTTTACTTAACGACTTTGTATCTTCTTTATATAGTGCTACATATTTTACAACAGTATTGTAAGAACCTAAAACGGAAATATTATGAAACGCACTTACAAAATTTTCTAAATTACCTATTAAAGCAAACCCTACAGGACCAATAATTAAAGCAATAGCTTTAGAGGTTAATATACCAGCAAGAACTTTAACAAACACTAATACCGTTTTTAACGACATTAATTTAATTAAAACATGCTTTTTAATGTAATCTATTAATTTCTTCAATTAATATGAATTTTGTGGTGTTATATTTTGAAGTATTAATGCTTATTCACGCTAGCTATTCTTGCAAAACATTTCAAATATACAAAATCATTTAATTTACCATCGTTAATTCGCTAAGCACTAATACAATATTATTTTTTAGCTTTTAATAGATAAAATAAATTAACACAAATAATAGCACCATTTGTAATAACAATAGGCTTTGACAATGGCATTAACATAATGCCATAAAACACGAATAGTAAACACCCTGCGGAGTTTACTATTCGTAATTTATTTACAGACGTCATTAAGAAGGATATTAAAACAGTAGCCATAGCGGCATACCCTACCCAATCTGTAATTGAAATTCCTAAGAATTCCATTTATGTTATATAGATTTGTTTCTCTTACGATCTACTTCAGATAACCAAATTTTACGTAAACGTAAGTGGTTTGGTGTAACCTCTACGTATTCATCTTTTTGGATATATTCTAAAGCTTCTTCTAAAGAGAATTTAATTGCTGGCACAATTTTCGCTTTATCATCTGCTCCAGAAGAACGTACATTACTTTGCTTTTTAGCTTTAGTAATGTTAATATTCATATCATCCTGACGAGAGTTTTCTCCAATTACTTGGCCTTCATATATATTCTCACCTGGCTCTACGAAAAACTTACCTCTATCTTGTAATTTATCAATAGAATAAGGAATTGCTGTTCCGTTTTCCATAGACACTAAAGATCCTGAAATACGTCCTGGAATTGCACCTTTTAATGGTTGGTATTCTTTAAAACGGTGTGCCATAATAGCCTCACCAGCAGTTGCAGTTAATAATTGGTTACGTAAACCAATAATACCACGAGAAGGAATTAAGAATTCGCAAACCATACGATCTCCTTTAGCTTCCATACTTAACATTTCACCTTTACGTAAAGTTACAAACTCTACAGCTCTACCAGAAACAGTTTCTGGAAGGTCAATAGTTAACTCTTCAATTGGCTCACATTTAACACCATCGATTTCTCTAATGATTACTTGTGGTTGTCCAATTTGAAGCTCGTAACCTTCACGACGCATAGTTTCAATTAAAACCGATAAGTGTAATACACCACGACCAAAAACCATGAATTTATCTGCACTTCCAGTTTCACCTAGTTTAAGTGCTAAGTTTTTCTCTAATTCTTTTTCTAAACGATCTTTGATATGACGAGATGTTACATACTTTCCATCTTTCCCGAAGAAAGGAGAATCGTTAATAGTAAACAACATACTCATTGTAGGCTCATCGATAGCGATAGATTTTAATCCTTCAGGATTTTCTAAATCAGAAACAGTATCTCCAATTTCAAAACCTTCTACACCAACAAGAGCACAAATATCACCAGTTTGAACGCTCTCTACACGTTTACGTCCTAAACCTTCGAATATAAATACCTCTTTAATTTTACTTTTTGTAATAGTACCATCTCTTTTTACTAAAGCGATTTGTTGTCCTTCCACAATGTTTCCTCTTTGCACTCTACCAATCGCGATACGACCTGTAAAAGAAGAGAAATCTAAAGATGTAATTAACATTTGAGTTGTTCCTTCTGGAAATACAGGAGCAGGAACATGCTCGATAACCATATCTAATAATGGTTCAATGTTATCAGTTTCATTTCTCCAATCGTCACTCATCCAGTTATTCTTAGCCGAACCGTAAACTGTTGGAAAATCTAACTGCCATTCTTCAGCACCTAGTTCAAACATTAAATCGAAAACTTTTTCATGTACTTCATCAGGAGTACAGTTTTCTTTATCAACTTTGTTTACAACCACACATGGTTTTAAACCTAAATCGATAGCTTTTTGTAATACAAAACGAGTTTGTGGCATTGGCCCTTCAAATGCATCAACTAATAATACAACACCATCAGCCATATTTAATACACGCTCTACTTCACCTCCGAAATCGGCGTGACCAGGTGTATCAATTATATTGATTTTTGTGCCTTTATATACAACCGAAACGTTCTTAGAAGTAATTGTAATACCTCTTTCACGCTCTAAATCGTTATTATCAAGAATTAGATCACCTGTATTTTCGTTTTCACGAAACAATTGACAGTGATACATAATTTTATCAACCAACGTAGTTTTACCGTGGTCAACGTGTGCAATAATTGCAATGTTTTTAATAGTAGCCATATTATAGTGCCTTATTTTAAGCCTGCAAAGGTACGGGTTATTTTCATATATAGTTAAAAATTTGTTATAATTAAAATCAAATATAATTTTAAATGCCTGTTTTCGTTATTTTTATAAGAAATATTCTCTCAAAATAAACATCAAAAACAAATTGCTATGCACATAATTAATAGAATCACTAAAAGCATCCCTTACCTATATTTTATTGCCATTTCCGCGTATTGGTTCACTACAATTAACCGTACCGAAGGCTTAACGGCATACCCTATTTTACTCTTCGGAATTCCTTTTTTATGGCAAATCATAAAGCCTAATAAAAAATTAAATTTCGCCCTAGGCATCACATTCGTCTGTTTATCATCCTATTTAATTATTGCTTACTTGTCTAAAATTATCGATTTCAGTCATTTAGCCTTCAATTCAAATAGTGTAATGCTTACTGCCGGGTTATTTGTGGTTACAAACTTTATAATGGCCATGTGGATAATAAAAAACAGCCTTAGAAGTCGTTTTTAATTTGATTATCTTTGTCGCCTAAATTTAAGTCGATGATACTTCAAGATATTCCAAAAATAAAGCACGCTAATTCAAACAATTTCTTTCTTCTTTGTGGCCCTTGCGCTATAGAAGGCGAGGATATGGCTATGCGTATTGCCGAAAAAGTAATTACCATTACTAATAAATTAGAAATCCCTTACATATTTAAAGGTAGTTTTAAAAAAGCAAACCGTAGTAGAATTGATAGCTTTACGGGTATAGGCGACGAGAAAGCGCTAGAAATTTTAGCAAAAGTATCAGAAAAATTCGATGTGCCTACTGTAACCGATATTCATGAAATATCCGATGCTGCTTTAGCCGCACAATATGTAGATGTTTTACAAATCCCTGCATTTTTAGTACGCCAAACCGACTTAGTTGTGGCTGCTGCAAAAACAGGAAAAGTGGTCAACCTTAAAAAAGGGCAATTTATGAGTCCGGAGGCCATGAAACATGCTGTGCAAAAAGTAAAAGATGCTGGTAGCGATAAAGCTTGGATTACAGATCGTGGTACCATGTTTGGCTACCAAGACATGATTGTGGATTTCCGTGGCATTCCAACCATGCGCCAATTTGCACCAACCGTTTTAGATGTTACCCATTCTCTACAGCAACCCAACCAAACTGCAGGCGTTACAGGTGGTCGCCCAGACATGATAGAAACCATTGCACGCGCAGGTATTGTAAACAATGTTGATGGTTTATTTATCGAAACGCATTTCGATCCAGCAAATGCTAAAAGTGATGGTGCCAATATGCTTCATCTAGATAACCTAGAAAACTTACTAAGCAATCTCGTTAAAATTAGAAAAACAATACAAGCTCTGTAAAACGAGTTAAACCAAATAATAATGAAATCAAACCTACACCTAATAGTGCTTTTTTTAAGTATTATTAATTTCAGCGCTTTTGCCCAAGATACCAACGCTGTAAAATACACCGCATCAAGCAAAGGAAAATTTTTTGTAAGCTGGGGCGGCAATAGAGACTCTTTTAGCAAATCGGACATTCATTTTGAAGGAGACAATTATAATTTCACCATAAAAGATGCCACAGCGCGCGATAAACCTAAAGGTTGGCACTTAGATTATATAAACCCAACTAGAATGACGATACCTCAAACCAATTTCAAAATGGGATATTTCATTTCAGATAAATATTCCATTTCTCTTGGTTTAGATCATATGAAATACGTTATGGAAAACGAAAAAACCCGAACTTTAAGTGGTTATATCGATTTACCAACCACGGAAGAAGGGTCAAAATTTAACGGTATATACAACAACGAGGCAACCTTTTTACCAGAAGATTTTCTAGGTTTCGAGCACACAGATGGATTAAATTATATCTACACAGAAATTGCTAGACACGACGATATTTCGGCATTATTTAACCTACCAAATACCGATAAATTTCAAATAAATTTAACCGAAGGTATAGGCGGTGGTTTTTTATTACCAAAAACAAACAGCACACTATTAATTAAAGAAAGAAACGATGAGTTTCATTTATCGGGCTACGGTGTTTCGGCTCGTGCAGGTATTAATTTCACTTTTTTCAAGCACTTTTTTATGCAACTAGACCTAAAAGGTGGTTACATAAATATGCCAAATATCCGCACCACGCCAGACCCAGCCGATCGCGCATCGCAACATTTCACTTACTTGCAGCGCATTGTTTCTTTCGGAGGGATTTTTAGAATTTAAAATATTTGGGCGGGTTTTTAAGAAAAATAAAAACCGCGCTATCCGCTATATCTTTTTGTAAAGCTGTAGCCATACACTAAAAAATATGTACATGCCATAAACCATAGTTAAAACTGAGGTTTATGGCATTTTTATTTTACAAAAAGGATGCCGCTACTATCGCTCCCGCACTTACCAGCCAAGTACGGTACAAACAGAATATGTTAGTCTATTTGCGAATTAAAGACTTCCCCAAAAAGCATCAATTAATAAACCAAGCGCGTTTACTTTCGCTTAATAACTTGGAGGCTGCGTGCAGTAATTCAACAAAAACATCATAATCCAAATCTTCCAAGGTTTTTAATTGAATGGAGCGCACTTGCTTTCGTTTATTATCATTTTTCAAAATAGAAAATTCTTTTTCTAGCAAAACACCTTGCACAAAAGCTACATCAACATAATCGGTTCCTTTTAAAATATTCAGATAAATCATAGGCTTCTTATGGCAATTATAAAACGGAATTTTATAACTATACCGCTCTTCTACCTCAGGTAACGTACTCAAAATCACACCTCGCACAAACAACATAATAGCTTGATAAGGTTCTTTCTGACTTAAAAAATAATTATCTATCGGATTCACAGTAAGAAGTTTATTTTCAAATTTAATAAAATAAGTAGGCGAAAATTCAGAAATATTTATTTACTTTGCATTTCAAAGTACTTTTACATGGAGTCAAAAGATTATTTAAAAGACATATCGGACATTAAAGATTTAATGAATAAATCTTCTCGATTTATTTCCTTAAGTGGTTTATCTGGAATTTTAGCCGGAACTTATGCCCTTATTGGTGCCGCTGCCGCTTATTGGCTTGTTAATAAATACAGCTACGGCACGTTAATTCTAGATGGTCAAATATTTAGATCTGTCATGCTTATTTTAGCATTAGTGGCCCTATTTAGCGCCGTTACTGGCTATATACTTTCGGCAAAAAAAGCTAAAAAAACAGGAGCAAAAATGTGGGATGCCACATCAAAACGATTGGTCATTAATTTTTTAATTCCGTTAATTGCAGGCGGTTTGTATATCCTAATTATTTTAAGCAATGGCAAATATGGTCAGACCGGAGGTTTAATGCTTATATTTTATGGTTTAGCTTTGGTAAACGCATCAAAATATAGCATTGGTAATATTCGCTATTTAGGATATACAGAAATAGTTTTAGGTTTAATTGCTACCCTACTTCCAGGTTATGGATTTTGGTTATGGGTTTTAGGCTTTGGAGTAATGCACATTATATACGGTAGCATTATGCACTTTAAATACGATACAAAATGAACAAAACACTCCTAATTGCAATAGTGACTTCAGTTATTATTTACGGCCTCGGATTAGCATACTTATATTATTCCAATGAAAGTTACGAGCAAGAGTTCGCACTTTACGACGTCAATAAAAATGGAGTTATAGATAAAGAAGAGCTCACTTTAGAATCTCAAAATATTACAGCTCAAGGCGCAAAACGAAAAACTATAAAAGAAGGTGCTATTGTTTTAATTCCGTTTTCATTATTTATTGGTGCTTTTGCATTTGCAGTAACATTTCTTTTTGCTAAAATTAAAACCATTAATGACAACGAAATAATAAAATCTAAAAGCAAACGAGCTTAGATCTATGAGCATAATAACCAATATAAATAAAGCATTCGATCATAGAATTAGGCTAGGTATTATGTCTATTTTAATGGTGAACGAATTTGCCGATTTTAATATGCTAAAAGAACTTTTAGGCGCCACCGATGGCAACATTGCTAGCCATGCCAAAGCTCTAGAAAAAGTGGAATATATAAAGGTTGAAAAACAGTTTATAGGCCGCAAACCGAATACCCGCTACTCCACCACCGATTTAGGTCGTGCCGAGTTTAAAAAACACATTAATGCACTCGAAAAATTAATTAATAAAAGCTAGACTTTAGTCTCACGAAAACAACAAAATCTTTTTTTTAATCTTTTACTTTGAAATTCAAAGTACTTTAAATTAACATTATGGAAAACACAAACAAACCACAGCAAAACAAATTCGGAAATTGGGTAAAAACATCAATCACAGCAAGGATGCTTATGGTAGGTTTTTTAGTCATTATCTTACTCATACCTCTATCTTTTATTAACTCCTTAATTACCGAACGTGCCTTTAGGCAAAGTGATGTAGTAAATGAGATTAACGAAAAGTGGGGCGAAAATGTACTTGTTTATGGACCTATTTTAAAAATCCCATACAAAACATATACAGAAACAAAAACGTATAACGAAAAAACAAAAACCTTTTTCACTGAAGTAGAAACACATATAAAAAACGTATACATTTTCCCTGAATCTTTAAATGCAGATGTAAATGTAGATTCTAAAACCTTAAAACGTGGTAATTTTGAATCGGCTGTATTTACTACAACCATGGATTTTTCTGGACATTATATCCCAACCAACTTAACTTCTAAAGGCATTAAAGATGAAGATATAATTTGGGATAAGGCCACCGTAATTTTAAAAACCTCGAACCTAAAAGGCATCAAAAGTGAAATGCTTTTAAAATTGAACCAAAACACCTACTCTTTTCAAACAAACTTCAATGAAAACTCTACACAAAACAGTGATTATTTAGATGTGCTCGAATCTGGTTTTATAAACCCAATAGATTTATCGAGTAAAAACGATGCACCGTTTAGTTTATCAATGGCCTTTAATGGTAGTAAGCAAATAGAACTTATTCCTATCGGAAAAACGACTACCATGAAAATGGCTTCTAATTGGGCCGACCCAAGTTTTATTGGAAACTATCTTCCTAACGATGAAACTAAAACCATAACAAAAGATAGCTTTAATGCTGAATGGAAAGTACTTCACATCAACCGTGCTTTTTCTCAACAACATTTAAATAAAATACCAAACCTTAACAAATTTGCATTCGGGACTAAATTTATGGTCATGGTAGATGAGTATCAAAAAAGTGAACGATCTGCCAAATATGGTTTCCTAGTTATAGGTCTTACTTTTTTAATATTCTTTTTAATACAAACCTTGAGTAAAATTAATATTCATCCATTTCAATACTTAATGATTGGACTGGCTCTCATTATGTTTTACACTTTACTAGTTTCTATATCTGAGCATAGTAATTTTCTAAAAGCTTATTTAATAGCTGGAAGTTCCGTTATTGTGTTAATCACCTTGTACTCAAAATCTATACTTAAAACACTTAAGTTCCCTTTATTTATTGGCTTATCCCTTTCTGCTTTATACGCCTTTATTTATGTTATTATTCAATTAGAAAACTACGCGCTTCTTGTTGGTAGTGTTGGTCTATTTTTAATACTTACTATCGTGATGTACGTATCGAGAAAAATAGATTGGAATAACGGATAATTTAATTAAGCGTTACTTCTAAAAAAAAAGAGTAACGCTTTTTCTATTTCAATTATTAATACAAAACGAAAATTATGTACAGCATTTCTAACATAGGAAGAGCGGTTGCTATTCTTAGTTTTATTATTGGCACTACGCTCTTTTCTTTTTTTCTTTATTTCGGAGAAACTTTTATACCAATAGGCGTTGGTTTAGGATTCATTGGAGTGGCTATTACCGTAAATGCGATATTACTTGTTTCCAACCTTATAGCGAGTCTTATTTATGAAACCGATAGATATGAGAACTTAAAAACTTGTGGTATTATTTTAATGAATATACCTATAGCCATTCTATACTTCTACATTATTATTTCCTTAAACGACATTAGATTATAACAAAATGACATACAAACTCAACAAAACCTGCTTAGCCTTAGCGTTCCTCTTTTTATTAACCGAAATATTAATTGCTGTTTACCTTAAAACAGGATTTATACGTTACACGGTCGGAGATTTTCTATCGGTAATTTTACTTTACTGTTTTTTTAAAAGCTTCTTAAAAATAAATCATTTTAAACTGGGCGCCGGAGTATTAGTTTTTGCTTTTTTAATAGAATTTGCTCAATACTTCAATCTATTAAAATTATTAAACCTTGAAGACCACAAACTACTAACCATCATATTAGGTAGTACATTTCAAGTAGGCGATTTAGTGGCCTATACCTTCGGAATTATTACCGTTTTAATAATAGAACAATTAAACTCTAAACCTCATGAATTACATTAACAACCTTATATCTTATCGTTATAAATCTCTAGCGTTATTAAGCGTTTCAATAGGTTCTACTCTAATTTTACTTATGATTAGAATGAAACTCGCGCACTCCGATAACTATCTTTTTTTAGTTTGGAACCTATTCTTAGCAGCCATTCCATATGCCATTACAATTTATTTAGTAAGTGTTCCCAAGCTTAAAAAAATAACGTTGCTTTTGGCATTTGGTGTATGGTTGCTTTTCCTTCCGAATGCACCTTATATACTAACCGATATGTGGCATTTGAGATATAACGAACCACATATATTTTGGTTAGATATTTTATTAATTTCTGCCTTTGCTTTTGATGGTATGATGCTTTTCTATTTTTCGGTTACCGACATGAAAACTGTTTTATTAAAGTTCTTAAACAAAAGAAAGACTAGTTTCATTTTGACATTTGTATTTTTTATATCCGCATTTGGCGTGTATTTAGGTCGCTTTCTACGCTATAACTCTTGGGAGATTTTAACCAACCCAAAAGTTTTATTTATTGACATAATAAACATGATTGTACAGCCATTAGGAAACAAGGAAGTTTGGCTTTTTACTTTATTATTTGGTGCTTTTTTCTCTTTAGGATACTGGATATTTACCAATATAAATATGGAATCTAAAAATATGGATTAAGAATAAAAAAACTTTATTCTGCTCTATTTTTAGCCTGAAGTTTTCTAACAATAGATGTAGCAGCATTACGTGTAATAAACCTTGGAATAACAGCTAAAAACTTATTAAAACGGCCAGGTATAGCATAGCTTTTTCCTTTTAACATGGCTTTGTAACCGTAAAGCGCAACCTCCTTTGCACATGCCATGTTGAATGTGATTTTATTATCGTTAGCATCTTCAGAAACGGTTTCTTGAAACGCAGTTTTTGTAGGTCCAGGACAAAGTGCAGTTACCGTTACACCTGTGCCTTTTAACTCGTTTGCAATAGCTTCGGAAAAAGATAGCATATAGCTTTTTGAAGCATAGTAAATAGACATTAAAGGCCCTGGCTGAAAAGCTGCTAAAGATGCCATATTTAATATTTTACCCGAGCCACGTTTTACCATGCCTTCGAGCACCAACTTTGTTAAATGTGTGGTTGTCATAACATGTACATTTAACATAGCCGATTCGCGTTCCCAATTGGTTTCTGCAAAAGTACCAAACAAACCAAAACCGGCGTTGTTTATTAACACATCTATAGATGCATCTCCAATATCGTTAATAATATCTTGAGAGATGTTGGGTAAACTTAAATCTTTAATTAATGTTATAACCTCTACATTAAATTGGGTTTCTACTTCGATTTGCACATCGGCTAATTTAGCTGAATCAATATCGACTAGTATTAACTTATACGCGTCTTTTGCTAATAATAAAGTTAACTCATAACCCAATCCTGAGGCTGCTCCTGTTACTAATGCTGTTTTAATAATGTAGGTATTTTGTAATTATTGCAAACTTATTAGTTTCCGTCAACATATCCCTGCAAATAGGCGAAATTTTCGGTAAGCTTGCCGTTTTCTGTCATTTTTGCTCGTTGTAAAACACCATCGGCATCGTTATTAAAAAAAGCAGGAATTACAGCTTTTAAAAACATCTCGCCAAAACCTTCGCTTGCATCTTGTGGAAGTTCGCATGGTAAATTATCTACTGCCATAACCACAATGGCTTTGCTATCTTTATAATCAATTTCCGATTCTGTTTCAGGATTGTAACCATAAATAGGATCTGCAATGGTTGATGCACGCAGCGTTGTAGCTACTGGCCCATCGACATCACAACTTACATCGGCAACAACTTTGACATTAAAATCTGGAGATTTAACATCGGTGCGTGTGTATAAATACGGCGCACCATCGCCGTAAAAATGACCTGCAATATAATAATCGGTTACTTTTGCGAAACGCATAAAACTCGACTCGTAATCTTGTGGATTATCGAAAAAATCTTGATTATCGATGACCTGTCCGTCTTTACGTTTATTATAATCTAGTACGTCTATTTTACAATATACGGGCTCATTAAAGCTGCTGTTTAAATAATCGGTTACCGATACACTTTTAATACTCATAGCATCGAGCATTTCTTGTGCACCATTTGCTACTTTACCGCTACCGGTTAGTAATATTTTTATGTTTGGCAGTGCTAAGTTATTCAGCTCGTTTATTAAGGCTTGTTGGTTTGGTAATGGCCCGGCTTTTGGTAGTTGCCATGTATTAAATTTTAATCCCCAAGCTCTAAAACCATTGTAAGCACCAACGATACCAGCGTAACGACCAAAACCTATTAATCGGAATCCTTTTTCGCTCACTATAGTTTCGTGATCGTAAAGTTCTATTTTTTTATCTAAAACGGCTTTTAACAGCTTACGGTTATAGGGTTGTTTTTTTATGGTATGTGAAAAGAAAAAGTATTTTTTATTCGGAATTAAGGCTTCGATAGGCACTTCTTTTACACCAAGCATGACATCGCAGTCTGACACGTTTTCGCTAACTTCAAATCCTGCGTTTTTATAGTCTTGATCTGGAAATACGCGTATATCGGAACTTTCTACTTTAAAATTGGCCTGCGGAAATTGTTTTTGGGCTTCGGCTAATTTTGATGGAGAGAATACCACGCGGCGATCGGGTGGGTTTTTACGTTCTTTTATAATGGCAAACTTCATGGCTTATTGTTTAGGTGTAATTTCGGGAATTTATTGAAATTTTTGTATCATTCTCTTAAATATTTTTAATGTGACAGATTTGCGTCTCATTGATATTGGTATAATTTTTGATTTATGTTAACGGATTACCACCTAGTTTAAAAGTTTTAATTAACTTTGCAGACTGTGCGTTAGGGATTGAGGCATTGTTGAAGCTCTTTTTTGTTTTTCTCAAAAAAAGCGACTGCCGAAAGCCCGACCCTTGTGGTAACGCCAAAATATATTTTACTACTTTATTTAATCTGGGGTCGACTGGTTTTGACAGCGAGATTAACGAAACGGTAAGCACGTCGTGTAATGGCATTGAAACACGTAAAAGGCTAGACCAACTTTTAAACGGCGAGAATAACTACGCTTTAGCTGCATAATTCGAATTATAGTAGAATTTGCCTAGGTACACAAGGTGTACAAGCTTTATGTCTCCGGAAAGCCTTGATTGACGGCGTTCCATTTTGAGATATCGTAAATGTCAATATAGTTTGAGCACTGCTTTGATGCTTTTACGAAACTAAAGAAGATAAGTTATGAGTGGGTTGTCTTTAACCAGCTTATAATCGAAAACCCAAGAAAAGAATAAACGTGTAGAAAGCTCTTTGGTTACTTGTTTGGACGAGAGTTCGATTCTCTCCGACTCCACTATTTAAAACCCTAAAACATTAATAATTAATGTTTTAGGGTTTTTATTTTAGTAAAAACATACAATTTCTGTACGGTAAAAATTACAATCTAATCCATTTGCCATATACCTATAAAACTTGTTTTGAAAGCTTTATCATCTCCTTGCAACTTGGCTTTTTCTAGAAAATTGTTTAAAGCTTCAATTCTTTCTAAACCTGATGGATGAGTAAACGTACCATTACCAAATAAATTTTGTAGGTATGGAAAATTTAAAAATAGCGTATCAAACCTCTTAGGCTCGTTTGTTTTTATGAGGTATATAGCGATTAAATCTGCTAGATACTCTGCTTTTTGGTAATCGTTTGTTTTAATTCCTTTTGGAACACTTCCTTCTAAACCAAAAATTTTGGCCTGAGGAATGGTTACAATATGGGCAACCTCATGAGATAAAGCAAATATTTGAACATTTACTTTTGGCAAATTCACTAAACCTTGACTAATTTCTACATAACCAAAGGCAGCTCCTGCATTGATACCTAAATCATTTTCGTCAATTACAAACTCGGTTGGAATATCGACACTTGTATAGGCTCTAAATAAAGGTAAAACAGCATCGTTATATGTTTTAATAATTTGTTCTTCTTTGGTTAATACAATGTCTTCATCTTTATGATCACCTTCTTCGTTTGAAGAATTGGTATTACAGGCAAGCATTAAAAAGAGAGAAAGTAATAGAAAGTATGTCTTCATTTTAGAATAATGGATATAAAAATAAACACCCTTAAAATTAAGGGTGTTTATGTCAATAAAAAAAGAGGGGTAATTTGCTATTAATTACTGTAATAGGTAAATGTTTTTTCAACAGTTGCGAAACCATCAAAATAAGTGTAAGATGCTTTTGTTGGGTAATCGTCAGCGTTGTATTCGTAAGTCACCACATCATCAGCTAAAGTACCTGATACTGGGTTATTAGTGTTTACTGAAGCAATACCTACATTAATTGCTGCGTAAGCCGCTGGGTAAAGCCCTTTAAAAGGATTGTTTTTTGTATCGTAAGCAGCCGTATAATCGTCTCCAAATCTATTTTCTACTGTTACATTACCATCTACAATTGTAAATAAAACTTCTGTTATTGCATCTTCAGATGTGTGATCTGTGCGTTTCTCTGAACTTAAATCACCATTTGCATTATAGCTATACGTGTATGTATAAACTAACTCATCGTTATATTTATATTCACTCTTTACAATTTGGCCATCTTCGTAAGTATAAACTGTACTTTCATCTTCTGCTGTTTTTTCGATAACTTGATTTTTATCATTGTAAACCAATGTGTAAACTGTAGTTGAAATATCGCCCCAATCGTCTTGTACTTTTGTATATTCACTTACAAAATTAGCTTCATTATACGTGTACGTTGTTGTTGAGTTTTCTCCGTATAAATCTGCAAGCACATAAGTTTCTAGCTTAGACCCGCTACCAACTTCACCACGAATACTTACTGTTACCGTGTAATCTTTAGTTGTTATTCCATCTTCTGCTGTTACTGTAAAAGTTTTAGCTTCACCATCTACAAAAGTAACTTCTTCTCCAGAAACTGGTGAAACTGTAGCATTTTCTGAAACAGAAATTGTTGGAACTACAGCAGTCAAACTTGTACCGAATGGTACAGTAACGTCAATATTTGTACCTAAATCGTAGTTAATATCTTCTGCGTTTACTCCATCAATAGTTATTGAGAAATCGGTAATAGTTGCTAAAGATGATAATGCAGGTGAATCGTCACTGCTTGAACATGATACGGTAGAAATAGCTACAGCTATAAATACACTAAGGATAGAAAAAATTCTCTTCATAATTTAAAATATTTAATAGGGATTGATTTTATCTTTTAATTTCAATTATAGCTCATAAGATAACAACAAGCTATAACGGTTTGTTATTTATAAATTAGGGTTATTAATAATAGCATCGTTCGGGAAAGGGATAACATATCTATCGTCGTTTTGCTCTAAAACATAAGTTACACCATCAAATTCTTTTGTTAATTCTGGTTGAGTTGTTCGTCTTAAATCATTCCATCTTTGTCCTTCGATAGCAAATTCTCTTCGACGTTCTTCCTGTATTTCTTCTTTTAAATCGGCAAGACTTAAAGCATTCACATATGTTTTGTAAATATCCCAACCTGAAGATGTGTACCTGTTTTCGGTAAATGCAATTAATGTTTCTTTAGCCAAATCAATATTATTTAATTCTGCTAAACACTCCGCAATAGTAAGGTACAATTCCGCTGTTCTATACGATACTTTTAACTTAGTTTCCGCGCTTTTTTTGGAGCTAAAGCTACCGTCTGTGTTTTTATTGAAGTATAAAGAAAAACGCAAATCGTCCGTTTGATTATACGCCGTTATTAAACTATTAGAAATAGTGGTATTATTAACCATATCAAAAGATGCTATGGTTTCTAAAGCCAAAATAGATTCTACAGCATTATATTCTGAAGGCATAATAGATACATTAGAATTTAAATTTTGAAGTTCTGCATTAATAGCCAAAGCTTCATTTGCTAAATCAATAGCATTTTGCCATTCTTGTTGATATAAATAAACTCGAGTTTTAAATGCTTTTACCGCTACTGTAGAAAACCTATAATTATATCCTAAATCTTGTTTCTCAATATTTAAAAGCGATTCTGCCTTATCCAGATCGTCTAAAATTAAGGTATAAACCTCTTCAACTGTTTTTACAGGATAATCTTTTTCGGCATCATATTCTGTAGTAATTGGCACACCTGCATCTGTAATTGCTGTTGCTTTGTTGTAAGGTTTCCCATATAAGTTAACCAACTCGAAATACTGCATCGCTCTTAAAGCATAAGCTTCACCTACCAATTGCTCTATGTCCGACGGGGTGCCTTCCATAGTGCTTTCACTATTAATAACATGATTGGTGTAGAATATAGTATTATACAAACTTGCATAAGGGAAAACTCGTGTTAACGGACTAGGATTTACATCGTTCCATATAAAAACATCTTCGTACTGTTCTACACCTAATGCGCTGGTGCTTAAAGCCAACTCATCTGTTCTAAAAGTTGTTAAAACCTTGTAATCTTTTGCTATATCATAAGCTGAAGTTAAAAAGCTTCTATACTCTTCTACCGATTTAGGTATTACCTGCCCTACGGGCTCAATATCTAAATAATTATCACAGCTAATAAAACCTAAAGCTATGAAGGTGATGTATATTATTTTTTTCATAAATGCTTTTTTAAAATGAAAGATTAAATCCAACAGATACTATTTTAGGAATAGGCTGTGCATATAAACTTCCATAAGTTTCAGGATCAAAAAAACCATTGTAATCTGTTCCTAAAACAAATAGATTACGTCCTTCTATATTAAAATTAAAACTTGATAAGCTAAATTTTTCTAGTTTACTTTTTGGGATAGCATAACTCAACTTAATGCTACTCACACGGATATAAGAGATATCTTTTACCCAAATATCCAAATCGTTATACGTTTTTCCGTCATCGGAAGAATTAAACCAAGTATAAACCAAATCGGTATCAAAACCAGGTGAAGTAAGCCCAATTAATGCAGGATAACTGCCTGTACCCGCTTTTAAAATATCTGTGTTATAATTATTTCCGGGTTGTGCCAAAGCGGGGTTATAGCTAGGTGTGGTTTTAACCGTTTGTTTGATATTAAAATTGGTTAAAACCCTTAAATCAAACTGTTTATATTTAAAACTATTTCTAAACCCGCCACTAAACTTAGGAGTACCATCACCTACATAAGTGTATAAATCTCGATGTTCTTCTCTTGTTAATTGACTACCGTCTGTGCCTTCTTCCAAATTATAAAAATCTACTGCTGAAACTTTTACACCATCTTTCCAAAACAAAGGCAAACCATTACTATCCAATCCTGCGGTTTTAATAGCAAAAATGGCGTTTACACTATAGCCTTTTAAAGATGGTTTAAAATCTTCTTCTCTATTCTCGATAGCATCTACTATACTTTTATTATGCGAAATATTGAATCCACTTGTCCATTTAAAATGAGGTGTATCAATATTAGTGGTACTTATCGACAATTCGAATCCTTTATTGCTAACTGTTGCCCAATTGGTATTAATAAAATTATAACCACTTTCTAAAGGCACAGACCTTAACCCTATTAAGTCTGTACTTTTTCTAGCATAATAATCTCCAGAGATGTAAATTTTATTATTTAACAATCCTAAATCCAAACCAATATTAGACGATACCGTTTTCTCCCATCTTAAATTACCATTAGGTGCACTTAATGCTCTAATAATTTCTTCGCTTACTCCAGGTAACACCGATGTTGTATAATACTCACCAATAACAAAAGGTGAAGTCGATTTATCAATATTTCCTTGTACACCGTATGATGCTCTTATTTTTAAATCGCTTATAGCATCAACATCATACATAAAATCTTCTTTATACACATTCCAAGATCCCGCAAAAGACCAAATAGGAAGATATCTATACTTAGGATTTACTCCAAATAGGTTAGACCCATCATACCTTAAACTTCCAAAAACGGTATATTTTTTATCATAGGTATAAGACGCTGTTCCAAAAAATGAAGCATATGCATTTTCGTTATACGTTTTACCGTAAGCATCGAACAAAGAGTTCGTTAAAGCGAGTTCATTTGTAATAGCTGTGGTGGTTAATGTATTAGAATTAAAACCAAATCCTTTGGTGTGAATTTCGGTTCTTTTATTTCTACGAAATTCTGTTCCCAACATCACATCCAGTTCGTGAATAGTATTAAATGATGTATTGTAATTGGCTGTAGTTTTCCAGTTATACTGAAATCCATCTGCATTCCAGTTTTGAATAATACCGCCTTTAGGCATGTAGTATAGTGTTTCTCCAGAAGATGTATATTGAGACCTTTGCTCATACTTACGTGTATAGTAACTTTCTTCATCACTATATTTCTCGGTCTTATCGAAATCTAATTGTAAGCCTAGTTGTGTGTTAAAATGAATCTCCTTATTCAATTTATACCCAACGTCAAAAATGGCTTTTAAAGAACTTGCAACTAACTCGTAATTGGTATTTTCTCGCTCTTCTAAAACATTATAATCTAGATTTAAATCAGATCGCTCTACCAAATCGGGATCGTAAACATAATTGCCATCGGCATCTTTTAATGATAAATACGGATTAGCATTTCTTGAATAAAACGAAGGATTTGTATAAGCATCAGCACCTGTAATATAAGACGATGTTGTGTTCTGACTTCCAAATAAAGCAACACCTACTTTTAGCTTATCATTGACATTAAAATTATCTTTTAAAGTAATATTGTAACGCTTTTGCCCTGTTCCTTTTGTAGCTCCTTTTTCATCAAATATACCTGTTGAAAAATAATAGTTATTATTTTCATTCCCTCCAGAGATACTTACACCATACTGCTGGTTTATAGCCATTTGATAAAGCTCGTCTCCCCAGTTGGTATTAATGTTTTTTAGATTGTTAATCTCGTTTTGAGCATCTAAAGAAATACTTGCAAAACCATTATCTCTAAAATTATTATACTCACCATAGTTATTTAAAATTCGAGCAACTCCTCCTCTATCTTGTTGATACTTTAAATCGGATCGACTCGCCAAAAGTAATTCGAAGTCTACTTTTTCAGAAGAATTCATTAAATTCAACTTACTAAAATCTGGCTTTTGCGTTACAAACACATTCGCATTAACATTAATACGCATAGCTCCTTTTTTACCATTTTTACTGGTAATTACAATAACACCATTTGCTGCTCTAGCCCCGTAAATTGACGTTGCAGAAGCATCTTTTAAAACCGTTATACTTTCAATATCTTCAGGGTTTAAACCTGCAATTGGGTAGGACTGTAAATTATCTATATTATCCTTATCTCTAAAATCTTGAGGAATATCATTCCCTTCCAAAGGAATACCATCTAACACCCATAACGGATCTGAAGATCCATTTAAAGTTGCTGTTCCTCGAATAGAAATTTTTGAAGGCGCACCAGGTGCCCCACTAGTAGGCTGCACTACCACACCAGAAAGTTGACCAACCAACATTTGATCTACACTAGAAACTCCTGCTTGGTTAATATCCGTCATTTCTACTTTAGCATAAGCAGAAGTCATTTTTCGTTTTTCAATTTTTTGGTAGCCCGTAAGTACTATTTCTTGTAGATTCTCTGGACTTTCTTTTAAAACTACAGACAACTTTTTAGTTACAGCAGAGATATCTATTTTTTCCGTTTCATACCCCATGTAAGACACTAAAATAAATTTAGCATCTGCACCCACTCTTAGAGAAAACGCCCCATCAAAATCGGTAGTAGTCCCTAACATAGAACCTTGAATAACGCCCTCTGTATTTGTTTCGTTACCAATAATTGCCGAAGACACATAAACAGATGCTCCAACTATTGGCATTTGCAACGCAGCATCTATTACCGTTCCTTCGATTACTTTACCTTGCTGAGCAATTAGTAAACTTGGAATAAAAATTAATAGGTATATTAATTTTTTCATGATTTAGTTTTTCAAATTATATTCAATCCTTGCTATTAAGTCTCTATAATGTGCCTTGGTAGCTCGGTCTCCTTTATTTTCTTTTTTCTTTAAAAGCTTCAACACTTTTTCTAGCGCAGCTCTTTTACTAGTGCCTATATCTGCAACTCTTGGCAAATATGAAAAATGTATATTCTTAAAATTATTATCTTCTTCGGAAATTGTTTTTTCTTTCGTTTTTTCTAATAATTTATTTCGATCTACCGTTAAAACATCGATGTAGTTTTTTTGAGTAATACGATCGAACATATCTAAAGATTTACCCTTTTGTGTATTTGCAAAAATGGCATCGAACAACCTATCGAAAACATACTGTTCCGTAAAAGGCTCACTATCTTTATCGGCTAATACTTCATTTTCGGTAATACGCATTAACCTATCCGTTTTTATTAAAGCATAAATGGCATTGGTTTGGTGAATACGCAACATAGATACTGGCGAATAATAGCGTTCACCATCTGGAGCATCTCTAACGGCAAAGACTTTATTAATAATCTCTGGCATAAACAACCATTTCTGGGGTAAAACGGCATTATCAATAATATATTTTAAAGCTTCCTTTTGTATTTTTGCAGGTACGGGCTCAAAGGTGTTTTTGCCATCGCCATAAACGGTATTATTAACATAAACGCCACCAATATTCGCCATAACATGACCATTATAGGTGCCCCATTGATCTATAACTGCTTTGTACAGTTTTGATGCTTTATAATAATCTTTACCTTCTTCTTCCGTCCAATCTAAAATATTAGGCAGTATTCTCTTTAAGTTTTTAAGTCCGTACTCACTAGCTTTAACGGCATTATCTCCCAAATCTTCACTTTGCGATCGTGGATCTACCACCTCAGCTTGTTGTGCGCCATAAAAATATAACGGATCGTTTTCATGTTTACGAATCCATTGATTTAATAAGGGTATTTCTTGATGTGCCGTTGTGTTCTCAATCCATCTATATCCCCAATCGATAGCATATTTATCATATACCCCAATTTTAGGTGTAATATCAGTAACGTTATCTTCTGGTTGCGCTACATAATTAAAACGCGCATAATCCATAATTGAAGGTGCTGTACCGCCCATTTTAGAGGTAAACGTTTTAGAACGTAACGAATCTACAGGGTAGCTAAAAGATGCTCCCATATTATGCTTTAAACCAAATGTATGACCAACCTCATGCGAAGACACAAAACGAATAGCCTCGCCCATATGCTCATTAGAAAATGTATTCGCTCTTGCTTTAGGATCTATTGGCCCTGTTTGTACACGAATCCAGGAATGCAAACCTTTCATTAGGTTATGCCACCAAATAATATCAGACTCTAATATCTCACCACTTCGTGGATCGACTACAGAAGGCCCCATAGCGTTTTGCTTCTCGGAGGCAGCGTATGTAATTACCGAATATCTCACATCATCGGCATCAAAATTTTTATCTGCTTCCGAAGGAAACTTCACTTTTATTACATTTTTAAAACCAGCGGCTTCAAAAGCAACATTCCAATCGTAAACCCCTTGTTCTATATACGGTCTCCATTGTTTTGGAGTTGCAGGATCTAAATAATAAACAATTTGTTTTTTGGGTTGCACCAATTCGCCTTGCTTATATTTTTCTATATCTTCTTCTTTAGGTTCTAATCGCCATCTCGTAATCATACCTCTAGTTTCCACTTCTTGCTGCTCATCAGAAAAATAATCCATCGGTTTTGTAAAATATCCGATACGTTTGTCTGAAAAACGAGGTTTCATTACATCTGTTGGTAATAAAACAATATTTGTGGTTACACCAATGGTTAAAGGTAAAGCTGGACTTCCGCCTTCACTAACCGAAGTTGTTAATAGCGATTTTACAACAACGTTTTCTGGGAAAGATTTAATAGATTCTAAAATAGATAAATTTGCCTTTACACTTCCTCCTAAACCAATATTAGTAAGCAAATCACTAAAGCTCTTTTCTTTACCGTTAAATATTTTATTTACTTTAATAAATACAGAAGTAGAGTCAGTATTTTTTGTTTCAATTTTAAATTCTTCTATAATAGATTCTCCAAAATTATCTTTCACAGATAAGGTAATAGCATCGTTTTTTGGAGATTGCACTCTTGGGTTTACAGTTTTAACCCAAACCTTATTAAGCACGGTATCTCTATAAAAACGAACCAACTTGGTTTCAAAAGTCATACCTTTATTTAAGCCATGGCCATTTAAAGCATAAGGCACGCTAGACACTTTATTTACAATTAATAAATCTCTGGAAAGCAACGAGTCTGGTACTTCAAAATAATAATCTTCTTTAATAGAATATACATTGAACAGACCTTTTTTAACATGGCCGTCTTTTAAAAACTTCTTATAGGTTAGTTTTTTATCATCCGTAGAATCTATAGAATCGCTTTCTACTTGGTTTTCTTTGTCGTTTTTTTCTTTTTTGTCTTGAGCATAGCCAGAAAAACTGGTAACTAACAAAACAAAAAGCATTAAAACTTTACCCAATAACTCACCTTTAAAAGAAGAGAACCTCATAATTGATTTTATTAAGAAACCAAATTTGCACGAAATTAACAGGTTAACAAAACAGAATAGAGTGAACTCATTAAACAAGGGAGTGAAATACTATTTTGAACTGATATACGGTAATACACACACAAATTCGCCATTAATAACCTCAGTTTTAAAGGTAGAAATTTGATAATATTGATACGTGTTTCCTAAATAATTGAGCCCAATGTGGTGGCTATCTTTAGCTTTATGCTTTCTTGGTGTAAAGTTATTTTTAACGGTAATAAAATCGCTATTAATAATAACATCTATGATTAAGGGCTTTTGTTTCGTTATTTCGTTATGCTTTATCGCATTTTCCACCAAGGTTTCTAAAGATAAAAATGGAATTTTCCGAAGTAAAACTTTATCATCACAATTATTTATAATAGATACTTTTAAACTTTTATTAAATCTAATTTCTTGTAAAAACACATATTGCTCTAAAAATGTCAGTTCGTTTTTTAATGAAATTAAATTCCCATCCCTTTCATCTAAAAGATACCTATACACATCGGCAAGTTTTAAAACAAATTGCTGAGAGAGCACGGGATTTAAATCTATTAAAACATGTAAAGAATTTAAACTGTTGAATAAAAAATGTGGATTTATCTTTTTCTTTAATTGATTTAATTGCAGCACCGCATTTTCTTTTTGATACTTTTCGTTAACGTTTATTAGATGCTCTTTCTCTTCTAAAACTTTTAAATTTTCTACATACTCCTTTTTCATTTGCAACCTAGAAGCCAACAAAAGCAACATAAAGGTAGAAAATGCCAAAAAACTAATCCATGAAAAATACCGTTGTATATTTTTTGTAGTTTCTTTTAAGTGAATATCTATCGGAAAACTCACAATAACAATTAAAGGTGTATCGCCCGTTTTTATGGTATCGTAATAACGTAATACCTCTAAGCCCAAAAACTCAGAAGTTGCTTTATCTTTTAGCGAGTTTACATTTTCTGGCACATAATAACCGTTAATTTTTAGAGAACTTTTTAAAATGGTTTCAATAGAAATAGTATCGAAATACATATCTATTTTTTTGCCAATATATTTTGTATCGGGATGCAAAACACAAACACCATCTTTATTGGTCACTACTGTGTAACCACCATCACCTTTATAGGTTTCAGAGAAATATGTCCAAAACGCAATTAAATCCACATCGTAACCAAAATAGATTACTGTATCATCTGGCAACTTTTTGGCATAAATTTTTCGGTTTATTACCTTTTCATTTTTAGAGATAATAGTATCTATTAAAACATCCCGATTTACAAACCGAATATCTTTTAAAAGGATCTGTATCTCTTCAGCATACCCAGCGTCCTTTTTATTAGAAAAATATGTTTCATCCACACTGTTTTCTAGAGTTAAAGAGACAAAACTGTTATGTATGCTATGGTGCTCTATCACCAAATCTGCCGTAAAAAGCAACTTCTCTCTTAGAAATCCAAAAGTATTATTTTCTGAATTTTGAATAATTTTTTGCGCCTTTTTTAATCCGCCATTTAACTGATTAAATTCGAAGGCAACAATATTTTCTTTTGATTTTAAATTACCCTGAATAATATCTTGAATTAAATCTTCGGTAACCGAGGTTATTTTTGGAGTTATTAACGAACTGCCTATAAAAAAAACAGCAATAAGTAAAATACTTATATAGAGGTACTGTTGATGTTTTTTTAAGCGTGTCCAGAATTTGGATGACTGCATATTATTTATTTAACCACGCTTTAAAAGCATTAACATTTTTAGAACTAATAAAAATAAAATCTTTAATATTTGGAGAGGGCTCTAGTTCTATTTTTAATCTATTCTGACTGTATTTTACAATCGTTTTTATGGCATTATGCCTAACTATAAATTTTCTGTTTATTTTAAAAAAATCTTTTTTCGATAATTTTAATTCTAGATTCAATATGGTATCATCATACAAATAACTTTCGCCTGTAGTTGTATATAAAAAAAGTGATTTATTTTCGGCCATAAAATAAGCAATCTCTTTATGAGTAATAGATAACAACTTGTCGCCTCTATAAACTAAAAAGCGTTCCTGCTCGATTTTACTATCTGTTGCCCCTTTTAAATGCGCCAATAAATGTTCTATTTGGCCATAATCTGCAGTTGGTGTTGCTGTGTAATCTACATACTTTCCAAGCGCCTTATCCAGTTTATGTTTGTCGTAAGGCTTTAATAAATAATCTATGGCAAAAAACTGAAAAGACTGTATAGCATACTTATCAAATGCTGTTGTAAAAATAATAGGAGTCGTAATTTTTAAGGTTTCGAAAATCTCAAAACTTTCACCATCACCTAAATGAATATCACTTAAAATTAAATCGCAACTATTACTCTTAAACCACTCTATAGATTGCGCTACACTTTCTAAGCGTTTTTTAATAGTAAGCTTATGTTCACTTTTTAACAACAACTTCTCTAAAGATTCTGCTGCTAAATCTTCATCTTCAATAATAACAACCTCCATTATAATTGGTTTTATTCTATCATTTTTAAAACACAAAAAACACGTGCTACACGATAATGTTATAAACAGCTATCAACACGTTTTTTTGGGTATAAAAAAAATTAAATACATGGCAGAAGGTGCTCCGCCCTTTATAGATACTAATTTAAAGATGCAAAGATAAGTCTAATCTTATTTTAAACTAACAATACAAAAACCTTTTTGTTTTTAGCGACTTACAAACTCGACTTTTAGCTTTTTACCAGAAACTGAGCACATGTTATTTTTTAAAGACAAAAGAAATTAATCTAGGTAATCCGTGTTCCGCACCAACATCAAACCATTCTTTTAACTCTAATAATTGTAATCCATTTTTTTTGGCTTCATCGATATATTCTGAAACATGATGAATATAAACTTCTAGTTCCTTAGTGCCTGCCTCGGTTTCGTATCTAGCTTTACTACCCGAGTATTGTTTAAAAGGATGTAATTCACTTATAAAAAAGAGCCCCTCCTTTTTTAATTTTAAATATGCTTGATTGAAAATATAATCTAAGTTCTCTATATGTTCTAGCGTTAAACTACAAGTGATAAGGTCGACAAAATTATTATCGACGCCCCAATTTTGGGTTAAGTTTGCTTTTTTAAAAGTAACCTTGCTGTCTACTATTTTCTCTTTTGCTTTGTTCAGCATTTCTTCTGAAAAATCTAAACCTATAATCTGTTGCGCATGAGCCAATAACCATTCGGTATTTTTACCTGTGCCACAACCCAACTCTAGCACATTGCTAAACTTATATTTACTTAAGGTTTCAATGGTGCACTTTTTATCTAAATCTCGCGTGCGGTTTTCGTTGGTGTCGTATTGATTGGCCCAAATATTATAGGCTTGCTCTATGCTCATGCTGTACTCTTTATTTGTACTCTAAAAAATGAACGCTGTAGTTTCTGTAACTAATTTATGAAATATATTTCATTTAGAAAATACGCCAAGGGTTTAACAAAAAAAAACTTCCTTTAAAATTATAAAGGAAGCTTTTCAAGTAACTATTAATTAGGGTTAGGGTATTTATCTTTACTCTTTTTTCGAGGATTCTTCTGGCAATAAAATAAACTCGGCATAATCTTTCATATCAAAATAGTTATTGGCCGCATCTTTAAACATTTTAGAGTTCAACTTATTAATTTTACTTTCAAAATCTAAAATAGACTCTGGGTTTAAATCGTATTCATAAGCAGTTTTAAGTTTATAAAGCCAAAACGAGTTTACTTCTAAAAACTCCTTAGCATTTGCTAATTCAGCTTCCTTAATTTTATTAACATCTTCTTGAGACGGACCATGTTTTTTAATTTTTTCTATTTCTTCAAAAACTTTAGCCTTTAATTTTTCGATATTTTCAGGATCGCAAGAAAACCTTATATTAAGTCTAAACCACTTGTATGGAATATCTGAGGCAAACCCAGAAACTTTAACACCATAAACACCTGCCATTTTTTCTCTTAACTCTTCCGTTAATTTTATTTTAAGCACTTTTGCTAACAAGCTAATTTTCTCTTTTTCTTCTAACGAAAAATTAAATGTACCTGTAAAACGCATATCAACTTGGCTTTTATTATCTAAGCCTTTTATTACGGTTTCTTTAATACCGCCTTTTGCATAGCGCAGCCCAGTATCTTTCCAAGTACTTTTTTCATTTAAATTAGATGGCAAACTTCCTAAATATTGATTTACAAGTGGTTTAAGCACCTCTAAATCAACATTACCAACAACAACAAACAAAAAGCCATTTGCTGATGAAAATCGCTCTTTATAAAAACTGTAAACCTCGTCTAAATCTAATTCTCTCTCTATTTGCTCTACAGTTTCTGGTATAGCTCTTAAATGATTTTGAGACATAACTTCGGTTATACGCTTTTCAAAAAAACCGCCAGGATTATTATCCGAATCTTTATACAACGACTTTAAACTTTCTTTTTTTGTATTAAATACAGCAGCATCTTTGTTTGGCTTAGTAAAATATAGGTTTACCATTTGCAACATACTTTCCAAATCTCCAGACGAGCTATTACCAGATACCAATTCGTTATAATAATTAATATAGGTTTTAAGCTTTAGGGTTTTCCCCATGTTGAGCTTTTTCAAATCAGCATCTGATATACCATTAACACCACTAGCACCAATAATACTACTAGCATTTCTAGCCGAAACATAAAGTGAATCTGGAGCCACAGAACTTCCTCCTGGTCTAAACCCGTTAAGTGATATTAAATCATTTTGGAACTCGGTTGGTTTTACAACCACTGTAATACCGTTGGATAACTCCCAAGTTGTTGTATTAATCTTTTTATTATACGTTTCTTTTAAAACCTTACCTGGCTTTGGTTTTTCCGGCATTAATTGAATATCACCCAATTCATCTTTATAAGGTTCTATAGACTTAGTTTTTACCTGTGTTAATATGCTTTCTATCTCACGCTCTGTTGGCAATTTTAAATCACTTTTCTCTACAGCTTTTAACAATACAGTCATATTATCATCTCTTACCCATTCTGTAGCTATGTTATTAACATCTTGTACTGTAATAGAAGGAAAAACCTCTGTATAAAACTGATATACAAATGCATCACTAGGTATAGGTTTAGCATCTGTAAAGTTATCAATGTATTGCTCTACATAATATTTTGTAGAAATTTTACCTGTCTCTTTTTGACGTAAATCAGCATTATTCAATAAAAGTTTTTTATAACGTTCCAGTTCTGTTTCTGTAAAACCAAATTGCTTAGCCCTCGAGCTTTCTATCAACAAGCGCGTTATGCCTTCATTAATTTTATCCTCCTTTAGTTTAGCATTTAAATAATAGCTATCCATATTGCTTAAAAAGTTTCCAATACCCGCATTTGTAGATAAGAAAGGAGAATTTGCTTCTAGCACTACATCGGATAATCTTTGGCGTAGCATACCAGAATAAAAGCTTTTTAATAATTCTATTTTATAGTCTTGTAAGGTTGTTACTGGCGTCTCTTCTTTTTTAACATAAACAGAAACACTAGCGCCTTGTGTTTCTTCATCTGTAATTACAGATACCACAGGAGAACTGTTTTCTGGAATTTTATAATAGATTCTTTCCTTAGGGTTTTCGGGACCCTCAATACTACTAAAAAGGGATTTTACCTTTTTTTCGGCTTCTAGCACATCAAAATCTCCAACCAAAACTAAGGCCATTAAATCTGGACGATACCAATCTCTATAAAACCGTTTCATGGCATCATAATCCGAATTTAAAATAACATCTAATTTCCCTGCTGGAGCGCGCTCAGCATAGCGCGAATTATTGGTTAACTCACCTATAGACTTGTAATACATTCGCATACCTGCGCCTCCTCTTGCTCTAAGTTCTTCGGCAACAATACCACGTTCTTTATCGATTTCGTCATTTTCAAACGTGATACCATTTGCCCAATCTTTTAAAACTTGCAAACTGGTATTAAATGTTTCGGTATCGGTTGGTACAGATAATTTATAAACGGTTTCATCAAAACTAGTATGTGCGTTTAAATCTGCTCCAAACTCCACACCTAAACCTTGTAAGTAATCTATAAGTTTGTTTTTCTCAAAGCTTTCGGTTCCGTTAAAAGCCATATGTTCTACAAAGTGAGCTAAACCCTGTTGATCATCGTCTTCTAAAATAGATCCGGCTTTAATAACCAATCTAAACTCAGCCTTATTTTGAGGTTTTGCATTATGTTTGATATAATATTTTAGTCCGTTGCTTAGTGTACCCATTTTAACGGTAGCATCGGCCGGTACTTTATTATTTAAATTAATGTTTTGCGAAATACCGCATATGCTATATAGGCACAAGATATTTGCAAAAACTATGTTTTTAATGTTCATGTTTTAGGAAATAAAAAATAGTAAAATAGAGCTTCAGACTGTTATATAGCCTGAAGCACTATACTGACTAAATAATTGAAAAAATTAATTTTTAAATACCCAGATACCCTGGATTTTGTGGCCCGAAGAGTGTATTATTTTCTAATTCGCTAATAGGAATTGGAAAAATATACTGATTGGAGCTGGTAACATTTGTTTTAATTTCTTCAATTTTACCATGGCGAATGGCAGCAAACCAAACGGCCCCAGTTTCAAAACAAAGTTCTTTTACATACTCGTCGAAAATGATATCAAGTAATTCTTCTTGAGAGGTATACTCTAAATCTGGAGCAGCACCGCCATACGCTCTATTACGCACAGCATTAAGAGTTTCTTCCGCTTGAGCGAGTAAATTTAAACGTGCCTGACATTCTGCTTTTATTAAATAAACTTCGGCCAAACGCATATAATTTGCTGGTCCACCGCTTACACCACTCGTGTATATTTTTTTAAGGAACAAATTACTCGTATTGTATGATGCCTCTTTTCTTGGATCGTCTACTAAAAAGTCCTGAAGCCAAGGAGAAACCTTAACTAAACTTTGATAATAGTATGATAACTTACTAGCTTGCCCTTCTCCATTTATTCTAGAAAATATTACTTCGCTATTTGCTACACCATTTTCAAAAACATCTTCAAAATTAGATTCTAATTCTACATCGCCAGAGTTAATAACCTCATCGGCTAATAGAACAGCCGCTTCGTAGTTTTCCTGACCACCCATATACAGCAGAACATTTGCTTTAAAAGCCTTCGCGGCTATTGAAGATGCGTAATAATTGTATGTAAAAGCCGCATTAAGCTCAATACTTTTATCTAAATCGTCTAAAATAAAATCGTAACTTTCTTGTACTGTAGATCTGGCTATTTTACTATTTTCAACAGTAGACACCGTATTTTGAAGTACAATACCATAGTCGCTAGACAGGTCGAAAAACTGACCAAAACTTCTTAGCGCAACATAGTGACCAAAGGCTCTTAGAAAATAGGCTTCACTAAGAATTCTATCATGTTCGCCTGCGGAAACTGATGCATTATCAGTTACTGCCGAAATTGTAGCATTGGCAGAGTTAGTAATATAATACGGCCACTCGTAAACCGTGTTTAAAGAAACTTGGCTAGAATCGAAACTATTGTCTGAAGCTTCGCCAAAAATCCAAGTTGAATTTGTTGTTGTTAGCGAACCATCCATTAAAGGCAACATAACTTCCAGATACTGATAGTAAGTCCAGTTTAGCTGTGTATAAACCCCTACTAACGAGGTTTGCGCACTTTTATCATCGGTAACTAATTGATCTTCGAATAAATAATTTTCTGGCTGAACATCTAACGCCGCATCGCAAGAACTAAAAAGGATGCCTGTTAAAATTGTGAATAATATGATGTTATTTTTCATTGTCTTAAATCTTTTAAAAGGTTAACCTTACTCCAGCGATAAGCTGCTTTGATACAGGGTACTTGTTACTATCTATTGGTGTTCTAAAGCTTGCAATATTTGCAAACTCAGGATCGGCACCCGGATAATTGGTAATAGTAAACAAGTTGGTTGCCGTTACGTATAAATAAAGCCCCTGAAAATTGATATTTTTCAACGCTTGACTATCTAAGTTATAACCTAATGTTACTGTTTTAATACGCAAGTAATCTCCTTTATGCACATATAAACTAGACTGTCTGCTATTTTGGTTCCCACCTGTTAAATTAGTTCGGTAAACCGCTCTTGGGTATTCAGCATCTAAGTTCTCTGGCGTCCAACGATCTAAGGCTATCAATTGCTTATTCCCTTGGTCGTTTAGTGACGTATAGCTATAAGTATTCTCTCCTGCCTTCCAGTAAATATCGTTACCAAGACTATAATTTGCGAAAATATTTAGAGACAAACCTTTATAGTTTATATTGGTATTAAGACCTCCAAAAAAATCAGGTTCAATGCTACCAATATTTGTAACATCAGGGCCAGATGCAGAAGAACTCACTTCGCCATCGCCATCTAAATCGGCATAATAAACATCTCCAGGACTTGTTAATGATGACTGATATAAACCACTTGGCGCACCAGCATTTAAATTATCTATTTGTTCCTGAGACTCAAAAAGTCCGTTTGCCACATGCCCTCTAATTAAACCAAGCGACTCACCTTCTTTAAAATACAAACCGTTTAAATAAACAGCACCATACTCATCTTTATAACTACTATTTAATTTTACTATTTTATTGTTTGCTGTAGCAGCATTAAATCCAAAATTCCACTTTAAATCTTTTTTATTGATAAGGTCAAAGTTTAAGGTTAACTCTATCCCATTATTCTGTGTATTTCCTAAATTAGAAATTACAGTATACAGGCCGCTAGAAGACGCTAATTCCGTTTGATACAATACATCTTTTGTGTCTTTTTGGTAGTATCCAAACTCACCTTTTATTTTATTATTTAAAACAGCAAACTCAATACCAATATCTTTTTGCGTTGTAATTTCCCATTTTAAATCAGGGTTACCAATACGCAATGGCACAACACCTGTATCGCCATTATACACTCCATTAGTTCCGTTTAAAGCACCGTATAAACTAAAAGATTGGTTAGGATCGAAGGTAACATTACCCGATTGCCCAATACTACCTCTAATCTTTAAAAAGTTTAACCAATAGGCATTATCCATAAATTTTTCGTTATGAATATTCCAACCTAAACCTAAAGCAGGAAAGCTTGCCCATCTATTATTTGCTCCAAATTTAGAAGAACCATCTGTTCTTCCTGAAAAATTTAAAATGTACTTATTATCATAATTATAAATAAAACGAGAGAAAAACGACACTAAAGTACTTTTTGTAACGGCTTCCTGTGCAGAAAGACTTTCACCAGCATAACTAATACCCGTTAACGTATCATCATTCGGGAAGTTTTCACCATAAAAATTAATAGTCTCCGTGTTTTCATTTTGAAAGGTGTTACCAACTAAAACATTAAAATCACTTTTTCCTAAAGAAAAATCATAAGTAGCAGTTGTTTCTACAGAAGGGTTAATGGTTTTTCTATTTACCAAAGCTCCTTTACCATTAGTAGTAGCACCACTTACAGAGTAGCTTGGGTAGAAGCTATAACTTTCAGAATCTATTTGCTGAAGTATTCCTGTAGTTTTAATAAACAAATCTTTAATAGGCTCAAACTCAATTCCCATATTAGCAAGCATAGAAAAGTTAGTTGAAGTTACTCTTCTATCTTTAGAAGTTAGCGGATTATAAATATCTCCAAAACGAGACACAAGATTTCCATCTTCATCATAAGGTGTTACATCTGGTCGTAAATAGGTTGCTGCTTCTAAAGTTGAGTTAAGGCTGTTTAAAGCATAATCACTTTCTACACGACCTAAACTAATGTTAGTAGTAAACTTTAAATTATCTTTTATTTTTTGATTTAAGGACAAACCAAAAGCATACCTCGTTAATTTATCACCAATAATAGCGCCATTATCATTTTGCAAACTTAAAGATGAATAGTATGAACCATTATCGCCACCACCTCTAACACTTAAAGCATAATTGGAGGTGTTTGTAAATGTTTTCACAGATAAATCTTGCCAATCGGTATTAGTGGTTAAATCAACTTCTGTTCCTGCCAAAATACCTTGCCCAAAAGAATCTGTAGTTGGTACAGTACCTCCAGAATTTACATAATTATTAATAGCCTCAGAATAAAGTGTTTGATACTGAGCCGAATTAAGCACATCTGTTTTTTGAATTAGATTTGCTCTTTGTGTAATAGAAAGTTGAAACTCCGGTTTTCTGGCTCCTCTTCCTGTTTTTGAAGTAATAATAACAACACCATTTGCAGCACGAGACCCATAAATTGAAGTGGCTGTCGCATCTTTTAAAATGGTAATAGCCTCTATATTATTAAAATCGATAAAACCTAAATCGTTATTAAAACCTTCATTTTCTAACGTAGTAGATTCATTATTACTAATACTATCAATAAAACCAGCATATCCGGGAGTTTCTGTATTTGGAGTAATAGGTATACCATCTACAACAAATAACGGTTGGTTGGTTCCTAAAAGAGACGAACTACCACGAATACGAACTCGAGCCGCAGCACCTGGTTTTCCACTTGGACTACTTACCTGAACACCTGCTACCTGACCTTGCAAAGCCTGATCAACATTAATTATGGTTCCTTGTAGTGCTAATGCAGACACATCGATAACACCAACAGCACCCGTTAAAGCTTCTTTTTTAACTTTACCATATGCAACAATTACCGTTTCTTCTAAACCTGTTACAGAACTTTGTAACTTAATATCAATAGTGGCTCTATTATTAATTTGTACTTCTTGAGTTTCATACCCCACGTACGATACCACAATTGCTGTAGCACCTTTAACGTAAGGTAATTTAAAATTACCATCAAAATCTGTACTGGTACCATTTCTAAGCCCCTTATAGACAATTGTAGCTCCTGGTAGAGGCGCACCATTTTCATCGGTAACTTTACCTTGTAAATTTTGCTGTACAAACTTGTTTACCGCTTCTTTTATAGTATGTATAAGCGGTTTACTTTCTTCTTTTTTTACTATAACAATTTGTTTATTTACAACCTTGTAATCAACATTTAAGCTTTTAAAAAGTCTTTTTAAAACATGTTCTAGTTTTTCTTTATCAGAAGTAATACTTGTGATTTTACTTTTCACAAAAACGTTCTTTTCGTAGAGAAATTTAAAATCTGTTTTTCTTTCAATTTCACTTAAAACATCTTCAACATGCATATTTTCGCATGTCAATGTAATTTTTACATTTTGAGAAAACGTATTGGCATGAATTTGTAACAACGTAAAAAAGAGCAATAGAGAGGTTAGCTTCATTTTTAAACTAATTTTAGAGAGAGATAGTACTTCACCCATCTCAATAATGAATTTTTTCATACTTTTGGTTTGATTTAATGTGTTAGACATTGGAATCACTTTTTACTAAATCGGAACGTGTTGCTGCATTTTCCGATTTTTTTTATGTTATACTACAATTGCTGTTGTAGTAAACTGTAAAATAGCAACTTTAATTTTCTTTGAAATTGTGTTCTAATTTGTCAGTTTTCAATCATTAATTTTATTGTTTTTATGGATTAATTATAATGTTGTCTTTATTAAATTCATATTCAAAATTTCCGGAGGTGCTTAAACTTTCTAATACCTCGTAAATATCTTCTGTATCAAATTTGGCTGTAAAATAACGTTGTTCTAACTTTTTATCTTTATTAATAAAACTAACATTATACTGCCTCTCTAGTTTTTTTAATATATCGGTAAAAGCAACCTCATGTAAAATTAATCGGCCATCGAGCCAAGCCACATGTGGTTCCACATCTACCTGTTCTACATCAATAGCATTGCTATACTTGTTCCAGGCAGCTTTAAAACCTGGCTTTAGAATAACAGACTCTTTGTTTTGCGTTCCATTTCTAGACACATCTACAGAGCCTTCTACTAAAACAGTACTTATATTTTCATCTTCAGAATAAGATGATACATTAAATTTTGTACCCAACACCTTAACATCAATATTATTCGCGTTCACTATAAAAGGATGATTTTCATCTTTAGTTACATTAAAAAAAGCTTCCCCTTTTAAAAACACTTGCCTGTTTTGACCACTAATAAAATTAACAGGATATTTTAATGACGAGCCGGCATTTAAAGTAACAACAGTCCCGTCGGATAGTTTAAGCTCAAAACGTTTTCCATACGGTACACTTAAGGTATTATATATCAATTTACCATCTACTACGTCAGTATTATAAACTAGCTTATCTCCTCGTTGCGTCCCTATCACCTTACCATCGCTACCTATAATTTCTTGTACATCATCTTTATTAATAACAACTACGGCTTTATCATTCTCTAATAGAAGTTCTATTTGCTCTTCTACTAACTCTAAGGTTTTAGGCGTACTAAAAAAACCTTGCATCAACACATAGCCTAACCCTAAAAACAGTATTAAAACAGCGGCATACCTAAAAGCGATACGTTTAATTTTAAATACTTTTTCTGCCTTTTTATCTTTACTAATAATATCCAACAAATGCTTTTTTGTTTGCATAGCGTTGTACTCCTTAATAGTATGGTTAATAGCGTAATTCGTTTTTACGTAGTTATCAAACAACGGTCCATGCCCTGGTGCTTTAAGCCATTGATTTAATTGATCTAACTCGCTTAACGATGCCTGATTAGTAAAGTATTTTACTATAATATTTTCTATTTCTTTAGAAACCATTATCCCCTTCTGTTTTATATTATAACGAAGTAAATTTCCAATACCCTAACTTTTTATCAACATTTTTTTAAATTAGCAGAAGAAAATTCACTGAATGACTGATTTCTCAATAAATAACGCAACACTAATCAAAGGGTTAAAAAAGGGCAGCACAGCGGCTTACACCCAGTTGGTAGACCTGTTTCACCAAAAACTTTGCGTTTATGCTTATAGCTTAACTCACGACCATAGTACAGCAGAAGATATTGTACAAAATGTATTTGTGAGTATTTGGCAAAAGCGAGAGAAATTAAAAGATGATTTTAACCTGAAAAATTATTTATACAAATCTATATACAACCAGTTTATTGACCTTTACAGAAAAGAAAAAGCAACTATAGCTTTAGAAAAAAAATATATAGAGGCCTTAGATACTGTAGTTGAAGATCAAGATAACAACATAGAAAACTTAATTTCCCTAGTAAAACAAGAAATACAAAACCTGCCTCCAAAATGTAAACAAACCTTTATTTTAAGTAGACAAGAAGGCTTAACTAACGTTGAAATTGCAGAATATCAAAAGGTATCTATTAAAACGGTAGAAGCTCAAATCACAAAAGCCTTCTCTATTATTAGAAAAAATATAGGCAGTAAAACTAGCGGAATTTTATTCTTGCTATTTGGTAAACACGCCTTAAAGTAAACCGCTCTCTTTTTTTAAGCACAGCTAGGTACAACTTCAGTAAACTTATATTCTACTTAATACAAGCGCTCTAGTTTAAACCACCACATAAAAACAAGCATCCCCACTAAAGCCAATACGTGCAACCAAAACCCAATATAGGTTATCACGTTCACAAAAGTTTTATTATAGAATTTTGTAATAGAAGATATAGCGCATAATAAAACACAAACCTCAAAACCGAGTACAAACCATTCTCTCGTTTCGAAGTGATGCGTTTTTATATTCACGGTATCGACAGCCCAAGAAATAAGCATCCCGATTACAAAAACCGCATTTACATAAGCAATAGATAATGCGGTCTTTTTTGTTTTATATCCAATGGAAATCGCTGCTAAATGACAGATTAAAATAATAACTAATGCTATAATTACAGTGGTATCAATCATAGTTATTAATTAAGGTTAGTCTACCCGATTTCCTTTTTTATCAATCGAGAACCAATTGTCACTTTCCACAACACGGTGTTCATCTAAATCAAAATATTCTTTAGCGCTGTAAGTTACTTCGGCTTTTCCGTTTTCAAACCATTTTACATAGTCGTATTCGCAAGCAATTACAACCTGTCCGAATTTGTTAGCATATCCCATTTTACCGTTTCGGATTACTCGCGTTAACCCATCATTAAACGGTTCTAAGCCATTATCATACATCACAAGATCGAATAGAATATTCTCGTTTTTGTCTATCGCCATTTGGCGTCCATACGTACTATCGTTAGGATGCTCCATAACATTGGCATAAAACTCTAAAATATCTGTGCCGTAGTACGCGTATTTACCAAACGGAATTATAGTATCATTATTTTCGTTTACATAAGCAACACTTACACCATATTCTAGATGTTCCATGTCTGTAACTGCTTTCAGTTTACTATCCGGAATAGTATCTGCCAACGCGACATCAAAATACCGATAATTAGTAACATCTTTACCCACGTATTCCTTGCACGAAAGCGCTACAAAGGCACTAAAAATTAATAAGGTTATTGGTTTTATTTGCATTGTAATATAGTATCTAAACTAAAGTGCTTATCGCTTTTCTACTTTAACGGGCTTAGCCTCTAAGGTGTAATTTTTTAAAATTTCTTGAGCTTCACTCTCACTCAGTATTTTTAATTCCGAACTGCTTATGGCTTCTTTATCAGGCATCATAGAGCGCATTAAAATTAATCTAAAAGCCTCTCTTCTAGCACCAAGTTTTTCTTCTCCTCCGTTGTTTAAAGCATACGGTTTGTAGGCACTCGCCATATTCTGCCAAATATTTATTTCGTTATCTGGGTTTTGGTCGCGCTTAAAATTTGTAATTGTTTCATCTAGAGAAACTGGGTAAACCTCATTAAAAGTTTCTTGTATATCTTTAATTTTCGCCAATTGTTCGTCGGTTAATGCCTTATGCACTATTGGCCCTTGTGTTAAACCTTCAATTGGGGTGGTTTCAATATTAGAATTTTGTTTTGCTTCGTCCTTGCAAGATGTTACAAAAACAGCACATATAGCAATCAGTATTAACTTTCTCATTTATTTGTTATTTGTTCTTTGTTCTTTGTTTTAAAGCCAAAGTAACTATTAAAAATAAATATCACTCACTTTAGCTTATCTTAAAACTCATGTTTTTACAACTGAATATATTTATGCACTGTATAATCTGTCCGTACAATCTTCTTTTGAAAACGTATGCTTTTGTTGAGAACAGCAGCTAAAAACAAGTACAACTAGAATTATGAGGTTGTGTGAGAGTTTGAGGTTGTGTGTTTTTGTTTGGATGAGGTATATTAAATGGAAGCTAGCTTTTATTCTTTTCTTAACAACAGTAATTTTCTCATATTCGATATATGGTTTTTAATTTCTTTTTTTATCTCTTTTTTAGGTATTCCGATTTTTTTAAATTTTCTGTTTAATATGTTATTAAGTGTTTTATTCCATAAAACATCTGAATGCATCTCAGGTATTTCAACCAAAATCATTTCATCTGTTTTTTGGGAAACCTTTTCTCCTTTTTCACCATAAATTAGATATAAAGCTCTTGAAAGATGGATAGCATCTATTAAAGAATAATCTTTTTCTAAATTAAATTCTATTTCAAACTTATAATCCATTGGCTGACTAAACGCTATATGCAAATGCCAGATTTTGGGCCTAAAATAATGAATAAAAGGAGCTCCCCATTGAACGACCGCATCACCAGGAGGAGTGTCTAAGTGAATATTTATTAATTCTTTTAAGCTTTTGTCATTTTCTTTAGAAACTACTAAAGCAGGAATCATTCGTCCCTCTCCCAAAGTCGGGGAGGAAATTAATCCGTTTTCACGAACATAATAAGTATTAAGATTTATTGTTTTCAACTTCATAAACTAGATCTTTAATAAGATAAACATCAATACTTAATGAGTTATTCTCAACATCAGAAATTGTAATAACAAATTTCTTTACTCTAAAATTAATTAAATGTTGAGGGCATTTAAATATTAACCAACCTGATTTTATTTCTTTTTCATTTACTCTAATATTCGTATCTAATTCATTCAAGCCTTTATGTTGGATTGAATTAAATAATTCTGATTGATGTTTTAGTTTTACAACATTTATATCTTTTTTTTCATTAAAATATTGAATATCTAAATCACCGGTGAATGAATTTTTACTATTAGCCTGATTTGTGATTTTTATTTGAAATATTAAATACTTTTCCTTTTTAGTTAAGACACTGTAGCTATCAGCTAAGTATAATTTGAATTTATTCTTCTTTTCTTGAAAATCAGAAGTATCCATTCTTAATTTCTTACTAGCTATACTATGTCTTTTATAAGCAAAAAACACCCCTATGATAGCCACTACTGCCGTAAAAGCAAATTTCGGATTATTCTTAATTAATTCAATTATATCCATTCCAGATATTTTTTTTTAATAGCATCAAACATTTTTTTTCACATGAAACTTAGCATAAAAGAAGCTGCTAATTTTTAAGACAATTTAGTAACACCCAAATCTATAACTGAGAAACAACTCGCGTTATTTTCTTGGTTATAAAAAGGCAATAATTATTTCTTAGATATCGAACCTATCAAGAACAACTCTTCAGCTTCGTTCATTTTTATATTTTTAAACCACGCATTTTTTTCTTCTAAGTGTAATTTTCTATCTATTATTCTTACTATTTGTCTCTTTTCCCAAAGATCAGCCCTGCTATAATATTGCCTAATTTCCAATACTTGCCCACGGTCAATTATTTTTTCTAATGACTCTAAAGTTGCTCTCCCGATATATGCCCCAGCATTTCTGCGAAGTTCACGAAAGTATGTAAATAGAGCTTCCGAATTTTTGAAGCCCTCAGACGAAAGTAAATTCACAATTGCTATTGCTATATACTCTGGTAAATAATGAGCCTGAGCTAACAATTGACTAAAATCTGATTTTAAGGATTCACAAATCTCTTCAGGGATTTCTTTATAATGCTTGATTAGTAAATCAACGACATAAGGGTGGAATTGGGGAAACTTCTCTAAATACTTAGGAAGATCAACAAATTTTGTGTATTCTTTTTTATAAAGAATAACTCTACAATATTCACGAAAATCATCTGGTTTGATGATTTTTGCATTTTCAATACCATTTATGATACTATCACTTGATTTTTCTTGAATATTCCTAATTTCTTTCTCTGAAGCATTTCTAAATCTTGTTGGAATTGTTCCAGAATATCCAGATATTAATTTAACCTCTTTTTTTCTGTCAGATTTAATATCATCTATTTCAGTTTTAGTAATTTCTTTCTTTTTACTTGAGACATCTTCAATGTAAGTTTTACTTTGATTAATATACAAACCTTCAATACTCAATCTTTCTACTAACAATGATAACCAGTAATGAGCAGTTTTTGAGTCAGGAGCAAAAAAGCGATAGTCATCAACAAATCTGCAAAAATCAACTTTATGTGAAATCAAAAACTTATCAATATCTAATAGAGCAGCCTCTGCCAATATTCGACTAGCATTCGAACCGACAGGTAATCCATAGGAATCACGATTAGCCCAAAAAAGTAATATTTCATTAATTAGCTTTACTACGTTTTTATTAACGTTTAACGAAAGTAATATCGATTCTAATCTGTGTAGATTTAGTCTATCATAAAAATTAGATATATCACATTTAACTAAAACTTTAACAGTGTTTTTTTTAATCTTAGTACTAACATTATTATTAAACGAAGTAAAGTTAAATTTTGGATCAAAAACATATTTACCATTTAAGTCTTTTTTATAACGATAAGAAAATATTCTATTTTTAGATTTATTAATTCTATTTCGCTCAATATCATCTACTAACATTAATGCAAGCGACAAATATTTAATAGTATCCAAAGGATCAATTAGAGCACATTTCCGAAAATCAAAAGCCTCTTTTTTAGGATATAAGACATGGCTAATTGGATGGATTTTTAATGTAGTAAGTCCCAATCCTTTTTCAATACAATCTTTATTAATTGCCTTTTCAATTGAATCCTTAACAGAATCATAAACTTTATTTTTAAAAGCGATATCTTTCAACAGGTCAACTTCGAATGGTCTTGGAAAAATATCTGTCAACCCTTCTTGTAGAGTATTACTTATTGCTAATTGTATCGCTTTTTTTATATCCATTTAGTTCCTTCTAATTACTACTATCAAACAAAGACCAAAATCTCCATCCAACTACTTTACTAAATCAGCACAAAACACAAAAACAAAGCTCACCGCATTCACATTAAAACAACGGAACGTGCAAACAAGGTTTAGTCTAATATGCTAAACTTGGTTATTATATTTTCTATGTATATTCTTTAGGGAAGAATGGCAAAACACTAGCTTAAGGTGTATTGCAGGCTAAATATAAATATATTTTGCAAACCTGTTAACGTAAAGTGCTTTAAAATTCATTTTTAACATATTTAGGGTTGCTTAGATCTGTAGTTCTTCTTCTAAACTTGAGATATATTTGGGTATAAAAAAGCTATACTACTGAAAAACTAAATAACTTCATTTTAATTCTCTAAATAGAACAACACACTAAATACGTAAACAAAATATTACATTACATATAAACCGCAACATTTTCCATCCTTTCTTGCTACAAAACACACCATTTGAATCCTAAAGCTTTAAATAACTTAGCTATTATCCAATAACTAAACATTTAAAACTTTTTAAGATGAAAAAAACATTACTATTATTTATTACGTTACTAAGTATAACGTTCACTTATGCACAAACAGAAGGTGCAACATTTACAGCAGGCGATTACACCTATGAGGTTACGGCAACAACTACCGAAGTAAAAGTTATAGGCTATACTGTAACCAATTTAAATATACCTGCTACAGTTACCGATGGCACGTATAATTACAATGTAACATTACTTCCTTCTGGCGTATTTAACACCGACACCAACATTACATCGATAACAAGTACGGCTGCAGTGGCTATTGGCTTGCAAGCTTTTAATGCATGTTCTGGTCTTGAAACTGTAAATCTGCCAAATGCCATTTCTATTGGTAATAGTGCTTTTTTAAATTGTTCTGCATTAACTACTGTAGACATTAGTGGCGTTACAGGTACTCTTGGTAACAACACCTTTAAAAATTGTTCTGCATTAACAACTCTAAATGTGAGTGGTGCAACTATTGCCGGAAACAATACCTTTGAAAATACGGGTACACTAACAAATGCCGATTTTAGCAGTTTAGTTTCTCTTGGAGCGCAAACTTTTAGAAAAACGGCTGCAGTAGCTTTAAGTTTCCCTGCGTTAACTCATGTAGGTAATGCATCAGATCCTACTTCGGGTTTAGTATTTTGGCAGGCAAGCAATCTTAAAACTATAGATTTCCCTTTGGTTGAAGTGATTAATACGGGTGCTTTTAATTCATGCACATCACTAGAATCTATTACTTTTCCTGCTACATTAACTTCACTTACCGAAAACAACTATAATATGTTTAAAGGCTGTACAAGTTTAGCCAATATAATTGTAGAATACACCACATTTATACCGCTTGGATATAACCCAGATGGCGCTTCTGTAAACACATCAATATTTGCAGATGTATTTGGAGCGACTTTAACAATTCCTTCTTCTGTTAATGCTACCGATTATACTACAGGAGATGTATGGAAAGATTTTGGTGCCCCTGTTTTAAATGTAAACACTCATGAAGCTGCACAAGGATGGGATTTTTACCCAAACCCAGCAAAAGATGTTGTGACCATACAAAACACACAATCGCAACATGCAGACATTACTGTTTTCGATTTAAATGGCAGAATTTTACTAAATAAAACGATTAATAATGTGCAGTCTGAAATTAATCTGTCTAGTTTAAACACCGGCATTTATTTATTTCAAGTTAAAACAGATGCAGGCGCATTTGTAAAACGCATTGCTAAGCAATAAACAAACCTTAATAATCATTTAAGCACAAAAAAGTCCGATTCTAGTGAATCGGACTTTTTTTATGTGATATAACTTATTCTTTCTTGATTAAGTTTTACCTCTGATATTTTAGAACATAGTTATTTGTACCATCACTACCATCGAGCGCAACACCACTTGGACAGAACAAATATTCAGGCTCATTATTTACATCCATAAGTAATTGTGGGCGCTCTAACTTAACATGCTTTCCATAACGCGGATTTGCTCCTTCTGGAACATTTCCGTTTAAATAAAAACTTTGAAAATTATGAAACCCAGAAAGTGGTTCTGCTTTAAATTGAAGTCCATCATCGGACACCCAAAGTAAACCGCCGCCTTTTTCTAAAATGCCGTGATTATCTGTAGTTAACAAACAAATTTTATCTTTCCAAATAAACGCATATCCATCTTCTATTCTAACCTCGTTTGTTGTAATAGGTTTGGATTGAATAACATACGGGCCTTCTAATTTTTCTGCAATAGCAAGTCCCATACTCACCTTTCCGCCTTTGCCTTTTGGACCAGCCATGGCCTTAAAATACAGATAATATTTTCCGTTTGGGTGTTTTATAAGTCCCGGATTATTGACACCAAGACCACTATCAAAACACCAAATAGAGGGATTGCTAGGCGGACTCAACAAAGGTTTATTTTTATTTGGTTTCTCTATCCAAGGCCCATTAAGGCTATTACTCACAAGCATGCCTATGCTTTGACTCGGACCATGATTTTCGTCGCCATCGTTAGCTATAAACACTAATACATACTGGTTATCAATTTTTTTAATACTTGGGTTATGAAAACCAGCGGCATTCCATGCATGATCACCTTTGCCTTGCGCTACAACTTCCACAAACTTAAATGGTCCTTCAGGACTTTTAGATACATAATGAGCAATTTCACTATTATACCTCCACGCCTTTTTAAACGGCGTGGCAGAAGACCATCTAGCACTAAAAAGATGCACATTTCCAGCTTCGTCTCTAATTGGGGAACTTCCCCAAACATCGTAACCCGGTTCGTTTATAGATGCTCCGATAAACTTCCAATGATCGGACATTGCCGTTGGCACTTGCACGCTATCTTTTATGCTTTCGATTTTAACCGTTTCATTTTTTTTATCAATTTCTTTACAAGAACAGAGACAAATAGATAAAGCGGCAACGGCTAAAACTGTTATTTTTATGCTTTTCATTAGTACTATTTTTATGGCGTTTGGATGGGTAATTGCTTCCATCCTGCTTTTAATAATTAAACTCTAAAACTTCTCCTTTTTTAGTCTCAATTTGTTTTACTTCATCTTGATAACGCAAGTTTAAAGTATTCCCCAATTTAGAAGTTATCACTAATGTTTTCAGTTTACCTAACTCCCAAGTCATGTCGATTTCAAAACCTTTTCTAGCAACAAGACCTTTTATACTTCCCGATGACCAAGCTTTGGGTAAAGCTGGCAGTATATGCACTTCACCATTCTGGCTTTGCATTAACATTTCTGTAATACCCGAAACCACACCAAAATTTCCATCAATTTGAAATGGCGGATGCACATCTAATAAATTCGGTAAAGTAGATTTTCGTTGCAATGCCAAAATATTCTCGTAAGCTTTATCACCCTCCAACAAACGTGCATAAAAATTGATAATCCATGCACGACTCCAACCTGTATGGCCGCCACCTTTAGATAAACGACCTGCAATGGTTTTTTTAGCTGCCTCAAAAAGCTCAGGTGTTTTAGTTTTTGAAATTTGATTTGACGGATGCAAACCATACAGATGCGAAATATGTCGGTGTCCCGGCATCGCTTCTTCAACCTCATCAACCCATTCTAACAATCTACCATCTTTACCAATTTTAAGCGGTGGCATTTGTGCTATTTTACTTTTAAGCAAATCACTAAAATCTTTATCAATATTTAAAATTTCTGCGGAAGCAATACAGTTATAAAAAAGTTCGAGCACTATTTCTCTGTCCATCGTCGGACTCATATTCAAGGTTGCTTTTTCACCTTCTTTAGTTAAAAAATTATTTTCCGGTGAAATAGACGGCCCCGTAACTAAAAGCCCTGTTTTTGGATCTTTAACCATAAAATCGACAAAAAACAAAGCGGCTTCTTTCATTATTGGATACGCCTGATTTTTTAAATATTCTTTATCCTCAGTATACTCGTAATGTGTAAATAAATGTTGGCAACACCAAGCGGCACCCATAGGCCACATGCCATATCTTGCTTTACCGAAAGCTGCTGTAGAATGCCAAGCATCACTTGTGTGGTGCGCCACAAAACCTCTAGCGTTATATGTTTTTTGAGCCGTAATACGTCCCATTTCCCTTAGGTTTCCAATAAATTCTAAAAATGGCTCGTGACATTCGGCAAGGTTTGTCATTTCGGCCATCCAATAATTCATTTGCACATTGATGTTAATATGATAATCAGAATTCCAAGGCGGTGTAAATCCGTCTGCCCAAATACCTTGTAAATTGGCTGGTAAAGTACCCGGACGTGAGCTACTAATAAGTAAATATCGACCAAACTGATATTGTAATTGCGTAAGGTAATTATCTTCTGTTCCTGCTTTAACTTGCTTTAAACGCTCGTCGGTTGGTAAATCTTCTCCTGTATTATCAGATATTTTAAAAGCGAGTCTATGGAATAACGATTGATAATCTTCTGTATGCCTATTTAAAAGTTTTTTATATGAAGACGAAGCTATGTTTCTATAAATCTGCTCGCAGTCTATTTCAGGATTAGAACCGCGATAATCACTAGCTGCAATAACTTTTACAAGAACCTCATCGGCATTAGAAATCACTAACTTTCCTTCTAATACTTCGGATGTACCGCCTACTGTTTCAAAATGAAGCGTAGCATGAAACTTCACGCCATGACCATTACCAACATGTTCTGAAAATTCAATTTTATTTTCGGATACCGATATTTTAGTTTGAGCATTTCTTTTTACCCAAGCAGACATATTAATTTCACCTTTTTTATCTGCCGTATATTTATAAACCATCACCTTGTCTGGAAAACTAGAAAAGTAATTGCGTTTAAAATGAACACCATTACTACTGAAAGATGTAGTTACCAAAGATGTGTTAATATCTAACTCTCGCTTGTAATTGGATATGGAATCTAAACCCGGAGTTTCAATAAATAAATTGGCAAGCATTTGATACGTGTTTTCACCCGATGGTAAACGATCGCTAAGAATTTTATCTTGAACCATTTTTTCTGCATCCATATACGCCTCATCAAAAAGAAGTTTTTGGATGGTATCTATATATTTTCCGGCATCTTTTTTATCTCGATTATAGTCTTTTCCGCCTGTCCAAATGGTTTCTTCATTTAAACAAATAATTTCATTTTTTGGATTCCCATAAATCATGGCGCCTAAACTACCATTACCTATCGGCAGCCCTTGATTCCATTTTTTGGTAGGTTGATTAAACCAAATTTTCAAAGGTGTTTTTGGTGATTCCTCTTTTTTTTCAGAACAATTAAAAAGCATCAAAAAACAAAAGGATGCGACTATATATTTCATATGTGTTTTATTTGGCTCTACACTCCAAAACAGAAATATGTAAAGCAAAGGTTAGTTTTATCTATAAAAAGCTTAATTATTCATTTCGAATCTCACTAAATAAGCCCATCCTTTTTTCTGAATCATTGCAATGCCCCAACCTGGCACATTAATTTCCGGATTTCCATTTTCTAAATGCGGACGATATAATCCTGGAGCTTTTGGAATGTTTTTCAAGCTATCTTGCAAGACAAAAAAATGCTCACCATCGGCAGAAATATTTAAAGTCTTATTGATTGATGCCAACGACACTATGCCTCCATCTTTACCCCAAATAAGCACCTCGTGACTTTTATCTAACAATGGGCCATCGTGTTTTTTAAACGGACCTTCTGGCTGATTTGCATAAGCCACACTCATTTTTGTTTTACTTGGCCCGGCTTTACCATCGGCAATAGACCTGCCTTTGTAAAACAACCAAACTTTATTATCTCGAACCAACAAACTCGCATCGTCTATACGAAAGCTATCAAAATCTGAATCGACATCGCTAATCTCCAAAACCGGATTATTTTCTACACGTTCAAATGGTCCGTTTGGATTATCGGAAACTGCTAAACCTATTGCCGTGATATCGGTAGTAGAATTGCCTTCGAACACCTTATTTTTATTTCCAGGAGTTGGTTTTACGCCTGTATAATACATGTAGTATTTATTATTACGCACCAATATATTAGGCGTAAAAACGGAATGGCTATCAAACGCTCCTTCTGCTCCTAAACCAAGAGCCATGCCTTGCTCTTCCCAAGTACGGCCTTCATCTTGAGATGTTGCATACCAAATAGTAGCCCAATACCCCGATGTAATAGGGCTGTCCATGCGGCTGTACCAAACGTAATACGTGCCATCGACTTTAATAATATCGCTATTATCGCGTCTATTATAAAGCGAATCTTTACCGATACCGGTAATATCTTGATAGGTAAATTTAACTGAAGGTGTTTCGGTTATAATATCTTCAACATTCTTTTTCTTTGTTGTTTTTGATTTACATCCTACCGAAAAAACAGTAATTATAATAGCTATAATAATTTTGAACTGCCCTTTTTGAAAGTTTATATAACGCATGTATTAATTATTTGATATTATTACGAATTTTTAAAATAACAGGTTCGTTTTTATTGAATGTTTTTTCTACTTTGAAATTAACAGTTCCGAAACCTTTCCGTGTAAACGCATCAAAAAAACACGTAAACTTAAGCTTACTGCTTTGTACTAGTTTTACTCAAAACTTATTTTAAAAACATGAGAACTGCTGCCATAACCTGGCTTTACCTGAACTCCTGTTGCTAAATATAAATAGGCTGGTTTATCGTCTATAAAAAGGATTTGTGCACGCTCTAAATGGCCATCTTTTTTACCTCGGTATGACACGGCATCTTTTAGATATTCTTCTCCTACATAGTGTTGTAAATCTTCATAAGATCGTTCTGTTTTTTCAGCTGGAAACGAAAAACCATCGCCCGATTTCCATAATAAACCACCTCCGCTATTTCCTAAAGATGCTCTAAAATCACGACTAATCATGTATACAGAATCTTTCATTGTAAATGCATAAGCATCTTCAAGAGGCATTTTTTCTTCGGTTACCCTTGTTGGTTGATGTATATATGGACCTTCAACATTATCGGCAACCACAACACCATAAGAATACACATAGCCCTTAGGTTCTTTTCTAACCACAGATTTGTGATATAAAAAATATTTGCCATTGTATTTAATTAATGATGGATTAGAAACGCCTAACCTTGCTGTATAATTCCACACTTCGGGGTTTTTAGTTTGGCGTAAAATAGTACAGTCGGCTTCGGCTCCTTTTGCTGGTCGCCAAGTATCATTTAAATCATCGGCAACATACATTATAATACGTTGTGTTTTTAAATCGTTGTTTTCGTTAACAATAAAACAAAGCTGATATTGCCCATCAATATTACTAACCGTTGGGTTGTGTGGCGAATTAAACAAACCATCTTTGTCTGGCACAGCGATACCTACATACTCAAAAGGCCCTTCTGGACTATCGCCCACGTAATGCCCAATTTCGCAATCTTTAAACCAACCGCTAAAATTTCCGGGTTGCGAAGCGGTAGACCATTGCGCAGCAAATAAATGTGTTTTACCATTTTTATCTTGTACTGGCGAAGATCCCCAAACATGCATATCTTTTTTTGCTGCAGCATTGCCAACATACTCTATTTTCATTTTTTGAGCCTGGGTGTTACAGCTAAGAAAAACAAATAGCAATGCAGTTAATAATATTTGTTGTGTTTTCATTTTTACTTTTTTATTATAATTCATTTTACTTAAAGCTTTTATTCACTCTTTAATTCTTGTGTCCATTCGCTAGCAAATCCCCATTGTTTGATAACTCGCATTTTGTAATAAATAGGAATTCCTTTTTTAATATTAGGAATGTTAAGCACTCCTTTCACTTTGGTTGTTAATTTTTGATTATACTTATTAGGATTGGTACCATAAAGGACTTCATATAAATAATCATAAGGGCTTACACTATAAGCAATAAAAACACCATTTTCGGTGTGTTTTGTATTCCAAATAATTGGTGGAAGTTCATCTTCATCTTTTATGAGTTCTTTTACTTCTGAGGGTACGCTTTCTCCTTTATTATTGACAGCAATAAGTTGATATTGCCAAACATCACCTTGCTTTATTTTTTTGTCCTCAATATCAATAAAATTATTTGTTGTTTTCTTAGTATTGAAAATCAAACCGTCTTTCTCATATCGAACATAATACGCCTCGGCATCTTTACTTTTTTCGAAAAAAACACGAATACCATTGTTAGCTGTATTTGCAAATGTTATAACAGGCTGTTTCGGAACTTGAAACTTAACAACATCTGTGTAAACTTTGTAACCTTGCGGATCTAAGAAACTAACTTCTATCATGCTTAAGTTGTCTTTAGCACTCCACTCAAGGAAAACATCAAATGTATCATCTCCAGGAAAAATAGTTTTAATATTTTCTGTTTTTGTTTCTACAGGTTTAAAATCCGAATCAAAAAGCGTGTACTGTACTTTATAACCTCTCAATATATTTGCGGGAATATCTAACTTTTCTCTTGGTTGAATAGTGACTTTTGCATGTCTTTCTGCGGTGTTTATATTGGATACTGTCAGGTTTTTTATGGGACTAAATTCCTTTTGAACGCTATAAAAGCCTTTTTTCTTGTCTCTAAAAGAAGTTACAATTCCCCAAGCTCTGTTTTGAGAAGGAGGCGTTTTCCATCCGTCTTTACCATGATATGTACTTCTATAATCATTAAACGTCCATAAGGAAGCACCCAAAACATATTCTTTATTTCGTAATTGATTCAATATTTTTTCAGCAGGAACATCACCTAAACTCGGATCTTCAGAATTTAATTCATATCCAAACTCAGACATAAAAATTGGTTTCTTATGGTTTTTCCAGGTTCCATCTGCCTTTTTACCCCAATTCTGATATCCATTTAGCATTGCTAAATCTGCGTACATTGTTGCTTCTTTAGGCGAATTATTAGCCGAATTAGACACGGAAACAGCTATTCTATTTGGATCTAATTTTTCAGCCATCTCTATAGCACCCTTTATATAAGCATCTACTTTTGGGTTTTTAGATGCCATACCCAATTCATTACCTACACTCCAGCCTATAACTGCTGGATGATTATAATTATTTTCGATAATTCGCTGTAACCATTCTTTTGGTTTTGGATGTTCTGGATCTACTAAAATATCTTTTCCCCAAAGCCCAACTTCTTCAAAAATCATAATTCCTTTTTCATCCAAATAATCGATGTATTCTTTGGGTAAATTTACATGACTCAATCTAGCCATATTGGCTCCCAAACTTTTCATTAAATCAACATCTTCTTTAATACGTTCTATAGGTAATGTATTGCCTGTAAATCGATCTTCTGGCACTACATTGAACCCAACCGGCCTTATACTTTCTCCATTTAATAGTAGTTTTAAACCCTTTATTTCTAATTTTCGAATACCAAATCTATCCGAATTTGTATGTAAAATTTCCTTGTTTTCGGATAAGGTAACCGTAGATTCATATAAATTAGGGAAATCAAAATGCCATAAATTCACTTTAGATTTTGGTAAGTGATAAGCCCATTTTACAATATGTTTATTGCTATTGGCAGGAACTATTGTTTTCACCTCACCTTTAGCTACAATCTTTCCGTTACTTTTAATGTCTATATTAAATAGTACGTTTCTAGGCGTATTACTAGCATTGCTACTCACAATTTTCACATCTAATTGAGCCGTTCCTTTTTTTAAGTTGGGCACGGCATCTATATGTTGAAACTCAATACGTGTTTTAGATGTTAACTCTAACCAAACTGGCCTTCTGATACCACCCCAATTCCACATAGCGCCGCTTTTAAAAACGTTATTAACCAATACGGTTAACCTATTTTCTTTTTCAGGGTTTATATATTCTGAAATATTAAAATGAAAAGGTAAGAAGCCAAAATCATGTTCTCCAACTAAATGCCCGTTTACCCAAACTTTGGAATTGTTGTACACAGATTGAAACACCAAACGTAATTGCTCTGTGCTTTGTATTTCTTTAACAGTAAAAGTTCTAGTGTACCACGCATCTCCAACATATTCAGAATATTCGTTTACCAAATCCCAATTACCAGGAACAGCCATAGTACCCCAAGACCCCGTATTTACATCTTTTGCAAACCATTGAGAAGATTCTCCTTGCGCATACGGATCGGTTTTAAAGGACCATTTACCGTTTAATGATATGTTCTCATTGCTTTGGGCATAACTAAAACTTGTGACTATAAAACATAAGATTCTTATTAAAATAGGTACTTTAAAATCCATTAAACTTTTTATCATTTTAACTTCGTAAAAATTCAAATTATATCTCCGATTGATAAAACACTTTATCTTTTTACTAAGGATTTCCCAGAACCTCCTTTAAATCGAATCTTTCAAGAAACTGTCCCTTTTTATTAATAACTCTCTGCACGCCCCATTCTATCAACTTACCATTACCATTATCAGTAAACGCTTCAGGACGATATGCTCCAGGTGCAAGCGGTACATTTTTATTTGTAAAATCGTGTGTCTTTTTAAAATTAAATCCATCTTCGGCATACATAATAGATTTACGTACATCCTCAGGTCCTTCTTTCCCTATAAGTGTGGCAACACCTTTGCCTTGAGGCCAAACTAATACTTCATGACCGCCTTTTACAACAGGGTTGTTTTCGTATTTCACATATGGTCCTTCAGGATTATCGGCTATAGCAACACCCATTTTAGTTTCACGTGGCGATTTACCCCATTGGCGACCTTTGTAGTATAACCAATACTTTCCGTCACGGACAATTATACTAGCATCGTCAATTCTGTGACTATCAAACTCAGTAACATTATCACTAGGAACCATTATCGGATTAGTTGGAAGTTTTACCCAAGGACCATCAGGAGAATCGGAAACAGCTATGCCTATTCTTGTTTTCGATTTTTCAAGATCCTTAGTTCTATACGGATTATTAACTCCCGAATAAAAAAGATAATATTTATTGTTAGCAACTAAAATACCAGGTGTAAAACAACCTTCATCATCCCAACTGCCATCTTTTCCCGGAGGTAAAACTTCTCCTTTTTCTGTCCAAACAAATCCATCTGGTGAGGTTGCATACCATGTTGCCCATCTAACATGATCTCCTACTTTCCAATACCAAACATAATACAAAGACCCTACCTTTATAACATCACTTGGGTCGCCTCGTTTTATGCCCTCTTCAAAACCTAATGCTTCAATAGGAGAATATGATGCTGTTACCGATTTAAAGTTCGATTGAGAAAAAACAGTACCCATTCCTAAAAACAGCATTATTATAATTACAAAAATATTTTTCATTAGTAAAAGTTATAAAGACAGTTATGGATTTTCTTTTAGTTTGTTTTGTTTGAAAACATACGCACAGATCTATTCAGTTATGTGTCTATGTTCGGCAATTACCAAAGTTATTATAAAACAAAAACTTATAATTATCAATTAGGGGGTATAAATGTTGAATTTGAATACATAAAAACAACTCCAACATAAACACAACAAACTAATAATCATAAACATACAAAAAACCTCATGATTTAAGCCAAATTCCATAAGGAACGACCTAACCATAACATGAAAGCTGTAGAAACGACAACAATTATTACTCTATAAATGAAGATTATTTTAGTAGATTTTAATCTTTAAGTTGAGTAATTGGCCTTCTATCAAAACTTAAAGCACCAATATTATTTTCTCTTCCAGATAGCCACGGACCATTATAAATATCGCGAGTGCCTACGTAAAACTTACTTGGTAGGTAGGTTATAAATTTATAATTAGATGCTTTTTTCAATGTAAGAATAAGTGAATTATCTTTAACGTCCACTCTTTTAACTTCAAGAGGCATTTGTTCTAAATTTGAATCTTCCGAAGCAAAAAACTGATCTTTTAAATAATGAACCACGCCATTTACTTCACGCTTTTCTTCTAGAAGTATAGACTGATCGAAGTTTAGTATAATCTTTTTAGAACCTGTATAATTCGCACTTAATAATTTTGGAGGTGTTATCGTGAAATCGAACTTTTCGTTATAATAATCCCGCGCCACTAAAGGATAAATACGTTTGGCAAATTCTAAATAACCATCGTAAGAAAAGTGACAACCATCATGACCTGTAACACCTAGTGTGGACATAATATTTACCATCTCGTACTTTTTATCTATTTTATTTTGAACTTCACGCATTTCAGAAAGATAACTCTCTGGATTACGACCACAACCGGGATGAATTTGAAATAAATAAACTTTTTCTAAACTTGTATAAACACGTTTCCAATCATTCAAAAGCACATCAAAATTAGCTGCATATCCTTGATAACTTTCCACACTTACCGAGTTAGACTCTCCTTGATGCCAAAAAATGGCTTTAATTTTATCTTTCAAACCCGCTTGATCGACACGATATGCTAAACGCCCAAAGCTAGTTTCTAAAGATGGTTGCTCTGGATATAACATGTTTTTTTCTATTGAAGATGAACCGCTACCACCGTTAATAATACAAACAGGCACCTGATGTTTTTCGACAATTAACCGCATTAATTCCATACCCCAAGCACCAACACCAAATGGGTTCTTTTTAAACCATCCTCCAACACCATCAAGACCTTCTAAATTTCCTGTAGCCATACCCCAACGTACTTTTCTATCGTCGTCGTTGTAAGTTTCGTAACCTGTTTTAACCCCAAAACTTCTGCAATATGGATTACTGTAAGTCGACAAGCTACTACTTGCATGAGAGTTAGATTGCCCAGTTATAATATAAGCATCTCCACAGACTACATGATCGGCAGAAAAGTATAGGCTATCGACATTATTTTTTTTGATATAAAACTCAAATCGATACTCGTGTAAGCCCGAATTTATTTCAGTTGAAACTGAAAACTGCTTATCAACTAGACTATCCTTTTGTGTATTATAAAGCACATTATCTTTAAATACTTTTAATGAAAACTCTTTAAAATCTGGAGTTCCCTTAATATTACCAGAGATTAAAACCTCAGCGGTATTACTGCTATCGCGAGCATATAACTGATAATCTTCGGGAGCTTCTGTAATTCTTATTTTTTGCGCAAATAAACTCATTGATAACAATGTAAAAGCGCATAGCAATAAATAGGAGGATTGGTTTTTCATCTGGAATAGGTTTCAGCGTTAAATATACTTTTTTATTCTGATTTTATCCACATACAATGTCCACCACCCGGAGCCATATTAGCTTTAATAACATCTCCTTTTTTCACTTTAGCCTTTCTTATTTGGTAAGCTTCGGGGTTTGTTTTACAATCGGTTTCGGGTGTATCCTCGTAAAAGGTAACCTCATAGATTTTTCCTTCTTCAAGAAAGTTTAAGTCAATATCTAAAACGCCTCCTTTTTGATTCATAACACTACCAACAAACCAATCGTTTTTAGATCGTCGTGCTGTAGTAATATATTCTCCCATTTTTGAATTCAGAATTCGAGACTCATCCCATTTACCAACAGGCATTTTTTGGATAAACTCGAATAAATCGGCTTTAGCCTCATAAGCTTCTGGAGCATCGGGAATACAAACTAAACCACTAAAAACAACTAGAGTTCTAGCTACCTCAGACACCACTGTAGATAAATAAGAGTTTAATTTCTTTGGGCCTTTTTGTCGTTTTCCAGCATTAATTCCGGTGATATCAAAATTACCATTATTCATATCCAAAGGCCCTTGTATAGCATTAACTAAAGCCAATTTAATAAAAGTTTCGGGAGTAAACGCTTTACGAGAATCTTGCTGTGCATGGCAATATTCGCGGGTAATAGCGTTGGGAAATGTACGCCTAACACCCGTAAAAGGCACTGGACTATCATGGAAATCGATTAGTAATTCACTAGCAGCACTTTGACTAATAGCATCACGAGAAAACTGAACATTGTTCCCCATAAAACCATATTTAATACCATGCATACCTAAAGATTGAAAATAAGGAAACAACTCCTTATCTCCATATTCGCCAAATTTACGATCGTAATACAAAATAAGTTCAACATCTTTATCTTCAGCGTAAGCTATAACAGCTTCTAAATCTAACTCAGGAGTTAACTCAAAATGCCCTTTAGTAGCACGTTTATACCAAGACGCATCAATTAAAAAATACTCAATACCTTTTTTATCTGCAAAATCTATAAAACGTTTGTAGCTTTCTGTATTAATACCATACACAAAACCATCGGGCGCCGTATAGCCATGCACACGCCAATCCCACATGGTTTTACCAGGCTTAATCCAATCGGTGTTTTCTATTTCACAAGGTGCCGCCAAATTTACAGTAACGGTACTGGTTACTAAATCGCCTGCCGAGTCTCCAAACAAAATAACTTTCCATGGCGTAACCACTTTTTCGCTTATATATTTTGGTTTACTACTAGATACTAAAGTTCCCGATTTTTTATTAAAATTCATCGTCATGGTACTAAAACCTTTAGATGAATACAGATCGGATTCTAAAAAAGATAAATGATTTTTATTCGATTTTTCGACAACAACAGGAAGCAACATTTTTGACAATTTTGCTTGCTCATCAGATAAACTACCTATAGCAACAGGACCAACAGGAGGATGTTCTCCGACTGTATAATAAAACACATCGTTACTAGCTAAATTATATTCAGCATAAAAATCTAATTGATCTTCTGCGGTAACATCATCCAGTTCAAACCTAAAACCAACACCATCGTTATAAACACGAGAGAGTAATTTCCCTGTTTTTCCGTCAACTTCAATATGAATTACAATTTCATTATAAAAATCTCTAATTTCACTAAACTGCCCCCAAACCGGATTCCATTTGGTATCGACTGAGTTAATTTCTGTATTTAATATTTTTACAGGAATGTTAGGCAGTATCGAAATACTAGACACACCTACCAAGACCTCGTTATTCCGGTTTAATTGATATGTTAAACCTTCCTCATTATTCTCAAAAGTTAACTCTACCTTTTTATCAGGAGAGCTTACATTGATATTTGATTTAACGCTGCAAGCATTGAAAAACGCAATAAACAGAAGCATTGAAAACGTTAGAGAAACTTGTTTCATTTTGTAGATTTTAATTTAATTTTCGTCTTAATTAATTATACTTTCAATTTGTTTCCAGCCTTCCATGCCTTCGTTTTGCTGTTTTTCCCCTGCTGTACTTCTACCATCTAATATTATTTTTTTAAGCGCAACTTTTAACTCGACAGCTTTTTCCGGGTGCTCTGCTATTAAGTTTTTAGTTTCTTCAATATCATTTTTTAAATTGAAAAGTTGCATCTCGGGTAAATCTAATTTCTGACTTTTTATTTCGTTTGGTCGTGGGTAACTCCACCCTGCAGAACCGTTGGTTAAACACAACTTCCAATCGCCTTGTTTTATAGCAAACGACCCGTTTATGGAATGATATACTGTATATTCTCTAATATCATCTTGATTAGCTCCTACAATTAAAGGTAGCATACTATAGCTATCTTCCGCTTCGGTGTCTTTAATGTTATAGCCAGAAACCTCGGCACAAGTTGCAAAAAAATCGACAGTAGAAATAGTTCTATCTGTTTTAGAGTTTTTTAAACCTTTGCTTGGCCATTCTACAATAAGTGGCACATGATGTCCGCCTTCGTAAATATCGGCTTTCATGCCTCTAAACACATAACTGGGGTCGTGTTTTACTTTTGCCAATTCTTCAAAATCTGCTTTTGGCGAACACCCATTATCACTAGTAAATACAATTAATGTATTTTCTGAAATGCCTTGCTTTTTTAATGCTTCTCGTATTTGGCGAACCACATCATCAACCTGCATTACAAAATCGCCATACATATTGGTATTACTTTTTCCTAAAAACTCTGTAGTTGGTAAAATAGGTGTATGCGGTGCAGGCAAAGGAAAATATAAGAAAAACGGATCTTTCTCAGTCGATTTTTCTTCAATATAACTTACAGCTCTATCTGTTAGATCTTGCAAAATATTAGCGTGAACAAAATCGTCGGACGTTGGTCCTTTTCTCCAAACACCTTTTTCGTCTACCGAAATAGTAGTTTTTGTAGGTTCCATAGTTGGTATATCATTTTCAACAAATACATAAGGCGCCATATCTAAAGATCCGCAAAACCCAAATGAATAATCAAATCCATGTGTTGACGGTCCATTTTTAATGGGTACCGAAAAATCTACTTTTGGATTAGTATGTAGTTTTCTAAGCGTGGCTTCTGTTTCTTCATTTACAAAAGACCAGTCCCAGCCCATGTGCCATTTACCAATGTAAGCCGTACTGTAGCCTTGTGTTTTTAACATGGTTGCTACAGTAACACGATCTTCTTTTATCAACGATTTAGAATACCCACCAAGCACACCACTTTTTAAACGACTCCTCCAATTATAACGTCCCGTAAGAATACCATATCGTGTTGGTGTACAAACAGCAGATGACGTATGTGCATCTGTAAACATAACACCATTGTTCGCCATATTATTAAGGTTTGGCGTTGGTATTTTTCCGTTAGGATTAAAGCATTCTAAATCTCCATAACCTAAATCATCTGCTAGAATATAGATGATGTTCGGCTTTTTAGGTTTCATTAACTCCGTATCAGAACTTATTTTATTCTGCTGTTTTGTTTCATCTGAAAAACTTGAAAAAACAAGACATAAAACAGAGGTTAAAACTAAGAGTGTGCTTGACGTTTTTATCATTGTATTAGAATCTTTTAATCGTACTATTTTTAAATTAAATAAGTTGAAAACGCTGTATATACCCGCTAAGGTAAAAAATTATGTATCGAAAGTTAATCCTTAACCACTTTTAACATTTTAGAACCATTAAGGCCATCTAATTTTAATAAATATAGACCTTTAGAAAGGGTACTTACATTAACCTCAACATCTTTAGTATTTATTTCGTTAGTTAAAACAATCTGTCCGTTAACAGTATATAATGTGTAGTTTTTAAACGAAGTATTAGGTGCAGATATCATTAATTTTTCTGACACTGGGTTTGGATAAATTTTAACCTCAACATTATCTATAGTTGTAGTTGATAATGTAATTTCCGAAGCATAAACCTCTACCTCGGCTAATGTTAATGCATTGGTTCCGTTATCTAAATCTATTCGAACAATTTGACCTAGAACGCCTCCTGTTTCTGCGATAATATATTGGTCTGGATAGTCGGCATAGGTTTTACTATACACCGTTTCGTTATTACTGTTTATAACAGACACTGTAAAATTGGACATTCTTGCCTTACAACAACCATCTGTTCTATTAAAAACTTTAATATCTCCGATACTTTTATCTGAACCAAAATCGACTTGCCACCATGGATTTGCTTCCCCATTTGTAACGGTTACAGAACCTCCCCCAAAGTTTCCATTGGTATCGCCATCTATTGCTAATTCAGGTCCTTTATTAAATGAAGGATTGGTAGAAGATTGCGTAGCGATACCTGTTGGAGCGATATTAACAGGTTGCGCCTCATCTTTTAAATACAAATCCATCCAAGTATAAACGGCATTGGTTAAAGTACCATTATTTAAGTTTACAGCATTGGCAGCATTATATAAAACTAAACCATCAACCTTATTTTCTATGGCCTTCTCCAAACGCGTTCCTGTGCCTTTAGCATCATTATGGTTTACTTCAGAATCCCAAACTGGTAAGTTTCTCGCTTTTGCTAAGTTGATAAACGTAGACCATTGCCCATGATTAAAGCCTAAATTATGAGATGCAGCCACCGTAATATAATCTTCTATATTGGTATTATTAAACATATCGATAGCTGCAGGAAGCCCCCAAGTACAAGGCCCTATAAGCTCTGCGCCATTTACATTATTATGAAGTGTTGAATAAATTTCATGTATTTGATCTACGCTCCAAGTACTGCTAGTTGCGCGTCCATCTTCATTAAAAGGGTTTAGCCATGTACAGTCAGGATATTCTGATGAAAACTCTAAAACTCTTGCAATTAACTCATCGGTTGCCGCTTGCACACCGTTAACCGATGGCACAGTACCATTAAGCATATTATTAGCTACACGCGCTCCGCCTCCACCTTGTGCTGGATTTGCAAAAATTAAAAAACCTTGTGCTAACGCTTGTGTATAAAAATAATCGAACATAGGTTTATTCGGGTTAAGATCTACACCATTTGTATCTCTACCAAAAAGCGGAATACGAATTCCGTTTACTTTCATTTCGGTAAATGCTTTCAATAAATTATCGGCATGTGCTTCTGTTAAAACCTTATTGGTAATAAAAACTTGTTTTACATCACCTAACACATACTCCATATCGTTGGTGTAAATAGTTTGGCTAAACACCGTAAAACTCGAACAGCAAATCAATAAAGCAATGCATAACGTTTTAATGTTTTTTGAGTAATTTTTTAATCTCATAATTTAAAGTTTAGTTTGGTTTATTTAGTTGAATGAAAAGGCCTATTTCAAAAAGAATTAATATGAATGAAATAAACACTTTCCTCTAAAACCAAATCTAAGGTCTTTTAGCATTTTAAAATTCTCAATTAAGGAACCAATATGTTGCAATATGAGTGTGAATGAAGATAAATAGGCTATTTAAAATACCCACAGTTTAAATAAACATGTTCAAAAAACAAATAATGAAGTTATCTATTTCCTCTTTTGAAGCGCCACTTTTCGTGTTATTAAAGGAAATTCTGCATGTTCTGTTCTAGCTGTTTTTAGAAGCGCAAGCATTTCATTTAATTTCTCCGCTTCTTCTAAGGCAAGATTTTTCGTTTCACCTATATCTGTTGAAAGATTATACAACTCAGGACTACCTTCAAGTTTCCAAACCAATTTCCAATTGTTTTGACGAATAGCTTGAATAGGGCCTTGCTTCTCGTTAAACTCCCAATACAAATAATCGTGTTTTTGTTGTGCTTTGCTATTTCCTAGTAATTCAGGCGCAAAAGAGATACCGTTAATATCTATATTAGTTGGTCTAACGCCGACGAACTCACAAACTGTTGGTAAGAAATCCCAAAAAGCAGACACGTGAGTACTTGTTGAACCTGCAGGTATTTTTCCAGGATATTTAGCTATAAACGGAATGCGAATACCGCCTTCATACAAATCTCGCTTTCCTCCTTTTAAATCGCCGTTACTATTAAAAAACCGATCCTTTTTTTCGTATTCAGGTCCGTTATCACTTGTAAAGAAAATAATGGTATTATCTTCTATTCCTAATTCTTTCAATTTATCAAACAACTTGCCTAAATCTCTATCCATTCGAGATACCATACCGGCGTAAGTTGTATTGCCTTCCTTGTCATTTTTATAATGCCCTTTTGTATTCATTTTACGTTCTGGCCAACCTAAATTTTGATAAGGTTTCTTTGATTCTTCGGGAACCGTTAATTCTAAATGAGGAATGGTTAAAGCTAAACACAGAAAAAACGGATTTTCCTTTTCGTTTTCCACGTAACTTAAAGCCTCATTCACAAAAACATCATGCGTATATTTACCTTGTTTTAAAGCAAAATTATTATCCTTTAAAATAAAAGCTTCACTATTACGGTACAGAGTGTCCCAGTAATAATGGTGCGCATGACGATGCTCTTTGTATCCTAAAAAATAATCAAAACCATGTTCCGATGGCATATTTTCTTTATCTACACCTTCAGAAAGTCCCCATTTACCAATAACAGCTGTTTTATAACCCGCTTTTTTAAGTTCGGTAGCAACTGTTATTTCATTACGTTTAAGATTTACAGGAGTACCACTTTCTGTCCAAACAGGATTTCCTCTAACACTAGCATGACCTTGATCGTAACCCGTTAACAAACTAGCTCGCGATGGCATGCAAACTGTAGAACCTGCGTAATGATTAGTAAATACCATACCTTGAGCTGCTAACTCATCGAGGTTTGGTGTTTTAATTTTAGTTTGCCCATAAGGTCCAATGTCGCCATACCCCAAATCGTCGGCCATTATAAAAATAATATTCGGCTTTGCTGCCGATTTTATTGTTTCTGAAGTTTTACAACTGAAAATCAACAAATTGAGAATAAGAATTACGGCATGTGTTTTATTAAGCATAATATTCTAGATTTCTTTATTCTGAAATAAACTTGTTATTGTTTTAATTGTTCAAAAACCTGAATTAACTCTTGCAATTTTTGAGGATTTACTTCAGCTAAATTATTTTGTTGCCCTTTATCTTTCACAACATTAAAAAGTTTGTACTCTAAAGACACACCTGTTTCTGTCCCTACTTTCTTATTCATTGAAGCACCTTTGTACGGAGGAATCAAAATCCAATCGCCACTTCGTAAAGCTGTATTAGATTTCGCTTCAATAATTAAATGCTCACGTCCCTGCGCTGCTTCACCTAATAATGCCCTTAATAAATTTTTGCTATCCGTAGTGTTTTCATCAACTCCAACCAGATTTCCTAAAGAAGCCATTAAATCCATTTGACAAACAATAGCATCGGAGACATTAGGCTTAATATCATTTTTCCAATACGTAATAAAGGGCACGCGAGTACCCGCTTCAAACAAACTGTATTTACCACCTCGCAAACCTCCTTTTGGGTCATGATTTCCAAGTTTTTCAACAGCATCATCATAATACCCATCGTTTAACACAGGCCCATTATCACTAGAAAAAACAATTAAAGTATTTTCTAAAACGCCTTCTTCTTCTAAAGTCTTAATAAATTCACCAATACACCAATCGGCTTCTAGAATAACATCTCCTCTTGGTCCCATGCCCGATTTACCAACAAAGCGTGGATGTGGAGTTCTAGGCACATGTGGTTGTTGCATAGCGTAGTATAGAAAAAACGGATTCCCCTTATGTGTTTTTACATAGTCTTGTGCTTTACCTAAGAAATGATCGGCCATATCAATATCACTCCACTTAGCAGCTTCACCACCTTTCATATACCCAATTCTAGGAATCCCGTTTACAATACTATTATTATGTCCGTGATGCCATTTCATGGTGGTCAGTTCCGGATTTGTTTTAGCAGTAGGTTCACCTTCAAAATTCTTTTTATAATTAACCTCTATCGGGTCGTTTTTATCAAGATTTACCACATTCCCATTCTCAATATATACCGTTGGCACACGATCTTGAGTCGCTGCCAAAATATACGATTCATCGAAACCTACCTCATTAGGGCTAGGTTTAATAGTTGTATTCCAATCTACATTTCCAGAACCTAAACCTAAGTGCCACTTACCTATAATGGCGGTTTGATAACCTGCTTTAGCGAGCGTTTTTGGCAAAGTAGTTTGCGCAGTACTAATTAATAAAGGAGCATCGCCTGGTAATATTTTAGCGTCCTTATTTTTCCATGGATACATCCCTGTTAATAATGCATAACGACTTGGTGTACAAGTGGCCGACGAAGCGTAACCGTTGGTAAATTTTACACCACCATCTGCCAAAGCATCTATATTGGGTGTTTGCAATTCTGTAGCTCCATAACAACTTAAATCGCCATACCCCAAATCGTCCAAATAAATAACAACAATATTTGGTTTCGGCTTTTCAACATCGTTCTTAACTACCGGTTTCCGAGTATTGCTTTTACAACTAACAACTGCAAACACTAAAGTAGCGGTGAATATTAAAACGGGTATTATCTTTTTTATCATTCTATTTAATTTAGCTTTTATATAAAAACTTCACTTTAAAGTGAAGAAACACTTGGTAACAAACTTAACCACTTTATCTATGGTATATTTCTCAATTAAGGGTGAATAATGTTACTTATGGCGTATTTTAGAGTTTAAAACCGACGGAAAAACTCAGCAAACAACTAAAACATATATCTACTGTTTAAAACTTACTATTTGTAATTCTAAAAATAAAAACGGCTAATAAGACTTCCGAAAACAAAAAAATACGTCCAATTTAAAAGCAACATGAATTTTAATATTTCATAATTTTCTGGAGTACCATTAATCGAAATCACACCTAATTAATTACTTTTAAAAACAAAAAACCATGTCATTTTTTTGCTAAAAACCATCTATTCACTTCGCTACTTATATGCTAAATTAATCAGTATATACTTTAAATTAATCTAGACATAAAATATTCTAATTAGAGACGTATGTTGCAGCAAAAAAGCCCAAAACCACATCATTTGTAGGTTTAATCTTAAGAAAATTTGTTAAAAGCAACATTTTGAACCCCAATTTGAGAAAGCAAAAAGAGGTAAACCCTTTACTTTTGACAGTAGATTATCCTAAATAAAACTATAGGCGTTTGTTAAAGATTTCCAAGAATTAAATTTAAACAAATGATTTACTAAAGAAGGAACTAAAAAAAACAATCAAACTAACTAAGCTAAAACATTAAAACTATGAGTATAACATTTCTATATTCTCTTAACCCGGAAAACTCTAATTTATGAAGGAAATAAAACTATTTATATTATTACTATCCATCTCATGGTGTTCTTTTTCTCAAGAGGTAATTCAGGGTGTAGTAGCAGATGATTCTGGAATGCCAATTCCTGGTATTAATATTCTCGAAAAAGGAAAAGCAAACGGAGCTGTAACAGATTTTGATGGTGGATATAAAATTACCGTAGACCCAAATGCCGTTTTAGTTTTTTCTAGTATTGGGTTTCAAACTCAAGAAATTAAAACAACAGGCAAAACAACTATAAACGTGACTATGAAGGAAGACATTCAAAGTCTTTCCGAAATTGTTGTTGTTGGCTATGGAGCCCAAAAGAAAGAAAGTGTATTAGGCTCGATAAGCCAGATAAAAGGAGAAGAACTATTAGATTCAGGTTCTAGCAACGTTACTAATGCTTTAAGTGGAGCCTCACCCGGCCTTGTTGTTGTACAAGGTTCTGGACAGCCCGGTGCCGATGACGGCGATATTTTTATTAGAGGTAACGCAAACCCACTAATATTAGTAGATGGCGTAGAAATTGTTGGTGGATTTGCCAACATAAACCCTAGAGATGTAGAAAATATAAGTACACTAAAAGATGGTGCTGCAACCGCTGTTTATGGTATTAGAGGTGCAAATGGTGTTATCATTATTACAACAAAACGAGGAAAAACTGGTAGACCAAAAGTGAGTTACAACAGTGAGTTTTCTGTAAAATCTGTTCTTAACGAACCAGATAATGTACTAGATGCTTTTTCTGCACAAAGTGCTTTTAATACAGGAATATTAAATGATCAAGCTTATACTAGTGGATATGCGTCAGCTGTAGATTTAGCACATTGGAGAGATGGTGATTTACCATACATCTACCCAAATACAGATTGGTTTGATGTTGCCATAAGAGATGATTATGCAACTAGTTTAAATCAAACTATTTCTGTTAGAGGTGGGTCTGATTTTGTAAAATACTATGCATCTGCAGGGTATTTAACTGAAGGTGATATTACTAAAACAGAAAAACTTTTTAATTACGATCCTAAATTTAAATTTAAACGATACACGTTTAGAGGGAATTTAGACTTCACCTTAACTAAAACTACGCGTTTAAACACAAGTGTTAGTAGCCGTTTAGAAGATAAAAACCAACCTGGTAACGGAAGTGACATTAGCTTCCTAGGACTTTACAACTCAGCACCAGGTGGTGTAGTACCTGTTTATCCTGCAAGTGTTTTAGAACAATATCCAGATCCATTTTTCCCTGGCTTATCAGAACCTAGATATGGAACTGGAAGAAATATTTACACAGGTATCAATGCTAGCGGGACTTCTCAAGATAACAAAACTGTTTTTTCTATAGATTTAGAACTGGAACAAGATTTAGATTTTATTACTGAAGGCTTAAAATTTACAGGAAAATACAATTACATAAGTTCTTACACCACACGAAGTAGAATTGCTTATGACGCCACATTAGATCCTAGATTAGACACTTACACTTTAGACCGAGACGGATCGTGGATTTCTGCTGAAGGCGTAGAATATGAGCGTCCTTTAGAATTTATTTTAGGAAGTGAAACAATTAACGATAGTCAAGAAATTTCTTATCAACGTGCACAATTAAATTACCAACGCTCTTTTGGTAAGCATAGTGTAACCGGTTTAGCACTTGCTAGTCGTAACAAACGTGTGAGTAATACAACATTCCCTTTTTACAATGAAGATTATGTAGGTCGTGCTACTTATAATTATGACTCCCGTTACTTTTTTGAACTAAGTGGATCTTATAATGGAGATGAAACATTTGCAGAAGGTTACAGATTTAAACTTTTCCCTTCCTATGCCGTTGGAATCAATCTAGCCAAAGAGAAATTTGTAAAAGACAATATTCCTGAAATTAACAACTTCAAAATAAGATATTCTTATGGTGAAACTGGATCTAAAGCCGGACTAGGCAGTAACCGTTGGCAATACTTAAGCTTCTACGATTTTTATGGGGAGCCTGGTGCTGCTAACACTGAGAAAAGACCAAATTCGAGATATTATTTTGGAATAGATATAGACGATCCACTTTTAATAGTTACAGAGTCTCAAATCGGTAATCCTGTGCTAACATGGGCTACCGTAGCAAAACAAAACATTGGTGTTGAATTCGGTTTCTTTGATAATAAAATATCAGGAGAAGTTGATTTCTTTAAAGATTCTAGAACCGATTTAATCAGTATTCCTGGTGCTATATATCCTGCTTTTTATGGTTTCTCTGCAGATTTACCTTTTGTTAATTTAGGAGCTTCTGAAAGTCATGGCTATGAAATATCTTTAACTTATAAAAACAAAACTTCAGGAGGGTTTAAGTATTCTGCAACTGCCTTCTACGGATTTAATGAAAATCGAATTCTTAAAAGTGCTTTAGATGGCCCTGGAACAACACCATACACTTCAATTTCAGGAAAACCTGCAGGAGCTTCAGCTTTGTTACAAACAGATGGTTATTTTCAAAATATAGACGAAATTGTAAACTACCCTACAGTTAGTGGTGCGCCTGGCTTAGGAGATTATAGATACATTGATTACAACGCAAATGGCGCCATAACAGGCACAGCTCTAGATGATCAAGTTAGATTCGATTTACCAAATGCTCCAAAAAACAGTTATAGCTTAAAGTTAAGCGGTTCTTACAAAGGTTGGTCACTTAGTGCATTAATTAACGGTGTTGAAGGACACAGAGGACTTGTAAATAGCGATTTAGCATTTGCACTTCCCGACGGACTTGCCACAGGGTTAGATGAGCACTTAGATTACTGGACGCCTACCAATACAAATGCGGCATACCCTGCTTTACATGCTGTAACAAACCCAAACTTAATAAATGATTCTACAGCTAGAATTGTAGATTTAGACTACATCAAATTACGAAGTGTAAACCTTGGTTATAATTTTGATATGAGCAACAGTAAAACATTAAGTGATTTAAGAGTTTATCTTAATGGTAATAACCTTCTTGTAATTTCTGATTTAGATTACGGTGATCCTGAAGCAAACAATCCTGGGTCTTACCCAATACTTAGAAGAATCAATTTAGGTATAAACATGACTTTTTAAAATAAAAAAATTATGAAAACAAGAATATATACATTTGCTTTAATCTGCATTTCTTTTTTTACAAGTTGTGAAGATTACTTAGACAAACAACAAGATTTTGAAGGCCTAGATGAATCTGATGTTTTTGAAGATATTCGTTTAGCAAAAAATGCTTTAGATGCTGCTTATAGTTATTTAATAACAGATGTAAGTGCTCCAGGCCAAGGAGGAGATTGGCTACCAAACATGACGATGGCCGGAGAAGGTTATCCGGGTAGATTATGGCAGACGTTCCCACAAACCTACCCTATATATGCGCAAGGAGACTATGTTAGCTTAATAAACATGCCGCCTTACAACGCTAATGGAACTCCTGTAGGATCAACACCAAACTTTACTTTCAGGTATTTTGATTCTTGGAAAGGCATTAGAGCTATAAATACTTTTCTTGCAAATGTTGATAATATAAACAACGGAACTGAAGAAGAAATAAACGGCTTAATTGGACAAGCTTATTTTTTAAGAGCTTTCTTTTATCACTTACTAACCAAACGCCACGGTGGACTTATTTACTTAAAAGAAAACTTACAGTTAGATAGCTCTTTAGATCATGAAAGAGAATCATACCAAAGTAACCTAGCAGACATGCTAGAAGATTTAGACCAAGCAACTAACTTTCTTCCTGTAGCTTGGGAATCGGAAGATGTTGGACGCCCAACAAAAGGTGCTGCTATGGCACTAAAATCTAGACTTACATTATTCGCAGCTAGTCCATTAGTAAATGAGTCTAACGATCAACAAGCATGGATAGATGCAGCAACAGCCGCTTCGGATCTTATCAATTATGCAAACGATAACGGTTTATATACACTTATTGATGCAAGTGCAGCAAACACTATAGATGTAGACCATAATGGTGATGATCTTTTTCTAATGGAAACAGAAGAACTAGAACCATATAGAAGTATTTTTATTGGTCCTGGTATTCAAAAAACAATTCCATCAGAAGTTATTTTTTCCGAAGTAAATCAAAAGTTTTTTGTTTTTGGAGCGATAGTAAGTCCTACTCCTAGACATACATTAACGGCTGGATGGGACCATTTAAGAGGAAATGGAAGCCCTATGTCAATCGGTGCACTAGCTAATTTTGTAGATAAATTTGAAACAAAAAATGGTTTAGCCATTGCCGATGATCCTGATTACAACCCACAAGAACCTTTTATCAATAGAGATCCTAGATTTTATAACGCCATACTATTTGATGGGGTAACAGATTTAATAGTAGATCCAAATGCTTGGAATTTAACAGGTGTTGTTGATTTAGCACAAGTAAATGAAGAAGGAAACTTGGGATTAAATTTACACGATCCGGGAGGTAATCCAAATTTATTTTGGAGAGTTAGAAATCTTACAGGTCTTAGAATTAAAAAATGGCTACCAAATGGAGCACGATGGTCTGGAGCCGGTGGTAGAAACCATCATGTAAATAATAATATTTTTAGAATGTCTGAAGTATACCTCAACTATGCAGAAGCTGCAAATGAGGCCTATGGTCCAAACGGAGCTGTACCAGGATCTAGCTTAACTGCTTTACAAGCTATTAACATGATTAGAAATAGAGTTGGAATGCCAAATGTAAATGCGGCTTACACAGGTTCTAAAGCACTTTTAAGAGAGCGTATTAGAAATGAACGCGCTATTGAGTTGTGCTTTGAAGGTATTAGGTATGATGACATGAGACGATGGAAAATAGCACACCTAGAAGAAAATAAAAAGGTTGAATTTTTAGAAATGCGTTGGCAAGGAAGTGAATCTTCACTATACCCTACTGGTTTTAGTTTTGAAAACGTAGAACAAAGTCAATTAACAAAAACGTTTGATGAAAAGCATTATTGGTGGCCAATTCCTAATTCAGAAATTGAAGCAGTACCTACATTTCTACAAACAGAAGGTTGGTAATCAATAATTATTTAACGCTTTTACAACTAACAGAACTAATTTAATTTATAACAGAAACAGATGAAACTAAACATAACAAGATTAAATGTTTTTATTTTCTTCCTACTCAATGCTATAGCTATAAATGTTGGTGTCGCTCAAAACACACCTTTAAATAGTCTAGCAGATCAAGATTCGCTCCAAGTAAAAAATGATGACGAGATATTAAAAACACCATTTGGAGTTTTTAATTTAAGTCAAACAACAGGAGCGGTATTTAGAATTTCAGGAGACCAATTGAGAAAAACAGGAGGAGATAATTTATCAGAAGCATTAATAGGGCGTGTACCTGGTTTAAGAATTATTAGACAAACCAATACACCTGGTACAACAGGAGATTATAGCTATGTATTAAACGGAGGTACGCCTTACGTTTTAGTAGACGGAAAACCAAGAGGCTTATTAGTCGATTTAAGAGAAGTAGAAGAAGTTCTAGTACTTAATGATGGAACCTTTAATTCTTCACTTGGTAATTTTGGAGATAACGGACTTATTTATGTGATTACAAAAGGAGGGAAATCTAGAAAACCAGTGGTAGAAGTTAATTACCAAAGAGCCTTAAACACAGCATCTAGACTACCTAAATTACTATCAGCTTCAGAATATGCTGAAGTCATTAATAGAGTTTCAAATAACGATGGTTTAGGTGATGTTTACAGCCCAGAAGCTATTGCGGCTTATAACAACGGTTCTGATCCTATCAATTTTCCGAACATAAATAATCAAGACACCTATTTAGAAGATTTTTCATCATCTAATTTCGCATCGCTTAACACCTATGGTGGGGGAGAAAACGCGTCTTACGGTGCTTTTATAGGGTATTCTGACTGGGAAGGTTTAGAAAAAGTAGGCTCTAAAATAAACGGTAGAAATCTTAGTTTTAGAACTAAAATTAATGCAAAAATAAACAACTATTTAAGAGCTCATGCTAGTGTGTATGGTAAATTTGGAGAAAACAACAGACCAATAATAGGTGCTGATGCTATGTTTTTAAATATTACTGCAACACCTGCCAACGCCTTTCCTTTAAAAGTTGGCGATTCTGCATATATTGTAAGCAATGACTTTGACACCAATTTATTAGCAGAATTAGAAAATGGTGGTTCAAGAACTGATTATACCGCAAACATGGTTTTTGATATCGGTTTAGATTTCGATTTTAAAGATATTGTACCAGGTTTAAAGTACGATACATATTTAATGATGAGAACGTTTAATACGCACTCTCTTATAACAGACAATCAACCGGGTTTATATACTTTAGAAAACCTTCAAGATATTGCGGGGCAAGACTCTTTAGCTTTAAAGATCTATAAAAATGAAGTTTTAGATTTAGATATAGGTAGAACGAATCAAAATAACCAAAGAGACTTTACCTATGCTGGTAACATTAGTTATATTAAACAAATGACTCAGTCTACTTTAACCTTAAACCTTAATCATCTTTTATATTACGCGCCCAATAGAACAGCCACGCAACCAGATAATCGTAATTTAACTTTCAATTTAAATGGATCGTTTGCTTTGCAAAATAAATACATTCTTTTTGCAAACCTTAACTCTAGTAGCAGTTCTAAGTTTATTGGAACTAATAGAACCAATTTCTTCCCAACTATGGGCTTTGCTTGGGTAGCATCAAATGAAGACTTCCTAAAAGACAACAAAAGCATTGATTTCCTTAAATTTAGAACGTCATTTGGTCAAATAGGTACAGAATATACGGCTAGTACATTTTTATATTTAGATACTTGGGCAGGAGGTAGAAATAATGGCACAACATTTTTAGGGACAGCCAATATTGCTCAAAATAAATTTGGATACTCTTTATCTACAACCGCTAACGAAGCTGTCGATTGGATTGTATACAACCAAATGTTTGCTGGTTTTGAATTAAACATGTTTAAAAAATTCAATTTCAGCTTTAACTATTTTAATATTCAAATTGAAAATCAAATTACAAAAGCTAGCGAACTATATGCAGATGCTTTAGGTGGAGATGCTTATTTACCGTCATTAAATTTTACAGATAGAAGAAATAAAGGTTTCAATGCTAACATCACGTTTCGTGAAAACAAAGGTTCTTTTAAATACTATGCTGGTATAAATGCTGGATATAATAAAATTGTAGGAGAAAAAATATCTGAAGTACCATATCCAGATCAATACAGATTACAAGAAGGCCAAGCCGAAGATAACATTATGGGTTACGTAAGTGATGGCCTATTTACCGCAGAAAATATTGGTAGCGCCTTACCTCAATTTGGTGATGTACAAGTTGGTGATATTAAATATGTAGACCAAAATGGAGATAATGTTATAGATAGTAGAGACCAAAGAGCTATTGGTAACCAAACACCTAGATTAAATTACGGCATTAATATTGGAGCAGAATACAAAGGCTTTAATTTAGATGTTGTAGGAGCTGGAGTTGGTGGATACGATATTAACCTTGGGTCTTCATCATACTACCAACATAGAGGTTTAAGAAATTACTACGGAAGTGTAAATAGTGATCTTCCTAATGGAAATGCAAACCCACGATTAAGCACTATTGGCAGCATAAACAATTTTAAAACTTCAGACTATTGGTTAGTTAACGCAAGTTACTTCAGAATTTCTAACGTAGAGTTAGGATATTCTTTACCAAAAAAGGGACCGTTTACTAACGTGAAAATATTTTTAAGAGGTAATAACTTAGCTTTATTTAGTAAACTAGATGATTTAGACCCTGAAGATATGAGAGCTGGATTTTTTGAATATCCTTCAATGAGAACCTTTATTCTAGGGACTTCTTTGAATTTTTAATTAATGAATGGTAAAAAAATAAAACAATGAAATTAATCAATAAATTATTACCAATTATTATCCTGACACTAGGGTTTTCTGGGTGTAGTGAGTTTTTAGAAGATGAAATTCAATACACACAAGAAGAAATTGTTGTAGAATCAAGACAACGCTCTAGAGGTCTAATAGACGATATTTATACCGACTATCAATTTAGATATTTCACAGATTTTGGAGTTGAATACCTTACTGATAATGGTGTTTTAAATTCTGAAGAAACAGATTTAGCTACCGGATATTGGGGACCAACAAGCAACCCTTACAGTTATGTTTGGCAACAGTCTTACAATAATATTAGACAAGTTTATCAATATATAGAACTTGTTCACGATACAGGATTACCATTTTTACTTAACCCCAGTGATGCTGAAGAAAACGAGCGTGTTTTAGCTAGGTATTACGGTGAAGCTTTCTTTTTAAAAGCTTGGGCAGAATGGGAATTACTTAAAGTATTTGGCGGACCATCTGCAGATGGAGAAATGTTAGGTTTCCCTATAGTTAATGGTATTTTAGAAAACGAAGACTATGCTTCATTAAGCAGAAATACATATGATGAATGTGTTAACCAAATTAATGCAGATTTAGATATTGCTATAGCTAATCTACCACTTACATACTCAGGCACAGGAGGCGATAATCCAGGTTATAGTGTAGAAGAAATAGGTAGAGCGAGCGGTTTGGCGGCTTATGCTTTAAAAGCCAAAGTAGCATTATTCGCGGCAAGTCCTGCATTTAATCCTTCTAACGATGTTTCTAAATGGGTAGACGCAGCAGAAAAGTTTCATGATGTTATTGAACTAAACGGAGGCTTAAAATCACTTAGCGCTTTTGATTTTAGTAATGATGATAATCCTGATCACATATGGAGAATGCGTTCTTCATTAAATAACAATGCTTTAGAAAACCGTTTATACCCACCTACTTTATACGGGCAAGGCGAAGTAAATCCTTCTCAAAATTTAGTAGATGCTTTTCCTGCTGCTAATGGGTACCCTATTGATATGGCAGAAAGTTTATATGATGTTTCTGCACCATATACTTCAAGAGATGATAGATTTTATAAATTTATTTTCTATAATAATGATCAATGTTTCACTTCTGAATCGTGTACAGATTTTACAGCTTTAGAAACTTTTGAAGGCGGTCAAGATAATTTTGGTGGATTCATTAAAAGTGAAGGCACAAGAACAGGTTATTATTTAAAAAAGTTTTTGAATAACTTAGATTTCGATCCAGCGGCTCTTAACCCTACCACTACCCTAGAAAAAGTTTATGTTCAATTAGGCTTTACAGATATGTATTTAAGTTATGCAGAAGCTGTAAATGAAGCTTACGGACAACCAGATGTAGCTCCAGCAGGATTTAATTTCTCTGCAAAAGAAGCATTAGCTATGGTTAGACAACGTGCAGGTCTTAACACCGACCCTTATCTAGACGAAGTTTCAGCAAATAGCGCAGACTTTAAAACACTTTTAGAAAATGAAAGACGTATCGAACTATGTTTTACAGGCGAACGTTTTCATGATTTAAGAAGGTGGAAAGATATCATTAATATTGAAGATGTAAAAGGTGTTAAGATTACTAAAAATACAGACGACACTTTTTCTTATCAAAATATAGATGTAGAAAGAAGAAACTACGAAGCTAAAAATTACTATTTACCTTTGCCATATAGCGAGTTGTTGATAAACACTAATTTGAAACAAAACCAAGGTTGGTAAAAAATAATAAAATAAAGATTATGAAGAAAAATAAATTAAAATCGATTACACAATCATTCGCTCTTTTATTAGTGATTGTATTGGGTGCTGCATCATGTTCTTACGACGATTTTGTTGAAAACGAATTTGAATTCACTTCTGTTTATTTACCAAAAGCAGAAATAGACCGTACATTTATAATGGGCGAAGGCATGCAAATTGGTGTAGGTGTTGTTTTAGGCGGGCGTTTATCTAATAAAGAAAATGTAGAAGTAACCTTTTCTTTAGATGATGCACTTGTAACCGATGCAGGAAACACGGTGTTACCATCAAATTATTATTCTCTTGTAGATAGTGAAGGAAATCCAGCAGACAATAAAATAATTATTCCAGCAGGTAAAACGCAAGGGTTTGTTTATGTAAAAGCAGATTCTATTAACTTTCTTGCAGACCCAGTATCTTTAGGTAACAATTATGCATTAGGGTTTAGATTGGAGAATGTCGTAAAAGCAGATTCTATTTTAGAAGATTTAAAATCTTCTGTAATTTCATTTTCGTATATCAATCAACTTTATGGTAATTATATACAAACAGGTCAATTTGAAAAAACTAACGGAACTACAGAAACGGTTGTTTACCCAGGAGGTATTACAGACGATTTGGAGTTAACAATGGTAGCCCCAAACACTTTGGTTTGCAATGGTATTGCAGACTTAAGAGGTGCAGATAAAAAAATGAATATTATAATTGCAGATGATAATACAATCACTATTGACACCGCTAGCGGAGGTGTTGCCATTACCGATGATGGTGGCTCATCATACAATCCTGAAACTAGAGAGCTAATTCTTAATTATTCTTTTGATTTTAATGGCGTAAGTTACGTTGCTAAAGATGTTTTTGATTTCAGAAACCGTGTAGTAGATGGCGTAAACCAAATAGGTATCTAGTTTTTACTTATAATAAATATAAAAGCCTCTCATCAAGTTTTAGACTTAATGAGAGGCTTTTATATTTAATCATTTTACAACAAACTTCATTCAATTATGAAGCATAACAGGCTATATTGTTAGAACTCAAAACACTTCTCATTATAAATTCATTTTAAATATTTAATACCAGTTGAAAAGGGATGACAATGTTATAATTCTTCATGTTTTAAGTATATTTTATTTCTTAATAAAAAAAGATTTTTAAAAGACCCTAAGGCACTTTTATTCTTCAGAAAAAATGTAGAAGCATATATTAACAGAAAACAATAGGCTGATATTTCTGGCGCACCATCAACATCAACCTATTATATTTTCTTAATTATTAATTTTTTATTACTTCATTTTAAATGGGCTTTCAATCACATAAACCTAGTAATAACATTCTGCTTTCTTAACAACTCATTCTATCTATTAATATATATCCAACCTGTTTTTGGTTTAGAACCATTACCTAAATCTAGAACATAATAATACGTCCCAACAGGTAGCTCTTTTGCCTCATTTATGGTTACCCTTCCGTTAGAAGTTCCATCCCAAGTATTAGAATATCCTTTGGCTTGGTAAACAATATTACCCCAACGGTTATAAACCTCCAATTTATTATTTGGATAGTTTTCAATACAACTAATTAAGAAAAAGTCGTTATCGCCATCACTATTCGGAGAGAACTCGTTATATACTTCCAAACATTGCGGTGTAACAAAAGCGGTAGATGTGTTGTTTGATGTATTCATATCCATTCCACCATCTAAACTAAAAATAGTCGCTGTATTTAGATAATTTCCAGTACCTAAAACTTCAACCGTAATTTCTAAAAGTTGTATATCGCCTTCATTTAATACAGGGACCGTCCATTCGCCATCCAACTCAGAATAAGTTCCGGCCGTAGCTATGTAAGAGATAAATTCATATCCACTAGGAATAAATTCTTCAACTACAATATTATTTGCCGTTACAGAACCTTCATTGGTTAAAGTAATAGTAAAAACAACTTCGTTATTAACAACTGGTTCTGCCTGATCTACAACTTTATCAATGCTTAAATCTGAAGCTCCACCAAAAACACTTACTGTCGCATCATCTGGATCACCATCATTATCTAAATCGGCATTTGTTGCATTATCTGGATCATCGGAATCTTCCCGGATTGAAGTTGTTGAATTAACAATTGTTGCATCTACAAAGGCTGTATTAACTACGCTACCTGCATCAATATCTTCAACCGTTACCGCATGCTCCGCGTTAGCTGTAAAGGTTTCTCCTGGCGCTAAAGAGGCCACAGTTGATCCACTTGTAAATGTTGCATTAGTATCTGATAAAATGATATTTAATAAAGTAACATTACCAGCATTGGTAACTGAAATACTATACGTTAAAACATCTCCAATATTGGTATACGAACCAAAATCGACAGCTTTAGTTACATCTAAAATAGCCAATTGTGGCGTAACGGTTACTGTTGCATCATCCGGTTCTCCATCGCCATTGGTATCATTATCTGTAGTATTATTTGGATCATCAGAGTCATCTGTAACTAAAACTCCTTTAGGATCTTTAGCATTTACAACTGCAGTATTTGTTACCGAACCTGTATCTAAATCACTTTGTGTAATAGTATGGTTTGCTCCTAGCATCATGCTTTCTCCTGGTGCTAATGTTGCGATAATGGCAGGAGAAATACTTCCTGCATCAGCATTGATATCAGAAATTATAATATCTATTAAAGTAACATTACCTGTATTAGCAACTTCTAAAACATAAGTAATAACCTCTCCTACGCTATCCCATAAACCATCTGGCGCTAAATCGGCCGCTTTGGTAAGCGAGATTGATGGTGATTGAGTAATACTCGTTACTGTTACATCATCCGGATCTCCATCGGCATTAGCATCAACATCTGCAGTGTTATTTGGATCATCAGAAATATCGCTTACAGCATTACCTAAAGCATCGGTTGCATTTACATTCGCTGAGTTTGAAACCGTTCCGGCATCTAAATCTGTTTGCGTTAATGTATGTGTTGCTGTAACAGAAACACTTTCACCAGGAACTAATAAGGTAATATTTGCTGGAGAAATACTACCAGCATCGGCATTAGCATCTGTTATTAAAATATTAGTTAATGTAATGTTACCTGTATTGGTTACAGTAATATTGTAAGCGATTTGCTCTCCAACACTATCGTAACTTCCATCGGCAGCCACTAAGGCTTCTTTAAGAATACTTATTTTACCTTCTATTGGTAAACTTGTAATGGTATCATCGTCTGGGTTTCCATCATTATTATCATCTACATTGGCTGGGTTGTTTGGATCATCAGAATTATCTGAAACATCATTTCCATCAGGATCCTCACCTGTAACCACTGCGGCATTTGTTATACTGCCCGAATCGATATCAAATTGAGTAATAGTATAAACAGCTGTAAATGTTGCATTATCTATTTGACCAGGAATTAAATCTATAGCAGCTCCATTTACCGCAACTAACGGATCTGAAATACTAATATCGGTAACGGTTACATTTCCTGAGTTAATCACTTCAAATGCATAACTAATAGTTTCACCTACATTGGCAAGACCGTTTCCATTGGCATCATTAAAAGTTCCTGTTTTAGTTAAAGTTAATTCTGGGTTTCTAGTTAAACTTGTTACTGTTGGATCATCTGGATCTCCATCACCATTAATATCTACATTGGTTGGGTTATCGGGATCATCAGAGAAATCACTAACATCGGTTACAGTACTTCCATCAATATCTTGTCCTATTGCCAAAGCAGTATTTGTTAAATTACCAGAATCGATATCACTTTGCTGAATAGTATAAACTGCAGAGAAATTAGTATTATTTACTTGCCCAGGATTTAAATCTATTGGAGCACCCACAACACTAACAATTGGATCTGTAATTGTAATTCCGAAGATGGTTACATTTCCTGTATTTCTAATATCAAAAACATAAGATATTGTTTCACCTGTCTGTGGAATCCCATCAGCATTTTCATCGTTAAATGTTCCTATTTTATATAATGATAATTTAGGATCTCTTGATAAACTAGTAACAGTTGCATCGTTATTATTACTTGTTGTTGGATCATCAGAATCATCGGTTATTGTGTTTCCTGATGGATCTGCACCTGAAACCGTAGCCATATTTTCAACACTACCTGTATTAACATCGGTTTGATTTAAAACATATATTGCTGTAAATGTAGTACTATCCGTTTCACCCGGAATTAAAGTAATAGCGCTACCTGAAACTGAAACTAAAGGATCTGTAATAGTTATCCCAGAGATAGTCACATTCCCTGTGTTAGAAACATCAAACGTATATTGAATGGTTTCTCCTGCCTGAGCTAAGCCATCCTGATTAGCATCGATAAACACACCGGTTTTGGCGACGCTTAATTCCGGATTACTTGCTAAAGTTGTAACAGTAGCATCATCTGGTTCGCCATCTCCATTAGCATCAAAATCGGTAGCATTCGTCGGGTCATCAGAAATATCTATTACATTTGCACCATTAGTATCTTCACCATTTACGGTTGCAGAATTTGTAATACTACCAAGATCAATATCGGCTTGTGTAATAGTATAAACGGCATAGAATGTTGCATTATTTACTTCGGCTGGCATTAAAGTTATTGGTCCGCCATTAACCGTAACTAAAGGATCTGTAACCAAAATATTAGTCAGCGTTACATTACCTGTATTCGTTACTGAAAAATTATATGTTAAAGTTTCATCTTTTTGCGGTATACCATCACCATTTTCATCATTAAACACCGATAGTTTTTCTAATTGCATTGATGCGTTTTGAGCAATAATTGTATTGGTTATATCGTCTGGTTCGCCATCTGCATTAGTATCATTATCTGTTGCATCATTTGGATCATCCGAATCATCTGTAACAACATTCCCGAATGTATCTGTACCAGAAACCGATGCTGTATTGGTAACTAATCCTGAATTTATTTCATCTTGAGTAATGGTATGTATTGCCGTTAAAGAAACACTTGTCCCTGGCGCGATACTCGAAATAACTGCAGGTACAATACTTCCGCTATCGGCATTGGCATCTGTTACACTAACATTAGTTAAGGTTACATTACCTGTATTGGTTACTATTAATGCGTAAACTATTTGTTCTCCAACGGTATCATAACTTCCATCTGTTGCTGGTAAAGTTGCTTTAGTTAAACTAATACCGCCTTGTACTGGTAGCGTGGTAATGGTAGCATCATCTGGTTCCCCATCTCCGTTAGCATCAAAATCTGTAGCATTGGTTGGGTCGTCAGAAGTATCTGTCACTGCACTACCATTTGGCGCTTCACCATTAACTTCAGCAGTATTACTTATGCTTCCTGAGTCGATATCCGTTTGAGTAATGGTATACGCAGCTGTAAATGTAGTGTTATCATTTTCAGTTGGATTTAGGGTTATTGCTCCTCCCGAAACCGTAACCAAAGCATCTGTTATAGTAATACTATTAATAGTAACATTACCTGTATTTACAACATTGAAGGTGTAGCTAATAGTTTCTCCTACTTGAGAAATACCATCGTTATTTTCATCTACAAAAACACCTGTTTTAGTCACACTCATTTTCGGATTAGCCGCTAAAAGCGTTACCGTATCATCATCAGGATCTCCATCGCTATCCACATCGTTATTTGTTGGGTTATTTGGATCGTCTGATGTATCTGTCACAGTATTACCATTTGGATCTTGTCCTGAAACTAAAGCCGAATTACTAACACTACCCGAATTAATATCTACCAATGTTAAGGTATAGGTTGCTGTAAATGTTGAATCGTCTCTTTCGTTTGGAAGAAGATCGATAGGACCTCCGTTTACTGAAACCAAATTATCTGTTATTACAATATTTGTTATGGTAACATTTCCTGTATTTCGAACATCAAAAGAATAACTAACAGTTTCACCTACTTCAGGGAAACCATTTCCATTTTCATCATTAAACTGAGACGTTTTTAATAAGGATAATTTAGGATCTTGTAACAATGTTGTAACCGTAGGGTCATTATTTGCTGATGTTGTTGGATCATCGGAAACTGCACTTACAAAAGTTCCTCTTTGCGAAGTTCCAGATACCGTTGCGGTGTTAGAAACATCTCCTGAATTTATATCATCTTGCGTTAAGGTGTAAACAGCAGTAAACGTAGTATTATCTATTTCGGTTGGCGCTAAAGTAATTGGTGCTCCCGAAACAGTTACTAAAGGATCTGAAATAGACACGCCGTAAAGCGTTACATTCCCTATGTTAACCACATCAAAAGTATAAGCTATAGTTTCTCCTACTTGCGCTACGCCATCTCCATTAGCATCAATAAAAACACCTGTTTTAGAAACAGCTAACATCGCGACTTCATCAAAATTAAATATAGTAGCATCATCTGGCTCACCATCGCCATTAGCATCAGTGTTTGCAGTATTATTTGGATCATCTGAAACATCGAGAACTTGATTTCCTTTAGGATCATTACCCGATACGGTTGCCGAATTTGTAATACTTCCTGAATCAATATTAGATTGAGTAATGGTATAATTTCCGAAGAACGTTGTAGCGTCAGAACCTGTAGGAACCAAATCTATTGGTCCACCATTGACAGTAATCAATGGATCGCTAATAGAAATATTAGTTAACGACACGTTTCCTGTATTAGAAACTGTGAAGTTATAGGTTAAAGTTTCTCCTTCTTGAGGAATACCATCGGCGTTTTCATCATTAAAGGTTACTACTTTTTCTAAAGACATTGATGGTGTTTGTTCTAACACTGTAACTGTAGCATCATTAGGATCTTTTGTACTCGGATCATCAGATACATCTGAAACCTCAGTTCCACAAGGATCAAAACCAGATGCTATAGCACTATTTATAACTTCGCCTGCATCTAAATCGGCTTGAGTAATAGTATGCGATGCGTTAAAAGTAACCGTTCCAAAAGCTGGAATTGTATTAAAAGTTAAAGGTGAAATACTTCCTGAATCGGCATTTACATCGGAAAGTGTTACATTGCTTACTTCAACTTCATTAATATTTTCTACTATAATTTCATATTGAATAACCTCTCCAACCGTATTATAACTTCCATCTGAAGCAGCTAATGTCGATTTACGAACTACAAGTTCAGCTTCCGGGCTTACGGTTACAATATATTGATACGGATCTCCAAGACATCCGTCTGCTGATGTTGGCGTTATGGTATAAATTATAGTTTGAACAGCTCCTGAAGTATTTATTAAATTATCTGTAATTGAATTTGCTGTTGAAATTGTTGTTGTTTCACCATTCACATTACTGTTCTCATCGGCCACCCATGAAAATGTTGTTCCACTTAAATCAACATCCGTTGTCAAATCATGATTTAAAGCAATATTACTACACGTTGTATCTACAGGTAAAACAGACACAAAAGGTTCTGGATTAACAGACACTAACAACTCGAATGTGTTCCCTTCGCACCCATCAGAATTAAAAGGTGTTATAGTATAAAGTATATTTTGAATTACTCCACTTGTATTCGTAATAACATCTGATATGATTGTTCCGTTACCATTTGCAGCACCACTAACGTTTGTATTTGGAACAATTTCCCAAGTAAAGGTAACTCCTGATAATGATGATAAATTAGCTAAATCGTAATCCATAGAAACATCACTACATACCGTAACATCGGTATCCGTAATCTCTAAAGTTGCTGTTACATCTATAGTATATGTATAAGTGTAAACCGAAGTATTACCAGCACAATCTGTATAGGTAAATGTGTATATTTTTTCACCATCACATAACGGATCTTCATTTTCTGTAACAACAGGAATAATGCTATTTCCACATACATCGATTACTACAGGAGCAGCTGGTTCTGTAGCATCTGCAACATCCATAACTGTACTCGAATCATTCGTTGGAACCACCGGTAAAGTCGTAGTTTCAATCGTATATGCATACGTATAAACTGACACATTATTTGCACAATCGGTATAAGTGAAGGTGTAAGTTTTATCGCCTTCACAAACCGGATCGGTGTTTTCTGTTATTACAGGAACAATGTTATTACCGCAAACATCAGTTACTGTTGGAGCTGTTGGTTGAACCGCATCTGCTATACATTCTACGGTGCTAGTTTCATTAGCAGGAACCACTGGTAACGTTGACACATCAATCGTATATGTATACGTATAAACTGAAACGTTATTAGCGCAATCCGTATAAGTAAAGGTGTAAATTTTATCGCCTTCACAAGCCGGATCGATGTTTTCTGTTATTACAGGAACAATGTTATTACCGCAAACATCAGTTACTGTTGGAGCTGTTGGTTGAACCGCATCTGCTATACATTCTACGGTGCTAGAATCATCCGTTGGAACAACTGGTAAAGTTAAAATGTCGATTGTATACGTGTATTGCCAAACTTGAACGTTGTCTGCGCAATCTCTATACTCGTATTCCCAAACCATATCACCTTCACAAGCTACGGCGCTTGGAGTTGTCAATAAAGTTGGTATCACATCATTGCCACAGTTATCTTTTATCGTAGATGGTGCTCCTGGATTAGTCACGTCAGCTGGACAATCTACTGTACTACTTTCGTTTGCCGGAATCGTCATACCATCAGGCATGTCGATCGTGTAGGTGTATTGCCAAACTTGAACGTTATCGGCGCAATCTCTGTACTCGTATTCCCAAATCATGTCACCTTCGCAGGCTACTGCACTTGGAGTTGTTAGTAAAGTTGGTACAACATCATTGCCACAGTTATCTTTTATCGTTGCTGGTGCTCCTGGATCGGTGGCATCTGCTGGACAATCTACTGTACTATTTCCGTTAACCGGAATCGTCATACCATCAGGCATGTCGATGGTGTAGGTGTATTGCCAAACTTGAACGTTATCTGCACAATCTCTATACTCGTATTCCCAAATCATGTCACCTTCGCAGGCTACTGCACTTGGAGTTGTTAGTAAAGTTGGTACAACATCATTGCCACAGTTATCTT
>NZ_SORL01000001.1:0-126272 GCF_004368925.1 Algibacter lectus
GTTTCAACGACTTAAAATCGAGGTCTTAAAGCCTCACAGAACTGTTCGAAATCTGTGTAGAAAAGAGAGGGGATTTACAATGTTGACGAGATCTGAAGTCTCTCCGTGTATATTAACCTTATTCCTCTCTTTTGTGCTTTCTATTTTATATGTTTAAATTAGTCTTTTTTATTTAAAGGCTAACTTAAGCCGTGTATATTTAATTGCTAGGTTCTTCTCTACTTGCGAATATTCCTGCGGAATATTCACGGGTTCGTAAATGTTTGCTAACTTAGTCGCTAAACCACGCAACTAACCATACACAACAACGTTACCTGCAAGCTAAAAAACCTATGAATACAGAAGAATTAGTAAAAGCATTTTATACCGAAAAACAGGATTTTCTAAAAAAATATTTATCTGAGAATCCTGAAACTGAGGTTGGACAATTAATTAAATCACTTAATCTGACGAAAGAGCAAAGTGTAATAATGGGAAAAGTTATGAATTCCACTTTGACTGATGTTTTTTATTCCATACTTCTAGGTTTAGAAGGAAGCGCATCTATTGGCGGAATACAGGAAAGATATGACTTGAAAGATGCAAATGGAAATAAATTAAACGATGGTGATATAGGAGGTTATGCTTATGAATATTTTCAAGAATCGGAATAAAACGGACTCTTTGACATCCGACTTAAAGAAAGTCGAAAAAAATCTTATATAAATATTCTGATGGTTATTTTCGAGAACATTTATAAGCCAAGTAATTTTATAAAGACCTCATTGACCGAATAAAAGATTGGAAAACGAAGAAATAAAGCCTGCAGGTAACACAGTATATAATTTATTGCTAGTCTTTGCTTGTTTGGGAAATCCTTCGGATTCCCCAATGTTACGGATTTCATTTACTAAATTAGTGACTTAAACCCCGCAACAAACCATATACATAAACGTTGTAGAGCATATAACGAAAGTCGAACTAAACAACAAAATAGCCAAGTTAAATAATGAGTTTCAAAAAGCCTTTCCATCGGAATTATAGACCAGTAAAAGAACAACCAAATTCAGGTTACAGCGATTGGGCTTACATCATTGAAAAGGATTATTCTCAAAATCCTGAACATTATACAAGAGCATTTTTGATAATTCAAGAAGACTTATTAAAACTATTTCAATTTATTGAACCTTCTGACATTAATAGTACAACTTTCTCATATAGAGTACACGAATTGTTAATGCGGACTTGTATAGAAGTCGAAGCGAATTTTAAAGCAATTTTTAAAGAGAACATCTATGAGCCTGTTTATAAAAATGGTAGCAGAATTGGAGAACCAAGACCTGAAAATATTCGAAAACCCTCTTTAAGTTGGAAAACTGACGGTGGATTAGAATGGTATCAAGCATATAATCAGTCAAAACACGACAGACTGAACAACTTTGAACAAGCCAATTTAAAGAATTTAATTGATGCTTACTCTGGACTTTGTGTTTTACTTTCATCACAGTTTCGACACGTAGATTTTCAACCAGGACCTGACAATATTCAAGCATCTGGATATTGTTATTTTGGTGGTGGTTTTGGAATTGGAGATTATTTAATGGTTGATTACCCAGATGATTGGAAAGACGAAGAAAAATATGATTTTAATTGGTCAGACCTAATAAAAGAGGGTAATCGTTTTGAAAAAATTGATTATAATAACATCTGATAAAATACGCTCTACAACACTATATATAGCAAATAGGGCAGTTAATGTTTAATCAAAAGGTCGTTGTCTATTTGCAAAGTCGCCAAATCTTTTGATTTGGTATTAAAGAGAAAAATTAAAACAAAATACAAAAGATTTGGCTTGTGGCTAAACCGAAAGTAATCGCTTATTTCCTAAATTAGCTTCAATATAAATCTGTAGGATATTTATATTGATAATCCCTTAATGTCTATATACCTGCCGTTGTGTGCAAGCTAAAAACAGAACTGTAAGAGAATTTGGTTTGAAAAAAACACTAATATCGAATGATAAATGAATACAGAGAATAAAGCCAAGGTGACGTTTGAAAATATTTCTTTTGAAACTGCAAAAAAAATGTGGGAAGAATATATTTCTGATTTTGTAAAAATAATATCTTCTGAAATACCTATAATTGACAAATGGGAAATGAGGAAAATGCGTGTAAATATTTGTGAAAAAGAAGAAAACGGATTAAAGAAAAGATGTGGAAGCTTACACAAGTATTTTACAGAATTGGAGTTACAAAAGGAAAACGTTGAAAAAATTTTTAGCTTGTTTCAAAATTTTTCAAATGATATAGGTTTAAGAGTAGAGCGGAATAAAAACAACGAAAAAGGTCTTGACAGATATGATTTTGAAGCTGTAAATGACAATACAGATGATAGTCTATCGTGTCATATAAATTTACCAAATGAGTGGAATAATCCTCGTATTTCGATTTCTGTTTTTGTTGGTTCGAGATATAGGAAAATTGATTTAGAAAGTATCGTATAGAATCAAAACAATAGAAAAGCCTGCACACAACAATGGCTATAATTAATACGGGGTTTGGTATTTAATTCAAAGTTCAGTGTATTTTAATAAGTCCGCCAAATCTTTTTGATTTGGCTTTAGAACAAAAAAGATAAAACAAAATAAAAGATTTGGCTAAGTGCTTAATCGAAAATTAATTACTTTTAATTCCCGTACTAACCATAGCCGAAGCCGTTGTGTAACATTTGTAAAATGAACAAAATTTTAACTTTTATATTAATATTTTTGACTTTTAGTTGCATTGACAATAAAAAAGAAAAAGAAATTCAACCAGAAGAAGTTGTAAAATCTAAACCAATAAAAACGGAAAAAAATATTTTCGATTTTGTTTTTAGAGATATTAAAGAAATTGAATATTTCAGCAACTTTGAAGTTGGAACTAGTTCTGTAATAAATTTTGAAAAAAGTAAATGGGAATATGCCATTTCTGAAATGCAGAATAAACAAAAACGAATAATTATTCTGGAGAAAATTGTTGAGACTGGAAAACCAGAAAAGAAATTTCAAATTTTAGACACCATTCATATTAATAATTTTAAAACGAATGAATTTATGTCTTTCGGAGTTTGCCAAAATAATGAAAAAGCAGATTCTCGAATTTTTACAGTTATTGAGAGTAGTGAAAATGATTTCGATTTAGAGATTTATACCAACATTAAAAAAGCGTGGAAAGCTAATCTTGAAACAAAAAAGATTGAGGAAATATCAGATATTAGTGGAGTTAACTGTATGAATGAGAGTTACGGAATATAAAAAACGTTACACAACACCATATATAAAAAATTGCTATTTTAGGCTTAATCAAAGTTTGTTGCTTTGTTTGCTAGCTTCTGATTTTCCTTCGGAAAATCCTCGCACACAAACACGCAACGTTCCTTACATATAAACGTTAGCAAACATTAAAAACCAATCTATGAAAGGAGTTTACATAACAATTATATTTTCTATTTTCTTAAGTTGTTCTTCTTCACAAAAAGTTGTTAAGGAAACAAAATGTCCTATAATTTACAAGAATAAGTTTACGGAAATTTTGAATGAAAAATATGTTACTATAAATGGTAAAGACACTACAGAAATTAATGAAATTAGATATGAATGTGTTTTTTCTGCATTTTATACGCACAAAGTGATGTTTGATAAATATGGGGAATGGGATAAGGAAATTTTTCCGAGTAACAGAAATTACCCAATACTAATGTGGAATAATATTGACCTCTTATCAAACGGAAAAAAATATACTGTTCTAACAAACGGTCTTGAGGAATGGAAGCATATTTACGCATCTGTTATGATATTAGATGAAAAAGAGAAAGACGTACTAACGGAACAAAATGAAGAAAAAATTGCGTTGACAAACTTTTTTGGAGAACTGATAAAAAATCATAATCCCGAAAAAAAAGACTTCTACGAGGTTTATTGGAAAATGGTTGACCCGAAACGTTGGGAAGAAATTAAACAATACCAAAAGAATAGATAACGTTTGCTAACTTTAGTGCTTAAATCACGTAGCTTTTCTTACAGAACAACGTTAGCAACAATATTAAAAAAAATGTATAAAACGACAATCATACTTCTTGTGTTGTTTGGAATCAATTCAATATTTGCTCAAGTAGAAAAAAATATATACGAATTAAATTCAATAGAAAACCTTTTAACCGACGATGTTAAGAAAATTATGGATGACAATTTGGTGGATAAAAAAGTTGTGTTTCTTGGAGAATCAAATCATTATTTCGGAGCTGACTTATTGGCTAAAACAGAATTTGTAAAGTATTTAGTTTTAGAACAAGGCTATAAAAATATAGTCTTTGAGAGCGATTTTTTTGGACTTTATTTTGACCATAATAAAAATATCGAAAATAATCTTTATCCCTTTTGGTCTCGTTCAGTTCAAGGTAAAGAATTATTCGAATTTATAGAGAAACATAACGTGACCATTTGGGGTTTAGATAATCAAATGACCTCTTATTATTCGTTAAAAAACTTTACCGAAAAATTGACTGAATTTTTACATGACAATTCCATAGAAGTTAACGCGGATTTTTTAGAATTAACGGAAACTTTTATCAGAAACAGAAATAATGCAGGCAAAGTTGTCGGTAAATCAAATTTAGAAATCTTAAACAAGGAACTTGAAAAACTTTTAGAGAACCAAGATGTAATTCGAAATAAACTTTGGTTTAAATTTATAGAAAGCTACAGAAGTAATATTATTATGAATTCAGCTCTTAATAGCAGCGAACAAGCAATAGTTATAAGAGATAACCAAATGGCAAAAAACTTAGATTTCATTGTTAATAAAATGCCAGAAAAAAAGTTCATTATTTGGTTACATAATGCGCATATGATAAAAGATAATTACGGGACTCGAAGTGGACAAACAATGGGATTTCAATTCGCAGAAAAAAAACTTAATAATTCATATCATATAGCAATTTCTTCTGTAAATATGCCCTTTAGAAAATCTAGATGGATTGAAAAATACAGTAAAGACGAAGAGAACTTATTGCATTTTTTACCTTCAACAGAAAAAAATTACTTGATTGACGCACGTCAAGTTATTAATGAAAATAAGCAATATCAACAAAACGAATATGAAGGAATGTTTGTCGTTGATGAGAAGAAGATAAAAACAAATTGGTTTAATCATTATGATGTCTTAGTCTTCATCTCAAAAGGGGAAGACATAAAGATTGCGGAATAAATACTGTTGCTAACAATGTGTAAAAAGAATCACTCAATTTTAGGTTTAATCAAAAGTCGTTGCAAGTTTACTACGTCTGATTTTCCTTCGGAAAATCCACGAACACAAACATCGCACTATTCTTATACGTAACTTTGGTATTCATGGCTCACTCAGCTCTTTGCATTGTAACATATTAATATTTTGCTCTACTAATACCTTGGACAATAACTTGCAAGAAATGAAAAAGAATAATGGAACGACTTTTATAGTAATAGGATTGATGTTTACAACTCTTGGATTAACAATTTTGAACGAATACAAAATTTTACAATACAGCGCCCTAACTCTTGGAGTTACATTAACAATATATAGTGTTTTTGTATCTGGAAAATGGAAGAAAAACCAAAAAAATATAAAAAATAAAAATTCTTTAATACATTAAACGATTCATAATAACTAAAATGAATTTTCTCTAACGATGAGAAAAGCCCCAGAGTCACCGCATACCGTTAAGAATGTAAGCGAAACGAAAAGCCTTTGCCTGATTAGAGGAGAAATGAAACAATAATTTCCGCAAAGCGATCTAATTATGCACTCAATCATAAAATAAAAGTAGTAGTAACCCAAGTTATCCAACCCAACCAAGCTCAACTTTAGTATCTTGCCTTAATAAAATATTATTATGAAAATAAACTTATTGTCTTGTGATGCTCAAAGACCAGATAGAAGAGCGATAGCTAAATGCATTGTAGAGATTTCAACCGGGATAGATAATGGTTTGGCAAATGAACTTACGGACATCCTTTTAGAAGGTGATCCTGTAGATATTGAGCTGGACGATAAAAACACAGGTTCTGCTTTACGTGCTTTGCGAAAGCTTGATATTGACTACGAAATTGTAGAATAATTTTAATAGGTTTTCTGGAGCTGGAAATCTAATGTTTTGTGTTTAGTTTGGGTGTTAATTATTTGTTAATCAGGGTTTTGTTAAATTGGTTAAAAAGGTTAAAACTATTTTAAATAGCATTTCAATCATGAAAAAAAGGTTTGCTTTGTTTTAAAGAACAAATAAATTTTTAATTATGAAAAAAGTATTATTAGTTGCTGCGATGGCAGTTTTTTGGGTAACACAAGTTACCGCTCAAGATTTTCGATTTGGTGCTAAATTAGGGTTGAACTTTGCTTCAATCACTGGAGATAATACCGATGGGTTTGATACGGTAACGTCTTTTAATTACGGACTTGTGGCTGAGGTGCCACTTTCGGAAAAATTCTCCTTTCAACCTGAGGTTTTATATTCTGGTCAGGGTTTTTCTTTGGGATCCGATGAATCTGATACGGTTCAGTTAGATTATCTAACCGTGCCGTTAATGGGGAAGTATTACTTAACTAAAGGCTTAAGTTTAGAAGCCGGACCGCAAGTAGGTTTTTTAGTTTCTGCTAAGCAAGACGATGTTAATTTAAAAGATAGTTACAAAGGTTTAGATTTAGGTGTCAACTTTGGATTGGGCTATAAATTAGACAACGGCCTTAATTTTTCAGCACGCTATAATGTAGGTTTATCAGATGTTAATGATGTCGATAGCTTTAATGACAAATATAAAAACGGAGTTATGCAAGTGTCTATTGGTTATTTCTTTTTCTAAAACAACAGCATAAATTAAGATATTTAAAACCGAGGCCTAGTGTTTCGGTTTTTTTTGAGTTTTAGCCGTGTAGTAAATAGCCCCATTTTAAATGCTTGCGTTTATCTAATCGGGAAAGGATTTTTAAAAATATCATAGCCGTTATTAAGGCATCGCCACTAGCAGTATGTCTATCTACTTTAGGTACGTTAAGTTCTTTGCATAAATCGTCTAGCGAATAATGTTTTTGTAAGGTATCTTGATATATTTTATGTTTAGATTTTTTGAAGAGCACACCAGTGTCGATAAACTTGTTTTTTAGTTTTCCTAAACCATTGCGTAGCATCATTTCATTCATCATGTTTTTATCAAAACCAGCATGGTGAGCAACAAGTACACTGTTTTGAATGTATTCTAAAAATGCTTTAATAGCTTCTAGTTCGGTTACTTTTTCATAATCTCCGTTTTTCATGAGACCATGAATTTTTACAGTTTCAGATTTAAAAATATCTTGATGTATATAAAGCTCAAAACTGTTACTTACAGGTATGGTTTTATGAACGATAGATACCGCGCCAATAGATAGCACACGATCTTCCTTTTTATCAAAACCTGTAGTTTCCGTATCAAAAGCTACAAAACGCGTATCCTCAATTAGACCTTTAGCTTTCTTTTTAAAACGCTCTAAATAGGCCAAATAAAATTCGGGATAATTGTCTTGTTTCTTTTTAAACCAATTAAATTCCATTTTAGATAAAGTTTTTTAAATCGAAACGTAATTTTAAAGTCTCTTGTATATCGTGTATCGGTTTAAAACAGCGCTTTAATTTTAGTTTTTCTTCCTTAGTTAAAGTTTCTAGTTTTATAAACTTCCCGGAGTTGTTGTGCAGTAAACCTTGTTTGGTTTTAAATTTAGACAAAGCCTTAAAAGCATAAGCGCAAGACTCGTAAAGTTCTTTGTTGTTCGGGTCTATTTCTGCCATTTTTTCGTAGCGCTCGTAAGTGTTGTTTACGTTTTTAATTTGATTGCTTAGCACCAGTAAACGCGCAGCATCAATTAAAGGCATTAAACCACGACTTTTAATATTAAACAAATCTTTTTGTTCACCATTTTGTTCAACTAAAAACTGTTTAAAAATACCAAGAGGCGTAGGGCTTTTAATAGCCTCGCTACCCAGGAATTTGTAGAAAAGGCTCGATCCGCCTAAGGCTTCAAAAATACTTTCCGATAAGGTGTCTACTAATTTTTCATTACCATAAACACCAGAGTAATCAAAGAAAATAGAGGATAGTAAAATAGCCTTATCATCTGGACTTAAAATCCAATTCTGAAATTGTGTTTTCCATTTAGAAATCGATTTACACCATTCCGGGTTAACCGCCATCATATCAGCTTCACAATATTCAAAACCAATTTTATTAAGCGATTTTGTTACATATTTAGCCAGTTGTAAAAAGTAAGCCTGAGTTTCTTCATACTTATCTTCAGGAACATCTTCAAACACCAAAGCATTGTCTTGGTCTGTAAACAATAGTTGTTCTCTTCTGCCTTGGCTACCTAAGGCAAGCCAAGAAAAAGCAACTGGTGGCTCGGTTGGCATTTTCTTTAAAGCAATTTCAATGGCACGAATGGTTACGGCATCATTAATTTCCGAAATAACATTAATAATATGTGTTAACGGAATATTTTGTTCTAAATAACTTTTAAGTAATGTGTTCGCTTTTAAGCGTGCTATGCGTAGTTTTTTGGTACGGTTGGCACGTTTTATTTCTTTTAAAATTACCGAAGGTGTGTTTCCTAAAGTCACTAAAACATCATGGTGGGTAAGTACACCTATTAGGCGCGAGTTTACCGTACCATCTTTGGTAATGCATAAATGCCCAATACTGTTTTTTATCATTTTTAGTTGGCCATCGGCAACCGTTAAATCTTTTTTAGCTGTAATTACCGGCGAACTCATAATATTGGTAACTGCTGTGGTAATCGGGAATTTACCCGTTGCAATTTTGTTTTTTATATCGCTATTGGTAATAATACCAACAGGTTTTTTATTGTCCACAACAATAATACAACCAATTTTATGGGTACACATTAGGTTAGCAGCCTCTTGCAATGTAGATGTTTTAGCACAGGTAATTGGTGTTTTTGTATAGTTTGCCGTTTGGAAATTTACAATGTCTTGCGATGTGTTAGGCAAGTAATCTTTAAAAATGGCATTATTTTCTTCGGTAGTGTAAGAGTCGTACGCATTTGTTGCAAAAGCCGTAATAAGGTATTTGTAAACCTTAGCATTATTCTCTGTAGCACTTTGGAAATTTTTAATAGGCAAGGCGTAAATAATAGTTTCCTCGTTTGCCGTAGCCGTTAATTTGTAATTTTCGCGCGCAATAAGTGGGCGCACGCCAAAAATATCGCCAGTATCATTAATAGTAACCAGCTCTTGCGTGTCGTTTTCTGTATGAAACAAGCTAATAGCACCCGCGCGCACAATATAGAAATACTCGTTTGCTGGTTGGTCTGCCTTAAACAAAGTGTCGCCTTTTTCCAGATACACAATAACAACCTCCTCTGCAATTTCTAAAAGCTTTTTAAACTTTATTAAATCGAAGGGCGGATAAATTTTTAAGAAATCGCAAACACGTTCAGCAATCGAGTTTTTCATAAGTTGTTTTCGGTGTAAAAATTATATTAATTTAAAATCTAAAAGTAGTTCACCTTCAATCGATGCTTGTAAATGGTCACCTTTTACATTTAGTCCAACACCAGCTGCAGGTGTACCTGTAAAAATAATATCACCTTCTTTTAAGGTCATAAAACTCGATACATACGCTATAATTTCAGCAAAATTATAAATCATAAAATCGGTGTTTCCAACTTGTTTTTGTTCACCATTAATAACCAAATCGAAATTAATATTGTTTAAATCTGGGAAGTTAGCAACAGGCTTAAAACCCGAAATAGGTGAGGCACCATCAAAACCTTTAGCTAAAGCCCAAGGGCCTTTGTTTTCGCGGCTTGCAGCAAGTACATCTTTGGCAGTGTAATCAATACCAACAGCAATTTCCGAAATGTAACCGTTAGCATCTTCCAAGCTAATGTCTTTACCCGTTTTTCCAATTTTTATTACCAACTCTAGCTCGTAAGCCAATTGGTTTGTAATTGCCGGGAAAACAACATCCGCATTACCCGTTACAACGCTACTATCTGGCTTTGTGAAAATAACCTGTTTACCCGTTTTAATAGCGCTAATTTCAGATTTATCATTCACATAATTTTTTCCAATTCCAATAACTTTCATTTACTTAGTTTTTTAGTTTATCATCAAATTTTAAGAGAAAATAAAAGTAGTAAATAAGCCATTTAAAAAAGTGCTTTTCCTCGAAAATAATTTGGGCGTTACCACAAGGGTCGGGCTTTTCGCAGTCGCTTTTTTGTGTTGCATAGGTGCAACCACACAAAAAGAGCTCCAACAAATGCTTCAATCCCTAACGCGGGCTAGTCTGTGATATTAAAACTTACAACGAGTTGTAGTGTAAATATGTTAGGTTGTTGTTAAAAAAAGCAAATGAAAATATGTCATAATCTCTACATGTGGTATCTTTATTGACTTGTATTCTCAATATACTAAAATTTCACATGCAACACCTTAAAGAATCCGGATCGCCTAAAGATAAAACAAAACAAAAAGTCACAATGGCTCAAGCCTTTAAAACTATTATTTGGCCACGCCGGAAATTGGTTTTATTAGGTTTGTTGTTAATAGTAATTCGCAGTTTGGCGGGTTTAGTATTGCCATGGCAAAGTAAAGTATTGCTAGACGATGTTGTACCAAGCAAAGATATCTCGATGTTGTACAATTTAATAGGTATCGTTATCGCGGCCATTACAGTACAGGCGGTAACCTCGTTTTTACTAACACAAATTTTAAGCGTACAAGCTCAATATTTAATAAGCGAATTACGAGCTCAGGTACAGAAAAAAGTGCTTTCTCTGCCTATTAGCTTTTTCGATAATACTAAATCTGGTGCTTTAGTATCTCGAATTATGAGCGATGTAGAAGGTGTGCGTAACTTAATCGGTACTGGTTTAGTGCAGCTTGTTGGCGGATCGTTTACGGCTATTGTTTCTCTAGTGATTTTAATAGATTTAAACCCATGGATGACACTTTTTGTATTCATCCCTTTGTCTATTTTTGGATATATCGCGCTTAGAGCATTTAAATATATTCGTCCAATTTTTAGAAAACGCGGAAAAATTAACGCTGAGGTAAAAGGTAGACTTACCGAAACACTTGCTGGCGTACGTGTGATAAAAGCCTTTAATGCTGAGGAACAAGAAAATATTGTTTTTGAAAAAGGCGTTGATAAATTATTTCAGAATGTAAAAAAGAGTTTAACCGCAACGGCTTTAATGACGAGTTCTTCGACCTTTTTAATAGGTGTTGCCACCACTGGTATTATGGGTATTGGTGGTTATTATATGATTTTAGGAGAAATGACCACTGGTGAGTTTCTTTTCTTCACCTTAGTACTTGGTTTTATGATTGCGCCTATTGTGCAAATGAGTAATATTGGTAGCCAACTTACCGAAGCTTTGGCTGGTTTAGATCGTACCGAAGAGCTTATGAATATGACGGCCGAAGAGGATAACGCGGCTCGAACCATAGAACTTAATACGTTAAAAGGTGATATAGAATTTAAGGATGTAACGTTCTCTTACGAGGAAGGAAAAGATGTCTTGCATAATATTAACTTTAAAGCGCCGGCAGGTTCGGTAACAGCTTTAGTTGGGAGTTCAGGATCTGGTAAATCCACTATAGCAGGACTTTCAGCAACGTTTTTAACGCCTCAAAAAGGTAAAGTTACTATTGATAATCAAGATTTATCTAAAGTAAGATTAAGTAGTTATCGCCAGCATTTAGGTGTGGTTCTGCAAGATGAATTTTTGTTCGAAGGCAGCATAAGGCAAAATATTATGTTCCCGAGACCAAATGCTACAGAAGCCGAATTACAAAATGCTGTAAAAGCAGCTTATGTTAATGAGTTTACGGATAGATTTGACGACGGATTGGAGACATTAATAGGGGAGCGTGGCGTGAAACTTTCTGGCGGACAACGTCAACGTTTGGCTATTGCGCGTGCTATTCTTGCAAATCCGAAAGTTATTATTTTAGATGAAGCCACATCGAGTTTAGATACCGAAAGTGAAGCTTTAATTCAGAAGAGTTTATCAGAATTAATAAAAGATAGAACCACTATAGTTATTGCACACCGTTTAAGTACAATTCGTAAAGCCGATCAGATTTTGGTTATCGAAGCTGGCCATGTTGTAGAACGCGGCACGCACGATGAACTTATCGCTTTAGGTGCACGTTATTATGATTTATATACATACCAAGCAAAAATTTAATACATGAAAGTAACCGATTTAAGAACGACCGAGTATCACGAGTATTACGCAGGCTACATAGGTAAGGTGCCAAAAACCTGGACTTTAAAAAAAGGTTTTGATTTAGGGAAAACCGAAGTCGTTGAGTTTTTTAAGACTGTCCCAAGTGATAAGTTAGAGTATCGTTATGCCGAAAATAAATGGACTGTAAAAGAAGTGTTTCAGCATATTATAGATACCGAGCGTGTTATGGGGTATCGTTGTTTTAGAATGGCTCGTCACGATGCTACGGCTATGGCAGGTTTTGAGCAGGACGATTATATTAAGCCTTCTAAAGCTAATCAAAAATCTATGGATATCTTGGTTGATGAGTATTTAAGCGTTCGCCAAAGTACAAATGCTTTAATACAGAGTTTAAGCGACGAAGATCTAGAATTTGTAGGGAATGCTAACGGAGCGGCAATGTCGGCAAGAGCAGTCGCCTTTATGATCTTAGGACACGAAATCTGGCATATTGATATCATAAAAGCGTTGTATTTGTAATTCAAAATATCAATTTTAAGACACTTTCTTCTTTTTAGTGTTTTGGAGTGTGCATTGTGGAGGTTTAAGTTTAATTTAAAGCCTTTTTTAAGCGATTTAAGACACTTTTTGGAAATTAACAAATGTTAATAATTATTACGTGAAGTCGATAAACTGCATTTAAAATGCCATTTTAATTTGTATATTTGTTTGTATTCAAAAGGATGCTCGATGGCATCTTTTTTTATGCTAATGAAATACTGATTCTTTTTACATGGCGTAAACTAGAATATTAGATTTTCATTAATCCTGTATAAAAAGCAGGGTCTCATATTAATAATAAAATAATATCAATTCATAATTTATGAGCGAAGAAAAAGAAGAGTTTAACAAGCACAATTATTCTGCCGATAGCATTCAAGCTTTAGAAGGTATGGAGCACGTGCGTATGCGTCCGTCGATGTATATTGGCGACGTTGGTGTACGTGGTTTACACCATTTAGTTTACGAGGTTGTCGATAACTCGATTGATGAGGCTTTAGCCGGACATTGTAACAATATTACAGTAATTATCAACGAAGATAACTCGATTACTACTGAAGATGATGGTCGTGGTATTCCTGTAGATTTACACAAAAAAGAAGGCGTTTCGGCTCTAGAAGTTGTAATGACTAAAATTGGTGCTGGTGGTAAATTCGATAAAGATTCTTATAAAGTTTCTGGTGGATTGCACGGTGTTGGTGTAAGTTGTGTAAATGCTCTATCTGCACACTTAAAAGCTACGGTTTATAGAAATGGAGAAGTTTGGGAGCAAGAGTATGAGCGCGGTAAAGCCTTATATCCTGTTAAGAAAATAGGAGAAACTGATAAACGTGGTACTATTGTTACGTTTAGACCAGATGAAACTATTTTTCAACAAACTTTAGAGTATAGTTATGATACTTTAGCAAGTCGTTTACGTGAGTTAGCTTACCTTAATAAAGGTATTACAATTCATTTAGTTGATAGAAGAACTAAAAAAGAAGACGGTGAGTTTGAAGGTGAAACATTTCATTCTGAAGAAGGTTTAAAAGAATTTATCAAGTATTTAGATGCCACTCGTGAGCCTTTAATGAAAGATGTTATTGCTTTTGAAGGAGAAAAAAATGGTGTCCCTGTTGAGGTTGCTATGATTTATAATACATCTTACGCAGAGAATTTACATTCTTACGTAAATAATATTAACACACATGAAGGTGGAACACACCTTTCTGGTTTCCGTCGTGGTTTAACTCATACCCTTAAAAAGTATGCAGATGAATCTGGATTATTAAAAAACTTGAAGTTTGATATTGCTGGTGATGATTTCCGTGAAGGACTTACCGCTATTATTTCTGTAAAAGTACAGGAGCCTCAGTTTGAAGGACAAACTAAAACAAAATTAGGTAACCGTGAGGTTTCTGCATCTGTAAGTCAAGCAGTATCTGAAATGCTTACTGATTACTTAGAAGAGCATCCAGATGATGCTAAAACCATTGTTCAAAAAGTGATTTTAGCAGCACAAGCGCGTCATGCAGCTCAAAAAGCTCGTGATATGGTGCAACGTAAAACGGTAATGAGTATTGGAGGTTTACCTGGTAAACTATCCGATTGTTCAGAGCAAGATCCTGCAAAATGCGAGGTATTCCTTGTAGAGGGAGATTCGGCAGGCGGTACGGCTAAACAAGGTCGTGATAGAGCATTTCAAGCTATTCTTCCACTTCGTGGTAAAATCTTAAATGTTGAGAAAGCCATGACTCACAAGGTTTTTGAAAACGAAGAGATTAAAAATATCTTTACAGCACTTGGTGTAACTATTGGTACTGAAGAAGATAGTAAAGCTTTAAACCTTTCAAAATTACGTTACCATAAAGTAGTGATTATGTGTGATGCCGATATCGATGGTAGTCACATTGCGACTTTAATTTTAACCTTCTTCTTTAGGTACATGAAGGAGCTTATTGAAAACGGACATATTTACATTGCAACACCGCCATTATACTTAGTAAAACGTGGTGCTAAAAAACAATATGCATGGTCTGATGCTGAGCGTGATGCTATTGTTTCTGAGTTTGGAGATGGATCTAAGATACAACGTTATAAAGGTCTTGGAGAGATGAACGCAGAACAACTTTGGGATACGACTATGAATCCTGAATTTAGAACTATGCGTTTAGTTCAAATTGAAAACGGAACAGAAGCCGATAGAGTTTTCTCTATGTTAATGGGGGATGAAGTACCGCCTCGTAGAGAGTTTATTGAGAAAAATGCTATTTACGCAAATATTGACGCGTAAAACATATTTATTTTATATACAAAAGCGCCTGTCTAAATTTAGACAGGCGCTTTTTATTTGGCTATTAATGTAGGACTAATTTGGGGCAAAATTTTTATAATATGTTTTTTTAGAATAATCCTAAGCCAGCTCTTACGCTTAGCGTACTTACTCTAACTCTCGTGTTGACTGTACTTCTGTTATTATATCTATTATTGTAATAGTTGTTGCTATAACCATAGTAGTAAAAAGAAGCATGATGGTAGTAATAGTCGCTGTGGTGGCAATGGTTGTCACAATGCTCGTAGTGGTTTGCATAAGCATCTTTTTTGCCTTTCATGTATGCGCGGTAAGCTTTTTTATCGTTTTTCTTCAAGTTCTTTTCGTAAGTTTTTTGATCTTCCCAAAAGGTTTCGTCGTCAGCTTTTGTTTCTGCTGTAAATTGTTGTTCGTATTTAGCATCTTCTAATGCTCGTTTTTGGTAATACGATGTTTTGTCAATTTGTTTTTCTTGAGAAACTTCTGCTTCTTGGCTGTATGTTACAAAAGAACTTCCTATGATTACTGCGAATACTAATGTTTTAAATAATGTCATCTCTTTAAAATTTTAATGATTAATTAAGCTTTTAATAAGCCTTCATTAATAAGACACCTTTAAATTAATTTACCCTACGGGATATTTGTTTTTTTATTCGGAATTAGCTTTTTATTACAAATTGAAACCTAAAGAAAACTGCCAAACTCTATTTTGAGGAGATCCTTCATCATAAATATCTCCTAAGCCAAGATGATATCTCACGCCTAAACTTACGCCAGAGTTTGTTTTAAATCCGCCACCAAAATTCATGCCCCAATCAAAGTTGTTAGGTTCAAATTCTTGAGTAGTATCAAATACCCCAAAGCTACTATCAAATTCTTCCTTATGCGAAATAGCTAAGCCTGCTTGCGGTCCTGCTTCTAAATAGAAATTGTTGCTAGGATATATTTTTAATAATAGAGGTACATTGATGTAATCTAGCTTTTGTGTGAATGTGCCGCTATTATCTTGTAATTCATAGCCTTGTTGTGAGTATAAAAATTCAATTTGTAATGCGGTATTATCACTCAAAAAAGATTCACCATATATGCCAGCATGAAAAGCATGCCTTTGTCCTGTTTCGGTTTCGCCATCAAAACTAACAGCGGCTAAATTATAACCGAATTTTATACCTGCGTTTGATGTTTTGTTTTGTGCGTTTATAGTGAGTAAGCTGCTTAAAGTTAATAAGCATGTTATAAGTAATGTTTTCATTTTAGTTGTTTTTTAATTGAGGTTTATTTACCACCGTTAGCTTGTAAATCGGCAATACACTGTGCATCTAGTTGAGGAGCAGTGCTCATACCTGCCATGTCGCTTAGGTTTGCTGCAGATTCTGATGCCCAATACATTAAGCAGTTTTCTATATCGCAATGTTTTGGGTGTTCTTCATCTTCATGTTCACTTTGTAGTGGTGTGCCTAAATTTGTGAGTCCTAATATATGTCCGAATTCATGGTTAATTACTGTCGTTTCTAGCAATGTTCTGTCCGGTTCAAATGGACTGTTACTAAAGCTTTCTACTGTTTCTTGGTAAATAACAAACGAGGTATTCCAGTAAGCTGTTCCTAACACAACGGTGTTGTTTTCTTCGGAATCATTATCAGATTTTCTATCAGAAAAATAAGCCCAAACCGCAATTTGGTTACTTGTGTTGTAGTGTGTTCTGTGTTCTATTTCTATGTCGGCAATATCTTCTAAACTATAAGTGGTTTTTCCTGGAGATGGGATCGCTCTTTTTTCAACAGTAATACCATTTGGTTTATAGGTTCTGTTTTCTAAAAAAGTAGTGAAATTGTTTAAAGCACTTTCGGTAGGTTCAAAACCTTCTACATAAACGACTTCAATAATCATGCTCGTAAAGGTGTTGTCTGATAGTAAATCGCGAGCCGAACTACCTGTGGTTTGTCGGTTTAATACTTTTGATACAGTGTTATCTGTATCATTGTCTTCTCCCGATTCGTCTTTAGAACATGCGCTTATTATTAAAAGGAATAGAAAGGAAATTAATATTTTAAACTTCATTGTATTGTATTTTAATTTTGTAAAGCAGCTGCCTATAAATAGACAGCTGCTTTTACCATAACTTACGGAACAAATGCTAAACTAGTTTTTAAATTTGAGTTAAAACTAATGTAATAGCTGAATTTGTTGAGCTTTGCAGAGAGATAGAACTTTGAGAAAAACTTGTAACTTCCCAAGTATTATTTAATAATTCGAAAGAAGCGTTTCCTGTAAAAGTTAAATTTAAAAATACTTCAAGCTCAGATGCTACGGTATAAGTACCTTCAATATCGCTTATTGTTGTGTTTACTGTGTTTTCTGCAGTACAACTTAAATCGTTAGCAAAATTGATAGTGTAATCGGCATAGTCATTTGCAGTGTTAACGCTAGCAGATATAAAAGATTCTACTTTAAAAACACCATCAACTAAAATGGTTTCTAAGGTGTCAGCGTTTTCCTCTGCGTCTTCCATAGCTTCGTCGTTTTCTAAACAATTTGTAATTGCAGTTTGTAAATCTGCATCACTACTAAGTTCTATTGCGGTATTGCTTTCTCCTGTTAATGTTGCTGTAATAGGGTAGTTAATTGAGAATAAAGCATCGTTATCAAAATTATTCATATAAGTGTACAATTGTTGTTCAGATTCTATAACAACACTTCCGGTTTGTTCTGCGCTTAAATCGTAAGTTAAAATTGTAATTGGGAAATCGATATTGATACAGTTTATAGCACCTTCAGCTTCATTTTCGGCCGCTTCACAAGCATCAATAAGTGCATCGTATTCCGCTTGATTTGCTACTTGTACTTCGGTATAGTTACTTAGCTTAACTGTTAATGGGAATTGAAATTCAATGCTGTCATCATCATTTGTAAACTGTCCTAAAATATTTAAAACAAGTTGGTAATCTGCTTGACTAATTAAAGTAATTTCTGTGTCATTAACTGTAGCGGTTAATGGAAATAAAATAGAAGAGCAAGATACACCATCTAAAAAATCATCAAAACTACCATCGTACATAGACGAGCGTTCTAAGTTGTTTGCTGTTGGTGATGTTGCAGAATTTGTATTTGGGTTTTGTCCGTTTTCGTTATCAATTTCATCTTGACAAGATGTGAAACTCAAAATTGATGTTAATAGGATTGCTGTTAATAATTTTAAATTTTTCATGTTTTTAATTTTTAGGGTTTTTATAATTTTCTTTTTCACAGCCGTTTTTTTCGCCGTTCTGTAATTAAGACCCTTAGATATAAGTTTACCCTATGATTTTTTTAAAAATATTTGAAATTAAATATAAGTCACTGTTTATCAGTGTGTATTGCTGTTGATTTTTTTTGTTATATTTTTACCGCATATCAATTTGTATAAACTTTATGAATAGCCCCAAGCATAAACTTTGCGAAGAATCTCATTTTAACACCTTTTACACAGAACATATTCAAGCCGCAAGTAATTTTGCCTTTTATAAGTGTGGAAATAGTGATGCATCTTTAGATTATGTACAAGATGCGTTTGCTAAAATTTGGGAAAATTGTTCTAAAATAGATTTCTCTAAAGCCAAAACATATCTGTTTACCACGGTTAATAATTTATTTTTAAATACTATTCGACACCAAAAGGTGGTGCTAAATTATGCAAAAGAATCGCCATATTTAGATGAAACTAATTTGAATCCAGAATATATAATGGAGGAAGATGAGTTTAAGCAAAAACTTATGTTGGTTATTGAGAACTTAAGCCCAGAACAACGGGAGGTTTTTTTATTGAATAGAATAGAAGATAAAAAATATAGAGAGATAGCCGAATTGTTAGATATATCTCAAAAAACAGTTGAAAAACGAATGTCGGCAGCCTTAAAAATATTAAGAAGTAAAATTGAAGACTTAAAAATTTAATTTTTTAGTAGGGTAAATAAATAATAAGGTGTCTTATAGTTGTATAGCATAAAAGATGAATAAAGAAAACGACATATTAAAATGGTTTGAAGGTGAAATGTCTTTGGAGGATATTAAAAACAAATATCCTTTGGAAGATTTTTCGAATCTAGAAAAAATGGGCTTCTATTCTAAGCAGATTGAAGTGCCAATAATAGATGCAGAACAAGCTCTGGCCGATTTTAAGAAAAGATCATTTAAAAAAGAAGAAACCAAGGTTGTTCCATTAAACTTTAAAACGTTTATGAAGGTTGCAGCTGTATTGGTTGTGTTATTAACATCATCTTACTTTTTGTTTTTTAATCATACCACATCTTATTCAACTGAAATTGCTCAAACCGAAACTCTAAAATTACCCGATAATTCTGAAGTGATACTGAATGCACAGTCGGAGTTAGCCTTCAATAAAAAAGAATGGAAACAAAATAGAAGTTTAACCTTAAAAGGTGAAGCTTTTTTTAAAGTAACAAAAGGTAAAAAGTTTACTGTAGATACCGATGCTGGGAGCATTCAGGTTTTAGGAACGCAATTTAATGTTAAGGAACGCGATAATTATTTTGAGGTACAATGCTACGAAGGCTCGGTTAGTGTTACACATAAAAATAATAAAACCATTTTAACACCAGGAAAATCTGTAAGAGTTGTTAATGGAGAACTTGTAGAGGTTAAGCCTTTTAATGCTGAAAACCCATCATGGTTGGCTAAAGAATCTAGTTTTAGTGAGGTGCCGCTGTGGCAAGTAATAAACGAGCTAGAAGTTCAGTATGATATTGTTATCGATGCGAGTAAAATTGATGCCGAGCAGATGTTTTCTGGAACTTTTACACATAACGATAAAAACATAGCTCTGCAATCTGTAACTATTCCGCTTAAATTGAGTTACGCTATAACGGGGAAAAACGTTGAGTTTTATAACTATGAATCTAACTAAAATTTATTTTGTTTTAATTTTATTCAGTGGTTTCTTTTCTTTCGGATTTCAATCTCAAGATAAGAAGCCGTTAATTGATGTTATTGCAGAAATTGAAACCAAATTTGATGTTAAGTTTTCGTATTCGGTAACAGATGTGGATCAGGTTTTTGTTGAAGCTTTTAAGGATTCAGAATCTCTTCAATTTATAATAGACAAGTTAAATGCAAGCACAAATTTAAATTTTAAATTACTTAACGAGCGGTATATTACCATTTCTACCATCGAAAAAACTATTTCGCTGTGCGGTGTTTTAATAGATAACTTAGAGCAGTTGCCTTTGCTTGGAGCTTCCGTGGTAATTAATAATAGATCTAAAGGTGTTATTACAGATATAGAAGGTCGATTTCAGTTAAGTAATATTCCCATTAATGAAACTATAGAAATTCGTTTTTTAGGGTTTAAATCTCTAACATTTAAAGCTAGTGAGCTGAGGTCTTTAGATGGTTTTTGTAAAACCATAATAATGGAAGAAGAAAGTCAGGCGCTGAATAAAATATTAATATCTAAGTTTTTAACAATAGGCTTGCAGAAACGTATTGATGGAAGTACGGTTTTAAATACGGCTAAATTTGGAGTGTTACCAGGGTTAACAGATCCCGATGTTTTGCAGTCTATACAAGCTTTACCTGGTGTAGAAAGCGTAAATGAAAGTATTGCTAATATTAATGTACGCGGTGGTACAAACGACCAGAACTTAATACTTTGGGACGGTATTAAAATGTATCATTCAGGACACTTTTTTGGTTTAATATCTGCTTACAATCCATATTTAACAAACCAAGTAGTGGTTACTAAAAATGGAACGCCAAGTGAATTTAGTGATGGTGTTTCTAGTACCATTAATATGTCTACTAAAAATAAAATAAATAATACATTTTCTGGAGGTTTTGGAGCTAATTTAATGCATGCCGATGTGTTTTTAGAAATACCTATTAGTAAAAAAATGGCTTTGCATGTTTCTGGTAGACGCTCGTTTACCGATGTTTTTAATTCACCAACTTATGATAATTATTTTGAACGTAGTTTTCAGGATAGTGAGTTAACAACTAATAGTGATAACATAAGTGAAGGTAACCGAAGTTCAGATTTTTTCTTTTACGATTATACAGCGAAATTATTGTTTGATTTAAATGAAAATCATCAGTTTCGTGCAAACGTAATTGGTATTAATAATAATTTAGATTATACCGAAACATATACAGATGATGACGATAATGTAAATTCTAAAACCAGTAATTTACAGCAAGATAATATTGGTTTTGGTGGAAGCTGGAATGCAACGTGGAATGAGAGATTCACAACAGAAGCCTCTGTTTTTTATTCAAACTACAATGTAGATGCTACAGATAATAGAATTGAAACCAACCAGCAACTAACCCAAGCAAATGAAGTATTAGAAACCGGTTTTAAGCTTAATACTAAGTTTAAGATAAATGCATATTTACATTTTTTAAACGGTTATCAATTTAGTGAAATTGGTATTTTGAATGAAACTACGGTAAGTGCACCATCTTATGAGAAAACGAAAAAGGATGTTCTTCTAAATCATGCCTTGTTCAGTGAAATTGAATTTAATAAAAACAATACATATTTACGAGTAGGTGTAAGAGGAAATTATTTTCAGAAATTTAATAAACTTGTTATTGAGCCGCGATTAAATTTTAGGCAAAAACTTTCAGAACAAATAGCGTTTAAACTACAAGGCGAATTTAAAAATCAATCGGCAAATCAAATTATTGATTTTCAGGACGATTTTTTAGGGGTTGAAAATAGAAGATGGATTTTGGCTAACGAAAATGATATTCCAATATCTGAAAGTAAACAAGTGTCTTTAGGTTTCGAGTTTAATAAAAATAATTGGTTAATGGATGTTGAAGGCTTCTATAAACAAGTTGATGGAATTACGGCTTCAAACCAAGGGTTTTATAATAATTTTCAGTTTGTTAATGCCACCGGAAATTATACGGCAAAAGGTGCTGAGTTTTTAATTAATAAAACAGCCAATAAGTATAGTACATGGCTTAGTTATACTTACAGTCAAAATAATTACAAATTTCAAAGTTTTAGCCCTTCTGTATTTCCTAATAATGTAGATATACGGCATTCGGTATCATTAGCTGTAAATTATAATGTTTTAAAGCAGTTAGAACTATCCATTGGTGGTATGTGGCGTTCAGGCCAGCCTTACACTAAACCTGTTGAAGGTAATGAGACGGTTAGGGATGGGAATGATGTTTTGGTGAATTATAGTGATCCAAATAGTTCTAATCTTGATGATTTTATAAGATTAGATGCTTCCGTAAATTATACATTTCGAGTTACAGAAACTGTGCATTGCGCTTTAAGAGCAGGGGTATTTAATGTTTTAGGGAAGCAGAACGTTATAAATAGGTATTATGAAGTTAACCCAGAAGACTCTAATACTGCCATTCAAATAGATAATAAATCCCTTGATTTAACTCCAAATTTAAGTCTTAGATTCAATTTTTAATCCGTTTAAAAGTTTTAATTACTCGATTAAATACATTTTTTACCGCTAAAATGTTGTGTAACGTAAAAATAAGTGTATCTTTGCTTCAGCTAAGACATTGATTTTTAAAAAATTAGAATGAAAATGTGTTATTCTTGAAAAAAGAAAGAAATTTTGAGTTTAATTGAATTTCAACAGATATAATTTAAGGAATATTTATTTTATCAATTTTAGCCGTAAAGAGTAAATTTTAATAGCGTCAGTTTTGATTTAATTTAAAAAATAATATCACTCATTTATAGATCTTTTTAAAAGGTTTTAAATTGAGTTTAGTGAAAGAAAAGTTTAGTTTTATTTAGTTTAGTTTAGTTAGTTGTTAAAAAAGTGCAGAAATCATTCTGCACTTTTTTTATTTCAAAAAGTGGGGTATTTATATGCGTTCTTGTTAAAGAAATAGAAGATAAATTCGTAAATTTGCTTGACCGGAATTCTGTGTTTTAAGGGTTTTGTCGACTAAATATTATAATAATTTTATTAAAATTAAACTTATGAAAGTAACTGTAGTAGGAGCAGGAGCAGTAGGCGCAAGTTGCGCAGAATATATTGCAATTAAAAATTTCGCATCAGAAGTCGTTTTGTTAGACATCAAAGAAGGCTATGCTGAAGGAAAAGCCATGGATTTAATGCAAACCGCATCATTAAACGGTTTTGATACTAAAATCACTGGAGTAACTAACGATTATAGTAAAACAGCAGATAGTAATATTTGTGTAATTACTTCTGGTATTCCTCGTAAGCCAGGAATGACTCGTGAAGAGTTAATTGGGATTAATGCAGGAATTGTAAAAACAGTATCTTCTAGTTTAATTGAGCACTCTCCAAATACAATTATTATTGTTGTGAGTAACCCAATGGATACTATGACATATTTAGTGCACAAAACAACTAGCTTACCAAAGAATAGAATTATTGGTATGGGTGGTGCTTTAGATTCAGCTCGTTTTAAATACAGATTAGCAGAAGCTTTAGAAGCTCCTATTAGTGATGTTGACGGTATGGTAATTGGTGGCCATAGTGATAAAGGTATGGTGCCATTAACATCTCATGCTACAAGAAATTCTATTAAAGTTTCTGAGTTTTTAAGTGAAGAGCGTTTAGAACAAGTTGCTGCAGATACTAAAGTTGGTGGAGCAACACTTACAGGTTTATTAGGAACGTCTGCTTGGTATGCGCCAGGTGCAGCAGTAAGTGGTTTAGTTCAAGCTATTGCTTGCGATCAAAAGAAAATGTTCCCATGTTCAACTTATTTGGAAGGTGAATACGGATTAAACGATATTTGTATTGGTGTACCTGTAATTTTAGGTAAAAACGGTATCGAGCAAATTATCGATATTCCTTTAAGTGACGCTGAAAAAGCACACATGCAAGCAAGTGCAGAAGGTGTAACAAAAACTAATGGTTTATTAGAATTATAGTCTTATAACCATTAATTTACATAAATATATAGAGGCTGTAGCAATACAGCCTTTATTTTTTTATATTTGTCGCATGCAATTAAAAAGGTACATAGGTGCTATAATTTTTATTTTGAGTTTCTTGGCTGTTATATCTCAGCAGGAATTCAATGTACCTAATCAGGAAATTGTATTAGAGTTTAATCATGTTGAGGTTACTTCAAATGAAGCTCAAACAGCGGTAGCACACGTAAAGCAACAACTACAAGCGCTTGGTGCAAATCAAATAAAAGTACAGCAAACGGCTCAAGGAAAATTAAAAATCACCTACTACAGTGATGCCGATGTTGCTAGTATTAAAAAGACTTTTTCTAAAGATTTAGACAATAAAACTTTTAGTAAAAATAATAGAAAAACAGAATTACCTACCCAAACACCAAATATCGCCTATAATCTCGATGTTTTCGAAATTCAGAATGCAAATACATCTGGTTGGGATCTCGATGGTAAGTGCGTATTAACTACCGATACTAAAAGCGATCGTTTTTCAGATCCAAATATTTTCTTCTTTATAGAAGTTATAAATGTTTCGTTAGAAAATAACACTATTAAAACGGCTTATAAAGTGCGTAGAAATGTTTCAATTTCTACCGAAAATAATCTTCATAAAATACCCGAAGGTAGGGCAGGACCAACTTGCTAAACCAATGGGTTTGTTAGGTTTTAGATGCCTTAGTGCATGTAAAAAGCCTCTCATGTTTCATTAAAAATTTCAAACACAATCAATTTCAACCTAAAAAGTGTCAAATATTGGCCGTAAATAATATATTTGCGCGTCGAAAAAGTTTTGACACACACTAAAATTACAACAATGCAAAATAAAGGATTAGTAAAATTATTTGCGCTTTTGTTTGGTTTGGTAAGTATCTACCAATTATCATTCACGTTTAAAGCGAAACAAATTGAAAACGCAGCCGAAGAGATTGCGATCAGTAAAATTGCCGATACCGAAGAAGGTTACCGTGCAAAACGTAGCGCCGAAGAGACTGCTTATTTAGAGTCTATTGCAACAGATACCGTATTTAACATGGGTATCGCAAAATTCACTTACAATGAAGTGAAACAAAAAGCCATGAATTTAGGTTTAGACTTAAAAGGTGGTATTAGTGCTACACTTCAAATATCTATTAGAGATATCTTGAAAGGATTAGCTAACCATACTAAAGATCCTGTATTTAACAAAGCTTTAGATGATGCTGCTGAAATTCAAAAAAACAGTCAGAATACATATTTAGAAGATTTCTTCATCGCTTTCGATAAAATTAAAGGAGATACTAAATTAGCTTCACCAGATATTTTTTATACAAAAGCATTAGATGGTGAAATTAGTGGAAACATGACAGATGATGAGGTTAAAGCCATCATCTCAACTAAAATTGATGAGTCTGTAGTTTCTGCATTCGAGGTTTTACGTAAACGTATCGATGAGTTTGGTGTAACACAACCAACTATCCAGCGTATCGGAACTTCTGGTCGTATTTTAGTAGAGTTACCAGGTGTAAAAGATAAAGAGCGTGCTATTAAATTATTACAAAGTACAGCACAATTAGAATTTTGGGATGCTTATAAAGGTGAGCAGTTTTTCCCATTTTTAGCGCAAGCTAACGAAGTATTAAAAGATATCGTTTCTCCAAAAACAGAAATAGCAGAGCAAGAGCCACAAGATACTGAAGATGCAGATTCTGCAATCGACGATCTTTTAGGTGAAGCAGAAACAGACTCTACTGCAGTATCTACGGTTAACCCAATATTCGATTTAATTAGAGGTCAAGGTTACCAAGGAGGACCAATTATTGCTCAATTTGAAGCAAAAGATAAAGAAACGATCCAAAATTATTTAAGCATGTCTCAAGTACGTGCTTTACTTCCAGCAGAGCAACGTTACGCAAAATTTGTATTCGGAAAACCTAAAAAAGGAAGTGAGTTATTAGACTTATATGCTTTAAAAGGAAACAGAGAAAACGAACCAGAATTAAGTGGAGCTGTAGTTACAGATGCTAGAAACCAATTTGGAGCAACAGGGAAATCTGAGGTTTCAATGCAAATGAATGCAAAAGGTGCTAAAATTTGGGAAGAAATGACTGGTAATGCATACGCACAAGGTAGTCAAATTGCTATTGTTTTAGATAACGTGGTATATTCTGCTCCTGGTGTAACAACCGGACCAATTGCAGGTGGTAGCTCTTCAATCTCTGGAGATTTTAGCTTAAACGAAGCAATCGATTTAGCAAACGTATTACGTGCTGGTAAATTACCTGCTTCTGCAGATATTATTCAAAGTGAAGTAGTAGGACCATCTTTAGGTCAAGAAGCTATCGATAGCGGTAAAATGTCGTTCATGATTGCTTTAGCATTAGTATTAGTATGGATGGTATTTTACTACGGTAAAGCTGGTGCATTTGCAGATGTTGCGATGGCATTAAACATTCTTTTAATCTTCGGTATCCTTTCAGGATTAGGAGCTGTATTAACTTTACCTGGTATTGCCGGTATTGTATTAACAATTGGTATGTCGGTCGATGCAAACGTACTGGTCTTTGAGCGTATTCGAGAAGAACTTTCCAAAGGTAAAGGTCAAAAAGAAGCGATTCAAGATGGATTTAGCAATGCTTTATCTTCAATTTTAGATGCCAACATTACTACAGGTTTAACAGCATTAATCTTATTTATATTTGGTACAGGACCAATTAAAGGTTTCGCAACTACTTTAATCATTGGTATTGGTACATCATTATTTACTGCAATTTTCATCACACGTTTACTAATAGACTGGTATTCTAACCGTGGCGGAAACTTAGCATTCTCTACACCAATCACTAAAAACTTATTCCGTGATATCCGTATCGATTTCTTATCGAAACGTAAAATTGCTTATATCATTTCAGGAGCTTTCATTGTAGTAAGTTTAGGATCTTTATTTACAAACAGTTTAGATCAAGGTGTTGATTTTGTTGGAGGTAGAACGTATCAAGTTCGTTTTAACCACGATGTTAGTGCTTCAGAAATTACAGGTGTACTTTCTAGCCCAGATGTATTTGGTAGTGCAAACGCTAAAATATTTGGAGATGCTAACCAAGTTAAAATTACTACAAAATATTTAGTAGAAGAAACAGGCTCTGAAGTAGATGAGCAAATCCGTAAAACTCTTTATACAGCGTTACAACCGTATTTTGAAGGTCTTACTTACGAGGAGTTCATTAGCGATGCCGATACAAAAACAGTAGGTTTATTAAAAACCGATAAAGTAAGTCCAACTATTGCCGATGATATCAAACAAGAATCATTCTGGGCAGTTTTAGGATCATTAATTGTAGTATTCCTTTATATCTTAATCAGATTTAAAAAATGGCAATACTCTCTTGGTGCAGTAGCAGCCGTATTCCACGATGTATTAATCGTATTAGGTGTATTCTCTTTAACGTACAAATTCATGCCATTCTCAATGGAAATCGATCAAGCGTTTATAGCAGCAATATTAACCGTAATTGGATATTCATTAAATGATACCGTGGTAGTATTCGATAGAGTTCGTGAGTTCTTTAACGAGCACACAGGATGGAAATTCGATCGCGTTGTAAATGCATCATTAAGCAGTACATTAAGCCGTACATTAAATACCTCTTTAACAACATTAGTAGTGTTATTAGCAATCTTTATCTTCGGTGGAGATTCTATTAGAGGTTTCATGTTCGCCTTAATAGTAGGTGTAATAGTAGGTACATACTCGTCGCTTTTTATAGCAACACCAGTAATGTATGATACTGTAAATAAACTAGAAGGAAAAAAGAAAGAAGAAGACTAACTCAAACTCTTTTTTTTAGAAAAGCCCGTCAGCGTAAGTTGGCGGGCTTTTTATATTTTAAAGGTTTTGGGCGTTACCCGAAAAGGGTCGGGCTTTCACTACTCGCTTTTTTGTGTTGCATAGGTGCAACCACACAAAAAGAGCTCAAACAGGCCGTTCAATCCCTAACGCACGTGTTTGCTAGGGTTATTGGCTTTTATAAACAATATTAACATCTGCCAATTAGCAATACTAGATATGGCACAACGTAAAACGTTTTTTTATTTATATTTGCATTTCAAATTTGGCAATGAGGTTTGCTTGTAACGGTTCTGCTTAGAGCTAATGATATCTACTTTAAAAGGCTTATGTCTCTTTAGAATCATACATTTAAAGCACTATGAAAAAAAACGAAATTAAAGATTTTTTATTCTCATTTGAACAAATTCCCTCTTTGCTATATCTCCTAAAATGGGTTTTAATCTGTTTAACACTTGGTGTTTTAGCAGGTAGTGTTTCTGCTTTTTTTCTATTAAGTTTAGAGTGGGCCACAAATTGGCGAGAATCTCATTTATGGGTTATATCCTTATTACCTGTTGGTGGCTTGGTTATTGGTTTATCTTATCATTATTACGGAAGTAGTGTGGTGAAGGGAAATAATTTGCTGTTAGAAGAATTTCATTCACCTAAAAAAATAATTCCATTTAGAATGGTGCCTCTCGTATTATTTGGCACTATTATTACGCACTTTTTTGGTGGTTCTGCCGGACGAGAGGGGACAGCTGTACAAATAGGTGGTGCCATTGCCGATAGGTTTACCAAGATTTTAAAGTTATCTAAACGTGATCGGAAAATTGTTTTAATTGCCGGTATTAGTGCCGGTTTTGCTTCTGTTTTTGGAACACCTTTGGCAGGTGGTATTTTTGCATTGGAAGTTTTGGTATTGGGTAGATTGCGATTAGATGCTATTATACCGAGTTTTATGGCAGCTGTTTTTGCAAATTATTTTTGTGAAATTTGGAATGTATCGCACACCCATTATCATATTAATACCGTGGCAGAAATGACGCCTATAAATTTATTATGGTGCTTATTGGCTGGTATTATTTTCGGACTTGTAGCAATGTTGTTTTCTAAATCAACTCATTTTTGGAGTAACCTTTTTGGTAAGTACATAAAGTATCCTCCACTAAGGCCAGTAATGGGCGGTACTATATTGGCTATTGCTATTTATTTTATGGGCACAACAAAATATATAGGTCTTGGTATTCCTACCATTGTAGAGGCTTTTGATGTTAACCTGAATTCTTACGATTTTCTGTTAAAACTTTTATTTACGTCTTTCACACTTGGAGCAGGTTTTAAAGGAGGCGAAGTCACCCCTTTGTTTTTTATAGGTGCAGCCTTAGGAAATGTGCTTATTTGGTTTATTCCGTTACCTATGGCTTTACTTGCCGGTATGGGATTTGTCGCTGTTTTTGCAGGAGCAACCAACACACCAATTGCTTGTACTATTATGGGGATTGAACTTTTTGGAATAGAATCGGGTGTTTTTATAGCCTTGGCTTGTTCTACCGCATATTTGTTTTCGGGGCATTCAGGAGTGTATGCTTCTCAAATTATTGGTAGTCCGAAACACAAATTGTTTAAAGGTGAAAAAGGACTTTCTTTATCTGAAATAAATAAAAAACGAACTAAGAAATGACAGATTTAATTACGATACGTATCTATTTTGAGTATGGTCAGAAAATAAATAATCAGTCGTTTTGGAAAAAAATGTATGCCTCCGATTTTTCAACCGAACTTATAAAACGAGCGAAAACCTTCGGATTGGAACAAGTATTACACCTTAATGTAAGTAAGGGCTATTTAAATAACCAAAAAGTGAATTGGGGAATAAGTGAAATTCGTCATAGTAAACATCCACACCTTATTGAAATAGTAGATTCTGAAAGTAGAATAAACCAATTTCTAGATGAGCAAAAAGCATTTCTTCAAGACACTAAAGTTTTTGTGGTTAAGAATGAAGTGTTAATTAAATAATTCCCTTCATAGTAAAACTTCAAATATTATTTAGCTTTTCAACTTACGTTCATTAGCTAAAATCATACTAACAGCTTGTTTGTATTTAAAAGGATTGGTAGCCTTTTTTATAGCTTTATATGTTTTCTGTTGATTTGAAAAAGATTGCGAAAAGAATTCCCAGAAGCCTAACATTTTCATTTTAATAGGTGTTGGTCCTGAAAGATATTCATCGTACTGGCTATAAATGGTATTGTGGAATTCTTCAAAAATATCCCAACGGTCTTTAGGATATTCCGTAGTATCGTCTTTTATCATTTGTGGTAAAAACGGATCGGCAATTAAGCCACGACCAATCATAAAATGATCTAAACTAGGGAAACGCGTTTGTATACTTTTAAAGGCTTCAACACTAGTAATATCACCATTGTAATAGAGTTTATGTTTAGTGCTTGTAATACAGCGTTCAAAGGCCTTTAAATCTACAGGACCTTTATAGAGTTGCTTTCCAATACGTGCATGAATAGCTATGTTTTTAAGCGGATATTGATCTAAAATAGGAAATACGTCTAGAATTTCTTCAGCATGATCGTAACCCATACGCATTTTCATAGATACTAAAATATCAGTTTCTTTATGTGCGCGTTCTAAAATATTATCAATTTTCTCAGGATTGCAAATTAAACCAGAACCCATTCCAGATTTAGCAACCATAGGGTATGGGCAACCTAAATTCCAATTCAATTCTTTATAACCTAAGCTTTGTACATATTTGGCAACAAATAGAAACTCTTCGGCATCGTTGGTTATAATTTGCGGAATTACTTCTAAGGTGTCATTGTTCTCTAGAAGCAAATCGTTTTGATAAGAGCTTTTAATTTTAAACTTACCATTTAACCTAATGTATGGTGAATAAAAGGTATCGATACCTCCAAAATAATGATGGAAAGCATTACGAAATCTAAAGTCTGTAAACCCCTGTAATGGAGAGGAAAGTAAAGTAAAAGCCATTTGTATTTTATGAAGCGCAAAGATAGTTATATCTTTTATGGCTTGGTAGAAAGATTTTTAATGATTTTGTTTCAACATATCACAAATAAAAAACGCGTTTGTAAACCATGGTCTATGTGATGCCATAGCGTACAAACGCGGTAGAATTTAATGTTTTATTTTGAAAGCTAAAAAAAGAGCCTATTCGGAAACAGGTGCGTTTTGAGCTTGTAATAATTCGGTTAATACTTGTTTAAAAGTATCTACAGGTTGTGCACCAGTTACGGCACTTTTTCTGTTGAAAACAACAGTAGGAACAGAGTTTACACCCAATTGTTGCCAATAACCTTCTTTGGTTTTTACTTCAGAACGAATATCTTCATTATCTAATTTTGATAAACCTTCCTCAGCATCTAAACCAACATCTAATAAAGCTTGTTTTAAAACATCGCGTTTAGAAACATCTTTATGGTCTGTAAAAAAGGCTTTAGTAAGCGTCATTTTTAATTCGGTTTGTTTACCGAAATATTTTGCATATTCTAATAAAATATGAGCTTCAAAGGTATTAGACATACGCATACCATCGAAATAATCGAAAGTAAAACCAAGCTCTTCGCCAGCTTCTACCATACGTTGTTTCGATTCGTTTTGTTGCTCATCTGTAGAACCATATTTTTCAGCAATATGCTCGTGTAAATCCTGGCCTTCAGCTGGCATGTTCGGGTTTAATTCAAAAGGTTGCCACTCAATCTCTACTTGATCTTCAACCCCTAATTCTTTTATCGCTTTTTCTAAACGTTTGTATCCAATGGTGCACCATGGGCATACAACATCTGATACGATATCTATTTTAAGTTTTTCTTTCATTTTACTATCTAATTTTGTGGTTTATTATTACCAATGTTTAGTTGGGGTTTTTAAACCTATTTATAAGTAACAAGAATATCTGCTACTTGTTTTAAATCGGGTAATTCAATTTCAGATTTTGGAGCAAGCGGAAACGTTTGTTGACCTGGTCTGCTCACAAAAGCAGCGCGCCATCCGGCCCAAAGTGCACCAGCAACATCCCAACCATGTGCTGCAATTAGCATGCAGTCTTCAGGTTTTACGTTTAGTTGGTTTGCTGCCCAAGTATAAGTATCTGTAAAGGGTTTAAATTTACCAGCACCTTCAATACTTAATTGTGCGTCGAAATAACTTGTTAATCCGGCGCTTTCAAATTGCTTAGCCAGGCCTTCTTCCGAAGAATTTGTTAAAGCAACTAAAGTATAGCCGGCTTGTTTTAATGCTAATAAAGCATCTTTTACTTCTGGATGAGCAGGTAAATCGCGTAAACCAGATATAATGGTTTCACGAGCTTCACCTTCAGAAATTTTAATATCATGATTGGCTGCTACCATTTGTAAAGCGGCAGCACCAATGTGACCAAAAGGTTTGTATTGACCGCTAGCCGAAACAACTAGCGAATATTGTAACATGGTGGTAAACCATAAAGGTAATAAGTCTTCGTTTCCGCCTAAAGCATCTCCAACTAACCGTTTCATTTTAGTAAGATCTAAAAGTGTTTCGTTAACGTCAAAAAATAATACTTTAGGTTTTTGCTTGGTTTCCATTATGATATGTTTTTGTTGAAAAATAAAACTAATAGTTTTTAGCGAGGTTTTACTTTAACTTGTTTAATGCAGATACTATTTCTTTCGATTCAGCTCTTTCTTTATAATCGGCATCTAAAAAGGCATACTGAATTACGCCCTTTTTATCAATAACATAAGTCGCAGCTAGAGGTAATTCATTACTATCATCTCCGTTTTTTTGGTTTAAACCAAATCCTTCTTGGTAGATAGAGGCAACTTCTTTAGTAAGTTCGAATACAACCCCATATGTTTTTCCAACGGTGTTACCAATATCACTTAAAACGGTAAATTCTAAATTGTTTTTTTCTGAAGTGTTTAACGAGTTATCAGGCAATTCGGGAGTTAAAGCTAAAAGCGTTGCGCCGGCTTTTTTAAACTCGGGTAAGTGTTCTTGTAAATGATGTAAAGTGATATTACAGTAAGGACACCAACCACCGCGGTACCAAGTTAAAACTACAGGACCATTTTCTAATGTATTGTATAGGGAAACAGGTTGATTTAAAGCGTTGTTTAATGTAAAATTTGGTGCTTTATCTCCAACATTTAATGCCTTGTCTAGTATTCCAGAGTTTACTACGCTGGTAATACCATCGGCATAAATTTGATTTTTTTCTTTAGTGAATTTTGCGATTCCTGCTTTACGTTGCACGTTTAATAAGGCATCTAATTCTCCTTTGTTTTTATTTGTTTCCATTTCTATACGTATTAACTCTGTTAGTGTAACTTCTTGTTTATTAAGAACAATTAAACCACTTCACTAATTTGAACTTGTGGTTTTACATTTGTAAAATTAGGAAGATCTGCCAAAATCGCTTCTGCATTAGCGCCGAAAGATTGTTGGAACGTTTCCATTGATTTAAATACTAAATTAGCAATAACCACATAAGGAGCGGGTTCATCTGGAGTTGCTCCGGCTAGTCCGAAATTAACATCGGAAGCTATAATGGCATCGCCTAATAAATCAATTAATAATTGACCGTGTTGCTTAATGTAATATGGTTTGTCGAATTTTAAATCGACAGTATTAGGGTACATTACTGTTATTTTAATCATGTCTTGTTTTTTTATTAATAAACCTTCCTCTTTATGGGAGGAAGGCTTACAGCTATTAAATTGTAGTTTTAGGGGACTACATTTTTATTTTTTCCAAGTAAAACTTTTAAAAGCATCATCAACAGGTGTGTTTGCGATGTGATTTGTATAGTTGCTAATTACTTTTTGAGACAGTCCTAAAATGATGTCTAAAACTTGTTGCTCACCATATCCAGCAGCGTAAAAAGCTTCTAGATCTGCCTTAGATACATTACCACGGTTACGAACTATAGATAATGTCATAGTACGAAGTGCTTCTAATTTAGAATCTGCAAGTGGTGTTTCGTTACGTAACGCTTCAGTAATAGAATCGTCAACTTTCATCATTTTTGCAATTCCTGTGTGTGCAGGTACACAGTAGTGACATGCATGCTCTACATTAATGGTTTGCCATACTACAGTTAATTCATTCTCGTTGAAAGACGAGCTAACAAATAACTCATGTAATTGTTGGTATGCTTTAAGAATTTGTGGAGATGCAGCTAATACACCGTGTAAACCAGGAATCATTCCGTAAGCTTTTTGAGAGTTTTCTAATAATGGTTTGCTTTCTGCAGGTGCACTTTCGATGTTGTGAATTTTTAATGTTGTCATAATGTTTGTTTTCTTTTTAATTTAATAATTGTTTAAAATAACTAAACATTCGTTTAGTTATGGTGTAAAAAAAATGATTAGAGGTTTTTAAACGTCAATTCAATATAATCTTCAATTTCTTTCTTGCTATTTACTCTTGCCGCGGCTGCTAAACCGTGCTTTGCGAGTACTAAATAATTAGCTTGTTTTAATACGGTTTCTTCATCTTTAGAAGGATCCGTTTTAAGCTTTTCTATGAATAATGTTTTTAAATTATCCATAAAAGAAGTCATTTCTTCTTTTATAACTAAGTCTTTGGTTTCCGAAAACTCATTGTATGTATTGGTAACCAAACAACCTTTTTGTTCGTCGGTTTTAAAACTCGAACTAACAGAATCGTAGAAAAATTGTTTTATATCTTCAATACCATTAGAGGCGTTTTTGAAGTTTTCAAACATTTCACGGATTTTGCTTTTGTAGCATTTTATGCTTTCAATAAAAAGTCCATGTTTATTTCCAAAACTAGAATATATCGAGAATTTGTTGATGCCCATTTCTTTCTCAAGCATTTGCATAGATGTAGACTCGTAGCCATTTCGCCAAAATAGACGCATAGCTTTCTCAACCACTTCTTCTTCGTTATATTCTTTTTTTCTTGCCATTATTTCTAAGTACGGCACAAAACTAAACAATTGGTTAGAAATAAAAAAGTGTTTAACAAATTTTTATTAATTCATTAAAACCACATGTTTTATCTCAATATGATAAAAGGCTTCAGGTAATCGCTTTTAAAAAACAAAAATTAATAAAAAAAGTATTATCTTACAAAAGCAATTAACCCTAACAGTTAGGCTTACTTTTATAGGAGTTCGTTTAACACTTGCATTGTAATAAAGAATGAAAGTTTACAAACTATCTTTTGGGAGTGTAATTATACTCGCCCCAAACTTGGCAGAGGTCATTATTAACGAAGGTGTAATAATAGATGAACTAAATGTTGACGAGTATCACGATTTTTTACTTACAAATCTCGATGAACCGTTTTCTTTACTAGTAAATAAAAAGCACTCTTACACTTACACTTTCGAAGCTCAAAAAATTATAGGAAAACTAAAGGGAATAAAGAACACGGCAGTTGTAACTTCTACAACGGGAGCTTTAATGTCTACCGAAATGCTTATGCATATTAATAGCGATGTTCGAGACTCTGTTAAAATTTTTAATAATCGTGAAGAAGCTTTAGCCTATTTGAAAAAGGAGTAGTTTTTTTATTTCCTCAAACGTTTTAGTTGTGAGTGGCTTAAATTATAAGCCTTCTACTTGTCTGTCCGTATATAAAACGTAAATTTGCACCTCCAAAAAATAAACCATGACAGAATTTATAAGGAAAATCATCCCTAATGCTAAAGATGATGTTTTAGCAGGTATAACAACATCACTAGCAATGATTCCCGAAGTTGTAGCTTTCGCTTTTGTAGCGCAAATTAGCCCAATAGTAGCACTATTTGGGGCGTTTGTAATAGGTATTGTTTCTGCCATATTTGGTGGTAGACCTGGGCTTATTTCTGGAGCAGCCGGAGCTGTAGCTGTAATTTTTGTACACATGATTCAGGAAGGGCATGCTAAAGGTCTTTTATTCGATCAGCCCGTAGAAAATATGGGGTACTTTTATTTATTAGCCGCCGTAGTTTTAATGGGCGTTATCCAAATTTTAGCAGGTGTTTTTAAGCTTGGTAAGTTTGTGAGGTTAATTCCGCACCCTGTAATGCTGGGGTTTGTAAACGGTTTAGCTATTGTTATTTTTATGGCCCAACTGGGTATGTTTACTGAAAATACAAAAGATATTTTTGGACAAAACATGCGTAAAACCGAATCTAAAGAATTGGTCTATAATATAAAAGATGGTGCTGTTACAGATTTGGTTTCTAACATCGAGTTGTTTTCCATAAAGGATAAATCGGTTGTAAACGTTAACACAGGAGAAGAGGTATATATCATGTCCGATAATCAGGTTTTCGATTCGAAAACTAAGAAGGTGGTATTTAATATCCACGATAATGGCTTTTATTCAGTAAAAGATAGTGGTGTTGTAAAATCAAGATTAGAAGGTAATACACTTTACATAATGATTGGTCTTGTGTTGTTAACCATGCTAATTGTTTGGGGGTTACCAAAGTTAACCACTAAAATTCCTGCAGCTTTAACGGCTATTTTAATAGTGACTTTAATCGCTGTTTTTGGTGGTATAGAATCTATAAACGTAGGCGAATTTATTAGAGATGGAGGTGGAGCCGGATTGAATGGTTTTAATGAATTATCTAAAAACCTAAATCTAGTTGAGCTATGGAGTAACTTACCTTTTAATTTAGATACCTTAAAGTTTATTGCGCCTTATGCCTTTTTAGCAGCTTCTGTAGGATTGATTGAAACGTTAATGACGATGAATTTAGTTGATGAATTAACAGAGTCTAGAGGTGATGGAAATAAAGAATGTGTAGCACAAGGAACTGGAAACATTCTTAGTGGATTGTTTGGAGGAACTGGTGGTTGCGGTATGATTGGTCAAACCGTTATAAACGTTAATGCAGGTGGTAGAGGACGTTTGTCTGGTATCATGATGGCGTTAACCTTATTAACTTTTATTCTATTTGCAGATAAATATATAGAGCAAGTGCCAATTGCAGCCTTAGTTGGTGTAATGTTCATGATGGTTATTGAAACCTTTGCATGGTCTAGTTTTAGAATCATGAAAAAGATACCAAAGTCTGATGCTTTTGTATTAGTCATTGTTTCTGCGGTAACGGTATTCTTTGATTTAGCAATTGCTGTTTTTGTTGGAGTTATCATTTCTGCATTAGTTTTTGCTTGGGAAAATGCTAAGAAAATTAGAGCTAGAAAACGTGTTTCTGAAGATGGAAAGGTGAAAACCTACGAAATTTGGGGACCATTATTTTTTGGTTCTATACAAGCGTTTAATGATAAGTTTGATGTTAAAACAGACCCAGAACAAGTTGAGATTGATTTTATCGAATCTCGTGTTAGTGATCATTCTGCAATAGAAGCTATTTTTAATTTAGTTGAAAAATATAAAGCTGAAGGAAAATCTATTAAACTGAAACACTTAAGTGATGATTGTAAACTTCTTTTATACAAATCGAATCCTAAGTTTAGAGAGGTTGTAGTTGAAGATATAGACGATCCGCGTTATCATTTAGCGGCAAATCCTGAAGCTTTTCCAAAAGGATTAGGAGAATATAAATTTTAGATTAAGTATTATAAATTAAGCAGCTTTTAGTTTTTTATATTCTAACCGTTTTGGTCTGTCTCTAGAAAATTAAAAGCTGTTTTTTTGTGCCAAATTTTCTGAGATTAATACTTATAAAATAGCCTTCGGAAGAATTTTACGAGTCCAAGTTTTTAAGCGTTTGTAGTTGCTAACTTCAGAATCTGGATTGAAATCTAAAGTTGTTTCCCAAGAGTTTTCGGGTTTAAATTCGATTTCCATACCTTTTAAAACACCTTTAGATATTTTTTCAGAATCAACAATTACAATACATTCTGTATTTAAATTAGCGCTTCTTGGGTCTAGGTTAAACGTACCAATTACAGTAGTTTTATTATCAATAACCATCGATTTAGCGTGCAGACCAAAGGTTGGTTTGTAGTCTAGTTTTTCTTGTAATTCCCCAGTCATTATATTCGATCGTTCTTCTGCATCTGGGCGAAACTCAAAAATACGAACGCCTGTTTCAAGTAGTTTTTTTCGATCAGTTTGGTAACTACTAAATGCTTCAACATTATCGGTAGAAGCGAGGCTGTTAGTTAAAATACGAACGCTAACACCACGGTCTACGGCTTTTTTAAACAAACTTCGACTAAGATCGGAAGTAATTAAATACGGCGTTTGTATATCTATGGAGGTTTCTGCTTTTTTAACTAAATCTATTAAAGCATCGGTAGAAAGTCCACCTGCAGATAAGTTATAAGCTTCATCGTTTTTTCCGGGTAAATCGGAAATAAAATGAACATCGTCTAGCCAAACAAAGTCTTTGGAGTTTTTGATGTTGTTAAATGTTTCCGGAAGGTTTTCAATACGTTCGCGCACTTGCGGCCAAAAGTTTTCTGGATTGCAAGCATATTCGTGTAGTTTATCAAAAGTGGTTTCCGAATATACTTTTTCAGTATCGCTTTTAATTATTGTAGTTACATCTTGACTTAGTTCACTATTCCAAAACATTTCAAAAGACGATTTTACATTTTTCGCTTCTTTCCCTAATAAAAGAATATCACGATCTCTAAAATTGTATTCGTGGTCGTAATCAAAATATTCATTGGCTATATTTCTACCGCCAGTAATAACCACTTTATTATCTACAATAAAGGTTTTATTATGCATACGTTGGTTGGCACCTTTAAAATCGGTTGATAGTTTTCCTATCTTCTGAAAAATGTTTTTACCTAAATTAATACCTGGATTATAGATTTTAACCGAAATATTCTCATGTGAGTTAAAGGTTAAAATATCTTCAATTTCAGCATCAACCATAATGTCATCTACTAAAATTCGGACTTTAACACCACGATCTGCTGCGCGTACTAAGTAATCGCAGGCAATAAGGCCGATGTTATCGGTAGAGAATATAAAGTATTGTATATCTATTGTTTTTTCGGCATACTCGGTTAACCATGCTCGAGCTACCATAGAACCACTACCATCTTCTAAAACATAAACACCTGTTTTATCCTCCATTAAAGGTGCTACATCTTCAAGAGCAGTAGATAGTGTAAAACTATCGTCACGATGGATATTTGAACAAAAATCTGTGATAATAGTTGCGGTGTTATGGTCTTTACAAGACGCTAAAGTGAAACATATTAAGATACAATAAATTTGGAATTTCAAAGAAAATAGATTTTGTAAAGCGTTATTTAATACGCACTGTGTCGGGAACTAATTTGGTGTAATCACCATTGTTTCTAATAACATCTCGAACAATAGATGAGGCAATGTATGATGTTTTTGCAGCAGTTAATAGGAAAACAGTTTCAATAGGAGCAAGGTCTCTATTGGTATGAGCAATGGCTTTTTCGAATTCGAAATCTGCTGGATTTCTCAGCCCACGTAAAATAAATTCAACACCAATTTCTTGGCAAAAATGTACCGTTAAACCTTCGTAAGTCACCACTTTTACTTTAGGTTCGTCTGCAAAGGTATTTTCAATAAATGCTTTTCTTTCTTCTAGAGTAAACATATATTTTTTGTCGGCATTAACGCCAATAGCCACAATAATTTCATCAAAAAGTGTAACGCCACGTTTTATAATATCGTAGTGTCCTAAAGTTATCGGGTCGAATGATCCTGGAAAAATAGCTCGTTTCATTAAGTTGGTTTTCTTCCTAAGAAATTATAGGAAATGTTTAATTGATTAGTAAAGATACAAATCTAAAATTCAAGTTTTAATTGGGCTTTTATTTCATAGATTTATAAAAGCCCAAATATGTTATGGAGTTTGTTATTTTAGAGCTTCTTCAATAGCGCTATCAAACAAATCACTTAAACTAATTCCGGCTGCAGCTGCTTGCTGTGGCAAAATGCTTTCTCGTGTTAAGCCTGGAATGGTATTCATTTCTAATAAATGGGGTTCACCATCTTTAAAAATATACTCGCTACGGCTAAAACCTTTCATTTTTAAAACCTGATAAACCTTTTTTGCAAGCGCATTTACTTGGTCTTCTTGGTATTTTGTTAGTCGGGCGGGGGTTATTTCTTGCGATTTACCTAAATATTTAGCTTCATAATCAAAAAAATCATTTTCACTTACAATTTCGGTGATAGGCAATACTTTTACTTCACCTCTATAGGTAATTACTCCAACCGATACTTCTGTGCCATCTAAAAAAGACTCTATAATAATTTCATCATCTTCCTTAAAAGCAACATCTATAGATGGTTGTAAATCGGCTTTGGTATGCGCTTTAGAAACTCCAAAACTACTACCAGCCTTATTGGCTTTTACAAAGCAAGGTAAGCCTACTTTAGCAATAATATCATCTTCATTTATAACATCGCCTTTGTTTACAAAATAAGATTCTGCAGTCTTAATTCCGTACGGTTTCAGTACGCTTAAACAATCACGTTTATTAAATGTAACACCTGCTTGATACATGTTACAACTGGTCTGTGGCATGTTTAGCAACTCAAAATAACCTTGCATTAAACCATCTTCTCCGGGAGAACCATGTATGGCATTAAACACACAATCGAAAGTAGTTTTACTTCCGTTTACGGTAACCGAAAAATCGTTTTTATCTACAGGGTATTCGTCATTATTAGTATCGACATAAACCCACTTATCTTTGAAAATATGAATTCTAAAAGCGTTGTATTTTGTTTTATCAAGCGATTCAAAAACCACATTTCCGCTGGTTAAAGAAATTTTGTATTCGCTAGAATAGCCTCCCATTATTATGGCAATATTTTTTTTCATTTGTATGTGTTTATGCTTTCCGCGAAAGCGAAAAAATCTTTATTCCGTCTAAAACCAATAATAAAACGTAATTATTGATAGTTATTATTAGTAAAGCTAAAATATCATATAAAATGCAAAAGAAAAAACAGTTCTGTTTTTATATCTTTGCCTAATCATAAAAATTATACATGAGCATTATTAAATTTCTTGTTAGCAAAACATTTTTCAAGCAATTAGCATTGGCTATCGTTGCAATTGTAGTACTTTGTTTCATTATGTTGAAATGGTTAAACGTATCTACAAACCATGGTGAATTTGAAACTGTACCAGATTTAAAAGGAAAGTCTATCAATGTGGCCGAAATTGAGTTGGGAGAGAATAACTTAGTGATGCAAATTCAAGATTCGGCAAACTTTAACCCGAATTATCCAAAGTTTTCGGTAATAGAGCAAGAGCCACAATCGGGAACACAAGTAAAAGAAAACAGAAAAATATATTTAACATTAAACCCATCGGGATACCGTAAAATAGAGGTTCCAGATTTAAAAGAGCGCACGTACCGCCAAGCCAAACCAACTTTAGAAGCCTTAGGTTTTAAAGTGGGTAAACTAACTTACGAAAACAATATTGCAGAAGATATGGTTTTACGTATGACGTATAAAGGCAAAACCATCGAACCTAGCGATAAGTTAGAGAAAACTTCGGTTATCGATTTGGTTTTAGGTAACGGCAACAGACCTTAATTATGGACGCATACACACCCCAATTACCCGACGAAGATAATCTTTACGAGCACCATGCATTTACTGTAGATAAAGGGCAAACACCGCTTAGAATCGATAAGTATTTAATGAACTTTGTTGAGAATGCCACCCGAAATAAAATTCAGGCAGCAGCAAAAAATGGTAGCATTTTTGTTAACGATGTACCTGTTAAATCAAATTATAAAGTAAAACCTTTTGATGCCATTCGTGTACTTTTCACGCACCCACCATTCGAGAATTTATTGGTAGGTGAAGATATTGATATTGATGTGGTTTATGAAGACGACGATTTACTAGTTGTTAATAAAGCACCTGGTATGGTTGTACACCCAGGGCACGGTAATTATTCTGGCACTTTAATAAATGCCTTAATACATCGTTTTGATAATTTACCAAACAACTCTAGTGAGCGCCCAGGTTTGGTGCACCGTATAGATAAAGATACAAGCGGACTTTTAGTGGTTGCCAAAACCGAAGAAGCGATGGCACATTTATCACTTCAGTTTGCTAATAAAACCAGCGAGCGCGAGTATGTTGCTATTGTTTGGGGTAATGTAAAAGAAGATAGCGGAACCGTAGAAGGTAATATTGGTAGACACCCTAAAAACCGTTTGCAAAACACGGTGTTCTTTGGTGACGATGAAGATAAAGGTAAACCAGCCGTAACCCATTACAGCGTTTTAGAGCGCCTAGGTTACGTTACTTTACTGTCTTGTAAATTAGAAACTGGACGTACGCATCAAATTCGTGTACACATGAAACATATTGGGCATACCTTGTTTAACGACGAGCGTTATGGCGGCGAAAAAGTACTAAAAGGAACCACTTTTACAAAATATAAGCAGTTTGTAGATAACTGCTTTAAAGTATTACCAAGACAAGCTCTACACGCTAAAACATTAGGATTTGTACACCCAACAACTGGTGAATTTATGAGATTTGATTCTGAGATTCCAGAAGATATGCAACAATGTATCGAAAAATGGAAAGTATATTCTAAACACCAAGAATTATAAGCATTTTTGCGTTACCACAAGGGGCGGGCTTTCCGCTATATCTTTTTACAAAGTATAGATAAACTTTTGGAGTAACCACATAATAAAAAAAGCCTAGACCAACCATAGTCTAGGCTTTTTTGTTTTTGCAAAAAGGATGGCGCATCAATCCCTAACGCATTATCCGCTAGGTTTTAGCTTTAACTCTAAGTGTTTACACATTAGCAGAGTTAAGTAATCCCGTTCTATACATCATTATTTGTTCTTTAATTCGAGTTTCTTGAGCCGTGGTTAACTCGTTCATCCAATCATCATCTACATAATTCATGTAGTTGTGAATAGGAGCAAAGTCATTAATATTACAAGCATTATGAGGTTTGCCTTCTTCTGGTTTTCCGTAGTTAGCACTGCTGTGGGCAGGTGTATCTTGTACGTGGTCGCCAACACCATCGCATCCACCCTGGAAAGTATGGTATAAACCTAACCAATGGCCAACTTCATGCACAGCCGTCATTCCTAAATTGTACGGTTCAGCCGATCCACCAGGTAACGATTCGTCTAGCATAACCACGCCATCGATATCAGGATCTCCCGCCAAATCGTAAGGGAATGTAGCCCAACCCAATAAACCAGCAACTAAACCACCTGTATAAAAATTAAGGTATTTGTGCGGGTCTGCACCAAGTGTAGTTTTCGCTTGGCGTTCACTTGCCGATCCGTGGCCCATGTTGTACCAGTTTACGTTGTCTATAAACTTTACTTCCTGTTCAGAGTAAGTAAACGTTAAGCCCACATTGGAGTATGCTGTGTTTAAAAGCTCAACTTGTCGTTCTCTTTGCGTTCTTGTAATCAGGCCGCGTGCACCATAAGTAATATGATGAAAACGTATTTCTATTGTTAAGTCTAAAAATAACTGACGCCTAGTTTGGTTGGCTTTAATCTCCTCATCAACACGCAGAATATCGATTGGTGTCGGAATTTTTGTAGCACAGCCTCTGCCGTATCTTATAAATTCTTCTTGATCTTTAAATTCTTTATTATTAATAAAAAAAGCCATAGTAATTGCGTGTTATATGTTTGTTATTTTCTAAAAGAAAAGAGCCTAAAAAAGGCTCTAATATGCTGACACTAAGTTAGCCGAAATTTATTACAAAGTCAAGCTTTTATTTTACCATATTTTCAGTTTAAAAAACCTCAATAATGGGTTCTTTCGCTAAAAGTGGCGTTATATTCTTTACGAAATCTAAAAAATGCTCCGATGCATTATGGATTTCAATAGCTTCTGCATTCACGTATTTTTCATGAAATAGGAATTCTGTTTCCTTATCCACTTCATTTAGTAAGCGGTATTGTAAACAACCAGCTTCAGCATTACTTTGGGCTACCATTGTTTTTGCTAGTTTTAAAAAGGCTTCTGTTTTTGATGCTTGAACACTTATTTGTGCTATAATTACTTTTTCCATAGTATAAGTTTTAAGATTTGATGTAAAAAAAAAAGCGGAACTTTCAATTGAAAATTCCGCTATAGATTTGTTTTTGTTCTATGGATTTGTAGACCATAAAGCAGCACCTTTAAGCATAGCACGTCTTGGTAATTTTAAACCAGCAACAATTAATTCTGCAAAATCTTCTGGTTGTAGAACGCTGTCTTCCGAGTCTTTAGTAGCGATGCCTAAATCTATAGACATATCAGAAGCTATGGTGCTTGGTGTTAATGTGCAAACACGAATATTGTTTTTACGAACTTCTTTCATTAAAGATTCCGACATACCAATTACAGCAAATTTTGATGCTGAATATGCCGATGTACTTGCATTTCCGCTTAAACCAGCCGTAGACGATACATTAATAATATCACCTTCATTTTTATCAATTAAATATGGTAAAACCTCTTTAGTTACATAATACATACCCATTACATTGGTTTGGATTATTTGGCTCCATTGGCTTACTTCCATATCATTAAATGTTCCAAAAGCTGCAATGCCAGCATTGTTTACTAAAATATCAACAGTACCAAGAGTATCAATAATACTTTTGATACCTGTTTTTACTTCTTCGTAATTACCAACATCAAAAACGGCATAAGTTGCTTTAACTCCAATAGTTTCTAATTCTGAAACTGTTTCTTTTAAAGCTTTTTCATTTCTACCTGTGATAGCAACGTCTATACCTTCTTTAGCAAAGGCAATTGCTGTTGCTTTTCCTAATCCACGACTACCGCCTGTTATTATTGCTTTTTTATTTTTCATGTTCTTTTTGAATATTTTATGACTCTATTTTTACTTGAAATTTGGTACATTAAAATTAAATGATTTTTTTTTAAAAGCTGTGAAACTTATATTAAAATATGATCATTTTTTTTGAGCTTATAACAAGCCAAAGCATATCATTAAATCAAGAGCTTTCAGTTTTAAAATAAATCTTTTATTGTGTTACATTTCCGTAGTATTTCTTCTTCAACCAAAAAGAAACTTTTACTAATAAAATTAATGCAGGAACTTCTACCAAAGGACCAATAACACCCGCAAATGCTTGTCCCGAATTTAAACCGAAAACAGCAATAGCAACGGCAATGGCTAGTTCAAAATTATTACCAGCCGCTGTAAATGCTACCGAGGCCGTTTTATCGTAAGTAGCGCCTGTTGCTTTCGTCACGAAAAAACCAATAATAAACATAATAGTAAAGTAGATAAGTAATGGTACTGCAATAATTAAAACATCCATTGGTATTTCTACAATAAGCTCGCCTTTTAGAGAAAACATAACCACTATAGTAAATAAAAGCGCGATTAAGGTTAACGGAGAAATAGTTGGTATAAAGGTTTCTGTATACCAAGTTTCACCTTTTAATTTTACTAAAAAGTAACGACTTAAAATGCCTAAAAGAAAAGGTACCCCTAAGTAAATAGCAACACTCTCGGCAATAGTTGCTATAGAAATATCGACAATAGCGCCTTCAAAACCAAAATAGGGAGGCAGTACCGTTATAAATAACCAAGCATAAAAACTATAAGCAAATACCTGAAAAACACTGTTTAGTGCTACTAAACCAGCCCCGTATTCGCTGCTGCCATCGGCTAAATCGTTCCAGACTAAAACCATAGCAATACAGCGTGCCAATCCAATTAAAATAAGGCCTACCATGTATTCGGGGTAGTCGTGTAAAAAAGTTATAGCCAAAACAAACATTAAAACAGGACCAATAATCCAATTTAAAAGCAGAGAAATAGACAACAGTTTTGTATTCTTAAAAACCATTGGTAATAATTTGTAATCTACTTTGGCGAGTGGAGGATACATCATTAAAATTAAACCAATAGCGATAGGAATGTTTGTTGAGCCACTACTCATATTTTCAATTAAACTCGGGAAGGTTGGTATAAAGTAACCTATACTTACGCCTATAGCCATGGCGACAAAAATCCAAAGTGTTAGATTTTTATCTAGAAAACTTAATTTTTTAGTAGACTTCATCGTTTATTTCGCTATTTGTGAAAACACATAAAATAATTCGGTTGCAATTTGTAAACTGCGTTCCTCGTATTTTTCTATTTGTTGTGGTGTGTTATCGAAAGCTTTTGGATCTTCGAATGTTACAGGAATTCGCTTTTCGGCTCCTGCTATAAACGGACATCCATTATCGGCTTGCGAGCAGGTCATTACTGCTGCAAACAAAGCTTTGGGATTAAAATCGCTATCTAGTTTTTTAGAAAACCCAATAACCGGATGTGAGTTATCAGAATATTTTATGCTATAAATTGGATTATCTGTTTCAGCTATTTTATTAATTTTAAAACCAGAATTTTCTAAAGTTTGTGCTACTACTGGAAAAAGTGCTGTGGCCTCTGTGCCTCCAGAATAACAAAACACATTTTTAATATTGAAATAGTGCGCCATAGTTTGCGCCCATATTTGCGATAAATGGCTTCGTCTTGAGTTGTGCGTACAAATAAAATTAATACGGATATCTTGTTTTGTATTTACTTTTAGTTGAATAAAATCGACTAATGGCTTTAATATTTCTTTTCTGGCATCTGATATATTTTCAACACTTAAGGTTGAAATAATTCTATCAATATCGTTATATACTGTCATAATATGTTTTGAATTTTAAGTTTAGCAACATCCACTTCCTGGTGTACAAGAATTACCTGTTTGAATGTCCGAAAATTGTAATTTTGGTTTTTCAGCTGGCACTCCACATTGATCTGGTGCTAAGCAATCGGTTTGTTTTGTGGTTAATAAAAAGTTGGTGCCATCAAATTCTAACCCGAATTTACCAATGGTTTCTGCTTGATATTCTACTTCTATTTCTAAATCTTCAATACCTAAAGTTTTTTCAGAAAGTTCAATAATATTTAATAGTTTTTCTGGATGTAACCTATGGTCGTAGTCGTTTGCATTCCAAAGTTGGAAGTTTACAACGGTTTCATTTCTAACCGTGCCACCGCAATCGATAAAATGTTTTGTTATTTTTCCAACTTCGGTAACATGAAAATGGTTTGGTACTAATTCGCCGTTTGGCAATTTAAATGCGATTTGATTTAATCGTCTTAACTCGTTTTTTATTTCTGATAGTTTCATAATTCAAATGATTTATTGTGATATTAATATTTTAACAACAATCTGTTTTAGGTAAATCTTGATTCAAAAAAGTATTCATTACAGCTTTCATTTTTGTCCAATTTTCTGGGTGTATGCAGTAACAAACACTTGTACCTTCAACATTACCTTTTATTAAGCCTAAAAGTTTTAGTTCTTTTAAATGTTGAGAAATTGTAGGCTGCGCAAGGCCTATTTCATTTACTAAATCTCCGCAAACACAGGTGTTTGTTTTAAATAAATGTTCTAAAATAGCCACACGTGCAGGATGCCCAAATGCTTTTGCAAATAATGCTATCTCGTTTTGTGAGTCGGTAAATATTTCTGTTTTAGCTAATCCCATTTTTATTAATTGTTTCATTGCGATATTACGATTAATAAACGAAACAACAAATTAGTGAGCGTTAATTTTTTAGCTATGACGCTTCTAGATAATAAAAAGAGTAGTAATGAGGTGTATCAACTAGTCTAAATTTACAGGCCTTGTTTCTGCTGTAAACAGTGTTCCATCATCAAGTGTAATAGTGAACTTAAGCGTCATGCCTTCAACTTCAATTCTTTCGTTTTTATCGGCAAATTCAATGTAAGACTTTCTAAAAGGTTTAATGTGCCTTTTGTCTTCACTACCTGTGTTTAGTAGCTTTATCCAGTTTTTAATGGAGTATCTAGTATTCATCATATCATCTCTTTCTGTATAATTTCCAGAGAGTAGTAAGTTACATTGATATATATTGAAGTTTTTTAAGTCTATAGGTTCACCTGGAGCTGTGTTAAATAATTTTACATTTGAAGTTATTGAAAAATTGGAAACAGGAGTGTGTAGTTTATCAAAAGATAAAACACATGCATTTGGTTTTCCATTTGGATTTGGTTTCGTGTCAGGTTCTGGAAACTCTAATATAGCTCTGTATTCAAAACTCTCCACCGTGGCTTGGGGGATGTCTAGAGGTTCCAAATAAGTTGCATTTGTTAATTTTAAACTTGTAATGCCTAAGAGACAGATGCCCGAATCGTCTTTACATGCAACAAATGATAATTGTAGTAAGGTTATAGTTAAAAGGATAACGTGTTTTTTCATCGATTTCGTTTCAGTTAATTAACAGAAATAGGTTTTCTATATGTTTAGAAAACCTATTAAACGAAGTTATCAATTTTTTTTAAAACACAGCGACTTCTTCTTTTGTGCTTTTTTCTAAAACGATATCCTTAACAAACTCATCAATTTGGCTTTTGGTAACATTAGGCATACAGATAATATGTGTAATATCGTCATCTGTGGCCAATTGCCATTTTCCTTTAATAGCATCTGATACTTTTGGAAATACTACAGTAATTGAACCCGGATTGGTCCAAGCTTTTATGCCTTGTTTTATAAGTTCATTTTTGCAATATTCAGCAGTTTCTAAACTATGTTGAAATCGTTTAGCTAAACCTGCTATCCCCATTTTCTTAATGGCGTACCATAAAAATAGTGGACTATGGCCGTTTCGTGAGCCGGTAATTGTTGTGTCTAGAGATCCAATGTACGATATGCCTCGAGCAATTCTATCGCGTAACGAACGCTTAGTAATAATTACTCCCGAAGGAAATGGTGAACCTATAAATTTATGTCCGCTTATAGAAATGCTGTCAGCACCATCTTTAAAATCGAAAGGGATTCGTGGTTCTATAAAAGCGCCATAAGATCCAGATAATGCTGCGTCGCAATGTATGTAGTGGTCTTGAATGGCTAATTTTTTTAAAATCTTTTTTACTTTAGAGACATCATCTTTTGCCTCCATCATGGTTGTGCCAAAAGTGGTTAATATAATGGCTGGTTTATGGCGATTAAACTGTAGGGTGTTTTCAAGATCTTCATAATCTATTTCTCCATTTTCTTGAGATCTAATCGTGATGCTTGGTATGTTTAGTAAATGAATGTTTTTCTTTACGCTGTAATGTGTAGATTCCGAAAAGTACACCATTGCTTTTGGGTACAATTCTCTGGCAAGGTATAATCCGTAAAGATTACTTTCCGATCCGCCATTGGTAACATAGCCCCAATGATTTTTTGGGTCAGCCCGAAACAGCTCAGCAAAAAACTCAACCACTTCGCATTCCATTTCGTGCGTTTGTACTTTATATGTGTTTTCTTCAAACGGATCTCCAACGTTATTAATTGGGTATTTTAGAAATTCGTTTAAACGCGAATAATCAAAATCTTGAGCAACAGGATAACCTAAAACTTTTTCTTTGTCTTTTACTAGTTGAGTTAAAAGTGAATCGATTATAAGGTCTGGATTTGTATTCATTTTTGTAAATAATTATCTAAAATGTTGGTTTCGTTTGTTCTGTAAAATTATAGTTTATAATTCATTTTTGTTATGAATGTTAAAATATTAGATAATTAAACTTAAATACTTGAAATGACAGTTTAAAATAACTATTTTGAGCTTTGATGGTTTAATAGGAAGAAAAAAAATCTAGTATGGATGATATTGATAGACGAATTTTGATGCAACTTCAAGAAAATTCGAAGCAAAATACTAAGGAAATAGCGAGTAAAGTAGGGTTGAGTGTAACACCAACTTACGAGCGAATTAAAAAGTTAGAACAGCAAGAGGTTGTGAAATCTTATGTGGCTTTGTTGGATAGAACTAAAATTGGGAAAACGCTTATTGCATTCTGCCAAGTTACCTTATTGAAGCATCAAAAAGCATTGGCTGATAATTTTAATAATTCAATGCTTTTACTGCCTGAAATTATGGAATGCCATCGGGTTTCTGGAAATTACGATTACTTGTTAAAAGTTGTAGTAGGCGATATTACCGAGTTTCATGAGTTTATTAATGAAAAATTATCTACAGTAGAAGGGATCTCTACAATACATAGTTCGTTTTTATTGAATTCGGTAAAAGACAATACGGCTTATAACTTGCAGTTATAGTTTTTGGTTATGAGTGTTTGTAGTGTTGATAATATTTGTTTATTTTAAGATAAGTTTTATCATTCTAAACCGGTAGTAAATATCAGTTTACTCAATTATCTTTGAGGTATGAAAATTGAAGAAATCACTTTATTCACTAACCAAATTGAAAAACAAAAGTTGTTTTACCAAGAGGTTGTGGACTTCGATTTAGTTTTTGATTCCGAAGAAAAGATAACCTTTAAAACCGGTAAAAGTCTTTTGAGTTTTGAATATAAAGAGACGGTGAATTCGGCACATTTTGCTTTCAATATTCCATCGAACAAAATTGATGAGGCTTTATTATGGTTGCAAAAGCGTGTTGCTATTTTACCAGATGGTGAAAACTTGATTTCTAATTTTGAAAGTTGGAATGCAAAAGCTATTTATTTCTATGATGCCGATAAGAATATTGTAGAGTTTATAGCGAGAAAGGATTTAAATCAAAATTCTGTCGAGCAATTTACAGCAAAAGAAATTATTTCAATAAGTGAAATTGCTATGGTTACTACAAATCTTTCTCCCTTGTATGAAGCGATTTCTAGAATAAAGCCTATTTCTATTTTCGATGGAAATATTAATCGGTTTTGTGCTATAGGTAATCATGATGGCTTGTTTATTTTAATTGATAAAACCGTTAAAACTTGGCATCCAACAGGTGAGTCTGTGCATACGGCAGATTTTATGATTAAAGGCGATTACAACTTTAAGTATATAGCCGGAGAAGTCTTATCAACTTAAAGAAATATTGTAAATTAGAGGTTTAAAAAAATATAATAATTAATAAAAATATCCTCGTGTATTGAGGTTAAATATAAAGACATGAAATTAGTAATATCACCAGCAAAATCGTTGGATCTGGAAACAGAATTACCAACAAAAACATATACAGAAGGGGCGTTTTTAAAGCAAGCAGATCGCTTAAATAAAGTGCTTAAAAAGAAATCTGCAAAAAACTTATCTGAGCTTATGAGTATTTCTGCAACGCTTGGGGAGCTAAACTACGAGCGCAATCAAGATTGGGAATTACCCTTTACCGCAGAAAATGCACGACCAGCCGTATACGCTTTTAATGGTGATGTCTATCGTGGTTTAGATGCTTATAATTTACCAGAAGAAAAAGTAACAACTATGCAAAACACGGTGCGTATACTTTCTGGATTATATGGTGTTTTAAAACCGCTAGACTTAATACAACCTTATCGTTTAGAAATGGGAACTAAATTGCCTGTTGCAAGTCATAAAAATCTTTACGAATTTTGGAAAAAAGATATTGTAAAAGCTTTAAATGAAGAGCTGGAAGATGATGAATTATTTTTAAATTTAGCAAGTAATGAGTATTTTAAGGCTATCGATAAAAAGGCTTTAAAAGTACCTGTGGTTACGGCTAACTTTAAAGAATTTAAAAATGGAGCTTATAAAATTATTTCTTTTTACGCTAAGGAAGCTCGTGGTCTAATGGCGCGCTATGTTATAGATACCAATGCACAAACCGTAGACGATTTAAAAGGGTTTAATTATGGTGGTTACGGTTTTAGTGAAGAGCTATCTAAAGACAACGATTTAATTTTTACTAGGTAAAAGGTAGGTGCGTTAAGCTTTACAAAATTTAGAAACACTAAATTTGAAGACTAAACCTTATGATAAAAATATAAATGTATTACTATCTTATTGTCGCATTTCAGGTGTATTGTATATATCACATGTACAAAAAAGGAAACTCGTTTTATTGGGTGTTTCTTATCTTTTTTGTGCCTTTAATTGGTTGTGTTATCTATTTAATTACACAAGTTTATAATAAGCGCGATGCGGAGAAAATAACAAGTGAAATAACACATATTATAAATCCAACAAAGAAAATTAAAGATTTAGAAAAGCAGTTGACGTTTTTAGAATCTTATCAAAATCGGGTAAATCTGGCCGATGCTTATTTGGCTAATAAAGATTTTAACAATGCGATGCCTCATTATCTAAAGGCTTTGCAAGATGGTTTTGAAAATGATTTTTATGTGAATAGTAAATTGGTTGAAACTTGTTTTTTAGCTGAAGATTATAATAAAGCTATTTTTTATGCAGATAAAATTAAAGATAAGTTAGAGTACAAGAAATCTAAAACACAGTTTATTTGTGGTTTAGCGCATGAAAAACTAGGCGACTTTGAAGTTGCTGAGCATAATTTACGAGAAATAGATATTCGTTATTCTTTTTATAATGAACGCTTAATTCTAGCCGAATTTTTAATAAGTCGAAATAAAAAGGAAGACGCTAAAAGTATTTTAGAAGATATTAAAAACGAATCGCAACACATGACGCGAACCAACCAAAAGTTGTATCGCGGTACAGTTGCTCAAGTTGATAAAATACTAGCACAACTCGATTAAAAGTTATTTAACTTTTGCTTTTTTTGAGATGTCTATTTGAGTTTCAATAGATGGTTTCTTTTTTATACGCGGTCTGCGTGCTCCAAAAGTCCCTCTGTTTATTTTACCTCGTTTTGTTTTTTTATCTCCTCTACCCATGTAATTTTATATTTTTTGTTATTGAAAGAATATACTGAATTTTAGCTTAAAAATCAAGTAAAACGTGTTTAAACATCAGCATCCATACCAACCTTTTATTAATAAAGATACTACAAAGCTGATAGTGGGCACATTACCGCCACCACGATTCTCAACGGGTGATCTTTTGGAGAAAGATGTAGACTTCTGTTATGGTAGTTATTACAATTCGCTTTGGTTGTACATTAATAAAATACATAATTTAGGCTTGCGTTTCGATAACTCGGAAGCGGCTATTGAAGAACGAAAGCAATTTTTGATTGCTCATAAAATAGGTGTTTGTGATATTGTAGATTGTTGCGAACGCGACAAGATTGATGCGTCGGATTTAGGAATGAAAAACATAGTTTTGCGCGATGTTGTTGGTTATTTAAAAAAGTTTCCGAATATTGATACGCTTTTGTTTACTGGTGGAAATAGTAAAAATGGACCCGAATATTTTTTCAGGAAACACATAAGAGATTATGGTTTGAAATTAGAATTGATTTCTAATGAAGTTCCTAGAATTCATAAATTTGAAATGCCTAGTGATCATATTAAATGTAAGCGTGTAGTTAAAACAGTATCGTTAACGTCGTCTTCTGGTTCTGCCAATCGTGCTATTGGGAGTATGGCGTTATACAAACAATTAAAGCAGAGTGATTCGAATTTTAATACTTTTGATTTTCGAGTGATGCAGTATCGCGAGTTTTTTTAATTTGAATGAAATTTTTAAAAGAAGTTTATTTTATAAATGACTGAAAATAGTACAGAACATAAACATTTTGCCATTTACAAACCTTACGGGTTTTTGAGTCAGTTTTACAGTAATTCTACTCAACAAAAACGTAAACGGTTTTTAGGAGAGTTGGATGATTTTCCTGAAGGCATTATGGCTATTGGTCGTTTGGATGAAAAATCGGAAGGTTTATTGTTGCTAACTACCGATGGTAAAATGAGTGATTTTGTGAATAGTCAAAAAGTTGAAAAGGAATACTACGCGCAAGTTGATGGCGACATTACAGAGGAAGCTGTTGCGAAACTACGTGCTGGTGTAGAAATTGGTTTTGATGGTAAAAAGTACCAAACCAAGCCTTGTAAGGCTTTTAAATTAGATACTATTCCAGATGTGCCGGTTGCGCAACAGAAGATAAGGGATGATAGACATGGCCCAACCACTTGGGTATCTATTACTTTAAACGAGGGAAAGTTTAGACAGGTTAGAAAAATGACTTCGGCTGTTGGATTTCCTACGTTACGATTGGTTCGTGTTCGGGTAGGAAACCTTGGTATAAATGCTATGCAAGCTGGCGATGTTATAGAGTATAGTACATTTGCCCTGCGTTAGGGATTGATGCGGCATCCTTTTTTGTGCTAGCCTTAAGCTACATTAAATAAACAATTGTTCTGTTTTGCCAATATATTGTTTAGAAGTTCTACACTTTTTAGCACAAATAAAGATATAGCGGAAAGCCCGACCCTTGGGTAACGCCCAAATATAATTACAGTTCTAACTTTTTTAATTCGGTGTAGTTTCTATTTAAACGTTTTAATAATAGGCCATAAATGAGCTTGTAAAATAACCATATTCCGAAAATAAATAGACTTGTAAATAATATTAAAAAGGCTATTATTGGTAGCATTTTTGAGCTTCCGGATGCAGCGAGTTTATTGGAAATGTCTGGGTCGTTATGTATGGCGTAATAGAACCCAACCATGATGGATGTGCCAGCCATAATGAGGTTGTATAGCACGTAGTACTTTATTACTTTTCGCGTTCTGATAATGCTTTCCATTAGTTTTTTTGCACTATCGGTTACCGAAATAGATTTATACGATTTGTAGAGCAAATAGATAAACAGAGCAATAATGGCATAACCAAAAATGGTTATTGCAACTATTACGGCATCGTTTTGATATATGGCTTCTAACTTGGCGTTGTATTCGGCAGAGCAAAAATAGGGAATGGTGTTTATGATAATCCAAAACACGAGCTCGGCTATGCTTATGTAAAAAAGAGTCTTTACAATAGAAGACGATTTTTTATGTAACATCGGGTAAATATCATTTACCGTTAGTTTTTTTTGGTTAGGTTTGGTGGTGTTCCAATCCTTTTTTAAGATATCTAATTCATCCATAGGGTTACGGATTTAATATAGTTTTAAGTTTTGTTTTTATTCTGTTCATTTTCACTCTGGCATTCACTTCACTTATTCCTAATGTGGTACTTATTTCTCTATAGTCTTTGTCTTCTAAATACAAGAAAACTAACGCTTTTTCAATGTCGTTAAGCTGGTGTACAGCTTTGTAAAGCACTTTTAATTGTTGTTCTTCGGTATCGTCGTAATCTTCGGCTTTTATTTTAAATGCTACACCTTCAAAATCTTGTGTGTTGATGGTGCGTTTAGATTTTCGGTATAAGGTGATAGCCGTGTTTAAAGCCACGCGGTACATCCATGTACTAAATTTTGCATCGCCTCGAAATTTGGGATACGCCCGCCATAACTGGATGGTTATTTCCTGAAATAAATCGTTATGGGCATCATAGTTATTGGTGTACAAACGACAAATTTTGTGCGCAATATTCTGATGCTTTTCTAGCAATTCTACAAAACTATGTTCTAGTTCTTTATTCAAAGTTGTGGGTTAGTTATTTTATAAGTAGTTTGAAATTTAAATTTGTTACAGAAAATTTAAAATATTTTTATCAGTTTATATTTTGTGATTGTAATGTGTTAATTTTTAGTGTTGTGCTTTGGTTGTTTATTGCCCGAAATATAATGTTTTAAAATAAAAACGGCTGTCTAAAATATGTTTTAGACAGCCGTTAAGGTATGTTTTATGTGTTTTACTTAGTTTACCGCAATAAGGGTAACATCAAAAATTAATACAGAACCTGCAGGGATACCGTTGTAATTAAAACTTCCGTAACCTAGGTGAGAAGGTATTAATAGTATACCGCTGCCACCTTCGTTAAAATAGGTGATGCCTTCTGTCCAACCAGGGATTACTTGGCTTAGATTGAAAGAAATCCCGTCTTCATCACTAGCATCGAAAACTGTTCCGTTGGTAAAATAACCTTTGTAGGCTACGGTTACATTATCTGATGATGTTGGTTGAACTCCTGTGCCTTGATTGTCTATAACGTAGTAAAGACCAGAATCGGTTTTTTGTGCTGATAGTTCGTTTGCTTCAATGTAAGCTAAAATTTCGGCATCGTTTTCTTCAGTGTAATCTTTGAAGGTGTTATTGCTAGTGTCATCGTTTCCACAAGATGTAAAAAGGATTAATGCAAATGCAATTAGAAATGTGTTTTTCATTTTTCTGATTTTTTTTAGTAGCAAATATAACGAGAATTATATTGTGTTTTAAAACGAAATTATAAGCGGTTTTAGTACTGTATGTTAAAAATAAAAAGCCACTTTGTTTTCACAAAGTGGCTTTTAGTATTGTTATTTTTCCGCGAAAGCGAAAAGTAATATAGCTTACTTAATCATTTCGTAGCTACGTTTAATAAAGTTTGTTAATTCTTCACCTTTTAATAAACCTTGAGAAAGGCGTGCTAAATCTAAACTTTGCGTAATTAAACGCTCTTGAGTTTCTTTAACTTCGGTTGCTAAAATATCGCTTACTAAATCTGAGTTTGTGTTAACAATAAGGTTGTACATTTCTGGCATATTACCAAACATTTGCATACCTCCGCCACCTGTAGCTTGCATTTCTTTCATTCTACGCATAAATTCTGGTTGCGTAATGGTGAATGGAGATTCGCTACTATCCATAGATTCTAACTGAACTGTGAATTTTTCTGCAGGAATCACTTCTTTTAATAAAGCATCTAGAGTTTTAGTTTGCTCTTCATCTAATTTAGAAATTGTTGTTTCGTCTTTCTTAATCAAATTATTAATATGGTCCCCATCAACACGGGCAAAAGTGATGTTCTCTTTGCTGCTTTCTAGTTTTTGTATTAAGTGAGATACAATTGGAGAATCTAACAATAAAACCTCGTAACCTTTAGCTTTAGCAGATTCGATATAGCTGTGTTGTGCATCTTTATTAGAAGCATAAAGTATAACTAGCTTGCCATCTTTATCGGTTTGATTTGCCTTAATTTTATTGAATAACTCCTCGTAAGTGTAGTGTGCACCATCTACGGTTGGGTATAATGCAAAGGCATCTGCTTTTTCGAAGAATTTATCTTCAGAAAGCATTCCGTATTCAATAACAATTTTAATATCACTCCATTTAGCTTCAAAATCTTCACGGTTTGAATTGAATAAAGATTTTAATTTATCGGCTACTTTTCTAGTAATGTAAGACGAAATCTTTTTTACAGCACCATCGGCTTGTAAGTAAGAACGCGATACGTTTAATGGAATATCTGGAGAATCGATAACACCTCGCAACATGGTTAAAAATTCTGGTACAATACCTTCTACGTTATCGGTAACGTAAACTTGGTTTTGATACAGTTGAATTTTATCTTTTTGCATTTGCATATCGTTCGACATTTTCGGGAAGTATAAAATTCCTGTTAAGTTGAACGGGTAATCTACATTTAGGTGAATGTTGAATAAAGGATCTTCAAATTGAGATGGGTATAACTCACTGTAGAAACTCTTATAATCGTCTTCTTCTAAATCAGCTGGTTGTTTTGTCCAGGCTGGAGTAGGGTTATTTATAATGTTATCAACCGTAATTTTTTTGTGAGGTTCGGTAGTTTCTTTACCGTCTTCATCTTTAGTGGTTGCAGGAGTAAACTCTGGGTCGTTTATTTCTTTAGTTCCAAATTTAATTGGCACAGGCATAAACTTGTTGTACTTAGAAAGTAATTCAGAAATTCTGTTTTCTTCTAAAAATTCTGTAGAATCTTCTGCAATATGAAGAATGATTTCTGTTCCACGGTCTGTTTTATCAGCCGTTTCTAGAGTAAATTCTGGAGAACCATCGCAAGTCCAATGTGCTGCAGGATCTTCTTCTCTGTGAGATTTTGTGATAATTTCAACTTTTTCGGCTACCATAAAAGCAGAGTAAAACCCTAAACCAAAATGACCAATAATTCCAGAATCTTTAGCAGAATCTTTATATTTATCTAAAAATTCTTCAGCTCCAGAAAAAGCAACTTGGTTAATGTATTTTTCAACCTCGTCTGCACTCATTCCTAAACCTTGATCGATAATATGAAGTTTTTTCCCTTCTTTATCAATTTTCACTTCAATTTTAGGGTTACCGTACTCAGCTTTAGATTCGCCAATACTCGTTAAGTGTTTTAATTTTAAAGTGGCGTCGGTACCGTTACTAATAAGTTCACGTAGAAAAATTTCGTGATCGCTATATAAGAATTTTTTAATAAGCGGAAAGATATTCTCTACCGATACATTAATACTTCCTTTTGTCATGATATATAATTTATTTTTTTCCCTTGAAGAAGAGAAACAGATTAATTTAAATTTTTAACTTCTGTTCTCTAATAGTCAACAAAAATGCCAATTGAAAAAATATGACAAAGTGACACGCTTTTGAGGGTATTTCATAATTCGTAATTTCTAAGTGTCAAAAAAGACTCCTTTTAAATTATTACAAAAAAATAAATTTGAAATTTGAGGAATTAACAGACTTATTGTATTTTGCCTTTCTAATCTGCCAATAACATGTACAACTCAAAAATAATAGGTTTAGGAAAATACCTTCCTGAAAACGTGGTGACAAACGACGATTTGTCAAAAATAATGGAGACCAATGATGCTTGGATTCAGGAACGAACCGGTATAAAAGAACGCCGTTGGATAAAAGATGGCACCGAAGATACCTCGGCCGTTATGGGAGCAAAAGCTGCAAAAATTGCCATAGAACGTTCTGGTCTTACCAAAGACGATATCGATTTTATAGTGTTTGCAACCCTAAGTCCAGATTATTACTTTCCTGGTTGTGGCGTGCAAATACAAGATATGCTAGATATGCCAACCATTGGCGCGCTAGATGTGCGTAACCAATGTTCTGGTTTTGTTTATGCTATTTCTGTAGCCGACCAATTTATAAAAACCGGTATGTACAAAAACATACTAGTTATAGGAGCCGAATATCACAGTAACGGACTCGATAAAACAACACGAGGCCGTAGCGTAAGTGTTATTTTTGGAGATGGAGCTGGAGCCTGTGTATTATCTCGCGAAGAAGATAACAACAAAGGAATTTTATCTACACACCTGCATAGTCAAGGTAAATATGCCGATAAACTTATTGTAGAATCACCAAGTATTGGGCATTGGGTTCCGGAGTTAAAAGAAGCCGGAGACGATGATACCTCGTATTTTCCATACATGGATGGTCAATTTGTTTTTAAAAATGCCGTAGTGCGTTTCAGTGAGGTAATCATGGAAGGTTTGGCAAAAAACAATATGCAAAAAGAAGATATCGATATGTTAATTCCGCATCAAGCCAATTTGCGTATCGCGCAGTTTATTCAGAAAAAATTTGGATTAAACGACGATCAAGTCTTTAATAATATTGAAAAATACGGAAACACAACAGCCGCATCTGTAATTATTGCCCTAACCGAAGCATGGGAAGAGGGTAAAATAAAAGAAGGCGATAATGTTGTTTTAGCGGCTTTCGGTAGTGGCTTTACATGGGCAAGTGCCATCATAAAATGGTAAAAGCCAGTAGAGTTTAAATATTTGGGCGTTTCCCTTCGGGTCAGGCTTTACATTACAAGTCCTCGCATCCCGATTTCATCAGGGATGCTGTGGGCTTTTCATTGCAATCCTTAACGCAATATCCGCTAGGGTGGGGGTTATGTTAATTTGATGTGATCTTATATCTTAGTTACCCAACATTTGAAAAAAACTGTTTTCATATTAAGTTTTATTTTTAGCACATTGATTTTTGCTCAAAATTCCGAATCATCAACTCTGTTTGAAAAAGAGTATTATGACTTAATGAATTACATTCCGAAAAATCTCAACTCTGATTCTATTTACAAACCCGACAGCAGATTACTAAAGACAGACTTTAACACTATCGGAAGTTTGAAAGGATATAATTTACTCAAAGATAATTTTCAATTTTCAGATAAAGATAGAAAATGGCTAGAAGAGAGAATTGACCAAATTGCAACTGAATTGTTTAATGATGGAAAAAGAATTTTAATTAGTGCTGTTGGAGGTTATTCAGGTTGTCCTGATAAAATGATTGATATTATTAAATTAAATAATATTGATATAACTAATTTAAAATTTTGTCATAGTTGTACTGACTCATATCGAGACGAAAACTTCATCAAAGTATTTAATAACAAAATGTATTCTTTGATGGAAATTCAACCACCGAATATAAAAACAGAATCATTCTACGGAGAATTCGAAGGTCGTGATAAAGACAAATTCGAAATGAAATTAGTCCTAAAAGACGACAGAACATTCAAATTTTGGTTAAATAAAGGACACGGCTCAGATTTCACAGAAGGTTTGTGGAAAAACAAAAGTGATAAGCTAATTTTAAACTCTAGAGCTTTAAATAAAACTGACAGTATAAGCTTTGCGTTATCTAGTGCAAGATGGATTGAATTTAATGTTTTAGAATTTCGTTTAAAAAAAGAAAAACTGATAGAATTAAATAACGGAAAACGGAAATTAAAAAAGACAATTAAAAAAAACGTTGGATAACACCGTATAAAAATAATTGCGGTTTAGTGCTTAATCAAAGGTCGTTGCGTGTTTGTAACGTCTGATTTTCCTTCGGAAAATCCTCGCATACAAACCCGCAACTATTCTTATACGTAAACATTGGCAGTAATTAAACAAAATGGAAAAATTAAAGAACTGTATTTTAAGTCAAGTGGTCGTTGAGAAAAACTCAATGGATAATATTCTTGCAGTTTTTGAACCATTACAAATAACTAAAGGAGAGTTCTTTCTCAAATCAGGAAAAATCTGTCGACAAATGGCATTTATTGAATCTGGATATATGAGAATGTATGACATTGTAGATGGTAAAGAAATAACCTTATGGATTGGTAGTGAAGGTAAATTTATAACTTCACTTTCAAGCTTTGTTTTTGAGACTAGTAATAATTGGAATATTCAAGCAATTACAGACTGTAAAGTTTATATCATCAATCGAGAAAATCATTTTAGACTTAATAAAACAGAACCTAAATGGTTGGAATTTGACAACATATTATTAGCAAACTCTTTTGCTCTATTAGAAAAAAGTATGTTCTCTCAATTACATACAACAGCAAAACAACGTTATGATAAATTAATTAGTGAAGAGCCCGAGCTTTTTAAAAATATTCCTCTACAATATATAGCTTCCATGTTAGGAATTACACCAGAGTCATTAAGTAGATTAAGAAAAATGAATTAACTATCATTTGTCAAGAGGAATTAAAGCTTGTTTACAGAAATTTGCTTAAATAAAACTTTAGACAAATGAACAAATTACAAAAAGCTTTAAAAATCAATGCTTTATTCTCAAGCATATCAGGTATAATAATGATTTTATTAAATCAACCAATTGCAAAATTATTTGGAACTAGTAATAGTACTGTTTTTTGGATAGTTGGATTGATACTGGTTTACTTTGCAATTACTATCTGGTATGAAATAAATAAACAGAGAAAACTAGCTGTAATTTGGATTATTATTCAAGACTATACTTGGGTTGTAGGAAGTTTAATTTTGGTGATATTTAATCCTTTTAAAATTACATTAACAGGAAATTTAATAATTGGAATAATAGCTTTAATTGTTTTGTATATGGGAATAAATCAAACGATTGGATTGAAAAAACGATAGCCGAAAGGTTGCAGAGTTAGTAGTTCTAGATCTCCTGCTCATAATCGCTATAAAAACGAAAAACCCAAAACATTAAAGTTTTGGGTTTTTCTAGCTATTAATCAACTTCCACTAACACATAAGTGAAGAATCTTAATAACTAAGACGTAGAAAAGTCATTTATATTTCATGAGCGTCTAAAATTTAACAAATTTTAACGTATTGACTATAAGTAACTAAAGCTCGAGTGTAAACCCGAGCTTTTTATTAAATAACAACCAAATTGTTACGGTTTTTGTAATGTGAAGACGACTAACTCTAAATAATTATATTCGTATTTGGTTGTATATCTGTAATATAACGAATTCTATTTAGTTTTATTTTACAAAATTGTATTTTTTTTCGAATAAAATAATGAGGCTTTAAGTTAGTTAAACATATTTTTATCTTTTCATATGAGTAAACTTAATCAGACTGTAAGAATAGCGCGTGTTTTATTAAACGAAAGGAAGTTTTGATAACAACGTCTAAATACATATAACAAACAAATAGAAATGAGTAAAAAAACATTAGTAATAGGTGCATCATTAAAGTCATCTCGATATTCCAATATGGCTATCAATAAACTGGTGACACATAAACACGAAGTAGTAGCTATTGGTTTAAGGGAAGGAACAGTGGCAGGTGTTAATATCGATACGGAATTAGTACCATATGCATTTATAGATACCGTAACGCTATATTTAAACCCTAGCCGACAAGAGTCATATTTTAATTATATACTTAGCTTAAATCCAAAGCGTGTTATTTTTAATCCAGGTACAGAGAATCCTGAATTTTATAAACTTTTAGAGCAAAATAACATTGACGTTGAGGTTGCTTGTACTTTGGTGCTTTTGTCTATTAAGCAATATTAAGCTTCGCTTTTTTTAGATATAAGGAATAGTCCAATAAAAGTTAATAATCCATTTATTATTAAAAGCTCGTAGCCAATAATATAACCGCCAATATTTTCGGTAGGAATGTTTCCTATAATAAAAGATAGTGCTAGGGCTGTTAGTGCAACAACCCAAACCAGTTTGTCTTTAATAATTCGTTTGGTGAAAATTCCAAAAGCGAATAAACCTAAAAGTGGCCCATAGGTATAGCCAGCAACTTTTAGCAAGTTGTCTATAACGTTGCTGTCTAGTACGTATTTAAAAATCACGATAACTATTACAAGCAAAACGCTCATTAATATATGTATGCGTTTTCTTAAGCTTTTTTGCGTGTTTATTTCTCGTTTTTCAATACCTAAAAAATCTACACAAAACGATGTGGTTAGTGAGGTTAATGCCGAATCGGCACTACTATAAGCAGCAGCAATTAAACCTAGTAAAAAGAAAATAGCTAAGCTTATACTCAATCCGCCATTAAGTGCTATTTCAGGAAAAAGTAAATCTGTTTTTACTTTACCATCTAGCATAGGTGTGGCAATGTTATGTTTTTCAGCATAAATAAATAATAGTGCACCAAGTAAAAGGAAAACAAAATTTACTACAATTAATACTGAAGCAAAAGACAGCATGTTCTTTTGGGCGTCTTTAAGAGTTTTACAACTCAGGTTTTTTTGCATCATATCTTGGTCTAAACCAGTCATGCAAATAGCGATAAACATACCTCCTAAAAACGATTTTATAAAGTGGTTTTTAGCCAAAATAGAATCGGTAAACATAATTTTGTTGTACTTCGTTAATTCTTCCGAAGCTAAAAAATCTGCAAAACTCCAATTCAACTCATCTGTAATGAGGTACACAGCTACTACTAGCGCAGTAAGCATAAAAAGCGTTTGTAAGGTATCTGTCCATATAATGGTTTTTATACCGCCTTTAAAAGTGTAGAGCCAAATAAGTAATATGGAAATACTTACTGTTACAACAAACGGAATTCCGTAAGCATCAAAAACAAATTTTTGTAAAACAATAGCAATTAAGTATAATCGGAAAGCAGCTCCTAAAACACGAGAAATAAAGAAGAAAAAGGCACCTGTTTTATAACTCACGGTTCCAAATCTACTTTCTAAATATTGATAAATGGAAATAACATTGAGTCTATAGTAAATGGGCATTAGTACAAATGCGATTACTAAGTAGCCAACGAGATAGCCAAAAACGACTTGCATGTAACTAAATTGCGAACCAGCAACCCAGCCAGGAACAGAAATAAAAGTAACTCCAGAGAGCGATGCGCCAATCATTCCAAAGGCTACTAAGTACCAAGGAGCCGATTTGTTAGCTTTAAAAAAGGCATCGTTGCTGTCTTCTTTTCCTGTAAAATAAGAGATTAAAATTAATACGCCAAAGTAAGCAGCGATTAGTAAAAGTATTTGTGTAGCCGTCATTTAAAATTAAATTTCAAGTTTCAAAATACGAATATTAAACATCAAAAAACAAGTGCAAAAGATGTTATTTAAAAGTGTGCGTGAAAATTAGCGAAATTCCGTGCTAAATAGTAAATTCGCAGCCATGGAATTTTCTTCGAAATTATTAGAACGTGCTGTAAATGAGATGTCTCAATTGCCAGGTATTGGTAAGCGTACTGCATTGCGTTTAGTTTTGCATATGTTGAGGCAACCTAAGGAACAAACTATTGGTTTGGCCGAAGCATTAAAGACGATGCGTAATGATATAAAATTTTGTAAGTCTTGCAATAATATTAGCGACGTAGCGTTGTGTGAAATATGTTCTAATCCTGGGCGTAATGAAGCTATGATTTGTGTGGTTGAAGATGTGAGAGATGTAATGGCTATTGAAAATACGAGTTCGTATAAAGGTTTATATCATGTATTAGGTGGGAAAATTTCTCCAATGGATGGTATTGGACCTCATGATTTAAATATAGAGTCTTTGGTTAATAAGGTGAAAGAAGGTAAGGCTAAAGAGCTTATTTTTGCATTAAGCTCTACGATGGAAGGTGATACTACAAACTTTTATATTTATAAGCAAATTCAGGATTACGATGTGTTTACATCTACTATTGCAAGAGGTATTTCGGTTGGCGACGAATTAGAGTATGCCGATGAAATTACACTTGGCCGTAGTATTGTAAATAGAATACCATTTGAATCATCCTTAAAACTATAACCCTTAGTACTTGAAGCTCTCAATAGTTATTTTAAATTATAATGTGCGTTACTTTTTAGAGCTAGCTTTAAAAAGTGTAGAAGCAGCAATTTCTGGTATTGATGCCGAAATAATTGTGGTTGACAATGACTCTAGTGATACGAGTTGTCAAATGGTGAAAACCATATTCCCTAAGGTTAAACTTGTTGAGAATAAAGAGAATTTTGGTTTTTCAAAAGGAAATAATATTGGTGTCGCCACGGCTAAAGGCGAATATATTTGTATTCTAAACCCAGATACTGTTGTAGCAGAAGATACTTTTGTAAAACTTCTAAAGTTTGCAGAAGCTAAATCTAAATTAGGTATTGTTGGGTGTAGGTTAATGAATGGAAGTGGTACTTTTTTACCAGAAAGCAAACGAAATATTCCAACGGTAAAAGTTTCATTAAAAAAGATATTAGGTAACTCTCAAGATTATTATGCTAATCATTTATCTCAAGAAGATCAAGGTGAGGTTAATATATTGGTAGGCGCTTTTATGCTGATTAAAAAAAGTGTTTATAAGGCTGTTGGTGGTTTTGATGAAGATTACTTTATGTACGGTGAAGATATAGATTTGTCATACAAAGTATTAACGGCTGGGTATAAGAATTACTATTATGGCGAGACTACAGTGATTCATTTTAAAGGTGAAAGCACTTTAAAAGATCGTAATTATGCACGCCGATTCTTTGGTGCTATGCAAATTTTTTACGAAAAACACTTTAAGCAAAACCTTGTGTTCGATATGGTTGTTTGGGTTGGCATTAAATTAGCTTTTATTTTTAGAAAAAGAAATAGAAAAACATATAAAGCTATTACAGGATATGTGTTTGTTTCAAATACTGTAAATAAAGCCTTGGAGGCTAAGTTACCTGTGAAATTGAGTTCGCCTAACCAATTATCTTCAATTGAACATAATGCTGAGGTGATTTTCGATGCGAATACAATGGCGTATAAAGACATTATTAAATTTATTAAAACCTCTGATAAAGAGTTAACTTATAAAATATTACCAAACGAATCTAATTTTATTTTGGGTAGTAATGATGGATTTAGTCAGGGAGAAGTTATAATTTTATAATAGTATTATGAGATTTATTTAAGGAATTTGCTGATTTTTCATTAATTTTGCAGTCTAAATTTAAAAAACAAGTATTTTATTATTAATATGGCAAAGTTTGAACTAAAGTTACCTAAAATGGGAGAAAGCGTTGCTGAGGCAACAATTACCTCTTGGTTAAAAGAAGTTGGAGATACTATCGAATTAGACGAGGCAGTTCTTGAAATTGCTACCGATAAGGTGGATAGCGAAGTCCCGAGTGAATTTGAAGGTGTTTTAGTAGAAAAGTTTTTCAATGTTGATGATGTTGTTCAAGTAGGAGAGGTTTTAGCTATTATTGAAACTGATGGTGATGTTGAAAGCACTACTAATACCGCAACTGTTGTTACAGAAGTAGACGAAACAGAGGAGCAGGCCGCCGAACAAATAGAACAAACTATAAGTATAGCTAAAGAAACTGTAGCTCCAATAGTTTCTAACGAAACGCGTTTTTATTCGCCGCTAGTTAAAAACATTGCAAAAGCAGAAGGAATCTCTCAGGAAGATTTGGATGCTATTGTGGGTACAGGTAAAGATAACCGAGTTACAAAAGCAGATATACTAAATTATATTGATAATAGAGGCACAATTCCGGTTGTGAATAATGTTAAAACAGAAACTCCTGTTGCAGCAAAGTCAGAGACTGCTAAGTCAAAAGAAGCAGTTAAGCCTGTTATTTCTAGTGGTGAAGACGAGATTATTGAAATGACTAGAATGGGCAAATTAGTTGCGCACCATATGCAAGCGTCAATTCAAACTTCTGCACATGTACAAAGTTTTATAGAAGCCGATGTTACTAATGTTTGGAATTGGAGAAAGAAAGTTAAAGATGGCTTTATGAAACGTGAGGGTGAAAACTTAACGTTTACACCTATTTTTATGGAAGCTATTGCAAAAGCACTTCGTGATTACCCAATGATGAATATTTCATTACAAGGTGATACTATAATAAAGAAGAAAAATATAAATCTTGGTATGGCAGCTGCTTTACCAGATGGAAATCTAATTGTACCTGTTATTAAAAATGCCGATCAGCTTAATTTAGTTGGCATGACAAAACAGGTAAACGATTTAGCAAACAGAGCTCGATTAAACCAGCTTAAACCAGACGATGTGCAGGGCGGAACTTATACTGTTACTAATGTGGGTACTTTTGGTAGTATTATGGGAACACCTATAATCAACCAACCACAAGTTGGTATATTAGCCTTAGGAGCTATTAGAAAAGTGCCTGCAGTTATCGAAACTCCGGAAGGTGATTTTATTGGTATTCGTTATAAAATGTTTTTATCTCACTCTTACGATCATCGTGTTGTTAATGGCGCTTTGGGAGGTATGTTTGTAAAAGCTGTTAGCGATTACTTAGAAGCTTGGGATATAAATAGAGAAATATAAGTGTCTACTTGTTGTAGTTGTTTATAGTATCTATAAGCGCGGTTTTTGTAGTAATATTGGTGTAGATAGACTCCTTTATTTTAAGTATAAAAACCGCGTTTTTAATATTGTAATCTGCTTGGCCAGCTTTCTTTAAGAGTTTTTCTAATTTTTGCTGATCTTCTGTAATGTTTTTGGTTTTAAACGCTATTTGGTAAGCATTAAATAAACTTTTGGCTTCGTTACATAACTCGCAATTTTCAGATTCAAAAATGGTGATGTCTTCGGTTTTTAAAGCCTCGTCTATATTTATTTGGATATCATCAAAATCTTTACGGAAATTTAAGCTTTGGCTAATTTTATTTACAATAAACTGCTCTTTATAGTCACCAGGCTTATCACTAAGTTTTATAAGTGTAATTAAGTGAGTTTCGCTGTTGGCAGAAATAACTTGTAGTACGGGCCTATTGCTGCTTCTTCTGTAATCTTCGGTTTCTATGCGTAAAAAAACGGAATAGCTTACAGAGTCGTTGTTTTTAGCAAAAAACTCTAAACGCTTACCGTTTTGTTTTTTAACAAGTTCTACGTTTTCATTCTTTGTTTGCTGAGCAAAACTGAGGCAAGAAATAAAAAGTAATACAATAAAAGAATATGCTATTTTGTGATTTCTATTCATAGTATGAACAAATTTAAACAAATTTTAAAAGTATATTTGTAAAAATATTTAATTAAAAATGAAGTTAAACCTTACAAAACCCATTTGTTTTTTCGATTTAGAAACTACAGGGATTAATATATCTAAAGACCGCGTAGTCGAAATTTCTATTCTAAAAGTTTACCCTAATGGGAATAAGGAAAGTAGAACTTGGCTAGTGAATCCGGAAATGACCATACCACAAGAGGTTGTTGAAATTCATGGTATTAGTGATGAAAAGGTTGCAAACGAGCCTACTTTTAAAGAGTTGGCTAAGGATATTTATAGTATGATTAAAGATTCTGATTTAGGAGGATTTAATTCTAATAGATTTGATATTCCTTTATTAGCTGAAGAATTGTTACGTGCCGATATCGATTTTGATATGAAAAGCAGTTTGGCTGTAGATGTACAAACTATTTTTCATAAAATGGAACAACGTACTTTAAGCGCTGCTTACAAGTTTTATTGTAATGAAGATTTGGAAGGTGCACATAGTGCCGAAGCAGATACTAATGCGACTTACGAAATTTTAAAAGCACAATTAGATCGATATGACGAGTTAGAAAACAGTACTAAGTTTTTAGCTGAATTTAGCTCTAGAAATAAATTTGCCGATTTTGCAGGTTTTATAAACTATAATAAAGATGGTGTAGAGTGTTTTTCTTTCGGAAAGCATAAAGGAAAATTAGTAACCGATGTTTTAGAGCAGGAGCCAGGTTATTTTGGTTGGTTGTTAAATGCCGATTTTCCGTTGTACACTAAAAAAGTGCTTACCGGAATTAAGTTACGTAGTTTAAATACGAAGCTTTAAAAAAGGAAGGTACTAGAAGTTGGAGTTTAGAAGAGAGACTGAAGTTTATATTGTGAAAAGGTAGAATTGGAAATAATATTTAGGTAATCGAGGGGGTACTTTTGAATACTTTATTAAGAATCTTGCTCACGGAAAACTGTGACTTAAAATTGAATTACTGAATACCGCGTTAGGGATTGCAGAGAAAAGCCCACAGCCCGACAAAGGAGGTGTGAGGACTTGTAACGTAAAGCCCGACCCGCTAGGGTAACGCCCAAATTAAAATTTATTAAGCATGAAACTTATTTGTATAGGCCGTAATTATACTGAACATATTGAAGAGTTGAATAATGAAAAGTCAACAGATCCGGTGGTGTTTTTAAAACCAGACACGGCAATTTTATTAAAAAAACAGCCATTTTTTATTCCTGATTTTTCTGATGATGTACATTATGAGGTTGAGGTTTTGGTTAAAATAAACCGTGTAGGGAAGCATATTGATAGAAAATTTGCACACAAGTATTACCAAGAAATTGGATTGGGTATAGATTTTACAGCACGCGATTTGCAAGCAAAATTAAAAGCGAAAGGCTTGCCTTGGGAGAAAGCAAAAAGTTTTGATGGTGCGGCTGTTATTGGTGATTGGATTCCGGTTGAAGAGGTAGAAAACGTAGATGACATAAATTTTTCTTTAAAAAAGAACGATTTTATTGTGCAAAATGGAAATACGAGCCTTATGTTGTGGAAAATTGATGAATTAATAGAATATGTGTCTAAATATTTTACTTTAAAGATAGGAGATATTATATTTACGGGAACGCCTGCTGGTGTAGGAAAAGTGAATGCAAACGACAAACTAAAAGGATTTATAGAAAATAAAGAATTATTTTCAATAACAGTTAAATAAATGGAACAACACTACAAGTTATTTAGAGTAAGAGAGCTGGCAGACAACGACGAAAGTTTTATTGCGGCGCTTGCCGAAGCATTTTTGGAAGAAGTACCAGAAGATGCAGAACGCTTAAAAAAAGCGGTTGCCGATAAAAATTATCAAGAAGCTTATCAGGCAGCACATAAAATGAAACCAACAATTGATTTATTTGAATTAGGTGTACTAGATACCTTAATTGAAGTGCAAGATTGGGGGAAATTCACTAAAAAAGAACTGGATGTTACCGGGCAGCTTAATACCGTGATTACTGCTGTAGATAGTGCCGTAGCTGAAATTAAGGCAGATTTTAATTTATAGCTTATGTTAGCAGAAATTATTACCATTGGAGATGAGCTACTTATTGGGCAAGTAATAGATACTAATTCTGCTTATATTGGCAAGCAACTTAATAAAATTGGAGTTTCGGTGTACCAAATTACATCTATTCAAGATGATAAGACCCATATTCTTCAGGCCTTTAAAGATGCTGAAAGCCGCGTAGATGTTATAATAATTACCGGTGGTTTAGGGCCAACAAAAGATGATATTACCAAAAAAACAATTGCCGAGTATTTTAATGATACTTTAATTAGAGATGATTCGGTAGAGAAAAACATACAAGACCTTTGGCATAAATACGTGCGCCAAACATTATTACAAGTTAATTTAGATCAGGCGTTAGTGCCATCTAAAGCTACAGTTTTAATGAATACTTTGGGTACAGCGCCTGGTATGTGGATGGAGAGAAATAACAAAGTTTTTGTTTCGTTACCTGGTGTACCTTTTGAAATGGAAGGCTTAATAGACCGCGAAGTGTTACCACGCGTTAGAGATAAATTTGATTGTCCTTATATTTTACATCGTACCCTTTTAATTTTTGGTTTAGGTGAAAGCACTTTAGCTGCCAGAATTGAAGATTGGGAAGATGCACTACCTCCTGAAATTAAATTAGCATACTTACCAAGTTTAGGGAATATGCGCTTACGATTATCATCTAAAGGTTTTGATAAGAGTAAAGTAATAAGTGAGGTGCAGAAACAAATTGATACCCTTATTCCTTTAATTAAAGAAGAATTTGTAGGTTTTGAGGAGGATGATGCTTCGATTGAAGCTATAATTGGAAAACAACTTACCAAAATAGGTAAAACTGTAGCTACAGCAGAAAGTTGTACAGGAGGTAAGATTGCCGAACGTTTTACGGCAAATTCTGGTGCTTCGGCATATTTTAAAGGAAGTGTAGTGAGCTATGCAACCGAATCTAAAATTAACATTTTAGGCGTTTCTAAAGAGGCTATAGACACCGATTCTGTGGTGAGCGCAAAAGTAGCAGAATCTATGGCGAAACAAGTTTTAGAATTGTTTGACACGGATTTTGCAATTGCTACAACGGGTAATGCAGGACCAACAAAAGGAGATTCTGATGTTGAGGTTGGAACAGTTTTTATTGCAATCGCGACAAAAACCGGAGTTTATTCAGAAAAATTTATGTTAGGTGATTTGAGATTAAAAGTAATAAATAAAGGGGCTAACAAGGCTTTTGAAATGTTATTGAAAGAAATTTTTAAAAATTGATAAAAAATTGATTGTCATACCGTAAAGATTTTATATATTTGCACCTCGATTTTAAGCAACAAAATTAAAGTTATATAGAATGTCAAGAGTTTGTGAACTTACAGGAAAGAAGGCGATGGTTGGAAACAACGTGTCTCATGCATTAAACAGAACTAAACGCAAATTCAATGCGAATTTAGTAAAGAAACGTTTTTACCTTCCAGAAGAAGACAGCTGGATAACTTTAAAGGTTTCAACATCTGCTTTAAAAACAATTAATAAAATAGGTATTTCTGCAGCAATTAAAGATGCAAAATCTAAAGGATTTTTAACGAAGTAATTCGCTGTATTAAAAATATAAAGAAATGGCAAAAAGAGGCAATAGAATACAGGTAATTTTAGAATGTACAGAGCATAAAGAATCTGGTCAAGCGGGAACTTCTCGTTACATTACTACTAAGAATAAAAAGAACACGCCAGATAGAATGGAGATTAAGAAATTTAATCCAATTCTTAAGCGTATGACAGTTCATAAAGAAATTAAATAATTAGGAATTTTATTTATAAAATTTCAAATACCTTAAAAATATATAGGTCATGGCAAAGAAATCCGTAGCATCATTACAAACAGGATCTAAAAGATTAACAAAAGCAATAAAAATGGTAAAGTCTCCTAAAACTGGAGCTTACATGTTTGTTGAATCTATTATGAATCCAGAACAAGTAAGTGACTTTTTAGCTAAAAAGTAATTTACAGTGTTATACAATATTAAAAGCTGCTTTCGTTTTCGAAAGCAGCTTTTTTATTTTTATATTTGAATATGTTAATTTAACTGACACATTAGCAGTAAAAAAATGTGGTAAGGATTTTGACAAGAGTAATTAGGAACGTTCTACAAAAAAGACATTTATGTAAAAGTAACTTTGTTTAATTTATGATAACGAACCTAACAATTAAAGTAGAAATATAAAGAGCATAACCACTCTATAACTAACAACTAACAAGAAAATGAGCTTTTTTAAAAAAATATTTTCGTCGGATAAAAAGGAAACCCTTGATAAAGGATTAGAAAAAACTAAATCTAGTTTTTTTGGAAAACTAAGTAAAGCGGTAGCCGGAAAATCTAAAGTAGACGACGAGGTTTTAGATAACCTTGAAGAAGTTCTTGTGTCTAGTGATGTTGGTGTAAATACCACGCTTAAAGTTATAGAGCGTATTGAAGAACGCGTTGCAAAGGACAAATACCTTGGTACTGATGAGCTTAATAAAATACTTCGAGAAGAAATTGCTGCCTTATTAAGCGAAACAAATTCTGGAGAAGATACAGATTATACCATACCTACTTTACCAAAACAAGAGAATGGTAAAAAAACACCTTATGTGCTAATGGTCGTTGGTGTTAATGGTGTTGGTAAAACAACCACTATTGGTAAGTTGGCTTATCAATTTAAAAAACAAGGTCTAAATGTGGTTTTAGGTGCAGCAGATACTTTCCGTGCGGCAGCTATAGATCAATTACAAGTTTGGGCAGATCGTGTAGATGTACCAATGATTCGTCAGGAAATGGGTAGTGATCCTGCTTCTGTAGCGTTCGACGCATTAAAGTCTGGTGTTAATCAAGATGCTGATGTTATTATTATTGATACAGCGGGACGTCTACACAACAAGATAAACTTAATGAACGAGCTTACCAAAGTAAAGCGTGTTATGCAAAAAGTTGTTGCAGATGCGCCTCACGATGTTCTTTTGGTTTTAGATGGCTCTACAGGGCAAAATGCTTTTGAGCAAGCTAAGCAGTTTACTGCGGCTACAGAGGTTACATCTTTAGCAGTTACCAAACTAGATGGTACGGCAAAAGGAGGAGTTGTTATTGGTATTTCCGATCAATTTAAAATTCCTGTAAAATATATTGGTGTTGGTGAAGGTATCGAAGATTTACAAGTGTTCAATAAATATGAATTTGTAGATTCATTTTTCAAATAGAAATTATCTTTTTAGTGTAAAGTGTCCGGTGTAATTCTTGCCATCGGTACGTGTTACTACAAACCAATAATCTGAAGTAGGCATGTTTCTTCCATTATAACTGCCATTCCATGATGTGTTTTTATCTAAGGTTTTAAGTAGTTTTCCAAATCTATCGTATATTTTTATATCTAAAGTTTCTTCCGTTTCGGAATACTTAATATACCATGTGTCATGAAATCCATCTCCATTAGGCGTAAAGTATTTAGGTGCATTTAATATGTAAACATTTTCTGTAATAGTACCACAACCATTTTTGTCTCTTACGTAAATAGTGTATTCTCCTATTGGTAATCTTGTAAATACATTATTATCTTGGTAGTTGGTGTCATCTAGAGAGAATTCATAATCTCCAAGACTTAAGTCAGATAAATGAACGGTTATTGAATTGTTAGTGTCGGTCCAATCTTCAATTTCAATATTTTGAATAATGGCTTCGTTAGATAATATGACTTCGAAATCTTTAGTTGTAGAGCAGGTGTAGGTGGCATAATCTTTAGTTACTGTTATGGTGTAACTGCCAATATTTGAAGTTAGAATATTTATAGTTTGTGTTGTTTCTCCGGTAGACCATAGGTAACTATCAAAACCATTTCCTGCATCTACCGTTATTTCATTATCGTCTTCACACATGCCTATGAAGTCCGGAATATCAATTATTGGTGTCGCTTGTAGCGAAACAGCTATTTCTGCTATTTGATAACAATGATCGGCCGAATCAATTCGAGCGTAAATTGTAGGGGTCTCTATAGACCAATTATAACTAGTCGGTTCAGTCATATGTTGGTCTTCATAATAGTTTTCTGCTCCCGATAGAGATGTGAAGAAATTGAAATTACAATCACTACAGTTGGTTAATAGAGATTCGTAAATTGTAAAATCAATAACTTCTTCATCATCATTTAAATTATCACAGATTACAATTGAGATGTTATTTATGTAGAGTGTGGGCGATACTATGTTTGCCAAAACAGCCAATCTATCACCACTTTCACAGCCATTAATAGTTTTTTTTGCTGCGTAATAAGTAACTCCGTTGGTTAAACTTGTTTCATCTGGTAAAATATTTCCTCCTATTTGGGCATCGTACCAAATGGCAGTTGCGCTAACTTCAATATTCGCTATAGTTGGGTTTTGTGTGGTGCAAAATAACTGTTCGGCTTCACCAGTTAGGGCTTGTGGGGTTGCAATAATTTCTACTTCAAAATCATCTGAAGTAATTCTACAAAAGGCAGAGTTTATATTACTGCCGTTGGCAATAGTTAATCTATATAGAAATGATCCAGAGGATCTTGTGTCCGAAAATTGATAGTTTGGGGTGGTCTCCCCAACAATATCCGTCCAGGTATTACCAGTATCATTAGAAAACTGCCATTGATATTGTGGGGCGGTATATCCGGATGAAACATCAGCTTGAAAAGTATAATTTACACTTTCGTTTTGGCAAATAGATAAAGCTGTTGCAGCGCCGTTATCAATAGAATTGATTATAGTTGGACCACAAGGTCTAAAACTAATATCATCTAATGCAATATCGTTACCCGGATGAGCGCTAGGGGCAGAATTTAAAATACTAATAACAACTTCCGCGTCTGCACCAGATGTAAAAAATAAACCATATTGTAACCATGTTGGTAACGATGTTTGGTTGATGTTCCCTGTACTATAAGACCCTAAAATGGTGCCGGAAGTATCACTAATTCTAAACGTTACATTTGGACTATATTGATCCGTAAGTCCTGCGTTGGGGTTTAGTAAATTTATTAACCATGCAGAAAATTCATAAGTAGTATTCGGGCAAAGCCCTGAAATTGTTTTAGTATAAAACACACCTTCACTAGCTATTACGGCGCTATTAATTACCATCATATAACCGTTTGAATTACCGGTATGATCGGTAGTTACGTGCCAGGCATTCCCTTTTAGGCCACTTGAAGAGTTTACTATGCTGTATTCACCTTCGTCTAACTCACCACTAGCTCTATAAGTGAAAGCTGTAATGGCCGAACCTAATGCGCTTCCTCTATTTGAGCCCGATCCGAAGTCGATTTCTACAATAGGGTCGCCTAAGCTACCTTCACATAATTGCGCGTGAGATTGGATGTAAATACAGAATATTGTAAGTAGAGAGAATAAATGTTTCTTTTGCAAAGTCTTTTCTTTAAACGAGTTTTTCAGCAGGAAGTAGTAATAACAAAGTTTTACTAATACTTTACTTTTTAATACGCTGATTTAGTAATAACGTTTAGATGTGTTTTAGAAGAAAAACTTGCGTTTAAAGTTTCAATAGAGGCTCATTGATGTTGCTAGTAAGTATTTGTCAATTGTATTAATCAGACTGTTTAGATAAATGACAGTGTTCGTTTTATTTTTAATATGAAGAAGATAGGTAAAGCTTACTCAATTAAAGCATTGATTTTAGCCCATAACTCGCTATCAAAACTAGATAAGGCGAAATTTTCGCTATCGGCAGCGTTACCCATTCTTATAATTACTAGTTTTTTACTTGGTACAATATAAATTTTCTGATCGTTTTTACCTAAAGCGGCATACATATCATCAGGGGCATTCGGAATTAGTGTTCCATTAAACTCTAATTGACTTTGCGGTAAACGGTAGCTCGATTTTCCGTTAAGCCACCATAAATAGCCGTAAGCCTCATTAATGTTTTGCGAGGTATTAGTCGCTTCATTTAAAAAAGCTTCAGATATAATTTGTGTTTCATCCCATGTTCCGTTGGCATACATTAAAAGTCCAAAGCGTGCCATACTTCGTGTGTTGCTCCAATAAACACTTAAATTATTGAGAGAAATCCATTGACCACTCATACCTATTTTATCCTTAAGATTTTCACTGAAATAAGTGTCCCAATTTTGGCCAGTTGCTGCGGCGACTACATCTTGTGTTTTTACATAAACATTGTGGTAGGCCCAACGCGAGTTTGCATCCGCTATATATTGTAGGTTTTCTGGAGTTACTTCGTCTCCTAAACTATCGTCCAAACCAGAACTCATAGATAGTAAGTTTTTAGTTGAAATTAGGTTCTCTTTTTCTATTGTAGCACTAGTCCATCCGGTTCCTAAATAGTCGGATACTTTAGCGTTTATATCTAAAAAACTTTGGTCTTGTGCTATTCCTGCGGTTGCTGTGGTCAATGTTTTTCCTGCACTTGCCCAATACCAAGATTTTATACTGTTATGGTCGTTCATGTAGTGCTCAACTACAAGCTTGCCATCATGTAAAATGATAAAGCTTTTACTATTTTTTTCTTCTAAGTAATCGAGTAATGGTTGTAGTTCGTTAGCGTTCCAGTTTAAATCGCTTATGGATTTTGTTTCCCAAACATCAGAGTTTATGGAGGGGAAATAAGTCGATTCGGTATTGTGTTCTTCTTCTGTAATTGGTTTGTTTTCAGAAGAACAACTTAAAAGGAATAGCGCAAAAAACAGGTGTATATAGTATAAAGACTTCATTGTAGTAAATTTAATAATTTAGACTGTAAAACGGACTATTGGTTTAATCTAAATTTCTAATGGTGTTATTCTTCAATCATTCCTAGTAAATCAATCCGCATTGCGTATCTTTGCACACTTAATTTTTGGTATGAGAACAAAGACACTTAAAAAGAACAAAATCAACGTAGTAACACTAGGCTGTAGTAAAAATGTTTACGATAGCGAAGTGCTTATGGGGCAACTTAAGGCCAGCGGAAAAGATGTTGTACATGAAGAAGAAGGTAATATTGTGGTTATAAACACTTGCGGTTTTATCAATAATGCGAAGGAAGAAAGTGTAAATACTATTCTTGAATACGTACAGAAAAAAAACGATGGCGATGTAGATAAAGTCTTTGTTACCGGTTGTTTAAGTGAACGTTATAAGCCGGATTTAATAAAAGAAATCCCTAATGTGGATGAGTATTTTGGAACCACTGAGTTGCCAGGATTACTAAAAGCTTTGGGTGCCGATTATAGGCACGAGTTAATTGGTGAGCGTTTAACAACAACACCTAAAAACTATGCTTATTTAAAAATTGCAGAAGGTTGTGATAGGCCATGTTCTTTTTGTGCCATTCCTTTAATGCGCGGGAAACATAAAAGTACACCGATTGAAGATTTAGTTACCGAATCGGAAAAGTTAGCAACCAAAGGTGTTAAAGAATTGATTTTAATTGCTCAAGATTTAACGTATTATGGTCTTGATATTTATAAAAAACGAAACTTAGCAGAGCTTTTAGAGGCTTTAGTGAAAGTAGAAGGTATCGAATGGATTCGTTTACATTACGCATTTCCAACAGGTTTCCCGTTAGATGTACTTGATGTTATGAAACGCGAACCTAAAGTTTGTAATTATTTAGATATTCCATTGCAGCATATTTCAGATGCTGTTTTAAAAAGTATGCGCCGTGGTACTAATAAAGCCAAAACAACAAAATTAATTAGTCAGTTTAGAGAAGCTGTGCCAGAGATGACTATTAGAACAACTTTAATTGTTGGATATCCTGGAGAGACAGAAGAGAATTTCCAAGAATTGAAACAATGGGTTAGCGATATGCGTTTTGAGCGTTTAGGTTGTTTTACTTATTCTCATGAAGAAAACACACATGCTTACACTCTAGAGGACGATGTGCCAGAAGAGGTTAAAGTTGATAGAGCAAACCAAATCATGGAAATTCAATCTCAAATTTCTTGGGAACTGAATCAGCATAAAATAGGAGAGACGTTTAAAGTGGTTATCGATAGAAAAGAAGGTAATTATTTTGTTGGTCGTACTGAGTTTGATTCTCCAGATGTAGATAACGAAGTATTAATCGATGCCTCTAAATGTTATTTAAAAACAGGCGAATTTGCAACTGTAAAAGTAACAGAAGCAGAAGATTTTGATTTATATGCAGAAGTAGTTCTTTAGTTTCTAAGTATTGGTATGATGAAGGATATCAATTTTTTGAAATTTCTAAGAGATTTATGTGCTGAAAGTATGTCTGTTTTGGATGCTAATATTCCGAAATCTAAATATATACCAATAAGTTTATCTGAATCTAACGACGTCCTAAATGTCATAGATGTATCATCATCTGATGTGTTAGCTGATTTTGTAAACACCCATATTAAAAATCATAATGCTGAAGTAGCTTATGGTGGTTATTTAGAGGTAAGAAACATTTATAAGCGTAGTACGCATTTTAGCAGTCAAGCTGAAGAGGAACGAAATATCCACTTAGGCGTCGATTTGTGGTGTTCTGCTGGAACGTCTATTTTCGCACCGTTTGATTCCGTGGTGCATAGCTTTAATAATAATGAGAACTTTGGTGATTATGGACCAACGATTATTTTAAAGCATCATATTTCGGGTGTAGATTTCTACACGCTCTATGGTCATTTAAGTTTAGCTTCCATAGACAATCTTGAAGTTGGACAGCGTTTCAAGCAAGCTGATAAAATAGCCGAATTGGGTGATGCTTCTATAAATGGTGATTATCCACCGCACTTACATTTTCAAATTATTAAAGATATTCAAGGTTTTAAAGGTGATTACCCGGGAGTTTGTTCTAAAACGGATTTGACGTTTTATGAGCGTAATTGTCCGGATCCAAAGTTGATACTAAACCTATAACCTTCCAAAACATAACTTATTGATCCACAAAATTCTCACGTAAAAGTGTTGCAACTTCAGGTAGATGTTTAATTAATTCTTCAATCACTTCAGGGTCGGTTAAGTCGGTTCTAAAACCTGGTAGCATACTTAATTCGGCATCATCAAAGTCAACACAGCCCATGGCCCAATTTGTAAAAAGGCGATCTTGTACTGTACTATCGTGAATAATTTTTAAATCTTTATGGCGAGTATCTTTGCGTAAACGAACCAAAAGGTCGTCTATAACCTCAGGTTCACCTTCTATTATCTGCAGGAAATAACCGTGTTTATGCATTAAAACACCGCTAATATTATCAATGGCATTAAAACCTCGAGAGTCATGCAGTAGGTCTAGTAACTGGCGTTTTGTAAATTGTTTAACAGCTTGACTAGAGTAGATTAGGCGGCGTAGTGTCATATTTAAATATATATGAAGTTATTAATCTCTAAAGTGCATATGGAATTTCGTTGAGGGCACGTAAACCACAGGTATACAAACGTATGCTTTTTTTCTTACAATGTCAAGGTTCAAATTCATTTTTATATGAGAGGTTTTAAACGGCTAATTTTTTAGTTTTCTTTTAGTTGTATGATTAAATTATATGTTTAAAACAAAAAAAATCCCAACAGTTTTCTGTTGGGATTTTTAATATTATAAGATTCCTTTTTTAAAAGGGTTGAGATTATTCTTCAACAATAACCCATTCACCTTTGGCTAATAAAGGTTCAGCTTGTTTAAATTTTACTGTTTTATTTTCACCGTTCATTACGTTTTTAATAGTAACACGATCGTTTCTACCAATTTTTGGTTGATCACGCACTATCGTTTCTGTAACTTGTTGCTGTTGCGATTGTGTATTTCCGGCAGCTCTGCTTTGTGCAGAACGTTCATCTAAATTAGGAATTTCCTCTTTTTGAGTATTTAAGTTTTCCTGTTTTCTATCGCGAGCTTCTTGAATAGTGTTTTGTGTTTCCTGAGGTAATTCACCTTTAAATAAGAAGGAAATTACATCTTTATTCACTTCATCAATCATAGCTTTAAATAATTCGAAAGCTTCAAATTTGTAAATAAGTAACGGATCTTTTTGCTCGTGTACCGCTAATTGTACCGATTGCTTAAGCTCATCCATTTTGCGTAAATGTGTTTTCCAAGCATCATCAATAATGGCTAAAGTAATGTTCTTTTCAAAATCGGTAATTAATTGTTTACCTTGAGTTTCGTATGCTTTTTCTAGATCGGTAACAACATTTAATGTTTTAATACCATCTGTAAAAGGCACAACAATACGTTTAAATTTATCGCCTTGTGTTTCAAATACATTCTTAATAACAGGGAATGCACTTTCAGCGTTGCGTGTCATTTTTTGTTTGTAATTCTCGAAAGCAGCTTTGTAAATTCTAGCAGTAATATCTTGAGCAGCAAGTTTTCCAAATTCAGCTTCGGTTACTGGAGAGCTCATTGAGAAATAACGAATTAATTCAAATTCAAAATTCTTATAGTCGTTAGCAGCTTTGTTCGTTTCAACAATACCTTCCGATGTATCGAAAATCATATTTGCTAAATCTACACGTAGACGTTCTCCAAATAATGCATGGTGACGACGCTTGTAAACCACCTCACGTTGCGCGTTCATAACATCATCATATTCTAATAAACGCTTACGAACTCCAAATTGATTTTCTTCAACTTTTTTCTGTGCACGCTCAATAGACTTAGAAATCATAGAATGCTGAATGACTTCACCTTCCTGTAATCCCATTTTATCCATCATTTTGGCAATACGTTCACTACCAAACAATCTCATTAAATTATCTTCTAGAGATACGTAAAATTGAGAACTTCCTGGATCTCCTTGACGACCAGCACGACCACGTAACTGTCTATCCACACGACGTGAATCGTGACGTTCTGTACCAACAATAGCTAAACCTCCAGCAGCTTTAACCTCGGCAGATAATTTAATATCGGTACCACGACCAGCCATATTGGTTGCAATAGTTACTTGTCCAGATTTACCAGCCTGATCTACAATATCTGCCTCTTTTTTATGTTGTTTCGCGTTTAATACATTGTGTGGTATTTTACGAATACTAAGCATTTTACCAAGCAATTCACTAATTTCTACCGATGTTGTACCAATTAAAACTGGGCGTCCAGCTTCTGCTAATTTGGTAACATCATCAATAACCGCATTGTATTTTTCACGCTTAGTTTTATAAACTAAATCTTCTTTATCATCACGAGCAATAGGGCGGTTGGTTGGTATTTCTACAACATCCAATTCGTAAATTTCCCAGAACTCACCAGCTTCTGTAACTGCTGTACCCGTCATACCACTTAGTTTGCGGTACATTCTAAAGTAATTTTGTAGTGTTACCGTTGCAAAAGTTTGGGTAGCATCTTCAATTTTTACATTTTCTTTAGCTTCAATGGCTTGGTGTAGTCCATCAGAGTAACGACGGCCATCCATAATACGACCGGTTTGCTCATCTACAATCATTACTTTATTTTCCATCACCACATATTGGGTGTCTTTTTCAAATAAAGCGTAAGCTTTTAAAAGTTGATTAAGAGTGTGTATACGTTCAGATTTTACACCAAAATCTTTATACAATTCTTCTTTTTGTTCAGCCTCGTCTTCTTTAGATAGGCCTTGACTTTCAATTTTAGCAATTTCAAGTCCAATTTCTGGTAAGATGAAGAAATCTGGATTATCCTTTCCAGAAATATACTCAACACCTTTATCTGTTAATTCAACTTGGTTATTTTTTTCTTCAATTACATAGTACAATTCCTCATCAACCTTTGGCATTTCACGGTTGTTATCCGCCATGAAATAGTTTTCGGTTTTTTGTAATAATTGTTTAACACCTTCTTCAGATAAAAACTTAATAAGGGCTTTGTTTTTTGGAATACCACGATAAACACGTAGTAATTTTAAGCCACCTTCTTTAGTATCACCATCTTTAATAAGTTTTTTAGCTTCTGCTAAAACACCTGTTAAATACTTACGTTGTACTGTTACAATATCGTCAACTTTTGGCTTAAGCTCTGTAAATTCGTGACGCTCACCTTGTGGTATTGGACCAGAAATAATTAATGGCGTACGCGCATCATCAACTAAAACTGAATCCACCTCATCTACAATGGCATAATGATGTGGGCGCTGTACTAAGTCGTCTGGCGAATGTGCCATGTTATCACGTAAGTAATCGAAACCAAATTCGTTATTAGTCCCATAAGTAATATCTGCATTGTAAGCCGCTTTACGTTCTGGCGAGTTTGGTTTAAAATAATCTATACAAGCAACGCTTAAACCATGGAACTCAAAAATAGGAGCCATCCACGCGCTATCACGTTTTGCTAAGTAATCGTTAACGGTTACTAAATGCACACCTTTACCAGCAAGTGCGTTTAAGTAAACAGGTAAGGTTGCAACTAACGTTTTACCTTCACCCGTTTGCATTTCTGCGATTTTACCTTGGTGCATAGCAATACCACCAATAAGTTGCACATCATAATGCACCATATCCCAAGTAATAGCTTTTCCTGCAGCATCCCAAGAGTTTGCCCAAGTAGCTTGGTCGCCTTCTAGACTAACATAAGCTTTATTGGCAGAAATAGATCTATCAAACTCGTTAGCGGTAACGGTAATTTGTGTGTTTTTCGTAAAACGTTTTGCTGTTTCTTTTACCACAGCAAAAGCTTCTGGTAAAATAGTATTTAAAACATCTTCGGTAATTTTATAAGCTTCGTCTTTCAATTTATCAATTTCTTGATAAATATCTTCACGACGGTCAATATCTTCAGTAGATTCTGCTTCGTTAACTAAGCTCGCAATATTGTCGTTGGTAGCTTGAGTGGCTTCGGCAATTTTAGCTTTAAATTCTGCTGTTTTTGCTCTTAATTGATCGTGCGATAATGCTTCTAAAGCCGCCTCGTATGTAGTAATTTGTTTAACTATAGGTGTAATGGCTTTTACATCTTGTTTCGATTTATCGCCAACAAATACCTTTAGTATAGAATCTAAAAATGTCATGTTATTAATTTTATATAAATATGTTTTCTAGGACAATCCTAGGTGTTTTTTAGTTAAAATATAGTATTAAAATAAGCCATTTTATAGGCTCTTAAAGGCATAGGGTAAGCCATGCTTATATTAATACCAAAGATACCTTTTAGAACAAAAAAAAAGTCTCAATTCGAGACTTTTTAACTATTCTTTATGCTTATATTTTTAATATTCATCTTCATTCCACAGATAATCTTCATCTGTAGGGTAATCCGACCATATTTCCTCAATCGAATCGTACGAATCACCTTCGTCCTCAATCGACTGTAAATTTTCTACAACCTCTAAAGGTGCACCAGTTCTAATGGCGTAATCTATCAATTCGTCTTTGGTTGCAGGCCAAGGCGCATCACTTAAATAAGATGCTAATTCTAAAGTCCAATACATGTGTTAATGCGTTTAATTTTTTGCAAAAATAAATTTTTAGTTTAAACACACAAGTAAAAAATGAATTATTTAATCATTAATTTTAAGAACGTATCCTTTTGTACTCTAAACAGTTGAAATTTATTATTGCATAGTTAATAATTGTAGCAATACTTTTGCTTTATTTTTGTTTTGGGCGTTACCACAAGGGTCGGGTTTTCGGCAGTCGCTTTTTTTGAGAAAAACAAAAGAGAGCTTCAACAAAGCCTCAATCCCTAACGCAGATTTCGCTTCCAAATCAAAATATAGCTTTTTAATTTAAACTTCCAATAAATAATTTAATATTTTTCAGGAATCCATTTAATTTCATTTGCTTGTAAGTCTAAAGACAACTTTCGTGCCAATACAAAAAGATAGTCCGAAAGTCTATTTAAATACTTTAAAGCATTCGCTTCAAAAGGTTCTAAGTCGTTAAGTGCTGTTGCTAAACGCTCGGCTCTACGGCATACACAGCGCGCTATGTGACAAAATGACACGGTTTGATGGCCACCCGGAAGCACAAAATGCGTCATTTCTGGTAAAGCTTCGTTCATACTGTCCATAGCAAGCTCTAGACGCTCAATATCCTTAATCGATATCTTTTCGATATTAAGTCGGTCTTTGCCATTTTTTAAAACAGCTTTTTCTGGATCGGTAGCCAAAATAGCGCCAACCGTAAATAATTTATGCTGAATTTCGGTAAGTAATTCCTTGTAATCTTCATTAACGTCTTGGTCGCGAATTAAACCCAAATGAGAGTTTAACTCATCTACAGTGCCGTAACTTTCTATACGGATATGGTGTTTTGGTACACGAGTACCGCCAAATAATGCCGTGGTACCGTTATCGCCTGTTTTAGTGTAAATTTTCATAGGTTAAAGGTAATTGTTAAAAAAGGAAATTTCAAAAAAGATTACTGTAAATATGGAGATGCGTTTTAGAAGTATTTGAGTTATAGATTTTTAAATAAGCTATTTTATTCTATGAATATTATTTAACAATTCTTTAAGAAATTGGCAGTATTGTTAATAATACTGTTTTAAAAAGGGGGGGATTAAGAGAAACTTTGTAATAATTGCTTGTAAGTTAATTATCACTTATAGATTAAAAGTAAAACTATTATTTTTGCACAAAACAACATAAAAAAACAAAACTTAATTATGAAAAAAATCTCATTAGTAGTATTATTACTTTTAGGTTCCTTCGGTGCTAAGGCGCAGTCTTACGTAGGGTTTCTTACAGATAATTACAGCGGTGTAAATAGCGTTATTGCTAACCCTGCTAATATTACAGATTCTCGTTTTAAAACAGATATTAACATTGTAGGTGTTAGTGCTTTTGCAGGTAACGACTATTATGGTGTTAACCTTTTGGATGCGCTTAAAGACGATTACGATTTTGATTTAGATGCAAAAAAATCGCCATCTACAGATAACAATGCAGCTATTAATTTAGATGTTATGGGGCCAGCATTTATGTTTAATTTAACCGAAACTAGCTCTTTAGCTATTTTTACTAGAGCACGCTCTATGGTTAATGTAACCGAAATTAATGGAGAAACTATTGATAATGTTGATGATGACACTACCGATGATTTTGTTGTAAACGAAGGTGATTTTACAACCTTTGCTCAAGCTTGGGCAGAAGTAGGTGTAACTTATGCTAGAGTTTTAATGAACAAAGAAGAACACTTTTTAAAAGGTGGTCTTACCGTAAAGTATTTACAAGGTGGTGGTACTGCTTATGCTTATGGTAAAAATGTAACTGTAGATTATGATGCCGATGGTACAAATCCAACTACAGGAAGTTTAGATACTACAGGCGAGTTAACTTACGGTTATTATGATAACTTCGATAATGATGATTATGATTACGAACTTCCAGATGCTTCTGGTTTTGGCGCAGATTTAGGTTTTGTTTACGAATGGAGACCAGATTATAGAGATTACCAAACAGAAAGTGTGAACGGACCGGCTTATAATCATAAGGATCAAAATAAATATAAATTGAAAATTGGATTATCTATTACAGATATCGGTCAAATTAATTATAAAGAAGGAACTCAAGAAGTTTTTGATATTAACGGTGCAAACATTAATGAAGACGATTTTGATAATGGTGATGATTTTGCAGATGCTTTAGAAAATATCTACGGTATTGGTACGGTGACTAATGGTTACAAAGTAAAGTTACCAACGGCTGTTCATTTAAATGCAGATTATAGCTTTACTAAGCGTTTCTTTTTAAACTTAAATACTGATTTTTCTCTTATTGCTAAAGGAAAAGAAAAAGCGAGTCGTATTGCAAACATGGTGTCATTAACTCCTCGCTTTGAGAGTAAGTGGTTTAGTTTTTACGTACCAGTTAGTTTAGTGCAGTATAACGGATTTCAAGCCGGAGCAGGATTTAGAGCAGGACCTCTATACATAGGTTCTGGGTCTGTAATTACTGCTTTAGCTAGTGATAATACAAAAGGTGCCGATGTTTATGCAGGTTTAAAAGTGCCAGTGTACCAAGGAAAGCCAAAAGATAGAGATAATGATGGTGTTATCGATAAGTTAGATGGTTGTCCTAGAGAAGCAGGGCCAGCTGAAAACAACGGTTGTCCATGGTTAGATAGTGATGTAGATGGTGTTATGGATAATGAGGATAATTGTCCTGAAGTTGCAGGTCCTAAAGAAAATAAAGGTTGTCCTTGGGGAGATACAGATAACGATGGTGTTTTAGACAATATTGATATTTGTCCTAAAGTTGCAGGTCCTGTAGAAAACAGTGGTTGCCCATGGAAAGATACAGATAACGATGGTGTAGCAGATAAATTTGACGAATGTGTAGACGTTGCTGGTACAGTAGCAAACAAAGGTTGTCCTGAAGTAGTTGTGCCTACAGTAGAGGTGCAAGCGACTTTAAATGCTTACGCTAAAACTATCTTGTTTAACTCTGGAAAATCTTCTATTAAAACAGAATCTAATAAAGTGTTAGCTGAAATTGTTAACATTTTAGGTGAATATCCTGATGCTAAATTTTCTATTGAAGGTCACACAGATAGTTCTGGTGGTGATACTTTAAACCAAAGACTATCAGATGCTAGGGCAAATGCCGTAAAAGCTTATTTAGTAAAAAATGGTGTAGATGAATTTAGATTATCTGCTATTGGTTTTGGTGAAACTAGACCAATTGCGACTAATGCAACATCTGCAGGTAGAGCTGATAACAGAAGAGTAGAAATTAACTTAGTAAAGTAATTTTTACTTAATAATATTTAGATAGTTTTTATTTAAACAAAAGCCTCAGAGTTTAATAACTCTGAGGCTTTTGTTTGTTTTTTGGAATATCGAATAAAGGAGAGAACGTAAAGTGAAATTTTAGTTAAACACGAATTATAAAATCTTCGCGAACTTGCTCTTTCCTAAAGAAAACAAATCCCCAGAAAAAAGTATCTACAGTAACTTTTACTTTTGGATGTTTTTTTATGGTTTCCCATGCTTCGGTCATGTCTTTAGACCAGTAAATATCATCAAATATAAAAACAGAATCGTTGTGAGCTGTTTCTAAAAGCGCTTCAAAATAATCTAAAGTGGCTTGCTTTTTGTGGTTACCATCAAAGAAAATTAAATCGTAACTATTGGTTTTAAGTTGTTCAATTTCATCATTAAAATCACCTGTAATAACCTCAATTTTTTTCAGCTTAAATACTTCAAAATTAGATTTAGAAAAAGCGGAAATATTTGGGCAGCCTTCAATAGTTGTAATGCTAGCTTGGGGATTTCCTAAATGTAAAGCTGCTGTAGCTATGCCTAAAGAGGTGCCTAATTCTAAGCTGTTTTCGGGTTTAAAGTAGTTTGATAATCTATATAGTAGTTTTGCGCGCTTATTGGTGGAACCTGCGTTTTTAGCCATTTTAGAAATGCTGCGTTCTTTTTGTTTCATAACCTGAGAACCTGCGCCTAAATCGATTACTTGTATAAGGTTGTTGTTTTTTAGAAGTGCTGCTTTATAATCAATTATTGTTTTATAACCTGGGTAGTTTGCTTTATCGTAAAAGCATTTGGTAATTAAATCGTATACAAAAGGGGAGTGCACACCGTGCTCATTGGTCGATTTTAAAAGAAATTTAAAATATTGAATAATTTGATACACGCTTTTATTAACCATTTTAGTTATTTGGCTAAATACATGCCAAAGAATACTGCTAAAAATCCAACCACAAAACTAGCAATAGTATAAATTGCAAAACTGGTGAAATCTCCAGATTTTAAAAACATGTGGTTTTCGTAAGCAAAGGTAGAAAAAGTTGTAAAACCACCGCAGAAACCAGTAGCTAAAAGTAACGTTTGATTTTGTGAAAGCGAATCGTGTTTAACAGCGAGACTTAAAACAATACCTATAAGCAAGCTTCCTAAAATATTGGCCACAAAAGTACCATAAGGTATTCCGTTTTCTGTGTTGTTTAAAAGTTTACCAATTACATAGCGCAGTACGCTACCAAAACCACCACCCAGAAAAACGAATACAAGTTGTTTCATTTAAAAATTAATCGTCAAGTGGTTTTATGGCAATATATATTTCGGTTAGCCATTTTGCAGGGTTTGGGTTGTTTTCTGCTAAATTGCTATACACTTCTATAGTCGGTCCGTTTTCTAAAGCTTCTAATCCATTTTCAGGAATATAATTCATGCCTTTTTCCCATGCTTCTTTTAAGTTGGTGTAATTTCCTTTTAAAACCGTTTTTACAGCTTTAAAAGGTGGTAATTGTCCCGTTAATATATCGCTATCATTAGATATTACTTTTTCGGTTGTTGGTACACAACACGAAAACATAACGGCGTTATTCTCTTCATCCCATTGATGGTAATTTACAAAAGGTTTACCTGCGGTTTGTATGCTGTTGTTTTCAGCGTAAGCTATAATTTTAGGTAGCATATTCTGCATTTTGGTAGAAAGTTCGTTTATTTTACAAGAAGCGGTGTTGTATAAATAGTAGCCACCACCGTGTTGAGTAACTCCAAAAACATTGATGCTGTATTTTTTCATGCTAGCAACGGCAACGCTGTCTAGTTTAAATAAGCCACGATCAAAATCGGGGCCAACAGACTCTTCAATAGGTCCAGAAAAAGCGGTATACATTTTAGTCATAAAATCTTGCTTCCCACTCATGGTCCAAGTTACTTTTGTACCATTGTTTTCAGGCTCAAAAGACCAACTAATATCCGATTGACTTTCAAAAGGTGTTACAAAATTAATTTGTTGTGCAATAGATTTGTTTTCTTCAACAGCCAAAGTCTTCATGCTACCTTCTCCTAAAATGTTTCCGTTCCAAGCATAACCTGCAGCAATACCACTGGTTTTATCTAAATAAGTAAGTGTTGCTAGTGGTTCTTGTTCAAGCCATGGGGAGAAGTTTGGCCAGTTTTTATAGTCATTCACTTCATTAAAAACCACAGTACTTGGAGCCTCAATTATTCTACTTCTAGAAAACGTATACGTGTTGGGCTGCACCGCAATATATATAGATGCGCCTATAATTGTAATAAGTAAAAGAAATAAAATATACTTAAAAGCTTTCATTGTATATGGTTTAGAGAGAGAATATTTAACTCAAAGATAATCAATTTTAAAATTCGTTTAATAAATTATTACATTTGTTGAATTAATAATAACGTTTTAATAGTGAAATGTTCTTTTTTTATAAAAATAAGAATAGTAAGTCGCTTTAAAGAGTTGTTTTTGTAAGTTAAAAAATAATAATAATTTAAATTATGAAACTAAAATCAATTGTAGGTATTGCAATAATAAACTTAATGCTGTTTTCATGTGGTAATGAAAAAGGTGATAGTAAGGTTATTGAAGAGGTAAAAGAGGTTGTTGCATTTAATTATAATGTAGATCAATTTGCCGATATTAAAATATTAAAGTATCAAATTCCGGGTTGGGATAAATTAACTTTAAAAGAGCAAAAGTTAGTTTACTATTTAACTCAAGCGGGTTTGTCTGGTCGCGATATTATGTGGGATCAAAATTACCGTTATAATTTAAAAATCAGAAAGGCTTTAGAGCAAGTTTACACAAGCTATTCTGGTGATAAAAATGCTAAAGATTGGGCAAGTTTTGAGAGTTATTTAAAACGTGTTTGGTTTAGTAATGGTATACACCATCACTATTCTACAGATAAATTAACTCCTGAGTTTTCTGCAGATTATTTAAAAGAATTATTGGCTGCAACTAATACAACTTTAGATGCAGATGCTTTTGATGCTATATTTAATGATGCGGATACTAAAAAAGTTAACCAGGCAAAAGGTGTTGATAATGTAGCGCTTTCGGCAGTTAATTTTTACGGACCAAATGTTACTAACGACGATGTTGAAAGTTTCTATAAAGCTAAGCAATCTCCAAATGCTGATAAGCCTTTATCTTTTGGTTTAAACTCCCAATTAGTAAAAGAGGATGGTGTTTTAAAAGAACGTATTTATAAATCGGGTGGACTTTACGGGGAAGCTATAGACGAAATTATTAAATGGTTAGAATTGGCTAAAGGTGTTGCCGAAAATGAAGCTCAAGGTCATGCTTTAGGTCTTTTAATTGAATATTATAAAACGGGAGATTTACAAACTTGGGATGATTATAATGTAGCTTGGACTGGGGCTACTGCCGGAAATATAGATTACATTAATAGTTTTATTGAGGTGTATAATGATCCATTAGGATACCGTGGATCTTACGAGAGTATCATTCAAATTAACGATTTTGATATGTCTCAGAAAATGAAAGTATTATCAGATAATGCACAATGGTTCGAAGACAATTCTCCATTAATGGCAGAGCATAAAAAAGAGAATGTTGTTGGTGTAACTTACAAAGTTGTTAATGTCGCAGGTGAGGCTGGTGATGCGTCTCCAAGTACTCCAATTGGTGTTAACTTGCCAAATGCAAACTGGATTCGTGCCGCTGTTGGTAGTAAATCTGTATCCTTAGGGAATATTGTAAATGCATCAAACAATGCAGGAACTACTGGGCGTTTAAAAGAATTTGTTCATGATGAAGAAGAATTACTTTTAGAAGAAGAGTATGGGCAATTAGCCGATAAATTACATACTGCTTTACACGAAGTTATTGGTCATGCTTCCGGAAAGTTAAATCCTGGTGTTGGTGAAACTAAAGAAACGCTTAAAAACTACGCATCTACGTTAGAAGAAGGTCGTGCGGATTTAGTTGGTTTATATTATTTATACAATCCTAAATTACAAGAACTAGGTTTAGTAACCGATTGGGAAAAGATTGGTAAAACAGCTTACGACGGTTACATTAGAAATGGTTTAATGACGCAATTAATCCGTTTAAATTTAGGAGATAACGTTGAAGAGGCTCACATGAGAAACAGACAATGGGTATCGGCTTGGGCTTTTGAAAAAGGAAAAGCAGATAACGTTATTGAAAAAGTAACACGCGACGGAAAAACATATTTTAACATCAATGATTATGCGAAATTACACGATCTTTTTGGTGAATTATTAAAAGAAACACAACGTATAAAATCTGAAGGTGATTATAAAGCTGTAGAGGCTTTAGTTGAAGGTTATGGTGTAAAAGTAGACCAAGATATTCATGCAAATGTTTTGGAGCGTAACAAACAATTTAGTTCGGCACCTTACACAGGTTATGTGAATCCTATTTTAGTTCCAGAAACTAATGATGCAGGAGAAATAACTAAAGTAAATGTAGAGTATCCGGAGTCTTTCGTAGATCAAATGTTAACATACAGTAAGCATTATAGTTTCCTTCCAGAAGTTAACTAAGTAATAAGTTAATTGTAAATAAAAAAAAACAGAACCTTTATTCAGGGTTCTGTTTTTTTGTTTACACTAAACGTTAATAGAATTAAATTTAATAAGATGAGTACACCGATAATGATAAGTAGTTTCATTTTTAAATTAGTTTAATAGCTGTTAGGTAGATGCACCGTTTTTAAAAAGGTTGCGTTATAAAGTTGTAAATTTTTATAAATACCCCAAATATGCTTGATAAATACTTGAAAGAGAATTAAAAAGCATCTAATTTATAAGTAAGCAGTGCTTATTTTTAATATTATAATTTCCAAAGGAGCATTCCTGATAAGACAGAAAATGTATTCTTTATTGAAGATTGTTATAAAAATGAAAGATTAATCCCGTTTGTAGATTACAGGAAGAGGTAGTTTAAAAAAACGAATTATTTAAAAAAGAATTTAATAGCAACAATAGAAAGTATAAAGCCAATAAACCCAACTAAAACCCAAATACTACCGCTATAGAAACGTTTGTGCAGTTTAAAGTCTTTTCGGTAGGTAAAGCCAATAATAATGGCAAAAACAATAAAAAATATTACTCCGAAAATCATTTGACCATTACTAAACATATCCCTATTTTTATGCAAATTTAATTAATACTTACGAGATTTCTACGGTTGTAGAAGTTTAAAAATATAATTTATGAAGAATAAAATAGAAGCAGTAAAAGCCTTTCATACGGCATATAAAATTGGATACAGAGAAACTCCAAAGGCGGATTTAGGTGATGCGAAAAATACATTGCGTTTCAATCTAATGAAAGAGGAGAATGAAGAGTATCTAGAAGCTGCTAATAATAACGATCTTGTAGAGGTTGCTGATGCTTTAGGCGATATGCTTTATATTTTATGCGGTACTATTATAGAGCATGGTATGCAATATAAAATTGAAGAGGTGTTTGAAGAAATTCAACGTAGTAATATGAGTAAGTTAGGTGAGGATGGAGAGCCTATCTATAGAGAAGATGGCAAAGTCTTAAAGGGGCCAAATTATTTTCAACCTAATATTGCCGATATTTTAAAGAAATAACTTTTTTGAATATTTATTATTAAGATTAAACCTTTTGTAAATAAAGAAGTCTAATTAAGATTAAGTTATTTTTTGAATGAAGAAGAAAGGTATATTAGTTAGTTTTATTGTTACTCTATGTTTTTTGGTAAGCTGTAAAGACAATAAAAACGAAGCTATAATATCTCAAGATATTCCGGTTTACGACTTTGAAGGCTTAGAGCCTTTACTTTATACTCAGAACAATAAAACATATTTAATAAATTTTTGGGCCATGTGGTGTTTACCATGTGTAGAGGAGTTGCCGTATATTCAAGAATATGCGAACAAAAACCCAAATGTAGAAGTTATTTTAGTTAGTATGGACTTTCCAAAAGACATCGAAACAAAGCTGAAACCCTTCTTAAAGAAAAATAATATAACGACTAAAGTGGTTCTTTTAGACGATCCTGATGCTAATTCTTGGATAAATAAAATAAATCCTGAATGGTCTGGCGCTATACCGTTTACTATTATGTTTAATAGCGAAAAACGTTTTTATTACGAGCGTTCTTTTGATGATTTACAAGATATCGAAATTGAAATTAGTAAAAATTTTAATAAATAAATAGAATTCAAAATGAAAAGAATAAGTGTATTAATAGCTACATTAACATTGTCTCTTGCGGTTTTAGTATCATGCAAAGATAGCTCTCAAAAAAACAGTGAAGTATCTGCGGAAAATCACCAAAGCGATCATAAAGATCATCCGCACGATGGAGACCGAAAAGGACCTCCTCATGATGGAGATAGATCAGGACCTCCACCACATGGAGGTGATAGAAAAGGGCCACCTAAAGGAGGTTCTCCGGAACAAACTAGGAGTTTAGAAGAAATTGGCGGTTATAAAATAGGAGAACGAGCTACCGACTTCAATCTTAAAAATGTTGATGGTTCTATGGTGTCCCTAGCAAGTTATGATAATGCTAAAGGTTACATTGTAACGTTTACTTGTAATGAGTGTCCGTTTGCAAAAATGTACGAAGATCGTTTAATAGCATTGCATAATGAATATGCGCCTAAAGGTTACCCTGTAATAGCTATTAACCCAAATAGTCCTGAGAATGAAAAAGAAGGTTATGCTGCTATGCAAGCTCGTGCTAAGGAAAAAGGGTTTCCTTTTGCTTACCTTGTAGATGAAGGACAAAAAATATACCCACAATACGGTGCGGTAAGAACACCTCATGTGTTTTTATTAGATGCAGAACGTAAAGTACAATATATAGGTACTATAGATAATAATGCAAAATCTGCTGAAGATGTTAAAGTTAAGTTTCTTGAAAATGCTATCACGGCTTTAGAGAACGGAACAAAACCAAGCCCAGAAATTACAAAAGCTATTGGATGCCCAATAAAAGCAAGTAGAAGCTAAAATATTAAATTTATTTCATAAAAAAAGAGAGAAATCTAATTTAGATTTCTCTCTTTTTTTATCTATCATTTTTGATAGGAGGTAAGTAAAATTATTTTACTTCGTATCTCCATGCAAAAGGATCTTCTGTTTTATTCGTTTGAATATCAGTAATACGCTTTTTTAAATAGCTAGCGTATGTATCTTCCAATTCTGGTAAATCAAAATCTTCATCTTTAAACCCAAATCCAGAAATAGGTGAAATTACCGCAGCAGTTCCTGCTCCAAACATTTCTTTTAGCGATCCGTTCTTAGCCGCTTCAACAACTTCTTTTACTGTAATTTTTCTAACTTCAACAGGTATGTTTTCAGCTTCAGCTAATTGAATAATACTCTTACGAGTAATACCATCTAAAATTCTATCACTCGTTGGGCCTGTAATTAATGTATCGTTTATACGTACAAAAATATTCATAGCGCCAGCTTCTTCAATATATTCGTGGGTGTTATCGTCAGTCCAAATTACTTGTTGGTAACCTTTCTCTATCGCTAATTGTGTTGGGTAAAATTGCCCAGCATAATTACCTCCAGCTTTTGCGAAACCTACACCACCATTAGCAGAACGTGAGTATTTTTCTTCAATTAACACCTTTACTTTTCCTGAGAAATAAGCTCCCGATGGTGCTGTACAAATTATAAATTTATAAGCATCCGCAGGTGAGGCATGAAAACCATTTCCTGAAGCAAAAATAAACGGACGTATATATAAAGAACTTCCTTCATTTTTAGGAATCCAATCGCTATCAACTTCTAAAAGCGCTTTTAAACCTTCCATGAAATAATTTTCAGGTAATTCAGGAATTGCTAAACGTTTTGCAGAAATATTTAATCGATTAAAATTATCTAAAGGGCGGAATAACCAGACTTTCTCATCGGCATCTTTATATGCTTTCATTCCCTCGAAAATCGATTGACCATAATGGAAAATCTTAGCCGATGGGTCTAAAGTAATCGGTTCGTAAGGCGTAACCTTTGGGGCTTGCCACTTACCGTTTTCATAGTTGCACACTAACATGTGGTCTGAAAAAACACTTCCAAACTTTAAATTGTCAAAATCTACATCATTAATTTTTGTCGATTTTGCTTTTATAATCTCGATGTTGTTGATTATAGCACTCATATTGTTCTTATTTAGATTGTAAATTTAAGTAAATTCGTTTTTAAAATTTGGGTATATTTACAGAAATTGTATAAAATCTAAACATTCATCAAATGAAATCTCTTTTTCTCACTTTTATTTGCGTTTTTTTTATGATATCATGTAAAAAGAAAGCAGATGTGCAACAGGCAGAACCTACTAAAACAGAAACGATTAGTTATGCTTCTTTCGGAAATAAAATTATAGCCGATGATGCTATTCCGGCAATCTCTATGGCTTCGCATTATAAATCTATGAATGTGGGCGACAGTATTCCTTCAAAAATAAAAGCAAAAGTTAATAGTGTTTGTCAGGCAAAAGGCTGTTGGATGCGTTTAGATTTGGAAGATGGTAACGAGGTCATGGTGAAATTTAAAGATTATGGTTTTTTTATGCCAAAAGATATCAGCGGTCAAGAAGTTATTATTAATGGTAATGCTTTTGTTTCTGAAGTTTCAGTTGATGAGCAACGTCATTATGCCGCAGATGCAGGAAAAACTAAAGAAGAAATAGAGCAAATTATTGCACCCAAAAGAACATTTTCTTTTGAGGCCGATGGTGTACTCTTAAAACAATAAATTTGAAAAGAGAAGTTGTAATTACAGCCGATGGTTCTTCAACCATACATTTACCAGATTGGGACGAGCAATATCATTCTAAACATGGTGCCATACAAGAAGCTTACCATGTATTTATAAAACATGGTTTGCAATATTTTTATTCTGAAAACATAAAAACGGAAGGTGAAGAAGTGGCCATTCTTGAAATTGGTTTTGGTACAGGCTTAAATGCTTTTATCACTTTTCTAGAAGCTGATAAACTAAAATTAAAAATAGATTATGTTGGAGTAGAAGCGTACCCCGTTTCCACGGAAGAAATACGTTTATTAAACTACGCTAAGGAGCTCAAAGCTGAAAATAACGAATCTGTTTTTAAAGCACTCCATGACGTTGCTTGGAACGAAAAACATGCTTTAACGCCTAGCTTCTCAATCGAAAAACAAAAGAAGTTTTTTGCAGAAATTGAAGACGAGCAAGCTTTTAATATCATCTACTTTGATGCTTTTGGTGCGCGCGTTCAGCCGGAATTATGGACAGAGTCTGTTTTTAAAACCATGTATAAAGCTTTAAAAACCAGTGGCGTTTTGGTAACCTACGCAGCAAAAGGTAGTGTGCGTCGTGCTATGCAAACCGTTGGGTTTACTGTGGAGCGTTTAGAGGGGCCTCCAGGAAAGCGCGAAATGTTACGAGGTACAAAATAGTAGAGATACTTACTAGTTCACTCATTATAATATATCAATAGGTTTAGAGCGTTATTCTTCATTTTATTAAAAATGAAGAGAGATTAAGCGCATAATTAATATTGTGTTAAACCTTCCCTAAAAGAGTAGCAAATAAAGTGGCTATTTTGTAACTTTAAATAAAAAGTAGATGCGAGTTTTAATAACAGGAGCTACGGGATTAATTGGACAAGAAATTGTTAGTCGCTGTCATGCTCAAAATATTCAGGTTAACTATTTAACTACAAGTAAATCTAAACTTGAAAACACCGAAAACTATCAAGGTTTTTACTGGCAACCCAAAACTAAAGAGATAGATTTAGATTGTTTTAAAAATGTAGATGCTATTATTAACTTGGCAGGTGCTACTATTTCAAAACGTTGGACGACTTCATATAAAAAAACAATATTATCGAGTCGAGAAGATACAGCTCATTTACTTTTTGAGAGTCTTAAAAAAATAGAGCATCAGGTAACGCAAATGGTATCGGCTAGCGCAATTGGTTTGTATCCCGATTCTTTAACAAACTATTACACCGAAGATTTTAAAATAAGTAGTTGCGATTCTTTTTTAAGTGAAGTTGTAAATGTTTGGGAGGCTGCTGTAGATCGTTTTTCAGAATTAAATATAGAAGTCGCTAAAATTAGAATTGGTTTAGTTTTAGCTGAAGATGGCGGTGCATTAACCGAAATGGTAAAACCTGTAAAATTAGGTTTAGGGTCTGCTTTTGGTAGCGGAAAGCAATGGCAATCTTGGATTCATATAGAAGATTTGTCTCAGATTTTTATGCTTGCACTACAAGAAAAGTTAAGTGGTGTTTATAACGCCGTTGCTCCAAACCCAACGACTAATTACGAGTTAACTAAAACGATAGCCACAACTTTAGACCGTCCCTTTTTTATGCCTAATGTACCAAAGTTTGTCATGAAATTGGTACTTGGCGAAATGCATCTTTTGTTGTTTGAAAGTCAGCGTGTAAGTTCTAAAAAAATAGAAGATGCTGGCTACGATTTTAAATTTCATCATTTACAACCGGCTTTAGATAATTTACTAGGTTAAGCGGTTCTGCAAAAAAAAAAGTAACTCCTAAATTAAGAGCCACTTTTCAGAATGTTTTATTTTTTAAAATCAGCTTTCGTTAAACCGTTATTAAATTTTATATCGGTCCAGTTTACAAGTATCCAAGGTTCTTCGGTTACTTCTGCGTCCCAATTAGATTTTTTGTATTTACGTTTTGTAGGTATTAGTAAATCTTCAACTTGTTCATATTCCATTATCATTAACATAGGTTCGGTTCTACCGAAATCCATAACGGTAAACAAGAACTGATCGACCAATTTAGTTTCTTTATTAATATACAATTGATAAATATCTGATGGTTTACTGGTGTTAAAAGAAACCTTAATAACATCATAGGTGGTATTGTTAATAGTTAGTTCCTTTACGTACTCATATTGTAAACCCGGATCTAGCAATTTTTGCATCATGGCAAACCAATAAAAATTTGTAGGTCTGTTAAAAGCAACTTTCTTTAATGCTGCCGCATCGTTTAATGGTGCTCCGTTAAGTTTTATCCAAAATTCATTACCATCGTAACCTTGTTCAATTAAACCTTCTAAATCAGGAAGTGTGCGCTCGTGCTTTTGATAAGCTCCGTAAGATAGTTCATCATTAAAAATATACTTTTCCGTAATAATATCGGTTTTGCCATCTGGTATACGGTAGGTGTAAGTATAGACTACATCTTTTTTGCTGGCAAGTTTACTGTAATCACCAACTTTTTGTGTCATTTGGTACACTAACTCGTGAGCCTGATTTTGAAATTTTTGCTTTTCTTCTACAGCCTTATCAATAGGTGTTTCTGCTTTGTTTTCTTTCCCTTCATTTTTACAAGATGTTAAAGCAAAAATAGTAAAGGCGCTAAGGATTAAATTAGTTTTTATTTTCATAGTTTTTTTACAAAGTTAAGTTTTAAGATGTGTTTTACAATGGCTAACCTTTAGTGTTTACGTGCTTTTTTAAAATAAAAAAAGCCACCAAGTTTTCACGTGGTGGCTTTTCGGTAAAAGGTATATTATAATTAAGACTTCGCAGCTTTAACTGTGATTTTTAATTCAATATCATCATTGATAAATTTATCACCTAAATTATCAAAAATAGATTTAGATCCGTATTGTACGTTCCATTTTGTTCTATCAATAGAAAAAGCTTCACTAATAATAGTAATAGCGCCACCTTCGTTAGCGATAGTCACAGGGAAAGTTACATTGTTTTTTACCTCTTTAAGTGTTAAATTACCAGAAAGCATAGTTTTACCTTCTGCATCAGTAACCTCTGTAATAGTAAAAACAGCACTTGGGTATTTCTCTACATCAAAAAAGTCAGCATTTGTTAAGTGACCTACTAATTTAGCATTTCCTTTATCATCAGCAGGAATATCTAAAACAGTTATCGATGCCATATCAATAATAAAAGATCCACCAACAACTTTTCCATTAGCAACATTAAGCGCGCCACTTTCTAAACCAATAGTTCCGTTATGTGAACCTGTTGGCTTAAAACCTGTCCATGCAATAGTAGAACTAGCTTTGTCTACAGTGTAAATTTCGGTATTAACAGCTTCAGTTACAGCAGGAGTTTCAGCTTCTGTAGTTGTTGCTTCTTTTGCTTTGTCTTTACAGCTAAATACAGAAAGGCTTAAAGCCGTAATGAATAAAATATTTACAAATTTTGTTTTCATTGTTATAGTTTTTTTAAGGTTTATCGTGTAAAATTACACAAAAGTGAATGCAATATAAAGGAATTTAGTACAAAATAAATTAATGACATTATGGCATTTTAATAATATTGGCAGTACTTTTGCCAACTAATTTTAAGAATTGCAAAATTGAAATTACAATGAGTGATAAAGATAACAAAGATATAGAGAACGAGCAAGTTGAAGCAAACGAAGCAGAAAACGTTGCAGTAGAAGAGCAAGAGGTTGAAGAACTGACGGTTGAAGAAAAATTACAAGCTGAAGTAAAGCAAGAAAAAGACAAGTTTTTAAGACTTTTCGCAGAGTTTGAAAACTACAAAAAACGTACCTCTAGAGAGCGTATTGAATTGTTTTCTACGGCTAGTGAAGATGTAATGAAAACATTACTGCCAATTTTGGACGATTTTGAACGTGCTTTAAGTCATATTGAAGATGATAAAGAAGCTGAAGAATTACGTAAAGGTGTACTTTTAATTTACCAAAAATTGGTAAACACACTAGAACAAAAAGGTTTAAAAGCAGTTGTGGTAGAACAAGGTGAAGTTTTTAACGCCGATAATCACGAAGCGATTACTCAAATTCCTGCGCCAACAGATGATATGAAAGGAAAAATTATTGATGTAATTGAAAAAGGCTATAAACTTGGTGAAAAAGTAATTCGTTTCCCGAAAGTAGTTATCGGACAATAAGAAGGTATTATTAATTAAAACAAATGCTTCCTTTTCGGAAGGGTTTACACAGCAATGGCAAAGAGAGATTATTACGAAATATTAGGCATTAGCAAAGGAGCAACGGCAGCCGAAATTAAAAAAGCTTACCGAAAAAAGGCAATTGAGTTTCATCCAGATAAAAATCCAGATGATAAAAGTGCCGAAGGTAAATTTAAAGAAGCAGCCGAAGCATATGAAATTTTAAGCGACGAGAATAAAAAAGCACGTTACGATCAGTTTGGTCATCAAGCCTTTGAAAACGGCGGCGGTGGCGGCGGTTTTGGCGGCGGCGGCATGAATATGGACGACATATTCAGTCAGTTCGGAGACATCTTCGGTGGCGGCGGTGGCGGCTTCGGAGGTGGCGGATTTTCTGGTTTTGGTGGTGGCGGAGGCCAACGCCGTGTTAAAGGAAGCAACCTACGTATTCGCGTAAAATTAACCTTAGAAGAAATTGCTAACGGTGTAGAAAAGAAAATAAAAGTAAAACGTAAAGTACAAGCCGATGGTACTACGTATAAAACTTGTTCTACTTGTAATGGTAGCGGGCAAGTAACACGTATCGCTAACACTATTTTAGGTCGTATGCAAACCTCTGCACCATGTAATGTTTGTGGTGGAGCGGGACAAACTATTGATAAAAAGCCAGCTGATGCTGATGCACAAGGTTTAAAAGTATCTGAAGAAACAGTTACTATTAAAATCCCTGCAGGAGTAGTAGATGGTATGCAACTTAAAGTATCTGGAAAAGGTAACGAAGCACCAGGTAATGGCGTTTCGGGAGATTTACTAGTTGCTATTGAAGAAGCAGAACACGATACATTACAACGTGAAGGCGATAATTTACATTACGATATGTACATTAGCTTGCCAGACGCAGTATTGGGTACATCTAAAGAAATAGATACCGTAACAGGTAAAGTACGTATTAAAGTAGAAGCAGGAGTTCAATCTGGTAAAATTTTACGCTTACGCGGAAAGGGAATCCCGAGTATCAATGGGTACGGAACCGGAGATTTATTAGTACACGTAAATGTTTGGACACCAAAAACGTTAAACAAGCAACAAAAAGAATTTTTTGAAGCTATGAGAGACGATGATCATTTCTCTCCAAAACCAGAGAAATCTGATAAATCTTTTTTTGAAAAAGTAAAGGATATGTTCTCATAACCAAAAATATAGGTCAAAATAAAAAATCCGCTTTTTAGCGGATTTTTTTTGTTTACGCTCGAATAAACTTAATGGATATGTTAATAATTGTTAAAAAAAAGTTATATTTGATGTATCACTAATTTATTTTAGTGATAATTTTTCTTTTTCATAGCAATTTTTTTCCCATCCTTAATTTTTTAAGGGTGGGTTTTGTTTTTAGAGCATTATAGAGTACGTAAAAACGCTATCAGTTTGTTTAAAACAATAGAATTAGAAGCAAATAATGTATAGGGTTTACAACTATTAAAACATCTTAATTTTGAGCGAAAAGATTAAAACTAATTTTTTAAGAAAGCATCCGTTCAACTTAAGCTAGCAACTAAACATTTAATATCTTTACGGCAAACAAGTCAACTAAAAAATTAATGAGTAATTTATTAGAAGTTAACGAAGTTTCTAAAAATTTCGGCAACTTTACCGCACTAAACAAAGTGTCTCTATCAGTGCCTAAAGGCAGCATTTTTGGACTTTTAGGACCTAATGGAGCAGGGAAAACAACCTTAATTCGAGTTATTAATCAAATAACAATGCCCGATTCGGGATCTGTTATTTTAGATGGCGAAGCCTTGCGCGAAAATCATATTAGAGATATTGGTTATTTGCCAGAAGAGCGTGGTTTGTATAAAACCATGAAAGTGGGCGAGCAGGCTCTTTATTTAGCTCAATTAAAAGGCTTAAGTAAAACTGAAGCTAAAGCACGTTTAAAATATTGGTTCGATCGTTTGGATATTGGCGATTGGTGGAATAAAAAAATCCAGGAGCTTTCTAAAGGAATGGCGCAAAAAATTCAGTTTGTTGTAACGGTTTTACACGAACCTAAACTATTAATTTTTGATGAGCCATTTTCAGGATTCGATCCTATAAATGCTGATATTATTAAAGATGAAATTTTACATTTAAGAGATCAAGGTGCTACCATTATTTTTTCTACACATAGAATGGAATCTGTAGAGGAATTATGTGATGATATTGCATTAATTCATAAATCGAATAAAATATTAGAAGGGAAATTGGTTGATGTAAAACGTCAATTTAAATCAAATACTTTTGAAGTTGGAATTCGATCAAATAATCAACCGGAATTAAAACAAGAATTAGCTCAAAAATTCGATGTGTCCGATGCTTATTTTAAAACTTTAGAAAACGAATTAAAATTAAATATTAAACTTCAAGACTCTCAAAAATCTAACGATTTATTGGGCTTCTTGGCAAGTAAAGGCGAAGTTTCTCATTTTGTAGAATTAATACCAAGCGTTAACGATATTTTTATTCAAACAGTAAAGAATAATTAATTTTTATGAACCATTTACCACTTATTATAAAACGAGAATATCTAAATAAAGTTAGAAATAAATCGTTTATAATTATGACGTTTTTAAGTCCCATTATTTTTATGGCGCTTATTGGTGTTGTTGCATACTTAACACAATTAAACAACGATAAAATTCGTTTAATATCTGTATTGGACGAATCTGGATTAGTAAAAGATACTTTTAAAGATTCAGAGCATACCACATATCATGTTTTGGAAGATATGTCTTTAGACGATGCTAAAGATTTATCTAAAGAAACGGAAGCTTACGGTTTATTGCATGTAGATAAAATACAAGATTTAAAAAACTTATCTAAGCATATCACATTTTATTCTGAAGAATCTCCATCGATAAATACTATTTCAGATTTAGAAAATCAGATAGAAGCTAAGTTAACTAATATGAAACTTCTGCAAAATGGAGTAGATGTAGATATGATTAATGCTTCTAAAATTAGCGTTGAAATAGCACAAGAAAGTTTTGATGGACAGAAAACATCAAAAATAGACAGTGTTATCAAAATTGCTTTTGGTGGCGCTTTAGGATATTTGCTTTTTATGTTCATCATTATTTATGGAAACATGATTATGCGAAGTGTGATAGAAGAAAAAACAAGCCGAATTATAGAGGTTATTATTTCTTCTGTAAAGCCTGTACAACTTATGTTGGGTAAAATTTTTGGAACTTCTCTAGCAGGAATAACACAGTTTTTAATTTGGACTATTTTAGGTTTTATTTTAATGTTTGTACTTTCGGCGGTGTTTGGGATAGATTTGGCACAAGTGCAAACGCCGCAGCAACAAATGGTGCAACAAGCCATGGAAAACCCTGAGCTTAACATGCGAATTCAAGATGTTTTAACAGCATTTTACAATTTGCCTTTATTGAATTTAGTGTTGGCGTTTATACTGTTTTTTATTGGTGGTTATTTGCTTTACAGTTCGTTTTACGCGGCTATTGGTGCAGCTGTAGATAACGAAACAGATACGCAACAATTTATGATGCCTATTATAATGCCTCTAGTTTTAGCCGTTTATATTGGTATATTTACAGTGGTAGAAGATCCACACGGAACCGTATCGACAGTTTTTTCGTTTATACCTTTAACGTCGCCTGTGGTTATGCTTATGCGTATTCCGTTTGGGGTTCCAATTTGGCAGCAAGTGTTGTCGTTTTCTATTTTAGTAGGCACATTTATGCTTACGGTTTGGTTTGCTGCAAAAATATACCGCGTTGGTATTTTAATGTATGGCAAAAAACCAACATACAAAGAGTTAATTAAATGGATTAAATATTAAAATGCAAGACAAGGTTATAGATCAAATAGAAGACACTATCGAGAATAGTTCCATTTGGGAACAGTTCATGGGGTTTTTAAATTATAATGTTTATACCTATACCATTAAAGATGGGAGTGGCATAGAAACAGGCGTACTAAAAGTAAAGTCTGTTTTGCTGGTGCTTATCATTTTAATATTAACTACCTATTTTTTACGCTTTGCACGAAATATAATGACGCGTAAAATGTCGGATGATGATAAAAGTAAATTCTTTACAGTTTTTTCATTTGCTCGTTGGTTAATATATTTAGTTGTATTGCTTATTGCCATGGATTCTATTGGTATTAATGTTACGGCTATATTTGCCGCTTCAGCAGCCTTATTAATAGGTGTTGGTTTGGCGCTTCAAACCTTATTCCAAGATATTATTTCTGGAATTTTTATATTAATTGATCAATCGGTACATGTTGGAGATATTATTGAAATAGAAGGTAAAGTTGGGCGCGTAGAAGAAATAAAACTCCGCACAACGCGAGCTGTAACTATAGATAATAGAGTGTTAATAATACCTAACCATTTATATTTAGCGAATAGTTTGTATAACTGGACGCAAAACGGATCGTCTACCAGAGAAGCTGTTGAGGTTGGTGTAGCATATGGCAGTGATGTGCAACTTGTAAAAAAAATATTGTTAGAAGCAGCAGCAAATCATGAGTCGGTAATGCAACATCCAGAGCCCTATGTGTTTTTTACAAATTTTGGAGATAGTGCTTTAGAGTTTAAATTAGTATTCACTATAAACGATAGTTTTCAAGGGGCAATTCCTAAAAGTGAAATTCGTTTTGAAATAGATCGTTTATTTAGAGAGAATAAAATTTCAATCCCTTTTCCTCAAAGAGATATTCATATTATTAAACAATAGATACTGACTAAATTGTGATAGAAAAACTGGAATTTAAAAAGGTGTTAATGTTATTGTTTATGACCAGTTTTTATATGGCGCATGCACAATTAACAGATTTGGCACGCTTAGAATACTCATTTATTCCAAAGAGTAATTCCGAAGATCAATATACACGATTAAGGGCCTTATTAAATTATCCTATAGAACTTAAAAACGATTCTTATTTTATTGTTGGTGGCGAGTATAACCGAATTCTATTAAACTTAGAAGATGAGTATGATTTTGAAACTTCGGGTTTAAATAAAATCCACATTATAGATTTAAACTTGGCTTATACGTTTAAGTGGAATGAAAAATGGCGTTTTGGAGTTAAATTTAATCCAAGAATAGCATCAACACTTACGCATAAATTAAATTCAGATGATTTTTTTATGAATGGTGGCGTGTTTTTTATTAATAAAAGAACTGCAGGTGAAGAGATAAAAAAAGACAGTCGATTAATTTTAGGTTTAACTTATAATGCTACAACCGGTTTGCCTTTTCCGTTACCGTTTGTTAGTTATTATAGAAAAATTGATGATAATTGGAGTTATACAGCCGGAATTCCTAAATCGAATTTAAAGTATCATTTTAATCCTAAAAATAATTTACAAGTATTTACAGGTCTCGATGGTTACTTGGCGCATTTACAAAAACCTTTAGTAATTAATGAAAAAGAGGCTGAGCATATATCATTATCTGTTGCTGTTAGCGGATTGGGGTATGAATATTGCTTTACAAAACATCTAGCTGCATATTTGTACACTGGTTATACTGTGAGATTAAATAATGTAATTAGAAGTAAAAATAGAGATGAAATTTTTAAATTAGACGATATTAATGCGTTCTATTTAAGAAGTGGACTAAAATTTAAAATATAAAGATGCCAAAAATACTAGTAATAGAAGATGAAGCAGCCATTAGACGTGTGCTTATAAAAATCCTTTCGGAAGAAAATGATACCTATCAAGTTGAAGAAGCAGAAGATGGATTAATTGGTATTGAAAAGATAAAAAACGAAGATTACGATTTAGTGCTTTGTGATATTAAAATGCCTAAAATGGATGGTGTTGAAGTCTTAGAAGCTACTAAAAAAATAAAACCAGAGATCCCTATGGTTATGATTTCTGGTCATGGAGACTTGGATACGGCTGTAAACACCATGCGCTTAGGGGCTTTTGATTATATTTCTAAACCGCCAGATTTAAATCGTTTATTAAACACGGTTCGTAATGCTTTAGACAGAAAAGAGTTGTTTGTAGAAAACAAAATTCTGAAGAAAAAAGTAAGTAAGAAATACGAAATGATAGGTGAGAGCGACGAAATCTCTCAAATAAAAGATATTATAGATAAGGTAGCTCCAACCGATGCGCGTGTGTTGATTACAGGGCCAAATGGAACAGGAAAAGAACTTGTTGCTCATTGGTTACACGAAAAGAGTGATCGAGCAAAAGGAAATTTAATTGAAGTGAATTGTGCTGCCATACCTAGCGAATTAATAGAAAGTGAATTATTCGGACACGTAAAAGGTGCTTTTACAAGTGCGAATAAAGATCGTGCAGGTAAATTTGAAGCGGCTAATGGTGGAACCATTTTCTTAGATGAAATTGGAGATATGAGTCTTTCGGCGCAAGCCAAAGTATTACGTGCTTTACAAGAAAGCAGAATTCAACGTGTAGGAAGTGATAAGGATATTAAAGTTAATGTACGTGTAGTTGCAGCAACTAATAAAAACCTTAAGAAAGAGATTGAGGATGGACGTTTTAGAGAAGATTTGTACCATAGGTTAGCGGTAATTTTAATTAAAGTACCGGCCTTAAATGAAAGACGTGGAGATATTCCGTTATTGATAAAACATTTTTCATCAAAAATATCTGGTGAACAAGGTACAAACGAAAAGAAGTTTACCGAAAAAGCGGTTAAATTATTACAAGAGTACGACTGGACGGGTAATATTCGTGAACTGCGTAATGTAGTCGAGCGCCTTATTATTCTTGGTGGTGCTGAGGTTAGCGAGCAGGATGTTAAGCTATTTGCGAGTAAATAAAAGCGTGAAATGTATAAAACAAAAAAAAGAGCCTATTAAGGCTCTTTTTTTTTGTTTTATACTGAATTTTTAATATTTGTGTACGCTATTAGTACCAACGTTTTTTCTTCTTTTTAGAAGCTTCACTTTTTCTACCTTTTTTATGCTTGCTGCCTCCTGTTTTTTGAGACTTATGCACTATTGGCTTTGCTTTTGGATCTAAAGGGTAAGGATGATCGTCTATAACATCAAGTTGCATTTGTATAAGTTGTTGTATAGCGAGTACATAGCTTTTTTCATCGGCAGAACATAAAGAATATGCCATACCTGCTTTTCCTGCTCTAGCCGTTCTACCAATGCGGTGTACATAAGTTTCTGGTATATTGGGTAAGTCGAAATTTACAACAGCATCTAAATCGCTAATATCAATACCACGGGCAGCAACATCTGTAGCAATTAAAATATTTACTTCGCCTTTCTTAAAACGTAATAAGGCATCTTGTCGAGCAGTTTGGCTTTTATCGCCATGAAGACTTTCTACTTTATAACCGTTTTTAGATAAGGTTTGTTCCAGTTTTTCTACACCAAATTTAGTACGTCTAAAAATGATGATGTTTCCTTTAATAGTATTGCGTAGTAAGTGTAAACCTAATTCTATTTTATTTTGTTTTGGTACAAAATAGAGTAGTTGGTTTACGTTTTTTGAGGTAGAAGAGTTTTGTGCAACTTCTACACGTTCTGGCTCGTTTAATATCGTGTTTGCTAATTGCTCTACCTTATAAGGGATAGTTGCAGAAAACAATAAAATTTGTTTTTCGCTGGTGCAAAGGCGTGCTACTTTTTTAACATCGTCAATAAAGCCCATGTCTAGCATTAAATCGGCTTCATCTAAAACAAGTGTTTCTACATAATCTAAATTTAAAGCATCTTGTTTATGTAAATCTAATAAACGTCCAGGTGTAGCAATTAGAATGTCTATACCTTTTTTTAACACGTCCTTTTGAGGCTCGATAGGTGCACCGCCAAAAATAACAGAGGTTGTTAAGTTTGTATATGTGCTATAGGTTTTAAAGTTATTCTCTATTTGAATAGCCAACTCGCGAGTAGGACTAATAATTAAAGCCTTAATTTTTTTACCTTTTTTAGGAGCTTCTTGGTTATTAAATAAGCGCTGTAAAATAGGGAGCGCAAAGGCAGCCGTTTTTCCTGTTCCTGTTTGTGCAGAAACAATAACGTCTTTTCCTTCTAAAACCAAAGGAATGGTTTTTTCTTGTACCAAGGTTGGATTGTCGTAACCTGCTTCGGCAACGGCTCTTAAAATTGGGCGATTTAATTGTAAGTCTTTAAATGACATGTATTAATAATTTGCTACAAAGATACTATAAACCGCTTCAGCTTATTTTAAATATGCAGCTAATTTGTTTCTTTTTTTCTCCGGAAGGGCATCATTTTCTATAGCGCGTTTCAGTAAATCTTGGTCTTTTTCTTTAGCGTATAGCAATTGATACATTTGGGCTATGGTTAAGGAGTTTTTAGCTTCTTCTTGTAAAACCATATGGTCTCCTACTTTTACAAAACCTTCTTTTAGTATTCTAATATAAGAGCCTGGGAATCCATAATCTATAAATGCCTTAAGTATATTTTGGTCATTAAATTTTACACCCAATTTAAAACAAGGTTCACGAGGTTGCGTTATTTGTACTAAAGCGTCTCCTATTTTATATATATTGCCTACATAAATTTCCGATTCATCGAAATTAGAAACGGTTAAGTTTTCTCCAAACATGCCCCAATTCCATTCTAAATCGGGATAGCGTTCTTTCCAATAATCATAATGTTTTTCAGAAAAAAGGTAACAAGCTTTAAATAGGCCACCATGATATTTTCTATCGGTTACTTCATCATTATCCACATCGGTTTTGCCAAGAAAAATAGGCGAGGCTGTTGGTGTTTTATAGATACCAGTAACGACTTCCTTTTTGTTCCAAATTATTGTTGTTGGTTTGGCAAGGTTGGTGGCAATAATTTTCATAATTAATAAAACGAATTTATGTTTTGTTAGTAGATGCGTTACGAATTTACTCTAATTTTAATAAGCTTACAAATTAGGTGCGATTTATGTAATTAAGACAAAATAATCATGGGTTTGCTGAGTATTACCAAAATCAAATGTTAAATTTGTTCGAATAACTTTACATGTATATTTATGAGTCAAGTAATCACCTTTGGAGAAGTTTTAATGCGTATTTCACCTCGTGGACACAAAAAATTTATTCAATCTAACATGGTTGAATTTTATTTTGGAGGCACCGAATTAAATGTTGGAATTTCAATTGCTAATTTTGGAGGTAATGTGAGACATATTAGTGCGGTATCTGACGATTTTATTGGAGAAACGGCATTATCTTATATTAATAAATTTGGTGTAGATACCTCGTCTATAAGTTTATCTAAACGTCCGTTAGGTGTTTATTTCTTTGAAGTAGGGGCTGTAATGCGCCCAAGTAATATTTCGTATAATCGTTCGCACTCTTCGTTTTCAGAGATTTTACCTTCTATGGTGAATTGGGAACGTGCTTTAGACGATGGGAAATGGTTTCATTGGACGGGAATTACACCTGCATTAACCCAAGGTAGTTTTGATACTTTAAAACAAGGGTTAATTTTAGCAAAAGAAAAAGGACTTACTATTTCTGCCGACCCTACATATAGAAGCGGATTATGGAAATATGATAAGGATCCAAAAGAAGCTTTAACAGAATTACTTCATTATTCTACCATTTTTATAGGTGGTATAAATGAAATAAATGAAGTTTTAGGTACTGAATATAATTACTCTAACGAGGCTTTTATTGAAGCAAGTAAGCAATTGATAAAAGAATTTCCTTCCATAGAAAAAGTTTTTGATAAAATTAGAACTTCTGTAAACGCATCTTGGCATAAAATACGTGCTAGAATGTGGAATGGTGTTGAATTTAGAGAAACTGAAGATTTAGATATTACACACGTTGTAGATAGAATAGGTACAGGAGATGCTTTTGCAGCTGGACTTATTTATGGTTTACAAAAACTGGACGATGATTATAAAGCCATAGAGTTTGCAAGTGCAGCCTGTGCTTTAAAACATACATATGAAGGTGATGTAAATTTAGCAACAGTAAAAGAGGTGATGGGGATTTTAGGAGGAAACACATCAGGACGTTTAACTAGATAATGTTGGGTTTTATTCTGAATGAAATAAAATAAGAATACTTATTTATAATATAAAATGCTAATTGGCTGCTCTTTGGAGTGGCCTTTTTTTGTTTATATGGCTTACTAAATTATTTGATTTCTTAATTATTTGAAGGGTATTGAGAGAATATGATAATTATCATAGTTGATTTTTGCTAATTACAATAATTTTATAGTATCAAAATAAGTAGTCATGGAAGTTAAAAAGAACCCACAATTAGAAATTGGTCGTAATAGCAGTTTATATTTCGCTATCGGACTTAATTTGATGTTATTCTTGTCTTGGCAAGCCTTAGAATTTAAGACTTACGATGCACAAGATGAAATTGCAATGGATGTTTTAGACATGGAAGTAATCTATGAGGACGATATTCCTATTGTAAAAGCAGCTACACCTCCACCTCCGGCAGCTGCTCCGGTTGTAATTACGCAAACGATTGAGGTAGTAGAAGATATGGTTGATATTGAAGAAACTGTTTTCGAAAGTACAGAAACAGGACAAGATGATGCTATTTCAGAACACATTGTAGCAGTAGGTGATGTTGTTGTTGAGAAAATAGAAGAAGAAGCAGAGGTTGCTTTTGCCGTAATTGAAGATGTACCTGTTTTTCCTGGATGTGAAGGTTTAGATAAACAAAAAACAAAAGATTGTTTCCAGAAAAAAATGCAAGAGCATGTGGTTAAAAACTTTACTTACCCACAAGCAGCATTAGATATGGGGATTCAAGGTCGTGTATCAGTTATCTTTATTATAGATTCTAAAGGTGTTACCACTAATATTCGTTCTAGAGGTCCAGATAGAATTTTAGAAACCGAGGCCGAACGTATTATTGGTAAGTTACCAAAAATGGAACCAGGCAAGCAACGTGGCAAACCCGTAAAAGTAGCCTATGCCGTGCCAATATTCTTTAAATACGAGGGTTAATAATAAAAGCCATCAAGTTATAGTCAAGCAGTCTAAAATATTTTTTAGGCTGCTTTTTTTTTGTAAATTACAATTCAGCATAAAAAAAATACAGTTCGGTAATTCAATTTTAAAAAACACGTAGTTCTGTTCGATATTTGTACTATCAATAACCAAAACAAGAACAATTATGGAACAATGTATTATTAAAATTAGAGGCAGCGATTCAAAAAAAATAACAAAAATTAAAGTAAATTAAGTATACCAATCTATTAAAAACAAAACATGGCAAAATCAGTAAAATATATTATAGTCACTTTTATCTTAGGGTGTTTAGTGTTTTTAATAGGAGGCTATTTATATAATGAGTTTGAGTTTAAAACTTTTAACGATTTATTAATCAGTTTTGTTTTTTATCAGCTTTATGCCTTTGTTTTAGGGTATTCAAATATGTTTTATTTCGATTATCTAGAGAACAGAACCTGGAAACAAGGTATGTATTTAAAACGTATAGCCATTGGTATAGCCGGTTCTACAGTAATAACTCTTATTGGTCTCTTTATTATGCGAGCCGTAACCAATGTCTTTTACTTTGGGAGCACCTTTAGTGTCTTTTTAGCTAACCAAAGATGGCAAAATTATCAGTTTGGTTTATGGATTACCTTAACTATCGTTATTGGGTTTCATGTGGTGTTTTTTTACAACCGCTATCAACAAAACCGAATAAAAGAACAAAAGGTAATAGCAGGTACCGCAAGCGCAAAGTTCGATGCTTTAAAAAACCAGTTAGACCCACATTTTTTATTCAATAGTTTAAATGTATTAAGTAGTTTAATAGAAGAAAACCCGGTAAATGCTCAAAAATTCACGACTTCTTTATCTAAAGTATATCGTTATGTTTTAGAACAAAAAAGTAAAGAATTGGTAACCGTTAACGAGGAACTTAAATTTGCAAAAACCTACATGTTACTGCTTAAAATGCGTTTCGAAGACAGTATAGTTTTTACAATGCCCGAAATGGCTAAAAACCCAGAAAGCAAAGTCGTGCCGCTATCTCTGCAACTATTATTAGAAAATGCGGTAAAGCACAATATGGTAACAAGTAGCAAACCATTGCATATTAAAATTTACGAAAGCAACGGCAACCTAGTGGTAGAAAATAATTTACAACCCAAACAAATAGTAAAAAAGAGTACAGGTGTAGGTTTAAATAATATAAAACAACGCTACAAACTCTTAACCAGTAAAACAATACACATTAATCAACAAGCGAGCACCTTTGCGGTAAGCATACCGATGCTCACAAAAAAAACAACAATCATGCAAACACAAAATACACAAATTAACGATCAATATTTACGCGCACGCAATCATGTAGACGAATTAAAAAGTTTTTATTACAGCCTTTTATCATACTGTTTAGTAATTCCTTTTCTAATTTTCGTGAACTATAAAACTTTTTGGAATGTACAATGGTTCTGGTTTCCAATGCTTGGCTGGGGTCTAGGTTTATGCATCCATGCTTATCGAGTATTCGTAAAGAATGGCCTTTTTGGTAGCAACTGGGAAAAACGCAAAATCGAAGAATTTATGCGTAACGAACAAAATAAGTAGAACAATATTGAATCAAATTTTTTTAATTTTAAACAAAACATCATGGAAAGAATAAACAACAATATCGATAATAATTTTGAAAACGAAGATGCTTACTTACGTGCAGAAAAACGAGTAAAAGAACTTAAAGGTTTTTATTCTCATGCCTCATTTTACGTGATAATAAATCTTTTTTTAATAGGTATGGTAGCCTTCAATTCTGGTAGAGATTTATGGAGTTTTGGAACCTTTAGTACTGCTTTTTTCTGGGGTATCGGTTTGTCTTTTCACGCTTTGGGCGTATTTGGTAAACATGCCTTATTCAGTAAAAGTTGGGAAGAACGTAAAGTTCGAGAATACATGCAAAAAGATGAAACCAAATGGGAGTAGTATAAACAAAGTTCAGATTGTTTAAATAATTTGGACGTTACCCAAGGGTCGGGCTTTCCGCTATATCTTTTTTGGCGTTTGGTTTCCATGAACAGTTGTTAACTTAAAAAGAAACCTTATTTTTAAAGTAAGCATTGGTTTTAAAACACCAAAAAAGGATGCTGCATCAATCCCTAACGCTGGCCAATCAGCTAAGTAAAGTGTCAATTAAAATGATGTTATGTGTGTGTAGAAATCATACATTATCATTAATTAGAAAATAAAAATCAACCTATGAAAGTCATTATTATAGAAGACGAAAAACCATCGGCACGCCGACTTCAACGTCAACTAAAAGTATTAAATATTGAAGCCGAAACTATGCTTCATTCCGTAGAAGAATCAATTGAGTGGTTTCAAAATAATCCACATCCTGATTTAATATTTTTAGACATTCAATTAAGCGACGGACTTTCATTCGAAATCTTTGAAACAGTAGAAATTAAAAGCGCTGTAATTTTTACTACAGCTTATGATGAGTATGCTCTACAAGCCTTTAAATTAAATAGCATTGATTATTTATTAAAACCCATTGACGACGACGATTTAGAGGTTGCCGTAAAAAAGTATCAAGAACGTGCTCCGCAAAAACAAGGCGTTACCTTAGATTTTGACGACATTAAAAAATTGCTTGTTAACCCAATAGATCGCGTTTATAAAAAGCGCTTCTCTATAAAAGTAGGGCAGCATCTAAAACTTATTAATATAGATGATATTGAATGTTTTTATAGCGAAAACAAAGGCACTTATGCGCATACTACAGAAGGCAGAAATTACCTATTAGATAGCACGCTAGATCAATTAGAAGACGAGCTAGAACCACAAACCTTCTTCCGAATAAATCGAAAATTCTTTGTAAACATTAATGCCATAAAAGATATGGTGAGTTACACCAATTCGAGGTTGCAAATTAAGTTACAGTCTTATAACGAGCAAGATGTTATTGTGGCACGCGAACGCGTAAAAGATTTTAAAAACTGGTTGGAGTAGAGGTTATCTCGAAAATAAGATAAGCTCAAGTTATTCCGTTATTAAAGCAATTGTTTTAACAATATCACCATTGTAAACTATCTCTAAAGTTGCTTTTTTATTAGATAGTTTTTCAAGATGTTTTACTTCAATGTTAAATGTTGAGTTGGCATCTACTAAAAAGTGCTCAGTTTTAGATTCTATTTTGTAATTGTCTTTTCCTGTACCTATTATTTTAATTGCGCTAATAAAACTACCTGTATTACCCTTTTTATTTTTAACGGTAATAGATGTATTGCCGTTTGTTTGTACCTTTATTTGTTTAGGAGTAACGAGTTTCGAAGCAATTAGGGGTTTTCCTTTAGGTTTGTCCTTATTATATACCTCCATGTTAAGTTGTCTGCCGCCAGCTCGCTTTGGAGATCCGGCCGCAATATAAATACCTTCACCAGATAAAATAGCTTGAGAGCCATGTCGAGGGTAAAGCATTGGTGCTTTATTTGTCCAAATCCCAGTTTCAGGATTATAGGCTTCTACAATTTTAAAAGCAGGACCTTTTTTCTCGCCTTCGCCACCCATAACATACAACTCGTTGTTAAAAGCCATGATGCCCGGCGCAGCTCTAGGTGTTGGTAAATTATTTTTTAAAGTAGACCATGTTTTTGTGTCAAAATTATAAGTGTCCACAACATCAATTAATGGAGAAAAAACACCACCTTCTCCACCAGATTTTCTGCCACCAGCAGCATAAAGTGTATTGCCGATAACTGCGGCATGAAAGTGATCTCTTTTTTGAGATGCATTTTCTAAAACCGTCCAGGTGTTTGTTTTTGGATTATAGGTGTCAAACCAATTTACGTAACCACCATTATGGCCTATAGTATTCCCGCCAATTAAATAAAATGCATTGTTGTAAACAACCAAACCTGCACCTCCACGTCTACGATTTTCTGGAATTTCAGGACCTTTTATCCATTTATCGGTTGGTGGATGGTATAGCCAAATAGCTTCTTCAGGTGTTTCTTTAGGAAAAGCGTTGGTTTTAAATGCACCAATAACCCAAACAAAACCTTGATACAAGGTCGCCTGAAAGTGGTTAAACTCTTTTGGCGCTTTAGTGGTTGCCTTTTTCCAGGTGTTATTTTTAAAATTGTATAATTCTAAAGTTTGTGCAGATTCTCTTCCTCCAAAAAGTATAAAGTTATCACCGGCTTGTACAAAAGAGCATTCGTGTCGTGCAGTATAGTTTTCATCTTCATCTTTATCAATCCATTGATCTGTAATTTTTTTTGAAGTTTGTCCGTTTATTAAAATAGGAGCCAAACAAAAGACAAAACGGAGTAGAAGGTTTCTAGAGAAATCAATTTTCTTCATAATTTAAAAATAAAACACATTGCTGATTTTTCAAATTTAAGAATAACTAATACTGCTAGGAAATATTATGTACGTATTTTTTGATATAAGAAAGAGAGTGTCCTGTTTTAAGTTAAGCTAGTGTAGAATAACCAGAAAACTTAAAGGATGTATTTAAACTTAAAATGTAATTTTAAAAAATAAAATGAGGGTAGATAAATTTACAAGATTTTGTAATACTTAAATATAATCGTCTTTGTTATTGGTGTTAAAGTTTACGCTTTTGTAAAAAGGGCAAAAAGCAGTTATACTGGCAAAGGCGAACATAAATGAAATCGCAATAAGTACTATACCAATAAGACCTCTAATTTCACCTAAAAAAAATAAAGATAACAGGAGTATGGCTACAATAAACCTTACGAGTCTATCGAAATTACTCATGTTTTTTTTGAGTTTAATCATAATTATAAAAGTTAGTTCGGTATTTAGGGGAAACAAACTTAACTATTTATTAAGGATAATGAAGCTTTAACTTACGTTTTTGTGATGTTTTTTCTCTTTTTTGTTTGTTTAACGGATTTATTTAGAGGTAAGTACGTTATTTAATTAAGAATGGGTTTAGAAAACAATTACCACAACAGATTCAATCTGCAAGAAATATTTATATTTTTACTTCACAACATAATAAGGTGTCAGTAATGTTTACTTGGGTTTTCTATTGAAATTTATTTTTATGAAAACCTTTGTAAGAAATAGAACCAATAATTTATTACATTTCAAATGATGAATCTTTTCAATAAACTTTTTAAAAATCAATTAGGGAACGATAATGTTTTTCCAAAAGAAGGTGATGATGGCATCGTAAATATTGAAAATGATACAATTATTTGTGAAGGGAACCATGGTATATATAGTTGTGTGGTGAATTTAAATGATCTGCAATATGCTTACATTGTTATAGGGCAGAACAATTTGGTGAGTCTTTTTCTTTTTGATTATCATCAAAATTATATTCCCGTAAATTATAAAGGATTTAAAAACGTTTATGAAACATTATCGAGTAGGTTTAAGTTTAACGATCCCGTATTTTTTGAAAGTATCAATAAAAAGGAAAAATTTAAAAAAGTAATATGGAGGAAGCAACAGAGTCCTACATACCAGATTCTAGCAACAGGCTATAATGATTATGCAGATGGGTTTGAAATTCAATCTCCCAGAAAGCAATTTATAAACTGGAACACCACGTATAGTGAACTTGAGAAAAGTGAACATGTCTTTTTTCAAAAATCACCTTATAATCAGAGTATACTGAAATTTAAATATCCAATTCGTATCGGTAATATTTTACTTAATGATTTTGGTTCTTATTTTGATAATAAGCGAAAGGATGTTGCTGTTTTAAACTTCTATACTCACTGTTTTGATAACCAGGGAACGGATAGAAGTTATAATGATTTAAAGGAAATCTTAAAAAGAGATCTAAACTTGGATAATAAAAATTATGGTTATGAAAGAGACGATCAAAAAAACATCCACTTCGGTTTTAAAGGAATTAATTTGTCTATTTGCTATACTTACGATAGTGATTGGCAATTTAATGGTGGTTATACTTCTTTATCTATTGAAAATAGGAGGGGATATCCCGAATTGTTAATGGATATCGATTATGAAAAGCATTTAATAATTTCTGAAGCGTTAGTGTTTGATAAAAAAGTAAGAACTCCTACCGATTATAAACGTCATGTGAGGATAAAGCGTAGACCAAAGAAAATTAGTGAAGTGTTTAATGAAAGTGCTGTAATTTGGGTAGATAGAGAAAATGAAAAGATAGGTTTTTCTTCTAATGAATTTGCTCAAGTATTTAGAACAAACGAAATAGAATCGTTTTGTGTGCAGAACGTGCTACCTGCAAAGGGTAGTGGAGGTGCGTATCTTGAAATTGTACTTAATAACGGAAAGCATAATTATGCAATTTTTAATCAAGCATGTTCATTTTTTGATGCTTATGCCGAACAAATTGAAAAGCTAACCGGGAAGAAGTTGGTCTTCGCTGAAGCGTATCACGATTGCTAGTTTTTATTCTAATTGAAATTTTTGTTCCGAAGTTTTTCAAAGTAAAAGCATTGAAAAATTATTAAGCATTGAGAATCTAACGTTTTGATGGTTAAATGATATCGGTTACAAATTAAATCAATAGCATTAATGGGTTATCGGTTTCTGAAATATATTTGAGGTACAAACCATCAAATAAAATTATGACTTTACAAGACTACATTAATTTAGTGCTTTCCGTATTAGGTGTTTTTTCAATAATAATTATTATAACTAGAGTTTTTGGTTTAAGAACCTTTGCTAAAATGTCTAGTTTCGATTTTGCCTCAACTATTGCAGTTGGGTCTGTTTTGGCGTCCATTATATTAAATAGTAATTATTCTTTAGGGAAAGGAGCTGTTGCGTTAATCGCTATTATTGGTTTTCAAACCTTATTTTCTTATTTAGTTCGGAAAATAGATTTCTTTAAAAGATTATTTACAAACAAGCCTCAAATTATTATGTGGAATGGCAAAATTCTTCACAAAAAACTAAAGGCATGTAATGTTGGTAAAGACGATTTAATTGCGAAACTTAGAGAAGCAAATGTGCACGACTTTAATGAGGTGAAAGCTGTTATTTTTGAAAGTACTGGTGATATTTCTGTAATTCATAATAACGAACAAAAACCTGTTGATGCTGAGGTATTGGTAGATGTGAGTAAAGAAGGCTTGCATTGAAATAATTAAAAAACTAATATATAGTAGTATTGGTGTTTTATTTATAGCAAAGACTATTGACTGAATTAAAGTATCTTTGTTAGTAAGAACGTACATATTGAATAAACACTTAAACAATGTAGAGCTATTTTTAAGAGGCTCCAATTTATATAGAGGTATTAGGCTAACTACTGCAGTAGTTACACCTTTGGTTATTATGTATATTTTGGGGTATGCTGAGTGGGCTCCATCTGTAGTGGTTGGTGTGTTTTTAAATGCACCAGGAGACATTCCGGGGAGTTTAAAAAGAAAGGTAAATGCCATTTTAATTAGTATTGGCTTAACCATGCTGGTTACTTGCACAATTCTATTTTTTAAGCCTTACTTAATGCTTTTGCTAATTGCAATGGCTATCATATCATTTGTGGTTTCGCTTATATCGGTGTATGGTTTTAGGGCTTCGTTAGTTTCGTTTTCTGGTTTACTATCCATGGTTCTTGCTCTTGCAGTTCAAAAGGAAAGTCCTCAAGAAATTTTTAATCATATCGGGCTTATGGGTATTGGTGGACTTTGGTATTTATTTGTATCGTTCACCTTTCAGAAATTAGCACCTAAAAAAGATAATAATCAGTTACTATCGGATACGTTAGCTCTTATTGGAGAATATTTAAAATTAAGAGCGCGATTATTAACAAAGAAGAATAAACGTGAAACGCTGATAAAAGAAGCTTTAGTACTGCAAACACAGATTAACGAAAAGCATGAAACTTTGAGAGAAGTTCTATATGTTGAAAGAAAGAAATCTGGTCGTTCTCACTATGACGAAAAGCAACTATTAATATTTATATCGACCATAAATATATTTGAACTTATTGAAGCAAAGCATTTAGATTATAACGAAATTGATAGGTTGTTTATTGATAAGAGAGAATTTCTGAAAGCATCTAAGAATTTGAATAAAGTGTTGGGGAACCATTTAATAAAATTATCAGATTTACTTATTCAAAAACGAAAAATCCCGAATAAGAATGTTCTGTTAGATGCGCTTGCAAAAGCTAATGATGCTATTTCCGATTATGTTGATGATGTTACGCTTCCACAAGCTAGAGAAGGTGCATTGGTTTTAAAAAACTTATACGATTATCAAGAATTATTACTGGAAGAAGTAAGAGCTATTCGACGTGTTATGGCTAATGTTAGAGAGGCTTCTAAGGTGTCATTAAAACGACAAGATGCTAGCCAGTTTTTAACTTTACAAGAATATAGGTTAAACGTTATTATTCAAAACCTTAGTTTTAGTTCTAATTTATTTCGACATGCGCTACGTTTTACCGTGGCAGTGATGTTTGCGTTTGTACTTGGTACTGTTTTAGAAATCCATAATACGTATTGGATTGTTTTAACCATTTTGGTTATTATGCGTCCTAATTACGGCCTAACGAAAGAGCGTTCTAAAGACCGTATTATTGGTACGCTTATAGGTGCCACCGTTGCTATTAGTATTGTATTGTTAACCCAAAATGTTGTGGTTTATGCCACAATGGCGATTGTATCACTCATCTTTGCATTTGCATTAATTCAAGAGAATTATAAATTTGCGGCGGCGTTAATAACAATCAATGTTATTTTTGTTTATTCGCTTATAAACCCAGATGCTTTCGAGGTTATTCAATATCGTGTTACCGATACTATTATAGGAGCAATAATTGCTATAGTAGCGAACTATTTATTATGGCCAAGTTGGGAAGTTAACAATTTAAAAGACGTACTTCTTGATGCTGTAAAAAAGAACACTAGTTATTTGCTCGCAACAAAGGATTTATACCATGCTAAAAAACAGAATCAATTGGCTTATAAAGTCGCTAGAAAAGATGCTTTTTTAGCCATAAGCAATTTAAATGCGGCTTTTCAAAGGTTAACGCAAGATCCTAAATCTAAACAAAGAGAATTTCAACTTATATATAGTTTAGTAACTTTAAACCAAACAATGGTTTCGGCTACAGCTTCTATAGGTAGTTTTATTGTTAATCACAAGACAACTTCAGCTTCTAAAGAATTTGATGTTATGGTTTTTAAAATAGCTGATACATTAGAAATGTCTTGTGCTATATTAGAAGGCAAACCTACTATCAAACAAAGTGATGCGGAGTCGATTAAAGAAGCTGAAGATGTACTACTGAAAACGTTTCAGCACCTTTCTCATAAAAGAGATAAAAATATTAAAAGAGGTAATACTGAAATTAGTACCAGAGATATGCATCATCTACAGGAAGCTTATTTAATACCAAATCAACTTATTTGGTTGAAATCATTATCTGAAAACTTAAAAAGGGCTACGCGTAAATATATTGAAGCAGTTTAGGTTGTTTTTTGAAAAAAAAAGTTTCTTTTGAGAGTATTAAATGAATACAATTAAAAAGCCACTTTCTAAATTTATAGAAAGTGGCTTTTTAATATTCAGTTGTTGAGGTTCTCTAAATGATTTTCCGAAACACTCAATCAAAACTAATCATCAATCCAACCCATAATAGCATTAGCTACAAATCTAGGTTCTGGTGGTAACGAGTAAATATCTTTCTCGTAATTTTTATTGTAAGGCGAGATATTCATAATATTTCCATCAACAACTAAGGTACTACTTCCTCCTGGATCAAACCCCATAGCTTTATCCATGCCATATTTTAGAAGAATATCAACCATATCAAAATGAGTAGCTCCAACCGATTCTCTAATTCTTCCATTAACCATAAGCACCATAAGCTTACCTTCTTTTGTAATCCCTACGGCAATTTTTGGTCCGCGCATATCTGTGAAATCTAACCTAGCGGCTTGCGTTTTAATAGAGTTAGAGGTTTTCCAACCTTCATCTTCCATATTTAAAATTTGCTTTCCGCTATCAATTAGCATAGGGCCAGCTTCAATAGCATATGAAATCTCATCCCATTTAAAAGGATTGTTTTTTGGTTCTAATAATTGAATATCTAAAGGCATGCCTTCTTTAAACATCGTGCTCGAGAAAATGTTAGAAGGAACAGATAAAGTGATGCCTACAGAAATAGCAGGAACAGATTCACCTGCTTTCGTTTTAATAATTTGTTTTACAGTATTTCCTGCAATTCTGATAATAACATTTCCATTTCCTTTAAAGGTTTCTTCGGAATATGATAAATCGTAAAAACAAGCTTCGGAATCGCTATGCTTATTATAGTTTTTCGAACTGAAAACAATATTTTTTTGTTTGCCTTTTACAATTAAACCAGCTTCACAATTTACTTTCCTGATATCAACATCGCCATTTTTATAAATAATAAATGCAGGTTTATTAAATAGTGGCGGACAAAACACCTTATTGTTCATAATCAATAAACCTAAAGGAGAACCAATATAGGTTTCAGGTAGTCCAAGTTTGCCTACTAACTCAGGATTTAAAATATAGCCACCATTCCAAGCGAGTTCTATTTTATTTGGGTTTTTGCTTTTCTGTTTATATTCCTTTATTAGAGCAGGTACATTTTTAGGTTCCTTATTTGCAATGTGTGCCGCAAATTTCCATTTATGTTTTTTTGTGTCAATCTCGGCTAATACGCCACTCCATGGTAGTCCATCGCTATAAACGCCACCAGCGAAAGAAGATTTTACTTTTTCAACGGTTTTCGTTTTTTTAAGACCTTCTTTTATTTGTTCAAGAAGTTTAACAATTGGGGTTCCGTTTTCTATGGCATCAGTAGAAATTATTTTAAGTAATTCTTTTTCTCCAATAGTATTTTTCAGTGCATTAAAATCATCACTCTTTAAAGCTAAATTGAAATCTTTCGCTGTTTGTATTGGAGTAGGGTATGCTAAAGTGGTTCGAACAGCTGCTGGTACAAATTGAATAAAACCACTATCTTTTGGTATGCCCATAATTTTGGCAGTCATTTCATATAAAACCTTGCCAATATGGAAGTGATCAATTTCTATAATGTCAGTCATCATCGCAGAATATTCACCGTTGGTTATTAAAAAACCATTTGCTTCTTTGATGTCTCTTAAAATTTTGATGGCTTTTGGTCCCATTTGCGGAAAATGTACACCTTCCGACCATTGTTTTGTTTCAACTATTTGAACAACGCCTGCTTTATATAGTAAACCCAATTCTGGTTCTTTGCCGCTTTCTAAATATTCTTTAATATTGGCGCTAGAAAACCACTTGGTTATTCTCGGCTCATGGATAAATATGTATATCTTTTCTAGAGAATCTACATTACTTTGTAGCACTTCTTCTGTAAGTTCTTCTTCTATAGTTAATTTTAATTGAGCACGAATAGGTTGCAAAACAAAATATTCTAACTCATGTTTAATGTATCGTCCCGGGAAGTATCCTTTTGGGACATTCTTTTTTAAATTGGTGGTTAGAATTTTTCGATCATCGATACCCAAATATTTACTGTTGGTTAGTTGAAAAAGAGCCAATTCCCAATCTGCGAAAAATTGTGGAGCCAAAGTTAAATCGGCTAAATGCTGAGGTTTAAAAATATCATTATAAATCATATTCACTAAGCCTGTTACTTCCTGATAGGTAAAAGCTTGATATGCGAATGATTTTTTGTTTCGATGTCTATAGGTTAGAGCGTGATCATGTCTCGTTGAAATTTCACCATCTACATATTTAAAAATATCATCAATAGCATTGTAGTATTTATGGATCTGTTGCAAATTAGTATTTACTAAATCAGGAATGTCGTTTTCCATCATTCTGGCATAACGCATTACTTTTCCTTTTACAAGCTGCTCTTCAACCCTAAAAAAGCTAGGGTCTATTAAAGATTTTAAATACAGCATAAAAGATAAGCGGCCATATCCTGGTAAATAATGCCTCGTTTTTTTATTCAGAATAGCATTTAAATCTTCATTTTCAAAATCAACAGATTTTTTATACTCTTTTAATAAGGTAACAACTTGCGTATTATCTTCACTACCTAGAGCATCAAGCTGTAAACACATGCGCTCAAGAATATATCGCATGTTTTTTTCTAAAGACTCTATGCTGTAGCGCTTGTTAATTACACTTCTATTATGTGTAACATCTACCATTCGGTTTTGAGGATAAAATACATGGTCACATATTTTTTCAGCTAGTAATTTAGGTACTTTAGAGCCTTTAAACTCTAAAACGTTTAAGCGCAGAGATTCATCTAAGTGTCTACCAATAACTTGGTCGTAAACTTCTCTTGGTTCATACTGTCTACAAAATATAGGTGTTCCGCAGGCTGCGGCTTCTATAATAGGTAGGCCACGTCCTTCGGTTTGGCTTGGTAATAAAATTAGAGAAGCAACATCGTATAGTTGTTCAATATTTAAAGGTTTCTTATATTTTTTCTTAAACTCGTTTTTATCAAATTCACTAAATAAAAAGCCGAGTAATACGCGGGATTTATATTCCTTCGGAAGTTCTTTAAGGAAATTTGTAAAATCTTCTTTTAAATCGCGATAATAATTTTGCTGACCATGAGGAATAGGGCCAGAAACTATGAGTGATAATTTTAATTGCGGATTAGTAGTGAATTTCTCTGCAAAAGAATCGTAAGAAAACAACCTTTTAATAAGCTTAAAGTTAAGTTCAATAGATTTCCTACTAATCACTCGTGTAGGTTGTAGAAATACGATGTTGTTGTTTACAAAATCGAAATTTTTAATGGTTTTATGTCCTAAAAGTATAGGTTTTAGCGAGCGCTCACTATCTTTATGGTGAGCAGCAGTATGTACGGTAATGGTGTCTTTTTCATTTGCAAATATGGTAGAGACTTGCATAAACGCTTTTATAATATCGCGTTTACTCATTTGGTGCATTTTGGTGTCTACAGCAGTCCCGAGTAAGGCTACATTTGCAGGGTTATGACCATTGATATTAATAAGATGCTCTTGCTGCATTTTGTTAATATTCACATTCATCCAAGAACGACTTTCCCATGGGTAAACCATTTCTATAACAGAGAAAAATTCGCCAATATGTGCATTATGAAAAAAGAAATCTCTTGGCCCTTTTTTTAAACCTTTCTTTACAATGTCTTCCTTTCTATTACCGCCTTCCCAATAAAAATCATGATTGTTGTTTATTACAGGAATACCTAAATATTCCGAAATTAAAACTGTGGCAAGCGCTAGAGAAACATTTCCTGGATTGGAGCAAACATTAATGAGATACAACAGCGAAATATCGTTTTCCTCAATGTAACTTCCCAGTTTTTCGACTAAAACTAAAACCTCTTTCCAGAATTTTCCAATAAGTGCATTGTAAGCCTCACTGCCACGTTCCATTTTTATATTAAAGAAGTCTTCGTATAGCGGCCAAGCATCAAAGGCTTCCATTTCTGGAATTACTTTTTTAAAAGCGCCATTAGGGATTAGCTCATCTGCCTCGTCCTTTATATCTCCGGCAACAAAGTGAATGGGAATATCGGGATATATGTTTTTAAAGATTTTGGCATATTTTTCCGTTTCTACCGTAATACCATCTATGGTAAAGTAAAAGGTAAGAAACGCAACACCACCTTTTTCAATTTCAGCATCGAAAGTAGAAGCCTTTCCTTTGAAGGCCGATGCAAAATTTTGTTCTTTAAATTTATCAATAAATAAACCGAGGTCAAACCAAGTATTTATTTTTTCATTTCTTAATGTATTTAATATGTTAGGTATTCTCGCTGTTTTATTATTAATCATTATTTGTTTTTAAAATTTAAATAAACTGCTTAATTTCTCTTCTAGTACATCATAAGAAAAATACTTTTTTCCTATCTCAAAGTTATATTCACCAATTTCTAGACAACGTTGTGGGTTGTATATAATGTCAGACATCTGTTGCACGCTCTCCGGAGTTAAGTTGCCATCTTCAATCATTACGGTTTCAAAACCTTTATTACCAATATCTTGCATGTAAACCGGTTTGTAGTTATTCACAAAAATTGGCTTTTTGGCAAGTACAGTTTCTACAAAAGCATTCCCAAAACCTTCATAAGTACTAAAGTAGGTTGCTGCTCTACCGTGGGCATAAACGTCCGATAGGTCTTTATGATCTAAAACCTTATCTGCAGCAAATATTATTTGGCTCGATAAATTAAGTTGATGTATCTGGTCTATTAATTCATTATAATATTCCTTATTTTCATCATCATTATTATTACCGGTAATAACAAGTTTTAGTTTCTTATCATCCAGTTTATCAATTAAAGAAATAGCAGTTTCAATACCCTTACGCCTCACAATACGGGTAACTTGTAAAAGCGCAATTTCATCTTCGGTAATACCTAAGTCTTTCAGGAAAAACTGATTTTCTGGAGTTGGCACGCCATAAATGCGATTAAAATCCATAACATTCGGCACTAAAGTAGCATCTATGTTAAATCTATTTTTAAACGTTTCAACACCAAACGTATTAATAACGGCATGCTTTACGTCAGGTAATAGCAAGGGGAAATTATCATCCACATATTGGTTAATTTCCGGATGAGCCGATATATAGCGCTCACCACGTTCCCAGTGAAAATCATGATCATGAGTTACAATAGGCAGGCCAGTAGTTTTAATCAGTTTTTTAATAGCCACACCCATAGAAAGATGGCAGGGTAGTGCCGATGCGTTTTCAGAAAGTAGCACCTCAATTTTTTTGTCACCTACCCATTTAACCATCGCATCATGAATCATATTCGAAGCGCTCTCAACATGCTCCAACAAAGGTCCAGGGTCTTTATCCGGTTCATAAAAAGCTTTGCGCTGTCCCCATTCAGCCTCTACCGAAAAAAACGATAAAGCGGGAAACAAGTAATCATGGTCGTAATCCATAGTCCACGACTCAAATTCTCCAGACATAATAAACACCTCATGTCCCAATTTTTTTAATACATCAATCCATTTCTCAGTTTCTAGCGCAACACCGTCCACGCCGCCAATTCTACCAATAATAATACCTATTCGCATGTTCTATAAATAAAGGTTTGTATCCTTTAAATATAGGTTATAGCTCAAAAAATTAAAAGGTTTTCAGGTAGAGCGTTGTGTAAATTATCACTTCAAAAATTTAAGCTACCATAAATTATGTGTTTTTAAATTTAAACCTCTAATCTAGATAAATTGATAATTGAATATTTTGAGTTTATCATAAAATGTTGTGTTTTAATCATCTTTTTGTGCATTTTCGTAATTAAAATTTAAGTTTTAAAGAAAAACTGTAAAAAAAGAATAAATTGGTTGAGTTAGGTTGTTGTTTGGGCGTTACTCTAGCTACACCTTCTAGTGGTATAGCTAGAGTCGGGCTTTCACTACTCGCTTTTTTGTGTTGCATAGGTGCAACCACACAAAAAGAGCTCAAACATGCCGTTCAATCCCTAACGCAGGGCTAGTTTGCATAATCACTTTTTAAACCAAAATATAGTTTTAGTTTACAAAACGTATAATGTTATATATAATAGGTGTAAACTAAAATAGGGGAGAAGTACTATCGAATCACTAGATACCTATTATATAGGTAGACATAAAAAGAGAAAACAATAAAATAGTTGTACCTATATATAAGGTAGTAAATAATATCAAAACTAAAATAAACACATGTCTCTATATATAAGGATGAATTAAGTCATCATTTTATTTAGTTGAAATTAAAAAAAATGAATCCTATTAGTTCTAACTAGTCTTAAAAAAATGAACAAAAAGCACAGTAGTACATAAAAAAACATAATTACAAAATAAAAAATACAGGTAAAATGAGTGTTTCTCTGTATAAAGGAATATAATATCACTACCGATTGTATTAAAAAAAGAGACAGTTAAATTAAAATTCACCCTAAAACGGGATAAAATACAGAGTATAATAAAACCGTTAATTAGTCATAACGATAAACACAGATGTAATATCAAAAGAAAGTTGTAATGTAAATCGCTGGTAAACATTTATTTAAAATAAACTTGAAAAATACTTCATAAAAAAGGTTGTCAGAACCAAAAAGGGATCTATATTTGCACCCCGCTAAAAAAGGTAAAACTTTAAACGGGTAACGTTCATAAACAGGTTGATTGATTAAGATTTTAAAAGCGGTAAAAAACTTTTAAAAAAAGAATCAAAAAACATTGTGAGTTTCAGAAAAGGTTGTAAGTTTGCAGCCGCTAAAAACGGCAACGTAATTAGCTATAAAGTTCATAAGTATATTGTTTAGT
>NZ_SORL01000002.1:0-55657 GCF_004368925.1 Algibacter lectus
AAGGAAAGAGTAAAAAATTAGCATTAATAGCGGTATGTAATAAGTTACTAAAACAAGCTTTTGCTATCGCAAAATCGGGTTTAATATTTGACAAGAAATATAAAAGTACGCTAGTGAAAAATTAATAAGATTTTACTTGTTTTTTAGCACAGTACTTTGTTGGCAGTAGTTTTTTATTCCGATAAAATCTCAATTACTTCAGCTTCTCCGATTTTTCTTGGTCCTTCGTGAATCCACCAAATTCTTCCTTTTTTTAATAACTCTTCAATATTCTGATGTCTTAAAAACATAATTTTCACGTTTTCAGTTTCTCCAGGATAAATTCTATCTTTTTCAAAATCAATTTGTCCAATATAGGTTGTTGGAAAGTCAGTTGAGTTTGGTAAATATTCCATTACGTGATTTGGTCTATAACCAGTTCCAATTCCAGTTTCTCGTCCACCATTTTCTTTTGTGTAGAGTGTAAGTTTAGCAGTTATATTTATTATATCCGAAGTCATAAGTTAAATCAGCTTTTATTTACATAAAACCCTTTTTGCTGTGTTTCTATATCCTCAATTATTAATTTAAGACCGAGTGAGAAAACGATTTTCGCTTTTCCGCCATTTGAGTATATTATTCCGTCTTTAATTTCAAAATTTTTCTTTCCTAACCAATCTCCAATATGAGTTCCTTCTGCAAATTTCCAATCTTGATTTTCGATATATGATTCCGAATTAATGTAAATAGTTAACATAATAAGAAGTCCGATTATTAAGCTTAATATTCTAAAAATCCATTTTCTCATAGTTCAGGATGTTCTTTCGAAATGCTTTGCTCAAATTACTGCCAACGTTTATGTATAAGGATAGTTGCGGGTTTGTATGCGAGGATTTTCCGAAGGAAAATCAGATGCAGGCAAACATGCAAATACCTTTGTTTAAGCACTAAACCGCAATTATTTTTATACGGTGTTAGGCACAGTTTTTATTTTTGAATTCCTCTTAATATTTCCAATCGGTTCTTAGGCGCGTTTGGTGATAAAAAGTCAGGAATCGTATTTTCATTCCTTTTCGGTCGAGTAAGAAATTCAACAGGCCATTCAGTCAGTCGTTTTTCTTTCACGTGAGTATATTTTCCGAATTCCGATTCGTCAATATATTCATTCTGAATTATCAAAGCAATTGGCTCTTCTGCTCCGTTTGTTTCTTTTGAAAATTCCAACGCTTCATTATATTCTCCGAAAACATAGAAATAATCATCTCCATTTTCAATATTTTCAGCTCCGTTTTCAGGATGACACCAAACTCGATATTCAAGAACTTCATCCCAAACATATCCACCACCAGCTTTTACAAGAGCAGGATAATTTCCAATTTCATTTATGTCTTTTACTTTTGGGTACATTGTTTCTCAAATTGTGCCTAACGTTGTTGTATAAGCTTTGTTGCGTGGTTTTAGCAGTGAATTTAATAAATAAAACACGAACGGCGAAATTCCGAAGGAATTTCCCAAGTGAGCAATAACTAGCAATAAAGTTTATACGGTGTTGCCAGCAGTATTTTATTTTCTTTCAATTTTCACTAATCCTTGTCTTGTTGCTAAATATAAATTTCCACTAACATCAAAAGTCATTGTTGAAATGTAAGAAGTAGGTATGTCTGAATTTTCATTATGATAATTCTCCCAACCACCTTTTAAATCATATCTCACTAATCCAGCTCTGTCAGTCGAAATCCAAAGTACCTTTTCAGTTTTGTCATAAAGCACACAATTCGTATGGTTAAAAGGCATTCCAGAGTTTTCAGTTGTATATTGTTTGAAATTTCCATTAGAATCACGTATTACAATGCCCTCATCATTATTAACTTGCTTTTTGTTTTTTCTGTCAAATTCGTAAAGTGTAAAGTATAAATTTCCATTTTCGTCTTCGTCCATTGATGTAATACACTTTCCTTTCAGAACTGTAGAGGATTTTTCAAAATTTGTAACCTGATTATTTTCATCAATCATTGCTGTTCCGTCATACGTTCCAATCCAAATTCTATTTTTAGAATCTCTTTTGGCAAACGAAACTCTATCGCCTGGTAAATCTTTAAATTGGTTTTTATCAATTTTAGTCCACTTACCATCTTTAAGTATTGTTATTCCATTTTTCGAGCAGAAAAAAAGTTCTCCCGTTTTTGTGTTGTTAACTATATTGTAAACTGATTTTATTCCAATTTGTGTTGAGTCATATTTTATCCATTTATCATTATCAAAACTGTAGATGTTCTTTTTTGCATAAACCCATTTAACATTATTATTATCTGTTGCCAATTCGTAATAAGCAAAGTATTTTCCTTTATCAGAAATATTTTGTTCAGCATTTTTAAATTCGTTACCGTCAAAAGTTACTAAACCTTGGCTGACAGTTAGCCATATCAAACCATTTTTGTCAATTGAAATATGGTCATTCCAATTGTTTGGTAAATTTGAGTTTTTAGAATTCCAAACTGTCATTTTGTAATTCTCTAAATTTTCGTTTTTGTATTCGTAATTTTCATTATAGATTTCAGGACTATTTGGTTTATCAAAAGATTTCTTGAACGCTTCTTTATCAACACGTTCAATTTTACCTGAAATTTTATTGTCACTAACTGTGAAAATTAGGTTGATAGAAGATTTTTCTTCTTTTTTACCTTTCGTTATTGCAGAAGTCCAATTTTTAAATTTATTGAGTTCTTTAATTATTTTTTGAGAGATAGCACTTTTCGATTGGTCTGTATGACTTAAAACACAAGCTTTTCCTTTAGAGTTTACAAGAACTTGAAATTTTACAGACCCTTTAATTCCTTGTAAATTTAAACCTTTGTTTAATTTGTCTTGAAGTTTTAGAAACTCTGATTCATCATATCCAGCTTTAGTATCTCCACAATCAAGACAAAATTTTTCAGTCTTACAGTTGTCTAATTTAACAGGGAATAGGTTTTGTGCATTCAATGAGAATGTAAAGATGGTTAATAGTACAAAAAAAGGTATTTTCATTTATTTCGTTTGTTGTTTGGATGCTGTTTTCATATTGCTGGCAACGTGTTTATATATGGTTTGTTGCGTGGTTTAAGCAACTAATTTAGTAAATAATTACAGACGAAGAAAATCCGCGAGGATTTTCGTAAGTAGGCAAAAAGCTAGCAATAAATTATATATGGTGTTGCCAGTAGTTTTTTTATTTCCTGTAATATATTGTTCTTTTAAATATGGCATTTTTCAACCATTTTCCATTTTTCAACATATAGCGTTTTTGTCTTTTCCAATTTCCAAATTTGTCATATTTGTATTCAAATTTAAAAAGTTTAGATTGTAATAAATCACCATATTCATTCCTTAAGTCATTATTGTCTGATATTGAAAAATCAATTTTCCCAGAACTGATTGATTTAATTTCTCCTAATTCGTTATAGACAGTTCTTTTCGTTAAATTATTTTCATAATCATATTCTGCTGTTTCTTTTCCATAAGAAATTGAATTTTCAATAACTTTTAGTTCGATAGGATGACCTTTTTCATTATTTATAATATTCGTAATTCTATAAGTTTTATTATTTCTTTTGTTTATTATTTTAGTTAAAAATCTATTTTCATCATATTCATAATAAGTTGTGGTTGAATTTCTAACATATGGTTGAGTCAATTCAACTCTTCTTGTTAATGAGTGAGTTTGAGTTGAATCGTAGGTAATAGTAAAACGAGTTTTTCGATTATATTTTTCATTAAACCTATCTTCTTTTATAACTCGACTACTATCATTTAATATTATTGTAGATGTTTCAATTTCTGTATCATTCTTATTGAAAAAAGTTCTGTGTTTAATAATTTTTTTTACACTCTTAATTTTTCGTAAATCTAATCTGTCATCGTGATGTAATGCAGAATAAATATTTTGTCCTGTTATAAACTGAAAATTAGAAAGAAAGATGAAAATTAGAACTAAATTTTTATTCATTTTGGGTTCAATTTGTTAATTACTGGCAACGTGTTTGTATATGGAAAGTTGCGGGTTTGCGTGCGAGGAATTTCCGAAGGAAATTCAGACGTAGCAAACGTGCAACGACCTTTCTTTAAGCCCAACACCAGCAATTTTTTATATACGGTGTTGTAAGCTGGCTTTTATATTCTTAAAATTTCCACCAAGGTTTTTTCGGTTCCATTGGTTTTATTTCGTTTTCTATTTCCCAAAAGGATTTATCAAACTTTTCATTCAGAGTTTTTTCAGTCAGATTATGTCCGTAAGGATAAATTCCGTCTTCCAATCCATTTTGAATTCTCTTAATTATTCTTTGTCCAGGCCAACAGGTTGTTCCGTCTCCAAATTCAACCGCAATATTTATTTCTCCTTGTGGGTCATTGTCGTTCGTTATCCATTTAGAATTCGGAACGTTTTTAATCAATGTTTCTCCAATATAGGCAGAAATTGAAAATATAATTCCTCCTAAATTCTTTGAAAGTCGACCACCTTTAATTGGTCGTCCATCTTTCGTGTATTTTTGGATAAACCTATCTATTTCCAATAAACTACTAATCGAATAGTCTAATTCAATTCCGTCAGATTTGAACGCTTTTACTGTCCAATCAGTTTGTTTCTTTATATCTTCTAATAATGTCGCCATTCGTTTCTTTAGCTTGCTTACAACGTTATTGTGTATGGTTAGTTGCGTGGTTTAAGCACTAAAGTTAGTAAATAAATCACAGATAGAATATTCCGCAGGAATGTTCGTAAGTAGGCTTAAAACAAGCAATTAATTATACGCGGTGTTAGGCTACGTTATTAATTCCGTTTCTTTTTTTCTTTTCTACCACAATAAATGTAAATCAAATCCTCGACAGCATTATCTCCTAATTCTTTCGCTTTCTTTAAATCTTTACACGCACTTTTTGTTTCTTTTTTGCTCGGTTGCAAATTTCCGTTTCCAATCAGAAGATTTACTTTGGCAGTTCCACGATTCGCGATAGATTCCACATAATTTGGTTTCAATTCAATTGCTTTTGAATAATCAATTATTGATTGCTCAAAATTCCGCAACATATCATTTGCAGTTCCGCGAATGAAATACAATTCTGGGTCTTTTGGATTTATGGTAAAATATTTATCACAATTCTTAATTACATCTTCAAATTTTCCTTGAGAGTAATTAATTCGCGCGAGCCAATAAAGAGATGCTTCCATCATTCCATTGTTATTGTTCTTTAGGACAACATAATTATAATCCTCTTTTGCTCTTTCTAATTTTCCAGCATGCATTAAAGAAAGTCCTCTGTCAATGAATGAAGCCATATCAGTACTGTCTAGTTTAATTGCTTCTGTAAAGTCAGAAATTGCTAAATCATATTTTTTAATTCGATCGTACGAAAGTCCACGATTTATGAAACAAGTTTTTTGGACACTTTTTTCTTCGACTATTTCTATCAATTCAGTATAATTTGAAATGGCTTCTTGAAAATTTCCCGATTTGAAATTCGAGTTTCCAGAAGTATATAGTTCAGTCGCTTTATTCTGTGAAAAAGCTGTTGTGGAAACTAAAATTCCAATAAGAAGTATTAATGTTTGTTTCATTTTTCTAATGTTGCCTAACGTGATTGTGTATGGTTAGTTGCGTGATTTAAGTAACTAAGTTAGCAAATAAATCACAGATAGAATATTCCGCAGGAATGTTCGTAAGTAGGCTTTAAACAAGCAATTAATTATACACGGTGTTGTCTAACTATTATATCTAATTTCTTTTAATTTCACTTAAACCCTTATAAATAAAGGGTTTTGTTGTTTTGTGCGATGCAAAATAATGTAATAAAATACAATAAAAAGCATTGTTTGTTGTACCTATTGTTGTACCTTAGTATTCGTTTGCATCCTATTGCACCTATTCTAAACCAATAAGTTATGGCTTCAATAAAACTAATTTTAAAAAAATCAAAAGTAGATAAGTCTGGAAAAGCACCTTTATATTTAAGAGTGATAAAAGACCGAAAAACTAAATTCATTTCTTTAAGCTTAAAATTAGAGCCTAACGAATGGGATGAGGATAAGCAAAAGGTAAAGAAAAATCATAGTAATTCTACACGCCTAAATAAATACATTTCTCAAAAGGTTGCAGATGCACAAGGACAAATAGCAGATTTAGAAACTAAAAATCAATCTACATCAGCAAGAAAACTAAAAGAAGCTATAAAGGGGAAACCGTTAGTTAATTTCTTTGAGTATGCATACAACCGTTGCGAAAAACAAAAAGACACTTTAGCACTATCAACATATAACAACTATAAAAACTACCTTAAAAAGTTTGAAAAGTTTATAGGCCATAAAGAATTGATGTTCGATGATATTACGGTAACTACTTTAAAAGACTATGCAGGTTACTGTAGCACCACTTTAGGTAATAATAACACGACTATAAATTTTTCTTTAAAGATTCTTAACCTAATGTTTAAAGAAGCGCAGAGAGAGGATTTAATACCGTTAAATCATTTTCCTTTTAGTAAATTTAAAGTCAAGAAAGCAAAAAGCACAAAACGTTTTTTAACAGCAGAACAGTTAGAAGCTTTTATTAAATTAGAGGTTTCAGATAAAGCAAAGGCACAAATCATAAAAGATATGTTTTTGTTTTCTGTCTTTTCAGGTGGTTTAAGGTTTGGCGATATCATAGAATTAAAGTGGAATAATTACAATGCTAAAACACATAAAATAACTAAGACAATACGTAAAACAAACAGACAGCATAGTATTAGAATTGGGCAAGTTGCAATAGATATTTTAGAAAAATATAAAACTGAAAATGTAAATCAAGACGATATAATATTTCCTTTCGCAAATATTGATAACGATTATTTTACAGACAGAGAACAAAGAGCAAAAGTAGTAAGACAAGCAATAGCGTTAAGCAATATGTATTTAACCAAAATGGGTAAAACTTTAGAGTTACCATTTTCTTTAACCTTTCATATTAGCAGACATACATTTGCTACCAGAGCATTAAATAATGGTATGCGTATAGAACACGTATCTAAATTAATGGATCATTCCGATATTGGAATAACACAAGTATATGCAAAAATTATAAGTAGTGAATTAGATAATGCAGTAGATAAATACATCAATTAGAATATGTTTAATAAACCAATCAATACTATTTTAAAGGCTCAATTTGATACCATTCATTCTGAAGCAGTACTAACAGCAGAACAAGATTTTAAAACTAACGTTTTAAATAAGATTGAGAACCTCGAGCACTTTGACGAATTTAAGTTTCTAATATCTGAAGAAAACAGAATTGAAGCTCTAATTGATAAAAATAAACATCCATATTATGTGAAAAATCATAGCTCTAAAGATTGGTTACTTTCACAATTTTCAAGTAGGCATTTTTTATTAAATGTAGATGAATTTGCCGAATTAAAAGAAGCTATTTATTTAGGTAAGATTAATTATTTAATACATAAAAGGGTTCGTGATTTAAGAAAGCAAATACCAAAGTTTACTTATAATGATTTTTTATCTGGTAAAGAATGTAAATATCTTATTACCTACGATAACCAGTATAATATAGAAAAAGAGGACTATTATAAAATGGTTACTTGGCAATCTGATAGACTTATAAAAGTAGTTTCTTATGAGGTTGAATTATTAGTAAAAAATCATCAAGAATATTGTTCTAAAATAAATGAACCTTTAGAGTTTATTAATGAGCAAATTCAAATACTTGAAGAAGAATTAATAGAGTCATTAAATGATGCTAAAGAAATAAAAAGAATACTATCTAAACTTTTTGCTTTTAAAGGTTTTGATATAGATAATTTTAATGATGAATTGTTATTATATAATTACCCATCTTTTTTTAACGATAGAATAGAGTTTAGACGATTAAATCCATCAACAGTAGGCAAAGTGTTAACTAAGTTGTCAAGTGAGCCAAAAACGCTGTTTAGTAATGAATATATGGTGTTTTATGCGCTTGATGTCTTCTTGTCTTGGTTAAAAGATATTGTTAAAGGTAAATCTATTCAAGAGCCTTTTAAATATCCTATTTGGGAAGATTTATTAAAACAAAAAATTGCAGAAGCAGAGAAAGAACTACAACCTATAATTAATGATATACAAGATTTTGTATTTGATTCAGCTAAAAGCAAAAAAGAGATTCGTAAGTATTTAAGAAATGAGTTTGAAAAACAAATAGATAAGTATAACACCATTGAGAACAAGCAAATTTTTTATCTATTAAGGGATGAAAATAGAAATGCGCTTATATCAGATTTTAAGATAAATGCATTATTTAATAATGAAGAAGCAGAATATTTAAAGAATTTAAAAGAAGCATATATTTTACAAAATATCAGTTGGCATATTTCTTTAACGTTTAATGAATTTTTTGATTCTAAAACTATCTACTTCAAAAAAGATACGACTTCACATTTAATGATTTTATCATTAACTAACGATATGGTATTAGATAAAGAGTTGTCAATTGAATTAGATAAAGCAATGGATTCTTTTTTTAAAGAAATGCATAGTACGTCATTACCATTAGATATGCATTTTTATAACCATCGTGAAAAGTATAGCAGAATATTTGAGAAAAGTATATCACGCTTACAAGATGTTTTAGATAATGCAGAACCAAACAATAAAGTATTATATATACAAAGTAGATTAAAACAGTTAAGGCATCGCGAATTAAAATTTAGAAACTTAACTGATAGAAAGAGTAATTTCAAAGATAAAGAAGATAAATACCCAGATTTATTTAAAGAGTTTTTATCTATAGAAGCAGACTTTATAAAAGAAACAGTTCAAATATTTCCTGTCACTTTATTACCCAATCAAACAGATTCTTTATTGTTAGAAAAAGAAACAGATAGTTTTAAAACATTTGTAAATCAAGAAAAGCAAGATTATATTCTTAAAATACTTGAAGACTTAGCAATTACAAAAGATGGTGTGTATAATTTAGGTGACAGAAGTAAAGGCACAGTAAGAGGTGTAATAGAAGCATTAAGAGAAGAGCATATCATTCCAAAATTGAGTTTAAAAAGATTATGTGATATAATAGCGAATCAAATTAATTTAGAATTAAAATCAAAATTAGATTGGTCAAATACATCAGATGACTATCATAAAAAAGCAAAACAATACATAAAAGACAATCCACTTCATTAAAATACAGTCAATAAAAGGTCTTATAAGGTCAGCCTTATAAGTACCTATCCAGAGCTTAATATTTGTTACAGAAATAATTAGTAACATTAAAAATTAAGTAAATGGAAGCAGTAATTTTAACAGCAGAACAGTACAACAATTTAGTATCAAGATTAGACAAATTAAATTCTACTTTAGAATCTAATCAAATACCATCACACGAAACCTTTCTCGATAACCAAGAGTTTATCCAGCTAATGAATATTAGCAAACGTACAGCTCAAACTTGGAGAGATGAAGGTAAAGTATCATTTTCTCAAATAGGCAGTAAAATTTACTACAAGATGAAAGATGTAGAAGTCTTACTAGATAAAAACTACAATAAAGCCTTTAAAAATAAAAGGTAGTCGTTTTGTATGATACTACTAAAATAATAAAACTTATAGACAAACTACCTAAAGAAGCTGTTGCCAGAGCTAAAGAACCTTTTCATTGGAATAATTGTTTATGGTTACCACGTTTTAATAAATATGGTGAAGTAACTACCTATGAATCTAATATAGTCAATTTGAAATTATGGTTAAGAGGTTCAGAGTTAACAATCTGTAATAGTTTGCAAAAGTTTTATATGCAAAACAATTATCAAGCATTTACTTATTGTCAAGTACAAGATGCAATTACAAAATTAGATGCCTATTTTGATTTTGACTTATATAGTGCTGAAGTAAAAAAAACAGCAGTAGCGGTAGTTATAAGCGAAAATGAAGACAATACCTTTAAAAATTGGATAGAATACAAAGGTAATAAGCCAATATTGATGCGTAATAGCACAAGAATATATGGTGCTCATTTTAAAGGTACAAACTATAATATTAAAGGTTATGATAAAACGTATCAAGCAAAGGTAGAAAGTAACACAAAGTTACCTGAAAGCTTAATTCGTTTTGAGTTAGAAGCAAATAGTAGGCATTTTAATAATCGTAAACATCCACTTGGTATTTATACAGTAGCAGATTTAATAAATAAAAGTAAGTTTGATACTTTGGCAGATGAATTATTAAATATCTACGATACTATTAAAAAGCAACCAATAATTAATTATCAAGAATTAAAACCTAAAGAAATATTATTGTTAGGTGCTATGAAAGATAAAGACAGTTTTAATGGGTTGAAAAAATACCATAAACACTCTTTTAAGTTGTTAAGAAAAGACTATTCTAAATTATTAAGTAGCATCGCTGATATTGAGTTAGAAAAAGACATTAGAAATAAAATAATTGAGCAAATTAATTATTGCAAAAAACACTAATGTTTTTCAGCTTGTAATATACCCTAAAACAGGGGTAAAAAGTAAATGAGACAATCCGTATTATTTAATCAATATATATTTATATTTTTAACATTTCAAAATAACAGATAGTTAACATCATCATATAGAATGCAGAATTTACAAACCGACCTTATAGAACTACTTAAAAACGAAGATAATTTAGTAGTAGATAACCAATTAAATAAAAATAAGATTATAGAAGCAGCTTTAAAAGTAGAGCCTTTTCTTATCCGTTTATTAATTATGAATGAAACCTTTAAAAGGCATTTCTTTCAGGAGGTAGAAAATGTATTAGTATTCGATAAAATTAAGTTTCAAAGGTTTGTAAATAATAAATCTTTCTTACCGGATAGCTATACAGCATTTAAAAATAAAATAGGTCTAGCAGTTAATGATGATACTACAGATAATTTTATAAAAGCCAAAAATGATGTTGTATTGGTATGGCCTCATAAAGATTGTGTATTAGAGGGAGGGCAAACTAAAGAAGACCAAAAAAGAAATGAGATATTTTGGAATGAAACTTTAGCACCAGATAGTGTAGATAGATTATTAGACGCAAAGACGTTTACTAATTTCAAAAAATATGATAAAGATGGAGAGCATAAAGTAATAGAGTTTAAAGGAGATGAAAATCTTATTTTAAAAGGTAATAACTTGTTAGTAATATCTTCATTACTAAAAACGCATAGAGGTAAAATAAAACTAATATACATTGACCCACCTTATAATACTGGTAATGATGATTTTAATTACAACGATTCTTTTAATCACTCTGCTTGGTTAACATTTATTAAAAATCGACTTGAAATTGCAAAAGAATTATTAAGTCCTGATGGCTCAATTTGGATAAACATAGATGATTATGAATGTCATTATTTAAAAGTTATAGCTGATGAAGTTTTTAAAAAGGAAAATTTTGTAGGCTCTGTAGTATGGCAACATAGTATTCAAGGAAAGGGTTATGCTGGAAAATTTTCATTACATCATAATTACATACTTTGTTATTCTAAATCTGAACAATTTTCATTAGGTCAAATGGAAAGAACAGAAAAACATAATGTAAATTATAAAAATCCCGATAATGACCCAAATGGTAGGTGGCGTTCTGGGGATATTAGGAATGCTTTATATAGAAAAAATTTGATCTATGATATAAAAACACCTTCTGGTAATATTATCTCACCACCATCAAAAGGTTGGCGTTTTAGTAAAGATACAATGCAGGAGAAGATAGACAAAGGACAAGTTTACTTTAATGAAGATGAAACAAAGATTGCTTATAAAATATATCTTAAAGACCAAGACGGGAGAGTTCCTGAAACAATGTGGTTCGCAGACGAAGTGGGTACAACTAGAACTGCAAATAATGAAATAAAGCAACTTTTTGGGGCATCTGTATTTGATACGCCTAAACCTGAAAAGTTATTGCAACGAATAATACATATAGCTACAAATGAAAAGGATATAGTCCTTGATTTCTTCGCTGGTAGCGGTACGACAGCAAGTGTTGCTCATAAAATGAATAGGAAATTTGTTACTACAGAACAAATGGATTATGTAGATACAGTTACGACTGAAAGACTTAAAAAAGTAATTGAAGGCGAGCAAGGAGGCATAAGTAATGATGTTAATTGGCAAGGTGGTGGTTCATTTGTGTATGCAGAATTAATGGAATACAATCAATATTTTATTAATAAAATACAAGACGCAAAATCTAAAGAAGATATATTAAAGGTCTGGGAAGAAATGCAAGCCAAAGCATTTATTTCTTACCAATTTGATAAAGATATTTTTAATAAAAGTTTAGATGCTTTTAAAACAGCTTCTTTAGAAACAATGCAACAATATTTAATTGAAGTATTAGATAAAAATCAACTATACGTAAACTTTAGTGAAATAGAGGATACAAGTTTCAATGTAAGTGAAGAAGATAAAGTATTAAACTATTCATTTTATAATAAACAATAAAAAATAGTTTATGAGCTTATTCAATCAAGATACTATACAGCGTTTAGACAAACGTATAGCTTCCAAAATAGATGATGGAGATTTATTGGTAGAGTTATCACCAATAATAAAAAACAACCTAAAATTTACACCAAGACCTTATCAAGAAGAAGCATTTACAGCACTTAATTACTATTTAAACAATCCACGTTTAAGAGCAAAACCAACACAAGTGTTGTTTCATATGGCAACAGGTTCTGGTAAAACGTTAGTAATGGCAGGAGCTATATTGGAGTTATATAAAATGGGCTATCGCAATTTTATATTCTTTGTAAATACAGATACTATTATTCGTAAAACAAAAGAAAACTTCTTAAATCCTAACAGCTCTAAATATCTTTTTAAAGAACAAATTAATATAGATGGTGTAAATGTAAATATCACAAAAGTTGAAAGTTTTGAAAGCACCAATGCAGATGATATTAGTATTTATTTTTCTACCATTCAAGGGTTACATACAAGATTAAATGCACCAAGAGAAAACAGCATAACCTTTGATGATTTTATAGGTAAAGAAATTGTATTAATTAGTGATGAAGCACATCATATTAACACGCTTACTAAAAAGAAATTAAGCAAAGGAGAAAAAGAAAACTTTACAAGTTGGGAATATACAGTACGTCGTATTTTAGATTCTAGTCCAGAAAATATAATGATGGAGTTTACAGCTACATTAGAGCTTAATCATCCTAACATTGCTTCAAAATATGCTAATAAATTATTATACGATTATTCATTAGCTAAATTTAGAGAAGATGGCTATTCTAAAGAAGTACAAACAAATCAAGTAGATTATCAACCTATTCAAAGAGCAATTGTTGCTATTTTAATAAGTCAATTCAAAAAGAAAATATTTGCTTCTAAAGGTATTTTAGCAAAACCAGTAGTAATGTTTAAATCTAAAACAACTGCTGAAAGTGCTATAATGGAAAAGGCTTTTATTGATGAGATTAGAAGCTTAACAGTTTCTAAATTAGAAAGCTTAATCAAGTTAGACAATGCAATTTTAGATAAAGCAATAACCTATTTTAAAGAATTAGATATATCATTACAAGGTTTAATAGATGAAATAAAAGAAGATTTTTCAGAAGACAAAATAATATCTGTAAACTCTAAAAATGATACAGACGATAAACAAATTGTAATAAACAGTCTTGAAGATAATAATAATGAATATAGAGCAGTTTTTGCAGTAGATAAATTAAATGAAGGTTGGGATGTTTTAAACTTGTATGATATTGTTAGATTATATGATACAAGGGATGCAACAGGAAATAAACCAGGTAAAACAACAGTAGCAGAAGCACAATTAATTGGTAGAGGTGCAAGATATTATCCTTTTCAATTAGAAGATAATCAAGAGTTAGATAAGCGCAAGTATGATAGTGATTTAGACAATATAATGCGTCATTGTGAAACCTTACATTATCATTGTTCTCATAATCCACGATATATTACAGAATTAAATAATGCACTTCGTCAAATAGGGATGTTTCCTGAAGAAAAAGTAGAAGTAGATTTAATTTTAAAAGATGAATTTAAGGAAACTGCATTATACAGAAGTGGTTTTATATTTTTAAATAAAAAGGTAAAGAACAATCCTAAAACACTATTAGAATATCAAGAACCAACAATAGTAAAAAAACATACATACGCATTAAGAACAAATCGTTCAGCTTCAACAACTATTTTAGACAACAAATCTGTTAAACAAAATAAAGTACAAGCTAATTATGCTAATAAGCATTTGTTTTCTGTTTGGGATAATAACCTAATTCAAAAAGGTCTTAACAAGATACCTTTCTATCACTTTAGTAATATTAGACGTTTTTTTCCTAGTGTAAAATCTATGAATGATTTTATTACAGATGAAAAATATTTTGGTGGTATAGTAGTAGAGGTAACAGGCTTACAAAAGGACACTAATAACTTATCAGCACACCAAAAATTAGAAATTGTTATAAGTGTAGCAACCAAAATAGCTAATGAAATATCAACTAAGTTTGGCGATTATAGAGGTACAAAATCATTCTACAGAGAACCACTACGAAAGTATTTTAAAAACAAGAAGCTATCATTTTCTGTAAATACGAATACAACAGCAGAAACAGGAAAACCAACAATGCGTAATGATATAGATCAAAAGTATTTTGTTGACCTTAATAAAGCAGATTGGTATGCTTATAACGAGAATTTTGGTTCATCCGAAGAAAAGTTTTTAGTAAAGTATTTCCACGATAACATAGACGATTTAAAAGAAAAGTTCAAAGAGATATACCTATTAAGAAACGAAAGGTTTTTCAAGCTTTATAGATTTAGTGATGCAAAGGCAACAGAACCAGACTTTGTCTTATATATGACAGATAAAAATTCAGATGAAGAAGTAGTATATCAACTATTCATAGAGCCTAAAGGAGACCACCTACTATACAATGACGAATGGAAAGAACAATTCCTTCAAGAGATAGAAAAAGAAGCAGTTATAGAGTTATACGAAAGTCAACAATATAAATTAATTGGTATGCCTTTCTATAATAAAGCTAATAGAGAAGATGCATTTATTGAGAAATTAAATTCTTTGTAGTTTATGGGAGATAAAGCAACTACAGTTGATGTTCAAATTGAAAAACTTCTTTCAAGAGGTATGGAGTTGGATATTGAAGTTGAAAAAGTAAAAGAACACTTATTAGATATTGGTTATTATAGACTAGGCTTTTATTGGTATCCTTTTGAAGTTGATGCTGATCATAATTTTGAAAAAGGCACAAAGTTTTCTACCGTTATAGATTTGTATTATTTAGATGTCGATTTGAGGTATATTTTAATAAAGTATATAAATCGTCTTGAATTGAATTTTAGAACTAATTTAATTTATTGGGTTTCTACTCATTATGATAATAATCCAATTTGGTATACAGATGCAAAAATTATGTCAGGAGATTATCTAAAAGATATAAAATCTCATTATAATAAAAATTTTAAAAAGAAGAATTTATTAATTAATAAACATCATATCAATAACCCAGACGATAGATTTGCACCTTGTTGGAAAACTTTTGAATATTATACTTTTGGTTCAATCGTTAAAGTTTATGAGCATATTATTGATGATGACGTAAGAAAAAAAGTGTCTTTACAGTACAACATTAAAAAACCATATAAACTTCAAAATATACTTGATACGCTTGTTTTTGTAAGAAATAGTTGTGCTCATAGTGGTGTTATTTATGATTTACATATAGATGAAGGTGTGGTAGAAATGTCATCATACAAATTTAGTAATGATTATAGTCATAGTTTAGATGCAGCAATAAAAGCTCTATTATATGTTATGGAATTTATATCATTAGATAGGAAAAATGAATTAGAGTTAAAACTGTACAAATTGTTTGATAAATTCAAAGCAAATCATACCATAAAATCTATTATTGAAGATAAATTAGGGTACACATATAGCTGTTAATTTGTTTTTTATTTGTATATTTGCAGAATAATAGTGTCCTATACTTCATTTGCATTTATGGTGCACTTAAAAAAAATAAACAACCCTAGATACTATCTGGGGTTTTTTTATTTGATATATATTTTGTTATTAGGTAAAAAAATGTTTCATTTATAACATATTTGTAAAAAATAAAACTGTAATGCCATATTCAGCATTAGACATATCAAAATACTTAATTTCTAAAACTAATCCAGAAGAAGGAGGTGAACTATTAAGTAATATGAAACTTCAAAAGTTACTTTATTATTGCCAAGGTTTCTATTATGCAAAATTCGGCGAAAAACTTTTTGAAGACAATATTTATGCTTGGCAGTATGGTCCTGTTGTAAAGGATGTCTATCATAGTTTTAAAAATTTTGGTTCAAACGGTATTCCTTTAGCTGTAGTTGATAAGATTGCTACTCTTACTGTAAATGAAATGAAAATGGTTGATGAGGTTTTTAATTATTTTAATCAGTTTTCTGCAATTAAACTAATGAATATGACTCATTCGGAAGAACCTTGGATTTCTACTCAAATTACTAATGAAATAACATTAGATAAACTTAAAAATCATTTTGAGAAATTTTTAACTGCATAAGATGAACGAATTTGATTATTCGAAAAAGAGCAAGTCTAATGATTCTCAATCCTTTAAATATCCAGTTTCAGATAATGTATATGATTTTGACTACCCAATATTTTGTTTTAAACACTTACATAAAAAGTATTGTTTAGATAAGTGCGATAATAGGCATAAAAAAGAATTTATAACAAGACTTACAAAACTAACCGCATTAGGTTTTGAAGAAATAAATAAATCTGGTAGACATCAATATGGTAGCGAAAAAATAGCAAAAAATTCGTTAAGTTTTAAACTTCCAAATTTCATAACTGATGATGTAGATTTTCTTTATGCTTTTAGATACAATGGTAAAAAGAATCCCTTTTTAGCCTATCGTAGACCAAATAGTGCTATACTTCATATTATTGCTATTGATTATAATTTTTCAGCATATAATCACGGTTAGTTTATAATTTCCCCACAACCCAAAACCCAGTTTTTTCGTACCTCAAAATCCTCTGTCTTTTGTGTTGTTCCGCGCGCCACCACTTAGTTGGTTTTATGTCACAATAGTTGTAGCCAAAGCTATAATAGCACATTGCTTGTTTTATTTAAAAGTATCTATTTTAATAAATTAGTACAATAAAAAAGCAAAGAGCTATTGCCAACGCTAAAAACAACTATTCCGCCACAAAACCAACCCAAAGCTAAGTTACATAATAGAAGTTATAGTAGCAAAAACCTTTTCAATGGTACGCTACGCTAAGTTTTTATGTTTTCGTAGCTATAACTACTACTATGTAAAATATCCGCTCATCCAACGCTCACATCCGAACATATAACCACATTTTGAACAAACATTAAACAATCGAACAATTAAAGGATTAAGATAATTGAAAATAATATTCGTTATCTCATTCAACTGCACAAAACCATCATTAAGTCCAAGTATTCCTTAACTCAAGTCTTTGTTTGTTTCATTTCACTAACAAATATTAAAGTCCACTTTTCCCCACCACCCAAGTAATAGGATATAAAAAAATAGGTTTAAGAAAGTTAGTACTACGCCATAGCATATTGCTTTTTCTCGTACCTCAAAAAAACAAAAAGCTATCGTCTAAAAGTCCTGTATAAGTATTAATTTAAATGCTGTTTTATCAAACAACTATTTAAACCAATACCCATACAAACGCTTCATCCACCGCACAGTAAAAGATTAAAACCTATTTTTTTAAGTGTTAATTCCCCAGAAAAGTTAAATTTATAGTATGAAAAAAATGATTGAAGATTTATTTGATTTATTCTTTCCAAAAGATATAGATGAAAACGGTATTGAAATTGAAAATCCTGAAGGCGACGATTCATATACAACAAAAGTTTTCACAATAGTTATGCTGATAATTATAGTAATATTCGCATTTATAGGATTAAAATAAAAAAAGGTAGCAAATATATGTGGCTTCCTCTGCCAGCCGCACAAGGCTATAAAGGTCAAGCCCTACGGGTTTTGAATAAAACTTTTTTTACAAACTTTTTTCTTTTTCATTAAACATTTTAACTCAAAAAACTTTTATCCAAAAACCTTGACAGCCTTACCCACGCCACAACAACTATGGCTATCTTTTTATTCTTTTCAAAAAAAATAATGTAGCGAAGCGTAGCGAGCAATTTTAAATTGGATAGCTATGTCAACTTTTGAACTGAAAACACACCGTACAGGAAAAACTTACTCAAACCCTCATTTTTTCATCCTAAACAAAGGGCTTAACAGCGGAAAACCGCTCTCAAATCCTTGTCCTAATTGTTTTGTATTGCAAACTTCAACCGAAAAAGAAAAAAACACGCTTTTTCATTTATCTATGATGCTACAAATAGGCGGTTTTTACGCTTATTATTTAAAAGGAAGTGTTATTCCGTTTATCTCAATAGATGATTGCAGAAAAACGCTTAAAAGTAGTTTAAAATCAAATTGTAATGTAGACGATATGATGCAAAAACATATTAAAGCGGTTGAGGTTATCAGTAAAAAAGAAAAAGAGTTACAAAATGTCATTGAAAAAATGGCAGTTTTAAAGGTCGCATATATACGTAATTGTTTCAACTTGATGCAAAGCAAAGAAGCCTAACGCAAAGGCATCGTAAAGCCTTAAAACAGTAACAAAATGGCATTATTTTAGTTATATTAGAAGAGTAAACAAAGTTTAAAAGCAATATCAAGTCCGTACCAAATCCGAACAAATATTAATTTTAAATTGTAATAGAGATGGGAAAAATTCCACAGGGTATTTTAGGAAGCTTATCGGGTAAGGTAGGTAGTATTATTGGAGGTAGTTGGAAAGGTATCGACTACATCAGAATTAAGCCAGCAAGTGTGGCAAATCCTCGTACAGAGGGACAAGTGAATCAGCGTAATAAATTTACCATTACATTGGAGTATTTGCAAGCGACTAAAGATTTTATTAAAATCGGTTATAAGTCATTTGCAACCAAGAAAACGGAATTTAATGCTGCGATGTCTTATGTGTTAAATAATGCAGTAGGCGGTATTGCACCTAACTTCACGATTGATTATTCTTTAGCTTTATTAAGTAGAGGTGGTTTGTCTGGTGTTTTAAATGGTACAACTGATTTAACCAATGCAGGACAAGTTTCTTTTGGTTGGGGTGACAACTCAGCAGAAGGAAATGCAAATGCAACGGATAAAGCAATGGTATTGGTTTATAATCCAAGTAAGAAAGAATCAATTTCTATTCTTGATGGTGCTGATAGAACTGTAGGTTCTCAAGTGGTTACCATACCAGGCACTTATGCAGGAGATACAGTAGAGCTATTTATGGCGTTTGTTTCTGCTGATGGTACACAAGTATCGAATAGTGTGTATTTAGGCTCTGGTACGGCAGCTTAATAACTTTAAGCATAAATACATTCAAAAAGAAACCGTTACAGTATATTTGTAACGGTTTTTTTATGCTTATAGATCACTATTTTTACTTATCAAATATATAGTTTAAAAAGTTGTACCTATGTTGTACCATTTTTAATTTATTTACAAATAAGTCAATAAAATCAATACATACAGAGTGTTATCTACACAACACGGTGTTGTAAACAGTTATTTTTTGTTTTCATTAATTGAATATTCTGTGTATTTGTCATGAGCAATTAAATCAAAAACTTTCGATTGTCCAGTTTTTAACCATCTTTTATAAATGAGCTTTCCATTCATATGCACATATAGTTCGTTGTCTTTTGATTCTTTGGTAAAAACCATTGTTGTCAATTAAATTTTTATTTGTTCAGCGATATATTTTTCAATCAGTTCTTTGTCCGTTTTATTTTTTAAAATCAGAAGTTCATTGTTTTTATGAGTCCGATAATTCATTAGGAATTTCGTTTTTCCGCTACGAGTCAATTCCGAGTATTCAAATCGGTTTGGGTCAAATTTTTCGGCAATCAATTCCGTTTTTTGAGTTCGGTCGAGTATTTTTTTTAGTCGAATTATTTTTCCGCTGTTCTCGTCAATTTTTAATTCCGAGTAATAAATCCAAGATGCAAATCGATAAAGAGTGTATCCAATTAAAGTCAAAATCGCCACAAAAATTCCGATTCCAATTCCGAGCAACCAAATCAACAATATGAATGAAGCAGAAGTCCAAACAATTAACTCTTTCCACTTAAAAGGAATTCGGTCACTCAACGTATGAACGTGTCCATTTTTGGAAATCCTAAAGTAGTCTTCGCGTTCGTTCATAATTGTTTACAACGGTCTCGTATAACCGTCAGTTACGGATTTAAAGTTAATGTTTTTCGGTTAAGCACTGACTTTAGCAATTCCGAGTGGATTCGGACGTAGTCGAATCCGCCGTAATTGCGGTTATACATTGTTGTAACCAGTTTTTTATTCCACTTTTTCATAGTAATGATTCAAATCGTAATTCAAAATAATTTTAGGTTTCTCAAAAATCTTATTGCTGAAGTACGTATGATATCCTGCTTTTCCCATTTCATATTCATAATGTAGTTCAATTTCAGAGTTTAGCAATCCGTAGTTTACATCATAAGTTCCGTCTCCGTAAAATTCGCTCGAAAAAGTTCCGTCAGATTTTAAATTCAGAGTGTCCGCTTTATGAGGTGTTTCAACACAGCAAGGTTCGTTTCTGTAATTGGTATTTGCATAAATTCCGACTACACTATTTTTCGTCATAGGAATATTACATCGCAATATTAAAATTCCGACGATTAAGATTATTCCAATTCCGAATAGTATGCGTTTCATTGCTCAAATTGGTTACAACGTTGATGTGTATGGTTAGTTGCGTGGTTAAGCAACTAATTTAGCAAATAAATCACAGATAGAATATTCCGCAGGAATGTTCGTAAGTCGGCATTGACCTAGCAATTAATTATACACGGTGTTACCACACGTTTTTATTTCCATTCTACTTTGTAATCCGCTGTCTGTGTTCCGTTAACAGATAATGAAATATTTTCTAAAGTTCGATGTATTACTTTATATTCTAAAGTTATAATATTTCCTTTTATTGTTTTGTTGGTCAATTCAATTGACGGAATTAACAGACTGTATTTGTCAATGTCATTTAGATATTCTTCGTTACTTGGTTTAGGTAAATTATTTAGAGAAGCATAAGTTTCCCAAGGCGAACCCAAAAGTGAAATTTCAGTTTCGATATTATCAACTTTTACAACAAATACAAATTTGTTATCAGTTCCAATTTTAATTGTTCCATTCTCGGGATTTATCACAGTTATTCCTTGAGTGAAGAGATTATGGGAAATTGTCGCAGGTAAATCATAAAACTTTTCACGATTATATTTTTCGTTTAGCAAAGTCCATTTTTGTTCAGTTGGATAGTGGGAATAAAAGAATTCTTTGGGATTCGTAAGAAACCAATATTCGTCAAAAGCCTTTTCAAATCGATTCCCGAATACAGTACCACTCGCCCAAGTTGTATCTAACAAAAACCATTTTCCATTAATCTTAACAGCGTTCCAAGCGTGGTCGGGAACTGTTTTTTCTTCATTGCTTTCTAAATATTGTCTTGACAGACCAACAATATAAACGCATTCAATTCCAGCGTCATCACAAAGGCTTTTGAAAAGTTTAGCATATCCGCCACAAACTGCCATATTTGTGTCTAATGTATTTTTAATAATGTCAGTTGTTGAATCTTTCGATTTACTATAAAGTTCTGGATTTCTAAAACGCTTAACGTCATATTTGATATTATCAGTTATCCAAACAAAAATTGAACGCACTTTCTCTAAATCCGTCTTTAAGTTTTTAGTGAGTTCTTTTGCTAATGGTTTATCTGAATTATAAATTATACTTCGCGCATATTCATCTATTTTCGTAAAATCCGATTGAGAATATCCGTTTGTTGCTACTAAAAGCAAGATTGTCAATATGTAGAATGCTGTTTTTTTCAAATATGTGGTAACGTTTATGTATAAGAATAGTTGCGGGTTTGTATGCGAGGATTTTCCGAAGGAAAATCAGACGTTACAAACACGCAACGACCTTTGATTAAGCACTAAACCGCAATTATTTTTATACGGTGTTGTAGCACGTTTTTATTTTTCGTTCAGTTGATATTTATACTCAAATATTTGTTTTTCAGTTCCGTCAATTTTAATTACTTTTTCTAAAAATCCGACGTTATTGTAAATGAATTGATAAGATTTGATTTTGCCTTTTAATATGTAATTTTCTGAATTATTTATTAAAATCGTATCATTCTTATATTCGTAAGTTTCATTTTTCCAATGTCCATTTTTCGTTGAATAAAAGTCAGATGAGATTAATCGGTTTGCAGAATTGTATTTGTGTTCAGACACCTTAAAATTACCAAAATAGTTAATGATTGTATTTCCGTTCTTGTCAAGCACATCATTGTCTAATATTTTATTTGTCTCGATAGTTTTTTCTCTGTTTTCAGGGTAGAATATTTTGTCCTCGTATTTTTCTCCGTCTTTTGAATAATAAATAAATTCTCGGTTTAATCTGCCGTTGGAAAACTCCTGTTTTTGTTTTAATTCTACATTTTCATTAAACATTTCTATTTTTTTAGAAACAATTTCATTATCGGTTCCGTAATCGATGGAAATTTTTTGGTTTTTGTCCTTTAAAAAAACGTCTTTGTTTTTAAGTATTCTTCCAGGATTTTCATAAGTCAGTTTTGAGTCTTCCAAGTATTCATATTCATAACCATATTTGAAATTTCCATTTGGAGAATAATGTGATGTTTTGATAACTCTCCCTTTTTCATCGTATTGATATTCGCTTTTGTTGATAATTGTGTTATCATTCTCAATTTTGGAAATTACATTTCCGTTTTTGTCAAAGTTGATGTCGGATGAAGTCAGTCCATTTCTATAGCAAAGAAGTCGCTTTATGTTATTATTTTGTGCGAAGTCAGTAAAAGCTATATTCATATTCCTTGTATTTTGAGGAACGTTTAAAGTCGCTACAAATAATTTTCTTGGTTCGTGTTGAATCGATTGTCCAAAAGAAAAATTAAAGGCAAAAAATATGATGATTAATAGTCTGTTCATTGGTTTGGTCAAATGTTTTACAACGTTTGGTTATATGAAAAGTAGCAGATTTGTATGTGCCTATTTTTAATTAAAATATAAAGATAGCAGAAAAGAACCAAATTTTTGGTTTAGCTCTTAACTGCTATTTTTTATATAACGTGTTGTGGTTTGTATTTAATTTGTGCTAGGATAATTTAAATGTGTTTTAGATTTAAAAAATAAAATGATATGATTTTTTTATTTCCCAAATGTTGTTCGTTTTTTCTAAATAAAATAATGACATATTAGGTGATCTATCTTCAAATCGATACTGACATCGAATAGCAGCTTTATCTTTTTTGTCATTATATACAATTTTTGAAAAATTAAACCTGTAATCAATGTTTTTATAATCTCTATATTTTCCAATATGGTCAGAAGGGTTTAAATATACTATGGAATCAAAATAAAAAGTGTTAGTTACTCTTTTTATTTTTATTTTATCTATATCAATATGTATGCTTCTACTATTGTCATAAACTTTTGTAAAACCTGAAAACTTATCTTCAAAAAACATATCTTCAATCAACTCAAAATTGGGTATATTTAATGCTAAGCTTGTGTCTATTGCTATGGTTCTGAATTCATTAATGTAGTCTATTAGTTTTTCATGGACTCTAATGGAATCTTTAACTGTAAATCTACCTTTAGTATTAATTGGCGATAAATTTCTAGGGGATAGACGTACCGCCACACTATCTATAACTTTACTAATTATTTCGCTAGTATTAGTGCTCTTATTGGTTACTGGCAGCGTTTTTTTATTGTTACAACCAATAAAAGTTATTAACGCTAATAAGCCAATTAAAGTTCTATATGTTTTATTCATTACAACCATTTTCTGCGTTTGAAGTATTTGCAATTTGTTTTATTTTAGCCCACATATCATTTAAATCGAAAAAAACATAGTCTATGTTTTCATTATAGTAACCATCTTTCCCGTAGGCGCTTAACCCTATCCAGCCAAATGGTAAATAGTGCTCCACACTAAACCTTTTGTTATCTATCTCTCTTATGGCTCTTGCTATTGGATAAACATATCTATCTGCCATGTGTTGATGTTGGGCCTCGTCTGTATTTGCAAGGCTTCCAGATTCTACTTTTGCTGCTATGTATGAATTATATAAATTAATTCTATCATTAGGGTCTACATTTCCGCCATTTTCATGGACATATCTATATATTTCTGCATGAATGCCCTCATGCAAAAAATTAGTGGCTATTTCAAGAATTGACAAACCTGAAGTATTATTTATTTTTATAGTTATATTGTTATTTGCTAAATCTTTAGCGCTTGTACACATTTCACCATCAGTACTGCAAGAATCATAAGTAAAATTTAAATCATATTTAGATCCAGGGACTCCAAATAAACCTATAGTTTTTTTGAAAAGGTTTCCATTTGTTTTTTCTAAAATTTCATAAGCACATTTATCTTTCCCAGTAAGTTCACTAGAGTCAATTTTATCATCATGCAAATCAGCAACACAATCTCCATTTGCATTGGGAAATAATCCTGGGCCACAATTACTAATTTCATCCTCAATTAAAACAATATTTTCGTCGTCTTCGTTGGAGTCATCATCATCATAAACCCCACCATTACCCTTTCTCTTAACATAAATACCTTCTCCGTTTGAACCATACTTGTTAATTTCGGGTAAGCCACTACTTCCCTCACAAACATTTATGGTTCTATAGCCTGTAAGTTGTGTATGGGTATAAACGAAAGAACCACCAGGACCACTATTGGAATACCAATCTGTATACATGGGTACTGTAATTGTTGGGCAAGATGCGGAGGATCTTCCATATAAAGATGAACTGTTAGTATTGCTTCCTTTTTTGTTATTAAACTTGGTTGACATAATAAGCATGCCTTCGCTCAATTGTTTTTTATACACTATTTTTTTTTGATTGTTAATTAAATGAACGATTCCGGTAAAACTATTGAGGTAGCTAAATGAAATATCGGAATTAATTAAGACATTGTTTAAGGGATTGACGTTTTGATAAAATTTTGCTGCATAAAAACTAAATGATTCGTCATTATTTTCTATTGCCAAAATTTTATATTTAATATAATAGGATCCTTCTTTTTTAAATTTGTTTAATTCATTTGGATTAAACGCATTAGTATAGTTAATAGGGACTTCATAATATGATAATTCTAATTCTTCTGAGTATTGTTTTATTGCGCTGCTCCAATCTACGGTATAATCATATGGAATAAGTTCGTTATAATCGGTTTGGTTAAAATAAGTTAGTAATTGTGTAGAAATAGTATTCACTTCCAGTTGTTCATTTTCTTCTTTCTCACAGTTGGTAAACATAAAGGAGGTTAGTAATGTTAGAATTCCGATGTTAAAATAAGCATTAATTTTTTTCATAAACCGTTAAAGTTTTAAAGTTAGTAATAATGTTTGTTGTTTAGTTATATAAACCACAACGGTTATGTATAAGAATAGTGCGGTTTTGTGTGCGAGGATTTTCCGCAGGAAAATCAGACGTAACAAAAGCGCACGAACTCTTGATTAAGCACTAAACTAAGCATTATTTTTATACGGTGTTGTGTTTAGTTTTTTATATTTCGCTTATTAATTTGTCAAATAATTCAAAATGATGTTTTTCAGTTCTCATTTCAATTTTCAATTTATCATTCTTATGTTCAATCTTATATATTTCTCCAGATTGGAAAAGTGGTTTTAATATTTCTGTCAGTTTGAAAATCAGTTTTGGTTTCTCATTTTTCATTTCAAGCATATACTTTTTAGAAAAATCGAGTTCAGACAATGATACACTTACCATTTTTTTTAAAAAGTCAGTTCGTGTTTTTTTTCGTATTGTAAATTCCGAATTATGAGTTCCTTTTCTTTCAGTTTCCCATTCCGCCAAAACAAGTAAACTTTGATATTTTGATGAAAGCAATAAATTTCCAGTTGAAGTAAAGGTTGATTTTTTATAAGTCAAATTCCAATTTGTAGGATTTGATATTTTACCGAAAATCAGATATGACCAAGCATTGTAATTTCCTTTTACTTTTCCATTTTTATTTGCAACAAAACTTTCAAAATCAAAGCAAAATTCCTCATTTAGTTTGAAAAAAGGTGAGGATAATTCGTCTGGTGAGGCATTAGATTTTATTCTCATTGAATTCTGCTGTCAAATTAAACACAACGTGTTTGTATATGGAAAGTTGCGGGTTTGCGTGCGAGGAATTTCCGAAGGAAATTCAGACGTAGCAAACGTGCAACGACCTTTATTTAAGCCCAACACCAGCAATTTTTTATATACGGTGTTAGCATACGTTATTTATTCGGTCTCTTATTTTTCCAAGTTCCGTTTTAATATTTTCGTCTTTTATTAATTCAGAATGTTCAGTCACTTTTTTAGTAGTTTCTTTCCAAAAAGGATAGAGAAATAGCATAGAACTTGTTCCTAAATTTTCATAAGTTCCATTTTCTCTTTTCATTTCATACACATTCTTAAAATTCACCTTGCCTTTATAATAATCAGTCCTTTTCATTTTTGTGGTAAAAAAATCTAAAAGTCGATTTAGTCCTTCTGATATTTCTATTCCGTATTGTTTACCATAATGAATATGACTAATTCCATAACCAACAATTAATTCCGAATTTCCAATATCAAATTCAAACCAAACTGATGAATCTTCTTCGTCTTGGGAGTAAACATTAATGTGGTAACATTCCTCATATTCTTCTGATTCGTTATAATTGTCAGGAAAATATTTATCGAGAAATCCTTTAATTTCATTAAAAGCAATTCTAATTTCTTCTTTTTCCACTTTTTAATATTTCAATTTTGGTTCTCGATTACGATTCGGTTTTAATGTATGCTAACGTGATTGTGTATGGTTAGTTGCGTGATTTAAGTAACTAAGTTAGCAAATAAATCACAGATAGAATATTCCGCAGGAATGTTCGTAAGTAGGCTTTAAACAAGCAATTAATTATACACGGTGTTGTAGGTAGTGTTTCTCATTGACTAGGGATTTCGCCTTTAATCCATTGTTCTTTCTGTTTATAGCCAGAACTGACAAAAAGAAAATTCTCTTTTTCAAAATCAACTAAACCTAATGCTATAACCATATATTTTTCTCCTGCTAAGTATTCCTCATCAGTATTTTTTGAGTCAATTTTATTTAAATAGCCAACAACTCTAATCTTATCTCCAATCACATTTTCCTCATTTTTGAACATTAAGATAGTCCATAAATAATTTCCTTCTCCTAACTCTAATTTGTAAAAAGGTGTATTATTTCTGCTATTTTTTATTTCAAGAATATTCGCGTCATACGCAATAATTCTATTCGTAAATTTTTTAATCTTATTAAATTTTGTTTGGTCAAAGTTTGTCGGAAAAGATTTTTCAGTCACTTTATTAGTTTGTCCAAAAGACAATCCAATAGTGAAAGTTAAAAAGAGTAAAATCAAATTATTTTTCATTTGCGTTCTGTTTTTTACATTACCTACAACGGTTTAGTATATGGAAAGTTGCGGGTTTGCGTGCGAGGAATTTCCGAAGGAAATTCAGACGTAGCAAACGTGCAACGACCTTTGTTTAAGACTAACACCAGCAATTTTTTATATACAGTGTTAGCACCAGTTTTTATTTTCCCGATTTATGACAACTAATTCCCCAAATATTTAATTTGTCCAAAGAATAGTCAATCTCAACCGTATTTTGATTAATAACTTTAAATTCATTTCCTTCTTTATAGTTTGAGTCAAAAAGGTCATTTAAATTCAGCGTATCTTTTTTTCGTTCCGCAAAGTCCAGCAACACAGTTTTTCCATTTCCGCTCCAAATTCCGTTTGAGTTTATTATGTCAGATTCAGGTTCAGCGTCTTGCATTGGTTCGGGATAAATGCTCATATAAAAGTCAAAAGTTCCATTCGGAATTAAAGTCAGCTTTATAAGAGCCAAATCGTTATCTCCACTTAAATAGACAACTGTATCGTTAAGCACTAAACTTTCAGGTTTAATAATCTCTATTTCAGTATTCAATTCCGCATTCTGCGTTTTTTCAGATTTCTTACTTTGGCAAGAAAAGATCATTAAAATCAAAACTAAAAATATTGGTTTTCTCATTGTCGCTCTCAAATTGGTGCTAACGGTTTTGTATAAGATTAGTTGCGTGTTTTAAGCACTAAAGTTAGCAAATAAATCACAGATAGAAAGTCCGCGAGGACTTTCGTAAGTAGGCTAAAACTAGCAATTAATTTTATACGGTGTTGTAGCACGTTTTTATTTATTCAATCGTTTTTTTTGTTCTTTCTCTGATTAACAGAAAACTCATAATTGTAATAATACTTATTCCAACTATTAGTAATCCGTATTTAAATAATCCACTTAAAAAAAATGTTGGAAATCCACCATAACGACCTTTTTCCGATATCTGAACAAGTTCAGAAATGATGTTAGAATTCTCTAACAAAAAGAAGCAGGCAATACAGACTAAACTAATTACATAAAGTCTTATAATTTGAAATTTTCTTTTATTCCGATTTAATGTCATCGTCAGTATGAAATTTTCCATCTGAACCAGCAGACGTTATTAAAAATCCTTTTCCGTTTTCCGTAATCGTAAATTCATATTCTCGATTCCAGGCGTCTTTTTTCCAATCTTGTCTTAAAGGACTATTTCCGATTAATTCATTCAGTTCCGTTGGATATTTTCCTAAATTTTCTTTCCAATTATCCATTCTGTCACTCATTTCCGATATTTCTTGTTTTGTTTTTTCGGGAAACACAGATTTTCTTTGATAAGTAAAAAACAGAATAGCACTTAAACTCCCAATGACTAAAACAGAAATAACCATAATTGAACTCGGCTGTAGAAAATATCTTTGGAAATGTCGTTTCTTTCCATCAGCTTTTTCCATTTTCGAGATTTTTCTATGATGTTTAAAATCTTCTCGAATGAGTCCAAATTCAGCTAAAGTCGATAGTAATAATTCAATCATTCGGTTGTTTTGGTAAATGTGCTACAACGGTCTTGTGTATGGTTAGTTGCGTGGTTCAGCAACTAATTTAGTAAACAAATACGGACTAGAGAATATTCCGAAGGAATATTCCAGATAAGCACTTGCCAAAGCAATTAATTATACACGGTGTTGCCATTAGTACTTTATCTTTTTAATATTTCCATTTCACTCCTTGATTTCAACCTTTTAGTCAAAGAGAAAATTATAATTAATAGAATTATAACATAACCAATAATATTTTTGACGATGCCAAAGTTTGCCAAAAACAAAACAATTCCCGTTATACTGCGACCACTTCCTATAATTGAGTATTCAACTCCACTTTCCATTTGAATTGCTAAATAAAGAGACCATAAAAAAATCCCTGTCATAAATAATAAGGCAAAAAATTGTGGTTTCGCATATTTTAGAACACTTGGTAATTCGGAACTATATTTAAAATTCGGATTATCTTGTTTTATAAATTCAAATATTTCGTTTTTAGTATTCTTATCTTTTATTATTAATTCTTCTTCAGAATCATTTCCGAAAAATATTTTAATTTCATTTTTTCCGCTTTGATTTTGAATTTCTTTTATATAAGAATATGGAATGCTAAAAATATTTTCTAAAAAAGATAGATTGGTTGATTCTGAATTTAGTCTATTAAGTTCTTCTTGTTTCGGATTTCCTTTGTAAATAGTTTTATCTTTTATGAAAATCAATTTATTAGATTTAGAATCACTTATTTTCCAAAATTTCTGCATTCGTTTTTAGGTTTTTTGGGTATTAATGGCAACGTTAAATATAAGAAATCGTAGGGCGGTTAAAAGTACTGTCGTTTCGGTTTGTTACTGAGCCAAATATAAATATTTTGCTTTTATCTTTTCGGCTATAAATGCCAAATTTTATATTTGGCGACCTCGCAAATAGACAACCAACTTTCGATTTAGCACAAACGCCCTATGTTTTTTATATAGTGTTACCACCAGTTATTCTTTTTTGAATACTGCTAAATGTTCAAGCATAGATTTATTACTACCTTTCTTTTTAATTATTTCAAATATTTTTATACCACTTGGTAAAGGTTTAAAAAATTCACTTCGATTGGCTTTTAAACATTTTATAAGTGGAGATTTAATTTGTTTAGGAAACTTAATTGTAAAAAGTTCATTCGATTTAATGAAGTAAATTAACCATATTAAATCATATTGATTGCCCTCAATATTCTTCATTTTCTCATTGAATATTTTCTCAATTGCATTTTCAATTTTAGCCATTACTGACTTATTTGTAGAGTATTTATCAACTATTTTTTCAATTATTGCAAGAATTTGAGGGAATGATTTATATCTGCGTTCTTTCAATAAAAGTAAAAGGCTAATTGCTTTCATCAAATTCTTTTCATTGAAGTCTAATTTTAAGTTGAAATTGTTTGAAGAAAGTTCACTTAAAAATCGGTCAACTACACCAGTTCCTTTATGTTGCTTGTCTACCTTTAAAGTTCCTCTTAATGATTTTTCAAATCTATTATAAGTGATTTTGTTCTTATAGCGCAATGAAAACTGTTGGTAATCTGCTGTCCACTCTCTGAATAGACCTTCAGGTAATTCATTCACTACTGATTTGTCATCATTTAGTGATAAATTGAAGTCTTTTAATTTCTTTTGAAGTATTCGTATTATTTTATTTGCGTCTTCTTTTGATTGACATAGAATTCTATAATCATCTTTAAATCGTACTGCTAAAAAATCAATATTTAGTTTCTCTATCTCTTTTGAACTTTCTGTGTCAACTGCTGTTAAAATTATTTCTGCAATTAAATCTGAAATTGCAGGACCAATAGGAATTCCATTAGTACAACCATCATTTGCATATTGTATTAGTTTATCCAGTTTTAATCCTAAAAATTTATGATACGCACTTCTGTTTCCACTTGTTCTAATAACTTTTTTTGTGTGAATTGCCCAAGCAATACTATGTGTGTAAATAGAAGGATAAAAGTTTTTAATGTCTGTTTTTAAAATGTATTTGTAATTAAAAGCTTCTGCTACTAAATCATTTTCAGCCATTTCTAAAAACTCATAAATCATTCTTCCAGCTCTTAAATGACCTAATTCACCTTCATTTTTTTTAGTAACAGGAATAGGGAAGCTGTAACAATAGATTTTATTTTTTGAGTTAAATAAATGGTCTATTATTAAATTCCATTCGTTCATTAAGTACCAAACGATATCGTGATATATTTTTGGTTCAATAATTCCAAATGTCCTATCTGTCAATTGTGTTTTAGGAAATGAGACATTTATTAATTCACTTTTAACAACTTCAAATTTTGGATGTGCTCCCGTTGTGTCAACTTCGATGTATGGAGTTGGATTTAAGTCAAATTTAGAGACTTTAAATGTTGGAGGAACAATATATTGCTCTGGAAAATAACCTTCTTCTAATAACCATTTTGCAACTTTTTCAGTAGGAACACTTTTTAAAAGCTTTTTTGTTTCAAAGAAGTGTTTTCTTGGTAGTTGCATTTTTTTCTAATTGGTGGTAACGTTTTTGTATATGGTTTGTTGCGTGTTTTAAGCAACTAATTTAGTAAATAATTACCAACCAAGAAAGTCCGCGAGGACTTTCGTAAGTAGGCGAGAACCAAGCAATAAATTATATACGGTGTTGTAAAACGTACTTATTTTTCATTATCAATTAACCAAGGTTGCTTAAATTCCTTTGTTTTGGTCAATTTCTTTTTTAATTTTTCTCGGTCTAAATTCAATTCAGAATATTCTGCTCTTTCAAAAAGTAGGTTATAAGCTGATTGATGAAATCCGTATTTTTTTAATATATCAAAATCCGAGTTTGCTATTTCGGTATTCAGATTGTCGTTGTCAAATTCAATTTTTAAAAGGTCAACTAAAGTGTCATTTACAAACTGCTTTTCATAATTCAGTCGTTTTTTGTCCAATTTCACAGAGTTTAATTCTTTAAGAATTTCATAAACGATTGAGTCATTTTTCTCCACTTTTCTGCGATTCCAAAATTCAGCGTAATATTTGGTTTGTATTTCAGGTTTGTTGTAAGTCAGTTGCAAACTGTCCATTAAATTTCCGAAATTTCGTTTTATGTAAATGTCTTCGATTAGAAAACTATTTTCGCTTTTAAAAATCAGGTTTTCGAGTTTTTCGTAACCAAATTTTTTAAATGATTCGTGAATTGTTCTTAAATTTTCGGGTTTTCTAATCCACGTGTTTTTTGTCCAATCAGAGTTTCTTAAATCGAAAAATGAGGTTTTATTTTCTGCATAAAATTCCGATTCACTTTTTTCTTTATTAACGCAAGAAACAAGTAATAAAATCAGAATGTTTAATGTTAGCAGTTTGTTCATTCGTATGTTTTACAACGTCTCGGCTATGATTAGTACGGGAATTAAAAGTAGTTAACTTTCGATTAAGCAGTTAGCCAAAACTTTTTATTTTGTTTTAATTTTTTCATTTTAAAAGCCAAATCAAAAAGATTTGGCGGATTTTATAAAAATACACTAAACTTTGGATTAAGTAACAAACCCCGTATTAATTATAGCCCTTGTTGTAACACGTTTTATTTTTTCGTAACTGATTTAAATAATTTTATCAGTCCGATTATTATAAAATGTGAAATCACAAATAAACCTCCATAAAATAGAATAACAAGTGAATTACCATATTTGAAATTTTCTGAATCTGAAAATAGATAAATCATTATTGTTAAATAAATTCCGAAAACAACAAAATTCCATTTATAAAATTCCTTGTTTTTTGATTTTAAAGAACCAAAAATCATAAATATTAACATTGTAAAATATGTAATGTATAGGATTGTAAATTCGTTGTCTGTTGGAAACATTTTTATTCAGTAAATATTTTTTCAATTAATGTTCGTCTGTCTTCTGTTTCTATATATTCCACTTTCAAAACTCTTTTTGTTGATATATCTGTTTCAATTATTAGATGTGAGCAGTATTTTGGGTCTATGTCAAATCCATAACTTTCTTTTATAGTAAATGAAACTTTATTATTTAGTTCACTTTTTTGAGGATAGTATTCTCCGCCTAATAATTCGACTACTGAGTCTAGTTTAATTCCAATTAAGAGTTCAGAATCAACTAAATCTTTTACCATTTTTAATCTCAGGTTTTTATGTCCTATTTTGTCAGATTTCCACTTTTTAGAGTCAAATACAAGTTCATTATTATTACATCCAATTAATAAAACAGTCGTAAAAAATAAAATTAAATCCCTCAAATTCAGTAGTTTTTTTGGCAATGTGTTACAACGGGATTGTATATGATTAGTGGCGTGGTTAAGCACCTAATTTAGCAAATAAAAACCAGATAGAAAATCCGCGAGGATTTTCGTAAGTAAGCTGAAACTAGCCATTAATTATATACGGTGTTACCCAACGTTTTTATTCGGTTATCTTTTTTAATTTCTGCTTTCCGTTATTCAATTCAGTCAGTTTTTCTTTTTTTAACCTAAACACTAAATCATTAAATTCAACCCACTTTGCACTAGACAAAGCATATGTCAAACTATCATTTTTGGTCAAAGTTTTAGAATTTAAAATAAGCGTATCATTTCTATTTTTCCATAAACCTTCGGTAAAATCAGAACTGTGCCCTTTTCTTTTCCAAAATTTGAATGTTCTGTCGTCGGTTAAAACTAATTCAATTCCATTATTATTCTTGCCGTAACCAATAAATTTTCCGTAGAATCTATGTGTTTTTCTATTTGGTGGTTCAATTCCCATCAAAGAATACATTTTATTATTAAATTTTTCGATGAAATTTTCGTCTCGATAAGAGTCAGTACAACTGTGGCAAAATTTTAAATTAGTAATCTTAATATTGTTTAATTTAATGGTGTCAATCATTTTTTCGGGACAACCAGAATAACCTCCAACTGCACTTATCAAAATTCTTTTTCCGTCAATAAATAGTTCGGTTGCCATTTGGCCAATTCTATTTTCCAACCATTTAATATCATTTTCAGATAGATTAAAATCTTGTCTAAATCCATTGTAGAGTTTTAGACTTCCAATTGTATTTAAACTTCCTTTAAAAAGAGGACTTTCGAGTTGATGAATTGAATCAGATTTTAAATTTTCTGGAATATAAGTTACTAAATCATAATACTCTTTTTCAAATAGAGTTGAAGATTCAGGATTTTGAGCAAAAATTAATGTGCTGAAAATAAAGTTTAATATGAAAATCGTTTTTCTCAAATGTTGGGTAACAATTGTATATAGTTAGTACTAACTATATATCTATTTTAGGGTTAATAACACCTTTAGAAAAAGGTGTTATTAACGATTTATTTTTAAATGATTGATAAATTAAACTACAGTACGTTATCCATTATTTCCTGCACAACCTCTGGGTTTAATAATGTACTTGTATCACCTAAATTACTAGTATCGTTACTTGCTATTTTACGCAAAATACGTCGCATAATTTTACCCGAACGCGTTTTTGGCAATCCTACGGTAAACTGAATTTTATCTAGTTTCGCGATTGGCCCGATAGACTCGGTAATCATTTGATTAATCTCTTTTCTTAGGTTATTATGGTCTCTAGTTTCACCAAAATCCTTCAGAATAACATAACCATAAAGTGCGTTTCCTTTAATATCGTGTGGGAAGCCAACAATAGCAGACTCTGCAACTGCTGGATGCTCGTTAACAGCATCTTCTATAGGAGCGGTACCTAAATTATGACCAGAAACGATAATAACATCGTCTACACGACCTGTAATTCTGTAATAACCTACCTCATCACGCAAGGCGCCATCGCCTGTAAAATATTTGTTTTCGTAAGCCGAAAAGTAGGTATCTTTATAACGTTGGTGGTTTCCCCAAATAGTTCTAGCCATACTTGGCCAAGGGAATTTTATACATAACCGTCCGTCGACTTGATTACCCTTTAACTCCTGCCCTTCTTCATCCATTAAAGCCGGTTGAATACCAATAAACGGCAACGTGGCATAAGTTGGTTTTGTTGGTGTTACAAATGGAATTGGACTAATCATAATTCCGCCAGTCTCTGTTTGCCACCAAGTATCAACAATAGGGCTTTTCTTTTTCCCGACATTATCGTTATACCAGTGCCAAGCTTCTTCGTTTATAGGCTCGCCTACCGAACCAAGCACTTTTAATGATGATAAATCGTATTTTTCTACTATTTCCACACCTTGTTTTGCCAACGCTCTAATTGCTGTTGGTGCGGTGTAAAACTGATTTACCTTATGTTTTTCTACAATTTCCCAGAAGCGTCCAAAATCTGGATAACTTGGTACACCTTCAAATAATACAGTTGTAGCCCCATTTGTTAACGGACCGTAGAGAATGTAACTATGTCCAGTAATCCAACCAATATCGGCAGTACACCAATACACATCGTTTTCTTTATATTGAAATATATTTTTAAAAGTATAAGCTGTATAAACCATATATCCGGCTGTGGTATGCACCATGCCTTTTGGTTTTCCGGTAGAACCTGATGTGTATAAAATAAACAACGGATCTTCAGCATTCATAACCTCAGCTTTGCAAACGGTAGATGCTGCATCTAAAAGTGGTTGCAACCATTGGTCACGCCCAGCTTCCATATGGATATCTGTATTAATTCGTTTAGCAACCAAAACATCTTTAACTCCAGGGCAACTCTCTAAAGCCTCGTCTACAATACCTTTTAAATCGATAGTTTTTGAGCCACGATAAGAACCATCGCTAGTAATTACTATTTTACAATCGGAATCGTTAATTCGAGTTGATAATGCTGTAGCAGAAAAACCTGCAAATACCACCGAGTGAATGGCACCAATTCTAGCACATGCTAAAGTGGCAATAGCCAATTCGGGAATCATTGGTAAGTAAATACAAACGCGATCGCCTTTTGCAATACCTCTATTTTTTAAAACATTAGCAAACTGATTTACACGATCGTGCAATTGGTTATACGTAATATGCTCAGCTGGATCCTTCGGGTCGTTAGGCTCAAATAAAATAGCCGTTTTATCGCCTCGTGTTGGCAAATGCCTATCGATACAGTTTTCTGTAATATTTAATTGTGCACCCTCAAACCACTTTACTTCTGGCTTCGAGAAATCCCAACTTAAAACTTTATCCCATTTTTTTTGCCACATAAAATGCTCTTCAGCAATTTCTTCCCAAAAGTTTTCGGGTTCTCTAACCGACTTTCTATAGACTTGATAATATTCTTCTAAATGTTTTATGTGATAATTACTCATGATATGTTTTTAGTTGGTTTTTAACAAAAAAAGTGGAAATACTTTACTAAATTCTACTTTTAAAAAAGCTATTCAGTTCTGACTTCTAAAATAGCAAAATAATATGTATTTGACTTTGTTTTTAGGTTTTGTTAACAAAATAAGTGTGTTTAAAACAATTAAATTTTAAACGGTTTTAAAAAACGCTTGTTCTGCTTCATCAAATAAACGCGAATGAATTAAAAAACGGAGACCTAATGGTATTTCTAAAGAAAAGCTTGCGCCTCGTCCTTCAGTGACATCTACTGTTAAATGGGCGTGTTTCCAATACTCGAACTGATCTTGATTCATATAAAAATTAACTCCTGCTACGCTACCCAACAAAATATCGCTTTCATCGAGATACATATCGTCTTTTTCAAAAATCATTGGAGCCGATCCGTCGCAACAACCACCACTTTGATGAAAAATAAGTTCGCCATGCTTTGCCTTCAACGCTTCTACTACAACTGCTGCTTCTTTTGTGATTTCTACTCTTTTCATAATTTTAAATTGAATTTTACAAAAAAGGCTGAACACTGCATGGTTCAACCTTTTAAGTCTTAAACTATTAATTTCATTCTAAAAGAAACCTAACTTATTCTTGTCATAAGAAATGAGCATGTTTTTTGTTTGACGATAATAATTCATCATCATCACATGATTTTCACGACCGAAGCCGGATTTTTTATAACCTCCAAATGGAGCATGCGCTGGGTAAGCATGGTAACAATTCACCCAAACACGACCAGCTTTTATAGCTCTCGGTATTTGATATAATTGGTGTGCATCTCGCGTCCAAACCCCAGCACCTAAACCATAAAGTGTATCATTAGCAATTTCCAATGCTTCGGCTTCATCTTTAAATTTTGTAACACAAGCAACAGGACCAAAAATTTCTTCTTGAAAGACTCGCATTTTATTATGCCCTTCTAAAATAGTTGGCTGAATGTAGAATCCGTTTGCAAATTCACCACTTAGCTTTTTAGCATCGCCGCCCGTTAACACCTTTGCACCTTCTTCTTTACCAATTTTTAAATAAGCCTGTATTTTTTCATATTGATCATTAGATGCCTGTGCACCAAGCATGGTATTCACATCGTAAGGATTCTCTTGAATAATGGCATTTGTTCTAGCCACAACACGTTCCATAAAAGCATCATAAATATCTTCTTGCACTAATATTCTAGACGGGCACGTACAAACCTCCCCACTATTAAAAGCAAATAAAACAGCGCCTTCAATAGCTTTGTCTAAAAAGGCATCATCATGATCCATTACCGAATTAAAGAATACATTTGGAGATTTTCCGCCTAATTCCATGGTTACCGGATTTAGATTTTTTGAAGCATATTGCATAATTAATTGCCCCGTTGTGGTTTCCCCTGTAAAGGCAACCTTATCTACTTTTGGACTAGATGCTAGCGGTTTTCCCGCTTCTGGGCCAAAACCATGTACAATATTAAAAACACCAGGAGGAAATACATCGGCAATTTTCTCCATTAATAATGTAGCCGATGATGGTGTTTGTTCTGCCGGTTTTAAAACCACACAGTTCCCTGTAGCCAAAGCTGGTGGCACTTTCCATGATAACATTAACAAAGGAAAATTCCACGGAATTATTTGCCCAACCACACCTAGTGGTTCTTTAATATTCATAGATAGTGTGTTTGCGTCTAGCTCGGTGGCACTACCTTCTTCGGCACGAATACAAGCTGCAAAATAACGCCAATGGTCTATTGCCAAAGGTATATCGGCATTTAAACTTTCGCGTATAGGCTTCCCGTTATCACAGGTTTCCACTAAGGCAAATTCTTCAAGATTAGCTTCAATAATATCGGCTACCTTATTTAGCAACGCAGCACGTTCTGCGGCTGGCGTATTTCCCCAAGATTCTTTTGCAGCATTAGCCGCATCGAGCGCCAAGTCTACATCTTCTTTTTGCGATCTCGGATATTTTGCTATTAAACTATTATCAATAGGCGATGTATTCTCAAAATATTCACCTCCAATTGGTGGTACAAATTTTCCGTTGATAAAATTAGAATACGATTCCTTAAATTTTGGTTTAGAATAACTCATTTGTTCTCAGTTTTTGTTGTTGGTTAAACATCTATCAATTTAATTCTCAATAATTAACATGAATTTACTTTATTTTTAACATATTCATATTTTTATTATTAATAAATTGCTTAATACTTAGTTTCGATAAAGTTATATTATCAAATCACGAACGAGTTGAACATAATTATCGAAACATTGAACGTATCTATTATATAGCCATTAACACGCATCTTTTTTTGTATTATTGATTATGAGCCAGCTACTAAACCACCACCGAAGCACTAGAAAACTTACAACTTTAGTTGAAAACCGAACCACGTACAATGCGGAGTATGCCGAATTAAACATTTACGAAACACACGCTTACGCGGAAAAAGTAGCGCTTAAATTCGATTTTCCGATAATTGCGAGTATGCTTACCGGAAAGAAAATAATGCATATTGACGGTTTAGAGTCTTTTGATTTTTTCCCCGGAGAATCTGTAGTCATGCCAACCAACAAAGAAATGGTTATTGATTTCCCCTTAGCAAGCCTAGATAGCCCAACGCAATGTTTAGCTCTAGGCATTGATGGTAGTAAAATAGACGAAGTTGTTCAAAAATTTAATCACCATGTTGCTATAGAAAATGAAAACAATACCTGGAAACTAGACGAAAATGCATCGCACCTTATTAATAACACCGATGTAAATCACCTTGTGGAACGCTTAGTTTACACCTTTACTAATAACAACACCTCTAAAGATGTGTTGCTCGATTTAATGATACAAGAACTTGTGGTACGCTTACTGCAAACTAAAGCCAAGGCTTTTATACTTAACGATACCGAATCTATTTTTAATGATACCCGAATTGGTATGGTTATTAAGTTTATAAAAAACAACCTGACTAATAAGGATATTAGTGTCGATTTACTAGCTAAAAAAGCATGTATGAGTACATCTCATTTTCATAAGAAATTTAAAAACACCCTAGGCATCTCTCCTATCGATTATATAAATTCTGAAAAAATAAAGTTCTCTAAAAAACTAATTAAGGAATCTAAAGATTTCCGAATGGCCGAAGTGGCTTTTAAATCTGGCTTTAATAACACGAGTTATTTTAACCGCCAATTTAAAAAAGTAGAACTTATAACTCCTCAGCAATTCAAGGCGTCATTAAGTAAATAAGTTTACCATATCTTCTTTTAAAATCGTAAAATTTCAAAGTAAAAAAAGTCTAGCCTCCAAAAAACACAAAAAACGTTATAATTAAAGAAACAAGCTACAACTTGTAATAGACTAATTATCTTCTTAACTTTACTAAAAAGCAGAAAAATTATGAAAGATTTAAAATTAGTAGTACTCGCATTTACGCTTGTATTTGCCATTTCTTGTAAAAATTCTAAAAAAGAAAATGAAACCACTGTAGAAACTGAAGCTGTTAAAAACGTTGAAAACACCATAGTAGAGAATAAAGATTTATCCATTTTATTATCGCCAAAGAGCGGAAGTGATATTAAAGGAACACTTAATTTTACTGAAGAAAACGGACAAGTAACCATGAACGGTACCATTTCTGGACTGGAAGCTGGTAAACACGCCATCCATATTCATGAAAAAGCAGACTGTTCTTCGGATGATGGGAAATCCTCTGGTGGACATTGGAATCCTACTGCACAACCACATGGTGCTTGGGGTGATTCCACAGGTTATCATAAAGGTGATATAGGAAACTTAACAGCAAATGCGAACGGAATTGCAACCATTACAAAAACCACAGACGAATGGTGTATGGGCTGTGGTGATAAAACTAAAGATATCTTGGGTAAAGCTATTATTGTACATTTAGGTGTAGATGATATGAAATCTCAACCCTCGGGCGACGCCGGTGCTCGTATTGGCTGTGCTGGTATTATTCAATAACTCGCAGATTATTAAAAACAAAACTGGTTGCATTTATCTTTAAAAGATATATACAACCAGTTTTTTTTACGCTTACTCTTGTAGTAAGGCAAACAATTATATTTTAATGTGTCGCATCTCCCGCCCCACTTGGTATTCTAATATTTTCAACTATTTCCTGAACATATTCTGGTGGCTCTGGGGTAAACTTCATAATAACTACAGAAACTACAAAATTGATTACCATGGCTACCGTACCAAATCCTTCTGGTGAAATATCAAACCACCAATCGGCTTTTGTACCACCACCAAACCAACCAAATTTAAACTTGGTCATGTAAAACAACATCGAAAAAATACCGACAACCATACCTGCAATGGCGCCTTCTTTATTCATTTTTTTATAGAAAATACCCAAAATAATAGCAGGAAAAAATGAAGCTGCCGCTAAACCGAAAGCTAACGCAACCGTTGCCGCCACAAAACCTGGCGGATTAATACCGAAATAACCAGCTACACAAACAGCGACTACTGCTGCAAGGCGTGCTGCAATTAATTCTCCTTTTTCGCTAATATCTGGCTTAATCATTTTTTTAATTAAATCGTGAGATACTGATGCTGATATTACTAATAATAAACCTGCTGCTGTAGATAAGGCTGCTGCCAATGCACCTGCTGCAACTAAAGCAATTACCCAGTCTGGTAATTTTGCTATTTCCGGATTTGCCAAAACCATAATATCGTTATCGACAATAAGTTCGTTTTTACTTTCATCTGCGACGTATTGAATAATACCGTCGTTATTTTTATCATTAAAAACAATTAAACCTGTGGTTTCCCATTTTGTAAACCATTCTGGCATATTTGCATATGGTTGGTTCGATACGGTTTCTATCATGTTTGTACGCGCAAAAACCGATACTGCTGGTGCTGCTGTGTATAAAATTACAATTAACAATAATGCTAAACCAGCCGATTTCCTTGCATCTTTTACTCTTTTCACTGTAAAGAATCTAACAATCACGTGAGGTAATCCTGCTGTACCAACCATTAAAGCCAGTGTTATAGCAAACACATCAATCATAGATTTCGATCCTTCTGTGTATTCAGCAAAACCTAAATCAGTGCTTAAACCATCAAGTTTATCTAATAGGTAAGTTCCCGAACCATCGGCTAACTGGCTACCAAAACCTAATTGCGGAATAGGATTCCCCGTCATTTGAATCGATATAAATATTGCCGGAACCATAAAAGCAAAAATAAGTACACAATATTGAGCGACTTGCGTATATGTAATACCTTTCATTCCTCCTAAAACGGCATAGAATAAAACGATTATCATTCCAATAATAACACCTGTATTGATATCTACCTCTAAAAAACGCGAAAAAACTAAGCCCACGCCTCTCATTTGACCTGCAACATAAGTAAAAGATACAATTAGTGCACAAAAGACACCAACAGAACGTGCGGTGTTAGAATAGTAACGATCACCAATAAAATCTGGAACCGTAAATTTACCGAACTTACGCAAGTAAGGTGCTAACAATAGAGCTAACAACACGTATCCGCCTGTCCATCCCATTAAATATACAGCCCCATCATAACCTGCAAAAGAAATAATACCTGCCATGGAAATAAACGAGGCAGCACTCATCCAATCGGCTGCTGTTGCCATACCATTTGCTAAAGGTGAAACACCACCTCCGGCAACGTAAAACTCTTTAGTAGAACCAGCTCTAGCCCAAATGGATATACCAATATAAATAGTAAATGTAATACCTACTAAAATGTATGTCCAATTTTGAACGCCTAAACCCGCGAGAAAACCGCTATACATCATACCCGTATTTTTTATCTAACTTATTCATTAAACGAACGTAAACGAATATTAGCACAACAAATACATACATAGAACCCTGTTGAGCAAACCAAAAACCGAGTTTAAAACCGCCAAGTCTAACGGTGTTTAACGCATCTTTAAAAATAATTCCTGCGCCGAAAGAAACTATAAACCATATAAATAATAGCAGAAGCACATATTTAATGTTTTCTTTCCAATAGGCTTTCGCCCGGTCTTTGTCTGTCATGGTGTAATTTAGTTAGTTGGTAAAGTGAGCAGGTAACATTCACGTTTAGAAGTTAAATGCTACCAGTTGGTAACGCTAAATCTACACATAAAATTAATATAAAACACGTGACTCTTTCAAAAACAATTAATTAGCTTTTTTTTAGTTACACATTTCGCTGTTTTTAAAAAAAATGAATACTATTTCTAAGCTTCTAATCTCTTAAAATAGGCCTTTGCCTCCTTTAAAACTTTAGGAGCAAGAATAATGGTACTTAACATCGTTGGTATTGCCATAAGTGCAAATACTCCATCAATTAAATTAAGCATTACGCTAAAAGGTGTGGTTACCGCTAATACAATACTTAAAATGTAGATATAGTTGTAATAGTGTTTTTTATCAGCACCTATTAAAAAAGATAAACATTTTGAACCGTAATAAGAATAGGAGAATAACGAAGAAATACTAAACACAGCCACACAAACCATTAATAAATACTTACCATAAATTGGCATAGATTCGCTAAATGCAGAAGCTGTTAAACTCACTCCATTATCTTCCGTAGTTTGCCAAACACCTGTAACTAAAATAGCTAATGCTGTAAGTGTACAGACCACCAATGTATCGATTGCTGGCCCTAGCATAGCCACTAACCCTTCTCGAATTGGCTCTGCCGTTTTTGTAGCACCATGTGCCATGGGAGCCGTACCAATTCCGGCTTCGTTAGAAAATGCACCTCGACGAATACCTAACAAAATTAAGGCTCCAACAACACCTCCCAAAAAGGGTTCACCTTTAAAATTATTCGCCGCAAAGGCATCACTAAAAATCATCATAAAATATTTTGGAACAACTTGGTAATTCGAAATTAGAACAAAAAGCACTAAAGCAAAGTATAAAAGCACCATAGCTGGAACTAATTTTGATGCTGCATTACTAATTCGTTTTAAACCTCCAAGGATAATAACGGAAGTTAAACTCACTAAAATTAATGACAAAATAAGGTTTGATTTTAACCCAACCTCAATACCATTTGGTTTTAAAAGAATATCGTTTACAGCCTGCGTTAATTGGTTTACGTTTACCACAGGCAAAGCCCCAATTAAACCAAACACACTAAACATGATAGCTAACGGTTTCCAAGATTTACCTAAACCTTCGGTGATAAAATACATCGGGCCTCCTTGTAAATCGCCATTACTATCTTTACCTCGAAACATAACGGCTAATGATGATGTAAAGAATTTTGTAGACATACCAACAATGGCGCTTACCCACATCCAAAACATAGCACCTGGTCCGCCTAGTGAAATAGCTGCGGCTACACCAGCAATATTTCCCATGCCAATGGTAGAGGATAATGCTGTGGTTAAGGCTTTAAAATGTGATATTTCTCCAGGATCATCAGGATTATCATACTTCCCTCTTAATACCTGAATAGCATGACCAATATACCTAAATGGTAAAAACCTTGAGAGTATTAATAAATAAAAACCGCCACCTATTAATAACAAAACCAAAGGTAAACCCCAGGCGTAATCTGAAAATATTTTTATAATTTGTTCCATGCTTTCAAGTTGATTTTATAAATATATCAATTTACAAACACGACCTTTACATTTTTTAAAAGTATATTTATATTTCAAAACTCATTTTTATTGCAAACCAACCGAATATATTTTATTGATGCCGTTCGAGCATTTGCCATTTTAATGATGCTCCAAGGGCATTTTATTGATAATTTACTCGCTCGAGCATACAGAAGCGACACAAATACTATTTATAATATTTGGGTTTATTTCCGTGGCTTTACTGCACCTACATTCTTTACAATTTCCGGGCTTGTTTTTTCGTATTTACTATTACGTGCTCATGCTAAAGGAAACGATAAACCTAGAATTAAAAAAGGATTATTTCGCGGTTTGTTATTACTTTTTATTGGCTATAGTTTACGCTTAGATATTTTTAACTGGCTCTCCGGAAATTTCAACAATCGCTTTTTTATAGTTGATGTGTTGCAATGTATCGGGCTTGCCTTAATCACTTTAGCGGGACTACATTTAATTTTTAAAAAATACAATTACCTATTCTCGTTCGTACTTTTTACGCTAGGTTGTTTATGTTTTATCTCAGAACCATTATATCGATCAATAGATTTACCTAATACACCACTCGTTTTAGCCAATTACATTACAACAAAAAACGGTTCAGTTTTCACTATTTTACCATGGATAGGCTACTCCTTTTTTGGAGCTTTTTTGTCTACTGTGTTTTTTAGACATCTACATCGTAAACATTTTGAATTAATAGCGATTATAACTTTTTTCGCTACTGGGTTCTTCCTTATATTTCAATCGTCACCAATGCTAATTAGACTATATCTCTTAACAGATATTGAGTTACTAAAACAAAGTGCCTATTATAATTATCTTTTTACTAGACTTGGCGACACCTTAATTTTATTTGGTGTTTTTTACTGTTTAGAGCGTTTTTTAAGACAATCTATAATTACTAGAATAGGCGAAAAAACACTATCCATCTATGTTATTCATTTTATAATTCTTTACGGAAGTTTTACAGGCTTGGGTTTAAATAGGTTTTTCAGAAAATCTTTAGACCCTACGCAAGCTGTACTAGGTGCAATTGTTTTTATAATGGTGGTTTGTTTTATTGCCTTCTATTATGCTAAAACAAACGCCTTCATTTATAATTTAATTAGAAAACTTTCAGGAAAATTTAAAAACTAATTATGGCTTACGATGCTTATTTAGCCGATAGAATACGGCGCGTTCTAAATGATAAACAAATCTATTTTTCTGAATTAAAAATGATGGGTGGTCTCTGTTTTAAAGTTGATAACAAAATGCTTTGCGCAATTTTTATCAATAAAAACTATGGAGATAGTTTGATTATGGCACGAATTGGTGAAAGTGTTTATTTAGATGAGCTTAAAAAACCAGAATGCTTATCTATGGATTTTACAGGACGCGCTATGAAAGGTTATATTTATGTAACTCCTGAAGGTTTTGATACCGAAGACGATTTAGAATATTGGATACAATTATGCCTTAACTATAATCCTTTGGCAAAAGCTAGTAAGCCAAAAAAGAAAAAACCGCTTTAGTATATTCAGAAATCTAACATTGCACTATAAACCAAATTATTCATCTAAGATATACTTACAAGCTTTAATCATAAAAACACATGATAAATGTAAGGTTTTATATAAAAATACATATCTAATTTTGCAAGGTAAAACTTAGCAAAATGATAAAAAAAACCTCTTTACCTCTGTTTGCCTTATTAGCATGTTTTATATCCTGCAAAGATTATAATAAAACAGACCTCTCGAATGAAATAGCAAAAGTCTCTCATTGGAGCTATGCTGGCGAAACTTCGCCAGAACATTGGATTGAGATTGAAAAAAATTCCGATTGTAATGGCAAACACCAATCGCCTATAAATATTATTAATAAAGATGCAGACTCATCGGCTACAAAAGGCGATTTAAAAATACTTTATACGCCGTCTACACATATCAGTAAAGTAATAAACAACGGACATTCCGTTCAGTTCGATTTTGAGAATGGTGATTCTATAAATTACAAGAATGAAAATTTCTATTTAAAGCAAATTCATTTTCATGAACCATCGGAACATAAAATAAATGGAATAATCTATCCCATAGAAATGCATTTGGTACATATTAGCAAATCAAACCGAATTGCCGTTTTAGGTATTATGGGAGAAGAAGGAAATGACAGTCAATTATTCGAATTTTTCGAAAGTTTTTTACCTATTAGTAATGGAGAAACAAAAGCTATTCATCAAAAAATAGATTTATCTAGTCTGTTTTTAGAAGATAAAAACTACTATTCATATGGCGGATCTTTAACTACGCCACCATGTAGCGAAGGTGTAAACTGGTTCGTTTTTAAACAACCTTTTATACTATCGGAAAAAGAAGTTTTAAAACTAAGAAATAATATGCCCATTAACAATTATAGAAATGAGCAACCCCTAAACGATCGTAAAGTTAAATTGAATTATTAACCTTATTTATTTAAAATTAAATGATCTATAAAGCAGTAATATTTGATTTGGATGGCACATTAGTTAATTCTATAGAAGATATAGCCGATGCTATGAATACTGTTCTTAAAAGCTACAATTACCCCACACACAGCTACGAAAACTATAAGAATTTAGTTGGTAGCGGTATAAAGAATTTAGTCGTTAATGCTTTACCCGAATATCATCGAAGTGAATTAGAGATAAACACGTGTTTTGAAGCTATGATGAAGGTATATAGCCTACGCTGTACTAATAAAACCAAGCCCTATAAGAATATCATTGAACTTTTAAATCGTTTAAAATCGAAACAATTAAAATTAGGAATTTTATCTAACAAAGCAGACGTACTTACCAAAAAAGTAGTGTCCACATTATTTATAGACTATTTTGAAATTGTTTTAGGATTAAAAATTGAAGCTGATAAAAAGCCGAATCCTAATGTAGCATTGGAGATATGTATGTTATTAGATGCATTACCTAAAGAAACTATTTTTGTTGGAGATACTAATATTGATATGCAAACTGCAAACAACGCAAACATGCTAGCAGTTGGTGTAGCTTGGGGATTTAGAGACAAAAAAGAATTAATCGATAATGGAGCGGAACATATATTAAATACTCCAATGGATTTAGTTGCGTTGTTATAATTTACTCTAAAACTTAAAGTGAAATTATTGATAAAAAAAAGGCCTTAGAATATAAGACCTTTTTTATTAAATATATTTTACACTACTTCAAATAAGCCAAAACATTAGCTTCTATACGTTTTTCAATATTAGATACATCAGCTTTTACAAAGGTTTCTCCTGTAATATTTTCATAAAGCTCAATATAACGATCAGATACCGATTGGATATATTCATCACTCATAATAGGAACCGTTTGTCCTTCTAAACCTTGAAAATCGTTAGCTATTAACCATTGACGTACAAACTCTTTAGAAAGTTGCTTTTGAGCCTCTCCTTTTTCTTGACGTTCTTGGTAACCATCGGCATAAAAATAACGTGAAGAATCTGGTGTATGAATTTCATCTATTAAGACGATTTTTCCATCTTTAGTTTTTCCGAATTCATATTTTGTATCTACTAAAATTAATCCGCGAGAAGCAGCTATTTCTGTTCCTCTTTGAAATAATTTACGCGTATAATCTTCTAAAACCACATAATCCTCTTCAGAAACAATACCCCGCTTTAAAATATCATCACGAGAAATATCTTCATCATGATCACCCATTTCAGCTTTTGTTGCTGGCGTAATTATTGGGTTTGGAAACTTATCATTTTCCTTCATCCCTTCTGGCATGGCAACGCCACAAAGTATGCGTTTACCTACTTTATACTCACGTGCTGCATGACCAGACATATAACCACGAATTACCATTTCTACTTTAAAAGGCTCGCATAAATGCCCTACTGCTACATTTGGATCCGGTGTTGCGGTTAACCAATTAGGGACAATATCCTTAGTGGCATCCATCATTTTTGTAGCAATTTGGTTTAATATTTGTCCCTTGTAAGGAATGCCTTTTGGCATAACAACATCAAAGGCAGATAAACGATCGGTAGCTACCATCACTAACTCGTTATCATTAATATTATATACGGCTCTTACTTTTCCTTTATAAAGACTTTTTTGTCCAGGAAAATTGAAATTAGTATCAGTAATTGTGTTCATTAGAAGTAGAATGTTGTTTGTTTTGCAAATGTAATTTGTTTACTATCGCCAAACAAATCTAAATAAAAAAAGGAGAAATATACATTTCTCCTTTTAAGTATTATTAAATAACTATGTTGAATTATTTAAATCTAATATTATAGGTAACGCCTACGCCTACATTTTGTACATCCACATCATATTCTGCAAACGTATTTTGATAATAAGCATAGAAATTCCAATCTTTATTGTGATAACCAATTTGCGGATTAACATATAGTCCTCCATCATTATTTTCCACATTCGTTAAAAAACCGTACCCAACATCTGTTCCTAAAAACAAACCATTTGGTGTAAAATAATAACGGAAGAAACCTGCTGCAGGAATTACTCCAAAATCATCAATATTATCTTTTCCAAAAAAGTGATTATAACCTGATGCTACTCCAATTGCAATATTAGGATTAATTAAATATTGCCCTCTTAAATCTAAACCTAAAGAATAAGAAGATACATCGCTTGCATCACCTACTGGTATTCCTGTTATTATTCCGGCCTTTAACCAAGAATTATCCGATGTTATTTCTACATCTTCCTGTGCAAAAACTGAGTTGAAACCTAATAACACTGCTACTAAAAGTATTTTTTTCATAATATATTTCGTTTATAATTATATGCAAATTTCCAAAACTTATACTCAAAAAAGTTACAGGATTTTAGGTAATATTTATAGAATTATAGGATGTATTTCTGTTAGAAACACTAAGTCAATATGTTATAATTAAAAAGGGCTGAAATAACAAAAGCCAGTTAAAAACTGGCTTTTTCTTTATGTATTAAATAACTGGTATAGATATTAATCTATATTCTCAATACTTTTATAAGCTTCAATTACTTTTTTAACGAGCTTGTGGCGTACAACATCCTTATCATCTAGAAAAATCATACCAACACCTTCTACGTTTTTCAAAATTAAAAGTGCTTCTTTCAGTCCAGAAATAGTTCGTCTAGGTAAATCTATTTGTCCTGGATCTCCAGTTAATAGAAACTTAGCGTGTTTCCCCATACGAGTTAAAAACATTTTCATTTGGGCGTGTGTTGTATTCTGCCCTTCATCTAAAATAACAAAAGCATTATCTAAAGTTCTACCACGCATAAAAGCTAATGGCGCAATTTGTATAGTACCATTCTCAATATACTGTGCTAGTTTTTCAGCAGGAATCATATCACGAAGTGCATCGTAGAGTGGTTGCATATACGGATCTAACTTTTCCTTTAAATCGCCTGGCAGAAAACCTAAATTCTCGCCAGCTTCTACAGCAGGCCTTGTTAAAATTATACGTTTTACCTCTCTATTCTTTAGAGCTTGTACCGCCAATGCTACACCAGTATATGTTTTTCCTGTTCCGGCTGGGCCGATGGCAAAAACCATATCGTTTTTATGCATAAGCTCTACCAATTTGCGTTGGTTGGCAGTTTGGGCTTTAATAAGTTTACCGCCTACACCGTGCACGATAACTTCGCCTCCTTTAGCAGATGCAATATAATCGTCGCTACTTTGGCTTGTTAAAACACGTTCAATAACGTTTTCGTCTAACTTATTATACTTTGTAAAATGCTTGATGAGCATGGTCATCCGACGATTAAATTCGTCTAACATTTCCTCTTCTCCGAAAGCTTTAATTTGATTGCCCCGGGCTACAATTTTTAATTTAGGAAAGTACTTTTTTAAAAGTTCAATATTTACATTTTGTGCGCCAAAAAACTCTTTAGGCGTAATTTCTTCTAATTCAATGATGATTTCATTCAAAGGCGTTGTTTTAATTTTAACTAAATTAGATATTAAAACCTCTCAATTTTCATTTAAAATATAAAAACGAAAACAAAAATTTATGTAGGTTTGTATCTCGTAAGTGTTCATCTCAAAAATACATAATTTTAGAGGACAAAACGCTAAAAACATATCAACAATTTCGTTCATGGCTATAATAACATTAACATCAGATTTTGGCTTAAAAGACCACTTTACTGGCGCTACTAAAGGTGCTATTTATAGTGAGTTGCCCGATGTTAATATTGTTGATATCTCGCATAATGTATCGCCATTTAGTATTCCAGAAGCGGCATATATTATCCAAAATGCTTATAGTAGTTTTCCTGAAGGCACGATACACATTATTGGTATTGACTCAGAAATTAACCCCGAAAACAAACATATTGCGGTAAAACTAGATGGGCATTATTTTATTTGTGCCAACAATGGGATTATGAGTATGATTTGCTCGGAAATTGTTCCTGAAAAAATTGTTGAAATTAATATTCACGATAAAATACAAACAAGTTTCCCTGTTTTAGATGTTTTTGTAAAAGTAGCCTGCCATATTGCTCGTGGCGGAACTTTAGATGTGGTTGGAAAAACCATAAATAGCATTAAGCCTATTAAAAATATTGAGCCTTTTGTTAATGATGATAAAACTCAAATTGTTGGTAGTGTAATTTATATTGATAATTATGGAAACGTGGTTACCAATATTAAACGCAGCTTTTTTGAGAGTGTACAAAAAGGACGCGATTTTGAAATTTCGGCAAGAAATTATAAGTTTAAAAAAATTCATCTAAAATATAGCGATATTGTAAACTTCGATATTCCTGCTGAAAAGCGGCAAGACGAAGGGCGGAAGTTAGTAGTTTTTAACTCTGGTGGTTTTTTAGAAATTTCGGTATTTAAAAGTAACCCATCTACCGTGGGTAGTGCATCTACTTTATTAGGTTTAGGCATTATGGATGCTGTAAGTGTTAATTTTAGTGCTTCTTCTGTTATTGCCAAAAGTCAAATTGCACTAGATGGTCGTATTTAAAAAATAAAGCATCTCAATACAATCCTTTTGGAGGAATAACCAAAACAGTAAAATATGTTAGTTAGAATTGTTAAAATGGTTTTTTACAGACAGAATGTCGACGTTTTTTTAGAAAGTTTTGAAAATAATAAAACTAGAATCAGAGCTTCTAACGGTTGTACTTTTTTAGAATTGTATCGTGATAAAAACGATCCGAATATACTTTTTACCTACAGCTACTGGGATAGTGACGCCCAATTGCAAGAATACAGACAATCTAAAGAGTTTAAAGCACTTTGGAAAACCTTAAAGCCGCTTTTTAGTTCTAGACCAGAGGCTTGGAGTCTAGATAGATTGGAAACTTTAGATTAATAGTAAAATAATAATAAAGCAATAATTTATAATTGCGATTACATTTGTAAAACATATGCTCGCCATACTCAAAAAAGAAATAAACTCATTTTTCGCATCGCCTATTGGTTATTTAGTAATTGGCATTTTTTTATTACTAAACGGACTATTTTTATGGGTCTTTAAAGGTGACTTCAATATCCTAGATTACGGGTTTTCCGACTTATCACCTTTCTTTTTGTTAGCTCCATGGATTTTAATATTTCTAATTCCGGCGGTAACCATGCGAAGTTTTTCCGATGAAAAAAAACAAGGTACTTTAGAACTTCTATTGACAAAACCAACATCACTCACTCGTATTGTTTTAGGTAAATATTTTGGAGCTTTTATTTTAATTTTAATAGCTCTTGCACCAACATTACTATACGTTTACACTATAAACCAGTTAGGGAATCCTGTCGGAAATTTAGATATTGGTAGCACACTTGGCTCGTATTTGGGTTTACTTTTTTTAGCTGCCGCATATACAGCTATTGGCATTTTCACTTCTACAATTACCGATAATCAAATTGTAGCTTTTATAACTTCAGTATTTTTATGTTTCTTGTTTTATATTGGTTTTGAAGGTATTGCCGATTTTGCTTATAGCAATTTTATTGATCAGCTGGGTATGAGCTCGCATTATAAAAGTATTAGTCGTGGCGTTCTAGATACTCGCGATATTTTATATTTTATAAGTATAACGGCCTTTTTTATTTTTATATCCATAAAAGGTATTAAAAATGAAAAACTTCAGAAAAAATCGTGGATACAAATTGCTAGTCTTTTTGTTGTTTTCTTTATCCTGAATAGTGCTGTTAACGGAATACATAAACGTTTCGATTTAACTAAAGATTCACGCTATACCTTAAGTGAGGCTAGTTTAGATATTATTAAAAATGTAGACACTCCCATAATAATTGATGTGTTTCTGGAAAGCGAAAATTTTCCTTCGGAATTTAGACGTTTACAAACTGAAACTAGACAATTGCTCGAAGAATTTGAAGCCGAAAATTCAAATATTATATTCAATTTTTTCAATCCGTTGGAAGATGAAGCAAATCGTGATATTATTATAGAACAGCTTACCCAAAGAGGTTTAACCCCCATGCAAATGAGTGTTCAAGAAAATGGAGCTTCAACACAAGCTATTATTTTTCCTTGGGCATTGGCTAGTTATAACAACCAAACGGTGACAATTCCGTTAATTAAAAACAAAATTGGCACCAACCAACAAGAGTTAGTAAGTAACTCGGTACAGCATTTAGAATACGCTTTCGCGGATGGGTTTAGTAAACTTACCAATCCTAAAAGTAAGAAAATTGCAATTCTAAAAGGTAACGAGCAATTGGAAGATAAGTACATTGCCGATTTTGTAAAAAAATTAGGTGAATATTATTTAATAGCTCCTTTTACTTTGGATAGTGTTGCAAAAAAACCACAAACAACACTAAACGAATTAAATGAGTTCGATTTAATAATTTCAGCTAAACCAACCGAAGCTTTTACAGAAAGTGAAAAACTTGTATTAGATCAATACACCATGCATGGAGGAAAAAGTCTTTGGCTTATCGATGCTGTTTCTATTGAAAAAGATAGTTTATACAATACTTTAGGAGAAAATTTTGCTATTAAAAGAAATTTAAATTTAACCGATTTTTTCTTTAAATATGGTATTCGTATAAACCCGGTAATGGTATCATCTATATACTCTGCCCCAATTACAGTAGCCATAGGTGAAGGTAGCCAATCACAATTTCAAAATTTACGTTGGCCTTATTCTCCATTTGGTAGTTCCAATAGCAACCACCCAATTGTAAATAATTTAGATTTAGTAAAATTCGATTTTGCAAACCAAATTGATACACTAAAAAATGATATAGAAAAAACCATTCTTTTAGAAACAGCCCCAATAACACGATTAGAAGGTACACCAAGAAAAATAAGTTTAGACGTAGTAACTCAAGAACAAAATCCTAAGGAATTTAACTCAGGGAAACAATCTTTAGCCATTCTACTCGAAGGTGAATTCCAATCCGTTTATAGCAATAGAATTAAGCCTTTTAAAGTATTAAATAGCAAAGAAAAAAGCACAGCAACCAAAATAGTTATTATTGCTGATGGTGACGTTATAAAGAACGATGTTATTAAAAACTTACCTCAAGAATTAGGCTTCGATCGATGGACAGGAAAAAATTACAGTAACAAAGAATTTTTATTGAATACAGTAAATTATTTACTCGACGATAACGGACTTATAAACATTAGATCTAAAGAAATTGCAGTAGCATTCTTAAACAGACAAAGAATATCAGCAGAAAAAACACAATGGCAACTTATTAACATTGCGCTACCATTGATTTTGTTGGCTATATTCGGCTTTAGCTTTAATTACTATAGAAAGAAAAAATATAGTGCTTAAATGTTAATAAGTTTGTTTCCAAATATAAGTCTTAAAGAATATATTTGTAAGTAGCATAATTACAATTTTAACTAAGTTAATAGATGAAACATTTATAACTAAACATACTTTTTTCTTGTTTTAGACTTATAAAATAAATGTAACACCTGACCTCTAAAAAATATAATTCAACACATGAAATTTATAGTATCAAGTACTTATTTGTTAAAACAATTACAGGTTTTAGGTGGTGTAATCAATAGTTCGAACACCTTACCTATTTTAGATAATTTTTTATTTGAATTAGACCATAACAAACTTACAGTTTCGGCTAGTGATTTAGAAACCACTATGGCTTCGACATTAGACGTTGAAAGTGACAGCGAAGGCAGTGTTGCCATTCCTGCACGTTTATTATTAGATACTTTAAAAACGTTTCCAGAGCAACCTCTAACTTTTGTGGTAGAAGATAATAACACCGTTGAAATTAGCTCAAACCATGGTAAATATGCTTTAGCTTATGCGGATGGAAATGAATTCCCAAAAGCTGTAGCTTTAGAAGATCCAAGTAAAACAGTTATTGTCGGAGATATTTTAGCAACAGCAATTAGCAAAACAATATTCGCTGCGGGAAATGATGATTTACGTCCAGTAATGAGTGGTGTATTCTTTCAGTTCTCTACAGAAGGCTTAACCTTTGTAGCTACAGATGCTCATAAATTAGTAAAATATACACGTGCTGATGTGCAAGCTAACCAAGTAGCCGAATTCATTATGCCTAAAAAACCTTTAAACTTATTAAAAGGAATTTTAGCCGGTAGTGAAAACGAAGTTACTATAGACTATAACGAAAGTAATGCGAAATTTACTTTTGAAAATTCAGAGTTAATTTGTCGCTTAATAGATGGTAAATATCCAAATTACGAAGCAGTAATTCCTAAAGAGAATCCTAATAAATTAGCTATCGATAGAACTCAATTTTTAAATTCTGTTCGTCGTGTTAGTATTTTCTCTAATAAAACAACACATCAAATTCGTTTAAAAATTGCTGGTGCAGAATTAAATATTTCTGCAGAAGATGTAGATTACAGCAACAAAGCTGAAGAGCGTTTAACTTGCGATTATCAAGGTGATGATATGCAAATTGGTTTTAACTCTCGTTTCTTAACCGAAATGCTTAACAATTTAGGCTCAGACGAAGTTCAACTAGAAATGAGTATGCCAAACAGAGCTGGTATTTTAACTCCTGTTGATGGTTTAGATGAAGGTGAGCATATTACTATGCTTGTTATGCCAGTTATGCTAAACGCATAGTTTACACATTAAAATAATAAATTTTCAACATAAAAAAAGAGGTTATTTGATTTAGTTCAAATAACCTCTTTTTTCGCTTAGTAGATATTTAAATGGTATTAATGTATAGATATATACTGATAATTAAACCTAACTATATAATAAGCCCAGCTTTCAACGCACACAATACAAAATAAGCCATATTTAGGCTTAACTATAACAACTTCACGCAAAATAACATTCTATATTAAATAAATTTAAATACTTTCAGGAGATCTCAAATATTATTTTACCCTATCTACTACTTAAATTTAAATAAAAGAGGAGGCACAATGGAATGTAAACCAAATTCTTTTGATTAAACCAAGCTTCAAAATATCTATTGCACCTCCTCAAATAACAAATTAAATCCTAACGCTTACGCGGAAGTATAACGGAGATTGTTCTCTTAAGCGTTACTCTATTCGTTATTTCAATAAATAATAAACAAAAAAAATCCTCAACAAATAAATGTTGAGGATTAAAAAAGGCAACGACCTACTCTCCCACAAATGCAGTACCATCGGCGCTAATGGGCTTAA
>NZ_SORL01000003.1:0-13429 GCF_004368925.1 Algibacter lectus
AAGGAAAGAGTAAAAAATTAGCATTAATAGCGGTATGTAATAAGTTACTAAAACAAGCTTTTGCTATCGCAAAATCGGGTTTAATATTTGACAAGGAATATAAAAGTACGCTAGTGAAAAATTAATAAGATTTTACTTGTTTTTTAGCACAGTACTTTGTTGGCATTCGTTATTATTTGTATATATAATTACTTTTTGCGTTAAACCCGTTGAAGTTGTAATCTAAACTTTTGGGGTAATTTGAGTTATTGTATGTGTAGCTATAAGTCCCAATCGAAGGAATTCCGAAACCGCCGAAACCTGATAATTCGAAAACTTCTACACGAGTAATATTATTTTTGCTGTTAAAAGCAGTTCCTATAATGTTTACACTTAAGTTAAAGATATTAATAAAGTTTGAAAATGGATTATTTTTATCGTCGTATTCGAAATTTGAATATTGGATTAGCTCTCCTTTTGAATTAAAGTGTTCTGTTTTAATAACATTTTGAAAATTATTATCAAAAGTCAGGTTAGTTGTTACATATAGAAAATAGGATGAAGAACTCTGTTCAAAATGATACCATTTATATTGTATTATTTTATTGTTCTCAACATAGTATTCTTGTTTACTATTGTCAGAAGTTAGAGTAATCAAATCGTTATCTATTGAAATAGTAAAGTCATCTAATGTTGCTAACTGTCCATTAGAGTAAGTAAGAGTTTTAGAGTAATTAAACATATTTGAGGCTTGATAATCATATCGAATTAGATAATTGTCTTCGTCATAAACAAAGTTAAAGGTATCTGTAATTTCTAAAGTATTGTTTTTAACGACAGATTCGATTTTTGATAAAAATAATTCTTGTCTGTTTTCTAAAGATGGATTGTCAGATTTTGAGCAAGATATTATCAATAAAAAGGTTAAAGCAAAAAGGGAATAGTGTTTTTTCATTTATAGATGTTTTTTTATGAATGCCAACGGTTACGTATAAGAATAGTGCGTAGTTTGTGTGCTTGGATTTTCCGAAGGAAAATCATAAGCAAGTAAACGAGCCTTTACTCTTGATTAAGCACTAAACTAAGCATTATTTTTATACAATGTTGGCATGCGTAGTTTTTTTGTAGGTAAAGTTTTTAGTTTTAAACCACAAAGTTGAGCACGTTTTAAGTCAGTCGTTCGTGACAGTTGCGTTGTATTTGTCAAAGGTCAGAATTTATAGAGCATGAGTAAAGTCAGTCGTTCGTAACAGTTGCGTTGTGTTTGTAAAAAGTCCGAATATTTCGCGCAAGAGTGATGTCAGTCGTACGTAAACTTTGCGTTTTGATTTGTTAAAAGTCAAGTTGCACAATCTTTTTAAAACACTTTTAAGATCGGTTTAATTCTTTTTTAGAGCAGAGTGAGCTATGAATGCCAACGGTCTCGTATAACCGTCAGTTACGGGTTAATATGCGTTAATATTCGGTTTGGCACTGACTTTAGCAATTCCGAGTGGATTCGGACGTAGTCGAATCCGCCGTAATTGCGGTTATACATTGTTAGCATTTGTTTTTATTCTTTAAATTCACTTAACCATTCTTCAACAATTCCACCATTTGGATTTAATTTCTTTGCTCTTTCAATATTTGATTCATCACAAGGATTTATTTCAACATTAATCATAATTCTTTTTCGTTTGTCTTCTATCCCAAATATTCCTTCTCTATCTAATTCGATTAAAGCGTTAGTCATTGCGTTTATGCGATTGTCAAATTCTTTTATATATTCTTTCTCGGTTAAATCAAATAAATTCGGACATTTTAAGAATATATTCTCAACAAGGTTAAAGTGTTTTTTTCCGTAATAAAAAAGTGGTGAATCTGCATACGACCATTTTAAGTCAGATTTTAAATCATTATAATTTTCATTCGGTTTAATTTGATTTTTTGTTACTTTATCCAATAATTTCTCTGTCCAAACTGAATGACCAGGTGAAAGTAATTCGCCAGTAGTTGTTAATACAAAATAATAAATCTGCTCACCTGATAAATACTCAGAGAGTTCAAGAAATGTTTTTCTAGTTGCATTTTTAATTTCTTCTTTCAAATTATGTTGATTTTTTCAAATAAATGCTAACGTGTTTGTATATGGTTTGTTGCGTGGTTAAGCAACTAAGTTAACAAATAAAAACCGAATAGAAAATCCGCGAGGATTTTCGTAAGTAAGCTATAACTAGCAATAAATTATATACGGTGTTAGCAAATCGTTTTTATTCCCACTTTGTTCTTAATTCAGTTCCAATTGGATATTTTTCTGTTGTAAAATCTGGCATATAATATTTACCGAAACTTCTGTTAGTCAAAACTGAATCTACCTCAATAAAAAAATCTCCATCTTTAGTTTCTAATGTTAGTCGGTTATTCATTCGGTCTTTTTTTCCTTTATCTAACTCTATTATCCAAGAAATGTTTTCTATATCTTTTGGGTCAGTTATTTTTTTAATTTTTCTGATTTTGGCTGAAACAGGTTCTTTTAGAAAATAACTTTGCCATTTTTCAGGTATTTGTTTTAAATCAAATTCTGTTTTTATAGTATCTTTTATTTCAGTTGCTAAATATCTTCCACTCGATTTAGGTTCCAATCCAGAATTAAGATAATCTGCAAATCTTATGTAATCGTTTTCTTTGTCTAAACTCCAACCAAAATCATAGAAATCTGAAAGAAGGTATTTTTTATTTTCCCAACTAACGATTTGAAATTCAGTTTTAATTTTAAGCGAGTCAATTCCGTAATTAACATTAGTTGTTATTGGTTTTGATTCCATATCCATAGGATATTCGGTAAACTCTACCTTATTAGGAATTAATTTTAGGTTTACGCTATCCATTTTATAAGTTCCGAAAACTTTTTTCCTTTCTCCACCACCAGTACAACCGAATAAGTAATCTTCGTTTATAAAAGTTCCGTTGCTTAGCAAATCAAGTTTTAAACCGTTATTAAATCCGTTGTAGGAATATCTCAACGTGTCAATATTCGGGATAACATTCTTTTCGTCATTCGATTTGGTTTTGTTATTCGAACAACTAAATATTAATAATAATATGAGAATATTAATGTATTTCACGGTTTTCTTTAAATGTTTGCTAACGGTCTTGTGTATGAAACGTAGCGTGCAAAAAGACACTAACTTTTCGGATTAACACAGAGCCGAATTTTTATATTTTGTTTTTAATTTTTCTCTTTTTAAAAGCCAAATTTAAAAATTTGGCGGTCTTTGTAAACAAGCACAAACCTCTCAGAAAGCCTTTATTAGCTATGTTTTATACACGTTGTTGTAAAACGTTATTTTAGCAATCCGCTTTCTCGATAAGCCGAATATATAACTTTCAAATTATCTTCTGACAATACATCTTTAATTGTTTCTGTAACTCCAAAAACACAACCTTGACAAGTATTTAATTGAATATTTGATTTGCTCAATTCTGCCATTTTTAATAATTCAGGTGGTTTTATTTCCATTCCTTTTTTTCTTAAAAAGTCAAGTCCAATATATCCATAAGTTGCAATTTCAGGGTTCATTGAGTTCAATCGTCTTGCAAGCTTATAATATTTCCCTTCATTTACTAAATCAATCATAGTTTGCGATTCAGTAGGTGGCATTCCTGCAAATCCACAGAATGTTCCGTAAACAAAAGTGTCAGAAGGAAAATCAATAGCACTTTTTATATCGATTGGAATACTTGTTTTGTTCTGATGTTTATTAAGTAATATATCAATTTGTTTGTCAGAATACCTTTCAACTAAAATCTCATTCTCCGACGTTAGTTTTAAATAAACTAAATCATTATTACACTTTAGAATATTAAGTTCAAAAACACTACCATAAATTCTTATTTCACTATTAAGCTGAGCTATATCGAATTCAAGTTCTCTTTTAAAATTCTCTTGTTTTTTTAAAGGAAAAGGTTTGGTGTCATTCTTTTTTTGAATTCCCCAAAAATCATCAAATTTTTCAAAGGTGAAATCGTCATCGTTTAAAATATTAACCATTTCTTGTATTCTTTCTTCTTTTCGTTCTTTATCAAACTCAAAATTGACTTGAGAAGTCATTCCAAATTTGTTTTTATTGTGAATTTCTATTTTATATACTTTATTATCAGTATTGTATCCTTTTTTGGTGCTATCCTTTTTGATGAAAAATGAAATACCTTTTTGCGAGTGCCAAGCATATGTTTCAGAAGTAAAACAACCTTTATCAGAATACTTTTCGAAAACATCCTTCATTGAAGATTTATTCAACTCAATTCCATTTTTTAATTTAGCTTGAAAAGGGCTTTTTAAAAATATTGAACGAATAATTTTATTTTTATCATCACTTTCATATTGAAAAGCTAAACCAATTTTTGGATAGGTATATCTTGTATATGATTGGTTTGCGTTCAATTCAAATTCATTTCCGTAAAGTTTCTCAACTGCTGAAATATCAGTTGTGTCAATTCTTATAGAAATATCTTCAATTCCATTTTGAGGAATTAGCAAATTGCTTTGAGAAAAACCTGTTGCAAATGATAAAATGAAAAGAATAATATTAAGATTACGGATGTTTCTCATAATGTTTTACAACGGTTACGTATATGAAATGTTGCGTGTTTGAGTGCGAGGATTTTCCGAAGGAAAATCAGATGCAATCAAACAAAGCAACTCACATTGGTTAAGCACAAAATAGCAATTTTTTATATACAATGTTGTAACACGTTTTTATTATTTCAATCGTTTTTTATTCTTTTTTTGATTAATAGGAAAGTCAGAATTATAATAATTCCTATTCCGACTACTAATAATCCAAATTTCAATAATCCTGTTAGCAAAAATGTAACAAATCCACTATATCGAAGTTTATTTGACTTTTCAACGAGTTCAGATATGATGGTAGAATTCTCCAATAAAAAATAACAGACAATACAGATTAAACTTATAATGTAAAGTCTTACTACTTTTAAATTCTTTTTATTCATTCCTTTGAAATTTCCACATATTTTTCGTTAAACACATATATCAAAATTCCGATTGTAAGAAATACTGCTTTATTTAATAGCTCGGTCAAATTAATTTCATCTCCTAAAGCAATTTTAAAAAGTTTAGCCAAGAATGAAATTCCGTGACTTAATATTAATATTATCGCCCAGATTTTAATTCCGATTTTAGCATTTTTATTTTTTGAGAAAATCAAGAACAATAAAATTCCTTGTATCGCAATTGGAAGAAGCGCTTTAAAAGTTCCGCTTGTCAGTCCGTAAAAATTCCAACATAACAGTAGAATTATATATCCAATTAGGGCGTATTCGAATGTTTTTTCTTTAAATCTTATTTTCTCCATTAAGTTTTGGTCAAATGTGTTACAACGTTTATGTATAAGGATAGTTGCGGGTTTGTATGCGAGGAATTTCCGAAGGAAATTCAGACGTTACAAACACGCAACGACCTTTGATTAAGCACTAAAGCGCAATTATTTTTATACGGTGTTAGCAACTTTAATTTATATTTAATTCAGTCGAGATATTAATTTCCTTTGATGAATTTTTATCTTTTAGTTTTACATTCAATCTGCAAGGGTTATTTATCTTTCCTTCGGTGAAAGTAAGTTTAGCTGTTAATTGACTTTTTAAATCTTTTGGATTTACTCCTGCTTCCTCATAAGCACTCAAAAGATTTGGATTAGAGAGGATTTTATTCCCATCATTATCTGTTAAGTCAAGTGAGAAAATTGGAAAAACCTTTTCATCAGTTAATTCTAAACCTTGTATATCATTAAGAATTAGGATAAATAAATGTTCAGAACTAACATTATTGTAAAAAGCGGGTTGTTTTAATGTTTCATTCCACAAATAGATTGTTGAGTATTCAATTCCGTTACTTTTTATGTCTAATAAGTCGTTTTCTTTTATTGTAAAAGGTAATTCGTAATTAAACTTTCCATCTCCTTTTTTATCTGTAATTTCAATAAACACCTTATATTTTTCATTGTTCTGATTAGGTAAAGCAGTTCTGAAATTAGCTTGTAATTGAAGTGGTGAAAGGTCAGTTCCGTTATTTAAACTTTTGAGTAAGTTCGGATTAGTGAGGACAGTATCTTTCTCATTTTTTACAATATGCATTGAAAGTTCCGGAAATGTTTTTCCGTCTGAATTGGTTAATCCAGAAACATTATTAAATACAAGATTTACTTTTTCGCCAAAGACAAATTCATTTCTATTGTCAGCTTCTCCGTTAATTTCTATTATAATATCATCAATTCCAATTCCATCACCTCTGGAATATGCACCAGTTGTTAAATCCGTATTTACTGATTGGTTAAATTGGCAAGAACTAAATGTTCCTACAATTATTAATAAAATGATTGATTTAATATTCTGCATTTGGTTTCTCATTATTGTTGCTAACGGTTTTGTATATGATACGTTGCGTGTGTAAGCAACTAATTTAGCAAATAAAAACCGAATAGAAAATCCGCGAGGATTTTCGTAAGTAGGCTAGTACTAGCAATGGATTATATACGTTGTTACCCAACGTTTTTTATCATTTCGTTTATTCTATTTTCAGCTTCCGCTTTTGAAATTCCGTTGTAATAATCTCTAACAAAAGGATGGTCAAAATCTTCGTGAGGAAAAATTTCAGGTCTGTCATTTCCACTTTTTGTCATTACATCGCAAGGAATTGAAGACGTATCTCCATATTCAGCGATATTGCTACATAACCAACCGAAAAATCCAGTTTCGTATTTCGGATTGTTGAAATTTTCTTTATAATCAGAATAGCTTTTTTCGCTTAAGGAAACCCAAAGTCCATATTCAAGAGTTTCACAAGCATCATTTACTTTTTGAGTTAGTGTTACTCTAATAAATCGGTCAATTTGGTCTTCATAATGAATTTCGCAAAAGTCAGAGTTCAACTTTCCAAGTTCCGATTTTTCTTGGTCAGAGAGAAAATCGTAATTCGCTGGTGATTTAAAAGCTAATGCTGGCCATTCGGAATGGACTTGTCCGCATTCAGAGCATTTAAATTCCGATGATTTATTTTTTTTCCTTTTCCAGAACATTAATTATTTCGTTTTATAAAAATCAGACACGAAACAACTGTCAAAATCAAAATTCCAATTGTTCCATAAATTATTAAATTCAGCCACATTCCAACGTTATGAATTTCAGAAGCAAATATGTTCAATAAAGGTTCTGATGAGAAAATCAGTATTGCTGTCAAAATGATAAATGACAATAGATATATTCCTATAATTTTTCGTTTTCTCAATGTTTCCCAAATGTTGGGTAACGGTTACGTATAAGAATAGTGCGTAGTTTGAGTGCGAGGATTTTCCGAAGGAAAATCAGATGCAAGCAAACAAGCACTATCTTTAGGTTTAGGAATAAACTTACGCATTATTTTTATACAATGTTGTACAACGTTTTTTATTTTATTATTTGTCCGATTAAATCTTTGTCGATTTTCTCGGTATTTAACTTTATATAATTGTAGGATTTGATTTTTGAGTCGCTAAACTCAACTATCAAAACTCTGTTTTTATTCGAATAGACAATTGCATTGTCAAAAGTCAGATATTCAGTTCCAAATTCAGATTCTAATTCAGTTTTTGAAAGTCCGACAAGATTAGCTTTTCCTAAATTAATATCTTGAGCTTTAACATTAAGTTCAATCAAAATTTCTGTATTATCTTCCCAAGAATGCTTGTTTTTCCCGAATTTAAAAACAACAATTTCGAGTTGTTCAATTTTGCTTTGAAAAGGGACATTTGGTAAAAATGAATATAAATATAGTATTGAATCATTAATCTTTGGATTCAAATAATATTCTTTTCCATTCATTACAGTACTTAAGGACTGTTTTTTCTTTGACTTAAAATCTTGTAAGTCAATCGGATTTTCAAGAAAAGAAGTCAGTCTTAAATTTCCAGAATTTTTTTCGACCGTTTCAATTTTCAAACCAGTTGAATCAACAACTATTTGGACTTGTTCAGTTTCCTTATTAGTCACATTTTTGCAACTTATAAAAACTAAAAATAATGTCATTAAAACTCTGATTTTCATTATATGGTCAAATGTTGTACAACGTTTATGTATAAGGAAAGTTGCGTGTTTGTGTGCGAGGATTTTCCGAAGGAAAATCAGAAGCAAGCAAAAGAGCAACTAACTTTGGTTTAGCTAAAACTAGCAATTTTTTTTATACGGTGTTGTACACAGTTTTTATTTTATTTTTAATTCATAGCCAAATACTTCATAGTTATCATTGTCGGTTTCTTTTATCAACAAGATTTGTTCAATTGTATTCATGTTTTCATAATTAACGTCAGTATTTAATCTGACAGATTTTTTGTCATCCGAATATTCAGTTTGAACAATTTTATAGTTTAATAACTTGCCACAGGTTTTGTTTTTTGATTCAATAGCGTTTTTAAATTCTGAATATGGGGTTTTCTGATAAAACCTGAAACTCATTAAATTGTCTAAATTTTCAAAATTATTTTGATTTAAATAAAACTCTTTCAAAATCTTATTTGGTGTTTTAGGTTCCAAATTGTCTTTTTTAATAAGCTCTTTTTTTTCTATAATATTTCCTTGTCCATCAGTCAATATTTCCCCTTTTTTGTTTTGAGAAAATGAAAATGAAAAGGTTAAAATGAAAAGATAAATAATTGTTTTTCTCATTGGTCAAATTGTGTACAACGGTCTAGTGTATGATTTCGTTGCGGGTTTAAGCACTAAAGTTAGCAAATAAATCATAGATAGAAAGTCCGCGAGGACTTTCGTAAGTAGGCTATAACTAGCAATGAATTATACACATTGTTACCTGCTGGCTTTATTCGGTTGTTTTAATTAATTCACATTCAGAATCAAAAATCTCTGGATTCACACATTTTAGAATCAGCTTTTCTTTATTTTTAAATTCAATAACAATTCTACTATTCTTAAAATCACTAGTGCAATAGATTTTAGAAATCTGTTTTCCGTTCAAGTTTAGTTTTTCAGTTGAGTCTACATATTTGAACTGTTCATCATCTTCGATATCTTCTAAATTATCCCAATTTTCCCAAAACCCTATTCCAGCATCAAGAAAGTATTGATGCCAATTTCTGTTTTTAACTTTTATATAAATTAATATAGTTTCTGATTTATGATTTTCACATACAATCAATTGTTCAATTTTTAATCCATTAAACTCATCAAAAACAAATTCTGATTCTTGATGTAATCGTCCTCTTGGTTCTCCTTTCATATTTTTATTCAAACCATTTATTTCCACAATGTCTGCATTGTCTAGCTTTGGGTGTTCTTGCTAATTTTTTACAATTCGGACAATTGTTTAAAAAGATTTCACTTTTGTATTCTTTTAGTATTCGGTTAGCTGTATTTATAAAGAATTCTGTTTCTCCATTTTTAATTAATTCAAGAGCTTCTTTATCAGTCGTTATCCAACCTTTACGTTTATAAATTTTATATCGAGATGTACTTTCAGGTTCCCCATTTAGTTTAAATAATGAATTTATATGTCGATGAGCGATATTTTCCTTATCGTTGAAAAATCGATGGTAGTAATTTGAAATATATCTTGCTGTCTCTATGTTCATCGGCTTTCAGCTTGCAGGTAACGGTTACATATAAGAATAGTGCGTAGTTTGAGTGCGAGGATTTTCCGAAGGAAAATCAGATGCATGCAAACGCGCATTAACTCTTGATTAGGTACTAAACTAAGCATTATTTTTATACAATGTTGCCATGCGTGGTATTTTTTGTCGGACTTGTTTTATGAAAAAAATGTGATTAAATATAGAAAACCGAGAGTTTTTGTAGCACGAGTAAAGTCAGTCACGCGAAAACATTGTGTTTTCTTTGTCAAAAGTCAGATGTTTTGCGCATGAGTAAAGTCAGTCGCACGCAACAGTTGCTCTTTGAATTGTCAGAAGTTGGTTGAGTAAGGTTTTTAGGAATATGTTTTTAAACCACTTTGATTCTCATTTGTATATTTTTTAGATCTGAGTGAGCCATGAATGGCAACGTTAAATATATGGCAAGTAGGGCAGAAAATAAGCGATTACTTTCGGTTTAGCCACAAGCCAAATCTTTTTATTTTGTTTTAATTTTTCTCTTTTAATACCAAATCAAAAGATTTGGCGGCTTTGCAAATAGAAACAGACCTTTCGATGAAACACTGATAGCCCTATTTGTTATATATACTGTTAGGCAACGTTTTTATTCAATTATAAATTTTACTTTTATTTTTGTCGAAAACTTCATTTTCTCAAAATCAATAACGATATTTTCTTGTGCACGACTTCCATAAATACTTGAATACCCTCTGATTTGAACTCCTGCAACTTTACCTTGTAGTTGGCTTGTAATTGATTCGCTTTCTAAATCAGAAATATAAATCGCTTTTCCAATTTTTTGGTTTATTGGTGCGACCATTTTTTCCGCATATCGTTTTGCTTTTAAAATAGCCTTCGACTTTAAATCAAGCAATAATTGGTCAGATTTAGAATATTCTGTTTTTGTAATAGATACGTTTGATATTTCCTCACGTTCCAACTCTGCCATTACTTTTCCAACAGTTTGAGCGTCATTTACAATTAGAGAATACATTTTTGTTTTCAGAATTTTTTGTCCACTTAAAAAGTATTTTTTGAAGTCACTACTATAATCCAAAAGAGAAAGATTTTTTTCTAAATCGATTTTCAATGAGTTCAGCACTCTCATCATTGAAGCCTCTAATTCCTCAGTTGATTTTCGATTCCGATTGTCGTCTTCGTTTAATATTATTACTAAATGAATTTTGTCAGGCGTCACCAAAGTGTCGATTTCCGCAATCGTTTCTAAAAATGGTTGATCAATAAAGTTTTTGTTTTGTGCAAAAGTTTGAATTGCTAAAAATCCGAAAAGAATAAGTATGATGTTTTTCATTGGTTTAATTTATTTTTTAATCCGTTTGTTACATCAAAACTATAATTTCAAGCGGTTTTTAAAAAGTCAGAATGAGTGAACAGTACATTTCAATTAGTTTGCTCGCTATTTTGCAGGGTTTTACCTAAATGTTGCCTAACGTTTATGTATAAGAATAGTTGCGGGTTTGCGTGCGAGGATTTTCCGAAGGAAAATCAGATGTAGCAAATACGCAACTACCTTTGTTTAAGCACTAAACCGCAATTATTTTTATACGGTGTTGTAGTGCGTTTTTTTATTTTTTCCATATATCAGAAATATTGTCAGCTGGCAAATAATTCCACCAACTGTAATTCACAAATCTTTCCTCAATCTTTAATGTATCGTTTTGTTCGTTTATTAATTCCAAAGGATATTCCGCAATCATACTAAATTTTGGATTCTCTTTGTCATAAACAACAACTACCAATTTTTCTTTCGGATAATTATCTCCTTGTCTTCCCTGAAATGTAATTCCGTTAACTTGATATTCATATCTTGAATAATCGTGTTTATGTTTTCCAGATTCCCAATTCGCAACTATTTTTCCGTAAGTATATCCTGTGTTATTTTTTAGTCCACTAAAAGTCGAATAATTCCAAGAGAAAATAGTTCCGAATATCAGTAAAAATCCGATTATGATTATGTATGAATTTCGTTTTTTATTGTTCATTCCTCAAATGCACTACAACGTTTATGTATAAGAATAGTGCGGTTTTGTGTGCGAGGATTTTCCGCAGGAAAATCAGATGTAACAAAAATGCACGAACTCTCGATTAAGCACTAAACTAAGCATTATTTTTATACGGTGTTACCATACGTTTTTTTATTCCGTTATCGATTTGTTCTTATTCTTAAATATTAAAATACTCAAAACTGTTCCGATTAAAAAACCAATGAATAAATAACGTCCAAAATTCAGATTGTCATAATTCAGTTCTGTTTGAATTCCGTTTCCAAGGTCAAATTCAGATAGTTTTTTAAATTTATTGTTCAGTTGAAATATTCTGAATTGCCAAAGTGAAATTCCACTAACAAGTATTATTCCGCAAGAAATTAAACCTTGATTTATAAAATTCAGTTTGGTCAATTTTTTTATAACCAAATAGAGTAGAGGAATAATTCCGATTGACAGAGCGAATAAAATATGAGAATAAAATTGTCCGCTTATATTTCGGCGAACAATTTGAGTGTTTTCATTGGCTATTTGGGAAAGAGGAAAGTCAAAAAAGTAATCTCGAATTAAAAATCCGATAACAGATAATATTAAAATCAGTCCTAAATATTTTAATGTGTTCGTCATTTCTCAAATGTATGGTAACGGTTTTGTGTATGGTTAGTTGCGTGGTTAAGCAACTAATTTAGCAAATAAATCACAGATAGAATATTCCGCAGGAATTTTCCAAATAAGCACTTGCCAAAGCAATTAATTATACACGGTGTTGGCAAATCGTATTTTATTTTCAATAGACAATTTCGGTTATTATTAATCTCTTTATGAAATAGTCATCTATATCAACTTTATATTCCAACATTCGGTCAGCAATAAGTATTGGGTCTATTGTTCCAGCAGCGTCTCTCATATCGAGGTATCCAGTCAGAAAACGAGATTTGTTAGAAATCGAATTTAGTCCTCTTGTATAACTCCCAACATAATTAATGCCATTCCAATTTTTTCGAGAATCGATTATAGAATCCTCATCTATCGGTTCTTTGTGTCGGAATGAAGATTCAGAAGTACTGAAGCCGAAAGTTCCGTCTGGCATTAAATATTTACGTTTAATTTTTAACATTGGAACGTCGCTAAAACTCAAAGTCAGTTTTTCAGGGTCGCGTTCAATCCAAATTGAGTCAGGAACACTATAAATTTCCAATCTTAAATCACTTTCTTTTAGATATTCTCTACTGCTTTTTGAAATCTTTTTCCAATATTCAGTTCCTCCTTTTGATAATTCGGTCAAAAATTGTTTGTAAGCGCTTTTTGTGTCCAAATTCGGATACTGTCTTTTAAGAAAATCCGATTCAAAGTCGTTTACGAGATAAGTCAGAGTTTCGCTGTTTTCTTTTCCTAAAACTTTTTCAAATTCGGCTATATCTTTTTCGTTTGAACAACTAAAAGTCAGAAGTAAAATTATGGTTAAATAGATGAATTTCATTGTTCGGTTATATGTTTGCCAACGTTGTTGTATATGGTTTGTTGCGTGGTTTAAGCACCTAATTTAGCAAATAAAAACCGAATAGAAAATCCGCGAGGATTTTCGTAAGTAGGCTAGAACTAGCAACAAATTATATACGGCTTAAGTTAGCATTTAAATAAAAAAGACTAATTTAAACATATAAAATAGAAAGCACAAAAGAGAGGAATAAGGTTAATATATACGGAGAGACTACAGATCTCGTCAACATTGTAAATCCCCTCTCTTTTCTACACAGATTTCGAACAGTTCTGTGAGGCTTTTAGACCTCGATTTTAAGTCGTTGAAAC
>NZ_SORL01000004.1:2500-5512 GCF_004368925.1 Algibacter lectus
ATCCGTAGATATCCGAATGGGGCAACCCGGCATATTGAAGATATGTCATGGCGTAAGCCAAGCAAACCCGGAGAACTGAAACATCTAAGTACCCGGAGGAGAAGAAAACAAAAGTGATTCCGTTAGTAGTGGCGAGCGAACGCGGATTAGCCCAAACCAGTGTTGTTACGGCAATACTGGGGTTGTAGGACCACGATATTCGAAGCGCGATGAATTAGAATTGTTTGGAAAGACAAGCCAAAGACGGTGATAGCCCGGTATAAGTAAAGAACGTTTAGATAGTGGTATCCTGAGTAGTGCGGGACACGAGTAATCCTGTATGAAACAGTCGGGACCATCCGATAAGGCTAAATACTCCTGAGAGACCGATAGTGAACTAGTACCGTGAGGGAAAGGTGAAAAGAACCCTGAATAAGGGAGTGAAATAGAACCTGAAACCATACGCTTACAAGCGGTCGGAGCGGCTTCGTGCTGTGACGGCGTGCCTTTTGCATAATGAGCCTACGAGTTACCGTTGCTAGCAAGGTTAAGGACTTCAGGTCCGGATCCGTAGCGAAAGCGAGTCTGAATAGGGCGCTTAGTTAGTAGTGGTAGACGCGAAACCGTGTGATCTACCCATGGGCAGGTTGAAGCTGTAGTAACATACAGTGGAGGACCGAACCGGTTGACGTTGAAAAGTCTTCGGATGACCTGTGGGTAGGGGTGAAAGGCCAATCAAACTCGGAAATAGCTCGTACTCCCCGAAATGCATTTAGGTGCAGCGTTGATTTATAGTTTTATAGAGGTAGAGCTACTGATTGGATGCGGGGGCTTCACCGCCTACCAATTCCTGACAAACTCCGAATGCTATAAAATGTTAATCAGCAGTGAGGGCATGGGTGCTAAGGTCCATGTCCGAGAGGGAAAGAACCCAGACCATCAGCTAAGGTCCCAAAATATATGTTAAGTTGAAAAAACGAGGTTGAACTGCTTTGACAGCTAGGATGTTGGCTTGGAAGCAGCCATTCATTTAAAGAGTGCGTAACAGCTCACTAGTCGAGCGGTTCGGCATGGATAATAATCGGGCATAAACATATTACCGAAGCTATGGGATAGAAATATCGGTAGGGGAGCATTGTAGTGTCGTCGAAGGTGTGATGTGAGTCATGCTGGAGAAGCTACAAAAGAAAATGTAGGCATAAGTAACGATAATGCGGGCGAGAAACCCGCACACCGAAAGACTAAGGTTTCCTCAGCTATGCTAATCAGCTGAGGGTTAGTCGGGACCTAACGCGAACCCGAAAGGGGTAGTGGATGGACAACTGGTTAATATTCCAGTACCTGCTCTCATTAAAAGTGACGGAGGCGAAAAGTTAGTGCGCACAGACGGAATTGTGCGTTGAAGCGAGTGGTAACACCGCGATAGTACACTGAGACTTCGGTCAAGGTGATAATCTAGCAAATCGACTTCCAAGAAAAGCAAGAGAAGCAGCCCGTACCCTAAACCGACACAGGTAGTTGGGATGAGAATTCTAAGGTGCTCGAGAGATTCATGGCTAAGGAATTAGGCAAAATAGACTCGTAACTTCGGGAGAAGAGTCGCCACCCTTCGGGGTGGCCGCAGTGAAAAGGTCCAGGCGACTGTTTATCAAAAACACAGGGCTATGCTAAATTGAAAGATGATGTATATGGCCTGACACCTGCCCGGTGCTGGAAGGTTAAGTGGAGATGTTAGCTTCGGCGAAGCATTCAAATGAAGCCCCAGTAAACGGCGGCCGTAACTATAACGGTCCTAAGGTAGCGAAATTCCTTGTCGGGTAAGTTCCGACCTGCACGAATGGTGCAACGATCTGGACACTGTCTCAGCCATGAGCTCGGTGAAATTGTAGTATCGGTGAAGATGCCGATTACCCGCTGTGGGACGAAAAGACCCCGTGCACCTTTACTATAGCTTAGTATTGGTTTTGGATAAGTAATGTGTAGGATAGGTGGGAGACTTTGAAGCGGCGTCGCTAGGCGTTGTGGAGTCATTGTTGAAATACCACCCTTTGCTTATCTAGAGTCTAACCTTCTATTGAAGGGACAGTGCTTGGTGGGTAGTTTGACTGGGGTGGTCGCCTCCAAAAGAGTAACGGAGGCTTCTAAAGGTTCCCTCAGCACGGTTGGTAATCGTGCGTAGAGTGCAATGGCATAAGGGAGCTTGACTGAGAGACCTACAAGTCGATCAGGTACGAAAGTAGAGCATAGTGATCCGGTGGTTCCGTATGGAAGGGCCATCGCTCAAAGGATAAAAGGTACGCCGGGGATAACAGGCTGATCTCCCCCAAGAGCTCATATCGACGGGGGGGTTTGGCACCTCGATGTCGGCTCGTCACATCCTGGGGCTGGAGAAGGTCCCAAGGGTTGGGCTGTTCGCCCATTAAAGTGGCACGCGAGCTGGGTTCAGAACGTCGTGAGACAGTTCGGTCTCTATCTACAGTGGGCGTTAGAAATTTGAGTGGATCTGACTCTAGTACGAGAGGACCGAGTTGGACTAACCTCTGGTGTATCAGTTGTTCCGCCAGGAGCATTGCTGAGTAGCTACGTTGGGAAGGGATAAGCGCTGAAAGCATATAAGCGCGAAACCCACCACAAGATGAGATTTCTTTAAAGGGTCGTGGAAGATTACCACGTTGATAGGCTATAGGTGTAAAGGCAGTAATGTCATAGCCAAGTAGTACTAATAACCCATAGGCTTATTGTACGCCTGTTTTTTTAAAACGAGAACAATATATTATATTATTTACAAGTCATGTCTCTTATTTCAATATGTTAAGATATTTGTTTATCCTATGTGATAAACGCTGTATGCTAAAGGATTTAGATCTAATAGCGAGCAGCTATAACTTAAGGTGGTTATAGCGATGGGGCTCACCTCTTACCATTCCGAACAGAGAAGTTAAGCCCATTAGCGCCGATGGTACTGCATTTGTGGGAGAGTAGGTCGTTGCCTTTTTTAATCCTCAACATTTATTTGTTGAGGATTTTTTTTGT
>NZ_SORL01000005.1:0-650 GCF_004368925.1 Algibacter lectus
ACGCAGGTACACATACAGTAACGATTACTGACAGTAAAGGATGTAAACTTGAAAATATCAGTGTTACAATTACTCAACCAACTGCAATAACAGCTAGTGCTGTACAAGATAGTCCAGTTACTTGTTTTGGTGAACCTAACGGTTCGGCTACAGTAACTGCTGCTAACGGAAATGGTGGATATACTTATTTATGGGATAACGGGGAAACTACTGCTACAGCAACTGCTTTAAACGCAGGTACACATACAGTAACGATTACTGATAGTAAAGGATGTAAACTTGAAAATGTTAGTGTTACAATTACTCAACCAGATGCTATAACAGCTAGTGCTGTACAAGATAGTCCAGTTACTTGTTTTGGTGAATCTAACGGTTCGGCTACAGTAACTGCTGCTAACGGAAATGGTGGGTATACTTATTTATGGGATAACGGGGAAACTACTGCTACAGCAACTGCTTTAAACGCAGGTACACATACAGTAACGATTACTGACAGTAAAGGATGTAAACTTGAAAATATCAGTGTTACAATTACTCAACCAACTGCAATAACAGCTTCAATAGCAACGGTAACCGATGTACTTTGTAACAGTGAAGCAACTGGAAGTATAGATATTACTGTAGTTGGTGGTACTGCTCCATACTCTTTT
>NZ_SORL01000005.1:748-4174 GCF_004368925.1 Algibacter lectus
AGCTTCAATAGCAACGGTAACCGATGTACTTTGTAACAGTGAAGCAACTGGAAGTATAGATATTACTGTAGTTGGTGGTACTGCTCCATACTCTTTTGTTTGGAATGACACTAATAACTCAACAACTGAAGATTTATCAAATGTTATCGCTGGTGCTTATAATGTAACAATTACAGATGCCAACGGATGTACAACTTCTATTGGTGATACAATTTCTGAACCTACTAGCCCACTTAGTTTAAACATAACTAAAATAGATGCTACTACAGCACAAGGATGTGCTAATGGTGAAGCAACAGCTATAGTTTCTGGTGGTACTCAAGGATACACTTACCAATGGAGTGCTTCTGCTGGTAATGTGACAACAGCTACTGCTACTAATTTATCAAATGGTACGCACAGTGTTACTATTACAGATGCTAATAACTGTGAATTAACACAAAGTATTGTTATCGAATGCGTAAATACTTGTGATGCTGAAATCGCAATAACTAACGTTACTGATGTACTTTGTACTGGTGATGCTTCTGGAGCTGCAACAGTAACAGCAAACTCTGATGCTAACCCAAGTGCTACTTTTACATTTACTTGGTCTAACGGACAAATTGATTCGGGTGTAACATCAAGTACACTTAGTGCTATAAATGCTGGTGTATATTCTGTTAGCGTAGCTATCGACGGAACAGTTTGTCAAGCTGTGGAAGAAACTATTTCTATTACAGAGCCTAGTAACGCTTTAAATATTACAGCTACGACTACAGATGAATTAGGTCCAAATACTGGTGATGGTACTGCTAGTACTTCAACTACTGGTGGTGTAGAACCATATACATATTCTTGGTCACCTAATGGAGAAACTACTGATGCTATTACTGGACTTAGTGCTGGTGATTACACTGTAACCGTTACCGATGCTAATGGATGTACTGATAATACAACAGTAACGGTTAACCCAGGAAGTTGTCTTAACTTATCAGTAACAGGGACTTCTACTCCTGCTGTTTGTTTTGGAGAAAGCAATGGTAGTATTACTGCTACTGTAACTGGTGGTTCTGGAAACTTTACTTATGCTTGGGATACCATCTCAAATACAACTGCCGCAGTTAGCGATTTACCTGCTGGAGATTACACTATCACGGTAACAGATACGACAACATTATGTACTACAAGTACAACTATTACTATTAACGAACCTAATGTTTTAAGTTCTGCTATAGCAATATCTAACATATTATGTAAAGATGATGCTACTGGTTCTCTAGATTTAGCCGTTAATGGTGGTACTGCTCCGTATACATTTAATTGGGATAATGGTGATACAACTGAAGATCTAATTAATGTTATAGCAGGAACTTATTCTGTAACTATTACAGATGCAAATGGATGTATCACTACAGACTCTGCAACTATTATTCAACCAGACTCTAATGTGTCTGCTTCAATAACAAATCAAACAAATGTAAATTGTTTTGGAAATGCTACTGCTGAAGTAACTGTAAAAGGAGATGGTGGTATAGCACCTTACTCATATTCTATTGATAATGGTGTTAATTACATTCTAGACGGAACCTTCAAAGATCTTGCTAACGGAAATTATACTGTTATCGTTTTAGATGCTAATGGATGTGCTTTTAATCAAGATATTATTATAACACAACCAGATGCTGAATTATCGGCTTCAATAGCAACGGTAACCGATGTACTTTGTAACAGTGAAGCAACTGGAAGTATAGATATTACTGTAGTTGGTGGTACTGCTCCATACTCTTTTGTTTGGAATGACACTAATAACTCAACAACTGAAGATTTATCAAATGTTATCGCTGGTGCTTATAATGTAACAATTACAGATGCCAACGGATGTACAACTTCTATTGGTGATACAATTTCTGAACCTACTAGCCCACTTAGTTTAAACATAACTAAAATAGATGCTACTACAGCACAAGGATGTGCTAATGGTGAAGCAACAGCTATAGTTTCTGGTGGTACTCAAGGATACACTTACCAATGGAGTGCTTCTGCTGGTAATGTGACAACAGCTACTGCTACTAATTTATCAAATGGTACGCACAGTGTTACTATTACAGATGCTAATAACTGTGAATTAACACAAAGTATTGTTATCGAATGCGTAAATACTTGTGATGCTGAAATCGCAATAACTAACGTTACTGATGTACTTTGTACTGGTGATGCTTCTGGAGCTGCAACAGTAACAGCAAACTCTGATGCTAACCCAAGTGCTACTTTTACATTTACTTGGTCTAACGGACAAATTGATTCGGGTGTAACATCAAGTACACTTAGTGCTATAAATGCTGGTGTATATTCTGTTAGCGTAGCTATCGACGGAACAGTTTGTCAAGCTGTGGAAGAAACTATTTCTATTACAGAGCCTAGTAACGCTTTAAATATTACAGCTACGACTACAGATGAATTAGGTCCAAATACTGGTGATGGTACTGCTAGTACTTCAACTACTGGTGGTGTAGAACCATATACATATTCTTGGTCACCTAATGGAGAAACTACTGATGCTATTACTGGACTTAGTGCTGGTGATTACACTGTAACCGTTACCGATGCTAATGGATGTACTGATAATACAACAGTAACGGTTAACCCAGGAAGTTGTCTTAACTTATCAGTAACAGGGACTTCTACTCCTGCTGTTTGTTTTGGAGAAAGCAATGGTAGTATTACTGCTACTGTAACTGGTGGTTCTGGAAACTTTACTTATGCTTGGGATACCATCTCAAATACAACTGCCGCAGTTAGCGATTTACCTGCTGGAGATTACACTATCACGGTAACAGATACGACAACATTATGTACTACAAGTACAACTATTACTATTAACGAACCTAATGTTTTAAGTTCTGCTATAGCAATATCTAACATATTATGTAAAGATGATGCTACTGGTTCTTTAGATTTAGCCGTTAATGGTGGTACTGCTCCGTATACATTTAATTGGGATAATGGTGATATAACTGAAGATCTAATTAATGTTATAGCAGGAACTTATTTTGTAACTATTACAGATGCTAATGGGTGTATCACTACAGACTCTGCAACTATTATTCAACCAGACTCTAATGTGTCCGTTACTATTACTAATCAAACAAATATTGTATGTGAAGGATTAGGAACAATAATAGCAGAAGCTACTGGAGGTATTAGTCCTTATTCTTATTCTATTGATGGCGGAACGAACTACCAAACAAATGGAACATTCTCTGACTTACCTGAAGCTAATTATACAATAACAGCAATCGATGCCAATGGTTGTGCTACAACAATAACTACTGAAATCCTTATTAATTGTACAGATGCTATTGCTGATATCAACAACACATTCGTTGGACAACCCGTAACTGGTAATGTATTAACTAACGATGAAGATTTCGAAGGTGATAACCA
>NZ_SORL01000006.1:0-1072 GCF_004368925.1 Algibacter lectus
CTTGTCAAATATTAAACCCGATTTTGCGATAGCAAAAGCTTGTTTTAGTAACTTATTACATACCGCTATTAATGCTAATTTTTTACTCTTTCCTTTTGCTACTAATCGTTCATAAATATCTCTGCATGCTTTGTTGTATTTACAAGCTGTAAAACTGCACATAAATAATAAATTTCTGAGTTTTTGATTGCCCATTTTACTAATTCGTGGTCGTCCTTTTATACTACTTCCACTTTGCCTAATCACTGGAGTTAATCCTGCGTAACTACATAATTCTGCGGCACTCGAAAAGCGTTCAAAACCACCTGTTAAAACGATTAACATAATAGATGTTTTTTTTCCGATTCCTGGTATGGTTTTTATTCGAGTAAATAAATCTTTATGAGCCTCTTTTACTAAAACCAGCAATAACTCTTCTAAGTTGGACATCTCTTTATCTAAATGTTTTAAACTACGTTTTAAGGATCTTACAATAGCTTTACTTGGTTCCCCTAAAACAGATTCACCATGAAGTTTATTCTTTATCATCGTACGCTGTTTTGTATACACAGAAAGGGTTCTGGTAATTTGAAGACACTCCTGTACTTCCTTGGAACTACCTTTCCAAAGCTTTAACTCTACTTGCTCAGCATAAGAACATATAAGTTTTGAATCACTCTTATCGGTCTTAATCTTGGATAGCCGCATCTGGATAAATCGTTTTACAGACAATGGATTTTCTACTGAAACATTTAGACCTTCTTCAAACAAATAATAAGCCAACTGATAATGATAGTAACCTGTAGCTTCCATCACACAATGACTCTCAGAATTTAAAAGTTTTCTAAATGCTTTAAAGCCTGAAACCTTATTTTTAAACTGATAATAATTACCATCTGAATCTGTGACATCAAAAACTAAATAACTAATGTCAATACCAAAATATTTAATATCTTTATTCATAACAAATTATTTTTTTGAAAGGACATACTACGCGAGTTTCAACGACTTAAAATCGAGGTCTAAAAGCCTCACAGAACTGTTCGAAATCTGTGTAGAAAAGAGAGGGGATTTACAATGTTGACGAGATCTG